>CBDFMO010000017.1:0-551601 GCA_965249705.1 Sphingomonas sp. | reverse complement strand
GAACCGCTCATTACGGGCGAGATCGTCAGCAGGCTGAAAATCGGGGACGCCGACACGACCGTCTATCAAGGCGATGAGGGCGTCTATTACCTGCTGTCGCCGATTATCGACCGTGACTTGATGTCGGAACATCTTGACGGGTTGCACGCGCTGTTCTCGCAGCCGGTGAAGGTCGGCAATCGGCGCATCGACGTCGCCATTACCTTTGGTGTCGATGACCAATGGACGCGCACCATGGCCAGCCGGATCGGCAGCGCGATGCTGTGCGCCGAAGAAGCCTCGCGACAGGGCGCGCGCTGGAAAATCTACGATGCGTCGCGTGGAGCCGACGCGGCCTGGAACCTGTCGCTCGGCAGCGAGATCGATCGCGGCCTGGCCGAGGGCCAGTTCTGGCTGGCCTACCAACCCAAGCTGGACCTCCGCACGAATCGCATCGTTGGCGCCGAAGTCCTGGCGCGCTGGACTCATCCCGAGCGCGGCGCCATTGGCCCTGCCGAATTCATACCCGTGGCCGAGCGCGATCATCGCATCGAACGATTGACGCAATTCGTCTTTCGCCAGGCCATGAGCGATGCCGTGCGCCTGCGTAAGTCGAAAGACTTGAAGCTTGCGCTCAATGTTTCGGTTCCGGTGCTGCGCAACCCCGATTTCGCGCGCTTTGTCATCGACCTGACTCGCAACTTCAAATTGCCGCCGGCGATGTTCACGATCGAGATTACCGAATCCGTGTTTCTTTCGGGCGACGATGAGATCGTCTCCGAAAACCTGCGGCAGCTGACCGAGGCCGGCCTGGGCCTGTCGATCGACGATTTCGGCACGGGCTTCTCGACGCTCGAGTCGCTGCAGCGGGTGCCCGCCACCGAAGTAAAAATCGACCAGACGTTTGTGAAGTCGCTGCTCACCAAGCCTGGCGACCGGATCATCGTCGCTTCGATCATCCGCATGGCACAGGGCCTTAACCGCCGGGTCGTCGCAGAGGGCGTGGAGTCGGCGGACACGCAGACCCTGCTCGTCGCGCTGGGCTGCGACGAAGCGCAGGGTTATTACGTAGGAAGACCGCAATCGCTGGACGACTTTATCCACACTGTCGGCCTCCAAGACATTGATCGGCAGCGCGCGACTGGTTAACAACTTGCTAACCTCTTAACTTTTTAGTAACCAAGTTTGGCAATCGCTTGTCGCTTGCAAGACTAGGGGACCAAAAATGCGTAAGGTTAATCGCCCCGCGCGCGGTTTCTGGGACTGGCTCTGCGGAGACGGTAACTTGGGCAGCCGTAGCTAAACGGGATAATGAAAAGGCCTCGGCATTGCCGGGGCCTTTTTTGTATGGGCTGACGATGGACGCGCCCGATTTCAGCACACACCGATTCGCCAGCTTCGATGGCGCCGAGCTTGCCTGGCGCGAGGGCGGGACGGGCAGGACTGTCGTGCTGCTACACGGCCTGTTTTCGAATGCAGAGACCAACTGGATCCGGTACGGCCATGCTAAGTTACTGGTAAGTAACGACTTTAGAGTTGTGCTGCCCGACCTGCGCGCCCATGGTTCGAGTGCCCGGTCACATGATCCCGACGCCTATCCCACCGACGTGCTGACCCGCGATTGCCTGTCCCTCATCGCCCATCTCGGCCTCATCGATTATGACCTTGGCGGTTATTCGCTGGGCGCCCGAACGGCCGCGCGCGCGGTCGTCTGTGGTGCCCGGCCGGAGCGTCTGGTCCTGTCGGGCATGGGCCTTTCGGGACTGACCAACACTCAGCCCCGAACCGATCACTTCAAGCATATCCTCGACAACCGCGGCTCGTTCGAAAAATTCACGCCCGAATGGAATGCTGATTCGTTCCTCAAGACGACTCGGGGTGATCCGGTGGCGCTGCGGCTGCTGCTCGACTCCTTTGTCGATACGTCGGCCGAAGAGCTGGCCGGAATCGCAATGCCGACGCTTGTTCTGTCGGGCGAAGACGACAACGACAACGGTTCGGTCGACGCGCTTGCCGATATCCTGCCGTCTGCTCGTGTCGTGCGCATCCCCGGCGGTCACATGAGTGCCGTCATCAAGCCGGAACTGGGGCAGGCCCTCGCCGATTTCCTGACCGCTTGATTCCCGCCCGGCGCGAGGCCAAGCTCCGCGTATAAGCGAATTCCGGAGGATTATCAGTGAAGTCGATGTTCGTTTCCGCGCTGGCGCTGGCCATCGCGACTCCTGCCCTTGCGCAACAAGCACCTGCCACCGCTACGCCGAACGCGGCAGAGGCGGACGCCTTCGTTGCCGCGGCCGAGAAGGAGGGCTTTGATTCAGCGTGTTCGGCGGGCAGGTCGCCTGGGTCAACAATACCTATATCACGGACGACACCGACGCCCTCAACGCCCGCGTCGGGGCGGAAGGCACCGAGATGGGCGTACGCTTTGCCAAGGGCGCCGCGCGGTTCAACGGCGTGACGGGGCTTTCGGCCGACACCAGGCGCAAGCTCGACCTCTTGCGTAACGGCCTTGTCCTTCCGGCGCCGTCGACGCCAGGTGCCGCGGCAGAGCTCAACACGATCGCGACGCGGCTGAATTCGACCTATGGCAAGGGCAAGGGCACGCTCAAGGGGCAGCCCGTCAACGGTTCAGACATCGAGGCGGCGATGGGCACCAACCGCAACCCCGACGAGCTGAAAGAAATGTGGATCAGCTGGCATACCAATGTCGGCGCACCGATGAAGTCCGACTATGCCCGATTGGTCGAGATCGCCAACCAGGGCGCGCGGGAGCTGGGATACAACGACGTCGGCGCCATGTGGCGCTCGGGCTATGACATGACGCCCGACCAGTTCGCCGCGCTCACCGACAAATTATGGGCGGAGGTCAAGCCGCTCTACGACCAGCTGCATTGCTACACCCGCGCGAAGCTCAACGAGAAATACGGCGATGCGGTTCAGGCCAAGACGGGCCCGATCCGCGCGGATCTCCTCGGCAACATGTGGGCGCAGGAATGGGGTAATATCTATGACGTCGTCGCGCCCAAGGGGGCCGGCGACCTGGGCTTCGATACCGGCGAGCTTCTCGTCGCCAAGGGATATGACCCGCTCCGGATGGTGAAGGCCGGCGTCAATTTCTATTCGTCGCTGGGCTTCGCCGAACCGGCGCCGACCTTTTGGGAACGCTCGCAATTCACCAAGCCGCGCGACCGCGAAGTCGTCTGCCATGCCAGCGCCTGGGACATCGACAACAAGGAAGACGTGCGCATCAAGATGTGCATCAAGGTGAACGGGGACGATTTCGTCACGATCCATCATGAACTCGGCCACAATTATTATCAGCGCGCCTACAGCAAGCAGCCGTACCTGTACCTCAACGGGGCGAACGACGGGTTCCACGAAGCGATTGGCGATACCATCGCGCTGTCGATCACGCCGCAGTATCTCGTGCAGGTCGGGCTGCTCGATGCCGCCAAGGTGCCGAGCACGGACAAGGACATCGGCCTGCTCCTGCGGCAGGCGATGGACAAGGTGGCGTTCCTGCCCTTCGGCCTGCTGGTCGACAAATGGCGCTGGGGCGTTTTCTCGGGGGCGATCAAGCCTGGCAATTACAATGCGGCCTGGACCGACCTGCGACGCCAGTACCAGGGGATTGTCCCGCCCGCGCCACGGGACGAAACGAATTTCGATCCCGGCGCGAAATATCACATCCCCGGCAATACACCCTACACGCGTTATTTCCTGGCGCGGCTGCTCCAGTTCCAGTTCTATGAGGCCGCGTGCAGGCAGGCGGGATGGAAAGGACCGCTTCACCGCTGCTCGTTCTACGGCAACAGGGAGGTCGGCAAGCGCTTCCACGCGATGCTTGAAATGGGCGCATCCAAACCCTGGCCGGACGCGCTACAGGCGTTTACCGGCACGCGCGACATGAGCGGGAAGTCGATGATCGCCTATTTCAAGCCGCTGATGACCTGGCTGCAGGCGCAGAACAAGGGCCGCAACTGCTCGTGGTAGCAGCTGCCATTCGCTGGCCTGTAGGCTATGCGCCGGGCGAAAGCCCGGTGCATGTCGAAAATCACATCGATATTGCCGCGCCAAAGTCGGTTATATGGTCGCACCTGATCCGCGCAGCCGACTGGCCGGATTGGTACGCCAATGCGTCAGCGGTGGAGGTTGCGAGCGGTGGCCGCGACCTGAGCGACGGCGAGCGCTTTCGCTGGCGCACATTCGGTGTCGGCCTTGACACGCAGGTCCGCGAATGGGTCGCCGACGAGCGGATCGCATGGCTGGCAACGGCAACGGGCATTCGCGCCTATCACGCCTGGCTGATCGTCCCGACAGCCGGTGGATGCACGGTGATCACCGAGGAAACCCAGCACGGGCTCGTCGCCCGAGCCGGAAAGCTGTTATTTCCCAGCCGTATGTACAACTGGCACCAGAAATGGCTCGAAGGCCTGAAGACCCGCAGCGAACGCGCAGGCTAAATCACGCCGGGCACGAACCGCTTTACCCGCGCGGCATAGGCATCATAGGCAACGCCGAAATGCGCCCGGAGCATGCGCTCTTCCTCCGATGTCCGGATGAGCGTTCCAATGACGAAAACAGGCAGCGCAATTAGCAACGCCGGGACGCGGCCCGTCGCGACCGCCATGCCGAACATGAACAGCGCCAGTGCGACGTAAATGGGATTTCGGACCCAGGCAAAGGGGCCGCTTGTCACAAGTTGGTGATCGCTGCGCGTACGTGCCACAATGCCCCAGTTGTCGCCCATCGTCCGAGCCGACCACACGAAAAGCGCGACGCAGCCGCCCATGAGCAGCGCCACGGCAAGGGTCTGCAACGGCGCTGCCGGTGGCCAGAACGCGCCGCTGGCGACCCGGGGCGGGCCGCCGGCCAACGCCATCCCGACCCCTTGCACGACGACACCGACGATCGAGCGCCCGCTGCGCTTGTCCGCGCTGCCCGGGCCGGCCGTGCCCAGCCGTGTGATGACGACCGCCGCGAAAAAGCCGACCGCTCCAACGAAAAATACTGCTAATGTCGTTAGATCGACGGCCTCGGCTCGCCAGAAAGCGGTCACGCATCATCTCCATGTGTACTGTGTAGGTAATACACCTTGCGACGAAACGATGCAAGCCGCGTTGCACATAATCGAGACAAGCCCATATAAAGGAACATGAGCGAAATTTACCCTGTCCTCCCCCTGCGTGACATTGTTGTGTTTCCGCAGATGATCGTCCCCCTGTTCGTCGGCCGCGACAAGTCGGTCTCAGCGCTTGAAGCGGCCATGGCTGTCGACAAGGAGATATTCCTCGTCGCACAGCTCGATCCGTCCGAGGACGATCCCGCGCGCGACGATCTCTACGACCTTGGCGTGGTCGCGAGCGTCGTCCAGCTGTTGAAGCTGCCCGACGGTACCGTGCGGGTGCTGGTCGAGGGCAAGCGTCGGGCGCGTCTCGTCGAGCTGTCCAGCGCCGATGGACATTTGACCGCAACGATCGCCGAGGTTGGCGATCTCGACGCCGAAGGCGATGAAGTCACTGCGTTGATGCGGTCGGTCGTCGACCAGTTCGACAATTATGCGAAGCTGAACAAGAAGCTGCCGGCCGAGACTGCCGTCCAGCTCGCCGATTTCGAAGAACCGGGTAGGCTTGCCGATGCGGTCGCGGCCAATATTTCGGTCAAGGTTGCGGACAAGCAGGCCTTGCTGGCCGAGGCGGACCCGGCCAAGCGCCTCGAGATGGTCTATGCCTTCATGGAAGGCGAGCTCGGCGTCCTGCAGGTCGAAAAGAAGATCCGTGGCCGCGTGAAGCGGCAAATGGAAAAGACGCAGCGCGAATATTACCTCAACGAACAGCTGAAGGCGATCCAGCGCGAGCTGGGCAATGACGGCGAGGACGGCGACGGCAACGAGATCGCCGAGCTGACGCACAAGATTGCAAACCTGAAGCTTTCGAAGGAAGCGCGCACAAAGGCGACGGCGGAGCTCAAGAAGCTCAAGACGATGGCGCCGATGTCTGCTGAGGCTACGGTCGTGCGCAACTATCTCGACGTGCTGCTTGGCCTGCCATGGGGCAAGAAGTCGAAGCTGAAAAAGGATCTTGTCGCGGCGCAGGCCGTGCTCGACGACGACCATTATGCGCTCGACAAGGTCAAGGACCGGATCGTCGAATATCTCGCGGTGCAGTCGCGCACCGGCAAGCTCAAGGGGCCGATTCTGTGCCTCGTCGGCCCGCCCGGCGTCGGCAAGACATCGCTGGGCAAAAGCATCGCGAAGGCGACGGGACGCGAGTTCATCCGCCAGTCGCTGGGCGGCGTGCGCGACGAAGCCGAAATTCGCGGCCATCGGCGGACCTACATCGGTTCGCTTCCCGGCAAGATCGTCACCAACCTGAAGAAGGCCGGCACGTCGAACCCGCTGTTCCTGCTCGACGAGATCGACAAGCTGGGTCAGGATTTTCGCGGCGATCCGGCATCCGCGCTGCTCGAGGTGCTCGACCCCGAACAGAACGGCAAGTTCAACGACCATTATCTCGAAATCGACGTCGACCTGTCCGATGTCATGTTCGTGACGACGGCCAATACGCTGAACCTGCCGCAGCCGCTGCTCGACCGCATGGAGATCATCCGGCTGGAAGGCTATACCGAGGACGAGAAGGTCGAGATTGCCAAGCGCCACCTGATCGAAAAGCAGATCGAGGCGCATGGGCTGAAGCCAACCGAATTCGTCCTGACCGACGAAGGCCTGCGTGCGCTGATCCAGAACTACACGCGCGAAGCGGGCGTGCGTACGCTCGAACGCGAGATCGCCAGGCTTGCGCGGAAGGTGCTTCGCCAGATCCTCGAGAAAAAGGTCACCGGCGTCACGATCACCGCCGACAACCTCAACGAGTATGCGGGCGTTCAGAAATTTCGCCACGGGCTGGGTGAGGAAGAGGACCAGATCGGGGCCGTCACCGGCCTGGCCTGGACCGAAGTCGGCGGCGAATTGCTGACGATCGAAGCTGTAACGGTGCAAGGCAAGGGCGCGGTGCGATCGACCGGCAAGCTGGGCGACGTGATGGGCGAGTCGATTCAGACGGCGCTCAGCTATGTGAAGGCGCGGGCGCCTTCCTATGGTATCAAGCCGAGCCTGTTCGCGCGCAAGGACATCCACATCCACCTTCCCGAAGGCGCCGTGCCGAAGGACGGGCCGTCGGCTGGCGTTGGCATGGTGACGGCCATGGTCTCGACGCTGAGCGGCATCCGGGTGCGTCGCGACGTGGCGATGACGGGCGAAGTGACGTTGCGGGGCAGGGTGCTCCCCATCGGGGGGCTCAAGGAAAAGCTGCTCGCCGCGCTGCGCGGCGGCATCACGACCGTCCTCATTCCGCAGGAAAACGAGAAGGACCTGGTCGAGATTCCGGCGAACATCCGGGATGGCCTCAAGATCGTTCCGGTACGGCATGTTGACGAGGTCCTCGCCCTGGCGCTGGTCGAGCCGCTCGAGGCGATCGAATGGACCGAGGCGGACGAACTGGCAGCACAGCCACCGATCGCCGCGGTCCTGAGCGAGGAGGCCGTGCGTCACTGAAGCGATGAGGGCCGACCTTATGTCGGCCCCGATCGGGAGCTTTTGGGCGTTTTTGCTTTGACACGGCGCGCCAACTCGGCGTTATGTCGCCGCTTCGCGCCCTGATTCCGTAGGGTGCACCGATAGATAACAGGGGCTCACAGGGCATGAACAAGCAAGAATTGATCGGGCATGTTGCGGACACTGCCGGTCTTTCGAAGGGTGATGCGGTCAAGGCAGTGGAAGCTGTTTTCGACACGATCACAGCGACACTGAAAAAGGGCGGCGAAGTCCGCCTGGTTGGGTTCGGGACGTTTTCGGTGTCGAAGCGCAAGGCGTCGACCGGCCGCAACCCGCGCACCGGCGAGCCGATGGCGATCAAGGCTTCGTCGCAGCCGAAGTTCAAGTCCGGCAAGGGCCTGAAGGACTCGGTGAACTGATCCGACTCATGAAAGCAATTGACCCGCAGGCCGGCGGCGCTATCAGCGCCGCTCGGTCCTGCAGAGCGGGTATCGGGCGCGTAGCTCAGCGGTAGAGCACTCCCTTCACACGGGAGGGGTCACAGGTTCAATCCCTGTCGCGCCCACCATCTCGCGCGAGCGCTGCCAGCGTGGCGCAGCTTCGGTCGACGGCGAGGCATTGCCGCGACGCACCGTGGCAATAGCTTCGGCGCCGCTAGGCCGTGCCGTTGGTCCCTCGGCTCTGCGAAAGCCATCCGGGCGCGCGCGTCGCGTCGCCAGCTTCGCTGGTGACGCGTGTCCTACACCTCAAACGAACCCCAGATTCCATGTCGAGGCATTGTAATTGCCGATGTTCGGCAAAACCGTCGGCATGTTGGTGTTGGACACGCCGAACCAGCTCGCCAGGGTCGCTGCATATTGATCGACCGATGTCGAGGGCAGCAGGCGCCCTTGGCCGACGTCGTCGGGCCCGTTATCGGCCATGACGGGCGCCGTCCCATAGAGCCTCTGGCCCTTGACGGCGCCGCCCATCACCATGTGCATCGATCCCCAGCCATGGTCCGACCCGTCGTCATTGGCAACGAGCGTTCGGCCGAAATCGGAGGCTGTGAAGCTCGTCACCTTGTCCGACACGCCGAGCTCGACCGTCGCGTCGTAGAACGCCTTCATGGCGTCGGCGATCTGCGCGAGCAGCAGCGGCTGTTGCGGCACGAGAAAGTCGTGGAGATCGAACCCGCCGATCGAGGCAAAGAAGACCTGGCGCTTGGTACCGAGCTGCGCACTTGCCGAAATCAGGCGGGCGATGATTTTGAGCTGATTGCCAAGACCGGTATTGGGAAAGGCCGTGACCAGCGGCGCCGCGGCGGCCAGGCTGGACGTGACCTGCGCTTGCGTGTCGAGCGACCGTTTCGACACAATGGCATGTTCGTTGGCAAGGAGCGTCGGCTGCGTGGCGGCCATCAGCGTCTTGAGCGCGGTGCTGCCTGCCGCGGATCCGAACAACGAAGTGTTGCCCGCCAGCGCCACGGGGCCGTTGGTGCCGACCGAGTATTGGACGGCCTGCTTGCCGGAGAGATAAACGGCATTGCCGGCTGAATTGATGCAGGTCAGCGTCGCGGCCGTTCCATTACTCGACTGGAAGAGATCGCCGATGCGGCCGCCCCAGCCCGATGGTGCGCCTTCGCCGCCGCTCGACTGCCAATAGGACTGCTGATCGTTGTGCGAGAAGAGCTTGGGCGGGAGCGCGACGCTTTTCGCAAGATATTGCGCCTTGGTTGTCGGCGCCGCGAGCGTTCCGACATTCATCACGACGGCAAGTTTGCCGGCGTTGAATAAGGGCAGCAGCGGCGCGAGGCCGGGCCCCATGGCGAACTGGCGACCGCCGGGCAAGGGCGTGACGGGGTTGAGTGCGACGGGATCGAGGCTGGCCTTGGTATAGGCGAGCACTGCCCGAAGTTTCACATAAGCGTCGTAACTGGTCTGGTCATATGGGACGATGGTATTGGCATAGTCATTGCCACCATTGAAGAAAATGCAGACCAGCGCCTTATAGTCGGTCGACACGGCAGCGGCCGCTTCGCCGATGGCGGCGAGGTTGACGACAAAGGGCGTTGCCGCGCCGGCAATTCCGAGCGCTGCCGACCGCTTCAGAAAGGCGCGGCGCGATTGATCCTGATGATACATAGCCGCTTTCCTATTTCTGGACGATATAGTCGGTGGAAGCCATCGTCAGGAGGATGGCGGTGTAAACCCGGTTTGCGAGCAGTGCTGGCGTCGTGGTTCCGATGGCATCGACGGCGGTCTTGATCGTCGCGATGGTCGTGCTCGACAAATTGCCGGACGCGAGCAGAATGTTGATCTCGCTGATCAACGCGGCGCTGTCCGTGGCCTTGGTCAGGATGGCGGTATAGTCGGCCTTGACGTCGCCGGTGCCCGACTGGATCAGCGACTGCATGTAGTTGACATAGGCGACGACGGTCAGCTCGTTCGTCACCTGGAATTCGGGCGCGACGAGCTGGGCAGCGTTGATTGAAGTGTTCGGCGGCGCATAGCCGGGTCGGAAGAAGTTGAAGACCGACGGCGACTTGCCGATCGTCTGCCCGAGGCGTGTGGTCTGGCTGTTCGTATCGCCGATTGCCCAAGCGTCGGAGGGTGACGTCACGCCGAAGGCGCGTGCCCAGTTCGTGAGGCGAATGACGGGTTCGCGTAACTTGCCTGCGTTGGCGTTCGTCAGGCTGGCATCGGAGCGCGCCTCGGTGTCGAGCAATATGGCGCGGATGACCGCTTTCAAGTCGCCGCGAACGCCCGACCCGTTATTGGCGAAGACCGCCGAGACGCGGCCCACGTAGGCCGGCGAAGGATTGCTGACGACCAGGCGCTGGATCAGCTGCTTCGACACGAAGGGCGGCAGGTTCTGGTGCGCGAAGATCGTGTCGAGTGCGATCTTGAGACTGGCAAAGCCGTCGGTCCCGGCCGGGATGGTCACGCCGAGGAAGGTCTTGGCGCCTAGCTCATGATCCGTGGCTTTCTGGATCATCGGTCGGCGCGCGCGGTCTGGCGTGGTCGAGTCGTTGCCGTCGGCAACAAAGCCGGTGAACACACGGGCGAGGCCAGTCACGTCGGCCTGGGTGTAGGTCTCGACCGGATTGCCCCCCGACAGCTGCAACGTCCCATCGGCGTTGAGCTTGTAAAGGCCGAGTGTGAAGAGCTGCATCAGCTCGCGGGCGTAATTCTCGTCGGGCTGCGCGCCCGTGGCGGGGTTCGCCTTCTTGTTGTTGATGAACGTGAGGTAGTAACCCATCGCCAGATTGAGCGAGATGCGCTCTATCAGGTCGCGGAAGTTGCCGAACGCATTGTCCGCGAGCACGTCCAGATAGGCGGCGGCAGCGAATTGCTGGTAGCTTGTGCCCATGATGCCATCGATGCCGACGACGATGAAGTTCGAGAACGCGGATGTGACCCGCTGGCGGAGCTGATCCTCGCCGCTGATGGCCTGTCGCCAGACCGTGTTGGTAAACCCGTTCTGGTTGCTCTGGTTGGCCACAACATTATACCCCGCCGCGACCAGCCAGTCCCAGTGGCTCGTTGCACGCGGTGTCGCGAATTGTGCCGTGATCCATGCGTCGTAGCCTTGCGCCACGACCTTGTCGATTTCGGTCTTTGTCGACCCCATTGACGACTGCGAGAGAAAGCGGCTGGCCTGCGCGTCCGTTGGCGGCACGACGGCGACCGGCGTCGGCGTTGGTGCCGGCGTACCCGAAATGGCGCCACCACCGTCCCCGCACGCGGCAAGCGCAACCATCGGCAGCGTGGCTGTTACAATTCCGGCGAGCGATGAGGGAACGACGACCTCATCCACCTGGCGGACTTCGGGCAGCGGTTCGGCCTGTGGCCGAGCAATCACTTCGTCTCGCATGTCTGTCCCCATCGAGGAGAGCAATGTCCCGTTGCCCCCGCGCGCCAAAACACCATCAGCACGTTAACATTTAGTTTATATGTCTTAAAAATCGACTATAATTATTTAACGGCTGAGCAGTAATAACCCTTCGCAGCGACTAATATTGCCAATCGCGCAGGCGCGCGCGCACGCATTGTTCACGGGCATAATCGCCATCGACTTCGCGGCGGCATGCCTTGCGCGCCTTGTCCTCGGCCTTGCGCAGCTTGCGCCCGCGGTTCCGGTCTGCCTCGGACTGGCTGGTGGTGGCCCAGTCGACGCCCTTGGCAGCGACCCTGACCGGTGCCGTCACAACCGACGCGACCGTCGAGACGCAGCCGCCCAGCAGCAAGGCGGGCAGGGCGAGCGCGACCGTAGATCTCATGCATCGATGATTAGATGATCAGGCGCCCGTGGTCGAGGTTCGGCAGCACATGTCGGCTGAAAAGGTCTGCTTCTGCGGCGTGTGGATAGCCGGACAGGATGAACGCCTCGATCCCTTCCGCCTGATAGGCACGCAGCTTGGCGAGGACCTGGTCGGGGTCGCCGACGATTGCCGCGCCGCAGCCCGAACGCGCCCGCCCGATGCCGGTCCACAGATTGTCCTCGACATAGCCTTCGTTGCCGGCACCGGCGCGGAGCTCGGCTTGGCGGAGGACGCCGACGCTGGTCGAATCGAGCGATTTGGCCCGGATCGCGTCGCCCGTCTCCGCATCGAGCTTGGACAGCAGTCGCGTGGCATAAGCGCGCGCCTCAGCTTCGGTTTCACGGACGATGACGTGCGCGCGATAACCGAATTTGAGTGTCCGTCCGTGTCTGGCAGCGCGCGCCCGCATGTCGGCGATGATCTCGCGCACGGTCGCCATGGTGTCCGGCCACATCAGGTAAACGTCGCAACCCGCAGCCGCTGCTTCGCGCGCGTCTTCCGATAGGCCGCCGAAATAGAGCGGCGGGCATTTGCCGCTGACGGTCGTGATCCGCGGCGGATCGATCTCGATATCGTAGTGCGCGCCGTGGTGCGAAAGAGGCTCGCCGTCGAGCAGGGCTTTCAGGATCTGCATCACTTCGAGCGTGCGGGCATAACGCGGCGCACTCGCCAGCTTTTCGCCGGGCAGGTCCGACGAGATGATGTTCACCGTCATCCGGCCGCCCGTGATGCGATCGAGCGTCGCGATCTGTCGCGCAAGCTGTGGCGGCCAGCTCTCGCCGATGCGAACGGCCATCAACAGGCGGATCCGGCTGGTCAGCGCGGCAATGGCCGCAGCAAACGCCGTTGTGTCGAGGCCGAGCTGGTAGCCGCTCGGCAGCAGAATATTGTCGAAACCGCCTTTCTCGGCGGTCAGCACGATGTTGCGGCAATGCTCCCAGCTCGACGCCAGCGCCGGGTCGGGCTGGCCGAGGAATTCATAATCATCGTCGCACAGCGCCGAAAACCAGCTGACTTCGACCGGGCTTGTCATGGCAGCTTCTCGCCGCTCGAGGCGACCAGGACGGCGTACCAGCTTTCGCGCGTCCAGATGACCTTATAGGCGTCGGCTGCCTCGCGAATTCGATCGACGTTCTGCGATCCGACGATCGGGATCGGGCGGGACGGATGCGCCATGATCCAGCTATAGGTCGCGGCGGTGCGCGAGACGCCCTGCGCGTCGGCAACCGTGTCGAGCGCCGCGGCAACGGCGCTTTCCCGTGCGTTCGTCGGATGGGCGATCCGGCCGCCGCCGAGCGGCGACCAGGCAAGCGGACACAGATCGTGCTGCATCGCGATGTCGAGCGTTCGATCGACGATCGCCTCGAGGTGCAGCGGCGATATCTCGGGCTGGATCGTGGAGAGCGGAAGGCCATGCGTGGGCATGAGCGCCAGCAAGGCACGCGTCTGCGCGGGCGTATAGTTCGAGACGCCGAACGCACCGATCTTGCCCAGCGCATAAGCTTTCTGGGCGAACTTCACGATTTCGTGAGGGTGCGTCAGGATGTCGGGACGGTGGATCTGGTAGAGATCGACCCGCGGGATGCCCATGCGCTTGAGCGAGGCGTCGAGCGCGGTCTCGAGATAGGCAGCCGAGCTGTCATAGGGCAGAGGCGGCATGATCCCGCCCTTGGTCGCGAGCACCATGCGGTCGCGCAGCGACGGCGCCTCCGCAAAGACCCGGCCCAGCAGCACCTCGGCATCGCCGAACCCGTCGTTGCCATTGAATCCATAGATGTCGGCGGTGTCCAGCAGGGTGATTCCGGAGTCGAGCGCCGCCTCTACCAGTGTCCGCGCCTCGGCGACGCTGCGGCCGGCAAAGCGCCACATTCCCCAGGCCATCGACGATGTGACGATCCCGCTCCTGCCGAGCAGGCGCGTTGCGGAAACGGGGGGAAGGTTACTCATTTTCTCTACGGCTCCGGCGTATGACAACGCTATCTTATACGCTGGGGACAGGGGGGGCGGTCAACCCACGCGTGCAGTGCTCATCCGCTCGATGAGACTGTGCTGCAAGCGGCGATGTTCGACGCCGTCCACCTTCTCGAACAGCAGATTGGCGGCGGCAAAGGCAAGGTCGCGCGTCGGTTGGCGGATCGTCGTAAGCGGCGGCCAGACGAGCTGGGCGAGCGGTGTATCGTCGAACCCGGCAACCGACAGGTCGTCGGGAAGGCTCATCCCCTTGCTGTGTGCAACCGTCAACACGCCGGCGGCCATGTCGTCATTCGACGCGAAGATGGCGGTCGGGCGGCGCGGGTAGGACAGCAGCGCGTGCGCCGCGGTTACGCCGCTGGCAAAGTCGAATTCGCCCGGGTGCACCAGCCCGGGTTCATAGCTGATACCCGCACGGTCGAGCGCGCGGCGATAACCGAATAGCCGCTGCTCGCTCGCCATGTGGTTCGGATGCCCGACGATGAACCCGATGACCCGGTGACCCAGGTTGATCAGATGCGTCGTCATGTCGTCGGCGGCCTGCACGTCGTCCATATAGACCGATGACGTCAGCGCGTGGTTCGTGCCCGGCGAGATGCGCACGAACGGGATGCCGCGTCGTTCGAGCTCCGCCAGCACCGGCGCACAGTCGGTAACGGGCGAGGACAGGATGATGCCGTCGACGTGCGTCTCGTCGATCAGCCCGCCGACCTCGGCGGCGATGGAAGGGGAGGCGACATCCGCGGGCTGGGCGAGCATGCGCACGCCCGCTTCGCGGCACCGCGCCCACACGCCCTCCTGAACGGCATGAATATAGAAGGGCGAGTGGTTGTCGTAGATCAGCGCGATCTGATGCGAGCGGCTGCCCGCCAGCGACCGGGCCGCAAGGCTGGGGCTGAAGGCGAGCGCGGCCATGGCCGCCTCGACCTTTTCGCGCGTGTCGGCACGGACATAGCGCTCCTTGTTCAGCACCCGGCTGACCGTCTTGATGGAAACGCCCGCCGCCCGGGCGACGTCGCTGATCGTGTTACGCGAAGCCATGTTTACCTCTGTTGCGCCTGTTGTAAGCGCGCAACACCGTATGATGCAACGACTCCGGCCCCTTGCGGTGGAGCGGCAGACCGTGCGATGGATGGTTTAAGACATCGCTGTCATAATGCGGTGTACGGGAGAGAGCATGACGCTGCGGTACGGCCTTGTCGGCACGGGCATGATGGGCATCGAGCACATCAACAATGTCGCGATCACGCCGGGTGCCGAGATCGTGGCGCTTGCCGATCCGACGGAAACCTCCTTGTCTTGGGCCCGAAATGCGCTGGGCGAAGGCGCGAACCCGCAGGTCTTTTCGAGTGCGGCGGAACTCGCCAAGGCCAACCTCGACGCCGTCATCGTGGCCAGCCCCAATTACACCCATCGTTCGGTCCTCGAACCGCTGTTCGAGGCCGGGCTCAATATCCTTTGCGAAAAGCCGGTGGCGACGACCGTTGAGGACGCACGCTGGATCGTCGAGCGCGCCGCACAGTCGCCCGGCATCTTCTGGACCGCGATGGAATATCGTTTCATGCCACCCGCCGTCGAATTCGTGCGGCAGGTGCACGACGGCCGCACCGGCAAGCTGCAGATGCTGAGCATCCGTGAGCATCGCTTCCCCTTCCTCGTGAAGGTCGGCGACTGGAACCGGTTCAGCGCGAATACTGGCGGGACGATGGTGGAGAAGTGCTGCCATTTCTTCGACCTGATGCGGCTCATCATCGGCAGCGAAGCGGTGCGCGTTTATTGCTCGGGCGCGATGGACGTGAACCACCTCGACGAGCGGTACGACGGACGCACCCCCGACATCATCGACAACAGCTATACGACGGTCGACTTCGCCAACGGCGTCCGCGCGATGCTCGACCTGTCGATGTTCGCGGAAGGCGCCGAGAACCAGGAAGAGATTACCGCGGTCGGCGACAAGGCGCGGCTCGATTGCCTCATCCCGACCGGCGACCTCGTCTTTTCGCCGCGCACCGGCTTCATGCAACCCAAGGCCGTGACCCGCGAGCACATCGCCGTCGACGCCAAAGCGCTCAACGCCGGGCACCACCATGGCGCGACCTTCTACCAGCACCAGAAATTCTATAGTGCTTTGGTCGACAATGCGCCGGTAGAGGTCACCGCGACCGACGGCATGATGGCGGTCGCCATCGGCACCGCCGCCGAAATCAGTGCGCGCGAACATCGTGTCGTCGAGATGAGTGAACTGGGCTTTTAGACAGACAACATGGCGACGGTCACAGGCCGCGCCGCACGCAGGAAGGACTGAACATGACAAAGAAACTGATGCTGGCCAGCGTGGCCGCCTTGGCCCTGACAGCGGCACCGGCCTGGGCACAGACCGCCCCGGCGGATGCCGCGAGCGATGCCGCCCCGGCCGAGATCATCGTGACCGCGCAAAAGCGCAGCGAGCGCCTGCAGGACGTGCCGGTGGCCGTTTCGGTCGTGAGCGGCTCGGCGCTCGAAGCGCAGGGCAAGGTCAACCTCGAGGGGGCCGTCAACCTCGTCCCCTCATTCAACTTCCTGAAATCGGGCACGACGCTCAACCAGTCGCTCTTCCTGCGCGGCGTCGGCACCGCGACCTTCTCGATCGCGGGCGAGCCTTCGGTCTCGACCGTCGTCGACGGCGTCGTCTTCTCGCGCTCGGGCGAGGCGTTCAGCGAGCTCGTCGATGTCGAGCGCCTCGAAGTGCTTCGCGGGCCGCAGGGCACGCTGTTCGGCAAGAACGCGAGCGCCGGCGTGATCAACATCATCGCCAAGGCACCGGCACACGAGTTCGGCGGCTTCGTCGAGGCCGGCTATTTCTCGGTCGGCAACGAATACCGGCTGCGCGGCGCGGTCGACGTGCCACTCGGCGACAGCGTCCGGACGCGGCTCAACGGCTTCTACAGCAAGTATGACGGCAACATCTTCAACCGGGCGACCAATGGCCGCGTCAATGGCTGGGAGCATTATGGCGGACGTCTGGCCGTCGATATCGACGCAGGGCCCAACGTGCAGATCGCGCTGCGGGCCGACTATCACAAGAATAACGACAATTGTTGCGCCCAGATTCCGGGCACCTTGCCGCTGACGGGAACGGGGGCCGTCAACACCACGAGCCTCCTGGTGCCGTTCCTGACGCCCGATGCGCAGGGGGACGCGACGCGTACGATCAACCAGAACCTCGTCACCTCGACGATCGAGACGGGCTATGGCTTCTCGGCGCAGATCGATGCGCAGATCGGCGGCACCGGCCCGGTGTTCACCTCGATCACCGCCTATCGTAATTGGGAAAATACCGAGGTTCGCGACGGTGACTGGCTCGACCGCGCCTATATCGGCTTTAACCAGCTCCATGACTTCGGCCCGCAGATCGGCGACACTTTCTCGCAAGAGTTCCGCCTTGCCTCGGCCGGCAAGCAGCTGATCGACTATACCGTTGGCGCTTTTTACTCGCGTGCCTATTCGGAGCGCAGCTTCACCCGCAGCGATGTCGTCTGCAGTGCGCTGACCGCACCCGCGCCGACCGTGCTGACGCCGTGCACGAGCCCGCTCGCGGCGGCGTCGACGACGCCGTCGGCGACGGCGGTGTTCGGCTCGACCTTCAAGAACCTTGCGTTCTTCGGCCAGGCAACGCTGAACCTCGGCGACCGCTTCCGCGTCATCGGCGGACTGCGCTACACGTCCGACCAACTCGACGTGTTCCACAGTCGCGTTGCGACCGGGCTGGCGACGGCCAACTCGGCCGCGACCGGCGGCGTGACGGTGCCGGCAGCCGCGCCGGGCATCCAGCCCAATTTCGACCAAGGTGTTTTCGATCGCTTCAACGCGCTCGTGGCCTCGGGCGTCTCAGTCGGCGTTGCCGGCAACCAGGCGCCGCTGGCGTCGAACGGCGTGCCGTTCCGCACCAAGACTACCAACACCAATTGGTCGGGGAAAGCGGGTCTGCAGTTCGACGTGACGAACAATGTCATGGCCTATGGCACCTATGCGCGTGGGTATAAGGGGCCGGCGTTCAACATCTTCTTCAACCTGACGGCCACCGGCACAAATGCCATCGCCGCCGAAACGTCGGACGCCTATGAAATCGGCCTCAAGAACACGCTGTTTGGCGGCAAGCTCGTGCTGAACCTCGCCGGCTACTACGCCAAATACTCGAACTTCCAGGCGAACAATCCCGACCTGGTCGCGGGCGTGATCGTCTCGCGCTTCACCAACGCCGGCACGGTATCGACGCGCGGTGGCGAGCTTGACCTCATCTGGCGGCCGATCCGCGACCTGAGCGTCACCGGCGGCGCGGCCTATACCGACGCGCGCGTCGACGCGTTCAATGCGCCTGCGGGTTCGACGGCGGCGCAGATCATCCAGCCGGGCACGCCGCTCGCCTATGCACCGAAGTGGAAGGGGTCGCTTTCGGCCGACTACCGCTGGCGCACCGGCGGCGCGGTCGACTTCCTGTTCGGCGCGCAGGGCAACAGCCAGTCGAGCCAGCTGTCGACCTTCTCGCCCGATCCGGTCGTGCGCAGCCTCTCGACGATCAAGGCCTATACCCTCGTCAACCTGTCGGCCGGCATCAGCGCAGCGGATGACCGGTGGCGCGTGACCTTCCAGGCCCGCAACGTGTTCGACACCAGCTTTGCCGCGGCGATCTCGAATGGCGGACCGGGCGGCGCCTATCTCTACCAGATCCCGCGCGATGCCGATCGCTACTTTGGCGTGACCGGACGGATCAGGTTCGGAAAATAATCCGGGACACATCAGGCCCGCCGTCCCTTCGGGGAGGGCGGGCCTTTTTTACGCCGGTCAATCCTGCGCGACCCTGATGACCGGGACGAGCAACTGGATGATGCCGAGCGCCAGAAGGTAGGACACCGCACAGATCGCCATCATCGGGGCATAGCCATAGCCGTGGCTCAGCGACCAGGCGGCGAACTGGATCATGCCGATGCTGCACAGATTGCCACAGAAGGCAGCGAGGCCGACAGCCGACCCGACCTGTCGCGCGGGGAATACATCGGTGGCAAAGCCGAAGACATTGGTCGAAAAACCTTGATGGGCGAACAGCCCGAGACCGAGCAGGAGCGCGGCCGACCAGGCGCTCGAGACCGTCATGACCAGCGGTGCCGGTAGGATCAGCAGCGCGTAGAACAGCAGCGTCGTCTTGCGTGCGCGGTTGACACTCCATCCCCGTCGCATCAGGTGCGTCGGCAGCCACCCGCCGGTCAGCGCGCCGCATGCCGCCAGGGCGAAGACGAGCGCGACCGGCAGCCCGACCGTTCCCTGTGGCAGGCCGAACATCCGGTGGAACAGATCGGGCAACCACGACAGCATGAAGAACCAGACCTGGTCGCTGAGCACCTTTGCGCCGGCGAGGGCGACCGTCCGGCGATCGCGGACGAGCGACAGCCAGGGCACTTTGGCACCCAGTACCGCGGCGGAATCGGCGACCGGGGGAACCCGCACGAGCAGCCAGACCACGACCCAGGCCAGGCCGAGACCCCCGGCGATCAGAAACGCGGCCTTCCAGCCGAACGCCACCGCGATTGCGGGAATGGCCAGCGGCGTGACAATGGCGCCGACGCTGGGCGCGGTGTTGCCGATGCCCAGGACGATCGAGCGTTCCTTCTGGTCGAAATAGGTGGCCGCCGTTTTGACGGCCGCGGGCGTCCCGATCGACTCGGCGGCACCAAGCGCCATGCGCGCGGCAATGAAGCCAAATACGCCCGCCGAAAACGCGTGCGCCATGCCCGCCAGGCTCCAGATGCCGACGCCGAGCGCGAACCCGGGACGAAGTCCGACCCGATCGAGGAACCATCCGGTACCGAGAAACGCAAAGGCGGCCGAGAACTGGAAGGCCGAAACCATGTTGGCATAGTCGCCGTCGCTCCAGACGAATTCATGCTCAAGCGTCGGCTTCAACAGCGCGAGAATCTGCCGGTCGACATAGTTCAGCATGATGGCGACAAAGACAAGAACGACGATGACCCAACGTCGCATGTCCAGGGCCGGTTTCGCCGACCGCACTTCCTCGATTGACATCGCTGTCATCCTCCCGTTTTGACACTGTCTTAGAGCGTCGTCAGACACGGGCAAGCGATGAAAAGTGAACGGACTCTTCCGGCGGCAGCTGATCTCTACGGCGATCTTCTTGATGTCGCCCCCTCGGCGCCGCTGGGATGGCGCGCCTATCTGCCCGGTCTGCTCCTGACCGGCATCGCATCGCTTGCCGCGGCCTATCTCGCCGAACATTATGGCGCGCCGATCATGCTGATGGGTCTGCTGATCGGTCTTGCGTTCAATTTCGCCAACGCCGATGCGCGCCTGCACCCCGGGCTCGGCTTTGCGTCCAAGACGCTGCTGCGCTGGGGGATTGTGCTTGTCGGTCTGCAAGTGACCTTTGGCCAGATCGCGAGCCTGGGTGTCCCCGCCTTTGCCGCGATCGCCGCGATGGTCGCGCTGGTGACGCTGAGCGGCACGGTCGTGTCGAAATACATCGGCCGCGGCGCGGCGTTCGGCACGCTTGCGGGCGGGGCCGTTGCGATTTGCGGCGCCTCGGCGGCGCTGGCGCTGTCGAGCGTGCTCGGTGAGAAGCGCGCGTCTCAGGCACAGCTCACGCTCGTGCTGGTGGCTGTCTCTGCAGCGAGTGCGCTCGCCATGTCGCTCTATCCGGCGCTCGCCCATATGCTGCACCTGACCGACCGTCAGGCGGGCTTCCTCATGGGCGCGTCGATCCACGACGTCGCCCAGGCGCTGGGGGCCGGCTATTCCTACTCACCCGAAGCAGGGGCGACCGCCACCGTCGTGAAACTGACGCGCGTGGCGCTCCTCGCCCCGGCGCTCGCGGTGGTGGCCTATGCCTATCGCGACGACGGAGCGGCAAACCGCGGCGGGGTAGGGGTGCCATGGTTCGTCCTCGGCTTTCTCGCGCTGTGCGCCGTGCATTCGCTCGTCGCCCTGCCGCAACCCTTGCTCGATGCAGCCAAGCCGACGGCGACCGCGCTGCTGCTCCTGGCGGTGACGGCCACGGGTATAAGGTCGCCGATGAACCTGCTGCTCGAACAGGGCTGGCGCGCCTCGATGCCGGTGATCGCCGCGACGATCGTCTCCTTCGTACTGGCGCTGGCGTCGGCCCTTCTGCTGGTCTGACTATCCCCATTGTAATAGCACTGTAACATTAAGGTCACCATTTTGACCCTTTAGTTGCGCCGTACTGTCACACGTCCCCCCTAACGGAGCCTCCGGGACGGAAAAGGGGGCCGGTGAGTCGGTCATTTCCGCATCCTCGATATTCACTCGAAGCCGGATGCACCGGCGCGGAGATTTTATGACCTCGTTCAAATGCGCGAAAACGGCCCTGCTCGCGGGCGTGGCCTGCGTTCTGCCCACCATCGCCCTGACCCCTGCCTTTGCCCAAGCGGCTGCTCCGGCGGCAGCGCCAGCAGAAGCGGCGGCAGATGACACGGGCCTGGCCGATATCGTCGTGACCGCGACGAAGCGCGAAACCAACCTGCAGAGCACGCCGATTTCGATTTCGGTGCTTGGCGGCGAGGCCATCAAGGACCGGAAGGTTCAGAGCCTGCTCGATCTCGCTGACGGCGGCATTCCGAGCTTGCGCGTCGCGACGTTCGAAGCGCGCCAGTCGGCGCTCACGATCGGTATCCGCGGCATCGTGCCGCTCGACGCAAACCAGCCGGCGCGCGAACAGGGTGTCGGCATCTATATCGATGGCGTCTATCTCGGCCGCCAGCACGGCCTGAACGCGAGCCTCTTCGACGTCGAACGCGTCGAAGTGCTGAAGGGGCCGCAAGGGACGCTCTTCGGGCGCAACACCGAAGGCGGTGCCCTGTCGATCGTTTCCAAGGCGCCGACGGGCGAATTCGGCGGCCGGGTCGAGGGGGGTATTGCGAACCTCGGCGCGTACAACGGTGCCGTCCACCTCGACCTGCCGAAGATCGGCGGCTTCTCGGTCAAGCTCGACGGTGTCGTGCAGCGCCAGGATGCGATCACCGATAACCCCCTCGCGGGCCAGGTCGGCTGGGGCTATTACAACCGCAAGGGCGGCCGCATCGCCGTGCGCTGGCAGCCGACCGACAATATCACCGACGATTTCGCGTACGATGTCGCCAAGGACGAAAACACGCCGTTCTACAGCCAGCTGCTCAATTACAACCCCAATGGCTGCCTGAGCGGCGGCACCAATGCCGCACCGCTCGCGATCCCGGCTGGCAGCACCTGCGTCACCCCTGGAACCGCCTTCACGGGCACCCAGGGCACGGTTCGTGCTCTGCTGCCCGGTGTTGTTGTCAACGGCAGCACCTTGCAGCGGGTCGCCGATATCGGCGTGCCGCAGCAGGTGAGTGTCGACAATACGCACGGCTTCTCTAACACGTTCAAGTGGAAGATCTCGCCCGAGATCGAATTCCGCTCGATCACGGCCTGGCGCGGCGTTGACGTGCAGCAGTGGGACAATTCCGGAGGCGCGCACCGCGTCCCGGTCGTCAACCTGACCGCTGCCTGCGCTGGTGCGAACTGTGCATTCAGCCGGTACAGCCTCGCCGACCTTCGTCAGCGCCAGTTCAGCCAGGAGTTCCAGGCTGTCGGGAGCATCGGCAAGTTCGATTATGTCGCGGGCCTCTATTATTTCAACGAACGGGTCAGCGACGACGCTGCCACGCCGAACTCGGTGGGCGCGACCGCGGTTGTCACGGGCGGTGTGGTGACGGGTGCGACCTATGCGCCGATCCCCTATTGCACCGCGACCAACCCGGCGACCTTGGCGACCTATTTCGCGGGTACGGCAGTCAGCGGATGTAACATCGACCGTGCGTCGTCGGTGCGTTCGCGCAGCTACGCCGCTTATGCCCAGGTGACCTGGAACGCGACCGAGGCGCTGCACATCACCATCGGTGGCCGTTACACGACCGACAAGAAGACCGGCATCCTCGTCGCGTCGCGCAACATCGACTATGCCGCGAGCCCGGCAATCGCTGCCGCGAACGGCTATGCGCCGCTCGACAAGACGTGGAACCGGTTCAATCCGATGGCGACCGTCGCCTATGATTTCAGCGACACGATCCACGGCTATGCGAAATATGCGACCGGCTATCGGGCCGGCGGCGCAAGCTCGCGAACCTCCGACTACCGGCCGTTCAACCCGGAAGACGTGAAGAGCTATGAAGTCGGCCTGAAGGCGGACTTCTGGGACCGGCGCGCCCGCTTGAACCTGGCGGCGTACATCATGGACCGCAAGGACAGCCAGGTCGACCTGAGCACTATCCAGCCGACTGCGACGGGCAACTTCAACAACCTCGTCACGTTCAATGCGCCCGGCATCACCAAGATCCGCGGTGTCGAGGCTGACCTGTCGGTGCGGCCGGTCGAGGGGCTGACGGTCAACCTGTCTTACGCCTATACCTATACCGACATTCCGCTCATCCCGGTTACTTACACCGCGCCCGGGATCATCATTCCGCCGGCCACGACGCCGACGGCAGCCCAGTCCACCACCGTGAACCAGAAGTTCTACATCGTGTTCACGCCGCGCAATGCGGCCAGCGGGTCGATCGACTATGCCCTGCCTGTCGGCAGCAGCGATGCGCGCGTGAAGTTCCACATCGACGCCAACTATGCCGACGCCACCCAGACGTTCGACCAGTTCGCGACCAAGGCCGACTCGTCGTTCATCGTCAACGGGCGCATCTCGCTCGCTGACATCAGCCTGGGTGACGGCGGTCAGAAGTTCACGATCGGGGTGTGGAGCCGCAACCTGTTCAACGAACAGCATGTCTATCGTCGCGATCCGTCGAACAGCCTGCCTGCCGTTCAGGCAACCCAGGTTGCCGGCGTCGCCAATATCGTCGCCATCGGCAATAACGGCGGCGTCCTAGGTGACTACGGCAACTTCAACGTGCCGCGCACCTTCGGCCTCGACGCTTCGGTCAAGTTCTGACGATCTCGGGACCGGCTGTGCCGCGAGGGCGCAGCCGGTCTCCCGGGGTCAGTTCCGCGCGTCCGACGTCTGTACGGTCCGCGCAAGCATCACGCGCGCCACGGCATGCGACCAGACCGCATCGCCTGTCCGCGTTTCCAGCATGACATTGTCCAGCGCAAGAACGCGGCGATAGGCAGCCGCCGCATCTCCCGTGCGCCCGGCGCGCCAATAGGCAGCTGCGAGTTCGGCATAGGCACCCCCGTCCGCCGAAGCGACGCGCGCGCCGACCTCCAATGCAGCAATGTTGACCGATTTTGCAGAGTTATCCACAGGGTGCGCTAACGCTGCCGTGGCGGACACTACAGCAATAAATGCCGCCTTTACCGTCAAGTTTCTCATTGCCATCTCCTCCTGCCCACTTCTACTGTGACAGTATAGTGACAATGACATGACCTTTATGTGAAACGCAAGGGCGTTTGCGCAGGGCACTCGCAGACGCACGTACCGAGGCAGCCTCGACGTGAGTGGTCACATTGTTGTCGCATGTCGCCCGACTATCCGGCATAGAGCAGTCGGTATCGTCGAGCGGAGGGGCACGGGCTCACATGCAATTGAAGCTTGGCGCGTGGCAGTTTCCAGCGCTACGCCGGCGACCGTCGTTCAGCGTTGCGAGTGCGGCCGATATCGTGCTGATCCTGGCCGTGGCGGGCGCCTCGGTCGCCTTGCTCTGGGCAGTGGTCCGTCCGCTGGGGCCGGTCGGTCGCTGGCAGGAAGCGCGCAAGACCACCCTGGCCGCCGATCCCGGGCTGTTGACGCGCTTCGACCCGTTCTTCCGCGAAGGCGGCGCTGCCGGTGCCGCCGCCGTCACGTCGCTGCCCCTGAAGCTGTTCGGCATCCGGCTCGACCAGGCCATGGGCCGCGGCTCTGCGATCATCGCGACTCCCGAGGGTGTCCAGAGCAGCTATGGCGTGGGCGAGGAAATCGTTCCGGGCGTGAAGCTGAAGTCAGTCGCCTTCGACCATATCGTCATCGAGCGAGGCGGCGTCGACGAACAATTGTTCCTGGACCAGTCGGTTGCGGCCCCGGTCGCGGCGCCGCCAGGGTCGGCGTCTCCAGCGGTGCCGCCCGGCGCACCGGCCGCTTCGGCGCAACTCTCGCCACAGGCACTTGCCGAAGGCATTGCCTTTACGCCACGGACGGACAAGAGCGCGACGCCAGGGTTGGTCGTCGCGCCGAAGGGAAGTGGTACTTTGTTCACGCAGACCGGGCTTGTGCAGGGAGATGTCGTGACGCAGATCAACGGACAGCCGGTTCGATCTGTCAGCGATATTGCGGATGCGGTTGTCCGCGTCCCGCCAGGAGGGCGGCTGAACTTCATGATCGAACGTAACGGCACGACGATGAACATCGCCGCGGGAGGTGCCAAGTGAGGCGGCCGGCACTCGTGGCCGCGCTCGCTGCGGCATCCGTCATGCCGACGGTCGTGCTGGCGCAGCAGGTCCTCAACCTGCGCGATGCCGACATTCGCGCCTTCATCCAGGATGCGGCGCGCGTCACGGGACGCACATTCATCATCGATGCACGCGTGTCAGGAAAGGTTTCGGTGGTCACAGACCGGCCGCTCAGCCGTTCCGAATATTTCGAGGTGTTCCTGTCGACACTGCGCGCCAACGGACTGGTGGCGGTGCCCACCGGCAACGGCGCCTATCGCATCCAGCCCGCCGAGGGCGTCGCCACCCAGCCTGGCCGGGTCGGCTCCTCGGGCGCGGCCCGCAACAGCTTCGTCACTGAAATCTTCCGCTTGCGCGCCATCGATGCCGCGCAGGCGGTCGAGACGGTTCGCCCGCTGGTCAGTCGCGAGGGGTCGGTGACGGCCAATGCGGCGGGGAACAGTCTGGTCGTGGCAGACTACGCCGACAACATCCGGCGTATTCGCGGGGTCATCGCCCGGATCGACAGCGATTCCGCCGAGACGCGCGTTGTCCCATTGCGCAACGCGGGGGCGCGCGAAATCGCGACGGCCTTGCAGACGCTCTCCGGCGTCGGTGGTCCGCGCGGAACCGTCGCCATTTCGCCCGTCGACAGTTCCAACGCCATCGCGCTTCGCGGCGACGCCCGCGCCGTGGCGCGCTTTGCCGAAATCATTGCCGATCTCGACCGGCGCGCGGCGGCAGGGTCCGAGATCAGGGTGGTCTTCCTGCAGCACGCCGATGCCGAAAAACTGCTTCCGGTACTGCAGACGCTTGTCGGCCAGGCCCCCAGCGTGACCACGCAGGTCGTCTCCAATGCCCAGACGCGCAGCCTGCCCGGGGCTTCTCCGGCAGCGCCTGCGGCCGCGGCGGCGGCAAGTACACCCGCCGCGTCGAGCGGGGGCGGGACCGGCGTCGGCCACTCCCCTGCGATCATCGCCCGCTACGAAGGCACGAACGCCATCATCATTTCGGCTTCGGCCGATGTCCAGCGGACGCTTGGCGAAGTGATCCGGCAGCTCGACACTCGCCGCGAACAGGTGCTCGTCGAGGCCATTATTGTCGAGATTTCGGACACGGCAGCGCGCAAGCTCGGCATCCAGCTCGCCTTTGGGGGGCCCAATGGCGGCGCGTTCACCACCTATTCGAACGTAACGCCGCCGATCGTGCCGATTGCGGGCGGGGTGCTCCAGAACCAGCTGAGCGGCGGCACGACCACCACGACAACGGTCAACGGGACGACGACGACCACGACATCGGGCAACAGCAACGGTAGCACCCTGCTGCAGGGCGCGCTCAATGCGGTGAATTCGGCCACGGGCGGCACGGCCGGCGCAGCGTTCGGGCTGGGCAACAACCTTTATCTCGGCGCAATTATCAACGCGGTCAGCCAGGACAACCAGTCGAACCTGTTGTCGACGCCGTCGGTCGTTACGCTCGACAATCAGGAAGCCAAGATTCTCGTCGGGCAGGAAATTCCGGTGACGACGGGCGAGGCGCTGTCGGGCAATTTCGACAATGCCTTCCGCACCGTGCAGCGCCAGAACGTCGGCATCCAGCTCGAGGTGAAGCCGCAGATCGGGGAGGGCGGCGCCATCAAGCTGTTCCTGCGCCAGGAAGTCAGCTCGATCGCCGGGGCGGTCACCAACAACTCGTCGGACCTGATCCTCAACAAGCGCGAGATCCAGACGACGATGACCGTCGACGACGGCCAGATCATGGCGATTGGCGGGCTGCTCGACGACAACGAGCGGCGGACGCTCGAAAAGGTGCCGGTGCTCGGCGACATTCCGCTGTTCGGCGAACTGTTTCGCTCGCGAAGCAAATCGCGCGGCAAGACCAATTTGATGGTGTTCATCCGGCCGACGATCCTCCGTTCGGCGGAAGATGCCAAAGCCTATGCCGAGCGCCGCTATGGCTATGTCCGCTCGCAGCAATTGCTCGGCAATCCCGACCAGGAACCGAGCATCGACGAACTGATGCGGGATTACATGGGCGTCCAGCCCCCGGGGCCGATGCCACAGGCTGGCGCGCCCGGCGAAGCGCCACCGCCACCGCAAGTCGTACCCTCGCAGACATCGACGCAACTTATCCGCCCCGCGCGGGCCCCGAAGGACAAATGAGCGACGCGGACCTCCTGCCACGTGCCACCATCCCCTATGCGTTCGCGCGCAGGTTCGGCGTCGTCATGCAGCCGGGCACTGACGGCCGCCTATCGGTCGCGCTGCGCGAGGGGGCAGACCCCCGGGTCCTGCTCGAGGTGCGCCGGCACCTGGCGCAAAGCTTCGATGTCGTTCCCGTTGGCGCGCCCGTTTTCGACCGGCTGCTGTCCGACCATTATATGACCGATGGCGAGGCTGCCGCCGTCGCCATGGGCGCCGAGGAAATCGACGCGCTGGCAAGCGGCATTCCCAGTGCCGAGGACCTGCTCGATACGGCCGACGACGCCCCCGCCATCCGGCTGATCAACGGCATCATTGCCGAGGCCGTCCGCCAAGGCGTGTCCGACATCCACATCGAACCCTATGAGAGCGGGCTGATCGTCCGGATGCGCATCGATGGTGTGCTGCGCGAGACATTGCGCATGCCGCCGCATGTCGCACCGGTGATTGTCAGCCGCGTCAAGGTGATGGCCCGCCTCGACATTGCCGAGCGGCGCGTGCCGCAGGACGGGCGGATCGGTTTGACCCTGGGCGGCAAACTGCTCGACGTGCGCGTCTCGACCCTGCCGAGCCGTGCCGGTGAGCGCGTCGTGCTGCGTATCCTCGACAAGGAGAATGCGGGCATCGACCTCGACGTGCTCGGCATGACCCCGGCGACGCTCGCGCTGCTCCGCGATGCCTTGGCCGAGCCGAACGGCATCATCCTTGTCACCGGGCCGACCGGCAGCGGCAAGACGACGACGCTCTATGCCGGTCTGCGCCTTTTGAACGACGGCACGCGCAACATCCTGACCGTCGAGGATCCGGTCGAATATGCCATCGACGGGGTTGGCCAGACGCAGGTGAACGCCAAGGTCGGCCTGACTTTTGCCGCGGGATTGCGCGCCATTCTGCGCCAGGATCCAGACGTCGTGATGATCGGCGAAATCCGCGACCGCGAGACAGCGGAGATTGCGGTGCAGGCCTCGCTTACCGGGCACCTCGTGCTGTCCACGGTCCATACCAACGATTCGGCCGGCGCGATCACGCGCATGCGCGACATGAAGGTGGAACCGTTTCTGCTCGCTTCAACGCTGCGGGCGGTGATTGCCCAGCGCCTCGTGCGCCGCTTGTGCGCCGAGTGCCGCCGCGCCGTACCCGCCGATGCCGCCGTCGCCAAGCTGCTCGAGGTCGACGAAGGCACGTTCATCTATGAACCGGTCGGTTGCGCCGCTTGCGGCACCAGCGGCTTCAAGGGCAGGGTCGGAGTCTTCGAAGCCGTCCGCGTCGACGAGACCCTGCGCCGCCTGATCAACGAGGGTGCCGATGAAGACGCCATGGCTCGCCATGCCTTTTCCCGGTCTCCCAATCTCGGGGCGGCAGCGCGCGCGCTGGTCCGCGAAGGGCTGACCACGCCAGAGGAAGCCGTGCGGATTTCCCGCCGCGGTTCGGACGATGGCTGAGTTCGACTATCATGTCATCGACACGGCGGGGCGCGAACGGCGCGGATCGGTGGCGGCGGCCAGCCTTGACGATGCCCGGATCAAGCTCGGCGCGCGGCGCTTCTACATCGTCCGTCTCGACGCGGCTGCCGGCGACAGGCCGCGCGCCGCGTCGCCGCTCGCTTCGCTCGGCACCTTGGTCGGTCCGCGCCGCCTCAGCGGCAAGGCGCTGACGCTTTTCACGCGCCAGCTCGCAACCTTGTCGCTCGTCACGCCGCTCGAGGAAGCGCTGCGCACGATCGCCCGCCAGACCGAGGGTGACCATGTCCGGACCATCCTCGACCGCGTGCATTCGGGCGTGGTCGAGGGGCGTCGCCTGTCCGACGCCATGGCGCGCGAGCCGCGCAGCTTTCCGCCGCTCTACCGCGCGATGGTTCAGGCAGGCGAAGGAGCAGGGACCTTGCCCCTCATCCTCGAACGGCTCGCCGGCCTGCTCGAACGCCAGGCCCAGATGCGCGCGAAGATCACGACGGCGATCGCCTATCCCGTGGTGCTGGCCATCGTGGCGACCTTCGTCGTCATGGCGCTGATGATTTTCGTCGTGCCCAAGGTCGTCGACCAGTTCGACACGGTCGGCCAGCAATTGCCGCTGCTGACGCGCATCGTCATCGCCATTTCCTGGTTCCTCGCAAATTACTGGTGGGCGCTGCTGATCGGAATCGGGGCCCTTGCCGTCGCGGCCAGCTATGCGCTGAAGGACGAAGCGATCCGCCTCAGGGTCGACCGCGCCTGGCTGCGCTTGCCGCTGATCGGGCGGCTGACCCGCGACCTGCACGCCGCCCGCATGGCGCGCACTCTGTCGACGATGGTCGGCAGCCGCTTGCCCCTGCTGGAGGGTCTTACTCTGACCGCGGCCACCGTCCACAACCGCGCCCTGCGCGCAGCCTCGGACGACATCGCCGAGTCCGTCCGCACCGGAGGCAGCTTGTCGGCCGCGCTCAAGCGTTCGGGCATCTTTCCACCGTTGCTCGTCTACATGTCCGCCTCGGGCGAGGCGTCGGGCCAGCTCGACACGATGCTCGAGCGCGCCGCCGACTATCTTGAACGCGAGTTCGACACCTTTACGTCGAGCGCGCTGTCGCTGCTCGAACCCGCGATCATCGTACTGATGGGGGGCATCGTCGCTTCAATCGTGCTATCGATCCTGCTTCCGATCCTGCAACTCGAAACACTGGTTGGTACCTGATGACTGATACACGCCGCCTCGAAAACGGCTTCACGCCCCTGCGGCGTTCGGCCGAAAACGGCTTCACGCTTGTCGAACTCATGGTCGTCATCGTGATCATCGGCCTGCTCGCGACGCTCGTCGCGCTGACCGTGCTGCCCCAGCTCGGGAAGGCCAATGACCAGAAGGCGAAGGCCGATATCGCGACGCTCGACCAGGCGCTCGAGCTCTATCGGCTGAACAATCTTACCTATCCGGCGACCGCCGAGGGGCTCGGCGCGCTCGTCTCGCCGCCTCCGACGCTCGCTGATCCGTCGCGCTACCAGCCGGGCGGCTATATCAAGAAGCTGCCCAAGGATCCCTGGGGCCGCGACTATAAATATCTGAACCCCGGCAAGCACGGCGCCTATGACATTTACACGCTGGGTGCCGATGGGGTCGAAGGCGGCACGGGCGAAAACGCCGATATCGGGAATTGGTAACTTGTTCGCTGACCTCGTCATTCCCGCAAAGGCGAGGCAGGCCGGCTTCACGCTGATCGAATTGATGGTCGTGCTCGTGATCCTCGGGCTCGCATCGGCCGCCGTGGTCATGGCAATCCCGGATCCCGGCGGGCGGGTGCGCGACGAGGGCGAACGCCTCGCGGCACGCGCACTGGCCGTGCGCGATGATGCGATTCTCGCCGGGCGGAGCACGCGCCTGATCGTTGACGCTTCGGGCTACAGCGCGGAGCGGCGCGCCGGCGGTCGGTGGCAGCGCTATGGCGGCAAGGGATTCGGCATCGTGGCGTTCCCCAGCGGCGTTACGGCAACGACGTCAGACACGGGCCGTGTCATCGTCACGTTCGACGCAACCGGCGCCGTGGCGGAGCCCGCCGTGATCGACCTGACGAAAAATGCCGTGCGGGTGCGGATCGACATTCCGGCAAATGGGGCCGTCCGTGTTTCGTAGAACGCGCCTTATGCCCCAAGGGCGTTCAGCCCGGCGTTCCGTCAAAAACGGCTTCACGCCTTTGAAACGTTCCGCCAAAAACGGCTTCACGTTGATCGAAATGCTTGTCGCCCTAGCGATTTTCAGCCTGGCGGCGCTGGCATTGCTGCGCCTCGAGGGTGCAACGCTGTTCAGCACGCAGAGGCTTGCCGACACGACAATCGCGCAGATCGTAGCGCGCAACCTTGCGGTCGGCCTGCTGACCGATCCCCGTCCCCCAGCCTTCGGCGTCGAAGAGGGCGAGGTCGTCAATGGTGGCGCGACCTGGCGCTGGGTCCGCGACACTCGGCGCACCGACGATGTCCGCATCGTGCGCATCGACCTGGCTGTGGCCGACGCCACTGGCCGCCCGATGACGCGGCTCTCGCTGGCAAGGGCCGTCGAATGAGACCGGCACAGCACAACGGGTTCACCCTGATCGAGCTCATGGTCGCGCTCTTCATCTTCGGGATGCTGGCAGCCGCGGGGGTGTCGCTGCTCAGCTTCGGCGTTCGCGCGCAGGCTGCGGCGACCCAGCGGCTCGAGGATATCGCCGACCTGCGCCGCTTCTCCACCTTGCTGGCGAGCGACCTTGCCCAGCTGTTGCCGCGCTTGGCACGCGCACCCGATGGACAGCCCGTGCGCGCTTTCACGGGCAATGATGGGCGCAGCGATCCGCTGGTCATGGGGTATGTGCGAAATGGGTGGACCAACCCCGATGGCGCGCCGCGCGCCGGCATCCAGCGCGTCGACGTGACGCTGACCGAGGGGCGGCTGACGCGCACCGCCTATCCGATGGTCGACGGCAGCGTCGCGCCCGCCGGCATCGTGCTCGCCGACCGGGTCGAGCGGCTGACAATGCGCTACCGCGACCGCAAGGGCGAGTGGCGGCCTCGCTGGGATAATGCACTCCTCGACTCCACCCCGGCCGCAGTCGAAATGACCGTCCAGCGAAAGGGGGAGCCGCCACTCCAGCTCGCATTCGTCACCGGGCCGACCTATCCATGAAACGCGTCCGAAAGCATGAAGAAGGGGCTGCGCTCCTCACGGTCCTGCTGATCGTCGCCGTCATGGCCGTGCTTGCGGCGGCGGCGCTCGAACGGCTGAAGATCGGCACGCGGCTGACGGCCAATGGTGCCGCGATCGAACAGGCGCGCGCCTATGCGATGGCCGCGGAAACCGTCGCCCGGTACCGCATCGGCGATCTCATCCAGACCGATCCGAACCGAACGACGCTTGCGGGCAATTGGGCCGGACAACCGACGAATTTCCCGATCGACGGCGGCCTTGCGACGGCACGCCTCGACGATGGCGGCAACTGCTTCAACCTCAATTCGCTCGTCGACAAGTCGCAGGACGGCGTGCTCGTTGCGCGCCCGGTGGCGATAACTCAGTTCGCGCGGCTGATGACGCTGCTCAACGTGCCGGGGCGTGACGCCGACGCGCTGGCCAGCGCCACTGCGGACTGGATCGACAGCGATATCGCGCCGCTCCCCGGAGGTGTCGAGGATATCGGCTATGCCAATGGTCGGACACCCTATTTGCCCGCGAATACGATGATGGCCGACACGAGCGAGTGGCGGGCGGTTGCCGGGGTCACGCCCGGCCTCTATGCGCAGGTCCGCCCCTTCATCTGCGCGCTTCCAGTGACCGATTTGACCACGCTGAATGTCAACACCCTGCGCCGCGACCAGGCACCTCTGCTGGCAGCGATTGTGCCGACGCTCGACGTGTCGCGGGCATCGGCCATCGTCGAAGCACGGCCCGCCGCGGGCTGGGAGTCGATCTCGACCTTCTGGAGCTTGCCGCAACTGGCGGCGAGCGAAGCTGATTCCGGGCGTGGCCAGGTCAAGCTCAACAGCCGTTGGTTCGACCTGGCCCTGAATGTCGAATTGAACGGCGCCGAGCTGGAGGAGCACGCGCTGATCGATGCTGCCATGAAGCCGGCGAAGCTTGCGCGGCGCAGCTACGGCGAACCGTCATGAGCACTCTGGTCGTCTTTGCCGACGGGCGCTGGCTGCGCATCGTTGCCGGCGACATTCTCGCGCGCGGAGACCAGCTGGCCGATGCGATGCCCCAGGCGGACGCCGAGCGCACGGTCGCCATCGTGCCCGCGGCCGACGTCATCATCCGCACCATCGAACTTCCAGATCTTGCGGACCTACAGGCACAAGGCGCCGCGCGCATCGCGCTGGCCGATGTCAGCGTGCTTTCGCCCGAGGCCCTGCATGTCGCCGTCGGGGCGGCGGACGGCGAAGGCCGTCGCCTGGCCGTGGGCGTGCCCGCTGCCACCCTTGGCGCACTGCTCGAGACCCTGGCCAAATTCGATATCGATCCCGATCATCTCGTGGCCGCGCCCCTTGTGCTGACGCGGCCCGAGGCAGGCTTCGTACGCGCCGATCTGGGGAGCGAAATCGTCGTCCGCGGGACGGACACGGGTTTTGCCGACGACGCGGTGCTCACGCCGCTGCTTACCGATGGTGCAGGACTCGTCACGCTCGACCGTCCCGCGCTCGAAACATCGCTGGTTGCTGCGGTCGAGTTTACGGAGGCCGACCTGCGGCAAGGGCTTTTTGCGAAGCGCCGTCGATGGCCGGTCGATATCGCGCGGCTGCGGCGCTACGCGGTCATGGCGCTCATTACGGGTGTGCTGATCCTGGCCGCCCAGCTGGTCACGGTTGTCCGGCTGAATGCCCGCGCATCCGCGATCGAGCACGACATGGTCGTCCAGGCAACGGCGCTGCTGCCGCCGGGCACCATGGTGACTGACGCCGTCCTCCAGTCGGAGGCGCGCCTTGCCGCCATGCAGGGGGCAGGGGGCGGGTTCGAGCCGCTTGCGGCCGCCGTTGCCGGGGCTGTCAACGCAACCCCGGGGGTGGAACTCGGCGCCCTGGTATTCGACGGCGAAGGCGGCTTGCGCGCCACGCTTCGTGCGGCGAGCACGGCCGATCTCGACACGGTCGTCGCAAAACTCGGCGCCAGCGGCCTCCAGGTCGTGCCGGCGCCGGTCGTTGCCGGCCAGGGCCGGCCCTATCGCGACGTCTCGGTGCGCAGCCAATGATGGCCCGGGCGCTCCTCTGGTGGTCGGGTCGCAGCGCCCGCGAACGCATGCTGCTCGCGGTGATGGGTGGCCTGGTCGCGCTTTTGCTCATTTGGCTGCTCGTCATCCGTCCGCTCGACGCGGCAAAAGCCATTGCCGAGCAACGACTCGACCTTGCCACACAGGCTGCCGGGCGCGTTGCCGCCGTCGCCGACGGCGTGCGGCAGGTGCGCCAGCTGGCCCCTTCGGCGGCCCTGTCGGCGGCGCTGCCGACGGCTGTGGGCGAAGCGGCGCAAGCTGCCGGTTTCACCCTCTCGCGCCTCGATGCACAGGGGTCGGATCGGGTCGTGATCGGCATTGCGACGGCCCGGAGCCCGGCGCTGTTCAGCTGGCTGGCCGGCCTGCAGCGGCAAGGCGTCATCGTCGAGCGGCTGACGCTGCGCACCAACAGCGACGCGACCTTGGCAGTCGAGGGTACGCTGCGGGTCCGCGCGCGATGATCGTCCTGTCGCGCCGCCAGCGCTGGATTGTCGGGGTCAGTGCGGCGCTTGTCATGGCGCTGATGTCGCTGCCGCTGGCAGTCGTGCTGCCGCTTGCTCTGCCCGCCGACAGCGGTCTGAGCGCCCGTCGTGCCGAGGGAACCCCGTGGGACGGCATGCTGCGCGACGCCAATGTTGCCGGTATCCCGCTGGGCGATACGCGCGTGGGATTTGACTTTTTTCCGATGCTGGTCGGACAGGCGCGGATGGGCTTTGCCGGGACGACGCTGCGCGGCATCGTCGAGCTTTCGTCGGGCGAGGTCGGGCTTTCGCGCGCAACTGGCGTGATCGATCTCGCCGGGCGGCTGCGCCCGCTGCCCTTGGCGCGGGTTACGCTGGACCAGGCCGATGTGCTATTCCGTAACGACCGATGCATTGCGGCGGCGGGGCGCGTCCGCGCCGACCTTGCGGGCGACATCGGTGGTCTTGCCCTGCCGGGCGGGATGAGCGGCACGCTGCGATGCGATGGCGCGGACCTGCTCGTACCGCTCGTCGGCCAGTCGGGCATGGAACGCATCGACGCGCACATGTCGGGCAGCGGCAAATGGCGTGCCGATGTTTCGGTCCGCACGACCGACGCGGCGCTTGCGGCCAAGCTGTTGTCCTCAGGATTTACGACCGGCCCCGGTGGCTACACGGTGCGGGTCTCAGGCGCGCTTTGACTTGACGTTGCGATGCGGCCGCGCGTAGGGCGGCGCGCGCTTAACCGCACGCACGCGGGCATGGCGATCGTAGCTCAATTGGTTAGAGCGCCGGTTTGTGGTACCGGAGGTTGCGGGTTCAATCCCCGTCGATCGCCCCAGCGTCACCGTTTCCAACGTGACAAGTCGGGCGCAACATTCTAACGCATTTACGTAATTTTCTGTCGAAAGCTCGTCATGCCCGCTGTCTACGACCTTCCCGATTTCGACGCGCATGAGGGCGTCCACCTGTTCCACGACCGGCCTACGGGCATGACCGCGATCGTCGCGATCCACTCGACCGCGCTCGGACCGGCGGCCGGCGGCACGCGGTTCTGGCATTATGCCGACAGCAACGATGCCGTCACCGATGCGCTGCGCCTGTCGCGGGGCATGAGCTACAAGAACGCCATGGCCGGCCTGCCCGCAGGCGGCGGCAAAGCCGTGATCCTCGCCGATGCCGCCCGGACAAAGACCCCCGACATGCTGGCGGCCTTCGCGCGCGCCGTCGACAGCCTCGGCGGGCGGTACATCACCGCACAGGACGTAGGGATGAGCGAGGCCGACATGGTCTCGCTGTCGCAGGTCACGCCGCACGTCGCCGGGCTGCCCGGGCCAGGGCGGCGACCCCGGCCCCTCGACGGCGCGAGGGGTCTACCTCGGCGTCTGCGCCGCCGTAAAGCGCGCGCTGGGGCGCGACACGGTGCGCGGCGTGCATATCGCCGTGCAGGGCGTCGGCAGCGTGGGCGGCGGACTGGCGCGGCTTCTGGCCGCCGATGGTGCGCGGTTGACGCTGGCCGATGTCGACGACGCGCGCGCCCAGGCGCTGGCGGGCGAAATCGGCGCGGCCGTGGTGCCCGTCGACCAGATCCTCTCGCTCGAGGCCGATGTGCTGAGCCCCTGCGCCCTGGGCGCGATCCTGACCTCGGAAACGATTGCCGCGCTTCGCGTCGCGGCCGTGGCGGGAGGGGCCAACAACCAGCTCGCGACTGCGGCACAGGGTGCCGAACTCGCCGCGCGTAACATCCTCTATGCGCCCGATTACGTGATCAATGCCGGCGGTATCATCAACGTGCTGCGCCATGTCGGGCAGGGCGGCGATGCCGAAGTCGACGCCCGCATCGCCGGAATTCCCGGACGACTCGAATCCGTGTGGGCGGAAAGCGCCGCCTCGGGCCAGACGCCGGCCGAGGTCGCGGACCGCATGGCCCAGAAACTCATCGGACGCGGCTGACGTCGCGGAACTGCTTGGCAACGGGCGGGCGGCTGCGCTAAGCCCCCCGCAGGATGCACGCGTTCGCCAATCCCGCCAAGTTCCTGCGCCTCGCGCGGCCCCTTACCGCAATCTTCGGCATCGGGGGCGCGTTGCTCATTGCGTTCGGCTGCTATGCCGGGCTGGTGATGACGCCGCCCGATTATCTGCAGGGCGATTCGGTCCGTATTCTCTACATCCATGTGCCCGCCGCCTGGCTGTCGATGGCGGGATGGAGCGGCATTGCGATCGCGAGTCTGGCCCAGCTCGTCTGGCGTCATCCCCTGTCCGGGGTGGCTGCTCGCGCAGTTGCGCTGCCCGGCGCCATGTTCACGGCTATCTGTTTGATGACCGGGGCAATCTGGGGGCGGCCGACCTGGGGAACCTATTGGCAGTGGGACGGGCGCATGACGTCGGTGCTTGTCCTGCTGTTTCTCTACATCGGCTATATCGCGCTCGCCTCGAACAGCAGCGAGCGCGGCAGCGTCAGCCGCGTGACCGCGATCTACGGGCTCGTCGGCGCCATCAACCTGCCGATCATCAAATACAGCGTCCAGTGGTGGAACACGCTGCATCAGGCGCCCTCGATCACGTTGCGCGGTTCGGCGATCTCGCCCGAATTGCTCTGGCCGCTGGGCTTCACCGTCTTCGGGTTCAGTTTCCTGTTCGGGGCGATCGTGCTGATGCGGATGCGGGCCATTCTCGCCGGGGCAAAGGTCGAGGCCCGTCTGGCAAGGCTCGCCGCCGCATGAACCCCTGGCCGTTCGTCATTGCCGCCTATGTCATCACGCTGGGCGGCGCCGCGATGATCGCCGGCTGGGCGTGGCACGCCATGCGCAGCGCGGAACGTGCCGTCGATGAGTTGCGTGATACAAGGCGCGAGCGGTGAAGCCCAAGCAGCAGCGCCTGTTCCTCGGGCTTGCCGCCGTCATCGCGATCGTCGGTTCGGGGTTTCTTGCCATGTCGGCCATCGGCGACAAGGCAAGCTTCTTCTACTCGCCCGCCGACATCGCCAAGGACGGTGTTCCGCAGGGGCAGGCGATCCGTCTCGGCGGCATGGTCACCGGGGGCAGCATCAAAAAGGCTGCCGACGGCGTGACGATCGATTTCCTGGTTCATGACGGCCCCGCCACGGTGCCGGTGCGCTTCCGGGGCATCCCGCCCGACCTGTTCAAGGAAAATTCCGGTGTGGTCGCCGAAGGGCGGTTCGAGGGCACGACCTTTGTCGCGAACAACCTGCTTGCCAAGCATGACGAACGCTACATGCCACCGCAGATGAGCGGCAAGCAGCACAAGACGACAACGCTCGCCGCGCAATGATTGATCTTCGATGATAGCGGAAGCCGGTCTCGCGGCGCTGTGGCTCGCGGCGGCGCTTGCCTTGCTGCAATTCGTGCTGGCCTGCCTCGGCCTGAACGATGCGCGCGCCGAACTGCGTCCTGGCGTCCGCGCGGTCGCGGTGGTACAGGGACTGTTCGTCGCACTGGCTTTTGCGCTGCTCATCACCTGTTTCCTGCGGTCGGACATGTCCGTCGCGCTGGTCGTCACCAACAGCCATTCGGCAAAGCCCTGGCTCTACAAGCTGGCGGGGACCTGGGGAAACCATGAGGGGTCGATGCTGCTGTGGGTGACCATTCTGGGCCTCGCGGGCGGCCTTGTGGCGCTCGTCGAACGCCGGGTCGTCGAGCGCACGCTAACTGCAACCCTGGGCGCGCAGGCGCTCATCTCGTTCGGCTTCTACGCGTTCCTGCTTTTCGCCTCGAACCCGTTTGCCCGTGCCTTTCCGGTGCCGGAAGACGGCCAGGGCCTCAATCCGCTCCTGCAGGACCCGGGCCTCGCCTTTCATCCGCCGACCTTGTACATCGGCTATGTCGGCATGTCGGTCGCCTTCAGCTTCGCGGTGGGCGCGCTCGTGACCCGCGACGTCGGCCGCGATTTTGCACGTGCCATGCGACCCTGGGTGCTCGGCGCATGGATATTCCTGACGCTTGGCATCACCGCCGGCAGCTACTGGGCCTATTACGAGCTGGGCTGGGGCGGCTGGTGGTTCTGGGACCCGGTCGAAAATGCCTCGCTGATGCCCTGGCTGGCTGCGACGGCATTGCTGCATTCAGTAACGGTGCTGGCGACGCGCGATGGCCTGCGCGCCTGGACGATCATGCTCGCGGTCGTTGCCTTCAGCATGTCGATGATCGGCACGTTTCTCGTGCGCTCGGGCATCCTGACCAGCGTCCACGCCTTTGCGGTCGATCCCGAGCGGGGCAGCTTCATCCTCGCGCTCCTTGCCATCTATATAGGTGGTGCACTTGCGCTGTTTGCGATCCGTATCGGCACGGTGAAGGAAGGAACGCAGTTCGACCTCGTCAGTCGCGAAGGCGCGCTGGTGATGAACAACCTCCTGCTGTCTGCCATCCTGGGCATCGTCTTCGTCGGCACGCTTTATCCCTTGTTCGCGGAGGCGATGTCGGGGGACAAATTGTCGGTCGGGCCTCCTTATTTCAACGCGACGGCGGGACCGCTGGCGCTCGCGTTGGTCATCATCATGGCGCTGGGGCCGGTTAGCCGCTGGCGGCGCGACGAACTCAGGGCCGTCATTCGCCGCGTTGCCCTGCCGGTCGCGATCACCGCGATGGTGCTGCTGGCCATGCTGTTCTTCGCACCGCGCATCAACATCCTGTCGTTCCTCGGCATCGTGCTGGCCGCGGGCGTGGGCGCGGCAAGCCTTGCCCCGCTCTGGGGCCGCAACCTGCGGCGCACGCCGATGTTCACCTACGGCATGGTGCTCGCGCATTTCGGCGTAGCGGTCAGCCTGGCCGGCATGGCGACGGAAAGCGCGTTTATCAAGGAAACGCTCGTCGCCTCGCAAATGGGGGAAACCCATGCGGTCGGACCCTATCGGATCACACTGAAAAGCATCGAGCCCGTCGCCGGGCCGAATTGGACGGCGCTCGAGGCCGAGCTGGTGGCGCAGCGCGGCGACAACGCGCCGTTCACCCTGCGTCCGCAATCACGAATGTTCTCCAACCCGCCGACCGAAACCAATGAAGCGGCGATCGCCACCCGGCTCGACGGACAGCTCTATCTCGTGCTTGGCAAACCCGATGCGCAGGGGCGCTGGCAGCTGCGCCTGTGGTGGAAACCGATGGTTACGTTGATCTGGCTTGGCGGTGCACTGATCGCCATGGGGGGCGCCCTGTCGCTGCTCGGTCGGGGCTTGCGTGAACGCGGCCAGTCGCTGCGAAAGGCCTATGCGTGAAACGCGTCTGGCTGTGGCTGCCGCTGGGCTTGTTCGTGGCGTTCTTTGGCGTCGTGGCGATCGGCCTCTACCGGCCCGACGACCGGACCCATCCGTCCAAGTTGATCGGCAAGCCGATGCCCAGCTTTGCACTGCCTCCCGCGGCAACGGGGCGACCCGGCCTTGCCAGTACCGACCTGCGGGGCCAGCCGCGCCTCGTCAACGTATTCGCGAGCTGGTGCGTGCCCTGCGCCAGCGAGGCACCCGTTCTTGGCATGCTGGCGCAGCAGGGCGTGATCGTCGACGGGATTGCCATTCGCGACCGGCCGCAGGACCTTGCCGGTTTTCTTGAACGCAATGGCAATCCGTTCCGCGCGATCGGCGATGATCCGGCCTCGCAGGTGCAGATCTCGCTGGGCTCGTCGGGTGTACCCGAAACCTTTGTCGTCGATGCCGCTGGTATCATCCGCTATCAGCACATCGGCCCCATCCAGCCGGAAGACGTGAACACCATCCTTGCCAAGCTGGGCGCTGCGCGATGATCCTGCGCTTGGCCGCCCTTGCGCTTCTGGCACTGGCCCAGCCGGCTTTCGCCGACTCGCAGATGCCGCAGGCACCGCTCGCCAATACCCAATTGCCCGACCCGGCAAAGGAGGCCGCAGCCAAGGACCTGATGTTGTCCATCCGGTGTCTTGTTTGCCAGGGCCAGTCGATCGCCGACAGCGACGCCGAAATGGCCGCCGACATGCGGTCGATGATCCGCACGCGGGTGCAGGCGGGCGAGAAGCCGGAGGCGATCAGGTCCTGGCTGGTCGAAAGATACGGCAATTGGGTGACCTATGACCCGCCGCTCGATCTGGCGACCGCCCCCCTCTGGATAACGCCGCTCGTCTTGTTGGCATTCGGCCTGTTTCTGGCCCGCGGTCGTTTCAGGAAGCGCGCCTGATGGCATGGATCCTCGTGTTGTGTTTTTCGGTCGTCGCCTTCGGGTTGATTTGGCGGTTTGCAAACCTGCCGCGCGCCGGGTTGGAGCTCGCCCTTGCGGCGGCGCTGGTCGGCATCGCGGGCTATGTCTGGCAGGGTTCGCCGAACCAGGTCGGGTCGCCGGTCGAGGCTAGGGACAAGTGCTTTGTTCCGCCTGATGTCGCGTTGCGCGCTTCGCGTGCGGCAACGGGGAACAACTACGGCGACGCGGCCAAGGTCGCCGAATTCGCCGATACACTCGACCGCATGGGCCTGACGCGCGAAGCGGTCATTGCTGTCAGAACGGCGATGCGGAAAGATCCGGACAACGTTGAGCTCTGGGTGGCGCTCGGCAACACGCTGGTTGCCCATGGTGGCGGTACCCTGTCACCGGCAGCCGAATTTGCCTTTCAGCATGGAGCCCGGCTGTCCCCTGCGCATCCAGGCCCGCCTTTCTTCATGGGCCTGGCTCTCGCCAATTCGGGTCGAACGGAGGAGGCACGGCAAGTCTGGCAGGGTCTGCTTGCGCGCACGCCACGAGACGCCCCGTGGAAGGCAGATCTTGAAGCGCGCTTGGCCGCAGTCGGCGGCATGCCAAGCGCATCCAGATAAAGGCGCCGACGCCCGCTTTATTCGGCGGCGACCAACGCGCGGCGTCGCTCTTCACGCTGGGGCGCAGCGGCCCGGTCGAGCACATTCGTTCGGCCCTCGACCGATCGACGATCGTGCGCAACCGGGACGCTGCGAACACGTCGTTCGAAGTTGAACATCTTCGCGCGGTCGACCAAGCGATCGATGCTGGCCGTGAGCTTACGGGCTGACAAGGCCGCGATTTCCACATTTGCGGCGTTCTGCTGCGTTGCATTATCCATGCTTGCAATGGCTGCCGTGATTTCGGTCACTGCGAGCGCCTGAGCCTGGTTGTCCTCTGCCATTGTTGCCAGCAAGGTGTGGACGGTTCCGACATCCTCGGCAATCTTGACAAGCGCGCCGTCTACTTTTTCCACGGCGACAACGGCGCCGGCCACTTCTACCTGGGTAGCCGTCAACTGGTCGCGGGCGCGTTGGGACTCCTCTTCTGCGCGCATGGCCAGGGCACTGACAAGGTCGGCGACTACGGCAAAGCCTCGTCCGGCTTCTCCTGCGCGCCCGGCCTCGACGGCCGCGTTCATGGCCAGCACCCGCGTCTGGAAAGCGATCTTGTCGAGTCCCTCAATGACGTCATCGATTCCTTTCGCGCTGTCGCGTACCCGGCTCATGGCGGCAACAGCGGATTCGGCAGTGGATCGGCCACCGTCGACGGTCATTATGGCCTCGTTTGCCCGTTCGACAGTGGCCTGCGACGACGAGGCGGACGTTTTCAGCCGTCCGTCGATCTCGATCAGCGCGGCCGATGTCTCCTCGAGGCTTGCTGCGCTGCTTTCCGTCCGCCGGGCAAGCCGTCATTGCCGATCAATTCCACCACCACCCGGGGGCTGAAAGAAATGGGGAATCAATCAAACAATCCGATGCAACCGGCGCGGCTGGCCAATGCGTCACGCTGCCTGGCCCGGACCCGTTTGGGAACGGCGTGCCAGTCCCCGGCAGTGTCGGGAAAGCGCCGTTGCCGGATGCACGGCGGGACGAATCCGGGAGCGCCTAAGGGCAATCGTAATGCCCGGAAGCATGGCGGCTACTCAGCAGAGACAAAGGCAGCGGTGCGCTATGTCAAAGCAATTGCGCGGCTGGTGCGTGGCGTCGATTGCTGAAAGCTGCCCGACTGCAACCGCCTCACAAGTCGCCGTTCAGTCGCTAATGCCCCGTTCCCGGAAGCGGCCGCTCAACTTTGCAGGCCTGAGCGCATCTTGCTAGGATCGGAAAATGCCTTGGCATGGCTAATCAACGGTCATTGCTTCGTCGCCAAATTGAGCGAGCGAGCATCCATGCAACTGCGCCGTAGTAGAGTGCCACGGCGCCGATGAGCATTGCGAATGGCAATATTAGTGCCAGACCGAGGCCGGGCGGTCCGTCGCCATCGTCGTGAGCCGCAAAAAATATTGCGCGAACGGCGATCCACTCGGCCACAATAGTGCACACAAAGAAAAGGGGATGGGCAATCCAAGCACCGAACCTCTTGCTGCCTGTGTGCCAAAACCACAGCGCTAAGAACGGAGGAGCAAACAGTGCTGTCAGCCAAGCCAGCATACCGAGGAGGATGAAGCCCAGCGTCAACACCCTGCTACATTCACACGAAATACGAATCTCCGCTAGGGGCGCAAGCTGCCCGGCGGCCCTCGCCCCAGATGGCGACGTTCAGCTGCAGTTGCGAGGTTCCTGAAAGCCGACATGCCGCTTCTTCAGTTTGAGCGCATCACGCCGATGCCGTCGAATGCCTTGGTCTGGGTGGATCTCAGACCAAGGCTGATTAAGCGTATGCGGGAGCATCAGACATGATTTCACTCCTTCAAACTGGCGAATCGACTGGATTAACGCGCTTCTCTCGACCGCCATCCGTCAGACCCAGAAACGCCGTTTCCGGCGGAGCGAACAGTACGTGCATTGCGGCGCGTGGGCTGGGATCTTGGCGGATTGCTGCCGCTATCTTGCGCCATTCCAGCCATGTGAGCCGCCACGGGTTGTTGGTGTCGACATCTTGTGTGAGGCCATAGACTACGGTTTCGCGCTCTTTCTCGAATGTCCCGAACATCCGGTCCCAGATGATCAGCCAATTGCCGTAATTCATGTCAATATATTGGGGGTTGGAGCCATGATGCACGCGGTGGTGCGAGGGGGTGTTGAAGATCCATTCTAACGGCCCCAGCTTTGGTATCATCCGCGTGTGCCCGACCACGCCCCACAGCGTCAGGATCACGGCCGCAACAGCTAGGATTGAGGGATCCTGTCCCAACAGCGAAAGGGGAGCGAAGAAGGGGATTTTGAACAGCGGTGCCAGCCATGGCTGCCTGAAGGCGACGATGAAATTCAGCTGCTTGCTGCAATGGTGGTTCATATGGATTGCCCACAGGAAGTTCAGCCGATGCGAGCAGCGATGCCAAATATAGAAGGCAAGATCGATAGTGACAAAGGCGATCAGCCACAGCGCCCAAGTCGGAAGAATGTCACTCAGGGTCCAGAGGCGATATTCATAAAATAAGAAAAAGCTGCCAACCGACAGGGTCTTTGCGAACACGCCGACCAGCGCGTTACCGACCAGCATGCCCATTGAGCCCCAAGTGTCGACCCAATCGTAAAACCTGTGCCCACGCGACAGCGAAACCGCAATTTCAATCGCGATCATCGCCAAGATGACCGGAACACCCACCATGTAAACCGTCTGTTCGGTCAATGAATCTGCTCCACTTTTTGGTTGGCTTGCCCCTGGTGGGTGATCTGGTTTTGTCGTTAGCGCACGGCGGTCTTTAACGCCATGCTTGGGGTCGGGGATTGCGTAGTGTGGGACCCTACTCTCGAGCGCGTAAAGCGCTCTATTAGGCTGAAGCGACTTTAACCGACTGAACCGCGCCGGGTTTGCCGGAGGCGGCAGCTCCTGAGGTCAACTCGAGCAAGTTAATTGGAACGACCGGCATTGCCCGTAGAGGTCGTTCGCAGGCGGGGCGGCGAATGACGAAAACTGGGACGGTAGCTGCCGGGCCGTTTCCGCCCCACTTCCCGTCATAGGTTGAGCTGCAAAGTCATCCTGACAGCCGACTTTTCCGCTCCTGTACGGCACCCCCGACCGATTATTGCAGGGCGAAACGGCCATCGGGTGAATTGAGTCGACTTGATCCGTTCATCGGCGCAGACTTCCGCGACCGCAGTTTCGATCTGCTCCGGGACGCAATGTTGGCGCCCTCTTTATCCTGTCGATACGGGGTTCTGTATGCGTAAGCGTATCTATCCCAAAACATCTGAGAGGAAAATTGCATGAAAGCCCAAACCATTGCGATTGCAGCGCTTGCAACCCTTTGCCTTCCTGGCGTCGCTGCGGCGGAGCCCTTCACCTATATGTCGCAGGCGGATGCCCCGTCGATGCTCATTACGATGATGGGTGCCGACGGAAAACCGGCCGCTGCGTCAGCCTTTTCCGGTGCTGGCGAAACCACCTATGCCAGCGGCAGAAAGGCAAAATACACTTTCAAGTGCATCAGCATGAGTCAGCCTCCGCAAGACCGGATATTCATGAGCCACATGGTTTGCGATGTGATGGCACCCGACGGAAACTTCAGCGCTGTATTTGGCTGTAACACTGTGGGTGAGCAAGACAACAGCTGCGTCGGCGGGGTCTACGGCAAATCAGGCGCCTATTCCGGCAAGCGCGGTACCGTCACCGGTCGTGGGCGCGTTCGAAGCATGTCCAAAGGTGCCAAATCGACAGGCACGGGCCAGTGGAACGATTGACCGGCTAGTAGGCTAGCCAGATCGAGTGATTCTGACGGATTGCGGTGCCCGTAAACGTCAAGGTGGGCACCGCATTCTATCATTCCTATAGGTCCGATGGTTTGGCCAAATGTCAGCTTCGATGGCTTGCCTTTCCAAAAGCTGCCTTTCCGCAATCCACCCAATATCAGCCAATGCGAGACCGCGCATCCCTAAGCCGTTGCATCATGTCAGCGGTTAGCTCGACCCCGACGCCACGCGATATGCCAGCGAGCGCAGTCCTAGCGTATTTCGTGCGGACGTAACGACGAGATGACTTGCTATAGGCCGCGCCGGTTCCGTCCCGCACCTCCCGCCAGAACGCGTCATATGGCTCGCGTCGTCCGTCGCTGACAGCAAACAGGTAAGCCAAGGCGAAGCGCAGCGCGAATGTCGGCTTGACCGGCGCGGCATCGCACTGGTCGATTGCTTCGTCGAGCGCGCACAGGGCCTTGAACGTCAATTGATCGCGGTCGAATCGCATAGCGGAACGTAAACAGAACGGACCCTTACATGCCAGCCGTGCAAACGCATTTGGCGATGCTGCTGAACTTTAGCGCAGTGGCACTGGCTGTGGTTTCGCATTGTCTATCCGTTCAAACACTCTCACCCCAAGCCGCATTCCCGGCAATTCAACCCAACGGTAGAGCACATAGGCACAAGCCGTTGAAAGGATCAGCGACGCGGCGGCGCCAAGCCAATAACCGATGCCCGGCGGCAGCGCTGAGTCGATACCGGGGAACAGCGGAAACATCGCGGCTATTACGATGGAGTGCACAAGGTACAGCGAGTAGCTGATACGTCCGTAAAACGTAAAAACTTTGCGGGCGAGCAGGGCAGGCTCAAGCAGGCCGCAGCCGAGCAGGACTAAGCAATAGCCCAGCCCAATTGGAAAGCGGAGATAGACGTCCTTTTCGGCAAGTGCCGGGGCAGCGCACGCGACTAGCGTCACAACGCCTAGGGCAAGAAACGGCCAACCCAGACGGCGGCCTTTCCCGTCGCGCAGCCGGTCATAAATTGCGAACGTCCACATTCCGAAAACGAACAGCGGCAGAAAGCCAACGAAGGTGAACCAAGCGTAGCGCGCAGGGAGCCACATGAGCGCCGCCTGATACGCCACCAGCGCGGCGACGGTCACGACTACCTGAAAGGCCAAGCGTACACGGTAGATCGGCAGGAACAGCGCGTAGAACAGCATTTCAACGCCAATCGTCCACCCGGCATAGATCAGGCTGTCGAACTTGCCGGGCACCAGATTGAAGACGAATGTCAGGTTGAGCAGAACCGTCTTTGGATAGAGCGGCTGACCGTGCACCAGATTGTAGCCGACAAAGAGCGCGACCACACGTAGAACAGCGGCGCGATGCGGAAGAAGCGGCTCGTCGCATAGCTCAACACCGGCTTCCCGGTGCGTTCGTGTCGCGGCATCGTCATTGCCAGCGAAAAGCCGCTGATAACGAAAAACAGGAACACGCCCGTTCCGCCGAAGTGCATTACCTTGGCTGTGAAGCCATCCAGAAAGGGCCTGTACGGCGGGAACAGATAGGCGTGGAAGAGCACGACATAGACCGCCGCCAGCCCGCGCAAGCTGTCGAGGAAATGCAAGCGGCGCTTAGGCAATGTGGACATCAGGCAGGGCGCTTAGCATGTGCCCACGAGGCGACTGACAACATTATTTGGGAAGTCCGAAAATCGACTGCGAAAACAGCAACGCTCTTCGCCCGCATGACGCGGCGTTGGCAAATCACCAACCTAGCAAGAAGTCTATCGGGGAGCTTTTATGGTAACAGAAGCTAAACCGAACAAAAAACGGCTGGTTTTAGAGGGTTTTGGCGGACAGGGTGGGATTCGAACCCACGGTGAGTTTGCACCCACGACGGTTTTCAAGACCGTAGCCTTAAACCACTCGGCCACCTGTCCGCATTGCTGCCGGTTAGGGTCTCGCGCCTTGGCGTGCAAGCGACGCGACGAAGAGGGTTTCGCAAATTGCAGCGGCTGTGTCATGATCGGTCTATGTGGGGGCGAACACTCGGCTGGTGCCTGGCTGCGACTTTCGCCGTGGCACCCTTGTCAGGACTTGGCGGCGGCCGCGCGGTTGCCCAGGACGGCTATGGCGGCTTTCAAGCCTATGTGCAGGGGCTGGGGCCGATTGCGCGCGCGCAGGGTGTTTCGCAGGCGACGATCGATAGCGTTATCCCGACGCTGACCTACAACCCCCGGGTCGCGGAACTTGATCGCCAGCAGCCCGAAGCCAATCCGAATGCCCCGATCCCCCGTTTCGCGCCCTATCGCGCGCAGCATGTGGACGGCGCCAGGATTACCCGCGGCCGCGCCAAATATCAGGCACTGCGCCCGCTGCTGCAGCGCGTCGAGCGCGAAACCGGCGTGCCGGAAGGCATCATGATCTCGATCTACGGCAACGAGACGAACTATGGTTCCTTTACCGGAAACTTCGACCTTGCGCGCGCGCTTGCCAGCCTCGCCTATGAGGGGCGGCGGCGGGCGCTGTTCCAGCAGGAATTCATCGATACGCTGAAACTGATGGACCGGGGTTATCGGCGCGAGGACCTGGTTGGCAGCTGGGCGGGGGCGACGGGCTATCCGCAATTCCTCCCCTCGGTCGTGCTGAAGTTGGCGCGCGATGGCGATGGCGACGGGCGAGCGGACATTTGGCGCAGCGAGGCCGATGCGCTGGCGTCGATCGCCAACTACTTTCGTGACGCAGGATGGCGTGCGGGCCAGCCCTGGGGCGTTGCTGCAAGCGTTCCGCCTTCGCTCGATCGCGCCGCCCTGGCCAACCGCCTGGCGAGCCCCCGCTGCCCCCGTGTCCACGACCGCCACAGCCAGTGGAAAACCGTGCGCGAATGGCGTGCGCTCGGCGTAACGCCCTTGGTCGCCAAGCTGCGTGATGACGATCTCGCGTCGCTGCTCGAACCCGATGGGCCGGGCGCCACTGCCTATCTGCTGACCGGCAATTATCGCGTCATCCTCGACTACAATTGTTCCAACTTCTACGGTCTGTCGGTAGGCCTTCTGGCGGATGCGGTTGCCGGCTGAGCTGGTCGTGATGGCTTTTGCGCTCGCCGGCTGCGCCGGTGCGGCTGGGCCGCGTGGAGCCGCGCCGGACGTTCCCCTCCAGCGCACGCCGGTCAGCAACGAGACAACAAAGGTTGGTGCGACGTACACGGCAGGCGGACGACGTTATACGCCACGCGACGAGCGCGATTACGAAGAGACCGGCATCGCGAGCTGGTATGGCGAGGAACTGCGCGGTAGCCGGACGGCCAGCGGCGAGCTGTACGATCCCAACGGCTATTCCGGAGCGCACCGGACCCTGCCGCTGCCGTCTTACGTCGAGGTGACGTCATTCGAGACCGGCCGCACGATATTGGTACGCATCAACGATCGCGGCCCCTTCCACTCGAGCCGCATCGTCGACCTTTCCCTGGGCGCCGCGCGCCAGCTGGGGATAACTGGTCGGGGTGCCCATCAAGTGAGGTTGCGGCGTGTCGAGCCGTCTGAGAAGGAAAAGCTGGCTCTGCGCCGCGGGGAGCCGGTCGCCTTGCGGCGCGCGGCCGATGCCGACGAACTCGCCCGCATGCGCGCTCGCGTCGATTGGCAGGCACCACCCGGCACGTCGGTTGCGGTGCGCCCGCCGAGCGGGGAGGGTCCCTTCTACCTGCAGGTGGCCAGCTTCTCCTGCGAAGCCCGGGCGCGGGCACTTGCGGCAACGCTTAGCGCGAATGTCTCGGTGATTGCCGGAACATGGCGGGTGCGGTTGGGACCATATAAAACGGCCGGCCAGGCGATTGCCGCACTGGCACCCCTAACGGCAAGGGGCTATCCGGACGCCATTGTAACGCGCTGAAGTCATCGGAGTCGTCTGTGAAGCCTATTTTGCCGATTATCGCCTTGTTGCTGACGGCTGCGCCCGTGAGCGCGGCCGCACCACCGTTCGAGACTGCCGCGCCGATTGCCTATCTCGTGGACCTGTCCTCGGGCGCCACTCTCTATGCCAAAGACCCGGACCGGCGCATGCCGCCCGCGTCGATGGCAAAGATGATGACTGTTTATGTCGCGTTCGACATGATCAAGAAAGGCGAACTGAAGCTCGACCAGGTGATGACTGTGCGCCCCGAAACCTGGGCACGCTGGCACGGGGCAGCCGCAGGCTCGACCATGTTCCTTTCGGCTGGAGAGCAGGTCAGTGTCGATAATCTGCTGAAGGGCATCGTGACGCTGTCGGGCAATGATGCGTGCGTCGTGCTCGCCGAGGGCATTTCCGGAACCGAGGACGCGTTTGCTGCCCGGATGAACGATACTGCGAAGCGTCTTGGCCTGACCAACAGCAACTTCGGAAATTCGAACGGCTGGCCGGACGAGGGGCGCACCTATGTGACGGCACGCGACCTTGCCAAGCTGGCGGCAGCGACGATCGAGGACCATCCCAAGCTCTACAAGGCCTACTACTCGCTGCCTTCGTTTACCTGGGGCAAGACACTGGGTGCCGGTGCGGATATCACGCAGGCAAACCGCGATCCGCTGCTCGGCCGCGTCGCTGGCGCCGACGGTCTCAAGACGGGGCATACCGACGAAGCGGGCTATGGCTTTACCGGGTCTGCCGAGCAGAACGGCCGCCGCCTTGTGATGGTGGTTGCCGGACTGGGCAGCTTCAACCAGCGGATCGAGGAATCGGTCAAGTTCATCGAATGGGGTTTTCGCGCCTGGAACACCAAGCCGCTGCTGGCGAAAGGCCAAAAGATTGAAACGGCGGAAGTCCAATTGGGCGATGCCTCTTCGGTTGGGCTGGTGGCGCCGCGCAATCTGGCTGTGACGATGCCGGCGGGCTCGATGACGGCGATGAAGGTCAAGGTCGTCTACGACGGTCCGGTCAAGGCGCCGATCGTCGCTGGCCAACACATTGCGGACCTCGTTGTCGAAACACCGTCGACGCCGCCGCAGGTGATGCCTCTCGTGGCTGAATCGTCGGTCGGCAAGGCGGGGATGCTACGGCGCGCCTGGGCAGGGTTCCTATCGTTCTTTGGGGCCTGATGCCGGCGGGGCGCTTCATCACGCTTGAAGGGGGCGAAGGCGTCGGTAAATCAACGCAGATCGTCCGCCTCGCCGAAGCCCTGCGGGCTCGGGGTAGAGCGGTAGTCACGACGCGGGAACCTGGCGGCACGCCCGGCGCTGAGGCCATACGCAATCTGCTGATGACGGGAAGCACCGACCGCTGGAGCGCACGGGTCGAAGCCTTGCTGTTCGCCGCCGCGCGCGCGGACCATGTCGAACGGTTGATCCGGCCGGCGCTTGCCCGCGGCGACTGGGTATTGTGTGATCGCTTCATCGATTCGACCCGTGCCTATCAGGGCGGAGCGGGCGGCGTGTCGGACAGCGAAATCATGGCTTTGCACGGCTTTGGGAGCGAAGGGCTCTTGCCGGACAGGACCCTGTTGATGCGGCTGCCGGCGAAGGAGGCAGCAGCGCGCGCGCGCGACAGGGATCAGGGGCGTGGCGATCGATTCGGTGAAAAGGGGAGCGCCTACCACGCCAGCCTCGATGCTGCCTTTGAGCGGCTGGCGTCTGCCGATGGCAACCGCTTCAGAGTCATCGATGCAGAGGGTAGCGCCGCCGACGTCACCGGACGCTTGCTCGAAGCGATGCAAGACTTGTCATGACCGTCCTTGGCCACGACACCCAGTTCAACGCCCTGCGTGCTGCGATCGACAGCGGTCGCATGCACCACGCGTGGCTGTTGCATGGGCCGCGGGGCGTGGGAAAAGCGAGCTTCGCCCACGTCGTTGCGGCCCGGTTGCTCGCGGAGGCGTCGACTACGCCGCCCGAAGGGCCGGGCTTTGCGCTCGGCGCCGGCTATCCAACGGCACGACTGATCGCGGCCGGCTCGCATCCGGATTTCGTTATTCTGGCGCGGCTGGCTAACGAGAAAACCGGCAACCTCGCTCGGAATATCACCGTCGACCAGGTACGGGCGCTCAAGTCCGTCTTCAGCGGCACGCCTTCGCAAGGCAACCGGCGGGTCGTCCTCGTCGACGCGATTGACGATATGGAGCGTGGCGCTGCCAACGCGCTTCTCAAAAGTCTTGAAGAGCCGCCCGCCAGTACGACCTTTCTGCTCGTCAGCCATGCACCCGGTCGCTTGCTGCCAACGATTCGGTCGCGCTGCCGCAGCCTTGCCTTTGCGCGACTGGACGATGACGTCATGACGACGGTGCTCGCAAAATTGGCGCCGCAACTCGATGACATGACGCGTGCGGTCGTCATCGCCGTCGCGGGCGGTGCGCCTGGCGCGGCGCTGTCGGTCGTCGAGGCGGATGTCCCGGGCATCGACGCCGCCTTGCGCGAAATTGCAACAACCGGTGACCCGCATAATGTCTTGCGGCTCGACCTTGCGGGCAAGCTCGCGCTCAAGGCCGCACTGCCTCGCTATGAAGCGTTCCTGCGTCGTGCGCCCGCTTTCATTGCCGCGCACGCTCGAAGCCGATCGGGCCCGTCGTTGGCGACGGCCGTCGAGGCATGGGAAAAAGCCAGGCAGCTTGCGGATGTCGCGATCCCGCAGTCGCTGCCTGCGGAAAGCGTCGTTTTCGAGATCGCCGGACGTGTGGCGACGCTTGCACCTGTCCGTGCCCGGGACTCCTGACGAACAGCCGCGCATTCGTTGCCGTGGCGCAAATCGGAGCGGCGAGCCTTCGACAAGTTCAGTCCGACCCGTTAGGGCGGCGGCATGCCCCACGAGCCCTTCTACATAACCACAGCGATCAGCTACCCCAACGGCAACCCTCACATCGGCCATGCTTATGAAGCTATTGCGGCCGACGCCATTGCCCGCTTTCAGCGGATGCAGGGGCGCGCCGTCAGGTTCCAGACAGGCACGGACGAACATGGGCTCAAAATGGTCCAGACCGCACGGGATCGTGGCGTTCCTGTCGCTGACCTCGCGCGCGAGATGTCAGATCAATTTCAAGCGATGTGCGACGCGCTGAACGTGAAGTACGACAGGTTCCAGCGTACGACGGAGCCCGTCCATCATCGCGCCAGCGTTGCCCTTTGGGAAGCAATGGAAGCAAGCGGCGACCTCTACCTCGATCGCTACGAGGGATGGTACTCGGTTCGCGACGAGGCCTTTTACGAGGCAAAGGAACTCGTCGGGAGCGAGGACGGCATCCGCCTGTCGCCGCAGGGGACGCCCGTCGAATGGACGGTCGAGGAGAGCTGGTTCTTCAGGCTGTCAAAATATGAAAAGCCCTTGCTCGATCTCTATGAAAAGAAACCGGATTTCATTCGGCCCGAAAGCCGGAGGAACGAGGTCGCCCGCTTTGTGGAGGGTGGGCTGCGCGATCTCAGCATTTCACGGACGAGCTTCGACTGGGGTGTGAAGGTGCCGGGTTCGCCCGAACATGTCATGTATGTGTGGGTCGATGCGCTCACCAACTACCTGACGGGGCTCGGATATCCGGACCAGACGACCGACATGGCGACGTTTTGGCCAGCTAGCCTTCATCTCATTGGCAAGGACATTGTCCGATTTCATGCAGTATACTGGCCCGCTTTTCTGATGTCCGCCGGTCTGCCGCTCCCAAAACAGGTTTTCGGCCATGGCTTCCTGCTTGCGCGCGACGGGGCAAAGATGTCGAAGTCGGCGGGAAATGTCGTTGATCCGATGGCGCTTGCCCAGCGCTATGGCGTGGATGCATTTCGTTACTTCCTGCTCCGCGAAGTGAGCTTCGGTTCGGACGGATCCTGGAGCGAGGAAGCGATTGTCACCCGCTGCAATGCTGAGCTTGCGAACAGTTTTGGCAATTTGGCGCAGCGCACGCTCAGCCTCATCGTCAAGAATTGCGATGGTTATCTGCCCGCGATTCACGGCCACGATCCCAATGACGAGGCACTGTTCGACTTGGTTGGAACCGCCGTTCGCGAGACAGTCCCTGGATATTACGACGATCTTGCCCTGTCGCAGGCGGCCGAATCGTGGTTGCAGGCCGTATTCGCCTGCAATGCCTATATCGATCTGCAAGCGCCCTGGGCGCTCAGGAAAACCGATCCGCAGCGCATGGAAACGGTCCTGGCGACATTGTTCGTCTGTATTGCCCAACTCGCCGTTGCCATATCGCCGCTCATCCCCGCCAGTTCGGCAAAGCTGCTGGGTCAGATGGGCGTGCCCGAGGACCTGTGGACGTTTGCTGCAATCGGGTCGCAGTGGTACGCATCGCTGGCCGAGAGCCGTTTCCGAATGACGGCACCGCAAGGACTGTTTCCCCGGTTGGACTTGCCGAACGAAGACCCCGCCTGATGTTCATCGACTCTCATTGTCACTTGAATTACAAGGGGTTGGTCGAGGATCAGGGAGCAGTTCTCGAACGGGCCCGTAACTCTGGCGTCGACGCGATGGTCAACATTTCTACCCGCGAGCGCGAGTGGGACGACATCGTGGCGACCGCAGAACGGGAGCCCGATGTCTGGGCGTCGATCGGCATTCATCCGCACGAAGCCGATACCCACCCGGATGTCGATGCGGCCAAGCTTGTTGCCCGCGCGGGGCACGCGCGTGTGGTCGGCATCGGCGAAACGGGCCTCGACTATTATTACGACCGCAGCGATCGAGAGCGCCAGCGCGGCTCCTTTCGAAGCCATATTGCAGCCGCGCGGGCAACGGGCCTGCCGCTGATTGTCCACACGAGGAGTGCCGAAGAAGACACGGCTGGCATATTGACCGAGGAAATGGGGAAGGGCGCCTTTCTGGGCGTAATCCATTGCTTCACAGCAAGCGAGGCGTTTGCGCGCATCGCCCTGGAGCTAGGATTATACATCTCCATCTCCGGGATCGTCACGTTCAAGAATGCCGCGGATCTGCAAGCGACGGCTGCGGCGATCCCCGAAGACCGTCTGTTGATCGAAACCGATGCGCCGTTTCTTTCGCCGGTACCGCATCGTGGCAAAACCGGCGAACCGGCCTTTGTCGCCGATACCGCGCGCTTCCTAAGTGCGCTACGCGGGGTTTCCGTCGAGCATTTGGGCCAAACGACGAGCGCCAACTTTCACCGGCTGTTCGCGAAAGCTCGGGCATGAAGGCCACGATCCTTGGATCGGGCACGTCGTCCGGCGTTCCCCGGATCGACGGCGACTGGGGCGTATGCGACCCTCGCGAGCCACGCAACCGGCGGCGTCGGGTGTCGATCCTTGTCGAGCACGAGGATACACGCCTCCTAGTCGATACGTCGCCTGACCTGCGCGAACAATTGCTGGCAGAGGGCGGCGGCCGACCGTCAGCCGTGATCTGGACCCATGAGCATGCCGATCATTGCCACGGGATCGACGACCTGCGGCCGTTCTACTTTTATGGCAAGGCGCCGCTGGCGGGCTTTGCGCGGCCGCGTACGCGGAAAGAACTCGAACTGCGTTTTGCCTTCGCCTTTGCCGGGCACCAGGGCTATCCGCCCTACATCTCGTGCAACGATTTACGCGATGACGAGACCCTGGGAAGCATTCGCGTACGCGCCGTCGACTTGCCGCATGGCCAGATCAGCAGCGCGGGCCTGCGGTTCGATGCCGGTGGTCGTTCGATTGTATATTTTACGGATTTCAACATTTTGCCCGAAGAAGCTGCGGTTCTTTTGGAAGGTGTTGATCTATGGATCGTAGATGCCGTGCGCGTCGCGCCGCACCCGACGCATCCGCACCTTGCCCAGACGCTGGGCTGGATCGAACAGTATCGGCCGGCGCGCGCGATATTGACGCATATGGACCAGTCGATGGATTACCGCAGTCTGTCTGCCGTGCTGCCCGAGACAGTCGAGCCAGGGTATGACGGGCTGGTCGTAACGCTGTGACCGGCGTCGATACGGTGCGGCTCGTCTGGGCCGGCCTTGCCATCCTGTTCGTCGCCAGCAGCCTGTTCGGTCGTCAGTTGAAACTGGCAACGACGATCCGAATGGCGCTGGCATGGGTCGCCCTATTTGCGCTAGCCTATGGTCTGTTTTTGTTCCGGGACGAGGCGAGGGGGGTCTGGTCGCGCATTGTCGCGGACGCCGGCGGTGCCGACAGGCCAAGGGTGAGTGGTGGCGTCACACGGCTCACTATGGGCGACGATGGCCATTTTCACGTACGCGCGACAGTAAACGGTAAACCCGTCGACTTTCTAATCGACAGCGGCGCGACGACGACGGCGTTGACCGTGGACGTCGCGGAACGCACGGATGTGACGCCGGACAGTTCGATCGAAATGCCGGTCGATACGGCCAACGGCATGGTCATGGTTTCGACCGCGCGGATCGCCTTGCTGGAGGTCGGCAATATTCGCCAGGTGAACGCGAAGGCCGTGATCGGCGCCAGCTTTGGCAACACCAATGTGCTCGGCATGAGCTTTCTATCGGCACTGAAAGGCTGGAAAGCCGAAGGGCGTACGCTGACACTCGAACCATAGTGCATTTAACATAATGTATATTATCGGACTTCCTTCGAGATCTGGCTCGTTTGAGCAAGTCGCCCACCGTTTCGAACCGACTTCAGGCAGCTCGATTGCCTGAGGCGGCGCGCCTTGGTCCGGGCCGGCAGTCGCGGGGCGCATAAGTGCAAAAGCGGCTTTCCACGAGAAGCAAATTGAACGAATTTCCCCTCGAACCGGGTGACACGCGATGGCGTTCAAGCCGGGCCTACAAGGACGGATACTGCTATGAAGGAGCCGCACTCTATCGAACGGATTCTCGCCATCGTCGAACGGCTGCGCGATCCTGACATGGGCTGCGATTGGGACCGCGTGCAGACCTATGCCACGATCGCGCCCTATACGGTTGAGGAAGCGTATGAAGTTGCCGATGCCATAGCACGTGGCGACATGGCTGCGCTCAAGGATGAGCTTGGCGACCTGCTATTCCAGGTCGTCTTGCACGCCCGCATTGCCGAGCAGCGTGGCGACTTTGCCTTTAGTGACGTGGCAACGGCAATTTCGGAGAAAATGGAACGTCGGCATCCCCATCTGTTCGGCGATGCGGATGAGCGTCCCGACTGGGAGGGCATGAAAGCTGCCGAGCGCGCCGGTGCCCAGAGCGCGCTCGAAGGTGTGGCCCTCGCCCTTCCCGCCCTGATGCGCGCAGAAAAGTTGCAGAAGCGCGCGGCGCGCACGGGATTCGATTGGCCGGACGAGACCGGTCCGCTTGCCAAGATCGCGGAGGAGCTGGTCGAAGTAGCGGCCGCATCAACACCGGCCGAGCGTATGGACGAGGTCGGCGACCTGCTCTTTGCCGTGGTCAACTACGCGCGTCACCTCGGCGTCGATCCTGAAGTGGCGTTGCGCGGCGCCAATGCCAAGTTCGAAGGGCGATTCCGTTTGATCGAAACGACGCCCGGGTTCGGCGACATGCCGCTCGACGAAAAAGAGCGGCTTTGGGTCGACGCAAAAAAACGCTGGCGCTAGCTTGTGCGGCCGATCGCCTCAAAGCGCGCCAGGTCTGCGTTGGTCAGGCGGACCGTTACCGTGCGCATGTCCCCTTCCCCTTTTTCGCTTTCGACATTGCCATGCGCATGCAGCCACGCGAGTGCCGCCCCGTCATTTGCGGCGACGCGCAGTTCGTGCGACTTTCGCGCGCTCGTCAGGATCGCTGCGGCGCGTTCGGACAGGGTCACGATTCCCTCCCCGCTTATGGCCGATAACATGACGACGTCATCACGGCGCGTCGCTTCGTTGGCGGCCTGTTCCCGCGCTTCATGATCGAGCAGATCGACCTTGTTCCACGCCTCGATCATCGGGGTCGCACTTGCACTGCCGATGACACCCAGATCGGTCAAAACCTGCTCGACATCGGCCGCCTGGGCCGCGCTGTCGGGATGGGAAATGTCGCGGACGTGAACGATCAGGTCCGCCGACGTAACCTCCTCGAGCGTAGCGCGAAAGGCCGCGACCAGCTGAGTCGGCAAGTCGGAAACAAAGCCGACGGTGTCGCTGAGGATCGCCTTGCTGATGCCTGGCAGCGCCACTTCGCGCATGGTCGGGTCAAGCGTGGCGAACAACAGGTCTTCCGCCATCACCCGCGCCCCGGTCAAGCGGTTGAACAGGGTCGACTTGCCAGCATTGGTATAGCCGACGAGCGCGACGACGGGCCAGGGCGCGCGCCGCCGACGGTCACGGTGCAGGCCGCGGGTTCGAACGACTTGGTCGAGCTCCTTTTTCAGCCTGGCCATCCGATCGCGGATTAGCCGGCGGTCGGCCTCGATCTGGGTTTCACCTGGGCCACCCAGGAAGCCGAAACCGCCGCGCTGCCGCTCCAGATGGGTCCAGCTGCGCACCAGTCGCCCGGCCTGATAATCGAGATGGGCGAGCTCGACTTGGAGCCGCCCTTCCGCGCTGGCCGCGCGCTCCCCGAAAATTTCGAGAATAAGGCCAGTCCGATCGATGACCTTGGTCTTGGTTTCCGTTTCGAGGTTGCGCTGCTGCACAGGTGTCAGCGCTCCATCGATTATTGTGAGCTCCGCATCTGCCGCTCGGCTGCGGCTGGCAATCATCTCCACTTGTCCGCTGCCGAACAATGTGGCTGGCCGGGGATCCCGAACCTTGATCGCAACCCGGTCGACGACATCGATGCCGATTGCCGCAGCTAGGCCCGCAGCCTCGTCGAGCCGCGAGTCGGCGTCTCGTGTGGCGCCAGCCGACTGCCGATCCGGATAGACGACCAGCGCGCGCGCGCCGCGCGAGACACCTTCTTCGCGCTGAAGCTGAAACTCTGCCAAATTATTGCTCGATGTCGTCCGTGGTTTCCTCGGCGAGGTTCAGCGGATGGGCCGGCTGGACGGTCGATACGGCGTGCTTGTAGACGAGCTGGACCATGCCGTCGCGCTGCAGGAGCATGCAGAACAGGTCGTATGCAGCGATTTCGCCCTGTAACATGACCCCGTTGACAAGAAACATGGTGACCGGATTGTTCTGACGGCGCACCGCCGTGAGGAAAATATCCTGCAGTTGCTTCGGCTTGCTCTTGTCCTCCGCAAATGCGGCGGCGACCGGCGCTAGGTCCAGTGGGTTCGACGGCATGACCGTCGAGATGGCGTGTTTGTAGATCAGCTGCGACTGGCCATCCCGGCGCAGCAGGACGGAAAAATTGTCGAACCAGGTAATGATACCTTGCAACTTGACGCCCTTGACGAGGAACATCGTCACCGGGGTCTTGGCCTTGCGGACCGAATTCAGGAATAAATCCTGCAAGTTATTGGGCTTTTCTGCCATGGTGTATCACCTTATTGCTTTTGGCACATATGGGTGCAGTTTCTCTTGGCGCGGCGGCGCCCTGCCAAGATAGCGCGGCCGGGCTGCACCGCAAGCTGCTACTCGTCGATATCGTCCCGATCCTCCGCAATGCCCAGGATCTTCAGTTTACGGTGGAGGGCCGAGCGCTCCATGCCGATAAACGCCGCCGTTCGTGAAATGTTGCCCGAGAAACGACGGATCTGCACTCGAAGATATTCGCGTTCGAAAGTTTCGCGCGCCTGGCGCAACGGCGCGCCCATCGCGAGCGCTGCCGGGTTGGCGCTTGGCGGGGTTGCGGTCACTTCGGAAGGCAAGAGATCGACTTCGATGAGGTCGAGCCGCGAATCCGGTGCAAGAATGATGGTGCGCTCGATGATGTTGCGCAATTGACGGACATTGCCGGGCCAATCGAAAGACTGCAGCGTGGCCATGGCTTCGGGCGAGAAAGCCGGCGTGCGCGCGCGGCGCTCACTGGCAAAGCGAGCCATGAAATGGTCTGCGAGCACAGGAATATCCTCGCGCCGGTCGGCAAGCGGCGGCAGGTGAACCGGCACCACGTTCAGTCGGTAGTAGAGATCTTCGCGAAAGCGCCCTTGGGCAATTTCTTCCGGCAGGTTGCGCGCCGTCGCGGAAATGACGCGGACATCGACGCGAACCACACGCTGCCCCCCGACGCGGGTAAAGCTCTGGTCGGTCAGCACCCGAAGGATTTTTGCCTGCGTCGGTACCGGCATGTCGGCGATTTCGTCTAGGAACAGCGTACCGCCATGCGCTTGTTCGAGCAGGCCGGGCCGCACGCGATCGCCCTCCTCGCTGCCGAACAGTTCCTCTTCGGCACGGTCCGGGTCCATGCGCGCGGCGCTGACCGTGACAAAGGGCGCGCGCGACCGCGGGCTCCAATTGTGGAGCATCCGCGCAGAAATCTCCTTGCCGACGCCGGCGGGGCCCGTGATCAGCACGCGACTGCCGGTGGGTGCCACGCGCTTCAGTGTCGCGCGTACGGCGTTTATCGCGTTCGAGGTCCCGTTTAGCTCATCATCGGTCCCGACGCGCTCTTTCAGCGTGGCATTTTCGCGGCGCAGGCGCTCGGTCTCGGTCGCCCGTGCCACCAGCAGCGTCAGGCGCTCGGCTTCGAACGGTTTCTCGATAAAGTCGACCGCGCCGCGCCGAATGGCGTGAACGGCCGTGTCGATATTGCCGTGACCGGAAAAGACGAGAACCGGCAAGGTCGGGTCACGCTCCTTCAGCACGTCGAGCAACTCCAGTCCGTCGAGCTGCGATCCCTGAAGCCAGACATCGAGGAGCACCAGCGAAGGGCGTCGCTCCGCAAGCGCCGCCAGGGCGGCGTCGCTGTCGGCGGCGACCCGGGTGGTATAGCCTTCGTCCTCCAGCACGCCCGCGACCAGATCGCGAATATCGCGTTCGTCATCAACAATAAGAATATCGAGCGCCATCAGGCTGCTGCCTCCGTCTGTTCGGATTCCATCGCGGCGAGGGCCGCGGTGTCGAAGTCTATGGTCACGATGGAGCCGCCGCCTTCGCGATCGGCAAAGCGCATCGTCGCAAAATGCTCTTCGACGATCTTCTTCACGATCGCGAGCCCGAGGCCGGTGCCCCGCGCACGGGTCGTGACATAGGGTTCGACGAGCCGTTCACGGTCGGCAGGCAGGCCGACGCCTGTATCGCTGACGGAGAGCTGGACGCTGCCCGGGGCGGCGGTGATGCTTAACAGGATTTCGCCGCCGTCGCCGCCTTGGCCCCCTTGCAGCGCTTCGATGGCCTCGACGGCATTTTTGACGATATTGGTCAGCGCCTGGCCCAATTGGCGGCGATCGCAGACCAGATCGGGGTGGATATCGGGCGCCACCATCTTGAACCTGATGGAGGGGTGCGCGATCTCGTGGAGGAACATTGTCTGGCGCGCGATATCGACGAGCGACTCGTGCCGGAATAAGGGCTTGGGCATGCGAGCAAAGGACGAGAACTCGTCGACCATGCGGCGCAGGTCGCCGACCTGCCGCACGATTGTGTCCGTCAGCTTGGCAAAGGTGCCCGGGTCACTGGTAATCTCGGCGCCATAACGGCGCTTGAGCCGTTCCGCCGCCAGCTGGATGGGCGTGAGCGGGTTCTTGATCTCGTGTGCAATTCGGCGGGCAATGTCCGACCAGGCGGCGCGGCGCTGGTCGCTCAGCTGCTGTGTCATGTCATCGAACGTCAGCACATGGCCGCTATCATCCCGCGCGACTTTCACGGCCAGCGTGCGCGTCTCTCCCTCGCGCGCCAGTTCGATGACGGCTTCGCGCTTGCCGGTCTCGATCAGCTCTGCAAGCTCCGGCGAAATTTCAGCAAGTGGGCGCCCGACAAGGGGGCCGTTCGGCGACGAAAGCAAAGCTGCGGCCGACGCATTGGTCAATCGCACTTCCCCGCCTTTGTCGATGGACACGACGCCCGCACTGACCCCCGAAAGCACGGCTTCGATCAGCGCGCGACGCCGTTCGATCTGGTCGTTGGCCGCGATCAAGTCGCCGGTCTGTTCCTGCAAACGCCCCGTCATGCGATTGAACGCGGTCGCCAGCGTACCGACTTCGTCGCGCGAATGCGGGCCAGCCACCCTGGCCGACAAATCGCCGCCCGTGACCCTGCGTGCCGCATCGACAAGCTGGCCAACGGGATGAACGAGCCGGTCCGCCACGCCGAGCGCGATCCAGACTGCCGCTCCTACGATGAGGAGGGAAATGATGATCAGGGCGGCGTTGAAGCGCAATTGTAGTGAGCGAGAGCGTGCGGACAGGTCACGATAGTCCGACAGAACGGCGCGCGCGCGCTGGATATGCTCGCCGAAGACCGGATCGAAGCGCGCTGCGTATAGATAATTGTCGGTGCCAACCGACAGCTTTGCCAGTGCGCCGATGCCGTTGACGCTGGGCACGGTAACGGTTGGCTTTCCCTTGCGCAGCGCCTCGATCATGGCGGGCGTAATGAACTTGTTCGGATCGCGCGAACGCGGGTCAAGCAGGACAAGCGTCTGGATCTCGCGGCCGGGCGCCGCATGGAACACCATGCCCTCGGACATCTCGCGCTGGTAAAGCTGGCCTCCGAAATTGCCGAGGAATTCCCGGCTGTCGATCGGAAGGGCGCGCAAATCGCGCGACAGGTCGCCGGCCATGGTTTCGGTGTTGATCGTAATTCGGTCCTGTTCGCGCGCGAAACTGTCCTGCGCGACAGAGGCCGCGCCCTCGAGCGTCGCCTTCGCCCGGTCGGAAAACCAGAACTGGACGCCGGCCTGAAAGAGCAGTGACGCAAAAACGACCACAAGCAGGGTCGGAACACTGGCCAGCAGCGAGAAGATGGCGACAAGCCGCACATGCAGCCGCCCATCGCCGCCGACGACCGAGCGCGCCGCCCTCCCGCGCGCGATCCGTCGGCCGATGAGCACCAGAAGCGCAATAGCCGGCAACAGATTGCCAAGCAGCAGCGCTGCGGCCAGCGGTGGCGTCAGAAGTCGCTGGCTGTCGGCACCGGCCGTCAAGATCGCCCAGGTAGCAACCGCCATGGCGATGGAAACAGCAAATGTGCCGATCTCGACGAACGGCACCCAGCGTCGCCGCCGCAGCCAAAGAGCGCTCCTGATGCGCAGCTGGCGAAAGGGAGACGCCTTCATTGTTGCTTCAATACAACAATTCCGTGACATTCCAAGCACAGGGTCGAAACCAACCGCTTAAATGCGTCAGGTGCGATTGGCACGGCCAGCGTCGATTCCGAGCAACGTGAGTTTTTTGCGTAACGTATTGCGATTTATGCCCAGCAGCTCGGCAGCCTTCAGTTGATTGCCGCGTACCGCAGCAAGGGTAGCGCGGAACAAGGGGCGTTCAACGTCGGCGAGGACCCGGTCGTACAAGCCGGCGGGCGGAAGAGCGTCGCCATGCCCGACAAAGTAGCGCGCGAGATGCAGCTCCAGCGCGTCTGAGAGGGTCTGGGCGGTACGGTCCGCACTTGTCGCGCCGAGCTGCGCATCGATAAGCGTTGCAGGCACGACCGGATCCCTGCTGATCGCAGCCAGTCGGCGCATCAAATTGTCGAGTTCCCGGACATTTCCCGGCCAGCTGTGCGCGCGCAGGCGGGCCTCTGCGTCGCCCGACAGGCGGCGGCGCGGAAGACCGTCCGCCGCCGCGCGCTCGAGGAAGGAATTGGCCAGCAGAAGGATGTCGTCGCCTCGCTCGCGCAACGGCGGCAAGGGAATGGGGACGACATTCAGGCGATAGTAGAGATCCTCGCGAAACTGCCCGGCCTCAATCAGCGCGGGCAGGTTCTGGTGGGTGGCGGCGACGATGCGCACGTCCACGCTCACCGTGCGCCCGCCGACGGTGGTGAACGCGTTTGACTGAAGAACGCGAAGGAGCCGCGTCTGCGCTTCCATCGGCATGTCGCCGATCTCGTCGAGGAACAGCGTCCCGCCATTTGCTTCCTCGAATCGCCCGGTCGCACGGGCATTCGCGCCGGTGAACGCGCCGCGTTCATGCCCGAACAGCTCTGCCTCGATCAGTTCGCGGGGGATGGCCGCCATGTTCACGGGTACAAAGGGCTTTTTGCGACGCCCACCCATGTCGTGGATGGCCCTTGCGACCAATTCCTTGCCGGTCCCCGACTCACCCAGAACGAGGACGCTCAGGTCGTTGCCGACGACCCGCGCGATCATGCGGTACACGTCTTGCATCGGTGCCGAACGCCCGATCAGTGGGAGTGCGGCGTCCGACTCGGCTAACTCCCCTTCCCCGCTACCGGCGCGCGCAAGACCGCTACGGACGGCCTGGCACAAGGCATCGAGGTCGAAAGGCTTGGGCAGATAGTCGAAAGCGCCCTGCTCGGTCGCCCGAACCGCCGTGGTCAGCGTATTCTGCGCAGACAAAACGATAACCGGCAGATCCGGTCGCTGCGCCAAAATGCCGGGAACGACGTCGAGACCGTTGCCATCTGGCAGCATCACGTCGGTTATCAGCAAGTCGGGCACATATTTCTCGAGAGCCTGCGCCTGCGCGGCGAGGCTTCCTACGGCCTGGACGTTATAGCCCTCTCGACGGAGCGCCTCGCCAACGACCGTGCGTATGGCCGCATCGTCGTCCACGACCAGAATGCGCGCGCCCCTCATTTGAGTTCGGCTCGTGGAAGCAGGATCCGGAAGACGGACCGCGGCGGCGCATCTTCGCGTGCGAACTGGACGATGCCGCCATTGTCGCGGACCAGCTTGTCTACGAGCGCGAGCCCAAGGCCGCGTCCGGATGATTTGGACGACACAAAAGGTTCAAACAGGTGATCGACGATTTCATCGGGCGGACCCGGTCCGTCGTCGCCAACGCCTACTTCGATCGGCAGGGCCCGGCGTTCGCCGTTGTCCGCAATTGAAACGCCGTGGCGATAGCGCGTCGTCAACGTCACCGTTCCGCGTTTCCCTGCGGGTACCGCCTCAGCAGCGTTTTTGATAAGATTGAGCAGTACCTGCACGAGCGAATCCCTGTGAACATAGACCTGGGGCAGCGACGGGTCGTAGGCGTCCAGGATGTCGATCCGGTCGCCAAATCCAGCGACCGAGACAGCGCGCGCGTGTTCGAGGATGGCGTAGAGATTTTGCGCGGTGCGTTCAACAGGACGGCTGTCGGTAAACGCCTCCATACGATCGATCAGCGCGGTGACGCGGTCGACCTCGTCGCGGATCAACTGCGTAAGGCCGTCCCCTGCCCCGACATGCCGGTCAAGCAACTGGGCTGCCCCACGGATCCCGGAAAGGGGGTTTTTAATCTCGTGGGCAAGCATGGCCGCCGCGCCGATCGCAGAACGACCCCGATCGCGCCGGTCGAACTGCTGGCCCATCGTTTGCGCCGCTGTCGCACTTTGCAGCGTAATCAGCCGCCAGCCGGGGTAATCCCCCAATGGCGTGGCGTGAAAATCGGCCCGCAGGCGAATGCCGCGCGCTGTCTCCAGCTGGCAATCATAGGCGGCGAACACGGATTCCTGGCGCAGTCCTTCGTAACAAGGCATTGGAATACGCAGGACAATTCCCAGCGGCTTGTGCAGCAAATGTGCCGCGCTCATGTTGAGCAGCATCTCGGCAGCCGCGTTCACGCTGGCGATGCACCCTTCCGCGTCGACGACGAGCAGTGCCGTCGGCAGCGCCGCAAGGAGCGCCTCTGCCGCCGGGCCGCTCGCGTCGATCAGGCGGCCGCGCGCGAGCGCCACGGCGCGTAGAACTGGTCGAGCATAGACAGCACGGTTTTTGCTTCGGCAATCCGGTTGACGTCGTTCCGGAATTCGGCCGATCCGTGCAGCCCCTTGGTATACCAGCCGATATGCTTGCGGGCCATGTTGACACCCGTCATCTCACCATAGTGATCGAGCATCATCTCGTAATGCTCGGTAATCAGGTGATATTGCTCTTCAATACTCGGGTCTGCGATACGCCTGCCGTCAGTGAGGAAGGCCATGGTCTGGCCGAGAAGCCAGGGCCGGCCATAGGCGCCGCGCCCGATCATGACTCCATCGGCGCCCGACTGGTCGAGCGCCATCACCGCGTCTTCGGGCGAGCAAATATCGCCATTGACGATCACCGGAATACGCACGGCCTCCTTCACCTTGCGCACGAACGCCCAGTCTGCGCTGTCACGGTACATCTGGTTCCGCGTACGGCCGTGGACGGTAATCAGTTGAGCCCCAAGATCCTCGGCAATATGCGCCAGTTCGGGGGCGTTGAGGCGGGTGTGGTCCCAGCCCATGCGCATCTTGACCGTCACGGGCACATCGACGGCTTTCACGGTTGCCTCGATCAGCGAAGCGGCCAGCGGCAGGTCGCGCATCAGCGCAGAACCGGCATCCCCATTGACGACCTTTTTCACGGGGCAGCCCATGTTGATGTCGATGATTGCCGCCCCGCGATCGGCGTTCAGCCTGGCCGCCTCCGCCATCTCGTAGGGCGTACAGCCCGCAAGCTGCATGGATACCGGTTCTTCGGTCGCGTGCCAGGCGGCCTTCTGTAGCGACTGGCGCGTCTCGCGGATCATCGCCTGGCTCGCAATCATCTCCGTGACGTTGAGCCCCGAACCGTAGCGTCGCACGATGCGACGAAACGGCATGTCGGTGACGCCCGTCATCGGCGCGAGGATAACGGGCGTGTCGATGCGGATGGGACCGATGTTGATCGGATGAATACGGGTCACAAGTCTGCCTAAATTTCAGGCAGCCCCGTAGCGGTTCTGGCGCAGCGCGGCAAGCGCGGCTAAGCGGGCGGGGTGCGCGAGACCGTTGCCCTGATCGTTGCTGCCGGACGCGGAGAGCGTGCCGGCGGCCCAATGCCCAAGCAGTTTGCCCTGTTGGCGGGCGTGCCTGTCATCGCGCGCGCAGTCGATGCCTTTGGCGATATGCCCACCGTCGTCGTCGTCGCGGAGGGGCAGCAGGACGCGCTGGCCATCGCGTTGCGGGGAAGAGTCGTCGCGAACGTCGTGGTGGGCGGCCCTACCCGTCAGGACTCGGTGCGCAATGGGCTGGCTGCGATCATTGCCGACGGCGGTGCAAGCAGGGTGCTGGTGCATGATGCAGCGCGACCTCTCTTGCCACGTCGGGTCCTCGAAGCGCTCGTTGCGGCGCTCGAGATCCACGACGGCGCCGTGCCGGTCCTCCCGGTCGCAGACAGCCTGGCGCGAGGCGATAACCTGATGGGTGCGTCCGTCGATCGTGCAGGTTTGCTTCGCGTGCAGACGCCGCAAGCCTTCAGATTTGACGCCCTCATGACGTCACTTTCACGCTGGACCGGAGAGAGCGCGACGGACGAAGCGCAGGTGGTCCGTGCGGCCGGATTTGCCGTCGGCACAGTTCCCGGAGACATCATGCTCGAGAAGATTACCCACCCTGACGATTTTGCCCGTGCCGAAGCCCTGTTGTCCGCGCGGATGATCTCGCGCAGCGCAAGCGGCTACGACGTCCACCGGCTCGTCGAGGGCGAAGACCTGTGGCTTGGCGGCGTAGAGATCCCGCATACCCATGGGCTGTCAGGACATTCCGACGCCGATGTCGCGCTTCACGCCATTACCGATGCCGTCCTCGGCGCGATCGGTGCCGGGGATATCGGGCTCCATTTCCCGCCCAGCGACGCCCAGTGGCGCGGGGCATCGTCTGACCGGTTCCTGACCCATGCCGCCGGACTGGTCGCCGCCAGGGGCGGACTCATCGACTTCATCGATTTGACCGTGATTTGCGAGTCGCCCAAAATTGGCCCGCATCGGGACGCCATGCGTGGCCGCATCGCGGAAATCTTGCGCCTTCCGCCAAGCCGGATTAGCGTCAAGGCAACAACGACCGAGCAGCTTGGTTTTACCGGACGCGGCGAAGGCATCGCTGCACAGGCTATCGCGACGGTTCGTGTTCCGGAGGACATGTGAACGACTTGACCGACTCCGGTGCCACCGAGCACCGCGACTATCTTTTGCCCGACGTTCTGGTCGAGGCAGCACGGCGCGTGATCGACGCCAACCGGATCGCGGGACGCACGGTTGCGGTTGCTGAAAGCTGCACCGGCGGACTGGTCGGCGCCGCACTTACGGAGATCCCGGGTTCGTCCGACGTGCTGATCGCCAGTATCGTGTCCTATGCCAACGAGGCCAAGATATCGCTGCTCGGCGTCGGTAGCGACATCATCGAGACCTTCGGGTCGGTCTCGGTGGCGACCGCCTGGGCGATGGCACGCGGCATGATGGAGCGTAGCGGCGCCGATGTGGCGGTTGCGATCACCGGAGTGGCGGGTCCGCATGGGGGCACCGAGAAAAAGCCGGTGGGGACCGTCGTTTTTGCGAAAGCGATCAAGGGCAGCAGTGCGGACGACATCGACGCTCAAAAGCGTCATTTTCCCGATACTGGCCGCGGCGGCGTGCGCCTTCAGGCAGCGCTTTGCGCGCTCGAGCTGCTGGTGCCGGACGAACCCGCGTAAAGAGCATGGGCGCGCGTTTCAAACGCGCCGATCATCTTGCGCAGCGCCTGGTCGAAGAACTGCCCGGCGATAGCTTCGAAAATGCGGTTCTTGAACGCGAAATCGACGGTGAAATCGACGGTGCATCCCGTTGGCGTCGGCTCGAACGCCCATTCGTTGCGCAGGTGCTTCAAAGGTCCGTCCAGATAATCGACATGGATCGTGCGGGGACGGATTTTCACGACGCGCGAGGTGAATTTTTCGCGCAAGGATTTGAAGCCCACGAGCAGGTCAGCCACCATCTCCGTATCGCTGTTCGAACGGATTCGGACGGCGGACACCCAAGGCAGGAACTCGTTGTAGCGGCCGACGTCGGCGACGAGGTCGAACATCGCCTCGGCTCCATAAGGCAGGCTGCGGCGTTCGTGGTGCCTTGGCATCAGCCGAGCCTTGCCTCGCGCGCGGCCTTGAGCTTGGCGAAGTCGTCACCTGCGTGGTAGCTCGAACGCGTCAACGGGCTCGACGCGACCAGCAGGAACCCTTTGGCGCGCGCAATCGCCGCATAGGCGCTGAACATGGCAGGCGTCACGAACTCCTCTACCTTCGCGTGGCGCGGGGTCGGCTGCAGATACTGACCCAGCGTCAGGAAATCCACGTCTGCCGACCGCATGTCGTCCATGACCTGGTGAACCTCCATGCGCTGCTCACCCAGCCCCATCATCATGCCCGACTTGGTGAAGATCGTCCGGTCATGGCGCTTGACGCTCTCCAGCAGGCGCAGCGAGGCATAATAGCGCGCGCCCGGCCGGATGGTCGGGTAGAGGCGCGGGACCGTCTCGAGATTATGATTATAGACGTCCGGCCGCGCAGCAACGATCGACTCAACGGCGGCCTGCGACTTGTTCCGGAAGTCCGGCGTGAGAATTTCGATCGTCGTCTTCGGCGTCGTGCGCCGCAACGCCTCGATGACCTTGACGAACTGCGAGGCGCCGCCATCCGGAAGGTCGTCGCGGTCCACCGAGGTCACCACGATGTGCTCGAGGCCGAGTTCGGCAGCTGCGTCCGCCGTGTGCTGCGGTTCCATCGGATCGACGGCGCGCGGCATGCCGGTCTTCACGTTGCAGAACGCACAGGCGCGCGTGCAAGTGTCCCCCAGAATCATGACGGTCGCGTGCTTCTTGGTCCAGCATTCGCCGATGTTCGGGCATGCTGCTTCTTCACACACGGTGGCAAGGTTCAAGCGACGCATGAGCGCCTTCGTCTCGGCAAAGGCCGCGCCCATCGGCGCTTTCACGCGGATCCAGTCGGGTTTGCGGGCGCGCAGGGGCGTGATGGCAGGGTCGGCTTCGCTCATGGGGGTGGAGATAGCGATGCGGGATGCGCTTGTCATCTCTGCCGCCGTGGCCTAGCCGATCGAGCATGCCTGAGTTTAACGCGCTTCTCGACGGCTATCGCCGTTTTCGTACCGGTTCCTACCACGATCAGAAGGACCGCTTCGACGCGCTTGTCGAGGGGCAGGCTCCGCCCGTGATGGTCGTCAGCTGTTGCGACAGCCGCGTCGATCCCGCGACGGTGTTCGATACGGTGCCGGGACAAATGTTCGCGCTGCGCAACGTCGCCAATCTGGTTCCCCCCTATGACTCGGCGGGCGGGCTGCACGGCGCCAGTGCAGCGATCGAGTTCGGGGTTCTGGGCCTGGAAGTCCGCCATATCGTTGTGATGGGCCATGCTCGCTGCGGCGGGATCAAGGCCGCGCTTTCGGGTGCGCAAATCCCGGGAGGGGGCGGCTTCGTCGATGCCTGGATGACGATCATCGGCGACGCCCGAAGTCGCGTACTCATAGAGCGCCCGGCCGATCCGCAGTCGGCGCTGGAACATGAAGCGATCAAGATCAGCCTCGCTAATTTGCGCAGCTTTCCCTATATTGCCCAGCGCGAGGCCGCGGGGATGCTGAAGCTTCACGGCGTCCTCTTCGGTATCGAGCGCGGTGAACTGGAAGTGCTCGACGAAACGACGGGCGTGTTCGCCCCGGCCTGACGCGCCCGTCAGCGAGCGGCGAAGCAGGCGGACGTTGTGCTTTGCCGCAAATTGGCCCAGCTTCGTGTGCGCAACAGCTGTGGGGACAAGTCATGACGCATCAGGGTGCCTGTTTCTGTGGGGCAGTGACGATCGAAACGAGCGGTGAGCCCGAGGGCATGGGATATTGCCATTGCACTTCGTGTCGATCCTGGTCGGGCGGACCCGTCAACGCGTTCAGCCTGTGGAAGCCTGAGACCGTTCACGTCACGTCAGGCGAAGACGATGTCGCGACCTTCATCAAGAATCCGATGAGCGAGCGCAAATATTGTGCGAAATGCGGCGGCCATCTTATGACCCGTCATCCCGGTCTCGGCTTGGTGGACGTGTTCGCGGCGACGCTCCCGACGCTCGCGTTCGTTCCCGGAGTCCATATTAACTATGCCGAGACGGTGCTGCCGATGAAGGACGGCTTGCCCAAGCTGAAGGACTTTCCGGCCGAATTCGGCGGGTCGGGCGAGACGGTGCCGGAGTAGCTAGGCCCTTGATCTAGATCTCGACCTGCGACCCCAGTTCGACGACCCGGTTTGTCGGCAGGCGGAAGAATTCCATCGCGCTTTCCGAATTGTTGAGCATCCAGGCGAACAGCTTTTCGCGCCAGATCGCCATGCCCGGCCGCGACGAGGGCAGCAGAGTCTGGCGGGCGAGGAAGAAACTGGTGTCCATCATCTTGAATGCCGGGCCGCAGCCTGTGAGGCGGGCAAGCGCGGCTGGCACGTCGGGCTCTTGCATGAAACCATATTTGACGATCAGCCGGTGGAAGCCGTCACCCATGTCCTCAAGCCGGCAGCGCGTCTCTTCCTCGACATAGGGCATGTCGAGGATCTTCACGGTCAGCAAGATCACACGCTCGTGGATAACCTTGTTATGCTTCAGATTGTGAAGCAGTGCGTGAGGTACGCCATCTGAAGCCGAGGTCATGAACACGGCCGTGCCCGGAACGCGCGTGGCGGAGCTTGCCGCGGATTGGATGAACACTTTTACAGGCATTGCAGCCTCACGCAGGCGCGCGATCATCAGCTCGCGCCCCTTCGACCAGGTCGTCAGCAACAGGAATGCAATGCCGCCGACGAGAAGCGGGAACCAGCCACCGTCGGGGACTTTTGTCAGATTTGACGCGAAATACGCCGAGTCGATTGTCACAAAAACGATGGTGACGGCGACGACAAGCCAGAGCGGCCATTTCCACACCTTGGCGGCAAGTACGGCAAGCATGCACGTCGTGCAAAGCATCGTGCCCGTCACGGCAATGCCATAGGCTGCAGCCAGATTGCTCGATTCCCGGAACATCAGCACGAGCAGCACGACCAGGACCATCAGCGCCCAGTTGACGACAGGTACATAGATCTGGCCTGCCGCGTTGGCGCTCGTGTGCTGGATCTTGAGGCGCGGCATCAAGCCGAGCTGAACGGCTTGCTGGCAGACCGAAAAGGCACCCGTTATGACGGCCTGGCTGGCGATGATCGTCGCCATTGTGGCAAGAATGACAAGCGGCAGACGCCAGCTTTCGGGGGCCATGAGATAGAACGGGTTCTGGGCAGCGGCCAATGCTGCCTCTCGCGTGGGCGCGTTCAGCAAGAACGCGCATTGTCCAAGATAATTGATGATGAGCGCCGGAAAAACCACGAACAGCCAAGCGTAGGAAATCGGCCGACGCCCGAAATGCCCCATGTCCGCATAGAGCGCCTCGGCGCCGGTAACGGCAAGCACCACCGACCCGAGCGCCAAAAAGCCCAGCAGCGGATCGTCAGCCATAAACAGCCAGCCCCAATGTGGGCTAAGAGCCCAGATCACTTGCGGATGAGTGACGATGTTCATGACGCCGAGAAGGGCCAAAGCTGCGAAATAGACGAGGACAATGGGTCCGAAAAGCTTGCCGACCGTGTCCGTGCCGCGTGACTGGAAAAAGAAAAGCGCGATCAGGATCGCAATCGAAATGGGGAGCACGAACTTGGTAAAGGCAGGATCCACGATCGACAGACCTTCGACCGCAGACAACACCGAAATCGCTGGCGTGATCATCGCGTCGCCAAAGAACAGCGCAGTCGCGATGACGCCCAGCATCAACAATGCGCCACCGCGTTTTGCCGCTGTCAACCGGGTAACCAGCGCGAACAGCGCCAGGCTACCGCCCTCCCCCTTGTTATCAGCACGCATGATCAGAAAAACATATTTAACTGTCACGATCAGGACGAGCGACCAGAAGATCAGGCTAAGCGCGCCGTATATGTGCAGTGGATCGACGGCCAACGGATGATGGCCGACAAAGACTTCCTTCAAAGCGTAGAGCGGTGACGTGCCGATGTCGCCAAACACCACGCCCACCGCGCCAAGGGCAAGCGTATGGAAGCTGCCATGGACCCGGTGTCCATTTTCGTTTTCGTCTTCATCGTTCAGATTTGCGCTGGCTGCCGGCGCAGGTGCGGTAGTGGACATGGACGGGCGGAACCCAGCCTCTCTGTCTTGACGTCCGGCCCATCGCCGGACGCGCGCCCCTAGCACCAGCGAAACGGCCACGCAATCGAGACAAATGCGAGGAATCATGTTACCGAGTTACGTAATATAATTGCGAGGAGACAGGTGATGCGCGTCGGTGTTCCCAAGGAGATCAAGAATCACGAATACAGGGTCGGGCTGACGCCCGCCTCGGTCGCCGAGCTGACGGCCGCGGGCCATGAAGTCGTGGTCGAGGCGCTGGCCGGCAATGGCATAGATTTCAGCGACCGCGACTATATGGATGCCGGCGCGCGCATCCTGCCCAATGCCAGCGAAGTGTTTATGGCAGCCGACATGATCGTTAAGGTCAAGGAGCCGCAACCCTCTGAAATAGCGATGCTTCAGGCGCGTCACACCTTGTTCACCTATCTCCACCTTGCGCCCGATCCCGAACAGGCCAAGGGCCTCATGGCCTCTGGAGCGACGTGCATCGCCTATGAAACGGTGACCTCGAAGTCGGGCGCCCTGCCCCTGCTGAAGCCCATGTCCGAAGTGGCGGGCCGCATGTCGGTACAAGTCGGCGCGCACTATCTGGAAAAGGAACAAGGGGGGCGCGGCGTGCTTCTCGGCGGCGTGCCCGGAGTCGCCCCGGCGCGCGTCGCAATTCTGGGTGGCGGCATCTCGGGCGTGAACGCTGCGCAAATGGCCGTTGGCATGCGCGCAGACGTCACGATCTACGATATCAACAACGATCGGCTGGCCGAGCTCGACATGTTTTTCTCAAGCCAGATCAAAACTCAGTACGCGTCGAAGGCGGCAATCGCTGCCGCAGTCGAAAAGGCGCACCTCGTCATTGGAGCGGTGCTGGTGCCGGGGGCCGCAGCACCAAAACTGGTTACGCGTGAGATGTTGAAGACCATGAAGCGGGGATCGGTGCTGGTCGATATCGCGATTGACCAGGGCGGATGCTTCGAAACCTCTCGCGCGACGACGCACGACGATCCCGTTTTCGTCGAGGAAGGCGTGATCCATTATTGCGTGGCTAACATGCCCGGCGCGGTGGCCCGTACATCGGCATTCGCCCTCAACAATGCGACCCTGCCGTTCGTGCTGCGCCTGGCGAATCTGGGTGCCGAGGGTGCGATGGCCGCAGACCCGCATCTCGCGGCGGGCTTGAATGTGTCAGGCGGGCAGATCCGGCACAAGGCAGTCGCCGATGCGCTGGGGCTGCCGTTCGTCGCCTAAAAACGAATGTGCACCACCGGGTCGGGAAGGTCGCGTGGGACAAGCGTCACCTGCCCCTTTGGCAAGTCCGGAGCCGCATAGCTGCGCTCGGCGATGATCGGGCCATGCATCAGCATGTCGTGCGCCAGCCGCGCGACCATACGCGCGCAGACGAGGCGCAGCGCATCGTCGGGCGGCCATGCGATAATTTCCTGGCCGACCAGCGGGCGCAGGCCGATTGTACGTGTACCGGGCGGCGTCCCCGCGAGCGCGAAGTCAAAGCCGACCAAGCTGTGAACGGGGATCGCCGCATCCGTCCAGCCGTCAAGGGCTTCGGCGAGATGATCTGCATCGAGCACGACTCCGGAATGGGGGAATGTCGCTGTGCCATGGGACACGGTCCTGACCAGCGGCAGCGCCGCACTCATCAGGCGACGAAGGCACTGCAAAGGACTTTCATGTGCCTCCGGCGTCGCGATCGACAACGTCAGCGTGCAATCGATCCTATCCACTCGACTTTCGATGCCGCGCATGGCAGTAAAATCTGCCGGTCCTGACCGCGGCCAGGGCGCGATCCACACGGTCAAACCGGCCGGATCGCCGATGGAGGCGAGAGTGGTTTTGTTCATGGAATGTTCTGGTAGCATAGTTGAGGTCATGCCGCATCGAACCACGTCCGGAATGGATCGTTCTGCGGCCGACACGATGCCCCACGGTGCGCACATCCGATTGTCCAATTGTTGAGCCGTTTTTCTCCCCAATTTCTGGATGATCTGCGCGCGCGGACGCTACTGTCAGCGCTGGTAGGACGCAATCTGAAGCTGACGCGCGCGGGCCGCGAGTGGAAGGCCTGCTGTCCATTTCATCACGAAAAATCTCCGAGCTTTTATGTCAACGACGATAAGGGGTTCTATCACTGCTTTGGCTGTTCGGCACACGGAGATGCCATTCGCTGGATGACCGACCAGCAGGGCCTGTCGTTCCTAGATGCTGTCAAGGAGCTTGCCGATAACGCCGGCCTCTCCCTGCCGGCGCCAGACCCGCGTGCCGCCGAGCGAGACGAGCGCGCCTCGAAGCAGCATGACGTCATGGCAGCGGCTGCAGGATGGTTTGCGGCGCAACTGAGGAGCGACGGCGGTGCGGAGGCACGTGCCTATCTGGCGCGGCGTGGGATCGCGCCGGCGGCGATCGAGGCCTTCGATATCGGCTATGCGCCCGATCGCCGCGATGCCCTGAAGGGCGCGCTGGCGGAATTCGGTGACTCCGTTCTGATCGAGGCGGGGCTGCTGATCAATGTCGAGGAAAAAACGCCTTATGACCGGTTCCGTGGCCGGCTGATGATTCCCATTCGCGACCCCCGCGGCCGGGTCATCGCATTCGGGGGACGGATACTTGGCGCGGGCGAGCCGAAATACCTGAACTCGCCCGATACGCCCCTCTTCGACAAGGGCCGCACACTCTACAATCTCGACCGCGCGGCCCCCGCAGCGCGCAAGGCAGGGCGCCTGGTGGTCGTCGAGGGCTATATGGACGTGATCGCACTGGCGCAGGCCGGAATCGCTGAGGCCGTCGCGCCGCTTGGAACCGCCCTGACCGAAGCGCAGCTCGAGCGTCTTTGGCGCATTATCGACGTGCCGGTCCTCTGCCTCGATGGCGACAGCGCGGGGAAAAAGGCGGCCGTACGCGCAGCCGAGCGTGCCCTCCCGCTGCTTGCACCAGGGCGCTCGCTGTCGATCGCGATGTTGCCTGCCGGCAAGGATCCCGACGATGTGGTGCGCGACGGTGGCGCCGCCGCGTTCGAGCCGCTCGTCGACGGCGCGCTTTCGCTCGTCGACCTTCTGTGGGAGCATGAACTGGCTGCCTTGCCGCTTGGCACACCCGAGGCACGTGCGGGGCTGAAGCGTCGGCTGGCGGATCTTTCAGCGTCGATCACGGATCAAGACGTACGCGAGCAATATCGCGAGGAATTGCGCCAGCGGTTTGACGCCGCGTTCTTCGCGCCGAGGGCCGAACGACGTGCCGCGCGACCGTTCCGTCACGGTGGCAAGAAATGGCACGACCCTGCCCCTGCCCTGCCTGGCCAGAACGCACGCCGAATCGGCGGCGGGGGCGTCGACGCTCTCTATGGCCGTGCGATCATGGCCGGACTTTTGCGCCATCCGGCCCTCGTCACCACCTGCGCCGAGGCCCTGTCTATGCTGGTCATCGAGGACAGCGAGCTCGACCGGTTGCGCTCGGTCCTGCTTGAGACGGCATACGCGGCACCCGCCGGCGACTCGGGCGTTGAATCCGGCGGAATCGGCACCATATTCGCCAAGACGGGCCTTTCGGCGCTCGTCGAGTCGCTGCGGAGTGCGAACGGGCTTGCGTTTTCGTTTACGCGCGGCGAAGCGGACGCTGAGACTGCCCGCAGAGACTTGGCACTGGCTATCGAGGCATTGGCATCGCGTCCTGAACTGGATGCGGCGCTGGAGGCAGCGACGGCAAGGCTGGCGATGGGACCGGACGCCGATGGCTTTGCGGAACAGATGCGCCTGATCGCGGCGCGTGCCGAGGCCGATCGCGCCCTGGCGGCCTTGTCGCAGAGCGACGAAGACTGAACTGCCTCCGGGCGACGACAATTGATTGGGAACGGGTAGTAGATGGCGAAAATGAATGTGGCCGAAGCACCGGCCAACGGCAACAGCGGCGAAGAGGCGAGCGATGCGCCGCTGATCGACCTGAACGATGCCGACATCAAGAAGATGGTCGCCCGGGCGAAGAAGCGCGGGTACATCACGGTCGATGATCTGAATGCCGCCGTCGGCGAGTTGACGACCGATCAGATCGAGGATGTGATGTCGGCCCTCAATGAGATGGGCGTCAACGTCGTCGAGAATGACGAAGCCAGCGAAGATGGCGAAGAAACGAAGGACGACGACGACGAGATCGAGGCCGTCGACGGCAGCGAGTCCGGCCATGTCGCGGAAAAGGTCGTCAAGGTCACCGACCGCACTGACGATCCGGTACGCATGTACCTGCGCGAGATGGGCGCCGTCGAGTTGCTCAGTCGGGAAGGTGAAATCGCGATTGCCAAGCGGATCGAGGCCGGTCGCGACACGATGATCCTTGGCCTGTGTGAATCCCCGATCACGTTCCACGCCATCATCGGATGGTCGGAAGCACTGAACGCCGGCACGATGCAATTGCGCGAGATCCTCGATCTCGATGCGATGCTGTCGAAGGACCCGGCTCCCGAGAGCCTGACCGACGACGATGAAGATGCGGACGGCGAGATCTCGGAAAAAAATGCCGGCCCGACGTTCAAGGACGAGGAAGAGCCCGAGGAAGTCGCGGCTGCAAGCGACGACGACCATGACGAGGACTCGCTGACCGAGCGCCGTGCCCCCCGTCCCTCCGACGACGAGGAGGAGGACAACACCCTGTCCCTTGCCGCGATGGAGGAGCTGCTCAAGCCGTCCGCGCTCGAGAAATTCGCGACCATCACCTCGCTGTTCAAGAAGTTCAGCAAGGTCCAGCAGGCGCGCATCGATGCCCTCGGTGTCGGCAACGACTTTCCCTCGAGCGAGGAGAAGAAGTACCACAAGCTGCGCGAGGAACTCACCGCGCAGGTCGAGAGCGTGCAATTCCACAACGCCAAGATCGAATATCTCGTCGACCAGCTCTACAGCTTCAACCGCCGCCTGACGGCGCTCGGCGGGCAGATGCTGCGCCTTGCCGAACGTCACAAGGTGCCGCGCAAGGCATTTCTCGACAGCTATGTGAACCGCGAGCTCGACGAGACTTGGCTCGACAGCGTCAAGGCGATCGACAAGAAATGGGCGGCCTTCGCGACCAACGAAGGCGACGCGGTCGAGCGCATTCGTGTCGAGATCGCCGAGATCGCTCAGGCGACCGGCATGTCGCTCAGCGAATTCCGCCGCATCGTCAACACGGTCCAAAAGGCCGAGCGCGAGGCGCGAATTGCGAAGAAGGAGATGGTCGAGGCGAACCTTCGTCTCGTCATTTCGATTGCGAAGAAATACACGAACCGCGGCTTGCAGTTCCTAGACCTCATCCAGGAAGGGAACATCGGCTTGATGAAGGCCGTCGACAAGTTTGAGTATCGCCGCGGCTACAAGTTCAGCACCTATGCTACCTGGTGGATCCGCCAAGCGATAACGCGCAGCATTGCCGACCAGGCACGCACGATCCGCATCCCGGTGCACATGATCGAGACGATCAACAAGCTGGTCCGCACCAGCCGCCAGTTCCTGCACGAGCAAGGTCGCGAGCCGACGCCCGAGGAAATGGCCGAGCGTCTGTCGATGCCGCTCGAAAAGGTCCGCAAGGTGATGAAAATCGCCAAGGAACCGATCAGCCTGGAAACGCCGATCGGCGATGAGGAGGACTCGCACCTCGGCGACTTCATCGAGGATAAGAACGCTGTCATCCCGGTCGATGCGGCCATTCAGGCGAACCTGAAGGAAACCGTGACGCGCGTGCTCGCCAGCCTGACCCCGCGCGAGGAACGTGTGCTCCGCATGCGGTTCGGCATCGGCATGAACACCGATCATACGCTCGAGGAGGTCGGCCAGCAGTTCTCGGTTACGCGCGAGCGCATCCGCCAGATCGAGGCCAAGGCGCTACGTAAGCTCAAGCACCCGAGCCGCAGCCGCAAGATGCGCTCGTTCCTCGACCAATAGGACACGGCGGCATTGCTTTTCGATGACGTCATTCGCGGGCGCCGGAGCATAAGGGGTTACAAGCCCGACCCGGTGCCAAAGGCGCTGATCGAAGAAGTCCTGGCGCTCGCGATGCGTGCGCCCTCGTCGATGAATACGCAACCGTGGAACTTCACGGTCGTCAGCGGCGCGCCGCTCGACCGCATCCGCGCGGGCAATACCGAGCGGATGGTCGCCGGCGTCCCACAGTCGCGCGAATTCCGGACCGGAGAGGCCTTTACCGGCCCGCACCGGGAGCGCCAGATCGGGGTCGCCAAGCAGCTGTTCGCTGCCATGGGGATCGAGCGCAACGATGCCGAGCGGCGGCAGGACTGGGTGCTGCGCGGCTTTCGCCAGTTCGACGCGCCGGTCTGCGTGATCATCACCTATGACCGCGCCTGCGACGGCAGCGACGACACGCCGTTCGACTGCGGAGCGGTCGCCACCGCGCTCGTCAATGCCGCCTGGTCGCGCGGATTGGGCGCCGTCATCAACAGTCAGGGGATTATGCAGTCGCCCGTCGTGCGCGAACATGCGGGGATTGCCGACGACCAGGTCATCATGAAAAGCATCGCGCTGGGATGGCCCGACGACAGCTTTCCCGCAAATGCCGTGGTTTCGACCCGCAAGTCGGTGGACGAAGCGACGACATTCGTCGGATTCGATAATTAGGGTCGTTTCCGTCTGGCCTTAATCCTGCTGGCCGATCCGGACTAAACGTCAAGCTTTGCCACACGGCGCAGTTCGGATCGCAGGCGTTCCTCGTCGAACGCGTGCTGGGAAAATTCACCGCCGCGTTCTACCCAGAACAGGAAGAGATGCGCCGACCACCCGTTCGGATTGGGTGTCGTCCGACCGTGCCGCAAGTCGATCCCGCGGTAGAGGACGGCATCGCCGGGTTGCATTTCCACCGCGTGATGGGGTTCGTCGCCGAAATCCTCGACGCAAGGTCGCTCCTCCTCGACCCGCACAGTCCCCAGCTCGAGGGGCCATGGCAGGCCATCGCTGGATGCCAGTGTCAATGACACGCTATGCTCGCACGACGGCCGATCCGAATGTACGCGGCAAATGTCGCCCTTCTGGTAGATACGGAAGTAATCATAACTCGGCAGCAAATCGGCCCCGGCAACATGGGCAATTGCGGGCGTGAGGGCCCAGAGGAATGTCGTCAGCGGCCGGTAGAAGTGACCGGATATATCGACTGTCGCCTGACGCGACAGCGGCTGGGGCTGGCTAAATGTTGCAAAGGATTTGCCGGCGCTCGCCAGGTCCATTTCCATTTGCCGAAAGAGCATCCCTGCAACTTCCGGCGGCACGAGACTCCGTATCGTGGCATAACCGTCGTCCCGGTAGTTCCCTTCCACGCGCATTCGCGGTCAGCGCACAAACGGGCGCAGGGTGCGGCGCGGCGCGTTCATCTTGGGCATGCATCTTTTCCGGTCATGGTGCGGGACTCCCACCATCTTATGGCGCTGCACCATTGAACTTGGCAACACGCGTCGCAATTTGCGGGGGGCGTCTAAACTGGGTGCCCTGCGCTGACGTGTGTCGTTCGGGCGTTCCCACAGATCTTCATGCAATGCCGGAGCAGCCGGGCCTGCCCTTGCCCGTTTGTCGCGCGCGGGCTAGCCGAGCGGCCATGCAAACCCTTCTCCTGCTTCCCGGTGATGGCATCGGGCCCGAAGTCTGTGCCCAGGTCCACCGCATTGCGACTGCGCTGACGCCCGACATCGAGGTTACCGAAGCTATCTACGGCGGCGCGAGCTATGACGTGCACGGAACGCCGTTGACCGACGACGTGCTCGCGCGCGCGCTGTCGTCGACGGCAGTGCTGCTCGGCGCCGTGGGCGGGCCGCAATGGGCGTCTGCTCCGCGCCAACTGCGACCCGAGGCAGGCTTGCTCAGACTTCGCAAGGAAATGCAGGTGTTCGCCAATCTTCGGCCCGCCCTCTGCTTCGACGCCCTAGCGGACGCATCGAGTCTGAAGCGCGACGTCGTCGCCGGACTAGACATCATGATCGTGCGGGAACTGACGGGGGGCGTTTATTTCGGCGAGCCTCGGGGGATCGAAACCTTGCCGGATGGCCAGAAGCGGGGCTTCGATACGCAAGTCTACACATCCAGCGAGATCGAACGGGTCGCGCGCGTCGCCTTCGACCTGGCGCGGGGACGTAAAAACCGGGTGACCAGCGCGGAGAAATCGAACGTCATGGAAAGCGGCGTCCTGTGGCGTGAGGTCGTTACTGCGCTGCACGCGCGCGACTATGCCGACGTAGAGCTCGACCATATGCTGGCGGACAACGCGGCCATGCAGATCGTGCGTGCGCCCACTCAATTCGACGTCCTGCTGACCGATAATCTATTCGGAGACATCTTGTCCGACGCTGCAGCCCAGGCGACCGGCTCGCTGGGCATGTTGCCGTCCGCCGCGCTGGGTGAGAAAGGCAAGCCCGGTCTGTATGAGCCTATACATGGCTCGGCCCCCGATATTGCAGGCCAAGGCGTCGCGAACCCGTTGGCTGCAATCTTGTCGTTCGAGATGGCATTGCGCTGGTCCTTCGGGCGCGCGGATGCCGCCGATCGCCTCTATGCTGCGGTGAACCGCGCGCTTGAGCACGGCGCGCGCACGCGCGACATCGGCGGCCCACTCTCGTCAGCGGAGATGGGCGACGCGGTTCTCGACGCTCTCGGTTAACGGCCCGGCAAGACCTGTAAACTAGCGTGCGTCCAGCCAATCAGGGACGCACGGATGATCGAAACACGAATTGAAGCAGCCGATGCGCGCGACCCGGGCGCAGTCGATCGCGTTGCCAAGGCATGCGGCGAAGTGGCCGTGGGCTGCACCGACGCGGGCGGGCTGGTGGAACGCGTGGCGCAAAGCATTGCAGGGCAGATTGATGTGCTGGGTGAATTGCAGGCTGTGATGGCCTCACTCGAAACGGACCAGCGCCAGGCAACCGATGCGACCGACGAAGCGAGGCTACTTGCCGAAAATGCCCGCGCGCGGCTTACCGAGGGGGGGCGAACAATCGCCAATTCCGTCGCTGAATTCAGCGAGCTCAGCGCCCTTGTGTTGCGCTTGGGGCAGCAGATCGGCAGCTTCGCGGCGGCCATGCAGCAGGTCCGGCGCACGGCGGATACGATCGACACCATTGCCCGCACGACCAACATGCTTGCACTCAATGCGGCCATTGAGGCCGAGCGTGCCGGCGACGCCGGGCGGACGTTCGCCGTCGTCGCCGCGGAAGTGAAAAAGCTGGCGCTGGATACGCGTGCCGCGACGGAGCAGATTGGCCTGACCATGGATTCGCTTAGCCGCGAGGGCGACGCCTTCATGGTCGAGCTGCAGGACGGCATGGCCCGGAGCCGCGCCGCAGAAAAGGGCCTCGCACGCGTAACCGATACGGTCGGCGAAGTGACCCACCTCGTCGAACAGGTCGATGCACAGGCAGCCGATATCGCACGGGCGACCAGCCTCATCCATCAGAGCGTTTGCCGTGTCGGCGACGAACTAGACGGGTTTTCGAACGCTGCGCGTGCCAACAGCGCGCTGCTCGGCAACACGCTGACGACGATGGGCGGCCTTGAGCGACAGGCACACGAAATGCTCGATACCATTGTCCATTCGGGATTCGCGGTTGCGGACCGCCGGCTCGTCGACATTGCCATCGGGCTGCGCGACCAATTCGTCGAGATGACGCAAAAGGCGCTGCGCGACGGGAAACTGGACGCGGCGAGTCTGTTCGACACCGATTATCGCCCGATCATCGGGTCCAACCCTGCCCGTTTCGATACCCGGCTGAACGGATTCGCCGACAGCGAGTGGCGACCCGAGCTGGACCGGATCATGACACTCGACCGCTGCATCATCTCCACAGCGTGCACCGATGTTAACGGCTATCTGCCGACCCATACTTCGCGCTACAGTAGGCCGCCAAACGGCGATCCGGCGCATGATGCGGCGTGGTGCCGTAACCGGCGCATCCTTGCGGACGACACCGATCGCATTGCCAAGGCCTCCACAAAGCCCTTTCATATCTCGGTATTCCGCCGCGACCGGGACGACGGCGGCTATGATGTCGTACGAAATGTCTACGTCCCCATGATCATCGACGGCCGACGTTGGGGCGATTTCGAAGTTGCTTACCGGGTCGAGTGAGGGTTTAGGCACGAGGCACGGCAACATCGTTGCGGTCGCCCGCGCCGGTTCAACCTTACTGACTCTTGGCGCCGACGCGGCGCGCCATGAATGCGAGACGCTCGAAGAGCATCACGTCCTGTTCGTTCTTCAACAGGGCGCCGTGCAGCGGCGGAATCGCCTTGCTCGGGTCGCGCGACTGGAGGACGTCGAGCGGCATGTCCTCGGCGAGCAGGAGTTTCAGCCAGTCGAGCAATTCGCTCGTGCTCGGCTTCTTCTTCAGGCCCGGCACGTCGCGTACCTCGTAGAAGATATCCATTGCCTTGTTGACAAGAATCTTCTGGATGCCGGGGAAGTGAACATCGACGATGGCCTGCATCGTGTCGCGGTCGGGGAACTTGATATAATGGAAGAAACACCGTCGCAAGAACGCGTCGGGCAGTTCCTTTTCATTGTTCGACGTTATGACGACGATCGGGCGTTCCTTCGCAGCGATCGTTTCGCGCGTCTCGTACACATCGAAGCTCATCCGGTCGAGCTCCTGCAGCAGGTCGTTGGGAAACTCGATGTCGGCCTTGTCAATTTCGTCGATTAGCAGGACCGGCAGCACCGGCGAGGTAAATGCCTCCCACAATTTGCCCTTCCGGATGTAATTTCGGATGTCGTGGACGCGCTCGTCGCCGAGCTGGCCGTCGCGTAGGCGGGCTACCGCGTCATATTCGTACAGCCCTTGATGCGCCTTCGTCGTCGACTTGATGTGCCATTCGATCAACGGAGCCCCCGCTGCCCGCGCGATTTCGTGGGCGAGAACCGTCTTTCCTGTCCCCGGCTCGCCCTTCACGAGCAGCGGTCGGCGCAACGTTACGGCGGCGTTGACCGCGACCTTCAGGTCGTCGGTTGCGACATAGTCGGCGGTCCCGGTAAATTTCATTCTGCTTGCCCTGACGTAAACGTAAAGTCGGGCATTGGTTAGGACAGGCGAACGGCGCCGCCAAGTCCTTTCGGATCAGTCGTCGCGCCGGGCGACGGCACGGGATTCGAGCAAGTCCCAGAGACCGCGGTGCTGGGTGACAATTTGCTGCCCGCCGAACAGGACCGCGCGCTCGAGCGACGCGCCCTGGCAATCATCGACAATGGCGATGATCGAAGCTGCACCGGGCAATGTGCTTGCCGGCAAATCGGCGCCGAAACGTTTCGCGGCTGCGTCCATGACGCGACGGATGGCATGCCAGTCGAGGGCGAGCGCAACGGCCGCCCCGAGCGCGCAACCCTGGCGTTCGGACTGCGCCAGCATGTCGATGGCATGGTGCTGCGCGATGACGCTGGCTTCGGTCTCGGCCTGTCCGGGCGTGCTGGGGATCGGTCCGCCTGCAACGACCAAGCGACCGAGCGAGTGGCGTTCGACAGCAAAGGCATCCGCGAGCGAGAACAATGCCTTGCGCGCCGTGCTATTGCGCGTGCCTGCAGCGGCATGATCGATGACACCGGGGTAGCGTCCGTGCAGCATCGACAGATGATGAAGCGCATCGGCAGCATTTCGGGCAGCGCGCGCATTATCCAAGGTCAGCAACGACTGGAGATGCGGATGCGCGGCCGAAGCCTCGGCAACGACGAGCGCGGTGAACGCCGATGTCGTGGCGCCTCTCGCCGATACCGAAGCCGTTTGGGCCGCCATGCATTGCCTTCCTGACCGTTCTACGATCGCCACTCTGTGCACGCTGCCTAACCGAAGCGCGTAAAGACGTAGTTGAGACGTCGTTAGTCTTATGGGAAGGATTGCGCCGACCGCTGGCTTGGGGCACGTCCACCGTCATGTTTCTTAACTTCCTCGACGAGCTGCGCGCCGCAGGCATCCCAGCCAGCCTAAAGGAACATCTGGTGCTACTTGAGGCGCTCGACGGCGAGGTGATCGATCGCACGCCCGAAGAATTCTATTATCTCGCACGCGCGACTTATGTGAAGGACGAGGGCCTTATCGATCGCTTCGATCAGGTATTTGCGAAAGTATTCAGAGGGATAGCGACCAGCTTCGACGACCGGGGCGCCGAGGTGCCCGTCGAATGGTTGCGGGCCGTCGCCGAGAAATTCCTGACGGCCGAAGAAATGGCCGAGATCGAAAAGCTCGGCAGCTGGGACGAGTTGATGGCAACGCTCCAGCAGCGGCTCGCCGAGCAAAAGGAGCGACATCAGGGTGGCAGCAAGTGGATCGGCACCGGCGGTACGTCGCCCTTCGGAAACAGCGGCTATAATCCCGAAGGCGTGAGGATCGGCGGCGAGTCCCGGCACGGTCAGGCCGTCAAGGTCTGGGACAAGCGCGAATTCAAGAATCTCGACTCGACGAAGGAACTTGGCACCCGAAACATCAAGATCGCGTTGCGTCGGCTGAGGCGCTTTGCTCGGGAAGGTGCGGCCGACGAGCTCGACCTCGACGCGACGGTGTCGGGCACGGCGCGCCAGGGCTGGCTCGACATCCATATGCGTCCGGAACGCCATAACGCTGTCAAATTGTTGCTTTTTCTCGACGTCGGCGGGTCCATGGACCCGCATATCAAGCTATGCGAGGAGCTGTTCAGCGCGGCGACCGCGGAATTCAAGAACATGGAATTCTATTACTTCCACAATTGCCCCTACGAAGGCGTGTGGAAGGACAACCGGCGACGTTTCACCGAGCGCACGTCGACCTGGGACGTGCTGCACAAATTCGGACATGATTATAAACTGATATTTATCGGTGACGCCTCGATGTCGCCCTACGAGATCTCGCATCCGGGCGGCTCAGTCGAGCATTATAACGAGGAATCGGGCCTCACGTGGATGCAGCGCCTGACGACGACCTATCCAGCGGCGGCGTGGCTCAATCCGGTGCCGGAGGCCCATTGGGGGTATTCGCAATCCATCGCGCTGATGCGCGATCTCATGAATGACCGGATGTTTCCGCTGACGCTCAACGGGCTGGACGACGCGATGCGGGCGCTCACCCGCAAAAGCTGATCAGACCGCGAAGGCGAGCTGCACTTCCCTGCACTGCTGTGCCTTGATCGAATACACCTGCGCCAGCTTCATGCGTCGCTCGCGCGCTTCAGGCGTTACCGCACGCATGGCGGCTTGCCGTTCAGACGCAGCGCGCCGCTGGTAATAGCGAAAATCAGATTCCAAGACGCCCCCCGACCCAATTCGAGCGTTATTATTGCTGCCTAGGGTATGACGATTGCTAACTATGTCAACGGACCACCCTAAGGCATTGAGACAAAGCGGCTTTTTGTTGCGGTGGTCAGTAAAGCAAGAATTGTCGGCGCGAATCACTCCATTCGGCCTCGTCGCGCAACGTCAGCGCGTCGAGATCTCCGCACTGCGCCTGCCCCTCGTCGACCCAGGCGCGTAAGGCCTGCCCGCCGTTGATGACGTCGATCGCCAGCTTGCCGAATTCATATTCATAAGGAAAGTCGCGCCACAACGGATAGTCCGGGTGAAGGGCTCGGATTGCCTTGAATGCCAGCGCCTGAAGCCGCCACGGCCGAAACGCGCCATGATCGTAATTGGGCCCCTCGGCGTGAATGTGGAGGCCATGGCAAAGCTTGCCGACATGCTTGTGGAACGTGGGCTCGAAGCTGATTTCGCGCAACGTGCAGCCCTGAAGCCATTGGGGGGCAAGGCGACGCATCTCGGCGAGCACAGCGCGCGCATCGAGGTCGGGAGCGCCAAAAAGCTCCAGCGGCCGCGTTGTTCCCCTGCCCTCGCTCAGCGTTGTTCCCTCGAGCATGACCGTCCCTGCATAGGCACGCGCCATGTTCACGTTCGCGGCATTGGGGCTGGGGTTGATCCAGATCCGGTCGGCAGGCCAGCCGAAACCCGGGCCATCGGGACGATAGCCTTCCATCGCGACGACCCTGTAGGCCACGTCGATTCCGTAATGGTCGATGAACCAGTGTCCAAGCTCTCCCAAGGTCATGCCGTGCCGCATCGGCATGGGCCCCGCTCCCACAAAGCTTCCCCAGCCCGGACGCAAGCTGAGGCCCTCGACTGGTCGCCCCGCCGGGTTGGGGCGGTCGAGCACCCAAACCGACTTGCCATGTTCCGCGGCTGACTCGAGCACATAAAGCAGGGTCGTGATAAAGGTGTAGATGCGGCAGCCGACGTCTTGCAGGTCGATGAGGATCGTGTCGAACGTGCCCATCGACTGGCCTGTCGGGCGGCGAACTTGGCCATAGAGGCTGAAGACGGGGATGCCGTGGATGGGGTCAGTGAAGTCGGGCGACTCCATCATATTGTCTTGCTTGTCCCCTCGCAGGCCGTGTTGCGGACCAAAGGCAGCCGTTACATTCAACCCGGCAGCGATCAGTGCGTCGAGCGAATGCGTGAGGTTAGCTGTCACTGACGCCGGATGGGCGAGCAGGGCAATGCGCTGTCCAGCTAGCGGGGCGCGCAGGGCGGGGTCGGCGAGCAGCCGGTCGATACCGAACATCATGGGTTTTCGGGTGCCGGAAGCGCGAACGCAAAGCAATCCGGATGATGGAAATCCGGCTTGCCCGGCGGATGACGGAGCGCCCAGTAAGACTTGGTGCCGCCGGTTTCCTCGATCACGGCGGCCAGGCCGAGGCGCGTCACCGGCTCGGCCAGCATGAGGTGAAGGTCCAGGCGAAACGTCTGCGACGTCCGCGATTGCGATGACCGCGGGATCATCGTGGCGGCATGCCGCATGCCGTGGCGGTAGCTGTCGAAATCATACGCAGCCCAATCGGACGAGGGGGCGACGTTAAATTCTTGATAGGCGCCTTCGGCACAGGCCACGAAAGCTTCAAAACACGTCGATCGCCACAGCTCGTCGCGCCGGCTGCCGGGCCTTTCGGGCGGCAGCAGAACGCGCGAAATATCCCCGGTCAGAACGAAACGGATCTCGAGCTGATCACCGCAGACCATCGCCGCGCCCTCGAGCTTGAGAGCCTGGTCAGGAAGCGAGTCGGCGTGGGGATAGAGGCGGTGCACTGCCGTCTCATGGGGCAAGGCCGCGTCACTGGACAAGCTTTGACCGCATGCGAACATTCTGTGGAGAACATTGCCCGCCGCATCGTTCTGCCCGCTGCACAGTCTAGCGAAAGGGTATCCATGCTCCGTGCCATTTTGATGGGTCTCACCGCCGGTGCGCGGTCGATGACGCCGCTCGCGGTAGTCGCCAATGCTGCCCGGACGGACACCCTGCCGCCGGATAATGGCGCGCCGAGTTGGCTGGGGCATCCTCTCGTCTCTGCGGGCACGATGGCGCTGGCGGTTTATGAATTTGCGGGGGACAAACAGAAGTCGGCACCAGATCGTATCATCCCGCCCGCCGTGGTCGTGCGCAGCCTGAACGCTGCATTCGCCGGGATGGCTGTCTCGCCGAAGAACGAACGGTTCGCCGGCGCGGTGGCTGCAGGGGCAACAGCGGCGCTCGCGTCATACGCGACCTTCGCATTGCGCATGCTGGCGATGCGGAAACACGGGCAGGTTGCAACCGGCGCGATCGCGGATGCGATTGTGCTTGCGGGTGCCGTTACCGCGGCACGCGGATCGGTGCCGGAACTCCCGGCACCGACGCGCGCGCTGTCGAAGCCCATCTGACTGCCCAAACACGCAGGTGACGCGGGCTGCCTCAACGGCTATGCGGCACGCCTGATGACCGACTACCGCTCCGACCTGCTCCGCACGCTCGCCACGCGGGGCTATATTCACCAGATCACCGATGCGCCGGCCCTCGACGCACTTGCGCGAACGCATGTCGTGCCGGGTTACATCGGGTTCGACGCGACCGCGCCGTCCCTGCACGTCGGTAGCCTTGTTCAAATCATGATGCTTCGGCACTTGCAGCGCAGCGGCCACAAGCCAATTGTCGTCATGGGCGGCGGCACGACAAAGGTCGGCGACCCTTCGGGCAAGGACGAATCACGAAGGATCCTGACCAACGCGGACATAGCGGCCAACATCGCTGGCATTCGCCGAGTGTTCGAGCGCTTTCTGAAGTTCGGCGATGAACCGACCGACGCGGTGATGGTCGACAATGCGGACTGGCTGGACAAGCTCGAATATGTCCCCTTCCTGCGCGATGTCGGGAAGCACTTCACGATCAACCGGATGCTGACGTTCGATTCGGTCAAGCTACGGCTCGAGCGCGAGCAGCCCCTCACCTTCCTCGAATTCAACTACATGATCCTGCAGGCTTATGATTTCCTTGAACTGTCGCGCCGCAGCGGCTGCCGGCTGCAGATGGGTGGCAGCGACCAGTGGGGGAATATCGTCAACGGCATCGAACTGACCCGGCGCATGGATTCAACGCAACTCTACGGCCTGACCACGCCGCTCATCACGACAGCCGATGGCGGCAAGATGGGCAAAACCGCAGCCGGCGCGGTCTGGTTGAATGCGGAGTCGCTTTCCCCTTATGACTACTGGCAATTCTGGCGGAACACGCAGGACGCCGATGTCGGTCGATTCATGCGGCTCTTCACCGACCTTCCGCTCGACGAGATCGCGCGGCACGAGGCGCTGGAGGGGGCTGAGATCAACGCGGCCAAGCGCTTGCTCGCTTATGAGGCGACCGTTCTCGCCCATGGCGAACCCGCGGCCAAACTTGCCGAAGCGACCGCCGACGCCACCTTCGCCGGCGGACGCGGCGAGGACCTGCCGAGCCACGCGATAGCGACCGAAGTCATCGGCATCGTCGACGCCCTGGTCGCGCTCAATTTCGCGTCGTCGAAGAGCGAGGCGCGGCGCCTGATCGCCGGTGGCGGGGCGCGGATCGACGGTGAAAAGGTAACGGATGACGCGACGGTCATCTCGCCCGGTGCCGAGCCCGTAAAAGTGTCGGCAGGCAAGAAGATGCACGGCTTGATCGTGCGGTAACCCTTCTGGCAGCAACACGGTAAACCGGCTCTCAATCCTGTTCGTACACGAAAAAATGTGGCTTGGATGCCAGCGTGCAATGCATGGACACAGCCACTGCCGAACCGCTCGCCGCGCATGTCGCCCAGGTCAACCGTCGGCGCACGGCGCGCCAGGACATTCAGGCCGACACGCTGATGACCGACCGCGAAGGCCGTCTGTCGGGCGTCCGGCTGCTCAACCTGTCGGAAGATGGTTTCATGGCGATTACCGACATGGACCAGTGCGAGCGCGAGCCGATCCGCATCGACATGCCGGTCGTTGGCTGGGTGCGCGCCGACATCGTCTGGGTACTGGGCGAACGCATCGGTGCCGCGTTTCGAGAACCGCTGACTCCGCTCCAGATGAGTGCGGTGGTGGGCGAGGTCACGCGCTAGCCCGCGCGCAACAATCCCACGGCTGCGTCGCGTTCGAACAAGTAGAGCGCCGTCCGCGCCGCCTGCCCGCGCCGCCCCTCCAGCCCGCCATCCCTGTCGACCAGCAGGCGGGCATCGTCGGTCGCAGCGGCAATCATCGTTGTCATTTGTTCGATGGTGGCGAGGCGGAATCGCGCTTCTCCCGATTGGCGCGTCCCGAGCACCTCCCCCCCGCCGCGCAGGCGCAGATCCTCTTCGGCAATGCGAAACCCATCGTTCGTCTCGCGCATCAGCGCCAGGCGCGCCCGCGAGGTCTCGCTCAGCGCGTTGCCGCGCAGCAGCAGGCAAACTGAGCGCTCGGCTCCACGCCCTACCCGCCCGCGCAACTGGTGAAGCTGCGCGAGACCGAAGCGGTCGGCCTCTTCGATCACGATCAGCGAGGCATTGGGCACGTCGACGCCGACTTCGATCACGGTGGTTGCGACCAGCAGCGACAGCGTGCCGCTGGCGAACGCGGCCATGACGGCGTCCTTCTCGGGCGGCCTCATGCGCCCGTGGACGAGCCCTACGCGGTCGCCAAAGCGGAGCTTCAGCGCGGCGGCACGGGCCTCTGCTGCGGCGCGGTCGCTAACTTCGCTTTCCTCGACCAGCGGGCAGACCCAATAGGCCTGCTTGCCGTCGGCGATATGCCGCGCCAGACCGTCGACGACCTCCTCCAGCCGCTCGCCCGAAATAACCCGCGTCTCGACCGGCGTCCGCCCAGGTGGCATCTCGTCCAGGCGGCTGACGTCCATTTCGCCATAGGTGGTGAGGGTCAGCGTGCGCGGAATGGGCGTTGCCGTCATGACCAGAAGATGGGGTGGCGTTTCGGCCTTGGCCGTCAGCAACATGCGTTGAGCGACGCCGAAGCGGTGCTGCTCGTCCACCACGGCAAGGCCGAGCCGACGATAGCTGACGGCCTCCTGGAAGATGGCGTGTGTGCCGACAAGGATATCGATGCTGCCATCGGCAAGCCCCATCAGGGTGGCCTCACGTGCCCTGCCCTTGTCACGGCCCGTCAAGACGGCGATCCGCACGCCGACGCCCGACAACATGCGCGACAGCACATCATAGTGCTGTCGCGCCAGGATTTCCGTCGGGGCAAGCATCGCTGCCTGCAAGCCGGCCTCGACGGCGATCAGCATGGCATTGAGCGCGACCAGCGTCTTGCCCGAGCCGACATCGCCCTGCAGCAGGCGCACCATTGGCGTCGCCTGTCGCATGTCGCCCTCGATTTCGCTTATTGTCCGTGTCTGGGCATTGGTTGGCAAATAGGGAAGACGCAGTGCGCGGCGCAATCTACCGTCCCCCGTCATCGACGTCCCCCGTCGCCTCCGGGTCGACGCGCGCACAAGCATCAGTGCGAGCTGGTTCGCAAAAATCTCGTCATAGGCCAACCGGTCGCGTGGCAGCGTGTCGTCGGGGTCCGCATGGACTGCAGCTATGGCCTGACGCCACGAAGGCCAGCCGCGCGTCGCGAGCAGCCCCGGCTCGATCCATTCTTCGAGGTCCGGCGCGCGCTCGAGCGCCTGTGCCGCAAGCTGGTTGAGCTTTTTGCCTGTGAGGCCCTCTGACAAGGGGTAGATCGCTTCGCGCAGGGGCATCGCTTCGTCGACGCCGCCGATTTCGGGATGAACGATCTGGCGCGTCTCGCCGTAAAGCTCGAGCTTGCCCGACACGAGGCGGGGCTCGCCCAGCGGCAGCAGCTTCTTCGCGTAGCCAGTGTTCGAGCCGAAATAGGTGAGGCTAAGATAATCGCCCGCCACGTCTATGGCATGGACGTTAAGCGGGCTGCGCGGGCCGCGGCTCCGGTAGTCGATCGGCGTAACGACGATGGCCACCGTTTCGCCTGGCACGGCATCGTCGAGCCGCGTGACTCGGTGGCGGGTAACCGAACCGGTCGGCAAGTGAAACAAGACGTCGATGAAGCGTGACAGGCCCAGCCGTTCGAGGGGCTTGGCAAGCGCGGGGCCCACGCCTTTGAGTGCGGCAATCTCGGCAAACAACGGGTTGAGCAGATCGGGACGCATGGCTAGGGGAGTGCCTATCACGAAGTCGGCAGGCAATGAAAATGCCCGCCGACCGTTTGGCGTTTGCCCGCAGCAAGGAATGTCGATTGGATCGCGAAACCCGCATCAAACGTCTGCGTTTTCGCAGCTGGCATCGCGGCACCAAGGAAGCCGACATGATGGTCGGAGGATTTTTCGACCACTTTTCGGCCGGGTGGAACGAAGCCGACCTCGCTTGGTTCGAAGCCCTGATGGATGAGCAGGACGTCGACATCATGGCGTGGGCGACCGCCGCCGCCGAACCCCCGGCGCACATTGCCGGGCCGATGATGACGGCCATGCAGCAGCTCGATTACATCACGTTTCCCAAGTGACGGAGATCTCGCGGATTACGCGCGCGGCCGGCCCGCTGACGCTTGCAGGCGTGCCAACGGGATTCCTTCCCTGGCTGATGACCGATCTGGCGCGGGCGGCGCCCCGAAGAGCCATCTTCATCGCGACCGACGAAGCCGAAATGCGTGGCGTGGCCGACACCGCGCACTGGTTTGCGCCCGAAGTACGCATACTCACCTTTCCTGCCTGGGATTGCCTGCCTTACGACCGGGCGTCGCCCAGCCTCCGCGTTACGTCGGAGCGTATGGCAACGCTCTCGGCACTGCAGGACAAGGCTGCCGAGCCCCAGTTGCTCGTCACGACCGTCAACGCGGCAACCCAGCGCACGCTGACGCCCTTCCGCTTGCGACAGCTGATTGCGACGCTTGCCCCGGGCGAGCGGATCGACCGTGACGACCTGGCCAAGTTGCTGCAGGCCAACGGCTATGTCCGCACCGAGACCGTGACCGACGCCGGTGATTACGCGGTTCGCGGCAGCCTCGTCGACCTGTTCCCGAGCGGCATGGATCACGCACTGCGGCTTGATTTTTTCGGCGATGAGATCGAAAGCGTTCGCAGCTTCGACCCCGCCGACCAGCGCACGATCGATCGGATCGAGGGCTTCACGTTGCTGCCCGCATCCGAAGCGCTGATCGACGAGGACACGGTCAAGCGCTTTCGCAGCCGCTATCGCGACTTGTTCGGGGCCACGGCTACCGGTGATCCCCTCTATCAGGCGGTCAGCGAAGGGCGGCGGCTGGCGGGCATGGACCATTGGCTGCCTTTGTTCGAGGAAAAGCTGTCCACGCTTTTCGATCACTTGGGCACCGACGACATCATTGTGCGCGACGCCGGTTCGCCGGGCGCTGCCGACGGGCGATTCGAAGGCATTACCGATTATCACGCCAACCGTGTCCGGGCCGCCTCCAGCGATCCCGGCAGTTACCGACCGCTCCCCGCGGATGCGCTCTACCTGTCGCGCGCTCAATGGGACTCGCTGCTGGTCGAGCGGACGGCGCATCTGGTCACGCCTTTTCACGAGCCGGAATCGAAAAGCGTCATTGATTTCGGTATCGACGGCCCGCGCGACTTCGGCGCGGAGCGCAGCAGGTCCGAAAACGTTTACGAGGCACTGGCCGACTACCGCAAGTCGCTCAATAAAACCGGTCTTGTCCTTGCCAGCTATTCGGGCGGCTCGCGCCAGCGGCTGGCGGGCCTTGTCGCCGACCATGGCCTGGCCGACACCGCCATGGCGGACAGCTGGCAGGAGGCGCAGGGGCTCGCCGCAAAGGGGAAGGTTGCGCTGGCCGTCGTGCCGCTCGAGCGCGGGTTCGTTGCGCCATCGCTCGCGGTCGTTACCGAGCAGGATCTGCTCGGCGACCGCCTCGTCCGCCGGGCCAAACGCAAGAAATCCGCCGACGCCTTTCTCAGCGAACTCGCTACCATGTCGCCCGGCGACTACATGGTGCACCGCGATCACGGTATCGGCCGGTTCGAGGGGCTAACCTCGATCCCCGTCGGCCAGTCGCCGCACGATTGCGTGCAGTTGACCTATGCCGGCGGCGACAAGCTTTTCGTGCCGGTCGAAAATATCGACGTGCTTTCGCGTTTCGGCAGCGAGAGCGAAGGCGTCACCCTGGACAAGCTGGGCGGCGAGGCGTGGCAGCGCCGCAAGTCGAAGATGAAGGAGCGGATCCGCGAGATTGCCGGCGAACTCATCCTCGTCGCTGCCGAACGGGCGCTGCGCCCCGCGGACGTCATTCAGCCCGATGGTGCATTCAATGAATTCGTTGACCGATTCCCCTATCAGGAAACCGATGACCAGGACCGGGCGATTGCCGAAGTGATCGAAGACCTGGGCGCCGGAAAACCGATGGACCGGCTGGTCTGCGGCGACGTGGGATTCGGGAAGACCGAAGTCGCACTGCGCGCTGCCTTTATCGCGGCGATGGCCGGGCATCAGGTTGCCGTCGTCTGCCCAACCACTCTGCTTGCGCGCCAACACCACAAGACTTTTGTCGAGCGCTATCAGGGTTTCCCCCTGCGTATTGGCCGGCTGTCGAGGCTCGTCGCGCCGAAAGAGGCAAGCGAGGCCCGCGCGGGCCTGGCCGACGGTACGCTCGACATCGTCATTGGCACGCATGCCGTGTTGGCCAAGTCGGTCGAGTTCAAGCGGCTGGGCCTTGTCATCGTCGATGAGGAGCAGCGTTTCGGCGTCACTCACAAGGAGCGATTGAAGGCGCTCAAGACTGACGTCCACATGTTGACCCTTACGGCGACGCCTATTCCGCGCACCCTGCAAATGGCGATGTCGGGCCTGCGCGAATTGTCGGTCATCCAGACGCCGCCGGTCGATCGGCTGGCGGTGCGTACCTATGTGATGCCGTGGGACCCGGTCGTCCTGCGCGAAGCGCTGCTGCGCGAGCATTACCGTGGCGGGCAGAGCTTCTTCGTCGTGCCGCGTATTGCCGACCTTCCCGACATTGAGGAATTTCTGACCAAGGAAGTACCTGAAGTGCGTGCCGTCACCGCGCATGGGCAGATGTCGCCGACCGAAGTCGAAGACCGCATGTCCTCTTTCTATGATCGCAAGTACGACGTGCTGCTCTCAACCACGATCGTCGAAAGTGGTCTCGACATCCCGACCGCCAATACGATGATCATTCACCGTGCCGACCGGTTCGGGCTCGCGCAACTCTACCAGCTGCGCGGTCGCGTAGGCCGCGCGAAAACGCGTGCCTATGCCTATTTCACCACAGCGGCGAACCGGCAAATGACAGAGGGCGCGGAAAAGCGCCTGAAAGTCCTGAGCGATCTCGACAGCCTCGGCGCCGGATTCCAGCTTGCTTCGCACGACCTCGACATTCGCGGCGCCGGAAATTTGCTCGGTGACGAACAATCTGGCCACATCCGCGAGGTCGGCTTCGAACTTTACCAGTCGATGCTCGAGGAAGCGATATTGGAAGCCAAGGCGGGTGGCATCGTCGCCGCCCGCAAGGCCGACCTGTCGCCGCAAATCACGGTCGATGCACCCATCCTGATTCCGGAGGATTATGTCCCCGACCTCGATCTACGAATGTCGCTGTACCGGCGAATCAACGAATTCGACGACGCCGAACGCATCGAAGCCTTCGGTGCGGAACTCATCGACCGCTTCGGCCCGCTGCCCGACCCGACCGAGAACCTGCTGACGCTGATGTCGATCAAGTTGAACGCCCGCGACGCGCATATCGCCAAGATCGACGTTGGGGCCAAGGGCGCGCTTGTCAGTTTCTGGAACGACAGCTTCCCCAACCTTCCGGGCTTGCTCGCCTATGTCGACCGGCTGAAAGGCACTGCCAGGCTTCGCCCGGACAACAAGCTTTCGATTACGCGTGACTGGGCCAGCGACAAGGCGCGGCTCAATGGCGCGCTGCAACTGTCGAAGGGCCTGGCAAAAATCGCCAGATAAGCCGGAGGCCCGGCCTAGCGGGCCGCCGGCGCAGCGGCGAGCAACGCGAGCAATCCGTCGACGCCCATGGCTTCGGCAAACAGGAAGCCCTGCCAATAGTTGCACCCTTCGGCGGCGAGCAATGCCAACTGCTCCTCTGTCTCGACGCCCTCGGCGACGACGGCCAGGCCGAGCGAGCGCGCCATATCGATCACGCTGCGCACGACGACGCGGTCGCGCGTGCTTCCCGTAATGTCCTGCGCCAGCCCCTTGTCGATCTTGAGATAGTCGAGCGGCAGTGCCTTGAGCCAGGCGAGCGAGGAATAGCCGGTGCCGAAATCGTCGATGGCCACGCGTACGCCGCCGGCCCGCAGCGTCGCGAACACATCGGCTGCGCGCTCCAGATTATCGATCAGGCCGCTTTCCGTGATTTCCACGGTGAGCCGTGATCGGGGGAAGCCCGACGTATCGACCCGCGCCAGGAATGCTTCGGCAAATCCGCCGATGGCAATGTCGTTTGCCGTCAGGTTGATGGAGAGGCGCAACTGCGCGAGGGCAGTCGGCCAGGCTGCGGCCTGCGCCAGGGCGCGGTGCTGCACGTGCTGCGACAGGGTCAGCAGGTAATCGGACCGGCTCGCAACGGCGAACAGCGTGTTTGCACCCAGATCGCCCTGATGAGGATGATGCCACCGGGCCAGGGCCTCGACCCCGATCATGCGCCCGGACGATAATTCGACCTGAGGCTGAAACAGCAGGTCGATTTCATCGTCGTCGAGCGCACGCCGCAGGTCGGATTCAAGACCGGCATCGTAGAGCGCCTCGCCGTCGTCGTCGGCCCCGATGGCGCGGATCGCCGAGACCTCGGAAACCCGCGCTTCCGCGAGCGCAAGGCTTGCGCGGCGCAGCAGCCCGGGGGACTCCTCCCCCACTGCGCTTTCGACCACACCGATACGGCATCCGATCGCGACGATCTGTCCGCCGATCATGAAGGGCCGGTCGATCCGGTGACAAATGTCGATCGCCAGGCTTTCACCCCGTCCCTGTGGGACCAGCACCGCGAATTCGGCACCCGATACGCGTGCTATGGTTGCCGTCGGATCGACCTCGCGCACGGCGCCTGCGATGCGCTGGGCTACAGCGCCCAGCAGTTCATCGCCGACTTCGCGCCCATAGGCCGCATTGACCGCTTCGAACCGCGTTGCCGCGACGAGAAGCGCGGACACGCGCCCCGCCTTCAAGCGGCGCTCGATCTCGCTGGTGGCCTTGGAGCCATCGAGCACGAGGCCACCGTCGACGCTCGATGCGGCCCGGCCCGGTATGCCCCCGCCGACGATCAGCCGTACCGCCTGCGCGAGCTCGACCTGAGGAAACGGGCTGGTGAGATAATGGGTCGCCCCCGCGTCGACTGCGGCGGTGATCCATTTGATATCGCGTCCCGGCACGATGGCGAGCACCAGTGCCTGCCCGGCCAGTTCGCGAATCGCGGCCAGTGCCGGGACGCCGTCGTCGCGCAGGTCGACAATCACGCCGGCAGCGCTTGCCTCCCTCACCCGGTCCAGGGGCTTGTCGAAGCCACGAGCACCCACGACCTTCCACCCCGTGCGCGACAGGGCTGTAACCAGCGCGTTGCGGTTGACGCTCGACATCGCCAGCACGGTCGGCCGGGTCGGATCGGATTGGCGGGTACTCAGACAAACTCCTATGACGCAGATACCGTTAGCCGCGCCGCTTGTCGCGCACCAAGGGTAAATGTAACACCAACAGCGGATGACAGGCACAATGACGCAGGCCGCCACGGCGATGCACGACGGCCTCGGTCGGCGCATCGACTATGTGCGCCTGTCGCTGACCGACCGGTGCGACATGCGCTGCCGCTACTGCATGGCCGAGGAAATGATTTTCCTGCCGCGGAGCGAAGTGCTTAGCCTGGAAGAGATTTTTGAGCTGGCGCGCCGTTTCGTGGCGCGGGGGGTGAGCCGCATCCGCCTGACGGGCGGTGAACCGCTGGCGCGTCGCGGCGCGGTTCAGGTCGCAAGCGAGATCGGCCAGTTGCTGGGCCGGGGCTTGAACGAACTGACCCTGACGACAAATGCCACGCACCTTGCAGAGCATGCGAGTGGCCTGTGGGAAGCCGGTATCCGGCGAATCAACGTCAGCCTCGACTCCCTCGACCCCGACCGGTTCCGTTATGTCACGCGTCAGGGAAACCTCCCGCGCGTGCTGGCCGGCATTGAAGCCGCGCGGCAGCAGGGATTTTCGGTCAAGATAAACATGGTGGCGTTGAAGGGGCTCAACGAAGACGAGATCTTGCCGATGCTGCGCTGGTGCGGCGCGAACGGGTTCGACCTCTCGCTGATTGAGACGATGCCGCTTGGCCAGATCGACGATGACCGGGTCGACCGGTTCTTTCCACTGACGGCGGCCCGCGAGCTGATCGAAGCACACCATGCGCTGGTGCCGAGCGCCAAGCGCACCGGCGGCCCTGCGCGATATTGGCAGGTACCCGCCCTTGGCGTCACACTCGGTCTCATCTCTCCGCTGACCCGCAACTTCTGCGACAGTTGCAACCGCATCCGCGTGTCGGCCTCCGGCCAGCTCTTCATGTGCTTGGGTCATGAAGACAATGTCGATCTTCGTGCGGCGCTCCGCTCGGGCAACGAGCAGGCACTCGATGACGCCATCGACCGCGCGTTGCGGCTTAAACCGGCGCGGCATGACTTCGACCTCGCGACCCCGGCGACCGCGCGCCACATGAATGTGACCGGCGGATGATTGCCGAACCACGACGGGCGCTGCTCGTCTCGCCCACGGACACGGCGCAGGACGCGGCGCAACGCCTGCGCGAGCGACGCGACTGGGTGGACATAGAGCAGGCCGAGATGGTCGTAGCGCTGGGCGGTGACGGCTTCATGCTGCAAGTGCTGCACCAGATGCTCGAGCGCCGGCGCATCCTGCCTGTCTTTGGCATGAACCTCGGCACGGTCGGCTTTTTGATGAACGAGTGGCGCGACAAGCGGCTCGACGAGCGCATCGAAGGGGCCAAGCAGTTCAATGTGACGCCGTTGAAGATGGAAGCAACGACGATCGACGGCGAGCAGATTGCGCTACCTGCAATCAACGAAGTTTCGCTGCTGCGCGAAACGCGCCAGACCGCAAAACTGGAAGTCAGCGTCAACGATCGCGTCGTGATCCCGGAACTCGTGTGTGACGGGGTACTCGTCGCCACCCCTGCAGGCTCGACGGCGTATAATCTCTCCGCCCAGGGCCCAATTCTTCCGCTGGGCTCGGCGATGCTCGCCCTCACACCGATCAGCCCGTTCCGTCCACGGCGCTGGCGCGGGGCCATTCTCACCGAAAGCGCCCGTATCGCTTTTCGCGTGCTTGACGCGGTGAAGCGGCCAGTTTCAGCGGTCGCCGACCAGCGCGAGGTACGTGACGTCGCCACCATTTGCGTTTCGATCGACAAGAGCCAGACCCTGAAATTGTTGTTCGACCCCGAACATGCACTCGACGACCGGATTGTCATGGAGCAGTTCGCGACGTGACTTACTCGCGCTTGCAAAGCCGTCGCGCCTCGTTATACGCGCCCATTCCGCACCGGTATTCCCTGATAGCTCAGCGGTAGAGCATTCGACTGTTAATCGAATGGCCGTAGGTTCGAATCCTACTCAGGGAGCCACCGCGCTGCGCGTGAAACTCTAGCGGAGCCAAGAAAGCCACGCGCAACCGCCGTAGGCCTCCGCGCAGATGGACGCCGGCGGCGCGGCTAGGCCGCCTTCTTTTCTGCGACCGGGTTGGAAAAGCGCATGGTGCCATCGTCGATCCTGCCAAATCGAAGCGTCATCAAGTCGAGTGCGTAATTCTGGTTAAGCTTCCACGGCGTTTTCGCGCCCTGCTTCGGCAGGATGTCGAGCGCGCGCTGAACGTAGCCACTGGTAAAGTCGAGGTAGGGCTCCTCGCTCATCGCAGGGTCGTTCCGCACGGGGGTCGCGATTTTCATCCCGCGCTTGTCCATATAATTCAGCGTGCGGCATACAAATTCAGAGGTCAGGTCGGCCTTCAGCGTCCATGACGCGTTGGTGTAGCCGAATGCGAACGCAGCATTGGGCACGTCGCTGAGCATCATGCCCTTGTAGGTCAGTTCTTTCGAGGGATCGATGATGCGTCCGTCGACCGTTACCTTTACGCTGCCCAGAATATTCAGCTTCAGGCCAGTGGCCGTGACAATGATGTCGGCAGTTAGGTGGTTTCCCGACGCGAGTTCGATCCCGTCGGGCGTAAATCGCGCAATGTGGTCGGTGACGACTGAGGCCCTTCCCTCGCGCAGCGAAGCGAACAGGTCGGCGTCAGGGACCAGGCATAGTCGCTGATCCCAGGGGTTGTAGTTCGGCGTGAAATGCGTGCCGACATCAAAATCGGGACCGAGTTCTGCGCTGACCATTCCGATCAGCCGCTCCTTGACCTTTGCCGGCGATTTGCGCGCCATGCGAAAGAAGAACATGCCGAACAGGACGTTTTTCCACCTGGTCGCGGCATAGGCGGCCTTGGCCGGCAGCAACCGGCGCAAGCGGTTCGCGATGTTGTCCTCGCCGGGCCGCGACACCACATAGGTTGGCGAGCGTTGCAGCATTGTGACATGGGCGGCGGACCGCGCCATCTCAGGTACGATCGTGACCGCCGTGGCGCCGCTGCCGATCACGACGACCTGCTTGCCAACATAATCGAGGTCTTCGGGCCAGAATTGGGGGTGGACGATACGCCCCTCGAAGGCCTGCTCGCCTTCCCAAGTCGGGCGATGGGCTTCGTCATAGCTGTAATAGCCTGAGCAGAAGAACAGGAACGACGCTGTTGTCTCGACGGCCTTGCCCTCGTGCGTCGCGGTGATCGTCCATAATGCGTCTTCGCTCGACCACGTGGCAGCGACGACGCGATGGTTAAAGCGGATATGCTTGTCGATCCCCGCGTCTTGCGCCGTGTCGCGAACATATTGGCGAATAGAGGGACCGTCAGCGATCGCCTTGGCGGCAGTCCATGGCCGGAATCGGTAGCCAAGTGTGTGCATGTCGCTGTCGGAGCGAATGCCCGGATAGCGAAACAGATCCCATGTCCCGCCAATGGCATCGCGCGCCTCGAGGATCGCGTAGCTCTTGCCGGGACAGCGGTCTTGCAGGTGCCATGCTGCGCCGATGCCTGACAGGCCCGCGCCGACGATCAAGACGTCGACATGATCAGGGCGCACATGTTCCAAATCGGTCTCCTTTATTGACAACAATGTCAGTCCGATCGACGCGCGCGTCAACCGCTAAAGGTTTTCCACAGCAACTGGCCGGCTACATAGAGAATGAGGATACCCGTCGCGCGCCGGACCGCTGGTTCGCTGAACAGCCTTATTCCGGCATGGGTCCCGATCTGTCCACCGGCAAGCACTGCGATCAAGAGCGGCCAGAACCCGGCGACGCTGGCGAGCCCGGTCGTGCCGAGCTTGGTGAGTTGTCCCGCCAAACCGGCGATCGAATTGACGAGGATGAAGATGCTGGCCGTTGCCGCGATCTGGCGGGCGCTTGCCCAGCGCATCAAATGTTGAATCGGCGACAGGAATATACCGCCGCCGATGCCGACCAGGCCGGAGAGATAGCCGACTGCTCCGCCAAGCGCCGCATCACCGATGGTCGTCGTCGTGCGCGTCGTCTCTGCCGCGCTCGAGCGCTGGAACAGGAGGAGCAAGCCCGCAATGAACAGGCTGGTCCCGAGGATTGCGATGAAGGTAACCTGTTTGATCGGCGTAAGCCCACCGAGATAAGCGAACGGTGCCGACATGATCACGAGCGGCAACACACGGCGCCATGGCACCAGTCCTTCCCGCGCAGACCGGATCGTGCCACCGGTCACCACGATGATATTGCACAAAGGGGCCACGACCGGGACCAGTTGGGAACTGATTCCGGCAAGGACGAGCAACGCAATATACGTCGAACCGCCCCCGAAGCCGACGCTGGCGTAAAGCAGCGCGGTCAGGAAAAAGGCCGCCACCAGAAAGGTCATCTGGCCCCGCTGTCGGCCCGCCGCGAAAGAGCCGAGCCAACGGCGCTCGGCAAAAGAGCGCCGCTAGAATGCCCCAGTCTCCGGCAGAAGTCCCGCTGCGATTCGCTCATAATGCGCCGTGGCAATGTTTGTATTTTTTGCCCGATCCGCAAGGACATGGGGCGTTGCGGCTGACATTGCCTTCCCAGGAAGCGGGATCGCTGCCGAGCTGGGCGGCCTCAGTCGGGGCCGCCATGGTCAGCGTACCTGCGTCGCCGCTCGCGAAATTGCCGAAGGCGCCGGCGTCGGGCCACCCACCAGCTTCGGGAAATGCGTCGAGGTTTGTGAAGATATCGGGCATCTGCGGCAATTCGGGCGCTGCCATGAACTGCGCATGCGCCAGCAACTTGGTCACATCCTCCCTGATACCCGCAAGCATGCGCTCGAACAGCGCAAAGGCTTCTTGCTTGTACTCGTTGATCGGCGTCTTCTGTGCATAGGCGCGCAAGTGGATCACCTGGCGAAGCGCATCGAGCGTCGAAAGATGCTCCTTCCAATGATGATCGAGGTTTTGCAGCAGCACGCTCTTTTCGATCGTGCCCCACGTTGCTTCACCAACTTCCTCGGTCTTGGCGGCAATCGTGGCGTCGGCGGCAGCCTGAAGACGTGTTTCGAGCACCTCTGGATCGATGCCTTCTTCCTGCGCCCATTCGGCATAGGGTAGATCGAGGCCGAAGGTTTCGAGGGTACGCTGGTGCAGGCCTTCTACATCCCATTGCTCGGGATAGCTGTTCGGCGGACATGCGTCGGCGATAAGACCATTTACCGTTTCGGCCCGCATGTCGGCGACGACATCGTCGACCGTCTCCGAATCCATGATGTCGGCGCGCTGTTCGTAAACCACCTTGCGCTGGTCGTTCATGACGTCGTCGTACTCGACGACCTGCTTGCGGATATCATAGTTGCGCGCCTCGACCTTCTTCTGCGCGGTCTCGATCGCCTTGCTCATCCAGCGCGACGGGGGCAACGCCTCACCATCTTCAAGGTTCGCGCGCATCATTTTGGCGAACATCGTGTCGGGACCAAAGATCCGGAGTAACTCGTCGTCGAGCGACAGGTAGAACCGCGACAGGCCCGGGTCACCCTGACGGCCCGAACGCCCCCGCAGCTGGTTGTCGATGCGACGGCTCTCGTGCCGCTCCGTTCCCAGCACGAACAGGCCGCCTGCGGCGATGACCTTTGCCTTGTTCTCGGCGACCTCGGCTTTGATCTCCGCAATCGCGGCATCGCGCATCGGGCCATCGGGAAGATCCTTCAATTCGTCCTCGATCCGGAATTCGACGTTTCCGCCCAACTGGATATCGGTCCCGCGCCCGGCCATGTTGGTCGCAATGGTCACCGCGCCGACACTGCCCGCCTGCGCTACGATGTGCGCTTCCTGCTCATGAAAACGGGCGTTCAGCACTTTGTGCTCGACGCCTTCCTCAGTCAGAAACTGGCTGAGCAACTCCGACTTTTCGATCGATACCGTGCCGACCAGAACCGGCTGCCCCTTTGCGGACTGCTCGGCAATCGCCTTGGCAATGCCACGGAACTTGTCGTTCGTATCCTTGTAGAACGTGTCCTCTTCGTCGATACGCGCGACGGGCACGTTGGTCGGGATCGTGACGACGTTCATCTTGTAGATCTGGTGAAACTCTGCAGCCTCGGTCGCTGCCGTACCAGTCATGCCGCCGAGCTTGGGGTACATGCGGAAGTAGTTCTGGAAAGTGATCGAGGCCATCGTCTGATTCTCGGGCTCGATATCGACGCCTTCCTTCGCCTCGACTGCCTGGTGCAGGCCGTCCGACCATCGGCGGCCGTCCATCATGCGACCCGTGAACTCATCGATGATCACGACTTTCCCGTCCTTGACGATATAGTCGGTGTCCTTGCGAAACATCACGTTCGCGCGCAGGCTCTGGTTCAGGTGGTGAACCACCTGCGTATTCTCGAAATCATAGAGGTTCGTGCCGTCGAGGAGACCGGCGGTCTCGAGCATGCGTTCCATCTTCTCGGTGCCGTCCTCGGTCAAGATCACCGACTTCTGCTTCTCGTCCAGCTCGTAATCCTCGGGAACCAGCTTTTTCACGATCGCGTCGACCTGAAGATAGAGCTCCGATTTGTCGTCCGTCGGGCCGGAGATGATGAGCGGCGTTCGCGCCTCGTCGATCAGCACCGAATCGACTTCATCGACGACGGCGAAATTGAACGGGCGCTGGACCATGTCGGCGCGCTCGTACTTCATGTTGTCGCGCAGATAATCGAAGCCGAATTCGTTGTTGGTCCCGTAGGTGATGTCGGCGGCATAGGCCTCCCGGCGTTCCTGGTCGCCAATATTGGGCACGATCACGCCCACGGTCATGCCGAGGAATTTATAGACTTGGCCCATCCACTCGGCGTCGCGGCGGGCGAGATAGTCGTTGACGGTAACCACGTGCACGCCGGTTCCGGGAAGCGCATTGAGATACGTCGCCAGCGTCGCCACCAGCGTCTTGCCTTCGCCAGTGCGCATCTCCGCAATCTCGCCGCGATGGAGCACGATGCCGCCGATCATCTGGACGTCATAGTGCCGCTGGCCGAGCACGCGCTTGGCGGCTTCGCGCACGGTCGCAAAGGCTTCGGGCAGCAACTCATCGAGCGTGGCGCCATCGGCGAGGCGCTGGCGAAAAAGCACGGTCTGATTGGCGAGCTCGGCATCGGTCATAGCCGAGATCGTCGGCTCGAAACCCGCGATCCTCGTGACAATGCCACCGAGGGATTTGACGTAACGGTCGTTCGACGACCCGAAAATGGCCTTGGCAATACCGCCCAGCATAGAAAATTCCTGTAATGACAAAAGAGAACCCGCGCGCAAGGCGGGCAAGGATATCGGCAATCGAAGCGCGCGAACCGCTAGACTCGCAGGCGCCCGGCGTAGAGCGGTATCGTTCCTGCAGGCGGATTGTGGCGCGCGAAGGCGCCGAAATTGCCACGCTCCAAAGCGTCAATCCGAAGCGGTGCGACGGTGGGGAGCTGGGGCACCGGCCTCTCGGTACGGACGCCGGCGTTTGCCGACACCTCGCACGCAGGACGCCGTGCTGCGGCCGCGGGCGTACCCAAGCCAACCATGGCAGTCAGCAAGGCAGACAGGAGGAGCAGCAGGCGCATCGTTGTGGGCATGTAATAGGCGACAGCGCTTTCGTCCACCTTAACGCGGCCCCGCTTCGATCGGACTTCATTCGTCTCGCCGACTGTTCTACGGCTTAGTCATGACCCGCTCCCCGCTCGCGACGCCTTTCCCAGACCTCCCCCCCATAGAGGGCGTGACTCTTCGCATTGCGCGCGCAGGATATAAAGACTGGGGCCGGTGCGATCTTACCTTAGCGGAACTGGCCCCCGGCACAGCCGTGGCCGGGGTCACGACGCAAAGCAAATGTCCCTCGCCCGAGGTCGAGTGGTGCCGCGCGGCACTCACGCTTGGTGCCGCACGGGCACTTGTCGTCAATGCAGGTAATGCCAATGCGTTTACAGGACACCGCGGCAAAGCGGCGGTCGAGGCGATCGCTGCCCGGGTTGCGGGACATCTGGGCTGCCAGCCCTCAGACGTGTTCGTCGCTTCGACGGGCGTCATCGGCGTACCCTTGCCCATCGACAAAGCCGAAGCAGGACTTGAAGCCGCCTTTGCCGCGTCACCTGCGAGCTGGGAAGACGCGGCCAACACGATCGGAACGACCGACACCTTTCCGAAGGCGGCCATGGCCACGGCAATCGTCGATGGCCGGACAGTGAAACTGGTCGGTGTCATCAAGGGCAGCGGGATGATCGCGCCCGACATGGCCACGATGCTGGGCTTTATCTTCACCGATGCGGCAGTCGAGCCGGCGTTTCTTCAGACGATGCTGAGAGCGGCGAGTAACTCGACGTTCAACCGCATCACGGTGGACAGCGACACGTCGACCAGTGACACCGTGCTGGCGTTTGCGACGGGCAAGGCGGGCAATGCGCCGCTGGTCGCTTTCGGTGATGCAGGGGCCGATGCGTTTCAGGCCGCGCTTACCGACCTGTGCCGCCAGCTAGCACATCTCGTCGTCCGCGACGGTGAGGGCGCGACCAAATTCATCGAGGTGCGCGTGACCGGCGCGGAAAGCGATGCAAGTGCACACCGTATCGGGCTAAGCATCGCCAATTCGCCGCTCGTAAAGACAGCCATCGCGGGCGAAGACGCCAATTGGGGCCGGGTCGTCATGGCCGTTGGCAAAGCCGGCGAACCGGCCGACCGCGATAAGCTGTCGATCGGGTTCGGCGGCGTCGAGGTCGCGCGCGAGGGGTTGGTGGTCGAAGGGTACGACGAGGCCCCGGTCGCGGCCCACCTAAAGGGCAAGGACATCGATATCTCGGTTGATCTGGGCCTCGGGTCAGGCCGCGCGACTGTGTGGACGTGCGACCTGACGCATGGTTACATCTCAATCAACGCGGACTATCGCAGCTAGGCAAGTTCGCTTTCGAGCCAGGCCTTGAGCTGCGACTTCGGGGCCGCCCCGACCTTGGTTGCTGCGGGCTGCCCGTTCTTGAACAGGATCATCGTCGGGATGCCGCGCACGCCGTATTTGCCCGGCGCATCGGGATTGTCGTCGATGTTCAGCTTTGCGATGGTCACCTGCTCGCCCAATTCTTCGGACAGTTCCTCAAGGCTCGGCCCGATCATCTTGCACGGCCCACACCATTCCGCCCAGAAATCGACGAGGACGGGGCCGCTGGCGCCGATCACGTCGGTGGCGAAGCTGGCGTCGGTAACGGATTTGGTAGCCATGGGAATCTCCTGAGTTCGGATGCTAACGTAGGCGTTAGTTCGGCGGACTCAACCGGCAGGTGACAGCAAGTCTTGCTGTGCCGCGTCCAAGCCGGGCTTGTGCGTTTCGAGATCGGCGTCGGTGAGCGCGACGAGGCGCGGTCCGGAGGTATAGAGCAAGGCTGCGCGTACCTTATGACCGGGAAAGACACCGCGCAGAACGGCGGCATAGGCGGCCATCTGGCGCATGTAAGCGTTGGGCACGGCGCGCGCATCCGCCGGCACCCGACGACCGGTCTTGAAATCGACGATGTCGACGGTGCCCGGACCGATGATCAGCCGATCGACGGTGCCGGAAATCACGATGCCGTCGACGACGCCTGCGACCGGCACTTCGGCAAGCCCATCGGGATCAAACAGGTGCATGCTCTCGGGATGGTCGAGAACGGTTAGCACCGTGTCGGCCAGCTCTGCACGCACCGCAACGTCGCCTATCCCGGCCGAACGGTCGAGCCAGCGGTCGGCAGCAGCGACACGGGATTCGGGTGCAAGCTTCGGCAGGCGCTCGAACAAGGCGTGCAGCAAGCGACCGCGTTCTGCCGCGGCTAGCATCATGGCGGTGGGCGGCGGGTCGCCGACCGTATCCGGACCGAGCGACGAAGGGCTGAGCGGGCGCGGCGGGCGGGCCTCGGGAGGCGCGGGACTGTCGAGCCAAGCTGGCCGGGGAACAAGAGGCTTTGCTGCATCGGGTTTCGCCGGCTTGACGTTCTCGCGGCTCCGCACCTCATGCACTGCCGCGTTTCCCCAACCGGGCATTTCCACCTGCCTCGCGCCCATCCGCGTCATCGCGCGCTCGATGACGTTGTGCCAGCTTTCGGGCGGCACGATTTTTTGCCGCTGAGTCAGCGATCCGGTAATGACGAGCTGTTCCTCGGCACGGGTCATGGCGACATAGAGTAGTCGCCAATGTTCGCGCCGATCGGCCTCGCTGAGCAATGTCGCTGTCAGCTCAAGTGTGGGCTCCAGCCGGCGCTCGGCCCCGCGCGGCCGGAACAGCGGCACGATTGCTTCATCGAGCACCCATTTGAAATCACGCTCATTTGCCGCGTCGGGATCGCCCGTTGCATCGGCTAGGATGACAAGGGGAGCCTGTAGTCCCTTGGCGGCATGAACGGTCATGACGCGCACCGCGTCGCCTTCGCTGCCCGCATCGCGCACAATGTCGCCTTCGCCACGGTCAAACCAATTGAGGAAGCCTTGCAGCGTCGCGACCCCCTCGCGCTCGAACTGAAGGGCGGCGTTCAGCAGTTCGTCGATAGGGTCGGCGGCCTCGCTGCCAAGACGGCGGAGAAGGTTTTTTCGCGCGCCTATGTCGCCCGACAGCATGTTCTCGAGGAAAACGTAGGGTGAGACATAGTCGGCCATCGCCAATAACTTGCGGGGAATTGCAATCGAGCTTTGGGAGCTGGTCGCACGAAGGTGTTCCCATAAGGACCCGGTGCGCTTGACATGCGCGGCATCGTAAAGCTGCTCCTGCGTCCAGCCGCCGATTGGCGAAACAAGCAGCGAGGCGAGGGTCAGGTCGTCATCGGGCTGGACGGCAAAGCGGAGCGCCGCCAGGCAATCCTTGACGGCAAGCGGTGCTGCGAGACGCAAGCGGTCGACCCCCGCGACCGGCACGCCCTCCTTCTGCAAGCGCGCGACGATCAAGGCGGCCAAATCGCCACGCTTGCGAACGAGGACCATGACGTCACCGGCCGTCAGCGGGCGCCCTTTGGCGGCGAGCATCCGCTCTCCGGTGATCCAGTCGCGCACTTGGCGCGCAATGCGCGACGCCAGCTCTCGCGTCGCCGTAGGCACCCAGCCTTCTTCCCCGTCTTCCCCGTCGCCGTCGGGCGCACGCACCGGCGGCAACAGCATAACGCTGCCGGGCCCGCCCCGCGCGCTTTCATGTCGGTCGCGTGCCTGTTCGCCGAACGCCGCCTCGCCAAGTTCGTCGAGCAGCGCATCGACGACGTCGAGGACTGGAGGGGTTGAGCGGAACGAACGGTCGAGCGAAAGGCGCGCCAGTTCGCGTCCTGCCGCTTGGGCCGCTGCCCCGAACTGGTCGCCCGCATCGGCATAGTAGCGCGGGTCCGTTCCCTGAAAGCCGAAGATCGCCTGCTTATAATCTCCAACGGTGAACAGGGTCCGCAACGCGCCCGCGCGTGCACCATCACCGGCCCAGAACTCGCCTGCCAGCGCCTTCACGATCTCCCACTGGCGCTCGTTGGTGTCCTGCGCCTCGTCGACGAGGATATGGTCCGTCGCCTGATCGAGTTTGTAGGCGATCCACGCGCCCATGCCGGGCTCGCGCAGCAATGCCACGGCTTTGCCGATCAGGTCGTCGAAATCCACCAATCCGGCGGCCTGCTTGGCGTTGGCGTGGGCGCGGGCATAGCGGCGCGCGGCATGAAGGCCATGCGCGATGTCGGTGGCCAGCGCGGCGCGCAGCTGAAGCTGAAGCAGCGCGCCGCACCAGTCGCGCAAGCGGCCCGCCATCGGCTCGTACGTGGGATCGGTCGGCACTTGCCCCTTGCCGCTGCGCGGTTCGTTTTCGGTCGTGTTCCACACGAGGTGGAGTTTCCCGAGTTCTGCAGCACGGGTGGGGGGATCGCCGAGAATCCAGTTGGAGATCTGGGTAGCGCGTTCCTCGCCGCGCTTACCCCAGTTGGCAAGCAGCTGACCTAGCTCGAGCAACGTTTCGCGATCGAAATTCTCATCCTTGCATGCGTCAGCGACATCCGCCGCCGAATAATCTGCCGGGACGTCGAGCTTGCGGCGGACGACGGCCTCGATTCCTTCCGGCAGCGTTTCAAGAGCATCGCTGTGTCCGGCCGCACCCAGCAGGAAACCTTGCGTTCCGGCCTCGCCCAGCCGTCGCGACAGGGCGCTGAGCGCGCCGAGCAGCCGCGCATCACCTTCGCGTTCGGCATGTTCTGCCAATGTGCCGAGCACATTGGACGCAAGCGCCGCCTGTTCGCGGCCTTCGACGGCGCGGAACCCCGGTGCCAGCCCCGCCTCCAGCGGGAAGGACCCGAGCAAGGTCTGGCAAAAGGCGTGGATCGTCATCACACGCAGGCCGCCGCCGCGCGCTTCGAGCACTGCGGCGAACAAGGTGCGGGCACGGGCGATGCTTTCGTCGCTGTTGTCCTCGCCGAGCGCAGTCAGTTCGCCGCGCAACTCGCTATCGCTCGCCATCGCCCACATCGCCAGACGGCTATGAACCCGTTCGGCCATTTCTGCGGCGCCTGCACGCGTGAAGGTGAGGCACAAGATCGAGTCTGGACGCACGCCCTTACGCAGCAACAGCCGCCAGACGCGCGCGGCCAGGACATAAGTTTTGCCCGTCCCAGCAGAAGCCGAAAGCCAGACATCGTTATCGGGCGAGGACGCCAGCGCCTGCTCGCCTTTCAAATAGCTGAGTAGCGAGGGGCGTTCAGTCTTCACGGCCATACCACTCGTCCCGCCGCATCAACTGATCGTACTCCTCGTAGGGCGCATATTCAGGGTGGAGCTTGGCGGTGAAGGGATCGCTGCCCGTCAGCCAGCGTTCCGCTGCGGTGGTGAAGATCGCCACGGCATGGGCCACGAAGGCATCCTTGGAGACTTGGCCCGTTTTGCCGACAGGCGATGACATCTTGCCAAAGCCGTCACCATTTTTGGCGAGCGACCAATATTCGAACTCAGTTACTTTCGCGCCGCTGGCCGGAGCGAGGGGCGCACTGTCGATCTCAAACCCGCCGCGCTCGGCGATCGCCGCCAGCAAGCCAAGCTGCATCGAATAGCCCGCCGCCACCGCCTTACTGCTCGGCGCGTTGCCGGTCTTGTAATCGACGATCGCCAGGGTACCGTCGTCTAACCGGTCGATGCGGTCGGCCCTGCCGTTGAGGTCGATCCCTGCGATATTGGCTTTGCCCTGGATCTCGGACAGGATCGGCACACGGTGATGCTCTCGCCGTTGCATCGCAATCCGGTCGGCAACCCATTGGCAGGGCTCGACAAGGCGCGCGCCCCAGAGCGTTCGAACAATTGGATGGACCCCGGGTTCGTTCAGCAGCGCCTGAAGACGTGGCATCAGCTTGTCGGGATCCAGCTCGTCCTCGCGCATCCATGCATCGAGCACGGCATGGACCGCACTGCCGCGCCAGGCAGGGCCGGGTTCTGCATCGAGCGCGTCGAGCGGCGACAGGCGGAGCATCGTCCGCGCGTAGAAGGCGTAGGGATCGGCTTTCAGCCGGTCGACTTCAGTAACGGAAATGCGTCGGGGTCGCTCGGCAATGGGCGGCGACGGCGCAGGCCGATTTGCCGGTTCAGGCGCGCCGGGGGTAGTATCTATGTTCGCTGCCAGCACCGGGAGGCGAATGTCTTTTTCCAGGCCGCCAGTCATGGCCTCCAGCCGGAGCAGGAAGCGCGACGCAATGGTCGCCGAGCGTGCATCGCGGGTGGCGCGAGTCAGTAGCACTTCCCCCGCCCCGAGTGCGACCGCCAGATCATGTGCGGCCAGCCCGACACGGCGCTCCGGATCGGCAAGCCCCAGCTCCCGACGGACCCGCGGGCTGAGCCAGGGATCGGTCCCCGCAGCCGGGGGCCAGCTCCCCTCGTTCAGCCCGCCAAGCACAACCACGTCGGCCTGTTGCAGCCTGGCCTCGATCAGACCGTAGATGCTGATGCGCGGATGGCCGCCCTGCGGGGGGCGAATGGCCTGTTCGCCGAGGAACTGGCGCAGCATTGGGAGCAAGTCATCGGGAGCGAAGTCGGCCGGGCCGAGTTCGTGGCGCGCTTCCAGTTCGGCGAACAGGTCTGCCGCGGATCGTCCGGCAGGGCCTGCCCATAGGGCATCGCCACCGAGTATGCCCAGAAGCTGCCGGATTGCGCGCAGCAAATCGCCGAGCGATGCGCGGGGGGCGGCAAAAGCCGTTTCAAAATCCCCAAACAGGGGCGCGGTGTCGGTCCACCATGACGCGGCGTGATTCCGGATGGCCCGTTCCCGCTCGTTGCCGGCCCGCAGCCATGCCGCCAGGGCCGCCAGCCCCGGGGCCGGACGCGGACCGCGCAGGGCAAGATCAAGGCGTCTAACGCCGTCGAGCCAAACAAGGCGATCTTCGCCGCTTCGGACCAGCGGGTGTTTGAGCACCGCTAACAGGGCATTTGGCGCGAAACGTTCGATACCGAGCGCGGCAACGGCTTGAATGAGGACGCCGACCGGCATTGCGGCGAGCGGCTGCCCGGCGGAATCGTCGGCTTCGATTCCCCAGCGCCGCAGGTGCGCTCCGACACGGCTGGCAAGGCCCCGGTCTGGGGTGACCAGCGCCGCAGTGCGGCCGGGCGTCTCCAGCGCTTCGCGCAGCGCGATGGCAATGCCCTGCGCTTCGTCGGCGGGTGCGACAAAGGTTGCGAGCCGCACGCCTTTCAATGAGCGCAGCTGCGGCTTGAGGTCGATCCATTTGCTCGTGAAGCGTGCAGGAGCGAAGGCGTTCGACACCGCCCTGCCCCGCACGGCCTTGCGCGGTTTGCCGTCACCCCAGCGCCAGCGGGCAACTTCCGCACGGGTGATTTGCATGCGGTCGAGTAGCAGGCGCAGATGGTGTTGGGGGTGGGTCTCGATTCCTGCGTCGGTCCCGTCCCCGGCAATGGCGTTCCATTCGGCGCTCGGGCTAGCCAGGTCGAGGCCGGGGAGAACCACCGATCCGTCCGGTAGTCGCGCAACGACCGCGAGAAGATCGGTAATCGCTCGCGCAGAACTGGTGACACCCGCTGCGACAACGAAATGACCAGGTGGCGTGTCACGCCAGCGGTCGGCAACCTCGCGCAACAGGCGGTTGCGGCGTTCGGGCAGATCGATGCGACCGATACTTGCAAGTCGCTCGGGCCATCGCTCGATCACGGTTGCAAACAGGTCGAGCGACCTCTGCCAGTGCCCCGCGAGTTCGGGGCCAACTTTGAGGTCTCGCAGGTCGGCGGGGCTTCGATCCTCGGCAATCAGTTCGTCGAGCGAGTCCGCCAGTTGCGTTGCCAGTCGGATCGCCTCCGCTGCACCCACACGCTGGCCGGTCATGCTGCGTTCCTGCTGGACCAGCCGGGCCAGGATCATGCGGCGCGTCAGCGGGTCGACAGCCGGCGCTATGTCGGCAGTGACATCGTCCAGAGCGACCCCAGGTGCTTCGCCCGCGTCGCCTATGGCAACGATCCGAGGGAGCAGCAGTCCATTGTCGGCGCGGCGAACGAATGCATCGGTGACGGCACGGATTGCACGATTGTTGGGCACGAGAATCATGCCCCGCGCGAGCGCCATCCGGTCGCGGCCGCGCGTAGCCAGAATGCCGTTGACCAGCGCATCGGCGAATGACCGGTAGACGGGGATGGAGAAAACCTTGGGGCTGCGCGCCTCACGCATCAGCCAGCAGCGCTTCGGTCTTGGCAACGGCCGGCGGGCTGCCGACATCGAACCAAAGTCCCTGATGGACCACGCCGTAGCAGCGTCCCGCAGCAATGGCACGGTCCCAAAAGACGTTGGTCGAGAAAACCTCGGCGGGTGGTTCGGCAATGAGGCGCTTCGACAACATCTGGACGCCCGTCCATACGAAGGGTGCGATGCGGCCGACCCGTCGACGGGACATGCGCCCGACGGGGTCCATGTGAAAATCGCCTTTGCCGCCATGGCAATTCGCGCGTGCCAGAGGGACAAGCAGCAGGAGAGCGTCCATTGCTTTCTCGTCCCAGCGCTGGGCAAGCAGGGTCAGCGCATCGACTGGGCCATCGACCCAATAATTGTCGCTATTGACCTGAATGAACGGATCGGCGTCGATCAGGGGGAGTGCTTTTACCAGCCCGCCGCCCGTTTCGAGAAGCTGTCCGCGCTCGTCAGAAATCGTGATTTCGAGGCCCTGACTGTGGCGCTTGAGATGGGCTTCGAGCGCGTCGGCGAGATAATGCACGTTTACTACCGCGCGCTCGACGCCGGCGGCGGCGAGCCGCATCAGCACATGGTCGATAAGCGCGGCGCCGGCGACCTCGACCAGGGGCTTGGGCCGCGTCGCGGTCAATGGGCGCATGCGCTTGCCGAGGCCCGCCGCCATCACCATGGCAGTTTTGGGGACAGGGACGCCCGTCATGCGTGTTCTTTCAAAAAGCCGCCGCGTTTGTCGGACGGAATGTTAGCGTCGAACCACGTCCGAACTTCGGCCAGAGCCGGATGGGCAAGATCGCGTTCCAGATATCCCCAGACACGCGGCAGGAAGTCGAGGTAGCGGGGCTTTCCATCACGCTGCCACAGGCGGGTGAAGATTCCGACGATCTTGGCGTTCCGCTGGGCGCCGAGAATGGCGTAGCTGTCGATGAAGCCGGGTCCCGGTGACGCAAGACGATTATACTCGATCAGCATCTTCGTTTCGATGTCGAGCGGCACGTCGCGCCGCGCGTCCTGAAGCATCGACACAAGGTCATACGCCGGGTGCCCGACCAACGCGTCCTGGAAATCGAGCAGGCCAAGCCGCGCGCTTCCGCTAAGCCCTTCACGGAGCATGATGTTTTCGGCGTGGTAATCGCGCAGGACAGTGACGAGTGTCACATTGTCAATTCGGTCGAACGCCAGGTCCCACGCCGCCTGATAGGCGTCCGCATCAACCGACAAGCCGACGGCAGGGCAATACCACTCGGTTAACAGCCCGGCTTCTCGGTGCAGCTCCTTGCGCGAATAGGGCGGCACGTCGGCGGGCGGGTGGCGATGGAGTTCGGCGAGCAATGCGACGGTTGCGGCATAAGTTTCGGCTTCGTCGACGTTCCCGACGTCCACCGCTTCGCGCATCCGGGCGTCACCGAAATCCTCGAGCAGGACCAGCCCATGGTCGAGATCCTCGGCAAGTATCGCGGGCGCAGCGAAGCCCAGCGCACAGAGATGCCGCGCCATGCCAATGAAGGGCCGCGGGTTCTCGTGCGGGGGCGGCGCGTCCATCAGCACGGCACGGCGGGTCGGCTCGATCACGCGAAAATAGCGGCGGAACGAGGCATCGCCCGCCAAAGGCTCGATGCGCGCGCCGCTCCATCCGGCACGGGTCAGAAACGCTGGTGCCGCGGCGGGAGGAGTCATTTCGGCGGCCATCGGTATTCCCAAGCGGGCGGCACCTGTGCTGTCAAGGCGCGGTTGCCGTCACCGTGCACGGCAAGGGCCAGGACGAGCATGTCAGGCCAGCGTCCCGCCCCCATCCGGTCCGGCCATTCGATCACGAGTGCACCATCCGCGCGCGCGTCGTCTAGCGCGAGCTCTTCGAGCGCCGACGCATCATCAATGCGGTAGAGATCGACGTGCGCAACCGGGATCCGCGTCGCGGGAGGCGCATAGGGTATGACAAGTGGATAGCTGGGGCTCGGTACATCGCCTGCATGGCCAAGGCCTGCCAACAGGCCTTTGGCAAACACAGTCTTGCCCGCGCCGAGTGCACCCTCAAGCGCGATCACGTCGCCGACCTCCAGGATCGCACCGAGTCGCGCGCCGAGGGAAAGCGTATCGTGTGGCGTCGGCAACAAGATCATCGCGGCAGGTCAATCCTGACCATCGTCCCCTGCCCCGGCTCGGCCATGACCGATAGGGCGCCGCCATGCGCCTTCACTGTTTCGCGTGCAGCGACGGCCGCCGGGCTCACCTTGCCGGGTCCACTCGCGCCTGGGCCGTTATCCGAGACGACAAGCAGCGCGCTCTCGGTCGTCCCGCTGGCATGAAGCAGGACACGGCCACGCTCGGGCGTGTGACTAATGGCACTGGCGAGCAACGTCTCAATGGCGTCGCACAATCGACGCCCGTCGCCCTCGACCCGGCCGACCGATGCGTGGAGGTCGGTTGCCAGATCAATTTTCTTCGCAAGCGCTGCTTCTTCGTTGGCCGCCACCGCACGGTCGAGCATTTGGAGGACATCAACCGTTTCTCGGTCCACGGCCGCGAGCCCGGCTTCCGATTGGGTCAGTTGCAAGGTCTCGTCGACAAGCGAACCGAGCGTGCCAACCGACTCAAGGATTGCCTCGACATATTGCCGAGCCTCGGGCGTCAGTTCTCCAGCATAGCCCTTGGCCATCATTTCGGCGAATCCACCGATCGAGGTCAGCGGTGTACGAAGTTCGTAGCTCATATTGGCAACAAAAGCTGTCTTCACCTTGTCGGCAGCTTCCAGGGCATCCGCCCGGTCGCGCAACACTCGCTCAACGCGGCGGCTGTCCGTGACATCGAGCATCGTGAATAGCGCGTTGCCGTCAGGGAGCGGGACCGCGGCAAATTCAAAATGTCGCCCGTCCTTCATGGCGACGCGGCCGCCCTGGGACTTCCGCTCGACGGTCGCGGCGCGTACGAGATCGCGCATCAGAGCGGCCCGCGACGGCGTCGTCAGCGTGCCGGCGGCAGCCTCTGCCAAGGTGTCGACACGGGGATGTGTCGACAACATGGCTTCATCAAAGCCCCAGACCTTGCGAAAACGGTTGTTCCATGACGTCAGGCGGCCGTCGGCGCCGAAGACGCCGATCGCCTCGAACAAATTGTCGAACGTTGCCGTCCGCACCCGGAGCAATGTGTCGCGCGCGCTTGCCAGTTGAAGCTGCTCCGTGCGGTCCTCGAAAACCACTAACAAGCCGCCATCTGGCACAGGCTGTGCGACAACGCGCAGGTGAGTACCGTCGGGCAGCAGCCAGCTTTCCTCGGCTCCGGCGTCGTTGGTGAACCAAGCGGCGCGTTCAGCGCGCCACGCGGGAAAGTCGCGGGCCTCGGGCGCGCGCCCCGCCTCGCGCATTCGGTCGAGTACGCGGTCGAACTCTGGACGGTCAGACAGCCATTCGGGTTTCATTGCAAAGATCGATTGGAACGGCGTGTTGCTGAACGTCAGCGAACGATCGGCAGCAAACTGCGCGACCCCGGCGGACAAGCGATCCAGCGTGTCGCGCTGCGCCTCGGCAAAACGGCGCAGCTCGGCGCGGGCTCTGTCGAGTTCGTCGTTATCGAGGGCATAGCCCGCGACACCCGACTTGCCGAGCGGCACATCGACGACGCGCATCGACCGGCGCTTGCCACCGATCGTTGCGGGCACGTCGCGGCTTGTCGCGCTACCGGCGATGCGCGCCGCATCGGCAGCAGCGATGGGCGTCAGGCCGCCAACAGATTCGACCAGCTCGAGGCCGCGCGAGACCACGTCTTCGGCACTCGCCGCGTCTACAGCTGTCACATACGCGCGGTTCACAAGAGTGAGGCGCAAATCGGGGCCGCGGTGCCACATCGGCACCGGTGCAGCCTCGATCAGCTGCGAAAGTGCTTCGAACGCCCGCTCGAGCCGAGCCACTTCCTGCCCAAGTTCAACGATTTCGGCCTGGCTCTCGGTCGCATCGAACACCCAGAAAATAACGCTGCCCGGGGTGCCGAGCGATGCGGGGGCCGGGCCGCCACGGACGAGTAGGCTCCGCTCCGATCCGGTTGCGCGGACCGCTCGCACGAATCGCGCGCCGGTGCGTTGTGCCGCCGTGACGTCGCGAGCGAGCTCGGTCGCGCCGGTCTCAGTCAGCCCGCCCGACGGCGTGTAAAAATCGATGACAAAGCCCGGCGTGCGCGGCAGTCCCAGCCACTGGCCAAGGCGCTCGGGCGCCTCTACCCTGCCATCGGGCCGCACCACGACCGGAAGAGCCGGCGTTGTGTCGAGCAGTGCGCCGAGCCGGTCGGCCTGTGACCTTGCAAATGTGGCGCTGCGCCGACGCTGCAAGCCTGTGACGACCGCCCAGGCAGATGCTGCGAGCCATAACGCCATAATGACGCCCAGCAGAACTGCCGTCCCAGTTGAAAGCGTTACCATGTCGGGAATAGGCGAAGACGAACCATTGCGCCGCGCATTAGCGCATCGGGCCGCGTTGTCGAATGGCCGTTAGGTGGATATCGCGCTCAGATATCGGGCAGTGTCTGGTTGGCCACGCCCCATGACGCCAGGTTTTTCGACGTTGCCCGTTCGACCAGGATGGCCGCATCGCCCAGATGGAAGCGCGCGGCGCTATCGGTATCGCGCAATTCCTCCCAGGTGACGGGGACGGCGACGGGTGCGCCGGGACGCGCGCGGACGACATAGGGAAGCACGGCAGTCGACCCGCGCTGGTTGCGCAGCCAATCGACGAAGATGCGCCCCTTTCGCTTGGCTTTTGACATCGTCGCGACGAAGCGTTCGGGCTCGGCCTGCGCGAGAGCTTGCGCGAACCGCGATGCAAAATCTTTCACGGCGGGCCATTCGGCAGCGGCTGTTAGGGGGACGATGACATGCACGCCCTTACCGCCTGACAACATCGCAAAGCTTAGCAGCCCCAGGTCAGCCAATTGCCCGCGGATGTCGATGGCCGCCTTGCGGACATCCGCAAACTCAAGTTCCTCGTCGGGGTCAAGGTCGAACACAAGACGGTCGGGCCGCTCGACATCCGACGCCCGCGCGCCCCAACCATGAAATTCGATCGAACCCATCTGAACGGCAGCGATGATACCGTCGACGCTGTCTACCCAAAGATAATCCTCAGTGCTGCCGTCCTTTTCTTTTATCGGCACTTTACGGACCGCATCCCCGAAGCTGCCGGCATCGTGCTTCTGGAAGAAGCACTGCTTGGCGCGGCCTTGCGGACACCGTACCAGGCTGATCGGGCGATCGGCGATCCATGGCAGCATGACAGCGCCAACCTGCCGGTAGTAAGCGGCAAGCTGGCCCTTGGTGATGCCGTCACCGGGAAAGATGACCCGGTCTGGGTTTGTGATACGGTCCGCATCAAGCGCCGGCGTCTTCGGGAGCGGCACTGCAGTCTCCACTTTGACCTGCTTGGCCGGCTTGTCTTCGCGCAGACCGACGAAGCTGGCATGGCGCACGACATTGTCGGCAGTGAATTCGGCAAAGGCGATTTCGGCGACAAGCTCGGGCTTGATCCAGCTGGCCCCCCGCGCGGCGGCGCGGGGCACCTCTACCGCCGGCTTGTCCGCCGCGATCCTGTCCATCCGGGCGCGCAAGTCCGTCAGCAGGTCGGCGTCGAAGCCCGTGCCGACCTTGCCCGCGTAGCGTAGCTTGCCGTTCTCGTTGACCGCGAGCAGCAACGAGCGGAAACCGCGCGTGCGGGCATCGCTGGCGCTCCAGCCGATGATCACGAACTCCTGCCGCTTGGTGCATTTGACCTTGAGCCAGGCCGGGGTGCGCTTGCCTGTATAGGCGGCGTCGGCCCGCTTCGAAACGATGCCTTCGTAACCCGCGCCGCACATCGTCGCGAACAGTTTCTCGCCGGCGCCGACAATATGTTCGGCGTAGCGTATGGCGCCTTCTGCTGGCAGCAGTGCCGCGAGCTTTGCCTTGCGCTCGATGTTCGACCTGCCGGTCAAGTCGACGCCGTCGAGGCTCAACAGGTCGAAGGCAAACAACGTCAGTCCCGTGCTTCCCTTGTCCTTGATAGCGGTACGCAGCGTCGAAAAATCCGGCCGACCCTCGGCGTCGAGCGCACAGATCTCGCCGTCGATCAGCGCGCTGTCCACGTCGAGCGCGGCAGCCGCCTCGACGATCTCGGGAAATTTTTCCGACCAGTCGAGGCCCGACCTTGTGTAAACCTTGGCCTTGCCGCCGGCGAGCGCGATCTGCGCGCGATAGCCGTCGTATTTGACTTCATGGATCCAGTCATTGCCGCTCGGGACGCTGTCGACGAGCGTGGCGAGCTGCGGGGCATGGAACCCGGGCATGCGGCTTGCCGTTGTCGATCGCTTGGCAGCGCTGCGGCGCGGCGTCTTGCCGCCCTTGCCCCTTTTGGTCGCCACACCTGCGGCGATCTCGTCCATCGTCCGGCCCGTCGCGACGCTGGTAACTTCGCGCTCCACTAGGTCGTCACTGCCGCCGACATATTCGTCGCCGACCTTGCGGAGCAGCCAGTTCTCGCCGCGTTCACGCCCGCGCGGTTTCAGGCGAATGAGCATCCACTCGCCCTTCATCCGCTCGCCGTCGAGGATGAAGTGGAGATGCCCCTCTTCGATGTCCTTTGCGCTCTTGCCTGCAATCGGCGCCCAGGTGCCGCGATCCCACAGCATTACCGTGCCGCCGCCGTATTCCTTCGCGGGGATCGTCCCCTCGAAGGTGGCGTAGGAGAGCGGATGGTCTTCGGTGCGCACCGCAAGCCGCTTGTCGTCGGGATTGAAGCTCGGGCCGCGCGTCACGGCCCAGCTCTTGAGTACGCCGTCGGCCTCAAGCCTCAAGTCCCAGTGCAGTCGCGTGGCATCGTGCTTCTGCACCATAAAGATGTTGCCCCCGCCCTTGGCGATCTTGCCCGCCGGTTCTGCCGTTTTCGCGAAGTCGCGCTTGGCGTTGTACCGCTCGAGCGGATCAGGCGGCACGTTTCTTCGCCGGTTTCTTGGCCGGTGCCGCCTTGGCGGGTTTTGCGGCTTCGACGGGTTTCTCGATCGACTTCTTGAGTGCCGCCATCAGGTCGATGACGTTCGATCCACCCTTTTTCGGCGCTTCGTCCTCATCGGGCTTGACCTTGCCACCCTTGAGCTTGAGCTTGCGGGCGACCAGCGCCTGCAGTGCCTCGACATAATGGTCGTGGAACTTGTCGGCGGCGAAGGGGCTCGACTTCTTGGCGATGAGGGTCTCGGCCAGCTCGAGCAATTCTTCGTCGGGCTTCACGTCGGGGATGTCACGGAAATAGCTCGCGGCCTTGTTGACCTCATCGGCGTAGCGCAACGTCTCCATGATGAGACCGCGGCCGCATGGCTTGATGCTGACAACATATTCGCGCCCCCGCATGGCTAGCTGGCCAAGCGCCACCTTTTTCGTGCGCCGCAATGCCTCGCGAAGAACGACGAAAGCCTCCTCGGCCAAGTCGTCGGCCGGCACCACATAATAGGGCTTTTCGTAGTAGAGCGCGTCGATTTCGTGTGCGTCGACGAATTGCGTCAGCTCGAGCGTCTTCTTCGATTCAAGGCGAACCGCGTCGAGCTCGTCGTTTTCCAGCAATACGTAGCTACCGCGTTCGTATTCAAACCCCTTGAGGATCTCATCTGTGTCGACGGGGCCGATGCCGGGCACGACTTTCTCGTACTTGATGGGCTTGCCAGACGGCTCATGGATCTGACGAAAGGTGACGCTCGATCCGCTCTTGGTGGCCGTAAATATCTGCACCGGGATAGAGACAAGCGCGAGCCGGATTTGGCCTTGCCAATAGGGGCGTGCCGCCATGTCCGTATCGCTCCCGTTCCGATGCCGGATAGGTAATGCGCGGCGGGGCGTGGCGGTTCCCTAGACGCTCTAGCGGCGAGTCGCGATCCAGTCGTCCACGCGTGATTCGAGCACAGCGAGCGGCATGGAACCCGATCCGATTAACAAGTCGTGGAACCCACGGATGTCGAACTTAGGACCCAGCTCTTGCTCCGCCTTGCGTCGTAAATCCATGATCTTGATCATCCCGATCTTGTAGCCGGTTGCCTGGCCCGGAAGCGTGATATAGCGACGCACCTCCGACCGGGCCTGATCGGGCGAAGTCCGCCCGGTCTTGATCATGAACGCGACAGCCTGTTCCTCGGTCCAGCCCTTGGCGTGAATGCCGGTATCGACCACGAGGCGGGTCGCGCGGAACAGCTCGGCGTCGAGGCGCATGAAATCGGCTGCGACGTCGGGGAACGAACCCATCTCCTTGCACAACGCCTCGCTGTAAAGTCCCCAGCCCTCGCCGAACGCGACATAGCCGTAGCCTTTGCGGAACTTCGGCGCACCGGACTGGCCAACCTGGACGTCGCCCTGCATCACATGGCCCGGGATCCCCTCATGGCACATCAGGTCATAGACCGCAGCCGGATCGCCGGTGACGCCGACAAGGTGAACATAAACGCGTCCAGGGCGGACGCCGTCGGGGCTGGGGCCGGCGGCATGGGCTGCACCGCCGGCGACCTCGCTGAACGACGGTTCGCGAACGACCTCGACCCTGTACTTTGGCAACAATCCAAAATAGTTGGGCAACAGCGTTCGGGTATGGGCAATCGCCTCGTTGGCAGTCTTAAGATACGCGGCCCGGTTTTCGTCATTCCAGGTCGTCGGCGGAAACAGGCGCGCGCGCTCATCGTAATAGGCGTTGCGGTCCTTGAAGCCGGCTTGGCGCGCCAGTGCATCCTGCTCGCCTTCGATGCGGGCTACTTCACGGATACCTGTCTGATGAATTTGCTCGGCAGTCAGGTCTGTGGTCGTGTTGATCTTCAGCGCCGCCGCGTACCAGTCGAGGCCGCCCGGTAAAGATATGGCGCCGACACGCCCGCTTGGCGCAGTGGCGAGTTCGCCTTTTGCCCAGGCGATGACGCGCTCATAGGCGGGCTTGATCGCCAGCAGGGCCGTGCGCGCATCGGCGAGCAGCGTTGCGGCTTCGTCGGCATTTAACTTGCCCATAGTCTGGAGCTTGCCGACCTTGGCTTTCGCATCCGCCCAGAGCGGCGAATCGCCGCCGGTCCCGAACGGTGCACCAGTAATGATCGAAGTGCTGCCGGCAATGACCCGTTCGATCTCGAATTTCGGCGCGCGAATACCGGCTGCATCCGATTGCCGACTGCGCGCGATCGCCGTGTCGAGGACTGTCGGAATGCCAGAAACGCGCGCTGTGTAGGCGCGCATATCGGTCGCATCCTGCACCGTGTGCGTGTTGATCAAAAAGTTCGGCAGTTCCGAATGGGCAGAATAGAGGAACGAATAGAAAGGAGGTTGGTACGCCCTGAATTTATAGTTGAGCTCGGCGCGATCGAGCTCGAGTGCCCAAATGTCGTAATTGGCTTGCGCTGCCGGGGAGAGTTTCGCGCGATCGAACTGCGCCTTCATCCGCGCGACGCTGCCGCGCCGCCATTCGAGACGCGCCAGCACCGCTGCATCGCTGGTATCGTCTAGCTTGTCCTGTCCGTCTTTCACGCCGAGCCGCGTTGCGAGCTGCGGACGCATCTTCAATTCCTGGGCGAACTCGACGTCGAGGAACTCGGTCAAGCGCCCATCTTCAGCCGCAGGTGCTGCCGTCGCAATTGGTTGAGCACGAACCGGAGTGAACGGAACGGTAAATACCAGCGCTGACAGCAACCCGGCGCGTGTGATTTTATGCATAAACTCTCCCTGATTGCGTGCAGCCTATCTGCGGCGCGCAATCAGGTGAAGACACAATCGGCCGTTGGCCAACGGTCAGTAGCGGTAATGGTCCGGCTTGAACGGGCCGCTCGTGCTGACGCCGATATAGCCGGCCTGCTTCTCACTGAGCTTGGTCAGCTTCACACCAAGCTTTTCGAGGTGGAGCATAGCGACCTTTTCGTCGAGGTGTTTCGGCAGCACATAGACTTCGTTCTTGTACTGCTCGCTCTTGGTCCACAGCTCGATCTGCGCCAGCACCTGGTTGGTGAAGCTCGCCGACATCACGAAGCTCGGGTGACCGGTCGCGCAGCCGAGGTTCACGAGGCGACCCTTGGCCAGCACGATGATCTGCTTGCCATCGGGGAATTCGACCAGGTCGGTACCGGGCTTCACTTCGGTCCACTTGTAGTTGCTGAGCGCCGAAATCTGGATCTCGCTGTCGAAGTGGCCGATGTTGCAGACAATGGCGTTGGGCTTCATCGCCTTCATGTGGTCGGCGGTGATCACGTCGGCATTGCCGGTTGCCGTGCAGAAGATGTCGGCGCGCGTAACGGCCTCTTCCATCGTCACGACTTCAAAGCCCTCCATCGCCGCCTGCAGCGCGCAGATCGGATCGATCTCGGTCACCATGACGCGGGCGCCGCCGTTGCGCAGCGACTGCGCCGAACCTTTGCCGACATCGCCGAAGCCGGCGACGCAGGCGACCTTGCCAGCGAGCATCACGTCGGTGGCGCGACGGATGGCGTCAACCAGCGATTCCTTGCAGCCATAAAGGTTGTCGAACTTCGACTTGGTGACGCTGTCGTTGACGTTGATCGCAGGGAAAGGCAGCTCGCCCCTCTTCGCGATTTCGTACAGGCGATGGACGCCGGTCGTCGTCTCTTCGGACACGCCCTTCAGAGCCGCCACGGTTGCTGTCAGATAGCCGGGCTTCTTGGCGACGTATGCCTTGAGCGCGCGCTGCATTTCGATTTCTTCCTCGTTCTCAGGCTCGGGCATGGTGTGCCCGGCCTCGAGCTTGGCGCCCCACAGCGCGAACATCGTCGCGTCGCCGCCATCGTCGAGGATGATGTTGGCGGTCTGGCCGTCAATGGCGTGATCCCAGCTGAAGATGTCGCCGACATAGTTCCAGTATTCGGCCAGGCTCTCGCCCTTCACCGCGAATACCGGCGCGCCCGTGGCGGCGATGGCAGCGGCAGCGTGATCCTGCGTGGAAAAAATGTTGCAGGTCGCCCAGCGGACTTCGGCGCCCAACGCCGTCAATGTCTCGATCAGCACGGCGGTCTGAATCGTCATGTGCAGCGATCCGGTGATGCGCGCACCCTTCAACGGCTGCGACACGCCGAATTCGTCGCGCAGAGCCATCAGGCCGGGCATCTCGGTTTCGGCGATCTGGATTTCGCGGCGACCGAAATCGGCAAGCGCAATATCGGCAATGACATAGTCGGGACGGTCGAGGACAGTAGCCACGTTGGCAGACTCCGGTTGGGATCGTTGCCGCGCCCCCTACCCCTCTACCAACACGCCGTCAAATCGAATATAAAGACATCTTTATATGTGACCCTAGCGAAGTACTGCCACCTGCAGCGCGGGCGCGCTGCACACGCCGCCTGGCAGTTCGGGCGCGACCGCTGCGCGATCGGCCAGGGCAACGAGAGCAGGCAGTGTGCTTTCCTCCTGAAGCGCCGCGGCTGCAATCGACTGTAGTGACGCGCAGCTCAAGTCCTCGGCACCCGCGCCATAGCGGTTTGCGACCCGCGTCACGTAGCGGTCGAGCTCATTCGCCCCTCCGGCGGCCGGCGAAAAGTGCGACTGCAGCACGATGTTTGCCTGGGTCAGTGCGGCATGATGACGCACAACCATGGCATTGTAGGTTTGCATCAGCGCTGCGCTCTGAAACCGGCAGCGCAGGGCAGATACCATCAACATTGTATCGAAATCGCGGACTTTCGCCGCGGCGACCTCGTTTTGCGTCCAGCAGGCGGCAGTCACCGGAGTGGAAGCGAGGGCAAGTACTGCGCCCACGCACATGAAACCTTTTTTCACCTTGCTATCCCCTTGCCCTCGTTGAGGAAAACAAGCTCTCAAACGCGAGTTAACAAATTACTGATCGTTATCGCCGCGAACTTGCTTTATTCGGGTCGCCGCGCGATGCGAGGTGCCACAAATGCACCCTAAGCAATGAGCATTATAGGAGCCTGAGATGACCATCGCTGTTGGAGACAAGATTCCCGCCGCCACGCTGACGAAGGTGACGGCCTCCGGGCCGGAGGCTGTGTCGACCACTGATTTTTTTGCGGGGCGCAAGGTTGCCCTATTTTCCGTGCCCGGTGCGTTCACTCCTACCTGTTCTGCGCGCCACCTGCCTGGATTCGTCGACAAGGCCGACGAGCTGAAGGCCAAGGGTATCGACGAAATTGCCTGCACAGCCGTGAATGATGCCTTTGTGATGGGCGCCTGGGGCAAGGCCGGTGGTGCCGACGCAGTGACGATGCTCGCGGACGGCAATGCCGAATTTGTCAAGGCACTGGGCCTGACGATGGACGGCAGCCCGTTCGGTATGGGCACGCGCGGCCAGCGCTTCTCGATGATCGTGAATGACGGGACGGTTGAGGCGCTGCATGTCGAGGCCGGCGGCGAATATCGCGTTTCCAGTGCGGAATACATGCTCGAAAACATGTAGTCGCTCATCCCCGTCGATATCAAGCTATCGAAATTACATAGCGTCCTAAGTGAATTGACGGGGATCATGATGACCCAGAGTCGTCATCGCGTCGACTTGAGCACCCTGTGTCTTGCGGGCGACACGCGCCGCGCGTAACGATTGTCCATGAACCGCCCCAATGCTTCGCACGGCGGCCGCGACATCGTGGCCCAGCTCGACACACTTTTTACTGCCGCCACCGACCGTCTGCGCACCGCAATCGCCATCTATATTGCCAACGGTACTCGCCCCGACCCGTCGGCGCGGAGCGACGGCAGCTTTGCGTATCCAGAAATACGGGTGACCTATGCCGGGGAGGACGAGCAGCGCCAGGTTCCCCTGCGATCCTTCGGACGCCTGACGCAGCCCGGCCATTACGCGATCAGCGTCACGCGCCCCGCGCTGTTCGCCGATTATCTCACTGAGCAGCTCGACCTGCTGATGATGGACTATGACGTAACCGTCGAGGTCGGATCATCCAAGCAGGAAATCCCCTTTCCCTATGTCCTCGACGCCGACATGGACCTCGGCGACATCAGCCCGACCGATCTTGCGCGCTGGTTCCCGGCAACCGAGCTGGCGCACATCGGCGACGAGATCGCGGACGGCATTTTCAGCATCGCGCCCGACAGTCCACGTCCGCTTGCGTTGTTCGACGGGTTGCGCACCGATTTCTCGCTCGCACGATTGCGGCACTATACCGGAACACCGGTGGAGGACGTACAGCGCTATATTCTGTTTACGAACTACAACCGCTATGTCGATGAGTTCGCGCGATGGGCGCTGAGCCAGCTGGGGGGAGATTCACCGTACACGCACCTCACCGGTGCGGGCGGCATCAGGGTTACCCGCGATACTCACGATGCCGAAAGCGTTATTGCAGGCGACGCATGGCGACGACACCAGATGCCGGCGTGGCACTTGTGCGCGCCCGACCGCAGCGGCATCACGCTTGTCAACATTGGCGTGGGTCCCAGCAACGCGAAGACGATCACGGACCATCTGGCGGTGGTGCGTCCCGAAGCATGGCTGATGATAGGCCATTGCGGCGGACTGCGCCCTTCCCAGCGAATCGGCGATTATGTTCTAGCGCATGCCTATCTGCGCGATGACCATGTCCTCGACGACGTTTTGCCGCCCGAAATTCCCGTGCCTGCCATTGCCGAGATTCAGCAAGCGCTTGCGCGCGCTGCAGAGACCGTGTCGGGCGAAACCGGCGATGTTCTGAAACGGCGTTTGCGGACGGGCACCATCGTCACGACCGACGACCGCAACTGGGAACTCATGTTCTCCAAATCGGCCCTGCGCTTCTCACAGTCCCGCGCTGTCGGGATCGACATGGAAAGTGCGACGATCGCTGCGCAGGGCTACCGTTTTCGCGTGCCCTACGGGACCCTGCTCTGTGTGTCGGACAAGCCACTGCATGGCGAGCTCAAGCTGCCGGGACAGGCAAATCGCTTTTACGAACGTGCGATCGCCGAGCACATGAAAATAGGGATCGAGGCCTGCAACGAGTTGCGCCGCGAAGGAGCCAAGCTGCACAGCCGCAAGTTGCGTGCGTTCAACGAACCACCGTTCCGGTAACCGGCTTGCTGCCAGCTCTCAGGCGGCCTGGCCCAGGTGATCGACCGGCCGCGCCGAGTTCCACAGCTTGGCGGTCTTGAATGCCGGCATTGTTTTGGCGTGGCCCGCCCGTTTTGCCGTCGGCGACGCCAACAAATGTTCGCCTGCGTCGGGCAATCCCGCCAGCGATAGCATATAAGCTGAAATACGGTGCCGGGTACACAGGCTGCCGTTGCCGTCGCTGACCAGTCGCTCGTCGAATTCGACGCCTTGCTGATGTCCTTCAGAACGGCGGACGGTGCCCACCACCAGCTGACCGCCGCCCAGATCGAGGACAAAGCGCGTTCCAAGCGGTACGTCGACAAGGCCTTCCATCAGCGCGCCGGTCTGCGAGATGTTGCGGATGACTACTTGATAACAGTGATCGTCATGCACTGCCGTCGCTCGGCGGAAGACCGATTGCCGATCCTCGCGCTGTCGCGCCGGGCCGGCCGGTTCGATCACCCATTCACCCGCTGCCAGCGTCGCCATGACCATCTCATTGTCGACGGCTTTGCTGTAGATATATCCCTGGATGTGGCTGACGTTCAAACCTCGGACGAGTTCGAGCTGATCGAACGACTCGATTCCTTCTGCCGTTGTCTCCATGTCTACCGCATTCGCGAGCGCCACGATTGCTGCGATGATGGCCCCGTTCCGGGATCCGGTCTCGGTGGCCCCGCGCACGAAGCTCTGGTCAATCTTGATCTTGTCGAACGGAGCGCTACGCAGATAGCCGAGTGACGAGTAGCCAGTGCCGAAATCGTCGAGAGCTAGCCGAACGCCGATGGCCTTAAGCGATTTGAACATCCCGTCGGTCTCGACCGAGTCGGACAGGAAAACACCTTCGGTTATCTCCAGCTCAAGGCGGGCCGGGGGCAGCTTCGCAGCAGTGAGCGCGGCTTTGACGATGGTGGGGAACTGGGCGTTTGCAAACTGGATCGGAGATACGTTGACGGCGACGCGCAGTTTTCCAGGCCAGGTGGCAGCGTCCTCGCAGGCGCGCCGTAATGCCCATTCACCCAGGTCCTCGATCAGATTTGCTTCTTCTGCGATCGGGATGAAAAGTCCCGGAGAAATCATGCCGCGTTCCGGATGCTTCCATCGGATGAGAGCTTCCAGGCCCTTCACGCAATTCGTCCTGGTGCAGACGATCGGCTGGTAGAACATGGACATTTCACCCTTGCCGACGGCGTCCCTCAAATCCTCTTCGAGGATGCGGCGGTCTTCGGCGGCCTGGAGGAAATCGCTCGTGAAAAAGCAGAAGCGACCGCGCCCGCCACCCTTTGCGGCATACAAGGCCAGATCGGCGTTGCGGATGAGTTCTTCGCTGTTCTTGCCGTCATAGGGACTGATCGCGACCCCGACCGAGGCGCCGATCACGCACCGCGAACCGTCGACCGAATAGGGCTGCGAAATCGCGCCAATGATGTGATTGGCAAGGTCGCCCAGCACGCCGCGGTCCTGCTCGTCCGGCAAGATGATCTGGAACTCGTCGCCCCCGAGACGGCAAACTTTCTCCCGGTCGCCAATGATCTTGAGAAGCCGCTCGGATACCTGCTTGAGCAGGGCATCGCCAGCCGGGTGTCCGAGCGTGTCGTTGACCTGCTTAAAACGGTCGAGATCGATTAGCATGATCGTGCAGGCGCGGTTCTGATGCGTGAAGGCTTGCAACGTCGAATCGAGGACCTGGCCCATGCGCCGACGGTTGGTAAGCCCGGTCAGCGCATCGTACATCGCCATCTGAGATGCCTGTTCCGACGACCGCCGCTGTTCGGTCACATCGACACCGCTGCCGCGAAAACCGCAAAATTCGCCATTGCGGTCGAATTGGGGGCAGCCGGACACTTCCCACCAACGTTCGTCGTCGGGAATGGCGGCAACCACGGCAAGCTTGCCGAACTTGGACCGCTTCGCAAGTGCAAACGATAGGGTCCGGCGGTTGCCGGCCGCGTCTTCTCCGTATGAAAACAAACTGGCGAACTGCGTGCCGAGGAGCGACTGCCCTCCGGGCTGCAAAACCTCAGCGATGCTATCCGTGAGATATGTCAGGGCACCTTCGGCGTTCGTCGCCCAGAACCAGCCTTGCCCCGACTGCTCGTGGTTCTGCAGGATGAGCAGCGCTTCGCTGTTGCGATCAAGGGCGACGGGTGCGGCATGGCGCCGACTCAGCCGGCTTCCAAGAGTGGCAAGCAGCTTACGTGCGGGACCCTCGTCGCCAGCAACGTTGGGCATGTCGCCACTGTCGATCGCCATTCCCACTACTCGTGCCTGAATAAATTCGGTCAGGGACAGCGTAGCTTATAGTCATTGCCGATACGTAAACGCTGGTTTTCTGCCGAGTCGTGCAGACAAATCGCGGACTGGCTGTCGACAGCGGAGCGATCACTGCCGGCTGGAACAGCAGCTTGCAAACAGGAGGCGAGGCGTGCGCCTTGTCTCTACGCGGCGTCGCCCACCTTTTCCTTCTTCGCGTAAACGCGGATCGGCTCCTTGGTGCCGGCAACGACATCCTTGTCGATCATCACCTCGTCAACGCCGTCCATGCTCGGCAGGTCGAACATCGTATCGAGCAAAATGCCTTCCAAGATCGAACGCAAGCCACGTGCCCCCGTCCGCCGTTCGACGGCCTTTTTTGCGATGGTTGCCAGTGCGTCATCTGTAAAGCCGAGCGCCACGTCTTCCATGTCGAAGAGCTTGCGATACTGCTTTACCAACGCATTTTTGGGTTCGGTCAGGATTTTGACCAATGCCGTCGTGTCGAGGTCCTCAAGCGTTGCGATGACGGGCAACCGGCCGACGAATTCTGGAATGAGACCGAATTTAAGCAGGTCTTCAGGTTCGCACTTCTGCAGGATCTCGCCGGTCCGGCGCTCGTCCGGCGCGGCGACATGCGCGCCGAACCCAATGCTCTTGCCTTGAAGGCGGTCGCCGATGATCTTTTCGAGCCCCGAGAACGCCCCGCCGCAAATGAACAGGATGTTGGTCGTATCGACCTGAAGGAATTCCTGCTGCGGATGCTTGCGTCCGCCCTGCGGCGGAACGCTGGCAACAGTGCCTTCCATCATTTTAAGAAGCGCCTGCTGAACCCCTTCGCCCGATACGTCGCGCGTAATCGAAGGATTCTCGGCCTTGCGGCTGATCTTGTCGATCTCGTCGATGTACACGATGCCACGCTGCGCGCGCTCCACGTTGTAGTCGGACGCCTGTAGCAATTTAAGGATGATGTTCTCGACGTCCTCGCCGACATATCCCGCCTCGGTCAGCGTCGTCGCGTCAGCCATGGTGAAAGGCACGTCGAGGATCCGTGCAAGCGTCTGCGCCAGCAGCGTCTTGCCGCAGCCGGTCGGACCGACGAGCAGGATATTTGACTTCGCAAGCTCGACGTCGGCGCCCTTCTGGCCGTGGTTCAGTCGCTTATAATGGTTGTGGACCGCGACCGAGAGAACTCGTTTGGCCTTTTTCTGGCCGATGACATAATCGTCCAGCACATCGCAGATTTCCTGCGGCGTGGGTACACCGCCGTCCTTTTTGGCAACCAGCGCCGACTTCGTTTCTTCGCGGATTATATCGTTGCACAGATCGACGCACTCATCGCAGATGAACACGGTTGGCCCGGCAATCAGCTTGCGGACTTCGTGCTGCGACTTGCCGCAGAAAGAGCAATAAAGCGTGCTCTTCGAATCGCTGCCGCTGAGTTTCGTCATCAATCAATCCTACTGACGCGCATCGGGCGCGACGACCGTCATGTTACTGCCAAGAATCTAACGGGCAATGCTGAATATCGTTTATCGCCCGCCGTCCAAGTCGTTGCGAGCCGCCCCTCAGGCCTCCTCGGCCGGCGCTGGGCGCTTGTCCATCACTTCATCGATGAGGCCAAAGGCCTTGGCTTCGTCGGCTTCGAGAAAATTGTCACGATCCATCGCACGTTCGATCTCTTCGACCGTCTTTCCCGTGTACTTTGCATAGAGCGTATTCAGGCGATGCCGCATACGCAGGATCTCTTTTGCCTGGATCTCGATATCGGACGCCATACCCTGCGCGCCACCGGATGGTTGGTGGATCATGATCCGGCTGTTGGTGAGCGCCACGCGCTTACCAGGCTGACCTGCTGCGAGCAGAAAACTTCCCATCGACGCCGCCTGCCCGATGCAGACGGTGCCGACTTCAGGCCGGATATAGTGCATCGTGTCGTGGATCGCGAGGCCCGCCGTCACGACGCCGCCAGGAGAATTAATATACATGTAGATGTCTTTTTTGGGGTTTTCCGACTCGAGGAAAAGCAGCTGCGCGGTAATGACGGAGGCCATGTGATCCTCGACGCCGCCGGTGATGAAGATGATACGCTCGCGCAACAGACGCGAATAAATATCGAAGCTACGTTCGCCGCGAGTCGATTGCTCGATGACGATGGGGACGAGGCCGCCGATAATGTCGGCGTGGTCGGGCGTGCTCATGCGGTTATCTGTCCTTGATCCTTTTGCCGGACCCTATTTCGGCGGTGTAAACTCCGGGTTCAAGTGGGGATTAAATTTGTCACCGGGAGCCCTCGCCCTATCTTTAAATTTGGCGCCACGCTTGCAACGGCTCAAGTGAGCTTCCGCGATCGGTGCGAGACAGGATCGATGAACGATTGGGCCGCGGCTCTGACGTTTCGGTCGGCTATGCCGGCTGGGTGCGGTCGCCTGACCTCAGGCGCCGGGCGCAGGAAACTGGAGATACGCAAGGCGCCGCACCTCGCGCCGACCGCGCACGACCGTGTCGAGGATCAAGCCGGTGAAGAAATTCAGGAAAGCGAGGATCATCAGCCCCGTTGCGAGAACGGCCGTCGGAAAGCGGGGCACCTGCCCGGTTTGCAGATAAGTGACCATCAACGGGACGGACAGGAAAATTGCCATAAACGCAAACACCAAGCCGACAAAGCCGAAGAACGCCAGCGGTCGTTCGAACCTTGCGAGCATGGCGATCGTTCTCAGGATCCGCCACCCATCTGCGTAGGTGCTGAGCTTGGAGACCGACCCCTCGGGCCGCGCTGCATAGGCGGTGACGACCTCTGCAGTCGGCATCTTCAATTCGAGCGCATGGACGCTTATCTCCGTCTCGATCTCGAACCCGGCCGAAAGAACCGGAAAACTCTTCACAAAGCGACGCGAAAATACCCGGTATCCCGAAAGGATATCGGTAAAGCTATGTCCGAATACCTGGGTCAGCATGCCGGTCAGCATCGCGTTGCCGAAGCGGTGTCCCCGCCGATACGCCGCTTCAATCTCCGACTTACGGGCCCCGACGACCATGTCGAGCCGTTCATCCATCAGCCTCGCGACAAGCCCTGGGGCAGCCGAAGCCTCATAGGTCGCGTCGCCGTCGGCCATGACATAGATGTCGGCGTCGACGTCGGCAAACATGCGCCGGACCACGTTCCCCTTCCCTTGCATCCGCTCGGTGCGGACGACGGCCCCTGCCGCGCGCGCGACCTCAATGGTCCGGTCCGAGGAATTATTGTCGTAGACGTAAATCGTCGCGTCGGGCAGCGCATCGGCAAACCCCGCGATCGTCTGCGCGATAGCGGTTTCCTCGTTATAACAAGGCAACAGGACGGCGATGCGTCTGCCTGAAGAGTGCACGTCGTTCGTCACTGGCCCCCGACCTTCATTGCCATCCATGCGTCGCGTATTCCCGATCGCAGCGCAATATGCATTGCAACCCTCGGCGCGAGTCATTTGCCAAGATACCGATGGCCGCTGGGGTCAGGCAACGCGTCAAGCCTCCTCGCGCCGAGGCATGCACCATCTTGAGACTGCCAGCTCGGACCTGGTTATAGCGATTGGGATCAGTAAACGTCCGCCCGACCACCACGACGCTGGCAGGCGCAGCATTGCGACAACGCCTAAAGCGCTAAATGCGCCAAGCCCGCCGTCGCTCGGCTGCTCATTCGGTAGGCGAAGCCTTCGCCTTCTTCGCAGCGGTTTTCTTCTTCGGCGCGTCGACGACAATCTCTTCGACCATCGCCGTGCCGCCCGATTCTTCGGTCACCAACGTGCCTTCGACGACGGCGACGGTTTCGACAGCCGGCTTGCCCTTCTTTGCCTTCGTCGCGGGCTTTTCAGCCTCCACCTCGGCCGGTGCAGCGTCGGGCGCAGCCTTTGCCTTCTTCGGCACCGCAGCCTTCTTCGTCTTGGGCTGCTCGTCATGCGCATGATCGTGACCGCAATCCGGCCCGTGGACATGTCCCTCCTCGGTCTCGATCAGGGCTTCCAGTTCGGCCTTTGTCGATGTGCGGTCGGTGATTTCGGCTTTCGAGAACAGGTAATCGACAACTTTGTCCTCGTACATCGGGGCACGGAGCTGGGCCTGCGCCATCGGCTCGTTGCGCAGATATTCGACGAAACGTTCGCGGTCCTTCGGATCGTATTGCTGGGCAGCTTGGTTCACGAGCATGTTCATCTCGTTCTGGGTGATTTCGATCCCGCCGGCTTGACCGATTTCGGACAGCAGCAGGCCCAGCCGGACGCGGCGTTCTGCAATGCGATGGTAATCGTCGCGGTCCTTTTCCATCTCGGCGCGTGCCGCCTCCGGGTCTGCCTCATGGCTCGCCTCATGCTCCAGCTGGCGCCAGATCTGTTCAAATTCGGCTTCCACCATCGAAGGCGGTACCGGGAAATCGTGCGTTTCCGACAGATGGTCCAGAAGCTTGCGCTTCATGTACGTTCGCGTGAGCCCGTTGAGTTCCTGCTCGACCTGCCCCTTGAACAAACCGCGCAGCTGTTCCAAGCTTTCGAGACCAAGCGATTTGGCGAACTCGTCATCTGCAACGGCCGCCTTGGCGGTCTGCACCTTCTTGATCACAAGATCGAAAGTCGCCGGCTTACCGGCCAGATAGGCCGCATTATAATCTTCCGGGAACGTGACCGAGATCTGTTTTTCGTCGCCGGCCTTTACGCCGACAAGCTGATCCTCGAAGCCGGGAATGAGGCGGCCCGACCCGATCTCGACGGACATGTCCTCGCCTTTGCCGCCGTCGAAAGGCTCGCCGTCGACCTTTCCGAGGTAATCCATTGTCACAAGATCGCCGGTTGCGGCCAAGTGCTCTGCCGAGGCGTCTTCGAACGACTTCTGCTGCGCCACGAGCGCCGCCACCTGTTCATCGACCGCCGCCTCGTCGGGCTCGACCGTCAAACGTTCGAGCTTGATCCCCTCGATGTTGGGCGTCGGCACGTCGGGCAGGATCTCGAGCGCAACCTTGACCTCAGCATCCTTGCCAGGCTCGTAATTTTCGCCGAGTTCGACCGAAGGCTGCATCGCCGGGCGGAACTTGTTATCCGCAACCAGCTTCGCCACGCCGTCCTGGATCGCCGAGTTCAGCGCTTCTTGCTGGAGCGCCGGGCCGTGCATCTTGCGGATGAGGTTCGCGGGCACCTTGCCAGGGCGGAAGCCTGGCATGCGCATCTGGGGCGCGACCTTTTTCACTTCGGCCTCTACCAGCGCGTCGATGTCCCGAGCGGGAATGGTCAACAGGAAGGCGCGCTTCAGGCCCTCGTTCAGCGTTTCGGCAATCTGCATGTCGTCAAAAATCTCTCTACTTGGTGCCACCCCGTCGCTTTCGCTCGGGAGTTCGCCGGCCAAAAATCGTCCCCCGGACAATTTTGAGTCACGGCGAACTGGTGCGGGCGAAGGGACTCGAACCCCCACATCTTGCGATACCAGAACCTAAATCTGGCGCGTCTACCAGTTTCGCCACGCCCGCAACGGTACGTCGGCAAGGCGCGCGTCTATATGTGCGGTTGCCGCGAAGGGCAAGGGAGCCGTTTGCGCGATCGTTCGTTGGCAGTGGGAAGGAGAAATTCGATGGCAACCGTCCCCAACCCCGAACCCGACTACGGCCCTGGCGATAGTCCCCAACCAACCGTGCCCCCGAGCGAATTGCCGCCGATGCCCGACGACGTCGACATGCCCGAGCCGGTGCGGGAGCCCGGCTTCGAAGGCGGCACTTCCCAGGTTCAGGCCTGATTGACGCGCGCGGAACCGACGAGGGTACGATACCGCGCAACATCACGATCGAAATAGTAGATCGCCGGCGCCTCAAAGGTGATGAGGAACAGCTTGCCACCAATGATGGCGCCGGTCCCTTCCCCATTGCGCCGAACTTCTTCGCCCTGCTGGACGAAGCTATAAGTGAAATGTACGCCGGATTTGCCGGCGAACATTACCGGCTCGACCTTGCCGATCTCAAAGAGTGAGGTCCCAGCCGCGACGCGGTAGCTCCCTTCGAACAGCGACACGATATCGCTCGGCAGCATCGACGCGGTGAACTTGGGAAGCGGCTTGTTCTTCTTGTCCACTTCGCGAAACAGCGGCGTTCCCTCGTCGATCCCTGCATAGAATGAAAGGTCGTTGAGCGGCAGGCCATCAAGCGTCCAACTTTCGGCATTGCGCCCGATTTTGGCGCCGAGGCGGTTCCAGTCGTTTGGGGGCGTAACCGTCAGGCCGAGCTTACCGACCGATTGTACCATTCCCGCGGGCATAAGCTTGTACCCCGCGATCGCAGGCGCGCTGACCAACAAGGCACCAATGCAACCTATCAAAAAAACCCGTCTCATGACGTTACCCCCGCCATCATCGCTATCATCGCCCGATCCTTTGCGTCAGGCTGTTTTTCGAGATAAGTTCTTAGCGCATTCTGCGCGCCGGTGATGTCGCCACTGCGCAGCAGAGCGATGCCCAGCCCTCGCCAGATCTCGACGGGTGCGCCGCCCATCGCAATCCCAGCCTTATAAAAGTTTGCAGCGGCCGCGAAATCCTCCGGCTTGCCGCGCGAGCGGTAAAGTTCGCCGCGTGCGAAGAGCAACTCGGCCGTCCAGGTGCCGTCGGCAAGCTGGCCGAGCAGAAGCTCGGTTGCGCCGAAATCGTTGAGCTTGATCTGGTCATCGATGAACGCCGCCCACCACGGCGCCAGCGCAGCACGGTATTCTGCGGTGTTGAGCGCCGTTGCAGAGGGCGACGCAAGCGCCCTAGCCTGTTTCTCAAGCTCGGCCTGACGCTCGACGCTTTGCGGATGCGTCGCAAACATGCCGCCCTCGCGCCGCCGCGCGCGCTTGCGTTCGGCAGCTGTCGCTGCTTCCTCCGCAAGGAGCTGGCCCCAGACTTTCGATGCCGCCGACGGATCGTAGCCGGCCTTCACCATCAGCGGCAGCGCGCCGCTGTCCGCTTCTCGCTCCATTTCGCGTGAATTGGAAAACACCGATCCGATCATGCCAAGCTGTGCCAGGGCAATGCCTCCTGCCACGAAGCCGCCCAGCGGAATGACTGACAGCCAACCCACCGCATTGGTCTTGTTCTTCAGATCGCGAAATTGCTTCAGCGTATGTCGGTTAAGGTAATGGGTGTATTCGTGCCCCAGCACAGCGGCCAGCTGTGCCTCGTTACGGCAACGCAGGAACAGCCCTGACCAGACCTGCATCATGCCGTTTGGGGCCATGCTCGCATTGAAATAGGGTGTCCGAACGACGTAAATCCGCACGTCCCGGCACTCGGCCTCGCCGACCGTCCTGCAGAAGACGTGTCGGACATAGGCGTTGAGCGCCGCGTCGCGCATGACGAAGTTCGAAGTTTTGAACTGGCGCTCATATTCGTCGACCTGCATCCACAGGCCCCGTTCGTCGGCGTCCTGCGGCGTATAACCGGGCGTTACGGCAGCGGGCCGCGGCGCGGCAGCAACCAAGAGCAGCGCGAGCGGCAAAAGCCGCCTCACTTTGCGGCGACCTCCGCCTTGGGTGCCTCGCCGGGCTGCGTCGGCATGGAGGCCATGATCGCCGTCACCATGCCTGTCGCGCCGTCCTTCTCGCGCACGTCGCCCTTCGAGCCGCGGAGCACATTGAACCAGACGATATTGCCCGACGAGAGCTCGACAAGCGAGGCATAGGCAACATGCTTGCCACCGCCGACGATGACGCAAAAGCCGACAAGGCAGCCGAGCATCCCGGCAACCTGCATGGACTTCCGGCTTGCACTGGCGAAATTGTCGCGGGTGAACAGAAACAGTGCATAATTGCCGCCTGACAGGTCGGCCAGCTTTTGCGCGCCCGGCCCCATCGTCCAGTCGAACTTGTCCTTCTTGGTCGGCAATTTGGCGCCGTAATATTTGTGCTGAATGATGGCATCAGCGATGGCCTGGTGTAGCGCGGTATAGTCGGCCACAATCTGCGCGCTGTCCCCTGTCTGTTCAGCGATGACTTTCAGGTCGAGCTTCTTGGCCTTTGCGTCCGCCTCAAGCGCTTCGGCAAGATTGGCCCGCGCTGCGCTTGTCCAGTCCGCATTGGGCTGTGGCACGCCACCGGCTGCCAGTTCGCCGACGTCGGTATCCGGGCGCATTAGCACGATCGTGACCGGCTTGTCCTTGGGGAGGGCATAGCCAGAGGCCGTCACCGCCTTCGTGCCGGCAAGGGCGGGTGACGCGAGAAGCGCAGCGCCAGCGACCATTGTAAAGACCCTGCCGCCCATGTTCCCCCCGAAACGTTCCCGACTCTCCGACCGGTCTGAAGATTTATGCAGAAGCCAGCAGTCCCCGCAACCGTTCGTTGACCAGTTTGGGATTCGCCTTGCCTGCCATCGCCTTCATCGTCTGGCCGACGAAGAAACCGAATAATGCCTCCTTGCCGCCACGATATTCCGCGACCTTGTCGACGTTGGCAGCGAGGACGGCGGCGATGGCGGCATCGATCGCGCCAGTGTCGCTGGTCTGTTTCAGGCCCTCGCGTTCGACGATCGCCCCTGCCCCGTCGCCTGTCTCAAGCATTTTTTCGAACACGGTCTTGGCCATGCTGCCCGACAAGGTCCCGTCATTGACGAGGTTGAGCAATTCGGCAGCCTGGGCGGGGTTCACGGGGCTGTCAGTGATCGCCCGGCCGAGGCGGTTGAGCGCGCCGAACAATTCGCCGGTCACCCAATTCGCCGCAGCCTTGCCCTCGACGCCCTGCGCGAGCAAAGCCTCAAACCAATGCGCGGTGTCGATGTCATTGGTCAGCACTTCGGCGTTATAGGGCGTGATCCCCATGGTGTCGGTAAAGCGCGCGCGCTTGGCATCCGGCAGCTCGGGGAGGCTTGCCGCACATTCGGCAACAAATTCCTCGGTCAGGACGAGCGGCAGCAGGTCCGGATCGGGGAAATATCGGTAATCATGCGCGTCCTCCTTCGACCGCATGCTGCGCGTGACGCCCTTGTCCGGGTCGAACAGGCGGGTTTCCTGGACGATGGCGCCGCCGCTTTCGATCACGTCGACCTGCCGCTTTGCCTCGATTTCGACCACCTGCTGGATGAAGCGGACGGAGTTGACGTTCTTTGTCTCGGTCCGCGTGCCAAAGGGTTCGCCGGTCCTGCGCACGCTGACGTTCACGTCAGCACGCATTGATCCCTGTTCCATATTGCCGTCGCAGCTGCCGATATAGCGCACCAGCTGTCGCAGCTTGCGGACATATTCGCCGGCCTCGGCAGGGCTGCGCATGTCGGGCTTAGACACGATTTCCATGAGTGCCACGCCCGACCGATTGAGATCGACATAGGACATCGCCGGATGCTGGTCATGCATCAGTTTGCCGGCGTCCTGCTCGATGTGGATGCGCTCGACCCCAATGGTCTTGGTTCCCTCCTCGGTCGTGACGGTGATCGACCCTTCGCCCACAATCGGGTGGTATAGTTGCGAAATCTGATAACCCTGCGGCAGGTCAGCATAGAAATAATTCTTGCGATCGAAACGGCTCCAGCGATGGATTTCAGCACCGATGGCAAGGCCGGTACGGACTGCCTGCTTGACACATTCCTCGTTAAGCACCGGCAACATTCCAGGCATCGCGGCGTCGACGAGCGACACGTGCGTGTTGGGCTCCGCCCCGAAGGCGGTCGAGGCGCCCGAGAATAATTTGGCGTTGGACGTGATCTGGGCGTGGACCTCGAGACCGACCACGATCTCCCAATCTCCGCTTGCCCCTTTGATGCGAAAGCTGCTCTGTTCCATGCCAAGACCGATGCCGTTGTCGCACCCTTCTTGCAAGCCGCTTCGCGCTAAAGCCGGACGTAGATCAGGTTTTCGCCCTTTAGGAAAATCTCGAAATCGTCCCGCGTGGACATGGCGGCCTGAAACGTTCCACTGCTGCGCTTGCCAGGCAGCATCCAGTCGTGAAGCTCGATAAATATCGCGAAAAATTCGTCTATCCAGCCCGTATTCGCGGCGAAAACATCGGCCTCGAAACCTTCGATGTCGATCTTGGCGATGAGGGGTACGCCGCCGGGGACGGCGGTGATAAGCTCTTCGACGGTCATTAGCTGCAGTCCAACATGGGATCGCACCGTTCGCGTGGCATCGGAAGCACCGCCCGTCACAAGCTCGACACGTCCCGCCGTGCTGCCGAGCGCCGCAGCAACAACTCGAACGTTCGAAAGGTCCGCGACATTACGATTGAGCATCTCGAGCGTCGCGGGATCCGGTTCGACCGCGATAATGATCGCTTCGGGGTAGAGTTGCGCGAACCAAAGCGCGGAGCCGCCAATATTGGCACCTGCATCGATAATGACCGGGCGATTCCCGGCTGCCACAATGGATGCATAGCGCTTGTGCACCCGGTCACGCACGGGCGGCGATGGTATCTCGTAATCGCAGTGCAGGAAAATACGCCGCAACGTGTCGATGTCGCTGTCGCGACCCCGCACCCAAGCCTTCCCAATGCCCGGAAGGGGAATCGCGAAAGGCAATGGCCGCCTCCATCGCCGTATCGCCGACCAGGCAAATCCGGCTCCCAGATGGCGCACATCGGTCAGCACCATGATCAGTTGGTCGAGCCTGCTCATGCCGAATACCGCTGTCCAAAGGCCATTGCTTGGCGATCAAACAATCGGGCGAGCGTATCAGCTGCGAGGAAAATCAACAGGCTTGCGATGACGTAACGATAACGGACGAGGGGCTGGGCAAGCACATAGGGCAGCGCAACGAGAACGACGGGCGGGACCAGATAAAGATGCGGCCATTGCATCCGCACGATAGCCCATCCAAGACCAATCAGCGCCAGGAATGCAATGGCATCGACGATGATCAGCCGCAAAGGCGTCGTTGCGTCCGGCAGCCCCGAATGAACCCACATCCAGAACGGCGGGAAGTAGAATTCGCCCAGATGGCGCAGCCAGATTTTTAACGCCTGAAGCGGGTGTGCCGCTACCCAGCTCCAAGTTTCGCCCCCGAGCTTGCGCGCATAGGCCAACTCGCCCCCAGCAACGACAAGAGCGTGGTATCCGGGTTCGCTGTCATGTGGATGAACTTGCGCGAGGCGCGCGAGATACACCGCACCCGGATCCGCCGGATCGACCGCAGCCGGATGCGTTCCAATGGCAAACTCGAGGCCGAAGTTGCTGCGGCTCCACACCGTTTCCCCCATGACATCGCGGTTGCGAAGCGCCCAGGGCAAGCTCGTGACGAATAGGGTTACGCTCAACAGTGCCGCGGCCCTGGCCCTGCCCTTCGCATCCAACTGCCGCAGCGCGAGCACGCCGAGCATCGCCAGCACACAGATTGCCAAGGCTGGCGATAGCGCAATGACGAGCGATGCAAGCCCTGAAAGTCCGATCACATCGTGGAAATGGACTTGCCTGCGCTGATCGATACGGACGACGCTCAACAACATGACGGCGAGCAGCAATGCGGCGGTGCCATTTTCATAGATCCGCAGTGACCTGGACTCGATCTCGATGTGGAGCGGCACCAGGCAGATCAGGAGCAGTGCGCCGCCGCGCGCCGGGGCCGGCGTGCCGAGGCGATGAAACACCCGATTGAGCACGAGCGCCGTCGCGACGACAGAAAGCGCGCTGAACACGGTCAGCGCCAGCGCCGTGGTGGGCGTGTCCGTGCCGAAGGCGCGCATCACTGAGCCGGGGATGAGCACGGGCAACGCTCCGACATGCGCGGTCGGCCCGCTCCCCGGCCGAAACGCATCGGCGATCGAGCCCGTGGTCGCCCAGTGCATGGCGGCATTGCGCAGCTCGGTGTCGAGCATCGCCATGTGCCCGGCCATCGCCCAGGCGACCCGTTCGGCGACGGCCCCGATGGCGAGGGGCACGGCAGCAAGGGGACGGTCGGCTACCCAGTTCAGGAAGCGCGACAAGGTCACCGGGAGCCGATGTGCCTTACCACCAGCTCTGGGGTCGCGCCGTAAAACCGGCGCGCTCCTCGACGGCTTGGCAGGCGTCTAGCACGCCCTGTTCGTCGAGCGCCTTGCCGATGATCTGCAGGCCGAGCGGCAGCCCGTGCGCATCGAGGCCGCCCGGGACCGACATGGCGGGCAGCCCGGCAAGCGAGCTCGGCACCGTAAAGACGTCGTTGAGATACATGGCTAGCGGATCGGCGCTCTTTTCGCCGAGCGCGAAGGCGGCGCTTGGCGCAGTCGGCGTAAGAAGCAAGTCGCACGATTGCCAAGCCTCGTCGAAGTCGCGCGCGATCAGGCTGCGTACTTTCGACGCCTGAGTGAAATAGGCGTCGTAGAAACCCGCCGACAGGACATAGGTACCGATCAGGATGCGGCGCTTGACCTCGGGCCCAAATCCCGCCGCACGCGTCGCCGCATACATTTCCTGCAGCCCTGCACCCTCGGGCAAATCCCGCAATCCGTAACGTACGCCGTCGTAGCGCGCGAGATTCGACGAAGCCTCTGCAGGCGCAATGATATAATAAGCAGGAAGCGCATATTTGGTGTGCGGCAGCGACACGTCCACGACTTCGGCGCCAGCGTCGCGGACCCAGGCGATACCCTGCTCCCAAAGCGCGTCGATCTCCGCCGGCATGCCATCGACCCGATATTCGCGCGGAATGCCGATACGCTTGCCCTTGAGGTCGGCATTCAGGGCCCCCTCCCAATCCGGCACGGGCAGGTCGAGCGAGGTCGAGTCCTTGGCGTCAAAGCCGGCCATGGCGCCCAGCATGATCGCGCAGTCGCGAACATCGCGGGCCATGGCGCCGGCCTGGTCGAGCGACGAGGCGAAAGCCACGACGCCCCAGCGGGAGCATCGGCCATAAGTCGGCTTGATGCCGCTTATACCGGTGAAGGCGGCAGGCTGCCGGATCGAGCCGCCTGTGTCGGTACCCGTCGCCGCCGGGCACAGCCGTGCCGAGATCGCCGCCGAGCTTCCGCCCGATGATCCGCCAGGAGCCAGCGGTGCGTTGCCGCCGTCGCTGCGCCGCCACGGCGAAATGACATTGCCGAAAGCGCTCGTCTCGTTCGACGAGCCCATGGCGAACTGATCCATGTTCAGCTTGCCAAGCATGCCTGCACCTGCGTCCCACAGCCTCGAGGAGACCGTGGATTCATAGGGCGGCACGAAGCCGCCAAGAATTTCGCTGGCTGCCGTCGTCGCCACGCCCTTCGTGCAGAACAGGTCCTTCATGCCGATCGGCACGCCGGACATTGCCTTTAACTCGCCCGCCGCCCGAGCGGCATCCGCGGCATCTGCGGCAGCAAGCGCGTGGTCGGGCGTCTCGAGGAGGAACGCGTTCAATGGCTTTGCCGCAGCAACCTTGTCGATGAAGGCCATCGCGATCTCGCGTGCCGAAAAGCTTCCATCGCGCACGCCATCGCGGATCGCGGCAACTCCCAGGTCGGTCAGTTCGGCCATTTATTCGATCACCTTGGGCACGCCGAAGAACCCATGCTCGGGGGCCGGCGCGTTGGACAGAACGGCGTCGCGCACATTGCCGTCGTCGACGATATCGGCGCGTAGCCTCAGGGAATTGGGGATTACTGCCGTCATGGGCGCCACCGAGGATGTATCGACCTCGCCCAGCTGCTCGATCCAGCCAAGAATGTTGTTGAGCTCGGGCACCATCGCGCCGACTTGGTCCTCGGTCACGGCGATCCTCGCGAGCGAGGCGATCTTCCGAACGGTTGCGCTATCGACTGACATGCGGGTGGCCGCTAGCAGCTACCCCGACACCCTTCAACGGTCGGACACCCATGGCCCGCAAGTTTCTGTACGTCGTCGCGTTCCTGACATTCCTTGTCGTCCTGAGCGGCGTCATCTGGGCGTTGTTCAGCGACAAACTAATCCGGATCGCATTCGTGCCGGGCACCCCGTTTGTTCAGCTGGCGCCGGCAGCACCCAATGCGTATGCGGCCAGGGAAATGTGGTATGCCCGTCCTGACATGGCGACGGACAATCCCGCCGAATGGCACCCGAAGGGCGTTGCCAGGACCGGGCCGGCCTCAGGGATATCGCGCGGCGCGTCGGTCTTCTTCATCCATCCGACCAGCTTTTTGACGCGCGCCGCATGGAATGCCCCTCTCGACGACACGACGTCGGCCGACCTTGCCCGCACCTTTATTCGCGGACAGGCGAGTGTCTTCAATGGCGTTGGCGCGATTTGGGCGCCGCGCTACCGGCAGGCGACGTTCGGGTCGTTCCTGACCACGAAGGCAGAGGCGCAAAGGGCGCTCGATGCGGCTTATCGCGACGTTGCGCTCGCCTTTGATGCGTTTCTCGAACAAGCGCCAAAGGACCGCCCGATCATTCTCGCAGGTCACAGCCAGGGTGCCCTCCACCTGACGCGGCTGCTGCGCGAGAAAGTCGCGGGCAAGCCGCTTGCCGCACGCATCGTGGCCGCCTACGTCGTCGGCTGGCCGGTATCGGTGGACACCGATCTCGCGGCCATGGGACTGCCTGCGTGCGGCGCTCCGGATCAGACGGGCTGCATCTTGTCATGGCAAAGTTTTGCCGAGCCCGCGGATACCAGGCTGGTAACCGACGCCTATGACGGCACCACCGGGTTCAACGGTCGTCCCCGCAAGGGGACGCCCATGCTTTGTACGAATCCGCTGACCGGGGCTCCCAATACCGCGGCAGACGCACGGGCAAATCTCGGTGCGGTCATTCCCGATGCCGACTTGAAGGACGGCACGCTGCAGGCCGCTCTCACACCGGCGCGATGCGGCCCGCGCGGCTTCCTTCTCATCGGTCCGCCGCCGGTAGGTATCAAAAGCTATGTCCTGCCCGGCAACAACTATCATGTCTTCGACTACAGTTTATTCTGGTCGAACATCAGGGTCGACGCTGCGCGGCGGCTGGCCAGATTCAACGGCAAACCTTGACGGTGCGGGCAGGCTGGGCGTAGGGCCGCGACTTCGCTGGCAAGGCCCCTTCGTCTAGCGGTTAGGACGCGGCCCTCTCACGGCTGAAACACGGGTTCGATTCCCGTAGGGGTCACCATACGGCTGCGAACCTCCCTTCGCGGCGCGCGCTCATGTACGTGGCATGGCCATATCGCGAATGGTTGTCCGAGCGCTGGCAATCGCCACATAGGCTCCCATCGCCACGATCCCAAGTCCGCCGAGTTCGAGCATGACGTTCATGCGGATGCCTACCCAGCTCGACCTGAGAAACACATCCATATGGTGGAACGACGCCGCCCGGACGATCACAAACACCGTAAGGACGACAAGCCCTGCAAAAGCAATTCGTAACCCGGCCGTTTTGCGACGTGTTCGCCACCAGAAAAACGGAACAAGAACTGCCGCAACGCCGATCATGACAAGGATGAAATCCCTTTGGAAGATGCGGCGCTGGTCGTACCAGTGATGAAGCATCGCCTGCTCGCGGCCAATTTGCGTCAGCAATGTTTGCAGATCGATCTGCTTGTTTACGCCCAATGCGGTCAGCACGACGCAAATGACCCTCCACCATCGCGCATCGGCTCGATGCCGCTCCCCCGCTTGCCAGGTGAGGGCCGCCGCGATGAAATAGGCGCCAACGGTTATCCATCCGGCCGCCGTGGGGTCTCCGATGCCTGGGGTCCAACCGTTGATCAAACAATCGTCTCCAGCGCGCAACGAACAAGGAACCGGTACAAGCCTCTCGCCGCGAAACGAAGCCCAATTTCGGCTTGCTGCCAGAGCCAGCCCAAAGGCGGCTCGTCCTTTGGCCGCGCTGATTGCTGAGCTAGCGATCCTCCATCGCTATCTAGAGGCCATCGAGCCCTTTGCTGACCAACACATTGACCGAGACACGTCGGTTCCGTGCCTTTCCGTCTGCTGTGTCGTTGCTCGCCATTGGATCTGCCTCGGCCATTCCGGTGGGGGTCAGCATGCGATATGGCTTCCAGCCGCAAGCCTGCTGAAGGAAGTTCACGACAGTTGCCGCGCGTTTTTCGCTCAGCGCCTGGTTGACTTCCTGACCGCCCGTCGAATCAGTGTACCCGACCACGAGAAGTAACGCGTTATTGATAGCTTGGGCCGCGGTTGCGGCGGCGCAGAGGTCCTTTTTCCCCTGAGCCGAGAGAATGGCCTTGCCCGTGTCGAAGGTCACATTTGTCGTACTTTTGACGTTATACTGGTCGATGTCCGCCATTCTGCCCCGCAAGGCTTCAGTGGCGGCAGCCTGTTCGGAAAAACGCTGATCGGTGCCGTTATGGATCATGGCTGCCGTGCGAAGGTCCCTGGCCTGCAGCGACACCTTGCTGGCCACCAGTCCATTTTCCCATTGCACCGTTTCGACGACCACCGGGACGCCATTGAGAAGCGACGCTGCGGCCAATTTGCTGCTATTGATCCCCAGGAAGCCACCATTTGCCTTGATCAGCGTCTCGTTGGTGACGAGAATGATCGTCCTGCTGCCATCGGCTGCCGTGACTTGCACCATTTCGCCCCGCCGCGCCGATATGATGCCCCTGATGACAGGCCCTTTCGGCAGGTCGGCCATCGCCGGCGGGCGGTGACCTGTCACCGTTAGCTGGGGCTCGGCGCTGGCTTGAGATTGCGCGGCGCGCAGCGTTGCAGGCAAGGCGGCAAGCAGGGCGATCGACGCGACGAATATCGCGCGCTGGACAACGGATTGCGCAAGGCTTTGCATGGGCTGGCTCATCTTGGCGATTGTTCTGCCTACGGTATGATTGTCAAGCGCTTGACGTCTCGAATTTCTGTGACACGGCAACTCTGGGCGCCGGCAGGCGTGGTCGGGGAAGCGCGTGGGGCGCACCGCTTGTCGGCTGACCGCCTATCCCCGTAACTGCATAAGGCGATATTACCTCATGGGTGGCAAGGTGACGCATATCGGGTGAAATCCCATTACGATACACGACCCAACGCCGCCGGCAGGCCGGTCGAGCTTGCCCGCGCGACCCAGGCACTTGAACGACATCGCCGTCTCAGAACCACGCCCTCACCCCGAAGACCAGACTGGCCCCGCCGACATCATCGCCTCCGGCGCGCGCGAACGACGCGCTTCGCCCAAGCTTGCGCTCGAAGGAGACGCCGACGTAGGGGGCCAATTCCCGTGTGATCTCATACCTCAGGCGCACGCCGAGCTCGATGTCCGACAGTCCCGCACCGATACCATTACTCGGGACGTCCTGCGCTGCTAAATTTGCTTCCACCCGCGGTTGGAGGACCAGACGCTGGGTGAGGCGCTGATCGTAATAGCCCTCGAGACGACCGAGAACGTCGCCCTTGTCAGACAGGAAGACTGCCCCTTGCACCTCGAACCAATAGGGGGCGAGTCCCTCGAATCCGATCGTTGCATAGGTTCGGGGCGAGCCTGGGCTGAAGTCATGCCTCGCGCCCAACTGGATGTTGAAATACGGGTCGAGCGCACGCGAGTACACCAGTTGAACTTCCGCATCCTCGACGCCCTTGGCGAAAGCGCCCAGGCCTTCGGATTTCAGGACGACCCGGTTGATGTCGCCGCCGACCCACGCCTCGCCATCCCAGCGGAAGCCTTGGCGCCCGTCGAAAATTTGCACTTCGGCCAGATTGAACATGATTTGCGAAAACGTGCCGCCCCCATGCTCGCCGCGCAGCGCGCTGCGCGAAGCGATCATTGCATCGCGACCCCAGACCTTATCGGCGTAGCTGGCTTCGGGCGCGGCGGGTGCGGGCGCGCTGCCGGCGGCCAATGCGGTGCCGCTGGCGCCCTGCGTTTCCGCGTCGCTCGCCCTGTCGATTTGCGCCATGACGTTACCTGGACGCGTGTCTGCCGTAGTCGGCTGTATTGACGCCTCGGGCACAGAACCGTCCATGGCATGTGCCGCGTGAGGATCGGCAGGAGTTGGTTCGGCCTTTCCGGCAGTTTTCTCTTTCTGCCGCGCCGCCGGCCTGGGGGACATTTTCATGCCCGACATCGACATGTGGTCCATTTGTGCGATTGCCGGGGCGCCGAGGACAAGAGGTAGGCCGCCGAGCAGAACCGTGAGCGCCCTCACGCCGCTGCTTCTTCGCCGGGGCGCACGGTCACGATCTGCATCATGCCGCCATGCATGTGATAAAGCATATGGCAGTGAAACGCCCAGTCTCCCACGGCGTCGGTCGTCAGATCGAAGGTCGCAGTGCCTCCGGGCTGGACGTTGATCGTGTGCTTGCGCGGCGCGTATTCGCCGTGTCCCGTAACCAGCTCAAAATAATGTCCGTGCAGGTGAATCGGGTGACCCATCATGGTGTCGTTGACGAGCGTTATGCGAACCCTTTCGCCCTTGAGGAACGGAATGGGCTTCTTGACCTCGCTGAACTTCTCGCCGTCGAACGCCCACATGTACCGCTCCATGTTGCCGGTCAGATGGATCCGCATTTCACGGCTCGGCGCCCGGACGTCCGGGTTGCGCGTAGTCGCAACCAGGTCGCGATAGACCAGCACTTTGTGGCCGACGTCTTCAAGCCCCTGCCCCGGCTCGCCCGTGCGGTCCGTCGGCATTGGCGATACCGTTTGCACGGTCACCGTCTTTTTCAATTCGGGTGCCGACGAGAAGTCACGCATCGAATGTTGCATGCTGCCCGCGCCATGGTTCATGCCTGCCATCGCGTCGACTGGGGAGCTGCCGGGCGAGCAATGCCCCATCTTTGCGTGTTCAGGCGGGCATGACGGATCGGCGGCGGGTTCTGCCGGTGCCGACATGTCCATCTCGCTGGCGTTGCCGCCCATTGAGCCGTGATCCATACCGCCCATGCCCATGTCCTTCATCGAAGCGAGCGGACGTTTACGAAGGGCGGGCATTGGCTCCGCCATGCCCGCACGGGGGCTGAGCGTGGCGCGGGCAAGCCCGGAACGATCGACGGACTCGCCAATGAGAGTATAGGCACGATCCTCCGTGGGGGCGACGATCACGTCGTAGGTCTCGGCGACGGCGACCTGCAGTTCGTCGACCGTTACCGGCCGGACGTTGAGACCGTCGGCCTGCACCACGGTAAGTTCGAGCCCCGGGATGCGAACATTGAAGGTGGTCATAGACGAGGCATTTATGAGGCGCAGCCGAACCCGCTCACCCGGGGTGAACAACGCCGTCCAGTTGTCCCGCGGGCCGTGGCCGTTGACGAGGTAAGTGTAGGTTGAGCCCGTAACATCGGCAACGTCCGCAGGGTCCATGCGCATGGCACCCCATGCGGTCCGCTCCGCACCCGACTGACCCTCGCCGCGGAGTTGATCGGCGAGCGTCTGCTTCTGCATGTTGAAATAGCCCCCCATCATCTTCAGCTTGCGGAAAATGACATGCGGATGAAGCGGACTGTGGTCAGACAGCACGATGACGTGCTCGCGGTCGGACTTGACAGGGTCTTCGCCGGCAGGGTCGATTACGATCGGGCCATAATGCCCCATCTGCTCCTGTAGGCCTGAGTGGCTGTGATACCAGTAGGTGCCCGCCTGCTTGATCGGGAATTCGTAGGTAAATGTCGACTTGGGCTTGATGCCGGGGAAACTTATGCCCGGGACGCCGTCGAACTGGAACGGCACGAGAAGTCCGTGCCAGTGGATTGACGAATCCTCGTCGAGCTCATTCGTTACGGACAGCCGCACGTTCTGCCCTTCGCGCAAGCGGATCAACGGACCCGGAACAGTGCCATTAATGCCTAGTGCGTGGCTGTTCATCCCATCGATGGTCATCATGTGGTGCGCGATGACCAAGCGCACGTCGGGACCCGTCACAGTCGGCAGTGGACGGACCAACCCGGCGGATACGGGCTGTGCCCAGGCCGGATACCAGCCAGCCAATGCGGAAGTGCCGCCAGCCAGCGCGGCACCGCGCAGCAGCGAACGGCGGTCGATCGAATGAAGCGGCATAAGCAAGTCATTTCGCTAGAGTGATATCCCGCTATACGCGGGTTATCGCGCTAGCCCTCAAGTTTTTCGCGCAGACGGACACGTGCCCGGTAAAGCCGTGTTTCGACGGCCTTCTCGCTGATGCCTAGGGCACCGGCAGTTTCGGCCTGGCTCAATTGTTCGACGGAACGAAGGAGCAGGACGTCCTTGAGCCGGGCCGGGAGTTCGGCAATCGCCGCTGAGGCACGTTCCAGAGTCTCACGATCTTCGGCGGCGCGATCTGCCGGGACGTCATCGGAGATGGCGGCATCGGCCGCCCCCTCGGGCAGTGCGAAGGAAAAAAGACGTCTGACGGCGCGCCGGCGCGCCCAGTCGCGCGATTTGTTCAGCGCAATCCGGGCAATCCAGGCACGGAACGGTCGCTGCGGGTCGTACCGGCCAAGCGCGCCGAAAGCGGCAATCAAGGCTTCTTGTGTGACATCCAGCGCTTCATCGCTATCGCCGATCGCGCTGCGGACAAGGCGATAGACAGCGTCGCGGTGGCGCTCGGTCAATTCCCGAAACGCCGCCTGCTGCCCGTTGCGCGCGGCCGCGACAAGCTGCGCGTCGCTTGCTTCGACCGGCCGCAGGGTCACCGCGCGTCGGCGGTCAGCGCCTTGGCGACGGCGGCGTCGAAGCGGGCGGTCTGTTCGGGCTTGAGGATCGATCGCATCGCAAAGACATGTTCGAGCGTCGCCTTTTGCAATCGCCCCATGGCGGTGTGCGAGGCATCGATCGCAGCGCTCACTCGGGGGCCATAGCCGTGCTCCGCCTCGATCGCCACCGACAGTCGGTGATTGTCGTCCCGCATCTCGGCTTCGATGGCGGATTTCCGAGCCGCGAATTCGGACTCGATCGTCTTGAGGCGCGCGCGTTGGGCAGCATCGAGCGCCATGTCATTGTGGAGCAGCGCGTGAAGTTCAGCCCCCGGGTTCGCCGGCTGGTGCAAAAGCGCGCGCCCCGCAAATACGCCGGCGAACGCCGCGGCGAAGGCGATCACCGAAATCAGCAGCAGCCTTCGCGTTCCTGTCATGATCACCCGGCCAGCAGCGTCGATGGGGCCAACGGCGACAGCGCGCCGAGCGGCGCCGACTGTTCAGGAGGGGCTTGGGTCGCCGACAAGGAACTCCCTGCAAAGCCGAGGCACAGCGCCACGGTCGCGGCGACCGCGCCTGTTCTGCGCGTTTCCACCGATCGCATCTGCGCCGTGCACGCGAGAACCACACCGTCGAGGTCACTGACCGCCGGGGGGACTGCGGCGACGCGCAGCTCGTACAAAATGTCCTCGATCTCTTGCATTGTATCCTCCGCGACCTTCTAGCATACGCATGGAGACAAGATTTCCCTCAAACGAGCAACATTTTGAGGGATCGTACCCCGGTGTGCGTATGGACGACGAACCCTTGGGAGTTTTGCAATGATCGCCTTTCGTTTGCTCGTCAGCTTTGCCCTCGCTGGCACCAACCTCGGAGTCGCCGCCCAGGCGCACACCAAAATCGTCGACTCGACACCAGCGGCAAATTCCGCGGTCCCGCCGACCAGCAACATCAGCCTCACGTTCAGCGAAAAGCCGACGCCGGCTTTCTCCGGTGCGGACATCGTGATGACCGGTATGCCGGGCATGTCGGGCCACCAGCCGATGAAACTGACCGGCATGAAGCCCAGCTGGAGCGCTGACGGCAAGACACTTACTCTGACGGGTGGACGTCCCCTGCCCAAGGGCACCTATGAGGTGAGCTGGCACGCGGCGGCTGCCGACACGCACCGCATGCAGGGGAAATACAGCTTCACGGTTAAATAGCGTCATGGAAAACCCGCTCACCGTCGCGATCAGATTTGCGCTCTATGCGGACCTGATGCTGCTTTTCGGTGTGTCGGTGATGGCGCTCTACATGGCGGGCGGGCGCACCGGATGGGGGGCAGGACAGCGCGTCGCGCTTTTGCTGGCAGTCTTCGGCCTTGGCCTGTCCCTCCTTTCCGTCGTGGCGATGACGGCATCCATGGAAGGCGTATCATTAACGCAAGTCGACTCGGCGGCGCTTCGCTCGATGATCTTTGAAACGCCGATGGGCAGTGCCTGGATGGTGCGCGCAGGCGCACTGGTGGCGCTCGGACTCGCCGCAATTCTTGCCCCCGGGGCGATCGTGCCGCGTGCCGGACTGTCGGCTGTTGCCGTCGCCACGCTTGCCTGGACAGGGCATGGCGCGGCTGGAGATGGCGTTCAGGGCGATGTTCAGCTCATTGCCGATATCGCCCATCTGCTGGCTGCCAGCGCCTGGATCGGAGCTATCGTTCAGCTCGCGAGCATGGTCGTTGTGCGCGCCGATGCCGCGCTGACGCATCGCGCACTTGAAGGATTTGCCGGCGCGGGCACGGTTCTCGTTGGCCTCGTGGTCGCAAGCGGAATGATCAACGCGAATTATCTGATCGGTTGGCACGGCTGGGACAAGGCGATCCAATCGCCCTATGGCGCGATTTTCGTGCTGAAGCTCATCCTGTTCGTCGGCATGATCGGGGCCGCTGCGTCGAACCGCTTTCGACTGGCTCCGGCCCTTGAGCGGGCAATGGAAAGCGACCGAACCGCACCAGCCTTCCGTGGCCTGCAATTAAGTCTCCTGCTCGAACTCAGCCTTGGAATTCTGATACTTGCCCTCGTCGCCTGGCTTGGAACGCTGGTACCGCCGATGTCGACCTAGCCGCACCTCCTTCAGGAAACGGCACAGGCGCCACACGTTTGTTGAATCGCTTATCCACAAATAAGTTCGATTCTGGAACAGCTTGGCGCGTTCCATACACATTTCGTAGTTGAAACGTCGTAATTGCCCGTTAAGCCTCCGCCCATCACGGTAGCGGGGGCAACCAATGACAACGACTTACGCCCGCCAGTATTTTGGCGTAACTGGCACTTCAGCGCGAACGGTCGCGCGGTTCAAATATCGCACGGCAATCCTTATCGGCGCGTCGCTCCTTCCGACAATCCTTCATGCCGCTGCAGAAAAGCCGGTCGATACGTCCGAGATCGTGGTGACGGCGCAGCAGCGCAAGGATACCATCGAGAACGCGCCGTCGTCATCGGCATCGGTCGATGGCGCGCGCATCGCCGAAGTCGTCAATGCGGTCAACATGGAGGATACGCTCAAGTACCTCCCCAGCCTGTTCGTGCGCAAGCGCCACACCGGGGACACCCAGGCGCCGCTCGCGACCCGGACCAACGGGGGCGGGGCCAGTGCGCGAAGCCTGATCTACGCCGATGGTGCGCTTCTTTCCGCACTGATCGGGAACAACAATTCCACGGCATCGCCGAAATGGGGTTTGGTGACGCCCCAGGAAATCGAGCGGGTGGACGTGCTATACGGTCCCTTTGCCGCGGCTTACCCAGGCAATTCCATCGGGGCGGTCGTCAACATCACGACGCGGCTGCCCGAATCGCTCGAGGGCACGGCGACGGCGGGCGTGGGAATCCAGCGGTTCTCCGATTATTCGACCCGGGACGTGCTTCCATCGTACCAGTTCGGCGCGACCGTCGGTGACAGGTTTGGGCCGCTGGCCTTTTTTCTCAGCGCCAACCGCGTGACGAGCAACAGCAATCCGCTGGTGTATGTGACGGCCCTCCCGACGACCTCTTCGGCAACCGCGACGCCGACGAGCGGCGCGTTCGCCGACCGCAACCGCCTGAACCAGCCAATTGCCGTCCTTGGCGCGGGGGGACTCGAAAACCAGCGTCAATCGATGCTGAAGGCCAAGGTCGCGTTCGACATCACGCCCGATATCCAGATCAGCTACGTTGGTGGACTGTTCCTGAACGACACCGAGTCGAAGATCCAGACCTACATCTCGTCGACCGCCACCGGCGCGCCGCTCTATTCGGGCCTGCTTCTGATCGACGGTGCCAAATACAATGTCCCGGCCAGCGCCTTCTCCAACAACATCTACTTGTTCGAAGAACGCCACTGGTCGCATACCGCGGCGATCCGCGGAACCGGAACCGCGTTCAACTGGCAGATCATCGGAACGTCCTTCAATTACGACAAGGACAGCCAGCGCATCCCGACGGGCGCCCTGCCGACGGCCTTCGCGGGCGGCGCAGGAAATATCGTCAACCTGAAGGACACGGGATGGCGCACCTTCGATGCCAAGGGCTCCTGGCAGATGGACCCGTCGAAGTCGCACGTGATCTCGTTCGGCTTTCACCATGATCGGTTCCGCCTGAACAACAACCGCTACACGACCACCGACTGGATTTCCGGGCCTGAGGGCGCGCTGAACCTGGCGTCGCGGGGGCGGACAGAAACAAACGCGGTCTATTTGCAGGACGAATTCAAGGTCATCCCCCCGCTTTCGGTGACGCTGGGCGGACGCTATGAATGGTGGCGCGCCTATGACGGCTTCAACTTTACGTCCGCGACGACACCTGCGCGCAGCATCACCCAGCCCGAACTTTCCGCGCAGAAGTTCTCGCCCAAGGCATCGGCCACATTTGAAGCCGGCAACGGCTGGACGGTCACCGCTTCCTATGGCGACGCCTATCGTTTTCCGACTGTCAGCGAACTCTACCAGACAGTGGCGACAGGCCCGAATATCGGCATTCCCAATCCCACGTTGCGGCCCGAGCACGCCCGCTCCGCCGAACTCGCGATCGAAAAGCGCGACAGTCATGGCAACATCCGATTGTCGCTGTTCCAGGAAACGATCGACGACGCGCTGATCTCGCAGACGGCGCCCTATGTTCCGGGAACGATCGCGTTCCTGCCCGGGCAGGAGCCTGCGGCTGGCACGCTCGTCGGCTTCGTCCAGAACATCGATCGCCAGCGATCGCGGGGGGTCGAATTCGCGTTCGACCAGCGCGGCATCTTCGGCTCGAAATTCGACCTCGCCGGAAGCGCGACCTATGTCGACAGCGCAACGCTGGCCAATGCCGCACTGCCGACGGCTGTCGGCAAGCAGATCGCGACGGTGCCGAAATTCAAGGGGACGATCGTCGCCACCTATCACCCGACTGACAGCATCGCGTTTACGGCGGCCGCGCGTTACAGTGATCGGCAATATGCGACGATCGATAACGTCGATACCTATACTCATACATACCAGGGCTTCGACGGCTTCTTTGTCGTTGATCTCCGCGCGAAGTTCGATGTTGACCGCCATTGGTCGATGGCGGTCGGAATCGACAATGTTAACAACGACAAATACTATATTTTCCATCCGTTTCCCCAACGCTCGTTCTCGGCTGAGCTCGTTTACAAGTTGTGATCGAGCCTTGGCTAAGCACGCTGCGCAACGTCTCGAAAGGACCGGCTATGAACGCGAAAAAGTCAGTTAACTCGTTCGGTGCGTTGCGCACGGTCGCGATCGCCCTCGCTGCCGGCGCGATCGGCCTGTCCGCCCATGCGCACGTGACCGTCTCTCCGACGCAATCGAAACTGGGCAAGCAAGAGACGTACACGTTCACGGTGCCGACCGAGGGTTCGGTCGCAACTGTTGCCGTCGAGGTTGACGTCCCGCCCGGCGTGACGATCATTTCGGTCGGCGGTGATCCGGCGAACCACAGCCTGAAAAAGGACGGCGACCGCGTCGCCACGGTGAGCTGGAAGGTCAACATTCCGCCCGGGGGTGGCGAGCAGCTGACGCTCGTCGCCAAAAACCCGACCCAAGCCACGCGTCGGCTCCAGTGGAACGCGCACCAGATCTTTGCCGATGGCACGCGATCCGATTGGGTCGAGGCGCCTCCGGCCAAGCCAGCGCCCCTGACCCGGCTCACCCCAGCGGAACTTTGAACCGCAGTCGATCCTATTATTTACAAAGGAAAGCCGAGATGAGGATCTCTCAAGCATTTTGCATTGTCAGCGCCCTTTCGGCCGCGGCGTTCGGCACAGGATCGCAGGCAGAGGCACATGCGTATCTCAAGGCGGCGACGCCTGCAGCCGGATCGTCGGTTTCGTCCCCGAAGCGCATCGTCCTGACCATGAGTGAAAAAGTCTTCCCGAAATTCTCGGGGTTCCAGGTCATGTCCAAGGTCGGCAGCGTTCCCGTGAAGGTCGTCACGAGCAACGATCAGATGGTGGGCATCCTGGCGAAGCCGTTGCAGCCTGGCACATACGAAGTGCAATGGCATGCTGTCGGATCGGATACTCACCGTACCGAGAACAAATTTTCGTTTTCCGTCCAATAGGCGCTCTGCCGGCGCCGCGGGGCGCTGGCGAAGCAACCAACAGGCACTCCGGCAGGGCGGCGTGGGATCGTCAGGCCAGCGTACGCAGGCTCGGTTCACGCGCATAAAAGCGTTGCGATGCCGCGCTGACGAACGTTTTGCCAGCCGCCACGACGCCGTCATCCACAATGACCCCAGCCTTGTCGAGCAGTGGCTTGGCCGCATCGCTCGCGCCGATTGCCTTCAGGTGGCCGAAGGCGTCCATGACCCATTGGACAGCCGCAGCTTCGCCTAGCAGCGCAGCACACCCTTCCTCGGACACGATTACCGCTAGGGCGTCGAAAATCTGCGACGGCGCGCCCGCAAGTTGAGCATCTGCCTTTTGCATCGTGCCGTCCGACAATTTGGCGCCGCCGACCTTGGGCGCGACGATAACGGCCTTGCCCTTGGCCTTGCCCACCGCTGCTACCAGCTCCTTCAGCGCTGCCGCGTCCGACCCATCGGCAATCAGGACGCCCACGGCCCGACCTTCGAGCGTAGCCTTCATCTTCTTGTGGATCGACAGCGCGTCCGACGGGGCCATCTCCACGGGCTCGCGCGCCGCCTTGGCCTTTTTGGGCAAGGGCAGGCCCAGACCGTCGGCAACGCGCCGCGCAAAATCCTCATCGACGTTGCGCAAATTTGCGAGCATCCGCGGCGGCACCTGATCGAGCTGGCCGACTTTCGAAAGCTCGAAGACAAACGATGACGCGATATGCGCCTGTTCGCTTTCCGTCTGTGATTTCAAGAACATACGAGCCTGGCTGTAATGGTCTGCAAACAGTTCAGCGCGGATCCGCTGCTTGTCGCCGCTCTCGTCAGGCCCCGTCGCCGCGTTGGTCGTCGCAAAGCCGCTGGTCGCGCTTTCACGGGGTCCACCGTCTTCGCCATGCTCGGCTAGGCTGTTGGGTTCGTAATTGGCACGACCCTTTGGCACCATCGTCTGCATCATTCCGTCGCGCTGGAAATTGCCGAACGGGCATCTGGGGGCATTGATCGGGATCTGATGGAAGTTAGTGGTCCCCAAGCGCGACTTCTGGGTGTCGAGATAGGAGAAGAGCCGACCCTGAAGCAGGGGATCGTTCGAAAAGTCGATGCCCGGCACGATATTGGTGGGAAGGAAGGCTGCCTGCTCGGTCTCGGCAAAGAAGTTGTCGACGTTGCGATCGAGCACCATTCGTCCGATCACGCGAAGCGGCACGTCTTCTTCGGGGATCAGCTTGGTCGCATCGAGAACGTCGTAGGGCTGGGCGTCGGCAAATGCCTGATCGAAAACCTGGATGGCCAGCTCCCACTCCGGGAAAGCGCCCGTATCGATCGCTTCGAACAGGTCGCGGCGGTGATAGTCGTTGTCCGCCGCCTGCAGCTTCAACGCCTCGTCCCAGATCGTCGACTGGATGCCGAGCTTTGGGCGCCAGTGAAACTTGACAAAGCTCGACGCGCCGGCGGCGTTGACCAAACGGAAGGTATGAACGCCGAAACCCTCCATCATGCGCAGCGATCGCGGCAGCGTCCGATCCGACATCGCCCAGAACAGCATGTGAGTGGTTTCCGGGGTTAGCGACGCGAAATCCCAGAACGTATCATGCGCGCTGCCGGCCTGTGGATATCCGCTGTTGGCTTCCATCTTGACGGAGTGAATGAGGTCGGGAAACTTGATTGCATCCTGGATGAAGAACACCGGGATATTGTTTCCTACAAGATCCCAGTTGCCCTCGCGCGTGTAGAACTTGACCGCAAAGCCGCGCACGTCGCGGGGTGTGTCGACCGATCCGGCACCGCCTGCCACAGTGGAAAAACGCGCAAATACCTCGGTTTTTTCGCCCTTGGTAAACACGGCTGCCTTCGACAGGTCGGAAATGTCGTCCGTCGCCTCGAAATAGCCATGTGCACCGGATCCGCGGGCGTGGACGATCCGCTCCGGAATTCGTTCGTGGTCGAAATGAAATATTTTTTCGCGGAGAACAAAATCCTCGAGCAGCGTCGGGCCCCGCGCGCCACTTTTCAGACTGTTCTGGTTGTCGGAGACGGCAACGCCGTGATTCGTGGTCAGGACCCGGGCATCGCGGGCCGCCTGCTGGTGGGTTTCGCCGCCGTTCCCGGTGGTGCTCTCGACAGTGTCGGCCATGGAAATCCTTCATCGCCGGGGGTCGGCTGTAGAGGTCAACGCCGCGCACGCGAACAATTTCCGTGGTCCGCCGCGATCCCCCTAATAATTCTGCCCGACAAGCTGATCGGGCGTGGGCATTGCGGCATGGCAATCCATGCCTTGACCGACGGCGCCGCACCCGTTTCCATGTAGCGCAGATGCGCCGGCAGAGCCGGGGCAACGGCGTGGTTACCCCCTTCTTTAAGCGACGCGCGCCTGGAGCCCGTACAAGCCGCAGGTTGACTGACTACGGCTGTTAAACAGTTTTCGGTCAAGCGCATCATGATCACAACGGCTCGGTTTTACGTCTGGGGGAAGCATGAAAGGCGTCATTTTTAACCTGCTGGAAGAAGTGGTTTCCGAGCATCACGGAGAAAGCACTTGGGAAGCTTTGCTCGATCTGGCCCGCTGCGACGGCGTTTACACGTCGCTTGGCAGCTATCCTGATGCTGAACTCGTCGCCCTTGTCGAGGCGGCGTCCAGCCTGACGGGGACCCCCGTGCGCACGCTGCTGCACTGGTTCGGCGTCCAGGCGCTGCCCAAACTCGCCGAACGTTACCCCAGCTTCTTCGAAAGCGCGGCCGACGCGCGCAGCTTTATCCTTTCCGTGAATACGATCATTCATCCCGAGGTTCGCAAGCTTTATGCCGGCGCGGCCTGCCCGCACTTTCACTTTGCCGAAACCAAGGAGACACTGACCCTTGGCTATCGGTCCCCGCGCAAGCTATGCGACCTTGCGCATGGCTTTGCCGAGGCCGTCGCCGGGCATTACGGGGAATCAGTCAGCTTCTCGCAGCCCGAATGCATGCATGACGGGGCGCCCAGCTGTCAGCTCGTGATCACCTGGCACTGATGAGCATCCGGGCGGATCCGGACCAATTTCTGACGGGCGACGCTGCGCGATGCGCGCAGCTCGAACGCCAGCTCGCGCGCGAGCGCCGCATCAGGATCGAGGCGGAATCCATTGCGGAGCGCGGCCTGCGAGAGGCGTACCTGACCAACCGCCGTTTCGAACTCCTGTGCAGCGTCGCCAATGCCGCCAACGAAACGACCGATCCGATGGAAACATTGCGCTTCGCGATCGCGGAAATCTGCGCCGCAAATGAGTGGGCGTTTGCCAATGTCCTGCTGAAGGAGGGGAGCGAGGGCGACGTGCGGCTCGCCGCCTGCGGCATCTGGCATGCGCGCATTCCTGACGAGATGTTCGGTTTTGCCGAGCGATCCAGCAAGCTGGTCGTCTGGCCATGCGCTTCGGCGCCGGGACGGCTGCTCATCGACCAGACGACCGCCTGGACACGCGATATCCAGACCGTTTCGGGATTTGCCCGTAGCGAAGATGCCCGTCGGTGCAACTTGCGCTCGAGCATTTCCGTGCCCGTCATTCAGGGACAAGAACTTGTCGCGGCAATGGAGTTCTTCACGCACGATTCGATCGAGCCTGAACCGCAGCTGCTCGAAACACTGAACCAGATCGGCGTCCAGATCGGCCGTGTCTTCAAGCGCCGGGCCAGTGCGCAAACCCTGCTCACCGACGCGCTCAGCGATCCCCTGACGGAATTGCCCAACCGCAAGATGTTCGAAGCACAGCTCGGACTCATGTTCGCGCGGCGGCAAAACTACGAACATACCCGGATGTCGTTGATTTACGTCGACCTCGACGGCTTCAAGCTCGTCAACGATGCACTGGGGCATATGGCCGGGGACCAACTCTTGATCGAGATGGCCTGCAGATTGCAAAAGGTCGTCACCGACTACATCACCACACCCTTCCCCGGCGCGCCCGACGACGTGCTGATTGCGCGCATGGGTGGCGATGAATTCACCATCCTCGTCGAAGGCGATTGCCACCGGCAGGTTGCCGTCGATATTGCAAAGGATATTCACACCTGTCTCCAGCCTTCGCACTTCATTGATTCGAACGAGGTACGCTGCGCTGCAAGCGTTGGCATCGCCCATGACGACGGGAATTACGTGGTAGCGGCCGATCTGATGCGCGATGCGGACGTCGCCATGTACGATGCCAAGGCGCGGGGGCATGGCCAAACAACCGTTTTCGACCAGACGATGCGCGACAGGGCGGTGCGGCGCCTGCAGCTTGAGGCCGAGCTCCGTGTCGCTCTCGAACGTCGGGAATTCCGCCTGCATTATCAGCCGATTGTCGATATCGCGAATGGCCGGATTGCCGGATTCGAAGCCCTTTTGCGCTGGCAGCGTGGCCCCGACCTCATCCAGCCCGACGAATTTCTGCACGTCGCCGAACAGAGCGGCCTCATGAACGTGCTGGGCACATGGGTGCTGCGCGAAGCCTGTAGCGTTGCGGCGAGCTGGTCGCGGCAAGGCAACGACCTTCAGCGGTTCTACATGAGCGTCAATGTTGCGCCATCGCAGTTCCTGCAGCCCGATTTCGTCGATCAGGTGCGCGACATCATCAATGCGACGAACGCGGATCCCTGCACCTTGGTCATCGAAGTGACCGAAAGCGCGGCGATCACCAATCGGCAGCGCACGGCGCAAATTCTCGACGAGTTGCGTGCAATGGGCATACGCCTGAGCCTCGACGATTTCGGCACCGGCTATTCGTCGTTCAGCCATCTCCAGACACTGCCGTTCGACAGTATCAAGATCGATCGCTCGTTCGTTAGCGGCGAACAGACGAACATGTCATGGAACATCATCGATGCCATGCTCAGCTTTGCGCGGGCGATGGACATGAACGTTGTCGCCGAAGGCATAGAGACCCAGTATCAGCTCGACCGGCTGGCGGGCGTGGGATGCGCCTTTGGGCAAGGCTTCCTCTATGACCGCGCGATCACCGCCGACATCGCGATAGAAATGCTCCGAGGGGGTAACAATTATGCGTTGCCCAGTCCGGATATGCTCGCGCCCGTGATCTAGCAAAAACGGCCGTGTCGGCGGCGCAAGGACCGGGCTACGCTGCTTTTTTCAGGTGCCGGCGGCCGAGCAGCTCTGCGATCTGGACAGCATTAAGCGCTGCTCCCTTGCGAAGATTGTCGGAAACGCACCAGAGGCTTAGGCCGTTTTCGACCGTCTGATCCTCGCGTACCCGACTGACATAGGTCGCATAATCTCCGACGCATTCAACCGGCGTGACATAGCCTCCGTCCTCGCGCTTATCGACAAGCATGATGCCGGGCGCTTCGCGCAACAGGCTTTGCGCCTTCTTTGCCGAGATTTCGCGCTCGAACTCGATGTTCACTGCTTCCGAATGGCCCACGAACACCGGCACGCGCACGCATGTTGCGGTCAACTTGATCTTTGTGCCGAGGATTTTCTTGGTTTCCACCATCATCTTCCACTCCTCCTTGGTCGACCCGTCGTCGAGGAAGATGTCGATGTGCGGAATAACGTTGAAAGCAATTTGCTTGGTGAACTTCTTCGCCTCGGCGCTGTCTCCGACGAAGATGTTGCGGGATTGCTCGAACAGCTCGTCCATGCCCTGTTTGCCGGCACCGGACACCGACTGATAGGTGGCCACCACGACACGCTTGATGGTCGCGTAGTCGTGCAAAGGCTTCAATGCCACGACGAGCTGCGCCGTCGAGCAGTTCGGGTTCGCGATGATGTTTCGCCGCGTATACCCCGAAATCGCTTCTGGATTAACCTCCGGCACGATGAGCGGCACGTCAGGGTCCATCCGGTAAAGCGACGAATTGTCGATCACCGTACAGCCGGCCGCCGCGAATCGTGGCGCATGAATTCTGGTGCCGTCGGATCCGATGGCAAAAAGGGCGATATCCCAGCCGACGGGGTCGAAATGGTCGATGTTCTGAACCTTGAGCATGCGGCCGCTGTCACCTAGCTCGACTTCGCTGCCCTGACTGCGCGAAGACGCGACGGCGGCAATCTCGTCGATCGGAAACTGTCGCTCCGCGAGAATGTTGAGCATTTCGCGCCCGACATTGCCCGTCGCGCCCACGACTACCACCCGATAACCCATTGCATGCCTTTCAAGCTTTCGCGCGGCGCATAGCGCGGAGCCGCGAAAAGTCCAGTTAACGGCTCAGGTCGCGGCAAGAATCAGCGGGACGGGCTCACGCGCCCGGAGCCGGAAAGGTTGCCAGCTGACATAGGCGAGCGACCGCCACAGCCATTCCAGCGGCCCCGCAACGAAGAACTTCATCCAGATATTCGCAAATACTATCTGACCCAGGATCACGATCGTCGCGATTCCCGCGAGCCCGGCGTGGCCGAATCTGCCCCACAGCCCAAGGCCAAAGGGCGCGAACAATATCCATAGGCCGATGATCTGTTGCATGAAGTAGAGCGAGAACGCCATGCGGCCGGATGCCTTGAAGGGGGCGAGAATCTGCGACCCTGCCGCCGATTTCACGGCGAGGTTGATCAAGGCGATATGACCGACGGCCACGGACAAGCGGGCAAATTCAGCAGTTATCCATATTGTCTTGGGGATTGGCATGAAGGTCGTGATTTCGGCCACACCGATCGCGCGGGCGGTGAGGCCGAACCCATAGGTCGCCAGCATCGTCACCAGATAGAAATTGGCCGTACGCCCGCCTTGGATGAATCGCCACTTCCACAATGCGATGCCGATAAGCATCGTCGAAAACGCCTCGAGGACCCACAGGATCTGCGCGTACTCGCTCAAGAGCTTTAGCCAGAAGCCTATTTCCCAGCTCAAATAGCCAATGACGCCGGTGCCCGGCTTATGGGCCTTTGCCTCGGCGTCGATGTCCTTCTTCTCGTCAGGATCGACTTTCAACCGATCGAGCTTCTTCTGCCAGTCAGCAAGCGTCTTGACGTTTTCGGGTGTCAGTGGCTGCTTCGCGGCCTGTTTCACATGCACGGCTTCGACCTTGGTCATCAGGTCTCGGCGCGCCATATATTCGCCGATCGACATGAAACCGAGGACCAGCGGCGAGATCAAACCGATGGCCACAAGGGTTCGCGGTTTCAGCTTCCGGAAGGGAAACAGGAACAGCGCGGCAAGTGCATAGGTATGCAGGATGTCGCCAATCCAGCCGAGCACGAAAACGTCGAACAGGCCGAAAGCCAGCAGCCACAGGTTGCGCCGGATATACAGGTCGGCAACGGCGACCGGCCCGTCGGGCTCCATCGCCCGCGCAGCCAGGACCATCATGCCTGCGCCGAAGAGCATTTCGAGCAGGCCGCGCTGCGTGCCCTCTGCCACCACTGAGATGATGCTCCAGACTGTCTGGTCGGCCGCCGTCCATCCGATCGAACGGATGTCGTTTTGCTGCAATGTGCCGCTGTTTCCCATGAAGGGGATATTCATGTAAAAGATGCCGAGGATCGCGATCCCCCGAAGAATGTCCAGAACGTCGATACGGTCCTTGCGCGCGATTGGCGCAAAATTCACCTCGGTCATGTCGTCCCCCTGGCAGGTCCGAAAGCCTATCGCGCCGCGGTAATACTGTCTACCGGGACGGCGTCGAACGCGACGGTCAGGCGTGGCGTCTCACTCGTGAACGGCATGGTGCCGTGCCAGAAATAAGAGGGGAAGAGCACGAGCTTGCCGGAGCTCGGCGCAACGATTCGGCGCGGCGGCAAGTCGACGTTCAACAGCGCCTCCGGCACGCCGAAGGTCAGTGCCCCTGCCCGGCTGCTGCCGCTCACTTCGGGAGGCAGATCGATATAGGCGGCCGAACTGACCCAGCCAGCCTGATGGATATGGCTGATATGGTGCCCGTCGCTGCGCAGGCGGACGGACCACGAGCCGGCAAAGGCAAAGCTCGCCGATTTGCGCCGCAGGAACGGATGTCCCGGATCATCGGGCAGGGTCGACAGGGCCGTCGCAATTGCCCTCGAAATGCGATCGCGAAGGACATGAATGGCCGGGTCAGCCTTGTCGAACAGGAGTCCGCGCGTCTGGGTGCCGCCACGCAGGGACTGTTCTGCCGGATGTTCCAGCGTGTGATGAAGACGCGTCAGAGCCCGTGTCGTTGCAGGCAGATCGATGCCGGCTAGATCGCACTCCATGACATGTCGGTCATAGTCCGCAAGCCATAGCTCGCGCGAGTCGTTCATGAGACGCCAGATGACGGTCAGTAACGCCCAGCCCGACTGATCGTTGGGCGCGAACCGGGTCGCGGCAAGCGCTGACGCTTCGGCCGCGACGATGTCGCCACGCCGGATTTGGAGCTGCGCGAGAGTCGCATGCGCGGCTGCATTACCCGGCTCCGCCGTAAGGGCGTCGTCGAGCGCGGTCCGCGCGACGACGTCATTGTCCGTCCATAAGTGTGCCTGCGCCGCAAGGATGGACAGCATCGGCTCGGGTCCGAAACGTGTCTGGGCAGCGCGAACAAGGGAGAGCAACTCTGCAGCGTCGCGCAAGTCCTTGGCTGCCGACAGGGCCGAGAGCCACAACAGGCCAGATTGCGGCGCCCGGGCGAGCGCCTTGTGATAGGCATCAAAGGCCTCGGCGCGGCGCCCGATCTGCGGCAGAAGACGCGCAAGCGTTTCATGCGCGTCAATCATGTCGGGAAACGCGTCGAGCACGCGATGATATTGGGCTATTGCCTCATCGAACCTGCCGAAGTCGCCAAGCAAATGCCCGTAGATGGCATGGGTCTCCGGCGCCCTTGCGCCGAGCGCGATCGCCTGGCCGATCACGCCTAGTGCCTCGTCGAGCCGGTCGCGTTTTCTCAGCTCTACGCCCAGATTGTGAAGCGCAATAACGTCATGCGGATTTTCGGCGACAAGGCGTTGCTGTTGTTCGAGCGCCGGGTCAGCACCATCCGTCATGGCCGTCAGTTGGCGCCCGGAGGACTGGCCTTCACGTGGCGGTCGAGGAACGCGATTATGGTTCGCCACAAATGGACGCTGACGCCCGGTCCGGCCACCCTGTGCGTTTGGCCCGGATAAACCATGGTCTCGAACGGCTTTCCCGCAGCCTGCAGCTTCGCCATCAGCGCGGTCGAATTTTCGAACACCACATTGTCGTCGGCCATGCCGTGAATGAGCAGCAGCGGATCACCAATCTTGTCGGTGTAGGTCAGCGGGTTTGCCTTTGCGTAGGCGCCGCCCGGATCCTGGGGCATACCCATGTAACGTTCGGTGTAGTGGGTGTCATAGAGCTCCCACTTGGTCACGGGCGCGCCGGCAACACCGGCCGCAAAGACACCGGGTGCGCTTTGCAGCAAGCGCAAGGTCATGTAGCCGCCGTACGACCAGCCATAGACGGCAATGCGCTTGGCATCGACCCAGGGCTGGTCCCTCAGCCAGTCGACACCGGCAAGCTGATCCTGCACCTCGACCGAAGACATCGCACGATAGATCTGGTCCTCGAAAGCCTTGCCTCGGTCCGGCGTCCCGCGCCCGTCGACAGAGAAGACGGCCCAGCCCTGCTGCACGAGAAATTGTTCGATGGGGCTGGCCCAACTGTTGGTCACCTGTCGCCCGGCGCCGGGGCCGCCGTAAACGATGACGAGTACCGGGGCCTTCGCGCCGTCCGCCAGGGTCGGCTTCAGGAGCTTCGTTTGCAGCGCGGACCCGTCGGTCGCCCTGATCGTTCCGAACGAAGCCTGCACGTGCGCCGCACGGAACGGCGCATAGGGGTGGTCCCCGGTCGGAGTGTTCTCGTCGATCCATGAAAGGCGCTTGCCCGTGAGGTCGGCTAGATAGGCCTGTTCCGGCTGGGTCTGGCTCGACCTGGTCACGATCATGCGGTCGCCACTGACACCGCAGGTTTCGGCGCGGGAGCCGTTGCGCGCACAAGTCCAGAAGCCGTTCTCGCTGAGCTGGGTGACAGCGCCCCCTTGGAGCGACACCGCATAAAGCTGGTTCTCCACCGGCGTCTCGCGGTTAGCGGCAAAGATGACACGCCCCTTTGCCTCGTCGACCGAGATGATGTTGCGAACATTCCACGGGCCTTTCGTCAGCTGCGTCCATCTGCCCGCATTGAATCGATACAAATGGCTGTAGCCGTCCCGTTCGGAGGACCAAAGCAGGCTGCCATCTGCGAGTGGCCGGAAATTGTCGTGCAGGTTGAGCCATGTTTTGGCGCGTTCGGTAAAGACGATGGCCGACGCACCGGTCGCGGGATCCACCCGCAACAGATCGAGCGTCTTCTGGTCGCGGCTCTGGCGCTGAACGTACAGCGTTTTGCCGTCGGCGGCCCAGTCCACCCGCGCCAGATAGATATCTTCATTGTCGCCAAGGTCGACGCGCGCCAGACCCGTGCCGTCATTGCGCATGACAAACAGCTGAACCTTGGCATTGGCGGCGCCAGCACGCGGGTATCGCTGTTCATATACCTTGGTGCCATCGGCACCGATCGCAGCTCGGCTGATTACGGCAACCCCGCTCTCGTCGACACGCGCAACTGCAATACGGGCGTCGTCGGGCGACCACCACGCTCCCCTTGTCCGGTCCATTTCCTCTTGAGCGACGAATTCGGCCAAACCCCAGCTCAGCGTGCCGCCACCGTCGCGTGTCAGACGACGCTCCGCGCCGCTGGTGAGATCGATCAGGTAGAGATTCTGGTCGCGTACGAAGGAAACGAAGCCGCCCTTAGGGCTTATCGTCGCGTCGAGTTCGCCCTGAGGCGTGTTGGTCAGGCGGCGGATGCTGCCATCCAGAGCGGCCAGGTAGATGTCGCCGTCCAGAGGCACGAGCAACGACTTGCTGTCATGGGCCCAGTCATAGGAGACGATGCCACGCGACCCCCCGATACGCGCGCGCTCACGCTGCATCTTTTCGGCTTCGGACAGTTCGCCGCCGCCGAATTTCGTCGAATCGACAAGCATTCGCGCTTCGCCAGTCTGGGTATCGACGCCCCAAAGGTCGAAACGTTCGCGGTCATCGCTGCGCGGGCGCAGCGACGTCAGCAGCTTGCCGTCCGGCGAAAGCTTCAGCGCGCGCGGCGCGGAACCGCCGAGATTGGGCGATGCGAATACACGCTCGAGCGTCAGCTTCTGCGGAGCCGGTTCGTCAGCCATGGCGGGGCCAGCGCCCAACGCCAGTGCAACGCCCAAAATCAGATGCTTCAATGACCATAACTCCGTCATCCCCGGGCTCGGCGCCTGGGCTCTGCTTCTTGTCCGTGACAAAGAAGAAGCCGGCGCCCGGGTCAAGCCCGGGGTGACGCGAAATGTCGCCTAAGCGTGATCGCCTCGCGTGTCCCGACGTTCTGCGATGCGTGCCGATTTGCCGCGGCGACCACGCAGGTAATAGAGCTTGGCACGACGCACGGCGCCCTTGCGAACGATCTCGATGCTGTCGATGTTGGGCGAATAGAGCGGGAAGACGCGCTCGACGCCTTCGCCGAAGGAGATTTTCCGAACGGTGAAGTTCGATCCCATGCCCTTGTTGGAGCGCGCGATGCACACGCCCTCGTAGTTCTGGACGCGGGTGCGCTCGCCTTCGACGACGCGAACGCCGACTTTCAGCGTGTCCCCGGGACGGAATTCAGGGATGGCACGCTTTGCCGTATGCTTCGCGATGTTTTCGGCTTCAATCGTCTGGATGAGGTTCATGCCCCATGTGTTCCTTATTCTTTCGTCGCGCGTCAGAGGCAGGCTGGACCCGAGCGGCGATGTGCCGCTCCCAAAGATCCGGTCTGCGTAACCGTGTATCGTCTTCTGCGTTGCGTCGCCGCCACGCTGCGATCTTCGCATGATCCCCCGATCGCAACACCTCCGGGATCATGCGCCCTTCCCACGAGGCGGGTCGGGTATAGTGCGGATATTCCAAAAGCCCCGCTTCGAAGCTTTCGTCATCGCCGCTCAAGGGCGCGCCCATTACGCCGGGAAGCAAGCGAATGCAAGCATCGAGAACCAAAAGCGCCGCGATCTCCCCGCCCGAAAGGATGACGTCGCCCGCGCTGATCTGTTCGATCCGCGGGCGGGCGTCGAACAGACGCTCGTCGAAGCCCTCGAAACGGCCGCAGAGGATCGTCACGCCGGGCCCGATCGCAAGGGTCCGAATGCGGGCCTGAGTGAGGGGAACGCCGCGGGGAGTCATGGCAAGGATCGGTGCGCTCGGTTGGATCGCAACGGCATAATCGACAGCGGCGGCGAGCACGTCGGCCCGCATCACCATTCCGGCACCCCCGCCAGCCGGCGTATCATCGACCGACTTGTGCCTGTCGGTTGCGAAATCGCGAATCTGGATCGGTGTGCAGGACCATTTCCCTTCGCTCAGCGCCCGGCCGGCGAGCGACGCGCCAAGAGGGCCAGGGAACATCTCGGGGTAAAGAGTCAGGATCTGGGCTGCGAATGTCACGGCACGAACACCGGGTCGATGACCACCTGCTCACCCCATTCTGGTACCGCGTCGGCGCGCAACGGGACCATGAAGCGCTTCTTGTCGGGGCTCTCGATCTCGATCACATCGCCGGCACCGAAGTTTTCGACGGCGACGACCTGGCCCAGCACCGCGCCGTCCGTTGACACCGCGGGCAAACCGATCAGATCGGCATGATAATATTCGCCCTCGCCAAGCGGTGGTAGCGTCTCGCGGGGAACTGTCAGCACTGTCCCACGCAATCGCTCGGCTGCGCTACGATCGGAAATTTCGGCGAAGCGCGCGATGTTGCCACGCAACGACTTCAAGGTCAGCGACCCTTCGTTGAACGTCTTGTATCCCGATAAATCGTCGGTGAAGAGCTTGAGCTTCACCTCGCCGCCCACGCCATGCGCGCCGGAAATTGCGGCGAGCGTAACGGGGCGGCGCGGGTCCAAGGCTTAGGCCTGGGCCTGCTCTTCGGAAGCGCCTTCGGCGGGCGCCGACGCGCTCGCGTCCACGGCAGCTTCGGCTTGTGGCTCGACGGCACCTTCTGCAGGCGCTTCGGCAGACACGCCTTCGTTGGTGGCTTCAGCCGCGGGGGTGGGCTCTTGCGCAGCAACGTGCTCGGCCGCTGCGTCCTGAGCAACGGGTGCCTCTTCGGCGACGGGCGGTTCTTCGGCGACGGGCTCGGGCTCCGGAACCGCAGCGGCGGCAGCTTCGGCGGCGGCGGCGGCGGCCTCTGCGGCCTTCTTCTGCTGCTCTTCGAGGCGCTCGGTCGCCTTTTCGCCAGGTTTGCCCTTGTTGGGGTTGCTCCGCGCTGCGCGCTCACGCACGCCGGCGGCATCGAGGAAGCGGGCCACGCGATCGGTCGGCTGTGCGCCCACGCTCAGCCAGTGCTGGGCGCGCTCGGTATTGAGTACGACGCGGTTGGCGTCGTCCTTGGCGAGCAGCGGATTGTAGCTGCCCAGGCGCTCGATGAAATTACCGTCGCGGGGCGAACGCGCGTCGGCGACGACGATGCGGTAATAGGGACGCTTCTTGGAGCCACCGCGCGAGAGACGAATTGAAACTGCCATATTCTTACTTCCTTCGTTGATCTGATTGTTATTTCGTAATTATTTCTTGAAACCGGGAGGCAAGCCGCCGCCAAGCAGTCCGCCGAGACCTCCCATGCCGCCCGGGCCGCCGCCACCGCCGCCCATCATTCCCATCAGCGCCTTCATACCGCCCATCTTCTTGAGCTTTTTCATCGCGCCGGCCATTTCCTGATGCATCTTGAGGAGTTTGTTCACCTCCTGAACCGTCACGCCCGCGCCCTTGGCAATGCGGATCTTGCGCTTGGCCTGCAGCAGTTCGGGCTTCGCGCGCTCCTTGGGCGTCATCGACCCGATGATGGCGTCCATATGAACCAGCATCTTGTCCGAACCAGGCGCCGCGGCCATCGCCGCCTGTGCCTTTTTGAGGCCGGGAATCATGCCGGCAAGCGCGCCGAGCCCGCCCATGTTTTGCATCTGCTTGAGCTGCGTTCGCAGGTCGTTCATGTCGAACTGACCTTTCGACATCTTGGCCGCGAGCTTCTCGGCGTCTTCGACTTCGATTGTCTGCGCTGCGCGCTCGACCAGCGAGACGACATCCCCCATGCCGAGGATGCGCCCGGCGACGCGCGACGGGTGGAAGAGCTCGAGCCCGTCGAGCTTTTCGCCGGTGCCGACGAACTTGATCGGCTTGCCTGTGACCGCACGCATCGACAGCGCTGCACCGCCCCGCGCGTCGCCGTCCATGCGGGTTAGCACGACGCCGGTCAGGGGCACCTGGTCGGTAAAGCTCTTGGCGACGTTGACGGCATCCTGGCCGGTCAAGCTATCGACGACGAGCAGTGTCTCGGTTGGTACCGAAACCTGCGATACGGCCTTCATCTCGTCCATCAGGGCCTGATCGACGTGTAAACGGCCCGCCGTATCGAGGATCAGGACGTCATAACCCTGGAGCTTTGCTGCCGTTAGCGCGCGGCGTGCGATGTCGACGGGCTGCTGGCCAGCGACGATCGGCAGGGTGGCCACGTTGGTTTGCGCGCCCAGCACGGCCAGCTGCTCTTGCGCAGCCGGCCGGTTGACGTCGAGGGACGCCATGAGAACCTTTTTGCGGTCCTTGTCAGTAAGCCGCTTGGCGATCTTGGCCGACGTCGTCGTCTTGCCCGAACCCTGCAGTCCGACCATCATGATGATGGCAGGAGGCGTGACCTCGAGCTGGAGGTCGGCTGCGTCCGACCCGAGCATCTCGGTTAGCGCGTCGTTGACGATCTTGACGACCTGCTGCCCGGGCGTGACTGAGCGCAGCACATTCTGCCCAACTGCCTTGTCCGTTATGCTATCAACGAACGAGCGGACCACGGGCAGGGCAACATCGGCTTCGAGCAACGCGACGCGAACCTCGCGCATTGCGGCGCGCACGTCTGCCTCGGTCAGGGCACCCCTGCCCTTCAACCGATCGAAAACGCTCCCGAGGCGATCGCTCAGCGTGTCGAACAAATAGTAAAACTCCAACGCAAAAAACGCCAGCGGACGAAACCTCGTCGGCTAGCGGCGCCACACCAAGCGGCTCGATCGCAATGCGATGCGTGGCTGCCCCATAGGTAAAGCGCAGTCTGCCGTCAACATATGCCCGGCAGCGGTGCATTTACAGCTTGTTCACGCTGCGGCGTTAATTGCCGACGCGCATCGGAATGGGGGCAGTTGGTGGGCGGTACCGGGACGACCAAGGCACGGACCGACAATGCCAGGAATGATATCCTTGCTGGCGGCATTGTTCTGGCCGCAACGGTGTTGTTCGCCGGCACCGGTGGACAGCTCGTCTCGAGCACCATTCAGATGGTCTGCGGCATTGGCGGGGGCGCCGACCGCATGCTCGTCGTCGCCCTGCTGCTCAATATCGCGCTCATCCTGTTCGGGTGGCGACGGTACCGGGATTTGTCGAACGAAGTGCTCGAGAGGACGGCCGCCGAACAGCGCGCCCAGTCGCTCGCCATACGAGACCCGCTGACCGGCCTCTACAACCGCCGCGCCATCCATGATCAGGGAGCCGAGCTCATGGTCCGCGCATTCCGGCGGCACAAGCCCGTTGCCCTGCTGATGCTCGATCTCGACAATTTCAAGAACGTCAACGACATACACGGACATGCCGTGGGAGATATTCTTCTGAAGACGGTCGCGGAACAGATATCGAAGATGTTGCCGCCTTCGGCGTTGACCGCACGCCTCGGTGGCGACGAGTTTGCCTGCATCTTTGCCTTCGACAATAATCACCCTGATGTGGTTGAAAGAGTGGCTCAGGCCATAGTCTCGCTGCTGGCGCAACCCATCGACGCGAATGGCGTCCAAGCGCGGATCTCCGTCTCATGCGGCATCGCCCGCTCGGATAGCGACTGCAGAGATATCGACCTGCTCATGCGACGCGCAGATATCGCCATGTACGCCGCCAAACAGGCAGGTCGAAACAGGCATGGTTGGTTCGACACGTCGATGGAGCGTGAACTTCAGGTCCGCAACGAGCTGGAATACAGCATGCGGCACGGCATTCCTGCAGGAGAATTCGTGCCCTATTTCGAGCAGCAGATCGATCTTACGACCGGAAGGCTGGGCGGATTTGAAATGCTGGCACGCTGGGACCACGAAAAACGCGGCCTCATCTCTCCGGAAATTTTCATATCCATTGCCGAAGAAACCGGCATGATTGCCGAGCTTTCGCTCGCCGTCATGCGATTGGCGTTTATTGAGGCGCGCAACTGGGACCCGGGCCTGACATTGTCGGTCAACATTTCCCCGGTCCAGCTGAAGGATCCATGGCTCGCCCAGAAGATCGTCATGCTCCTCACCGAAACGGGATTTCCGGCCTCGCGACTTGAGGTCGAGATAACGGAAACGTCGCTGTTCGAAAATCTGGCTCTGGCCCAGTCTATCGTCGGCAGTCTCAAGAACCAGGGCGTCAAGCTCGCGCTCGACGATTTCGGGACCGGCTATTCCTCGTTGGCCCATTTGCGGGCCCTGCCCTTCGACCGGATCAAGATCGACAAAAGCTTTGTGTCGTCGATCATCGACAATGCCGAAAGCGCAGCCATCGTAAATGCCATTGCGCGGCTTGGCGAGAGCCTGAACCTCCCGGTCACCGCCGAGGGGATCGAAAACGCCGCCGTCGAGGAGCGCCTTCGCCAGCTCGGATGTCGCAAGGGCCAGGGCTGGTACTATGGCCGGCCCACGTCGATCACGCAGACGCGCACGCTGCTTGCCGAACTTGACCTGCTTCCCAATGCGCGTCTGAACGCCGTTTCGGTCGTCCGCGACGAGGCCGGCGAGCCGGCTGGACAGGAGTGGGTCGCCGAATGTGCGCCGTTACGCCGATCGGCATAATGGACTTGGCAGCAGGTCGTCCCTAGATGCCCGCGGTCATGAGTGGCCGCTTTCACAAGATGCACGGACTGGGCAACGACTTTGTCGTGATCGACGCGCGCACCCACGACGTGCCTATGACGACGTCGCGCGCGCGCGCGATCGCCGACCGGCACACAGGGATCGGCTGCGACCAGTTGATCCTGATCACCACTTCTACCGTGGCCGACGCCGCCATGCACATTTGGAACAACGACGGCAGCGAAGCCGAGGCATGCGGCAACGCAATGCGGGCGCTTGCCGTGCTGATCGGGGACGCGACGCTGGAGACGCGCGGCGGGCCCGTGCGCATCTTCCGGGACATGGCTGGGGCCACCGTCGATATGGGCGCACCGGCGTTCGCCTGGCAGGACATACCGCTGGCTTATGCCATGGATACTGAGGCACTACCGGTCGGCTGGGAGGATCTCGTGGCACCGATGGCCGTCAACATGGGCAATCCACATATTGTGTTTTTCGTCGAAGATTCAGCCGCCGTCGACCTCGGCCGATTGGGACCGGTGATCGAGACCGACGCTCTGTTTCCTCAGCGGATCAACGTCAACGTTGCGCAGGTCACGGGACCGCAGACCATCCGTTTGCGAACCTGGGAGCGGGGCGCCGGACTGACCCGTGCCTGCGGGACGGGGGCGTGCGCAAGTGCGGTTGCCGCCATCCGGAGCCGCCGGACGTCGGGACCCGTCGAGGTAGAGATGGCGGGCGGTTTCCTGACGATCGACTGGCACCAGGGGGCAGGCGTCCGCATGACGGGGCCCGCAACGCACGTTTTTGCGGGCGAGGTCGATTGGGCGCGGTTCGACGCATGACGGTGGAGATACTCGACTTCGGGTGCCGCCTGAACATCGCGGAGGGCGCCGCCATCGGTCGGCTGCTTGAGCGGCATACGGGCAATGTCACGGTCATCAATGGATGTGCGGTAACCGGCGAAGCCATGCGTCAGACAGCACAAGCGGCGCGTCGGGCGCGGCGGGTAAATCCCGATCAGCGCATCGTGGTGACCGGCTGTGCCGCGCAGGTCGACCATGCCCGGTTCCTGGCAATGCCCGAAGTCGATCTGGTGCTCGGCAATCGAGAAAAGCTGATGGCCGAAAGCTACGACCGCGTCGGTCTCCACGTCGGTGACGTCATGATCCCGGCAACGCGCACGGCGCCCGTCGTCAGCGGACGTGGCCAGACGCGCTGCTTCGTCGAGATCCAGACCGGGTGCGACCATCGCTGCACGTTCTGCATCATCCCGTTCGGACGGGGCAGCAGCACGTCGGTGCCGCCGTCAGCGGTCGTCGCGGCCATTGCCCGGGCGGTCGACGAAGGCCAGCGCGAGGTGGTGCTGACGGGCGTCGATCTTACAAGTTATCGCCCTTCATTGGCGAGCCTTGTTGCTTGCATCCTGAGGGAGGTCCCGTCGCTGCATCGCCTGCGTCTATCGTCCCTCGACCCGGCAGAGATCGATGCGCCGCTGTTCGACCTCATTGCCGGGGAGGTCCGGATCATGCCGCACGTGCATCTGTCGCTCCAATCGGGTGATCCGATGATCCTGAAACGCATGAAGCGACGGCATACCCGTGCTCAGGCTATCGCCCTTGTCGAAAATCTGAAGGCGTTACGTCCGGACATCGCGATCGGTGCCGATCTCATTGCCGGCTTCCCGACCGAAAGTGACACGATGCATCGCGCCAACCTCTCCATAATCGCAGCCTGCGATATCGTGTTCGCTCATGTCTTCCCTTATTCGCCGCGCGCCGGAACACCCGCTTCGCGCATGCCGCAGGTCGATGTTTCGGTCGCGAGGGCAAGGGCGCAAGCACTTCGCGAGACCTCGGGCAGTCGACGTGCGAATTGGTTGTCGGCTCTCGTCGGTACCACGCAGAGCGTCCTGGTCGAACAGAGCGGCATACGCGGCCACGCAGAGAATTTTGCCAATGTCGCACTGACCGTGCCGCGCAATCCAGGCAGTGTTGTTTCTGTCCGCATAACGTCTACCGACGGCGACACCCTGTGCGGAGTACCAATATGAGCGAGACGAGCTGGGCTCGACGGCTTTTTTCCGGCCTGCGCCGCACGTCGGAACGCGTCACCGAGAGTGTGACGACGCTGATCGGCATCGGCCAACTCGACGAGTCCACGCTCGACTCTGTCGAGGATGCGCTGATTGCCGCGGATCTGGGCTCACCGACCGCCGCACGAGTCCGGACCGCGTTAGCGGCCAAAACATTCGAGCGCGGCATCGACGAGGCTGGCCTGCGCGCCGTGATCGCCGACGAAGTGGCGGCGGTGCTAGCGCCTGTTGCCAAAGCGCTGGTGGTCGACGCCTTTCCGCGTCCGCAGGTTATCCTTGTCATTGGGGTCAATGGATCAGGCAAAACGACGACGATCGCCAAGCTCGCGCATGTCTTCATCGAACAGGATTATGGCGTGATGCTCGCGGCGGGCGACACGTTTCGGGCGGCGGCCATCGGCCAGCTTAAAATATGGGCTGGACGGCTCGGTATACCTATCGTGACGGGTCCCGAAGGCGGGGATGCCGCTGGTGTCGTGTATGACGCGGTCAAGCAGGCGACAGCCACGGGCATCGACGTGCTCATCGTGGATACGGCCGGGCGGTTGCAGAACAAGCGCGAGCTGATGGACGAACTCGGCAAGATCCGGCGCGTGCTCGGTCGCCTTAATCCGGCTGCGCCGCACAATGTCGTACTGGTACTGGATGCTACAACCGGGCAGAATGCACTCAACCAGATCGAAGTGTTCAAGGAAGTGGCCGGCGTGACCGGTCTGGTAATGACCAAGCTCGACGGCACCGCGCGCGGCGGCGTGCTCGTTGCCGCTGCAGAGAGATACGGCCTGCCAATTCACGCTGTCGGTGTCGGCGAAACGATCGACGATCTCCGCCCGTTCGACGCCCGGGAACTGGCCAATGCGATAGCGGGGGTACAGGAGTGAGCGACGCGAAGACCAAGCCCGCGGGCAATCTCAGCCTGGTTCTCGATTATGGGCCGCTTATCGCGTTCTTCATCGGGTTCAAGATCTGGGGCGTATTCGCCGGCACCGGTATATTCATGGCCGCGATGGTCGGCGCGCTGATCTTCTCCAAATGGAAACTCGGCCGTATTGCGCCGATGCTCTGGATTTCAGCGATCCTCATCATCGGCTTCGGCGCGCTGACGATCTGGTTCCATGACCCTAGCTTCATTCAAACCAAGCCTACGATCATCTACGCGGGGCTTGGCAGTCTGCTCATCGGCGGCGTGCTGCTGGGACGCCCCCTGCTACGCGATGTCCTTGAGGTGGGCTTCGAAGGGCTGAACGATCGTGCCTGGATCGTCCTTTCGCGCAATTGGGGCTTTTTCTTCCTTGGGATGGCACTGATGAACGAAGGCCTGCGCCATCTCTACAATTATGCAAACGGGGGCATGGACACTTATCTTTCGCTCAAGGTCTATGCCCTGATCCCACTTTCGATCCTCTTTGGCATCGCGCACGTGCCATATATGCTTAGGAATGGGCTGGGCGGCGAAGAGGCCGTGCCACCCGCGTCCTAACCCGGCTGGTCGGCCCGGCGAGCCCCGTTGCCGTCGAGATTCTGCGCGACGAAGTCCCAGTTCACAATGTTGCCAAGTACCGTTTCGGCAAATTTGGGACGGGCATTGCGATAGTCGATGTAATAGGCGTGCTCCCATACATCGAGGGTGAGCAGCGGTGCCACGCCATGGGCGATCGGCGTGTCAGCGTCGTGGTACGACGTGATCTTGAGCGTCGATCCGTCGAGAATGAGCCATGCCCAGCCGCTTGCGAAATGCGCAACTGCTTCTGCTGCAAGCTTTTTCAGGAGCGCGTCGGTCGAGCCAAAGTCGCGATCGATCATCTCGGCGAGCTTGCCGGACGGCGTTTGCTTGGTCGGTGACAGGCACTGCCAGAAAAAGCTGTGGTTCCAGATCTGCGCCGATTGGTTGAACAACTGCTTGTCGCCCGGTGCGCCGTGATGCGTGATCAGCTCGACAAGCGACATCCCGCCCAGCCCTTTGGCTACGACGAGTTCGTTTGTCTTCGTGACATAGGCCTGATGATGTTTGCCATGATGAAAATCGAGCGTTTCGGCCGACATGTGCGGTTGAAGGGCGTCGCGGGTATAGGGCAGCGGCGGCAGGACGAAGGGCATGGCTGAGAGCTCCTGGGATGAATTCGGGGCTGTAACGCTTCGTGACGGCTTCGGTCGCATCCCTCAAGCCGCTTTTTCCTCGCCCTCGTTCTCGAAGAGTCCATGTCGCTTCATGGCATGGCGCAATTGATCGTAGCTGAGGCCGATGGCCTTCGCCGCAGCGCGCTGATTGTACCGGCAGCGCTGCAGGGCATCAGCCAGAATTTCGCGCTCATAAGCCGCCACGGCGCTTCGAAAGTCGCGCACCTCGGAGACATTGCTGCGTCGTACAGGCGTGGCGGGCACATGTTGGCGCGGCGCCGACGCTTCGCCCTGCGACGTCTCGGCAGGTTTTGGCATCCATGGCGAGATGAACGGGTCAAAGTCCACCTGATCGATCGGCAGCTCTTCATCCTGCCAGCGATAGACCGCCCGCTCGACGGTGTTGCGCAATTCGCGCACGTTTCCCGGCCAGTCATAGCGCTCGAGCATTTCCATGATGCCGGGCGAGAAGCCCGGCCATTTGCGCCACTCGAGCTCGGACGCCATCCGTCGCCCGAAATGCTCGGTCAAAACCGGTACGTCGCCGGTCCGTGCCCGTAGCGGCGGCAAGGTCACTACCTCGAATGCCAGTCGATCGAGAAGGTCGGCCCGAAAGCGTCCCTTGTCGACGAGCGATGGCAAATGCTCGTTGGTCGCGGCGACAATGCGTACGTCGACGCGTATCGCCTTATTGGAGCCGATGCGGGTGACCTCTCCATATTCGACGGCACGCAACAGTCGTTCCTGCGCACCCGCGGACAGGGTCGCCAGCTCGTCAAGAAACAACGTGCCGCCATCGGCTTCCTCGAACCGTCCCTCGCGCGCGCGCGTCGCGCCCGTGAAGGCGCCTGCCTCATGGCCGAACAATTCCGCTTCGATGAGTGTTTCCGCCAGGGCGGCACAGTTCATCGTGATCAGCGGTGCTGCCCAGCGGGGGCTGAGCCGGTGAAGGCGTTCGGCGATAAGCTCCTTGCCCGTGCCTCGCTCGCCGATCACCAGCACGGGGCGGTTGAGCGAAGCCGCACGGCTCGCTCGTTCGATCGAATCAAGAAACGCGAAGGACTCGCCGACGACCTGATTACCCCTGTCCATTCCCGAGAGTTAGCGCAAATTGCTTACTTTTCGCAAAGTTAATTTGTGTTCGGATAAAAAAAGGCGCGCATTTCCGCCATTACCTAAACTGGCACGCTTTCTGCAAAGTTGTTCATGTCTCCGCACCCTCGACGGAGAGCCAGATCGAAACATCATTAAAGGAGCCCCCGCCATGTTCACTGCCACCCTTCCCAACTTCCGCGTTACGGCCACGGCATTCGCCGCGTCGCTGCTCGGGACCGCGCTTGTCTTCGCAATCCCGCAGGCAGCGCACGCCGCCACAACCACCAGCGACTTCGTCCGCAGTGTCGAAGCCCAGCTCGGTCAGGACAGCTTCATCGGCATCGACGCCAAGGGCGTGGCCACCGTCGCGGTGCTGATCGATGCCAATGGCAATGTGCGCTCCGCCGACATCGCAAAGTCGAGCGGTCATCGCGCTCTCGACCGTGCGGCGCTCGCTTCGGCGAAGTCGGTTCGCTACCCTAAAGGCGAAAAAGCGCGCACCGTCGCGGTCGTCCTCCGTTTCGGCAATGTCGCGCAACCGCCCCGTTCGGAAAGCGCCGCGCTCGTCAGTCGCTATATGAATGCCAAAGGCGAAGCCCTGGCATTGCAGAATGCCGCCAACCCGGTGGGCTGACCGGGGCGTCGGGGCGGGCCTATCCCCTGCTCGCTCCGGCAGCCAATTCAAGTTAGATTACATGTTGCAATAGAAAGGCCGTTTCCATGGGTATTTTTTCCCGAACCCGCGACATCGTCGCAGCAAACTTCACCGACCTGCTCGACAAGGCCGAAGACCCGGCCAAGATGATCCGCATGATCATCCTCGAGATGGAGGAAACTCTGGTTGAGGTCCGCGCGACGGCTGCACGCACCATTGCCGACCAGAAGGAAATGCGTCGCCACATCGCCAAGCTGGGCTCGCTTGAGGCCAGCTGGGAAGAAAAGGCCGAGCTGGCACTCTCGAAGGGCCGCGAGGACCTGGCGAAAGCGGCGCTTGTCGAGAAGCAGAAGGCGACCGACCTGTCGGAGCGTCTGCAGGTGGAAATTGCCGTCCTCGATGATGCGCTGAAGTCGTCGGAGGCCGACATCGCCAAGCTTCAGTCGAAGCTGCGCGATGCACGCGCCCGCCAGTCGGCGATCGCCACCCGCATGGAAAGTGCGCATCAGAGCATCCGGGTTCGCGAGGCCTATTCCGGCGAGCGTGTCCAGGACGCCTTTTCACGCTTCGATGTGCTGGAGAAGCGTGCCGACCTGGCCGAAGGCCGCGCCGAAGCGCTTGCCATGGGTGCGACCAAGACGCTCGAAGAAGAGATTGCGGAGCTGCAGTCGTCCGACAAGGTAGAGGCCGCGCTTGCCGCGCTAAAGGCCAAGGCCGCCGGAAAGGCAAACTGAAATGGACGCGGTAGAAGCTTTAATTCCGCTTTCGGCCATCGTCACGCTGTTCATCGGATTTCCCTGGCTGATCTTCCACTATGTCACCAAGTGGAAGCAGGCCAAGGTCCTCTCCGTCGACGACGAGAACTTGCTCGACGACATGCACGAAACCGCCCGCCGGCTTGAGGACCGCGTCATCACGATCGAACGCATCCTCACCGCCGATAACCCCAATTGGAAGAACCAGGGCTGACCGCCCTCTCAGGAGACAAACAATGTCTGCTCGTCGTACCTCATTCTACCTCGACAAGGGCAATGCCAAATGGCTGGGCGTTTGTGCGGGGATTGCCGACTATACCGGCATCGACCTGACGGTGATCCGCATCGTCACCGTTCTCGGCACCATCTTCGGCTCGGGCGCGCTTCTCGTTGCCTATCTGGTCATTGCCTGGATGGCACCGGTCAAGCCGATGGGACTATACGAAGACCCTCAGGATGCCAAGTTCTGGCAGGGTGTTCGCCAGTCGCCTTCGCGCTCGGCCCGCGATGTGCGCTCCAAATTTCGGGATCTCGATCGCCGGCTGGCCGACGTCGAGAGCTACTACACCAGCCGCAACTCGAGCCTGGCGAACGAAATCGACAGCCTGCGCTAGGCCGCCGCAAAAGCAGGGAGAATTGTCATGAGCTTTCATGGACCCGACTTTATTCTGGCAATCATCGGGATGAGCACGGTCGGCTGGATTGTGACGACCTGGATCCGCGCCCGGCACGGCTATCCCGTCGAAGGCGAATGGGGTGGAACTGCCGTCAAGGCAGACCCCCAGCTGGATCGCAAGATCGAACTGCTCGCCAACGAGAACCAGCGTCTGACCGCGCAAGTCGACAGGCTTCAGGAGCGCATCTCGGTGCTCGAACGGATCGCGACAGACCGACCCGCCCGGCTTGCCGAAGAAATCGACAGCTTGCGCTAGATTTGCCTTTTCAAAAGGAAGCGAATGATGACCCTTTCACCGCTGCTCATCCCGATCTTCGCCCTCTCGATTCCGATCGTCGCGATCGTCGCGGGCGTCTTTTCCAAATGGATGAAACTCAAGGAGCGCCAGATGGAAGCGCAGACGCAGCTTACTGCCGAAAAGACTGCGCAATATGCGGCGCATACGGAACGGCTGGAGGAGCGCGTCCGGGTCCTCGAGCGGATCGCCACCGACCGTGGAGTTGACCTCGCCAACGAGATCGAGGCGTTGCGCGAAAAGCCGCTGAACTGAACATTCCACCCCAGGGAGTAAAACGCATGAATCCGTTCGAAATGGTCGTGATGATCGTCGCCATCGTGATGATCGCCAGCGTGGTAAAGGCGCGTTACGGCGTCACTCGCGACAAGCACGGCAACGAAGTGCTGAACCGTCCCGACCCCGAAGCGGGCCGGATGAAACAGGAAATCGCCCAGCTTAAAGAGCGCATTGCGGTGCTCGAACGGCTGGCTACCGATGACAACAGCGCGCGCCAGCTCGATCGCGAGATCGAGAAGCTGCGCTAACAGGAGCGAAGACAATGGAAAGTCTGATGCTTTATCTTGGCATGGGTCTTACGGTGCTCGCCGTGAGCACTGTCCTCGGTCTGATCGGGCTCAAGGGCTTCACGGCCTGGCTCGATTTGAAGCGCGCCCAAATCGGCTCGGCCATGGCCGGTGACTTGGCGGCGGCTACACCGACGATCGGCCAACGGATCGACGTGGCCGACCTCAAGGAACGCGTCCGTCGCCTCGAAGCGATCGCGGCAGGGGTAGATATCTGAGACGTGTCGGTTACAGCGCGGATCATGCCCCTGCCCGCGCTTTCCGATATCCGTGACGACTATGAGTTCCTCGAGCCCGATGATCGTTATCGTCTGCTGATCGACCTGGGCCGTAATCTCGAGCCCATGCCACAAGCGTTAAAGACCGACGCGACTCTGGTGCGTGGCTGCTCTGCGAGCGTCTGGGTCTACCCGACGAAGAACGGTGAGAATCTGCATTTCCTTGCCGACTCCAACGCGGCGATTACAAAGGGGATTATCGCGCTGGTGCTGGCGACGGTGCAGGACCGTCCCGCCGCCGAGGTGGCGACAACCGACATTGCTGCAGCACTCGCGCCGTTCGATCTTGGCCGCCAACTGAGCTCAAATCGAACACAGGGCATCCCCAACATGATCGCGCTTATCCAATCGACGGCGGCACGCTATCTGATGTAAGGGTTGGTCCATGGGGCTATCGCTTATCATGCTGCTGGCCGCACAACTGAGTGTGGCAGGAAAGCCGCTCGCCATGCGCGACTTTCTGGACGGGCGGGCGATTGCCGGCGGGACGGGAGCACCTGTCGTCCTGCTGACTCTCACGCCAGAGGCGCTCTCGCGGATTCGCAAACTTGGGCCGGTGCCGAAAATTGCGCTCAATGGAAAGCCTGCCAAGGCTCGGCTCAACGACAACACCATCGAGCTCGACGGGCAGCCGAGTTTCGCCGCAGCCGCAGTCTTGGCGCGGGCCCTGTCGGGAAAGGCGCCGCTACCCGACAGTCTCGAGGAATAGGCGCGAAACGTCGTCGGCTGTCGTGCCGTTCGCGACAATGATCCACTCACGAGGCCGCCGCGAATCGTGCAGGGTCGCCGCACCCTTCGGACAAACCCCGAGACAGCGGGTTTTCACCAATTTGATCCCATGGGGTATCAGCGCACGCTTAAGCGGCTTGGTCAGCTTGTCCTTGAGGTGGGCGCGCTTGAAGCATTTCTCGCACGCCATCACGATCGCGACCGGTTTCGCCCTGGCCAGGCGGATCACGTTGCCGTGCGAACAGCCTCGCGCCGTTCCTCTGCCGACCGCACGACATCCCAGGCAGCCTGTATCTCGCGGAACCGGGCTGCCGCGTCGGCATCGCCGGGCTTGAGATCCGGATGATTGGCCTTGGCAAGGCCGCGCCAGGCGATACGGATGTCCTCGAAACTTGCGTCGCTTGCGACGCCGAGGATATTGAGGGCACGCATCTCGTCGTTGCTGCGCGTTCCGTCGCCGGGCCCAGCCCATTGCTGATACGCGCTGGTTCGCCAGCCACCGGCTTCGGCCTGCTCCTGCGCCTCGCGTGCCGCAGCTTCTTCAGGGCTCAGTCCTTGGAAATAGTCCCAGTTCCGGTTGTATTCGCCCGCGTGTGTCTCGCAGAAATACCAGCGATCCGGGCTGTTCGGTGCCTTGGGAGCGGGCTTGTCGCCTTTGGCGTCGCACCCATGCCGATCGCACAGGCGCACCGTCGCTGCCGCCGTTTCCGACCCATATTCCCGCCAGCGCGGGAAGCCCCAATCGAGCGAACGTGTTGTGCGGCGCGGCATAGGCTGTCCATCTAGGCGCTGGGCGCCGCAAGTGCCAGCGGTGAAGTGTGCCAGAAGGTCTGTAAGCCGGGTTCTGTCCATGCCCCGAACCATGTCCGGCGACATTGGGCGACCATTCCTCTAGGCGCGGCGTTGCCGACGCGCTCAAGCAATCAACCCGGACGACGGAACCGAGCAGGCCCATCTGCCGTCCCTATTCGATCTTGCTCCCGGTGGGGTTTGCCCTGCCGGACTTGTTGCCAAGCCCGCGGTGCGCTCTTGCCGCACCGTTTCGCCCTTGCCGCACCAAAGCACGGCGGTTTGTTTTCTGTGGCACTGTCCCTTGCCCCGGCTTGCGCCGTGGCCGCCGGGGATTACCCGGCACCGTTACTCTGTGGAGCCCGGACTTTCCTCCCCCACTTGCGTGGCGGCGGTCGCCCGACCCTCTGGCACGGCTTCGCCTTACTCATCCCCTTGAGGTTTGGGAAGGAGCAGCGCGAGCAGGATGGCCCGGCATTCGCCATCGATCGTGCCATCCATGAGTTCGGGGCGGAACCTGCGCTGGAATGCGACGACCGCTGCCAACCTGTCGCTCACGTCATAGCCAAATCGCTCGAGCGCCAGCAGGAATCCGGCGTCGGTCCAGTTGGGGTCGATCAGGTTCTTGGTCGGGCGCGGCAAGGCCAGGCGATGTCTTGCCAGGCGCGACCAGGGGAATAATTCACCCGGATCCTGCTTTCGCCTCGGGGCGATGTCCGAATGCCCGACGACATTGCCGCGGGTAATGCCGTATCGCGCCTGGATGTCGGCCATCAGCGGGATCAGCGCATCGATCTGCGCGTCCGGAAACGGTAGATAGCCAAATTCGTGGCCGGGGTTGACGATTTCGATGCCGATGCTGGCGGAATTGACGTCGTCGATCTGCCGCCAGTGCGACTTGCCGGCGTGCCAGGCGCGGTTTTCCTCCGCGACCAGCCGCATGACCTGGCCATCCTCGGCAATCAGATAATGCGACGATACCTTGGCGGCCGGATCGGTCAGCCGTTCAATCGCCCCTGCCGCATCCAGCATCCCCGTATAGTGAAGCACGATCATGCTGATCGGCAGCGTCCGCGCATCGAAATTGGGCGACGGCGTCTCAATCACGCGGCCGGACCATGCTTCGCTTCGCTCGCGCTCGCCGTTCGCATTGTCACAATCGCCACTCCCGCTATCGCTATCGTACCGCCCAACACCATAACGGGCGTGAGCGGATTGCCAAATACGACCCCCGACGCGACCACGCCGATGATGGGAGCGCCAAGGGTTACCGGAATGACCGTGGTCACCGGGTGTCTTTGCAGCAGCCAGGCCATGCCGCCCGACCCGACGAGGGTCGACCCGAGCGCGGAAAACGCGATCCAGAGGAACGCCACCGGCGGAATGGCGGTAGCGCCCGACATGACGGCCGGCTCGAAATATAGGGCAAGGGGGGCAAGGACGATCACGCCGCCCAACCCCACCCAGGCATACATGGTCGGAATGCCGACCCCGACAAGACGGCGCTGGAGAAGCGAGCCGGTTGCCCATAGCAAAGATGCGACGACGGTGAGGGCGAGACCCGGAACTTCCCGAGCCGCCGCAGGGTCGAACACCAGCACGGCGCAGCCTCCCATCGCGAGGATCATGCCGAACACCCTGACGATCCCAATCCGCTCTCCGAGGAAGATGATTGCCAGGATCAGCGAAAACGGCGCGCCGAGCTGTCCTGCGATCGCGAGCGCACCGACATTGTCGGAAACGACGAGCGACAGGTTGACGATCGCGAAAAAAGCACCACCGATGACGACCGAAAGCGCAACCAGATCTCGCATGCGACCCGGCACGATGCGCAGCCACGGCAGGCAGCACAGCAGGACCATCGCCTGGCGCAGCAGCGCCGCCGTAAAGGGCGGCACCGCCGTGACCGACATCTTCACGAAGACGATGTTCAGTCCCCAGACCAGGTTGATCGCCAAGGCAACGGCCAGGTCGCGCGGCCCGAATCGGCTTGGATGAGACATTTTGCCCGCTTAGCGGGTCGCCACGCGTGCTGGCGACGCCAAATCCTCGGTTACCGCCGCATATAGTCCGCGCATCGTCGTGTGGGGCTGGAAACGTTCGGTCTGGCCAAGCACTGTCTCGCCTGCGCCAAGCATCAGGACACCGCCTGGTTCGAGCGCATCCGCAAGGTGTTCGAACACCTGTGTGCGTACCGCGATGCTGAAATACATGAGCACGTTACGGCACAGGATCAGGTCGAACTTGCCGGGGGCGGGATGCCGGATGTCGTGTTCGGCAAAGCGCACGTCGCGGACAAGCGCCGCATCGGCGACCCAATCGTCGCCGTCCTCGCGGAACCACCGCAACATCGTGCGCGCCGGCAGTCCGCGCTGGATCTCGAACCGGCTGTACCTGCCTTGCCGGGCTCGGGACACCATGGACGTGGAGGCATCGGTGGCAAGGATGTCGACCGTCCAGCCTGCCCAGCGGTGCGGCGCATCTCGCAGCATCATCGCAAGGGAGTAGGCTTCCTGCCCGGTGGAACAGGCCGCCGACCAGATACGCAGCGAGCGCGTGCTGGCGCGGCTCTTGCGCAGTTCCTCGAGCGCTTCACGGTCCAGCTGCGCAAATGCCGACGCGTCCCTGAAGAACGAGCTCTCGTTGTTGAGCAAAGCTTCGACCACCCTTCCCGCCAAGGCCGGATCGGAACCCGACGTGATCCGGCTCACCAGCGACTCGAGCGCGGTCATGCCCATCTCACGCATGATGGGCTTGAGCGACGCCTCGATCCGCCAACTTCGGGCCGTGGACAGGGATTGCCCGGTCCGTTCTTCCATCAGGGCGGCGAGCGCTCGCTTGGCCGCCGATGTCTCCGGCGATATGACGGGCCCACTCATGCAGACCCCCGTCGAGCGACATGCGCCGCCAGAGCCGCCGGTGTCGCGGCGACACAAGCGAGGCCAGCCCGGGCGACCGAGCCTGGCATACCCCACACTGCACTGCTCGCGCGGTCCTGGACAAGCACGGAACCGCCCGCCTCGACCATGCGGGAAGCGCCATCGGTACCGTCGCGACCCATGCCCGTCAGCACGACGCCTGCGGCCCTCGGGCCGGCAACATCGCCCGCAGAAGCGAGCATGGGATCGACCGACGGATAGCATCGGCTTGCTGTCGGCTCGTCGGAAAGCGAAGCCACGAATTCCGTTCCGTCTCGCGCAATAATCAAATGGCATGGGCCTGGCGCAATGGTGATTTCGCCACGCTCGATAGTGCGGCCCTCTTCGGCGAGATGTGCAAAGCGACCTGCCATCGCCGACAGCTGGTCAGCAAAGTACGGCATGAAACTGGGCGGCAGATGCTGCGTCACAACAATAGGCGCCTCGAAGCTGCGCGGGAGAGCTGCGAAAAAGGCGGCCAGCGCGCTGAGCCCGCCCGTCGAGGCGCCGATTGCCAGCAGTGAAATTGCCGTGGCGGGTGCGTCTCGCAACACGAATTGCGCCGTCGCGCGATCGTGAAGCGTGGCACGACCCAATCGTTCGATGCGATCGACGAGGACCGACTGGAAACATTGGTTGAGGTGCCCGGCTTCCGGCTTGGAGAGTGTGTCCGCGGCCCCGGCGGCAAGCGCGCGCAAGGTTGCTTCCGCCCCCGCCCGGGCAGCCGACGAAACGACAAGGACCTTGGCCCCCCGGCCGGCAACCAGCAGCTCAGGCAGGGCCGCGAGACCGTTCCATCCCGGCATTTCCAGATCGAGCAGGATGACATCGACAGGCGCGTCCTGCAGCACCGCGATGGCCCGGGCGGCGCCGTCCACGACAGCTTCGAGCCTCAGCGAAGGGGCGTCGTCGACCATCTGCGACAAAGCCGCCCGCGCCACGGCCGAGTCATCGATGATGAGGACGGAGATGGGGCGCTCCGTCGCCGGGGCGCGCTCGATCCGTGCCGGAGCGTTCATCTTGACCTCATTCGAGGCCGACGAACTCGAGCTTGCTGGCAAGAGTGTCGCGGTCGAACGGCTTCATGACATATTCGTCGGCACCGGCATCGAGCGCCGCGCGGATGTGCGCCGTACCATTTTCGGTTGTGCAAAAGACGACCTTGGGGCGGCGTGCGAGGTTGAGTTCGCCGAGCGCATGCAGGAACTCCATGCCGTTCATGACTGGCATATTCCAGTCGAGCAAGACGACATCGGGCACGCCTGCGCTCACCGCATCTAGGGCCTCCCGTCCGTCACCTGCTTCCTCGACGGTGAAATCGAGCGTTTCAAGGATGTGGCGTGCGACTTTCCGAATGACCTTGGAATCATCGACGACCAGACAAGTTCTCGGCATGGGCGACCCTTACAATTCTGCGAGAATCATTAGCCTGCAGGTGTGAGCGAGGCGTTAATCCCTAGGCCGCAATCGCCGCGGGTTGAACTGCAATGAGGCGAGCTGGATCAACGACGACCGCAAATGAAGTGCCCGTCTCGATGACCCCCAAGGCAATCGCCCGCCACCGATGGGCCAGCGGCATTGCATCGCTGGCCTCGTGAAGCTCTGCCGGGACCACATCGTCAATGCGGTCGACCCGGATGGCGTAGCGGTGACCTTCGACCCGGGCGATGACTGCCCGTCCTGTAGGCGGCCCATGGTGTCCGCCCGTGGCCACGCCGCCGTCGATGACTGTGATGACCTGGCTTCGGATAGCCGCAAGCCCGATGACATGGTCCGCAGCGAGCGGCACGGAAACGACCATCGCAATGTCGACCACGGCTTCGACGCCGGTCGCATCGAACGCGACCTTTTCGCCACCGATCATGCCGAGCACGAACAACGCGGTCATGCTGCCGCCTTCCGCGGTGCGTCGATCAGCGCTCGAAGGGCATGCCTGTCGTAGCGGCCGATCGCGACGCCCCCGTCCGTCTCGCGGGCGAGCGCAATATGCGCACCGGCGCCGGAAATACCCGTTTCGCCTTCGAGATGAATGACCAGCTCGGCGTCGGCCGTGGGCCCGAAGCTGACCTCATAACCCGCCGCAGCAACGAGCGGCGCGAGGATCGCTTCCGACCAGGGGGACGGTTCGAGCAGGATGGCGGCAACGGGCCTGGACGACATCGCCGGAGCCGTGCCGTCGAACAGCCTGCACGCGTCGAGCAATTCGACGGGCTGACCGTCGATGTTCATCAATCCTTCCACCCCATCGGCTGCGACGGGCACGACGTTTGCCAACGGCGCCAGATCGTGGACGCCTGCGACGGGCAGGATCGCGCGACGTTGGCCGTCGAAGAGAAGCATAGCAGAAATGAGCGGATCCTCGGACAGGTTGTCCGCCAGGCAGCCTGCAAGATGCCGCCCATCGATGGCGGCGTACCAACGCCCGCCGACGCGCATCCAATCCGCGCGCGTCGTCTCGACCAAGCGTTCGACGAGCACGCTACGCACAGCGACTTTGCGTCCGTCCATGGCGGTCGCGATCACCACCGACCCTGTTTTCACTGGCGCCTCGATGGGTTCGTAAGGTGTCGTGGCGGCGACCCGGGACATGCCGACGGTCGTCGCGATGCCGACGGGATCAAGGACGATAACAGGGCAGCCGTCATCGCCGAGGCTTTGCCCCGCAAAAATTCCCTGCGATGCCAGCTGCGGCGCCATCGGGCGCACGACCAGTTCTTCATGGTCCAGCACGGCATCGACAGCCAGCGCGTAGCGCTTGCCCGATGGCGTCGCGACGATGGCCGCCAGCCGCGGCTCGCTGACGCGCAGGCCGAGAAGGCTCGACAGGATATAGGCGGGATGCGCGACACCGCGGACGACCGCGATATGCCCGCCGCCAACGGCCTCGAGCCGGGCATGGTTACGATTCAGTGCCACGACTTCCTCCACCGAGCCCCGCGGCACGGCGAAGCTCTGTCCGCCTGCACGCACGACGAGCGCGTTGACGATGCTGAGGGTGAGCGGTGCCCGCAGGATGACGGTCAGGCCCAGTCCGGGCCGGTTGGCGAGAGCAACGCTGCCGCCGAGCCGTTCCACATTTGCGCGCACGACGTCCATGCCCACGCCGCGGCCGGAGATCGTGGTGACTTTCTCGGCGGTCGACAGGCCCGCTTCGAAGATCAATTGCGCGGCCGTCGACGCGTCGAGCCCACCCAGCCGCGCCGCATCGATCTTCTTGGCGGCGAGGGCGCGCTCGATCAGGGCATCGGTATCGATGCCGCGCCCGTCGTCGGAGATTTCGATGCTGACCTGGTTGCCCGATTGCATCGCCGCGATCCTGAGGACGCTATTTGCGGTTTTTCCTGAAGCAACACGGATGTCGGGGCGCTCGATCCCATGGTCGATGGCGTTGCGGACGATGTGGACGAGGGGATCACGGATGGCCTCGACCATTTCACGGTCGATTTCGACATCCTGACCGCTCAATTCCAGCGTCACCATCTTTCCGCATTCCTTGGCCGTGTCGCGCACCAGTCGCGGCAAGGTGGCAAACAGCCGGTCGATCGGTTGCATCCGGGTGTGCGTGACGCTGTCACGCAAGTCGGTGACGATCGTGGCGAGCCGGTCGAATCCACTGATCAGCGCGGGGTCGTCCGACAGGCGAACCGTGCGGGCGAGTTCGTTGCGGACGAGCACCAGGTCGGACACTTGGGTCATCAACGCCTCGAGCAGCGGCACCGCGATGCGCACTGTGCGTTGCAGCGCTGCCGGCGAAATTTCCGCAGGCTCGGCCGCAGCGGCAATGCTGTCGCGATCGAGCGCTTCGATCAGCGCCGTATCGCCTTGTTCGTCGGGCATTTCGGTATCGGGGGATTCGAGCGCCGCCACAAGGACGCTGATCCGGTCGATGACCGCCAGCATCGCGCCGACGAGGGCTGCGTCTGCCGGCCGGCTCCCCGCGCGCACGCCGGCCAGTTCGGCTTCGGCGGCATGGGCGAGCGCCTCGATGCGCGGCAGGCCGATAAAGCCGCAGCTGCCCTTGACGGTGTGGACAAAGCGGAAAATCTCGTCGAGCCGCGCGACATCATGCGGGGCGGCCTCCCACAGCAGCAGCGAATCGGCGATGCGTTCGAGCATGTCGCGCGTCTCTGCGACGAATTCGCTGGTCAGGTCGTCCATCATCTCGCGCCGCTTCGCATGGCGCCAGATCTAGGTCGGGCTGGTTAAGAAGCGCTTAGGACGGGTTGAGGGTGGCGCCGAACAGAAGGAACCCGGCGTCCGCCGGCGACACCATGGCCTTACCACCGCTGTCGACGGCAAGACGGTGCACGAGCCACGCCGCCGCAGCGCGCGGCGTCAGCGCATCGTCGCCGGTTTCTCCGGTGAGCGCCGTCCGAAGTTCAGGATCGAGCACCAGGCGCGGCCCTTCGGCGCGGACCACGACTTCGGTCCTGCCGCCCGCAACTTCGACCCCGATATCGAGCCGACCGCCCCTGACCAGGGCGTCGCCGGCAATCAGGACGATGTTGAGCAGCACCTTGATCGCCGTTTTCGATAGCGTGGCTTCCTCGACGAGCCAATTGATCTCGATCCGCCCGTCGCTGCCGAAAAGCCCCTCGATCGCCGCTTTTGCTTCGCGGGCATCGACGGCATCGCCGAAGCCGCCCGCGGCGCCAAAGGCGAGGCGAAAGAACTTGAGCTTGTTTGCCGAGGCCCGGGCGCTTTCGTTCAGAAGCTCGAGGCAACGCGCACGCATGTCCGGATCGGTTTCGTCGGCGAGGAGTTCGAGGCCGTTGTTGAGGGCCCCGACCGGGCTCAGCAGGTCATGGCACAACCTGGAGCACAGCAGGCTGGCGAAATCGACCGGCGCGATCGTCATGATTTACAATCTCCGAAAACTGCGAGCGCTTTGGCTGACGTCACGGTGTCACGCAAGCGCGGCTGTTCGACAATAAGTTGTACTTCGTCAAACCGGCGGAGGTGCTTGCCGTGCGCAACAGCCTGCCAAAGACACGCTTTGCCTTGAGTCAGGATCAGCCACAGCGATCCGTCCGGAAGCGCCGCCGCCGCGTCGAGGGCGGACGGTTCGGGCCGGCCATTGGGGTGCGAGTGATAATGTCCCACGACCCGGCGGCCCCCATTCCGTTCGGCCTTATGGGCATCGACGAGCGCGCGCGGGTCGAGTTCGAAGGTCGTTGAAACGTTGGCAGCGACGTTGGCGCAAGCCTGGCGACCCGAAATCACGCGCGCGCCGCCAAACAACAGCCCGCACACCTCCTGCAGAGGGTTCTGGCGGACATCGCGCATGATCGCATCCAGCACGGTGCTTGATATCGCGACTTCCATTGCCACATCGTTAGACAATGACGACGGGGGTTTCCACAATTTCGGTGACGATTGCCGACGAGCTGGCGGGCATGCGGCTAGACCGGGCGCTGGCCCTTTCCGTCCCGACCGTCTCGCGAGAGCGGCTGAAAGCCCTGATTTCATCGGGATCCGTCCGTCGCGGGCCGCTAACTTCGCGCGACCCGGCCATGAAAGTCGACGCCGGCGGCGCGTTCGAGATCGACATTCCCGCGCCGACCGCCATGCGCAACGAGGCGCAGGATATCGCGCTGGAGATCGTCTTCGAGGACGACCATTTGCTGATCGTGGACAAGCCGGCGGGGCTCGTCGTCCATCCCGCTGCCGGCAATCTCGACGGTACGCTCGTCAACGCCCTGCTCCATCATTGCGCGGGCCGCCTGTCGGGGATCGGTGGCGTGGCCCGGCCCGGCATCGTCCACCGGATCGACAAGGACACGTCGGGTTTGCTCGTCGTCGCCAAGACCGATCCGGCCCATGAGGGCCTTTCGGCACAATTTGCAAAGCACAGCATCGACCGACGCTATTCGGCGATCGTCGCAGGCGTGCCGCGACAGCAAGGCACGGTCGATGCGCCGCTCGCCCGCAGCCCCCATGATCGCAAGAAGATTGCGATCCAGCCGCGGGGAAAGCGCGCCGTCACGCACTTCACCCTGGTCGAGCCCCTGCGCGGCGCGGCGATGGTGCAATGCCGCCTCGAAACCGGAAGGACGCACCAGGTTCGCGTCCACATGGCCTCGATCGGCCATCCCTTGCTTGGCGACCCAGTATATGGGCGGAACCGACCAGAACACCGGGACGTTCTGAACAGGCTCGATTTCAGGCGGCAGGCACTGCATGCGGCCCATCTTGGGTTTATCCATCCCGTGACAAGCACGGCTATGGCGTTCGAAAGCAAATTACCGCACGATATGCAGGCATTGTTCAGCGCACTTCGTATATAGATCGTTGCAGAGCCGTCCCGGCATGAATCGGGCGGCAGGGAGTTATCCACGTCATGGCTGGTGACAGCAATCTACCCGCGACAATCCCGACGCTGGGCACGGAAGCGGGCCTCAACCGCTATCTGTCCGAAATCAGGAAGTTTCCTCTGCTGACCCCGGAGGAGGAATACATGCTTGCCAAGCGCTTTTCGGAGCATGGCGATCCCGAGGCCGCGGCTCGCCTCGTCACGTCGCACCTGCGGCTCGTGGCAAAGATTGCCATGGGCTATCGCGGCTATGGCCTGCCCGTGAACGAGCTGATTTCCGAGGGGAATATCGGCCTGATGCAGGGCGTGAAGAAATTCGAGCCCGATCGCGGCTTTCGCCTTGCGACCTATGCGATGTGGTGGATCCGCGCCTCGATCCAGGAATTCATCCTGCGGACGTGGAGCCTCGTCAAGATCGGCACCACGGCCAACCAGAAGAAGCTGTTCTTTAACCTGCGGCGCATGAAGGCGCGGATCAACGCCTTCGAGGACGGCGACCTGAAGCCCGAGGACGTGACCAAGATCGCGACCGACCTGGGCGTCACCGAAGACGAAGTCGTCAGCATGAACCGTCGCATGTCGATGGGCGGCGACACCAGCCTCAACGTGTCGTTCAACGAGGATGGCGAGGGCCAGTGGCAGGACACGCTGCCGAGCACGGCGCCGCTCCAGGACGAAGAAGTCGCCGAGTCGCAGGAACGCGTCCATCGCCACGCGATGCTCATCGAGGCAATGGAAGAGCTGAACGAGCGCGAAAAGCATATCCTGACCGAGCGCCGGCTGGCCGAAGAGCCCAAGACGCTTGAGGAACTCAGCCAGGTCTATGGCGTCTCGCGCGAGCGCGTTCGCCAGATCGAGGTACGGGCGTTCGACAAGCTGCAAAAGGCGATGATGAAGATCGCCCAGGGCAACGGCACGCTGGCGCTGGCCTGAGCGAGCCTTTGGCAAAGGTCACGACTGTCCCACGAATTCGCTGAAATCAGACGTCGAGCCGTGGGCCAGGCGCGACGAATCGTTGCGGGTTTGCACGATCGACAGTGTGAAAGAGCCGTCCCGGTTCGAGTCGGGCGCGGCGCGTGTGATGCCGATGGGCCGCGGTGTAGGACAGTCCTTTTCGAGGTGCCGGACCGCAAAAATTCGCCCCATCGCGCAGCGACCTTGCGAAACTGCCGGTCGGTCTTGCCGGCTGGAGCCGTTCATCGCGCTGGGGTGATAGCTATGGCAGGCCACGTCCCGGCGGGCCCATGTCCTAAAACCGCCGGGCAATCCCGACATAGACTTCCGCGTCCGGGCTGTCGCGGTTGAAGCCGGCGACGCCGCCGAGGTCGAGCTGCGTGTTGGCACCGACCATCCAGGCGAGCGAGGCGGACGCAAAAGCCTGGGTCGTCGCCCCGGCTGTGTCCTCGTCGCGCACGGCCTGGAATTCGATCGTCCCGCTCAGGCCCTTGGCCAGGGGGGCGGACAGGCCGATCACGCTGCCATAGGCGAGGTGGCGGCCCGATCCGCTTGCGTTGACCGCCGCGTCGATCTCGGGCGAGAGCGAGAGCTGGACGTCGTGACCGAGATCGAAGCCGATCGGCACGATCACGCCCGCGCCCCAGTCGCCCGCGCCGATGGCCGAACCCCCGACCGGCACGGTGACGAAGGGCTGGATGGCAACGGAACCGCCGGGCCCCGACACGCTGCGCCGCAGCCCGAGCGAGACATCCCCCGTCCCGCCTGCGCGCGTGACGAGTCCGCTTGCCTTGTCGCGCACGCGGACATGCCCATAGGGCGTCCAGCCGACCTGTGCCTCGGTCCGGTCGTCGAGCCCGACCCGTACCAGCGTGTCGCCGAAAAGCACCGTGTCGTTGCGTGCGTCGGCCGAATTGTCGCGCGTCCAGTCGGCAAGGCCGACCTCGACCATGACATGGCCGGGGTCGACGGTGCACGCTGGCGTGCCGAGCCCGGGGCGCGATGCACAAAACTCGCGGAGTTCCGCATGCGCGGGGGCGGCAAGGGCAAGCAGGACGGCAACAGACAGAAAACGCATGGCTTTCCTAGAGCCGATTGCGGGGATTCCGGCAAGCCGGTAACGCGGCGCCATGCCTGCCCGCCGCCAACGCTCCGTCCCTGCCCGTCTCTGGCGCTTCACATGGCAGGCGGTGGCCTGTTTCGTGCTGGGATCGGTGCTGTGGGTCGCCCTCTACCGGTTCGTGCCGCCACCGATCACGCTGACGATGCTGGGCGATATCGCGGGGGGGCGCAGCGTGACCAAGGATTGGATGCCGCTGTCGCGGATCGACCGGAACATGGCGCGCGCGGCCATCGCGGCGGAGGACGCCAAATTCTGTTCGCACAACGGGTTCGACACCGCCGCGATCGAGGCCGCGATCAAGCGCAATGCCCGTGTGTCGGCGCGCGGCAAGGGGGTGATCCGCGGCGGCTCCACGATCAGCCAGCAAACGGCGAAGAACGCCTTTCTGTGGCAAGGCGGCGGCTATGTGCGCAAGGGCCTGGAGGCGTGGTTCACCGTCCTAATCGAGACGATCTGGGGCAAGCGGCGGATCATGGAAGTCTATCTCAACATCGCCGAGACCGGCATCGCGACCTATGGCGTCAACGAGGGGTCGAAGCGCTATTTCGGGCATGACGCCAGCCGGATGAGCACGACCGAAGCGGCGCGCATGGCGGCGGTGCTGCCGCTGCCCAAGAAGCGCGAGGCGACGATCCCGACGGGCTATACGCGGCGCTATGGCAACAGCATCGCCGCGCGCATCGGCGTCGTCCGCACCGACGGGCTGGACGCCTGCCTCAGATAGGCAGCTTGAATCCCGGCGGCAGCGGGATGCCCTGCGTCATCTTGCCCATTTCCGCACCCGCAACGGCATCGGCCTTGGCGCGCGCGTCGTTGAAAGCGGCTGCAACAAGATCCTCGAGCATTTGCTTGTCGCCAGGTACGATCAGCGAGTCGTCGATCGACACGGCGATGATGCGGCCCTTGGCGCTGGCGCGGATCCTGACGAGGCCGCCGCCCGAGGCCCCTTCGACCTCGATCGAGTCGAGGCTGGCCTGCGCCTCGGCCATCTGAGCCTGGACGTTCTGGGCCATCTTCAAAATATCGTCTATCGATTTCATTGCACTGCACTCCGTACTTCGGAAAATCCGGTAAGTTCCGCACCCGGGAAAGCGGCGAGCGCCGACGCGACGATGGGATCGGAAAGGACCGCGTCGCGGGCGCGCGCCTCCTCCGCCAGCTCGAGCTCGCGCAGCGACGGCGCCGCGGCCGTCTCTTCGCTGGTCACGATCCAGTCGGACCCGGTCGCGTCGCGAAAGGCGGCCGCAAGTTCGCGCAGGTCGAACGGCCGTCGCAGGTGAAGGCCGATTTCGGGCGGTGCCCAGCGGGCCAGGCTGGCTTCTTCCTGCAGGCGGTGGGCGAGCACGCGCTTTCCCGACGATTCGACGCGTGCCACAAGCTCGCGATAGCTTGCTGGCCCTGCCGGCGATGGCGCAAGGAGCGCACCCGGCGATGCGGCGACCGTTAGCGCGCCCGTTTCGAGCCGTTTGAGGAGGCTCGCCGGGTCGGGCATCTGGCTGGCGTGGATCACGCGCAGCAGCGCCATGTCCGCCGTCTGGTGTGGATCGGTCGCGCGGGCGACGTCGTCATGCCCCTTGAGCAGCAACTGCCAGAGCCGGTGCAGCGTGCCGAAGGACAGGCCATCGGCCCAGCGCCCGGCGGCGGCACGCTCCTCGTCCGACTGGGCGGCATCGGGCGCCGCCCCGGCCTTCACCAGGGTGATGCCGTGCACGATTTCCAGCAGCCCACGCAGCACGCCGGCGGGATCGACGCCGAGGTCGACCTGTTCGGACAGCTTCGCAAGGGCGGCGGGCGCCTCGCCGCGCAGCAACACCTCGAACAGATCGCGCAGGGCACTGCGGTCCGACAGGCCGAGCATCGCGCGGACCGCATCGGCGGTAACGTGCCCGCCGCCGTCGAGATCGGCATGAGCGATCGCCTGATCGAGGATCGACAGGCCGTCGCGCACCGACCCTTCCGCCGCCCGGGCGATCATCAGCAGGGCCTGCGGATCGACATCGACCTTTTCGGCCTCGGCGATCGACGCGAAATGGGCCGCGAGCATTTCGGCCGGGATGCGCCGAAGGTCGAACCGCTGGCAACGCGACAATACCGTGACCGGCACTTTCTGCACTTCGGTCGTGGCGAAGAGGAACTTCACGTGCGGAGGCGGTTCCTCCAATGTTTTCAGCAGTGCATTGAAGGCATTCTTCGACAGCATGTGAACTTCGTCGATGATATAGACCTTGAAGCGCGCGGACACCGCCGAATAGCGGACGGCCTCGATGATCTCACGCACATCGTCGACGCCCGTGTTCGACGCGGCGTCCATTTCGATCACGTCGACATGGCGCCCCTCGGCAATGGCCACGCAGGGTTCGCACACGCCGCACGGGTCGATGGTGGGCCCGCCGGTCCCGTCGGGGCCGATGCAATTGAGCGCCTTGGCAATCAGCCGCGCCGTCGATGTCTTGCCGACCCCCCGCACGCCCGTCATCAGGAACGCGTGCGCCAGACGGTCGCGCTTGATCGCGTTGCCCAACGTGCGCACCATGGGCTCCTGACCGATCAGCTCGCTGAAACGCTGGGGACGATATTTGCGGGCGAGAACGCGATACGGTTGGGGCGAAGACATCCGCATACCCTAGACATTCGCGCCGCGCTGGCAAAGGCGCGATTGCGTGGCAGGGCGCGACGACCTGCGGCTTATACGGTATGGCCGCTAACGCGTGCTTAGCCGTGCAGGGTCTAACCGGCGAGGCGCAGCCGTGCTGCGCGGAAGGACACCACCATGGCGATACAGGGCACAACCTATGCCGCGCCCGTACAGGTCAACGGCTATACGTGCCGCGACTGTACCGATGTCGGGCTCGCGCAGAAGAACATCGATCCGCGGCATCCCAAGTCAGGCCCCGACAACGCCGATGCCGTGAGCGACCCGAGCCGCAGCATCGCCGACCCGGTCAAGATCGCAGCCGCCAGGCGCGCGGCGGGGGCAAGGGCGCAGGTGACGATCGGCTATGGGGCCACCGGGCCCATCCAAGGCACGGCGGAACCGGGCCAGCTGGTTTCGGTCAACGCCTGATCGGGAAAGCGCCGGCGCGATGCGGCGCGGTGGAAGCCGGACGACCCGGGGCGAATTCGTTGTGGCTGCTTCCTTCCGGACCTGACCAGGTTGGCGAGAGCACCGTCCGCCCGACTTCCGCGTGGGCATATGGCGCAAGTGATCCCGCTTTTCAACGACCCTGCATGTTGCGGCTTTCGCCCGGGAGACGGACGGTGAGGCTCCCGAAACTCTCGTCGAGGACGATTTGGCAGGCAAGACGACTTGTGCGCGCAACCCCGGCGGCAAGGTCGAGCATGTCTTCCTCGTCCTCGCTGGCACGCGGCAATTTGGGAAAATCGGCAGGATCGACAATGACATGGCAGGTGGAACAGGCCATCTGCCCCTCGCAGGTGCCTTCGAGCGGCTGGTCATGGGCCTGGGCTAGATCGAGCAGCACCGTGCCGGCTTCTGCGCTGGCCTCGGTCGCTCGGGCGCCGTCGGCACTGATGAAACGGACGCGGATCATGCCGCGATCCTCGCCTGTCCGTCGGCTGCAGCAACGATGCGGTCGATGGCTTCCCCCAGTTCTGCCTCCGTGGTGTAGCGCCCGAACCCCAGCCTGATGCTCGCCCGTGCCTCGGCATCGGACAGGCCGATGGCTTTCAGCACATGGCTCGGGCGGCCCGAGCCGCTTGCACAGGCCGAACCCGCCGAAAAGGCGATGTCGCGCAGGCCCGAAATGAGCTGCGCGGCATCCAGCCCGCCGCACCGGATGTTCAGATTGCCGCGATAGCGCGCGGCAACCGGGCCATTGATCGTCCATTTGTCGCCGAGCCGCGCCGCGGCGACCTGCCAGAGCCGCTCGACATGCGCCGCGTCCTCGGCACGGCGCTGGCCCGCGAGTGCCGCCGCTGCACCGAAGCCGGCACACAGCGCCGGAGACAGCGTGCCGGAGCGCAGCCCGCCCTCCTGTCCGCCGCCATGGATGAGCGGATCGAGCGCCACGCCGTCGCGCACCCACAGCGCGCCGATCCCCTTGGGGCCGTAGATCTTGTGCGCGCTGATGGCGATCAGGTCGCATCCGGCGGGCACGTCGACGCGACCATAGCCCTGCACGGCATCGCACAAAACGAGAGCCGGACGCGCGCGGGCGGCGAGCTCAGTGACGGGCTGGATCGTGCCGATCTCGTTGTTGACGAGCATGACGGCGAGCAGGTCGAGGTCGTCGGGCACGGACGCGGGGTCGGCGAGGCCCTCCCCGTCGACGGGCAACACCATGACGTCATGGCGGTGGTCGCCCATCCAGCGAACGGTATCGAGCACGGCGGCATGTTCGGTCGCGAAAGTGGCGATCCGCGCCGCGCCGCTCCCGCGCAAGGCCCAGTTCAGGGCCTCGGTGGCGCCGCTCGTGAAGAGCACGCGGCCGCCCGCGGGCAGCAAGGCGGCGACCTGTTCCCTTGCCAACTCCACCGCCGCCTTTGCCGCGCGACCGGGGACATGGGCGGCATGAGGATTGGCCGAGCCTTCGGCCGCCAGCCAGGGCAGCATCGCGGCGCGCGCTTCGGGCGCCAGCGGCGTCGTCGCCTGATAATCGAGGTAGATCATGTCCGCCCCTTTGCATCGGCGGAGATGCGCCGCCAGACCTCGACGAAACGGTAGACATCGGCGCGCGTCGTCTCAGGCCCGAAGCTGACGCGGACGACTTCGGCGGCTTCGGCTTCCACCCAGCCCATGGCGGCGAGCACATGGCTCGGCTTCAGGCTGCCCGACGAACAGGCGCTGCCGGCCGAGACGGCGATGCCCGCAAGGTCGAACTGGATGAGCTGTGCGGCCGAAGCGACCCCTGGCATGCGATACGAGGCAATCGTCGCGATGCGCGGCGCGGCCTTGGCCACCACCTGCCCGCCCGCCGCCTCGATCGCCCCATCGAGATGGGCGCGCAGGTCGCCGGCACGGTCGACCCAGGCGCGGGGGTTCTCGAACGCGGCGACCATGGCCATTGCGCCGGGCAAATTCTCCGTACCGCCGCGATAGCCGCGCTCCTGCCCGCCGCCGGGCTTCAGCATGTCGAAGCTGCGGACCAGCAGCGCGCCCACGCCCGGCGGTCCGCCAACCTTGTGGGCGGAGACCGCGACCATGTCGGCATCGGGAAGCGGCAGCTTGCCCGCCGATTGCGACGCATCGGCGAACAGCAAACCCCCTGCGGCCCGCGCGATCGGCGCCAGCTCGTCGAGGGGCTGCAAGACGCCGGTTTCGCTGTTCGCGCTCTGCACGACCACGAGCGGCAGCGCGGCGCGAAGGGCGCCGAGGCGGCCAGTCAGCACATGGCCGGCAACAAGGCCCTCGGCATTCACGGGAAGCACGACGGCGCCATTCGCCCGCCGTTGCACGGCGTCATGCTCGGTGGCGCCTACCAGCAGCATATCCGCCATCGACTGGCCGAGCGCGAGAGTGATCGCCTCGGTCGCGCCACCTGTGAAGACAACCTCCCCGGTCCAGCCCAGTGCCGCCTTCAGGCGTTCGCGCGCATGTTCCAGCGAGGCCCTTGCGGCACGACCGGGGTAGTGGGGCGACGACGGGTTTGCCCAGATATCGATCCCGCGGAGCAGCGCGGCGCGCGCCACGGGCAAAAGGGGCGCCGTCGCGGCATGGTCGAGATAAAGCCGTTCCGGCACCTGGTTCTCCGAGCGCGCGATCCAGCGCCGTTGCGATTGTTACGTTGCCCCCTATATAGCGCGCCAGCTTTCGCCAACACTCGTCACGCCGTTCCGGACCCCGGACGGCGGGCCAACACAATCGAGAACCCATGCCCGAAGTCATCATCCCCGGACCCGAAGGCCGTCTCGAGGGACGTTTCGCCCCGGGTCCGCGGCCGCGCGCGCCGGTTGCGATGATCCTGCATCCGCATCCGCAGGCAGGCGGGACGATGAACAACCGCATCGTGCAGGCGCTTTACCAGACCTTCGTGCGGCGCGGCTTTGCGACGCTGCGCTTCAACTTCCGCGGCGTCGGCAAGTCGCAGGGCGTGTTCGACAACGGCGTCGGCGAACTGTCCGATGCGGCCTCGGCGCTCGACTGGGTCCAGCAGGTCCACCCCGAGGCGCAGACGACCTGGATCGCCGGGTTCAGCTTCGGCGCGTGGATCGGCATGCAGCTGCTGATGCGCCGTCCCGAGATCAAGGGCTTCATCTCGATCGCGCCGCCGGCGAACATGTACGACTTCACCTTTCTGGCGCCCTGCCCCTCGTCGGGCATCATCATCCAGGGCACCGCCGACGAAGTCGCGACTCCCAATGCCACGCAAAAGCTGGTCGACAAGCTGCGCACGCAAAAACACATCACCATCCATCACGACGAAATCCGCGGCGCGAACCATTTCTTCGAGAAGGAAGGCACCGAGCTGATGGCGTCGGTGGACAATTATCTCGACATGCGCCTCGCGCCGAATTCCCCTATCCGGTAAGAGCGCGGCCATGGGGGCGACACTCGACAGCGCGGATCCGGCGACGCGGGCCATGATGCTCGATATCTTCACCGATATCGCCATCCTCGAGCATCTGACGCGCGAGCGGTTCAACCCGGCCGCGGGCGAACTCGATGCGCGCCAGTTCGGCGTGATCAACTATCTGGTGCGGCAGAAGAAGAGCAGCGAGACGCTGTCGACGCTGGCATGGTGCTTCCAGGTCGAACCCAGCGCCATGGACGAGACGGTCGAACGGCTGGCCGCGCTCGGCTTCCTCCGCGTCGACCTGCTCGCCAATGATCGGTGCGTCTTCCTGACGCCGGCCGGCGCGGCGCGGCACGAGGCATTTCTGAGCACCGTCGCGCCCGACGTGACCGAGCTCCTGTCGGAGTTCGACCCCGAGGCGCTGCGGATCACCGCCGAGACGCTGAAGGACCTGCGCCGGACGTTCGACAACCTTCCCGACCGCTAGAGCGTCATGATCAGGACATTGGCGAGGAAGACAGCGGCGGCGACGAGCATCAGCGTGCCGCGCTTGCGGTCGTTCCCCTTGCGGACAAGATAGACCCCGCCGGCCGTCAGCGCGAAGACGGCGAGCATCAGCAGCCCCGGCGCGAGCCCGCTCATGCCCCGCGCGCCAGCACGGCGGCGAACAGGGCCGAGTCGACATTCCCGCCCGACAAGGTGATCAGCGTGCGCGCGCCGGGCCGGACCCGGCCGGACAGGATTGCGGCCAACGCGACGGCGCCACCGGGTTCGATGACGAGGCGCAGGGTGGCATAGGCGAACCGCATGGCCTGCTCGATCTCGCTTTCGGTGACGGACACCCCGGTTGCGGCGCGCGATTTCAGGATGTCGAAGGTCAGCGGCGCAACTTCCTTCGTCATCAGGGCGTCGCAGGCCGTGGGCGGCGGGCTGGCGCCGACCGGGACGACGTGGCCGGCACGGAGCGAATTGCCCATGTCGTCCCAGCCCGCGGGCTCGACGACGACGATGCGCGCATCGGGACAGGCGAGCGCAAGTCCCGCCGACAAGCCTCCGCCGCCGCAGCAGGCAACGACAAGGTCGGGCGGCGCATGGCCGAGGGCGGCCATTTGCGCATGTGCCTCGATCCCCGCACTGCCCTGCCCTTCCACGACCCAGGGGTCGTCGAAGCTGGGAACCAGCGTCGCGCCGCGTTCGTCGGCCAGCCGCGCCGCGATGGCCTCGCGGCTTTGCGTCGCGCGATCGTAGAGGACAACGTCCGCGCCCAGCGCGCGGGTCCCGGCAAGCTTGGCCGCAGGGGCGTCCGCCGGCATGGCGATCGTCGCCGCCATGCCGAGTCGCCGGGCCGCCCAGGCGATGCCCTGCGCATGATTGCCTGACGAGAAAGCGACGACGCCGCGTGCGCGCGCTTCGGGCGAAAGTGACACGAGACGCCACCACGCGCCGCGCAGCTTGAACGCGCCGACAGGCTGCAATGATTCGGCCTTGGCGAAAATCATTACGCCGGCATGCTCAAACGTTAACAAGGGAGTCGGCAAAACGACCTGCGCGACCGCCGCTGCAGCCTTTTCCACACCCGAAAAGCTTGGAATTCTCACGCGTCGGCGCTCCCATGACAAATTTGTGACTTATAAATGCCGTGGTCCTTTACACAGGGGTCACCCCCCCATATATGCCGCCCTCGCTGCTCCATGGGACTTCCACCGCAAGGCAGCTTTTCACGACACTGCCGCAAGGCAATTGGAGGTCTCTTGAGTTGGTCAATCACCATAGCGCGCTGGGGCTAGCGTCTGCCCTGAAGCCGGTCCAGCCGGTTACGCTCATTCGTCCGCACGCGGCAAAGCGCGCGGCCCGATTCTTCGTCGAGAAGTTTCCGGGACGCTCGATCTATGCCGTCAAGGCGAACCCTTCACCCGACCTGATCCGGTTGCTGTGGGACAACGGCATCACGCATTTCGACGTCGCGTCGATCGCTGAGGTACGCCTGGTTGCGGGCCTGGTTCCCGAGGCGACCCTGTGCTTCATGCATCCGGTCAAGGCCGAGGAAGCGATCCGCGAGGCGTATCATGCGCATGGCGTGCGCACCTTCTCGCTCGACACGATCGAGGAGCTCGAGAAGATCGAACGCGCCACGGGCAACGCGACCGATCTGACGCTGTGCGTGCGACTGCGCGTCTCGTCCGAGCATTCGAAGCTCAGCCTCGCGTCGAAGTTCGGCGCCGATCCCACTGAAGTGAAGGAATTGCTGATCGCCGCCCGCCAGACGGCGGACGCGCTCGGCATCTGCTTCCATGTCGGTTCGCAGGCGATGACCCCCGCGGCTTATTCGGACGCCATGGAGCGCGTGCGTGCGGCGATCGTGTCGGCAGGCGTCACCGTCGACGTGGTCGACGTGGGTGGCGGCTTTCCCTCGTCCTACCCCGGCATGGAGCCGCCGCCGCTCGAAGTCTTCTTCGACGTCATCCACCGTGCCTTCGAAAGCCTGCCCGTCAGCTATTCGTCCGAGCTGTGGTGCGAGCCCGGCCGTGCGCTGTGCGCCGAATATTCGTCGCTGCTTGTCCGCGTCGAAAAGCGGCGCGGCGACGAACTGTACATCAACGACGGCGCCTATGGCGCGTTGTTCGATGCGGCGCATATCGGCTGGCGCTTCCCGGTCGAGCTGCTGCGCGACACGCCGTCGCGGGCGCGCGACCATGGCTTCAGCTTCTATGGCCCGACATGCGACGACATGGACCATATGGCGGGACCGTTCATGCTGCCGGCCGACGTCGATACGGGCGACTATATCGAGATCGGCATGCTCGGCGCCTATGGGTGCGCGATGCGAACCGGCTTCAACGGCTTCGGATCGGGCGAAACGATCGAAGTGGCGGACGAGCCGATGGTGTCGCTGTACGTCGAGGACCATCAGCGGATCGCGTCGAACGTCGTCAAGCTGTAACTTTAGCACTGTTTCCGTCATCCCCGCGAAGGCGGGGACCCAGCTCCCGCCGCAAGTTCAGGAGTTGGGTCCCCGCCTGCGCGGGGATGACGCAGTTGGAGATTGAACAATGACCACCCCCCAGATCAACGCCCAGCGCAAGGCCGAGCTGCTTTCGACGAAGGTCGAGCATATCGACATCACCAGCTTCGACGCGCGGCCGATCGTCGACCAGATGGGCAAGATGAGCTTCACGTCGCGCGACCTGGCGCGCGCGACCGGCATCTACAACCACATGCTCGAGGATCCCGATTGCACGATCTTCCTCGTCGTCGCGGGCTCGACGAGCGCGGGCGGGTGCATGGACCTGTATGCCGAGCTGCTGCGTTCGAACATGATCGACGGCATCGTCGCGACCGGCGCGACCATCGTCGACATGGATTTCTTCGAGGGGCTCGGCCACAAGCATTACCAGGCGCTCGAAGTGCCCGACGACGACACGCTGCGCTCGCTGCTGATCGACCGCATCTACGATACCTATATCGACGAGGAGCAGCTGCAGCACGTCGACCACACGATCTTCGAGATCGCCGAGACGCTCGAGCCGCGCCCCTATTCGAGCCGCGCGTTCATCCGCGAGATGGGCAAGTACCTCGTCGAACATGGCAAGAAGGACAACAGCCTCGTCAAGCTGGCGTATGAGCATGACGTGCCGATCTTCTGCCCGGCGTTCGTCGATTCATCGGCGGGCTTCGGGCTGGTCAAGCACCAGGTCGACCGGATGAAGGCCGGCAAGCCCTATATGGTGCTCGACGCGATCGCCGACTTCCGCGAGCTGACCGACATCAAGATCAAGGCAGGCACCACCGGCCTGTTGATGATCGGCGGCGGCGTGCCCAAGAACTTCATCCAGGACACAGTCGTCTGCGCCGAGATCCTGGGCCATGACGATGTCCAGGTGCACAAATACGCCGTGCAGATCACGGTCGCCGATGTCCGCGACGGCGCCTGTTCCTCGTCGACGCTGCAGGAAGCCGCGAGCTGGGGCAAGGTCAACACCGGCATCGAACAGATGGTGTTCGCGGAAGCCGGGTCGGTCATGCCGCTGCTCGCAAGCGACGCCTGGCACCGCCAGCAGGACCGCACGCGGACCAAGCGGCGCTGGGGCGCGATCTTCGATTAAGTTGCATTCGGCAACATAGTCGGGCAGCCTCTTCGCATTGGCTTGGGGAGGCTGCACTTGGCGTCTGAAATTCTGAAACCCGTGGCGATCCTGATCGCGTGGTCGCTGGTCATGCTCGTCTGGATGGTCGCGGCGCGCCTGCCGGCGATGAAAAAGGCCGGCATCGACATCAACAAGGCGGTCGGCGGCCGCCCGGGCGCGCTCGACGGGGTCGTCGAGGACAAGGCGCAATGGCCGGCGCATAACTATATCCACCTGATGGAGCAGCCGACGCTGTTCTATGCCGTCGCGCTGCTGCTGGCGGTCGCCGGCATGGGCAACGGGTTCAACGCGACGCTGGCCTGGGGCTATGTGCTGCTGCGTATCGCGCACAGCCTGTTGCAGGCGACGGTGAACATCATCCGCTTCCGCTTTCTGCTGTTCGCGCTGTCGAGCCTTTGCCTCATGGGTCTCTCGCTGCACGCGCTGATCGGCGTGTTCGCGATGCACGGCTGAAGGGGCACCGTCATGGATGCTGCAATCTTGAAACCGGTGATCGCACTGGCGGCCTGGTCGACAATCATGTGGATCTGGCTGTACGCCGCCCGCCTGCCCGCCATGTCACGCGCACGGATCGACGGCACCAAGCTGGTGGGGACGACGGGCAAGAGCCTGCGCGACGACCTGGTCGCCGCGGGCGAGGAACGTGCGTCGTGGGTGGCGGACAACTACAACCACCTGATGGAACAGCCGACCGTCTTTTACGCGGTTGCGCTGGGGCTGGCGCTCATGGGTCAGGGCAACGGGCTGAATGCCACGATCGCATGGGTCTATGTCGGCCTGCGCGTCGCGCACAGCCTGGTGCAGGTGCTGTCGAACCGCGTGATCTTTCGCTTCTCGCTGTTCATGCTGTCGGGGATCGCGCTGGCCGCGCTGGTGCTCCATGCGGCGATTGCCGCCTTTCACTGACGCGCAAAGGACGCCGCCAGCTCGACATGCGTCGACCAGCGGAACTGGCCGACGGGGGTGATGCCCCCAAGGCGATAGCCGCCATCGATGAGCGTTCGCGCATCCCGCGCGAAGGTGGCGGGGTTGCAGCTGACATAAGCAATGCGGGGGACACTGGACTGCGCGAGTTCGGCGACCTGTTCGCGCGCACCGGCGCGGGGGGGATCGAGCACGACGGCGTCGAAGGCCTTCAGCTCGGCAGCCGTCAAGGGACGCCTGAACAGGTCCCGATGCTCGACCGCGACGCGCCGGGTCGCGAGTAGTGCCAGCGCCGCATCGCGACTGCCTTCGATGGCCTTGACCGCCCCCTTCAGCGACAGCGCGAAGGTTCCCAGGCCCGCGAAGAGATCGACGGCCGATGTCGCATCGCCGACGGCGTCGCGGACCGCCGCCACGAGCGCAGCCTCGCCATCGGCAGTCGCCTGCAAAAACGATCCCTCGGGCAGCCCGACCGCGACCCCGCCCAAGGTGACCGTTGGCGGTACCGGGCACCAGCGGGGCGATGGGCCAAGGCCCTCGTCGACCGACAGCCGCGCCAGCCCCTGGTCCGCAGCAAAATCGTTCAGCGCTTCGATGGCCGACAGCCCCTCGACCTCGAAGCCGGCAATAAGGACGTCGTGCCCCTGGTCTGCGCGGGTCAGCGTCACGGTCCCCCTGCCCCTGTCGGGCATGATCGACACGAGCAGGCGCCGCAGCGGGGCGATGAGCGCGACGAGCTCGGGCAGCAGGACATGGCATTCGCGCAGGTCGATGATGCGGTGGCTCGCTGCTTCGTTGAAGCCGAGCACCACCTGCTTGCCGCGCCGTTCGGCACGCAGGCTGGCGCGGCGACGGGTATGGGGCGGCGACAGATGGACCGGCGCGAAGGTCGGCGGATCGATGCGCTGTTCGGCGAGCGGGCCGCAGATCCGGTCGACCAGGAACCGGGCATAGCTCTCGTCGTCGATTTGCTGAAGCTGGCACCCGCCGCACCCGGGGGCCGGGGGCAGCGCAAAATGGCGGCATGGCGGGATGGCGCGGTGTGGCCCGGCGACGATGCGGTCGTCGCTGGTGAGGGTGTCACCCGGTGCCGTGCCCGCAAAGAACCGGCCCCGGTCGCTGACCCCGTCCCCGCGCGCGGCGAGGCGGACGATCGTCTCGCTCATCGCAATGCTGCCGAAAGCGCCGCGGGAATATGGCGGCACAGATCGTCTGCAATGAAACCGACGCCGGCGCGCCGTGCGGCTTCGCCGTGGAGCCAGACGGCGGCGCACGCTGCGTCATGGGCCGCGAGACCTCGACCCAGCATCGCCGTCGCGATTCCCGCAAGGACGTCGCCGGTTCCGGCCGTCGCCAGCCAAGGGGATGCCGGCGGGGGCAAGGTGGCGCGGCCATCGGGCGACGCAATGACAGTGTCTGCGCCTTTCAGGATGACGGTCGCGCCCAATTTCGCCGCCGCCGTGCGGGCACGGTCGATCTTGCTGCCGCCAAGCTGCCCGAACAGCCGCGCGAATTCGCCTTCATGCGGCGTCAGGATCGTCGGAGCCGCGCGCCCGAGCCCGTCGGCGGCGACCAGACCCAGGGCACCTGCATCGAGGACCAGCCGCACTTGCGAAGCCAGTACGGCGTCGATCTTGGCGCGGTTGCCCGGCGTATCGCCGAGCCCCGGGCCGATCAGCACGGCATCGAGCTTTGCATCGGCAAGGGTCTTGTCGAATCCGCGACGCACGACTGCGGCCGGCGCATCGCCCTTGCCGCACAGGATGGTGTAGCCTGCCAGATGGGCGGCCGCCGTGACCCCGAGCGTCGCGGCACCCGGCATATCGCCTGCGATGATGGCCACCATGCCGCGCGTGTATTTGTGGTCGCTCGCACCCGGCGGCGACAAGCGCGGACGTGCGAGCACATCGACGCTCGACCCGGCTTCCATGCCGAGATCGGCGAGCAAAACCCTGCCGCAGTGGCTGGCCGACGGTTGCAGGAGATGCGCTGGCTTGGCCGCACCGAATGCCAGCGTGATCCGGGCCGGCGACGCCCCCAGCAGGCTACCGTCATCGGCGCCGATCCCGCTGGGAACATCGGCGGCGATCACGAGCGATGCGGCTTTGGACAGCCGATCGAGCGCCGCAGCGACCGTGACATCGAGCGGTCGCGCGAGCCCGGTGCCGAACAGCGCGTCGACAAGGACTGGGGCGGGCGTCGCGTCTACCAGCGGCACGACGTCGCCCGACCATCTCGCCCTTGCGGCGCAGGCAAGGTCGGTGGCGGGCAGTGCCAGCGCCGCAACGCGGACGGCGATGCCGCGCGTGCGCAGGCACCGCGCCGCGACATAACCATCCCCGCCATTGTTGCCGGGGCCGCAGAGGACGAGCACCGGATTGCCGCCGCCGAAGCGGAGCGCCGCCTCGGCGAGCGCGGCCCCCGCACGGTCCATCAGCACGTCGAGCGGCACGCCGCAGGCCAGTTCGGCGGCCTTCATCTCGGCGGCCGTCAGCACGGGGCCGCAAAGGGGCGTCATGGCCGGGGCGGCAGGCGGTAGCGGTCGCGGCCGAGCACCAGCTCGAAGCGGCCGTCGGGCAGCGGCTTGCCCCGGGCGGCGTCGCTGCCGTCCGCTGCCGTGATCGTCCCGTCCACCGCGAGGTCGATACGGCGGAAGCCGCCGTCGGCGTTGCGCAGCACGATCCGCGACCCGGCGCCACGCTCGATCGCACAGGCCTTGCTGAAGTCGGGGGCACCCCCGGTGGCGCACTCGATGCGGTCGTCAGGGGCGGCCGTCGCGACCTTGTCTTCGGCCTTGGGCCCGCAAGCCGTGGCGACAAGCAGAAGACCGAGGCTAGATGTCCGCAAAGACATGGGTTTCGTGCTTCGCGCCAGGATGCGTTACCGCCCCCTGCCAGGCAGGCCCGACGTTCTGGGCGTAGCGCCACAGGGCGCCCGACTGGTAGTCATGGGCACGTGGCTGCCACTGCGCCTTGCGTGCTGCAAGGACATCGGCAGCGACGTTCAGGTCGATCGTGCCGTTGACGGCGTCGATGCTGATTTCGTCGCCTTCCTCGACCAGCGCGATCGGGCCGCCCTCGGCCGCCTCGGGCCCGACATGGCCGATGCAGAATCCTCGAGTGGCGCCGGAGAAGCGCCCGTCGGTTATGAGCGCGACCTTTTCGCCCATGCCCTGCCCGTAAAGCGCAGCCGTGGTCGACAGCATCTCGCGCATGCCGGGACCGCCCCTGGGTCCCTCGTAACGGATCACGACGACCGATCCCTCGCGGATCTCGCGTGCCTCGACGGCGGCAAAGGCGTCTTCCTCGCAATCGAAGACCTGCGCCGGGCCGGTGAATTCAAGCCGGGCCATGCCGGCCACTTTCACGATCGCGCCATCGGGCGCCAGGGTGCCGCGCAGGCCGACCACCCCGCCGGTCGGCGAGATCGGCGCAGTGGCGGGATAGATGACCTTCTGGTCGGGATTCCAGGTGATCTCGTCGATGTTCTCGCCCAGCGTCTTGCCCGTCACCGTCAGGCAGTTGCCGTGGAGCAGCCCCTCCCCCAGCATCGATTTCATGAGCATGTAGACGCCGCCGGCCTCGTACATGTCCTTGGCGACATAGTTCCCACCGGGCTTGAGATCAGCCATGTAAGGTGTTGATTTGAAGAATTCAGCGACGTCGAACAGGGTAAGGTCGATGCCCGCTTCATGCGCCATGGCGGGCAGGTGCAGCGCGCCGTTGGTGGAGCCGCCGGTCGCCGCGACGATGCGCGCGGCATTCTCGAACGCCTCGCGCGTGCAGATGTCGCGCGGGCGGATGTTGCGAGCGAGCAGCTCCATCACCTGTACGCCGGCGGCATGGGCGATCTGGTCGCGGGTGCTGTAGGGCGCGGGTGCCATGTTCGAATTGGGCAGCGACAGGCCGATCGCTTCGGCGACGCAGGCCATGGTGTTGGCCGTATATTGGCCGCCGCACGCGCCATGCCCGGGGCACGCCGCCTTTTCGAGCGCGGTCACTTCCTCGAGCGGGCAGGCACCCGCGGCATATTTGCCGACAACCTCGAACACGTCGACGACGGTGACGTCGCGGCCCTGGTAGCGGCCCGGCAGGATCGACCCGCCATAGACGAAGATGCTCGGGACGTTGAGGCGCAGCATCGCCATCATCATGCCCGGCAGGCTCTTGTCGCACCCGGCAAAGCCGAGCAGCGCGTCATAGCAGTGCCCGCGCACGCTGAGTTCGACCGAATCGGCGATGACCTCGCGGCTGACCAGGGACGACTTCATCCCCTGGTGACCCATGGCGATGCCGTCGGTCACCGTGATGGTGTTGAAGCGGCGCGGCATGCCGCCCCCTGCCTCCACCCCGCCGCGGGCGACGTCGGCCTGGTGGTCGAGCGTCGTATTGCACGGCGCGCTGTCGTTGCCGGCCGAGGCAATGCCGACAAAGGGCCGGGCGATCTCTTCCTCGGTCAGCCCCATCGCATAATAATAGCTGCGGTGCGGCGCGCGTTCGGGCCCAACCGAGACGTGGCGGCTGGGCAGGCGGGATTTGTCGAAGCGGTTTGTCATGTCCGGGCCGCAATCGTCGCATCGCGCGCACGAATCAAGCGATGCTGGCGCAGACCCCGGCAATTATCGGCCCGAGCCGGGCGGCCCAGCGGGTTACGCCCTCGTCGGTATCGATCAGATCCTGCCGCACCTCGAGGCCCAGATAGGGAATGCCATTGGCCTCCCCATGGCGGTTCATCGACGCGTTGAGCAATTTTCCCGAATAGGGCTGCTGGTCGCCGGTCACGATGCCGGCAGCTTCCAGACGTGGAATGGCGAGACGCGGCGCGCGATCGTCGTCATTGTAGAGGACACCCACTTCCCACGGCCGCTGCTCTTCGGGGCGCGTCGCGAGCCGGGGCGTAAAGCTGTGCAGCGACACCAGCATCGTCGGCATGGTCAGGGCAATGTGACGGGCCAGGCCGTCATGATAAGGTTGCCAGTACCGTTCGATCCGGTCCGACGTGTTGCCGGCATTGCCCGGGATATCATGGCCGTCGCTGGATAGCGGCACGAGCGCGGCATCGCCGGGGTCGCGGTTGAGGTCGATCACCAGGCGGGAGACATTGCCGAGCCAGGCGGGCGCCTGCATTGCCCGGGCGAGCGGAGCGACGCCGATGTCCCAGCCAATGTGCGTGTCGAGGACGACCGGGTCGATGCCAAGGTCGATTCCCGGCGGAACGTGGTTCGACGCATGGTCGCCGACGATCAGCACATTGCCGAGCGCTGCCGTGCCGGGCGTGAACCAGACCTCGTTCATCGCAGGACCGACTCCATCGCCCAGTAATGAGGAAAGCGCGTCCTGAGCGCGCCCATGGCGTCCGAACGGGCGGCTTCGCTCTCGAACAGGGCGAAGCAGGTCGCGCCCGACCCCGACATGCGCGCCAAAGCGACGTCATGGCACGCCTTCATCCAGTCGAGAAGCTCGACAATCTGCGGGACGAGCCGGCACGCCGCCGGTTCCAGGTCGTTGCGACCCGTGCGCCAATCGTCGAGCGGGCCCAGATCCTTTCGGTCCCACGCCCGAAAAACCTCGGCCGTCGAAACCGCGACGCCGGGGTTCACCAGCAACACAGGTGTTCCCGTCAAGGATTCGCCGGGCGACAGCGCTTCCCCCACCCCTTCGCCGCGGCGCGTCTGCGCGATCACGCAGGCGGGCACGTCCGCCCCCAGTGCGAGCTGGTCGGCAAGCGTCGGCAAGTCACGCCCGCCGAGCCGGGCAAGCAGGCGCAGCGTCGCGGCGGCGTCGGCCGATCCCCCGCCGATGCCACTTGCGATCGGCAGGTTCTTGGTCAGGTGAAGGCGCGCGGTGATTCCCACGGCAGCGGCCGCGCGGATCACCAGATTGTCAGTCGTCGACAGGCCGTCGCCAAAGGGGCCATCGATGGTCAGCGTGGTCGCGTCGGCAAGATCGGCGCACAGCAGGTCGCCGTCGGCGCAAAATGCGAAGACCGTTTCGAGGTCATGATAGCCGTCCGGACGGCGGCGCCGGACGTGAAGGGCCAGGTTGAGCTTGGCATAAGCCGGTTCGCAGGCGGTCAATGCAGGCCCCGGTCGATCTTGTCCTGGATGCGGCCGCGCGCGTCATCCGCAGCACCCTCGCGCGCCGCCGTCCACGCATAACGCGCCTCGATCCGGCGCCCGGCCGTCCAGTAAGCGTCGCCCAGATGTTCGGCGATCTCAGGCTCGACCGGATCGAGCATGTGCGCGCGCTCGAGGACTTCGACCGCGCGCCCTACCTGCCCGGACTTGAACGCCGTCCAGCCGATGGAATCGGTGATGGCGGCGTTTTCCGGATTGGCGGCGTCGGCCTTGCGCAGGAGGGCGGCGGCGCGGTCGAGGTCCTCGCCCCGCGCGGCAAGCCCATAGCCAAGCTGGTTCAGCAGGCGCGGATCGTTCGGCGACAACGCCACGGCACGCTCAAGCGCGCTGCGGCCGGCGCTCCAGTCGCCGCTCTGTTCGAGCGCGTTGCCAAGGGCGAGCCACAATTGTGCACTGGCCTTGTCCGTACCGATCGCCTCGACGGCGCGCTGATAATAAGCCGCCGCTTCGCGGTAACGGCCACGGCGTGCCTCGATGTCGCCGAGCCGGGTCGTGTCGTTGACCGACCGGCCCGCGCGCGCGGAGGCGGCGGCAAAAGCCTCGTCGGTCCGGCCGAGCGCCTCGAGCCGGTCGACGCGCATCGATTGGGCGAGGTCGGCATAAACCGGATCGCGGGCCACGCTCTCGATCAGCGCAAGCGCTTCGGCATCGCGCTTGCCAAGCCCCAGCGCCGTCGCGGCGACGAGCCGGGCATTCGGACTTGCCGGATCGGCGAAGGTCGCAAACCGGGCGAGCGTGATCGCCGACCGTGCCGAACCTTCGTTCATCAGGTCGCCGGCCATGCGCGCGAGCACGAACGCCGCGCCCCGGGCGGGGTTGTCCACCGCCCCGGAAATCCGCTTGCCCCGCGCGATCGCCTGCCGCGCCGCGACGATCGTGGGATCGTCGCCGACCAATATCGCAAGGGCGGCCGGGCGCTGCTTGTGCGCCGCGAGCGAGGCCGCGGCGGCCAGTCTGAGGCTGGTTGCGCGGTAGGGATCGGCCGTCCACATGCCAGTGATGCCGGTCACACCGGTGGCCGCGGCGCCGCGGGCGAGATCGACCAGAATGTCGTTTTCGGCGACATAGGCACTGGCCGCGAGCTTCGACCGGGGCGCGGCCTCACCGGTCGCGACCGCCAGCCACGCGCGAAAAAGCGGCGACAGGAAGCCGAATCCTTCCTGATCCTCGATCTCGTCCAGACGCGTTGCGGCGGCGCGCCAGTCGCGCTCGCGGATCGCCGCGATATAGAGCAGGATGCGTGCATCCGGCGGCACGATTCCCGATCGGTCGAGCGCCTGCGCGGCGCGGAGCGCCAGCGGATAGTCGCCGCCATCGACGCCCGCGCGATATGCCCGAAACGCGACCAGGCTCGCGTCCGACGCCATGGTCAGCGCGGCCGCATAGTTCGCCACTGCTGCCGGGCCATCGCTGGCCCTGTCGGCGACGCGGGCCTTGACATAGACGCCCAAGGCCGACGGCTCGAGCCGCCGCGCGACGCCCGCGGTCGAGACCAGCGCCGTCGCAAGCGCGGCCAGGCTACATATTCGGATAGTTCGGCCCACCGCCACCCTCCGGCACGACCCAGTTGATGTTCTGGGTGGGGTCCTTGATGTCGCAGGTCTTGCAGTGGACGCAATTCTGGGCGTTGATCTGCAGACGGGGATTATTCTCTTCGCGGCCCACGATCTCGTAAACGCCGGCCGGGCAGTATCGTTGCTCGGGATTGTCGTAGAGCGGTAGATTGACCGTGATCGGAACGTCGGCATCCTTCAGCGTCAGGTGGATCGGCTGATCTTCCTCGTGATTGGTGTTCGACAGGAAGACCGACGACAATTTGTCGAAGCTGAGCACACCGTCGGGCTTGGGATAGACGATCGGCTTCACAAGGTCCTTGCGCCAGATGTTCTCGTTGTCGGCGTGGTGCTTCATCGAAATCGGCAGGCCGATCCCGAGCGTGCGCATCCACATGTCGGCACCGGCCAGGATCGTGCCCAAAGTGCCCCCGAACTTGGCGACCGCCGGCTCGGCATTCTGGACGAGCTTCAGTTCCCTGGCGATCCAGCTCGACCGGACGGCAGGCTCGTAATCCGCGAGCTCGTCACTGGTCCGGCCTGCCGCAATGGCCGCCGCGGCAGCTTCTGCCGCCAGCATGGCCGACTTCATGGCGGTGTGCGTGCCCTTGATCCGGGGGACGTTGACGAAACCCGCACTGCACCCGATCAGCGCGCCGCCCGCAAAGGCGAGTTTGGGAACGGACTGCCAGCCGCCCTCGTTGATCGCGCGCGCGCCATAGGAAACACGGCGCCCCCCCTTCAGGATCGCCGCGATTTCGGGATGGTGCTTCCAGCGCTGGAACTCCTCGAACGGCGAGAGATACGGGTTTTTGTAATCGAGCGCGACGACGAAGCCGAGCGCGACCTGTCCACCGGCCTGGTGATAGAGAAATCCCCCGCCCCAGGCGTCGTCGAGCGGCCACCCCTGGCTGTGGATGACACGGCCCGGCACATGGTTGGCCGGGTCGATGTCCCAAAGCTCTTTCAGCCCGATCCCATAGACTTGCGGCGCGCAATTCGCTTCCAGTTCGAACTGGCGCTTGAGCTGTTTGGTCAGGTGCCCGCGCGCGCCCTCGGCGAAAAACGTGTATTTGGCATGGAGTTCCAGGCCGGGCTGATAATCGGGCTTGTGCGTGCCGTCGCGGGCAATGCCCATGTCGCCGGTCGCGACGCCCTTCACCGAGCCGTCGTCGTTGTAGAGAATTTCGGCTGCCGCAAAGCCGGGGAAGATTTCGACGCCCAGTCCCTCGGCCTGTTCGGCGAGCCAGCGGCACAGATTGCCGAGCGAGCCGGTATAGGTGCCCTTGTTATGCATGAAGCCGGGCATCATCAGGTGCGGCAGGGCATATTTCTTCTTCGCCGTCAGCACCCAATGCTGGTTGTCGACCACCGGCACCTCGGCCAGTGCGCACCCGCTCGTGCGCCAGTCGGGAAGCAGCTCGTCGAGCGACCGGGGATCGATGACCGCGCCCGACAGGATATGCGCGCCGATTTCCGACCCTTTTTCGAGGACGCAGACGCCGAGATCGGCGTTCAGCTGTTTCAGGCGGATCGCGGCGCTGAGCCCGGCGGGGCCGCCGCCCACGATCACGACGTCATAAGGCATGGATTCACGTGTCGTCATAGATATGCTTTCGCTCGTCTCTGCAGGCGGCGCTTGGCCGTCTTTCCTTCTCGTCTGGTCACGAACCGCATTTCGCATCATTGACCGCGCCGTCAACCGATTGCTTAACATGTCGGCGATGCTCGACAGCGAAAGCCATGATCTGCGCGCCGAAGCGGAAAGCCTGATCGGCTGGTGGCGCGATGCCGGGGTCGATGTGCTGATCGACGAGGCGCCGCGCGACTGGCTGGCCGAGGCAAGACCGGCGCCAAGGGACCTGCCTGCGGTGGCACCCACGGCCGAGGGGTCGGCACGTCAGGTGCCGGCGTCCGCAGCCCGGAAAGCGCCCGTCCTTCCCCTTGCCCTGGCCGACCTTGTCGAGTGGCTCGCCAACGATACCCAGACCCTTGCGGACTATCCGGTGCGTCAGCGCCTGCGTCCGGAAGGCGACCCTAGCAACGGCCCAATGATCGTCACTGACGTGCCGGAACGCGGCGACGCCGTGGCGGGCCATCTGTTGTCCGGTGAAATCGGCGCCCTGTTCGACAAGATGATCGCGGCGTGGAAGATCGATCGCGCGCGAATCTACCTGACGGCCATGGCACCCGGCCGTCCTGCCAGCGGCCAGATCGACCCGGTTTCGCTCGAACTGCTCGGCCCGATCCTGGTGCAGCACATCCGGCTTGCCGCCCCAAAGAAGCTCTGGCTGATGGGCGAAGCGGCGAGTCGTGCGGTGCTCGGGACGAACGTCGCCGAGGCCAGGGGACGATTACATCACATTAACTATGGTGGCGTCACGGTAGAGGCGATCGCGACGCTTCATCCACGCGTGCTTCTGCGCGAGCCGAAATCTAAGGCCCGGGTATGGGAAGACATGCAGCGACTGATCGGGGACGGGAAAGCATGAAATTGACCTTGTTGCTAAGTGGCGCGGCGTTTTTGGCGACCATGACGTCGCCTGCCGTTGCTGCCGAGCAGGGGACACCGGCGGCTTCGGCCACCGCCTCGGCCACGGCGGCCGCGCTTCCGGTACAGCTCGGTCCGAATGCCCGGGCCCAATATCGCGCCATTTTCGACGATATCGATGCCGGACGCTGGACCGAAGCCTCGACCAAGCTTGACGTCATGCCGGAGGGGCCGCTGCACAGCGTCGCCCGTGCCGCGATCTACACTGCCAAGGGCTCGCCCAAGGTGGACGGAATTCAGCTGGCGATGCTGGCCACGGCAGCGCCGAACCTGCCCGAAGCGCCCGCGCTGGTCAGGATGGCCGCCGCCCGCGGCGTCGAGGCGGTGCCCACCTTGCCCGAAGCGCGTAACCTCGGATGGCTCGGCACGTCGCCCCGACGCGGCCGCACGGCCACGACCGAAGGCGATGCCGTGGCTTCGGCGATGGGCCAGCAGATTCTGCAACTGATCAAGGACGACCAGCCCGCGCAGGCCGAGGCCTTGCTTGTCTCGAATGCGCCAAAGCTGACCCCTGAGGGCCTGACCGAATGGCGCCAGCGCGTCGCGTGGTCCTATTACATCGAAAGCGACGATGTGAATGCTCGGCGCCTCGCGTCGGTGGCGCAGACGGGCACCGGGCCCTGGGCAGCACAGGCCGACTGGGTTGTGGGCCTGGCGGCCTGGCGCCAAAACGACTGGACGGCGGCGTCCGACGCCTTTGCTTCGCTGGCGCGGCGGTCCTATGATCCCGAAATGATCGCTGCGGGCCATTATTGGGCCGCACGTGCCGACATGGTCCGGCACCAGCCCGACCTGATCCAGCCCCGGCTGCGCGCCGCGGCGCGGCTCGAGGAAACATTTTACGGCATGCTGGCGCAGGGCGCGATGGGCCTTGCCGCGCCGAAGGACGACTCCGGGATCGGCGCGATCCGCCAGGTTGTCGGCCATCCCAATGTCCGCGCCGCGCTGGCGCTGGCCGAGATCGGGGAAAGCGACCGTGCCGACGCCATCATTCGCTGGCAGGCGCGGATCGGTTCGCCGGCCGAACACGCGACGCTGACGGCGATCGCCGGCAAGCTCGACCTGCCCTCGACGCAGCTCTGGCTTGCCCATAACGGACCGGCGGGGGCGAAGACGACCATCGAAGGCCGCTACCCGATGCCGGGCAACTGGTCGCCCGAGGGCGGCTGGCGGGTCGACCGCGCGCTGGTCTTCGCGCACGCGCTTCAGGAATCCAATTTCCGGACCAATGTCGTCAGCCCCGCCGGCGCCCGCGGCCTGATGCAGGTCATGCCGGCGACCGCGCAGCTGATTGCCCGGCGCAAGGGCATGGTGATGACCGGATCGCTGACCTCGCCCTCGACCAACATGGAATATGGCCAGAGCTACATCGAACAGCTCCGCGACATGGCCCAGACCGGCGGCCTGCTGCCCAAGGTGATAGCAGCCTATAATGCGGGCCCGGCGCCGCTCGACCGCTGGAACCTCAACACCGCCGCGGGCAAGGACCCGCTGCTCTACATCGAGAGCATTCCCTATTGGGAAACGCGTGGCTATGTGACGATCGTGCTGCGCAACTACTGGATGTACCAGCAGCAATCGGGGCAGAAGACCGTGAGCCGGACGGCACTGGTGCAGGGCATCTGGCCGAAGTTCCCGACGCTGGCGAGTGCGACGCCGAGCGCGGCGTCGATCATCAAATCCGCGCAGTGGGAGCGTTGATGGCGCCCCGGAACTCGGGGTGCCGGCGATGATCGACGACTCGCTGCCGTTCACGCCCGTCAACATCGCGCTCCTGACCGTGTCGGACACCCGCGACGCATCGACGGACAAGTCGGGCGACAAGCTGGCAGGGCTCGTGACGGGCGCGGGACACACGCTTGTCCGCCGCGCGATCATCCGCGACGATGTCGACGCCCTGGTCGCGCAGTTCCACGCGTGGATCGAGGACGAGACCGTCGACTGCATCGTGTCCACGGGCGGCACGGGCGTCACAGGCCGCGACGTGACGCCGGAGGCGATCGACCGGCTCGGCGGCAAGTCGATTCCCGGTTTCGGCGAGCTGTTCCGCTGGCTGAGCTATGCCAATATCGGCACCTCGACCATCCAGTCGCGCGCCTGCGCCGCCGTCGTCCGCGGCACCTATATCTTCGCCCTGCCCGGCTCGACCGGCGCGGTTGCCGACGGGTGGAACGGGATCCTGGCGACGCAGCTCGATTCGCGGCACCGGCCGTGCAATTTCGTCGAGCTGATGCCGAGGTTGCGCGAGGTCTGAGCCGCCGCTAACGCTGTCGGCTTAGTGACATCGACGCATCCCTTTCCCCACCGGCACCTGACCGGGATTGCGGGCCTGAACCCGCACGAAATCACGTTCCTGCTCGACGAGGCCGACAGCTGGGTTGCGCACAACCGCAGCCATGCCGCGTCCGACCACCGGCTCGACGGGCTCACCCAGATCAACGCCTTTTTCGAGAATTCGACGCGGACCCTGCTGAGCTTCGAAATCGCGGGGAAGCGGCTGGGAGCGGATGTCGTCAACATGCATGCCGCCCAGTCGAGCGTGAAGAAGGGCGAGACGCTGATCGATACCGCGATTACGCTGAACGCGATGCGTGCAGATGTCATCGTCATCCGGCATGGCAGTTCGGGGGCAGTCGCGCTGATCGCCGACAAGGTCGACTGTCCGGTGCTGAATGCGGGCGACGGGACGCATGAGCATCCGACGCAGGCCCTGCTCGATGCGCTGACGATCCGGCGGCGGCTGGGCGCCATCGCGGGGAAGCGCATCGCAATTTGTGGCGACGTCTTGCACAGCCGGGTCGCGCGTTCGAACATCCTGCTGCTGGCCGCCATGATGGCCGAAGTCCGCGTCGTCGCCCCGGCCACCCTGATCCCCGCCGGCATCGAACGCTTCGGCGTGACCCCGTTCACCGACATGGACGCCGGTATCGAAGGCGCCGACGTCGTGATGATGCTCCGCCTCCAATCGGAGCGCATGTCGGGGGGCTTCGTGCCCAGCTTGCGCGAGTTTCACGCGCTTTACGGACTGACGCCCGAACGGCTCGAGCGCGCGCCCCACGCCATCGTCATGCACCCGGGCCCGATGAACCGCGGCGTCGAAATCAGTTCGAGCGTCGCCGACGATCCGGCCAGATCGACAATCGCGGAACAGGTGGAAATGGGCGTGGCGGTGCGCATGGCCTGCCTGGACGTACTGACGCGAGGCCGGCGATGAAGCTTGCAGGGACGCTGGTCGATGCGAACGGCCTGCGCGAAGGCGCGCTGTCGATCGAGGCCGACCGTATCGCCTCGGTCGATGCCCGGCCGTCCGAACGCGCCGGCCCGACGCTGATCCTTCCCGGCCTCGTCGATCTCGGCGTCTTCGCGGTCGAACGGGGGGCGTCGGCAGCCGGCGGCATCACCCGCGTGGCGCTCATGCCCGACCAGTCGCCGCCTCTCGACGATCCAGGGCTCGTGCAGCGCGCGGCGCTGGCCGCCAAGCCCGCGCTGTGGGTTCATCCGCTCGCCGCGGCGACCAAGGGGCTGCGCGGCACCGAGCTGGCCGAATATGCGCTGATGGCGCGTGCGGGTGCGAAGGCCGTGGCGACGGGGCGCAACTGGATTGCCGATTCGGGCGTGATGCGGCGCGTGCTCGCCTATGCAGGGTCACTCGGCCTCACCGTGATCGCCCATGCCGAGGACGGTGGCATCGCCGCCGGGGCGGTGGCGACCGAAGGCGAGACGGCGACGCTCTACGGACTGCCCGCCGCGCCCGCGATGTCCGAGGCCATGGCTGTCGCGCGTGACCTGATGCTGGTCGAAGAAACGGGCGCGCGGCTGCATTTTCGCCAGATCACGACGGCGCGCGCCTTTGACCTGATCCGCGATGCCAAGCGGCGCGGCCTGCCCGTCACCTGTGGCATTGCCCCGACGCACGTGCTGCTCAGCGATATCGCAGTTGGAGGCTATCGGAGCTTTGCGCGGCTTTCGCCGCCGCTGCGCCACGACGCGGACCGGCGCGCGAGCGTCGACGCCCTGCGCGACGGCACGGTGGACGTGCTTTGCTCGGCGCACGATCCGCGCGGACCGGAAGCCAAGAGACTGCCGTTCGCCGATGCGGAGCCCGGTGCTTCGGGCGCCGAAACGCTTCTGACGCTGGCCCTGGGGCTGGTCCGCGACGGCGTCATCGACTTGCCCAGACTTGCTGCGCTGACCAGCGCCAAACCGGCCGCGATCCTGGGGCTCGACTGTGGCCGGCTCGAACCGGGCGCGCCGGCCGATCTCCTCGTCGTCGACGCGGAGCGCCCCTGGCGGATCGATGCCACGAAGTTCACCTCGTCTGCGGGCAACACGCCCTTCGACGGGTTGCCCGTTCAGGGCAAGGTCGTGCGCACGCTCAAGGGCGGGCGAACCATCTTCGAGCTGTAAGCAGGCTTAGCGTGAAGCGACCTTGACCGTGCGCTTCTGCACCCAGCGTGCCGGCGCATCGCCTGACTGGGTGCGAACGAAGCAGGCGTTGCCGGTCTGCTTGATGCGGGCGCACATCTTGTCGGCATCGGCGCGCTGTTCGAAACTGCCGACGGACACGCGGACGAGGCTGGCATTGCGGACCCGGGCTGCGCCATTGACGGCTTCATAATTTCCGAGATCGACGCGGCCCGAAATCTTGACCCACGCACGCTGCGCCGACGCGGCGCTCTGGAACGCGCCCAGCTGGACCAGGAACTTGCCAGGCTTGGTCCGCACGAGCGAGGCATTGCGCAGCCGTGCGCCATTTGCCGGTGCGGGCACCGCCTTGACCGTCGACCGTGTCGCAACCGGCCGACGCGGCGACGGCTGAACCGCCTGACGCGCGGGCTCCGCCTCGGCGCGGATCAGGCCGGGTGCCGCGGCAACCACGGCAGGCTGTACCTTCATCGTCTCGGCGGGTGCCGGTGTTTCAAAGGCCGGCTGGGCGTCGGCGACGGCGACCGGTGCCGGCGCGACGACCGGCTGCGCTGCCGGGGCTTGAGCCACGGCGACAGGCGCGACGGGCGCTGCCAGCGCGAGCCGTGTCGGGAAGCCTGAATCGGCGACCGGCTTTACGCCGAGCAGCGAGGCGACTTGCGCGGGACCTCCGTTGGGATGGGCAAAGCCGGCCCAGACCGCAAGACGCGCATCGGCTTCGTCGGGCGTGATGTCCTGGACGGCCATGACTTTCGCGTTGGTCCATTTCCCGGCAAGGGCATAGGCAAGCGCGAGGTTCTGGCGCGTCTTGGCCGTGGCATCGGGCGCGCGCGCCGCAAATTCCAAAACGCGGACGCCTTCCTGCGGATTGCCGGCCAACGCCATCGCCAGACCGAAGTCGGCGGCGCCAAGCTTGTCGCGATAGTCGCCGAGCGTCGCTTGCGCGGCCTCGCCCTTGCCCAGCGCAACCTGCGCGAGCGCGAGGTTCAGGGCCGCCCGCTCTTTTTCGGGGTTGAGCGTCAGCGTATCGGCAAAGGCCTGTTCGGCGGACTGGAAGCGGCCCGCGGCAAGATAGGCCTGGCCGAGCAGCATGCGATAATCGGCATTGCGGCCCTCGAATTCGACGGCGCGCTCCGCCAGGGCAGCGGCCTTGACAGCGTTCTTGCGGAGCAGCGCCTTGCTCGCGCGCGCGGCAAAGGATTGCCCGAGGCGCGCCGCTTCGGCCTGCGTCGCAGCGCCGGACCCCTGAGCCTGGCCGCTGACACTGCCCAGCATGATGGAAGAACCCGCCACCAGAACCGAAGCGGTCAATCGAAGCACGGACTTGCTGCTCATCGTCTTTCCCTTCAGGTCGTTCACTTGTGCGCGCGATCGCTCGCCGCGCGGGCGAGCTCCGTCACAGCGGGTTGGGTTTCGAGAAACGCATCGAGCGCGGCAATCACAAGCGCCTGCGCCGATTTGTGCGCTACCGCGCAGGCCAGGCGCAGTCGCAGATGGCGCTCTGCGTCGAGGCGAAGCGTAAATGCGGCCTTGGCCTTCGATCCGGGCGCGGCGCGCTTTGCGCGTTCGGCGAAGGCCGCCGGAACGGGTTCCCATTCGCGCTGCAATTCTTCCTGCTGGCGCACGACAACGGGTGGCTCGGCCGGTGTCTCGATCGTCGCAACCGGCTGGATCGGGACCACCTCGGCGGATACGGGAACGCTGCCGGCGGCAGGCTCAAGGCCGAGATCGTTCCAGCCAAGGTCGTCGTGCAGCTGGTGGCTGCCGGCAAAGCCGAAGCTGGCAAATCCCTGGGGTCGCATGGCAGGCTTTGCGTGCCCCTTGCGAGCAAGCAGCGTCGACGACAGCGAGGCAATAGGTTTGGGTTCGCCCATGACGCCGGCCCTCACTGACCGACGACGCGACGGCCGAAGCCCCCGCCGGCCGGTCGGTGCATCGCCGGTGCCGTCGTCGCAACCCCGGGGGCCGAAAAGACGGTGCGGCGGAAGTTCTTTTCGAGCCGGTCGGACACATATTCCCACAGCTCGGCGACTTCAGCCGCAGAGCGGCTCTTCGGATCGCATTCCATGACGGTCCGGCCATCGATCATCGACGCGGCGAAATCGGTACGATGATGCAGCGTCACCGGGGCCACGGTGCCGTGCTGGGACAGCGCGACGGCAGCTTCATAGGTGATCTTTGCCTTGGGCGTGGCACCGTTGACGACAAACAGCAGCGGCTTGCCCGCACGGTCACAGAGATCGACGGTGGCACCCACCGCGCGCAGGTCGTGCGGCGAAGGACGGGTCGGAATGACGATCAGTTCGGCAACCGCGATGACGCTCTGGATCGCCATCGTGATCGCCGGCGGCGTGTCGATCACCGCCAGGCGGAACCCCTGCTGGCGCAGCATTTCCAGGTCTGCCTGAAGCCGCGCCACGGTCGTCTGGGCAAAGGCGGGATATTCCGCCTCGCGCTCGTTCCACCAGTCGGCCAGCGAGCCCTGCGGATCGATATCGATGAGCACCACGGGTCCCGCGCCGGCACGCTGCGCCTGAACGGCAATATGCCCGGACAGGGTCGTTTTCCCCGATCCGCCTTTTTGGGAGGCCATGGCCAGTACGCGCATCGACAATCCTTGGATGTTGTCCAGTTGTGCCGAGGGCATGTCACGCGCGTCGCTAAGATAGGGTTAACATCGCCGAAGATTATGGGCCCGCGGGGAACGTCCCGTTTTGCAGGTATCTATGGTAAAACGATATTCATCTTCGCGCGGTAGGATGCGGTCGCTCGGCTTCGAACAGGGGGGTAACGGAATGGTGGTGCGTCATGCGTTGTTGGCGGCGGTTTCAGCGGCGGTCATCGCCACAGGATCGCCGGCTCTTGCCGACAACAAGGCGGGGTTCGACATGTGGAGCCGGGGCGACTTTTTCGGGGCCGTCAAGGAGTGGCGGCCGCTGGCGATCGCCGGAGATCCTGTCGCGCAATATAACCTGGCCAAGGCCTATCAGCTTGGACGCGGCCTGCCGCTCGACCTGAAGATGGCGGAAAGCTGGTATGGCAAGGCTGCGCAGCAGGGCCATATCCCCAGCCGCGACAATTATGGACTGCTGCTGTTCCAGAACGGCGATCGGGCCTCGGCCATGCCCTTTATCGAGGAATCGGCCGGACGCGGCGAGCCGCGCGCCCAATATGTCCTGGGTACGGCGCTGTTCAACGGCGACACGTTGAAGAAGGACTGGGTGCGCGCCTATGCCCTGATGACGCGTGCTTCCGCCGCCGGGATCACGGCTGCGTCGACGAGCCTGGCCGAAATGGACAAATATATCCCGCTCGACCAGCGCCAGCGCGGTCTCGCCCTTGCCCGCACCTATGAGACCGCCGGCGCCAGTCCGCAGCTGGCGGCAGGCATGATCGGCGATACACCGCCGCGGCCGGCCATCGCGTCCGAAGACCTGCCTCCGTCGGACGTGGGCGCCCCGCCGCTCCCCGCGGCCAAGCCGGCAAAGCCGACGAAGCCCGGCCCCGTGACCAAGCCGGTCATCGCCCGGGCCGCGCCTGTCGTGGCCGCCACGCCGGCCGCGCCAATGCCGAAGGCCGACACCGCGCCGCAGCCGTCGGCTGCGACGGGCAACTGGCGCGTGCAGCTCGGCGCTTTCAGCAACGAAGCCAATGCGCGCCGCGCCTGGGGCAGCGTCGCCGGGCGGCTCGGCGGCCTGAGTGCGACTTATGTGCGCGCTGGCAATGTCATCCGCCTTCAGGCGGGACCGCTCCGCGACAAGACGGCGGCGCAAAAGGCCTGTGCCGCATCGGGCACGTCCTGCCTTCCCGTGGCACCCTGAGGAACGATGTCCGATTGCGGTCGTTTTTTTCCAGGGGAGGCGCGAGCAAGGATTTTTCCCATGGACCGAACCGACCTGACAGGGACTTTGGCCTTCGGCACGATCGGCGTCGTCTTGATCATCGCGGCCGTATTGCTGATCAGATTCCTGCGCAAACCGGGCAACCGGCATCCGATGGCGGGCAAGCAGGAGCGCAATATCGAAGAAATCAAGGCTGCCGCCGGGGAGCCGGAGCCGACGCGCAGCGACAGGCCGGTATCCTGACGCTGGCCGAACTCAACGCGGCCATGGAAGCTGCCGCCGCCCGCCTCGACTTCGAGGAAGCCCGCCGTTTGCGCGACCTGATCGGGCTGATCCGTAGCGGCGCCGACACGCTGGATGTCGACACGACGGGCCTGATGCGCCAGCAACCCGGCGCCATGGGTATCGGCAGCAACCGCGCGCGGGGCGTGCGCCCCGAGGGCTGGCAACCGCCCAAAAAGCCCGATCCCATGACGAATGGGCGAAGCCGTTGAGCGTGGCCTTCCGCCGGGAAAGCGACGACGAGCATCTCGAGCCGAAGTTCGCCATCCCCCTGCCCCCCGGCGCCAATATCGTGACGCCGCATGGTCTTGAGCTGATCCACGCAAAAGTCGCCGATTGGGCAGCTGCGGTCGCCGCAGCGCAAGACGAGGATGCGCGCAAGAAGGCGGCGCGTGACCTTGCCTATTGGAACACCCGGCTGTCGACCGCGCGCGTCGCCGATCCCCCCGCGGCCAATGTCGTGGGGATCGGTTCGACCGTCACCTTCCGCCTCAGGGACGTCACCCGTACGCTCGCGATCGTCGGCCATGACGAAGCCGACCCAACGGCGGGCAGCATCGCGTTTTCCGCGCCGCTCGCCAAGGCGATGGTCGGCTCAGGCGCGGGCGATGTCGTGGAATTCGGGGCGGAAACGATAGAGATCATCGAGACGCGCTAGCCAAGCGCATAGCGGAGCACGTTCAAGTCCCCATGCCGAATTCGCGCGTCGGCCGCGGCCTCGGTCCGGGGCTTGGCATGGAATGCGACGCCAAGCCCGGCAGTTTCGATCATCGGAATGTCATTCGCGCCATCGCCGATGGCCAGCGTTGCGGCAGGCGCGATGCCGAGCGCCGCCGCTTCGGCAAGAAGCGTCGCGCGCTTGGTTTCGGCGTCGACGATCGGCCACTCGACCTCGCCGGTTAGCCTGCCGTCGCGGACGACCAGACGGTTGGCCACGGCGCGGTCGAAGCCGATCTGCGGGGCGACACTGTCGGTGAAATGGGTGAAGCCGCCGGAGACAAGCACGGCCCTGCCCCCCGCGCCACGAAATGTCAGTGACCAGGTCGACCGCACCGCCCATGAGCCTTACGCGCTCCCGCAAACAATCGGCCACGGTTGCCTCGGTCAGTCCGGCAAGCAACGCGACGCGGCTGCGCAGCGCCTCGGCAAAGTCGAGCTCTCCCCGCATGGCGCGTTCGGTGACGGCGGCAACCTGCGCCTTAAGGCCGATATAATCGGCAAGCTCGTCGATGCACTCCACGGTGATCATGGTGGAATCCATGTCGGCGACCAGCAGCTTTCGGCAACGCTCGGCTTCCCGCTGAACGATAACGTCGAGCGCTGGAAAACTGTCTTCGAGGCGCCGGCGCCCCGCGCCGCCATCGCCGGAAAAGCGCACATCGCAGGCCACGCCGTCCACCACGGCGCCCGCCGCGCCGCGCACCGCGTCGCATGCCGCCGAAATATCGCCCGTGGCGAGGCGTTCTTTTGCTACGAGCGTGGCGATGAACACGCAAAATCTCCCCGTTGTCGCGCTCATTGCAGGGCCGACCGCCAGCGGCAAGTCCGCGCTGGCAATGGCGCTTGCCGACCTGGCCCCTTCGGTGGTCATCAATGCGGACTCGATGCAGGTGTATCGCGACCTTCGCGTCGTGACCGCGCGCCCTGACGAATCCGACGAGGCGCGCCACCCCCACCGTCTGTTCGGCCATATCGACGGAGCCCAGGCCTGCTCGGCCGCACGCTGGGCAGCCGATGCACGCGCCGCCATCGGGAACGCGCATGAGGCACGACGCCTGCCGATCCTGGTCGGTGGTACCGGGCTCTATCTTCGCACGCTGCTCGACGGCATTGCGCCGGTGCCGGAAATCGATGCGGAGGTCCGGGCCACAGTCAGGGCAATGCCGGTTGTGGATGCCTATGAGGCGCTGTCCCGCGCCGACCCCCAAGCCGCCGCGCGCCTTGCGCCCGCGGATACGACCCGTGTCGCGCGCGCGCTCGAAGTCATCCGCTCGAGCGGGCATCCGCTGGCGCACTGGCAGGCCCAGAAGGTCGGCGGCATCGCCGCGCGTGTCCGGCTGGTGCCGCTCGTCCTGCTGCCCCCGCGCGACTGGCTGTTCGCCCGGTGCGATGCGCGTTTCGACGCCATGGTCGACACGGGCCGGGGCGAAGTCGCCGCCCTGCTCGCGCGCAAGCTGGACCCCGCCCTTCCCGTCATGCGCGCCATTGGCGTGGTGGAAATCGCGGCCTTGCTGGCCGGAACGCTCGACCGCAGCCGGGCTGCCGCGGCAGGGGCGCTCGCCACGCGGCAATATGCGAAAAGGCAATATACCTGGTTCGCAAACCAGTCGCCGGACAACTGGGAACGCGCCATGCTGCCCTTAAATTCCGAAACAATCCATAAATTGGCAATTATATTACGCGATAAGGCGTTGACAGCATAGTTTCGTTTCCCTAACCGCGCCGCACCGCAACAAAGGACCGCCAATGCCCGCCGAATTGCCCGGAGCCGAAATCCTCGTCGAGGCGCTGGCCGATCTCGGCGTCGAGATCGTGTTCGGCTATCCCGGCGGCGCCGTGCTCCCCATCTATGACGCGCTGTTCAAGCAACGGCGGATCAAGCACATCCTCGTGCGGCATGAGCAGGCCGCGACGCATGCTGCGGAAGGCTATGCCCGCTCCACGGGGAAGCCCGGCGTCGTGCTCGTCACCAGCGGCCCCGGCGCGACCAACGCGATCACGGGGATCACCGACGCCTTGATGGACTCGATCCCGATGGTCGTCATCACCGGTCAGGTCCCGACGAGCCTGATCGGCAGCGATGCGTTCCAGGAAGCCGACACCGTCGGCATCACGCGGCACTGCACCAAGCACAATTATCTGGTGAAAGACCCGGCGAAGCTGGGCGCGGTCATCCATGAGGCGTTCCATATCGCAACATCGGGACGCCCCGGCCCGGTTGTCGTGGACATCCCGAAGGACGTACAGGTCGCCACCGCGCGCTACACCAACCCCGGCAAGATCCAGCACAAGACCTACCGCCCCGCCCTCAAGCCCGAACCGAAATCGGTCGAGACGCTGGTCGAGATGCTCGCAGCGGCCGAGCGCCCGGTGCTCTACACCGGCGGCGGGATCATCAATTCCGGTCCGGGCGCGAGCCAGATGCTGCGCGAGCTGGCCCGGATCTCGGGCGCGCCCGTCACGTCCACGCTGATGGGGCTGGGCGCCTATCCGGCAAGCGGCGACCAATGGCTGGGCATGCTCGGCATGCACGGCACCTATGAAGCGAACATGGCAATGCACGGGGCGGACCTGATCGTCTGCCTCGGCGCCCGCTTCGACGACCGCGTGACCGGCCGGCTCGACGCGTTCAGCCCGCGATCGAAAAAGATCCATGTCGACATCGACCGCAGCTCGATCAACAAGATCGTCCGCGCCGATCTGGGCGTTGTCGGCGATGTCGGGCGCGTGCTCGAAGACGCCGTGAAGCTGTGGAAGGCACGCCAGCATCCCAAACCCGACCTGAAGGCCTGGTGGGCCCAGATCGACAGCTGGCGCGCGAAAAAGTCGCTCGGCTTCGCCAGCTCCAAGGCCGAAATCATGCCGCAGCACGCCGTCCGTGCGCTGTGGGAGGCGACGCACAAGCGCAACCCGATCATCACCACCGAAGTCGGCCAGCACCAGATGTGGGCCGCGCAGCATTTCGGGTTCGAAGGGCCGAACAAATGGCTGACGTCGGGCGGGCTCGGCACGATGGGCTATGGCCTGCCCGCGGCGATCGGCGCACAGCTCGGCAATCCGAACGCGCTCGTCATCGACATCGCCGGCGAGGCGTCGATCCAGATGAACATCCAGGAACTGGCGACAGCCACGCAATACCGCCTGCCCGTCAAAGTGTTCGTGCTGAACAACGAATATATGGGGATGGTCCGCCAGTGGCAGGAACTGACCTATGAAAGCCGCTATGCCGAAAGCTATTCGGACAGCCTGCCCGATTTCGTGAAGCTGGCCGAAGCCTATGGCTGGAAGGGCATTCGCTGTTCCGACCCCGCCGACCTCGGCGGCGCGATCGCCGACATGCTTGCCCATGACGGGCCGGTGTTCTTCGACTGCATGGTCGCGAAAATGGCGAACTGCTTTCCGATGATCCCGAGCGGCAACGCGCACAACGACATGATCCTCGACCCGGCCGGCGTGTCGGGCACGATGGACGACGAAGCGAAGGCGCTGGTCTGATCATGCATATCAAGACCGGCCCCATCGAGCGTCACACGCTCTCCGTCACCGTGGACAACGAAAGCGGGGTGCTCGCGCGCATCGCGGGCATGTTCTCGGCCCGCGGCTACAACATCGAGAGCCTGACCGTCGCCGACATCAGCGCCGACGATGCGGTCAGCCGCATCACCATCGTCACCAATGGCACGCCGGCGGTCATCGAGCAGGTCGTGGCACAGCTCGACCGGCTGGTGCCGGTGCACAAGGTCACCGACCTGACGGTGCTCGGCGAGCATATCGAGCGCGAGCTGGCGCTGGTGAAGGTCGCCGGCGTCGGCGAGCACCGGATAGAAGCGCTGCGCCTTGCCGAGGTTTTTCGCGCCAATGTCGTCGACACGACGATTTCGAGCTTCGTGTTCGAGGTCACCGGCGCCAGCACCAAGATCGACCGGTTCGTCGAACTGATGGGCGAAATCGGGCTGGTGGAAGTGGCCCGCACCGGCATCGTGGCGATGGCACGAGGGAAGACAGCGGTATGAGTTTTTAGCCCCTCTCCCCCTGCGGGAGAGGGAGGGGCCCGCGCCTAAGGCGTGGGAGGGTGAGGGGTCGTCCCTCCTACCCCTCACCAACTTCGACTAGGCAGCAAGCTGCCAAGTCTTCGTATCCTCTCCCGCAGGGGGAGAGGAGCTAGATCGGGAAACAACAATGCGCGTTTATTACGACAGCGACGCCGACATCGGCATCATCAAGGGCAAGAAGGTCGCGATCCTCGGCTATGGCAGCCAGGGCCATGCCCATGCCCAGAACCTGAAGGACTCAGGTGTCAGCGAGATCGCCGTCGCACTCCGCGAAGGCTCGGCGACCGCCGCGAAGGCCATCAATGCCGGCTTCCGCGTCATGACCAATGCCGCCGCCGCGGCCTGGGCGGACGTGGTGATGATCCTGGCGCCCGACGAGCATCAGGCCGCCATCTATGCCGACGACCTTAACGCGAACCTGAAACAGGGCGCGACGCTGGCGTTCGCGCATGGCCTCAACGTGCACTTCGGGCTGATCGAGCCGCGCGCCGACCTCGACGTCGTGATGATCGCGCCCAAGGGCCCGGGGCACACCGTGCGCAGCGAATATGTGCGCGGCGGCGGCGTGCCCTGCCTGATCGCCGTCCACCAGGACGCGAGCGGCAATGCGCACGACCTGGCGCTGGCCTATGCCTCGGCAGTCGGCGGCGGGCGCAGCGGCATCATCGAGACCAATTTCCGCGAGGAATGCGAGACCGACCTGTTCGGCGAGCAGGCCGTGCTGTGCGGCGGCATCACGCACCTGATCCAGGCCGGGTTCGAGACGCTGACCGAAGCCGGCTATGCACCCGAAATGGCCTATTTCGAGTGCCTCCACGAAACCAAGCTGATCGTCGACCTGCTGTACGAGGGCGGCATCGCCAACATGCGCTATTCGATCAGCAACACGGCGGAATATGGCGATATCGTCACGGGTCCGCGCATCATCACCGAAGAGACCAAGGCCGAGATGAAGCGCGTGCTGGCCGACATCCAGTCAGGCCGGTTCGTGAAGAACTTCGTGCTCGACAACCGCGCCGGGCAACCCGAGCTGAAGGCGTCGCGCAAGGCCGCCGCCGCACACCCGATCGAGAAGGTCGGCGCCGAGCTGCGCGCCATGATGCCCTGGATTGGCGCGAACAAGCTGGTGGACAAGGCAAAGAACTGAGCGCCATTCTCAGGGCGCTTGCAGCGTTGGAGAGCGACATGCGCTGGTTCCTTATTGTCGCCTGGACAGCACTGGCGGCAGCGGCGCCAGCGTCGTTTCGCGACTGCACGGACTGCCCCGAAATGGTCAGGATCCCGCCCGGAGACCTGGCTCTCGGTGCGGCTGCGGCCGATGCCGAGGCACGCCCCGACGAGCGTCCCACGGCCGTCGTGCATATCCGCGGCTTCGCGCTGGCTCGCGCCCCCGTGACGCGCGACGACTATGCCCGGTTTGTTGCCGCGACCGGGCGGCAGACATCGGTCGGCTGTGCGTACGCGGGGCGCAGCTGGTCGAAAATGGACACGATATCGTCGTGGTCGAACCTCGGGTTCGCGCAGGAGGGCAACCATCCCGTCGTCTGCGTCACCTATGCCGATGCCCAGGCCTATGTCGACTGGATGTCGCAGCGGACCGGCAAGCGCTATCGCCTGCCGAGCGAAGCCGAATGGGAATATGCGGCACGGGCCGGCGAGACGGCGAGCTATCCCGGCGGTCGCGTCATCGGTCATGATGTCGCCAATTTCGGCGCACCCAAATGCTGCAAGGAAATGGCCGAAGGCGCGGACCGCTGGCTGTACACGGCGCCGGTCGACGCCTTCCCGGCGAACGGCTTCGGCGTGCGCGACATGCTCGGGAATGCCCTGGAGTGGGTGTCCGACTGTTACCGCCCCGGCTATGCGGGGCAGCCACGCAACGGCCGCCCCTTCACGACCGACGTTGCGTTCGACGCGGGCCAAGGCAAGACCCTACGAAGCTGCGATCTGCGCGGCCTGCGGGGCGGGGACTGGGGCAACCCGCCGGCCTTCCTGCGGTTCTCCGCGCGCAACTACGGACCGGCACCCGGCTATTCGCTGGCCGACTATCGCAGCGGCGGCGTCGGCTTTCGGATCGCCCGCGACCGTTAGCCGCCCATTGCAGGCGGATGAAATGTTGCGCCGCGCAGGCGGCTGTTGTAGCCAGCCCACATGACGCGTACCCGCGCCCTGCTGCTTCGACTTACGCGCCCTTAGGCGCGATCCTCGTCGTGCGCTTTGCGCGCACACGCTGCCTAAGGGACACGACCCACTCACCTCGAAGCAAGCGAGTGCCATGATGTTACGCGATCCGTCCGTAAAATACCGCCCTTTCCCCCAGATCGACCTGCCCGACCGGCAATGGCCGTCGCGCACGATCACCCGTGCGCCGCGCTGGCTGTCGACCGACATGCGCGACGGCAACCAGGCGCTGATCGATCCGATGGACAGCGAGAAGAAGCAGCGCTTCTTCGACCTGTTGTGTCGCATCGGCGTGAAGGAGATCGAGGTCGGCTTCCCGAGCGCCGGTGCCACCGAATTCGATTTCATTTCCGGGCTCGTCCGTAACGACCGCATTCCCGCCGACGTCACGGTGCAGGTGCTTACCCAGGCGCGGCGCGACCTGATCGAGACGAGCTTTGCCAGCCTTGCTGGCGCCCCGCGCGCCATCGTGCACGTGTACAATGCGGTCAGCCCGGCATGGCGCAAGATCGTGTTCGGCATGGACAAGGCTGCCATCAAGCAGATTGCCGTCGACGCGGCCATGATGTTGCGCGACGAAGCGGCCAAGCGGCCGGAAACCGACTGGCGTTTCGAATATTCGCCCGAAACCTTCTCGACCGCCGAGATCGATTTTTCGACCGAGGTCTGTGCGGCGGTCATGGACGTGCTGAAGCCGACCGTCGACAAGCCGATCATCTTCAACCTGCCCGCCACCGTCGAATGCGCGACGCCCAACATCTATGCCGACCAGATCGAATGGTTCGGCCGGAACATCCCCAACCGCGACGCCGTGATCATCTCGCTTCATACCCATAACGACCGGGGCACGGGTGTGGCGGCGACGGAATTGGGGCTGCTGGCGGGGGCTGACCGGGTCGAGGGCTGCCTGCTCGGCAATGGCGAGCGGACGGGCAATGTCGACCTGGTGACGGTCGCGCTCAACATGTACACCCAAGGGATCGATCCCGGGCTCGACTTCTCCGACATCGACAGTGTCGTGAAGACCGTGGAATATTGCACCAACATCCCGACGCACCCGCGCCAGCCCTATGTCGGCGACCTGGTCTTCACCGCGTTCAGCGGATCGCATCAGGATGCGATCAAGAAAGGGTTTGCGGCGCAGGAAGCACGGAACGACCAGCTGTGGGAAGTTCCCTATCTGCCCATCGACCCCAAAGACCTTGGTCGCGACTATGAAGCCGTCATCCGCGTCAATTCACAAAGCGGCAAGGGGGGCGTCGCCTGGGTTCTCGAACAGGACAAGGGGCTGAAGCTGCCCAAGCGCATGCAGGCCGACTTCAGCCGGCACGTACAGGCGCTGGCCGACGCGACCAGCCGCGAACTGAACGCCGCGGATATCTGGGGCCAGTTCGAGCAAGTCTATCTGGGCGCCGGCCGTTTCACGCTCGGCGATTACGAGGAAACGCGGGCGACGAACGGGGACCGCCTGTTTGCCGGCAAGCTGCTCGTCGATGGCGCGGAGCAATCGGTCAGCGGGCGCGGCAACGGGCTGATCTCGTCGGTTGTCGCTGCCATCGCCCAGCAGGGAATCGTGCTGGATGTCATCGACTATTCCGAACACACGCTTGGCCTGGGCAGCGACGCGCAGGCCGCCGCCTATGTCGAATGCAGGACGGACAGCGGCAAGACGGTATGGGGTGTGGGCATTGACGCCGATGTCGCGACGGCGAGCGTCCGCGCGGTCCTCGGCGCCGCGAATCGGGCCTAGGCCGCCCAGAACCAGCGATGCGGATCGACCGTGGCGAGATGTTCGCGGACATGCGGCTCGATGTCACCCGGGTTTTCGGACATCAGGTAGAGCGCCCGCATGCGCCACGTGCCGAACCGTCGCGCGTCGATGATGCCGTCGGACGCGATGACGATATTGCTGTGACGCGGATCGCGCCTCAGTCGCCCGAGAAGATGGTCGACGGCATCGACGCCGCCTTCCATCGTCTGGCAAAAGCGACGTCCATTGAAGATCAGCAGCCCGGTGATGCCGTCGAGCGCATTCAGTCGCGACGCTTCGGTGCTGAGGACGTGGAGCGCTTCGGCGTCGAATGGCTGGCAAGGGGTGCTGACATAGGTCAACGAACGCAGGGGGTCGATCATTAAAATGTCTGTAACTCGTTGATTTCGCTAAAGCAATGGTCTCAGTGCAGGACGGTCGCCATTCGTACCGACTTGTCGCGCGCATCACTCAGCTGGACAACATAACGGCCGGGTACCACGGCAAAGCTCACCGCCTTACGCAAGCCGGGGCAGGCCTTGAGGTCGCTGTGTCCCGAGGATTTCAGCACCCGCCCGTCGCGCACGAGATCGACATAGACAGGGGTGGACAGGATCACGTCGAGTGTTCCGGCCTTTTTGACATCCATTGCCGCCAGACCGGCAGTCGTTTCCGGCCGTGCGGGACGTCCCGAGGGCGCGGCGAACCTCACTTGCCCGGATGGCAACAAGCCAATCTCGTTCGACGTGTCTGTCGACAGGGCGAATTTGAGATCGGGTGTGCGTGCCGCCAGATGTCGCACCGGCGTTGTCCAGCCCGCTGGCGACGGACAAGTCTGCGCAACTGCGGGTGACGTCACAATAAGGGCAAGAAGAACCGAAGTACGCATCATTTCCTCCCGAACAATTTCTCGATATCGCCATGCGCGAGTTTTACCCATGTTGGCCGACCATGGTTACACTGTCCAGAGTGCGGCGTCACTTCCATTTCGCGGAGCAGCGCATTCATTTCGGCAACCGACAAGATCCGCCCCGCACGCACCGAACCATGGCAGGCCATGGTCGCGGCAACCTGGTCGAGGCGCTCCTTGAGCGACAAGGTTTCACCGAATGCGGCAAGTTCGTCGGCAAGGTCGGTGACGAGACCGCGAACGTCGGTCGTGCCGAGCATCGCCGGTATGCCGCGAACCAGCATTGCCGCCGGCCCGAAACGTTCCAGATCAAGTCCCAGCCCGGCGAGTTCGGCGATTCGCTGTTCGAGGCGGTCGCAGGCCGTCTCTTCGAGTTCAATGACCTCGGGCAGCAGCAAGGGCTGTGACGCGATGGCGCCCTCCGCCGTCGCGCGCCGCATGCGCTCGAGAACGAGCCGCTCGTGCGCCGCATGCTGGTCGACGATGACCAGCCCGTCATCGGCCTCGGCAACGATATAGGTGGCGGCGACCTGGCCGCGGGCGACCCCCATCGGAAAGCGATTTGCCGGCGCCGTTGCCGCTTCCGCGCGGGCGGCAGGGCGATAATCGTCGCCACGATCGCGAAGGAACAACTCCCCGACTTCGCCCGAGGGACCGAAACGCTGCAACGATCCTGATTGGCCCGGGCCTTCAAGCGGCATGCCACGCCCTGCCCCGGCAAAAGCAGAACTCGGTGCGCTCGTCCACATGCCCAGGGCTGCCGCGCTCGGGCGGGACTGGCTCCGATGGCCCGCGGCATCGAGCGCTGCCCTGAGTCCCCCCACGATGAGCCCGCGGACAAGCGCCGGATCGCGAAATCGCACTTCGGTCTTGGCCGGATGGACGTTGACGTCGACCTGGTCGCTCGGGATGTCGAGAAACAAGGCGACGACGGCATGGCGATCGCGCGCCAGCATCTCCGCATAGGCGCCGCGCACGGCGCCGATGAGCAGCCGATCCTTCACCGGCCGGCTGTTGACGAACAGATACTGGTGATCGGCCACGCCGCGGTTGAACGTCGGCAGCCCGGCCACGCCGCCGAGCAGGATCCCTTCGCGTTGCGCGTCGATCACGACGCTGTTGTCGATCAGCCGGCGATCGGTGAGCGCCGCTACCCGCGCCGCCTGTACCTCTGCCGAGACCGACAGCGATCGCCGGCCCTCATGGTCGAGGGTAAAGGCAATATCGGGGCGCGCCATCGCTAGGCGCTTGAGCACGTCGACGCAGGCCGCATATTCGCTGCGCGGACTGCGCAGGAACTTGGCGCGGGCCGGCACGCGGGCGAACAGGCCGTCGACGCGGACCCGGGTGCCGGGCGGCACGGCCGCCGGCGCATCGGCGACGACATCGCCATTGTCGACAATCCGCAACCAGCCTTGCCCGCCGGCGACCCGGCTTTCGATCGTCAACCGGGCAACGCTTGCAATGGACGGCAAGGCCTCGCCGCGGAAACCCATGGTCGAAACATTTTCGATCGCTTCGTCCGGCAATTTCGACGTGGCGTGGCGTTCGAGGGCCAAGGCGATATCAGCACGATCCATGCCACTACCATCGTCGACGACTTCGATCCCTTCGATCCCTCCGCCTCTCAGAACGACGGAAATCCGCGCGGCACCCGCGTCTATCGCGTTCTCGACGAGTTCTTTCAGCGCCGAGGCAGGACGCTCGACCACTTCACCGGCAGCGATGCGATTCACGAGGTGGGGCGGCAGGCGGCGTATTGACATTAATTAGCCCCTAGACCAAGCGCAGCCATCCCGCGACCCCGGCCCGGCAGCGGAATTCTTCGAGCATTCTCAGACGGGCCCAACCGGCTACGAGACCGCACATTTATGGCATTTCCATTTTCGCGTTTTTTCAAGTTCATGTCGCATGACATGGCCATCGACCTCGGCACCGCGAATACGGTGGTTTATGTTCGCGGGCGCGGAATCGTGCTCAACGAACCGTCCGTCGTCGCGATCGAAACCATCAACGGCGTAAAGCGTGTCAAGGCCGTCGGCGACGATGCCAAGATGATGATGGGCAAGACGCCCGGCAGCATCGAGGCGATCCGGCCGCTCCGCGACGGCGTCATCGCCGACATCGATGTCGCCGAGGAGATGATCAAGCATTTCATCCGCAAGGTTCATGGCGGCAAGGCGCGTGCCTGGCGCTTCCCGGAAATCGTGATCTGCGTGCCGTCGGGATCAACCAGTGTCGAGCGCCGCGCCATCCGCGATGCGGCATCGAACGCCGGTGCCAGCCAGGTGTTCCTGATCGAGGAGCCGATGGCGGCGGCGATCGGCGCAGACATGCCGGTTACCGAACCCATTGGCAGCATGGTCGTCGACATCGGCGGGGGCACCACCGAAGTCGCGGTGCTCAGCCTCCGCGGCGTTGCCTATTCGACATCGGTTCGTGTCGGTGGGGACAAGATGGACGAAGCCATCGTCAGCTATGTGCGCCGCAACCACAATCTGCTGATCGGCGAAGCGACGGCCGAGCGCATCAAGCAGGAAGTGGGCATTGCAAAGCCGCCGCCGGACGGCATCGGCGTGACGATCCACATCAAGGGTCGCGACCTGGTCAACGGTGTCCCCAAGGAAATCACGATCAACCAGGGCCAGATCGCCGAGGCGCTGTCCGAGCCTGTCGGCCAGATCGTCGAGGGCGTGCGTATCGCGCTTGAAAACACGGCTCCCGAGCTCGCGGCGGATATCGTCGACCAGGGCATTGTCCTCACCGGCGGCGGTGCGCTGCTGCAAGGCCTCGACGAAGTGCTGCGCGACGAGACCGGCCTGCCCGTGACCATTGCCGACGATCCGCTGACCTGCGTCGCACTTGGGACTGGCCGCGCGTTGGAAGACCCGATGTTTCGCGGCGTCCTCCAGACGGCTTAACGGACGGGATTGCCGATGGCGCCGCCCAAGTCCCGGCGCGCCGGTTTTTCGCGACGGGCGCAATATGGCTTGTTCGCAAGCTATGTGATCGCGATTTCGGGACTGTTCATCAGTCTCCTGCTGGCCATAACCGCGCGCTACGATCCGGTCGGCCATGCAGCGATTCAGGGCGTCTTTGCCGATCTGGCCTCCCCCGTTGCGGGCGCGGCGCGTACGGCCGTGGGCGGAGTGTCCGCCGGGATCGACGGCGTGTCGGCCTATATCGAGGCAGGCTCGAAAAACGCCGCCATGGAAGCCGAGCTGCGGGCCAGCCGTACGCGCCTGATCGAGGCGCAGGCGCTGGCGCGCGAGAACCAGCGGTTGAAGCGGCTGCTGAAGTTGCGCGAGGCGGCAAGCGACACGGTCGTCACGGCGCGGCTGATTGCGTCGACCGGTACCAGCACCCGCCGGTTCGCGACGCTTTCGGCAGGAACATTTCATGGGGTGGCGACGGGGCAGCCGGTCCGATCACCCGAAGGTTTGATCGGTCGCGTCGTCATGGCATCGCGGGTCACGTCGCGCGTGCTGCTGATTACGGACGGCGGAAACGTCGTGCCGGTCAAGCGGGCGCGCGATGGCATGCCCGCACTGGCCACCGGCCGGGGTGACGGTGCGCTCGACGTACGGGCGCTGGAGGCGGGCTCAAATCCCTTCAGGGTCGGCGACATCTTCGTGACGTCCGGCGCAGGCGGCGTTTATCCCCCCGATGTCCCGGTCGCGCTGGTGCTCAAATCGAACCGCGACCTTGCCATTGGTCGCCCGTTTGCCGATCCCAACCGGCTCGATTTCGCAATCACCCTGCCCCCCTATGTTCCGGCCATCCCCGACGCGCCGCCGGCCGAAGGCGCGCCCTGACGATGTTGCCGCTCAAACGTCGCACACGGTTCACGCCGCCGCCCACGGCGCTCGAGGCGCAACTGGTGCCGGTCATTTCCACGATGGTCGCATCGCTGGCGACGCTCGCGCCCAACATCGCGACCGAGCCGCTGATGCCGCCGGTCGGGCTGATGGTTTTTCTCGGCTGGCGCCTGTTGCGCGGCGACATTTGGCCATTGTGGATGGGGCTTCCCCTGGGGCTGTGGGACGATCTGTTCAGCGGGCAGCCGATTGGCACGGCAATGAGCGGCTGGACCGCCCTTATGCTGGCGCTTGACAGCGTCGATCGCCGCGTCCCGTTTCGCGACCATCGCCAGGACTGGCTGGTGGCCGGCCTGGCGATCGCAGCCTATCTCCTGTTCGCTCTGCTGATCGCGCGGCTGACGGGCGGCAGCACGTCGCCGCTGGTGCTGCTGCCCCAGATCCTGTTTTCGGCGTTGCTGTTCCCGCTCGTCGCGCGCACCTGTGCCGCCCTCGACCGGTGGCGCTCTCCGCGCTAAGAGGCGGGCCATGAACCTCGACCGCTTGCTCGGCAAGCGCAGCCTTTCCGAAGCCCAGGTGCAGATGAGCTTTACCCGGCGCGGTTTCGTGCTGGGCGCGGCGCAGGTCGGGCTTTGCGGCGTCCTCGCCGGGCGCATGGCCTGGCTGTCGATCGTCGAAAACGACAAATACAAGCTTTTGGCGGAAAGCAATCGGGTCAACCTGTCGCTCATCCCGCCGCGCCGGGGCTGGGTCGTCGACCGCAACGGCAAGCCGCTGGCCCTCAACCGGACCATTTTCCGTGTCGATATCATCCCCGACCGGCTGATCGACAAGGATGCCACGCTCGACGAGCTTCAGCAGATCCTTGGCTTCGATGCCGACGAGCGCCAGCGAATCGCCGACGACATCAAGGACGCGGTCGGGTTCCAGCCGGTGCAGGTAGCGGAGAACCTGAGCTGGGAACATTATGCGGCGCTTTCGGTACGCGCGACCGACCTGGCCGGCGTCATCCCCGCGCAGGGCTTTGCGCGTTACTATCCGGACGGCGCCGCCGTCGGGCATCTGCTCGGCTATGTCGGTGCCGCGAGCGCCGCCGATTATGAAAAGACCAAGGACCCGCTGATGCTCACGCCCGGGTTCAAGGTCGGCAAGGATGCCATCGAGCGGACGTTCGAGCCGCTGCTCCGCGGCACGCCGGGTGCCCGGCGCACCGAAGTCACCGCGCGGGGCAAGCTTGTCCGCGACCTCGCCACCCGCACCGATGTGCCGGGAAAAACGCTGCAGCTTACCATCGACAAAGGGCTGCAGGCCTATGCCGCGCGGCGGCTCGGGACCAACTCCGGTTCGGCCGTGGTCATGGACTGCCTCACCGGCGAAATGCTCGCGATGGTCTCCATGCCTGCGTACGACCCCAACAGCTTTTCCGACGGCATAAGCCGCGCGGAATGGAAGATGCTGTCCGACAACGACCACGTGCCGCTGATGAACAAGGCGCTGCAGGGCCTTTACCCACCCGGTTCGACCGTAAAGCCCATGAACGGACTGGCGCTTCTCGAGGCCGGCGTCAGCCCGACCGACCGCATCACCTGCTCGGGATCGCTCAGGGTCGGCAACGGGATCTTCCATTGCCACAAGCGGCGCGGGCACGGGCCGCTCGACCTCAAGCAGGCCATCATGTACAGCTGCGACATCTATTTCTACGAGATGGTCCGTCGCCTCGGCTATGATCATGTCGCGCCGATCGCCCGCATGACGGGGCTCGGCCAGAAGTACGACCTGCCGTTCTCGACGCAGCGCTATGGAACCGTGCCCGACAGCATTTGGAAGCAGCGCAAATATAAGCAGGACTGGACGGTTGCCGACTCGCTCAACGCGTCGATCGGCCAAGGCTATGTGCTCGCCAATCCGTTGCAGCTGGCGGTCATGGCCGCGCGCATCGCCTCGGGCAGGGCCGTCGAACCCCATTTGCTGAAGGGCCGCAACAGCGCGGCGGCAGCTGCCCTGCCCGTGTCTGCGGAGCATCTCGTGCGCGTCCGCGAAGCCATGGCCGGCGTCGTCAACGGCGGCGGCACCGGCGGCGCGGCGCGAATGCAGCTTCCCGGCATCACGCTTGCCGCCAAGACGGGCACCGCCCAGGTGAGACGGATCACGATGGCCGAACGCGGGTCGGGCGTGCTGGGCAACGCTGCCCTGCCCTTCAAGCTGCGCGACCATGCCCTGTTCGTGTGCTTTGCCCCGGCCGAGGCGCCGCGCTATGCTGCAGCGATCGTGCTCGAACATAATGGCCATACCGTCCGCAATCTCGATACGCCGCTGACGGGGCGTGACATCATGACCTATTTGTTCGACCCCGATCTCGCGATGAAGAACCTCGCCGAGATCGAGGAAAGCTGGGGTGGCGACATCGCCACGCGGATGGCCGCCGATGCGGACGCCCTCACCGCACCGCCGACGCCACCCGCTGACCCGTCGGGCAATGGCACGCAGGAGCTGCCCGATTGAGCGCGCAACCCGGCATCGTCCCGGCGCAGCTGCGCGCCTTGCCCTGGCGGGTGTTGTTCCTGATCATGGCGATCGGCGGCTTCGGGCTGGTCGTGCTCTATTCCGCTGCCGGCGGTTCGCTCAACCCCTGGGCCGCCTCGCAGGGCGCAAAGTTCGCGGTCTTCCTTGCCATGGCGCTGATGATGTCGCGCCTTCGGGTGTCGTTCTGGAAGGACAGCGCCTGGCCTGCTTATGGCGTCATCCTCGTGATGCTGGTGGCCGTCGAGCTGCTCGGCGCGGTTTCCGGCGGCAGCCGCCGATGGCTCGACACGGGCATCATCCGGCTGCAGCCGTCGGAGCTGATGAAGCTTACGATCGTGCTTGCCCTGGCCAAATTCTACGACCAGCTTCCCGCAGGCGAGATCCGCGGGTGGAACGCCCTTTGGCCCACCGGTCTAGCGATCCTGATCCCCTTCGGGCTCGTGCTGACCCAGCCCGACCTCGGCACGGCAACGATGATCGCCGCGGGCGGGATCGTGATCGTGTTCCTTGCGGGGGTCCCGATGCGGCTGTTTGCGGCCGCGGGGGCCACGCTCGCCGCTGCCCTGCCCATCGCCTGGTCGCTCATGCACGACTATCAGCGCAACCGGGTGCTCATTTTCCTCGATCCCGAAAGCGATCCGCTCGGGACCGGTTATCACATCACCCAGTCAAAGATCGCGATCGGATCCGGCGGCATTTTCGGCAAGGGTTTCCTGCAAGGCAGCCAGTCGCACCTTAAATACCTGCCCGAACCGCAGACCGATTTCGTGTTCGCGACGATGGCGGAGGAATGGGGGTTCATTGGCGGGCTTTTCCTCATCGGTGGTTTCCTGTTGCTTTTCCGCTGGGGCATGCGCGTGTCGAGCCGCGCGCCGACGCGTTTCGGCCAGCTGACCGCTGCGGGGCTGACGGCCACCATCTTCTTCTACGTCGCCATCAACCTGATGATGGTGATGGGGCTGGCACCCGTCGTGGGCATTCCGCTGCCGCTCGTCAGCCACGGCGGCACGGCCATGCTGACCGTGATGCTCTGCATCGGCATCCTGATGAGCATAGAGCGCGAAGGGCGGACGCGGCGCTACGCATTCGATTGAGTGCGTTGCCTATGATGCACGCGCGCATTAGGCGGGCGCGATGATCGATTACCTCGAATTCGAAAAGCCGGTTGCGGCGCTCACCCGCAGCGCCGAAGAACTTCGCGCCACCGACACTCCCGAAGCCACCGCCGAAGCCGTCCGCCTCGACACGCGCGCGGCAAAGATGCTTGCGGAGCTCTACACCCGGCTGACACCGTGGCAGCGGACGCAGGTCGCCCGGCATCCGCATCGCCCACGATTTTCGGCCTATCGGACGGCGTTGGCCGATGACTGGATGCCCCTGTCGGGCGATCGCGCCTTTGCGGACGATCCTGCCATCATTGGTGGCCTCGCGACGATTGCAGGGCGCAAGGTCATGCTCATCGGGCATGAAAAGGGTCATGACACGACGAGCCGGCTGACGCACAATTTCGGCATGGGCCGGCCCGAAGGCTATCGGAAGGCCATTCGCCTGATGGAACTGGCCGGTCGCTTCGGCCTGCCGGTGGTGACGCTGGTCGATACGGCCGGCGCCTTCCCCGGGATCGATGCCGAAGCGCGTGGCCAGGCCGAAGCCATTGCGCGCGCGACCCAGGCCTGCCTTGCCCTTCAGGTGCCGATGGTGGCCGCGATCGTCGGCGAGGGGGGGAGCGGCGGCGCGGTGGGGCTTGCTGCAGCCAATCGGGTGCTGATGTTCGAAAACGCCATCTACTCGGTGATCAGCCCTGAGGGATGCGCCTCGATCCTGTGGCGCGCCGACGGCAGCACAACCAACCAGGCCGCGCTCGCAGCCGAGGCGATGAAGGTAACGGCGCAGGACCTGTTGCGCCTGGGCGTCATCGACCGCATTGTCCCCGAACCCACGGGCGGCGCGCATCGTGCGCCGAGTGCGGCGGCTTCCGCACTGAAGACGGCGCTGGGCGAGGAGCTTACGAACCTGTCGCATGAAACCCCGGCCGCACTCCAGGCCGCGCGTCGGCGAAAATTCCTCGCAATCGGCGCGCTCTGACCCTTGCGCACCTGCGGACGCGATGCTAGCGGCGCTCCTCTTCGCGGCCCGGAAACGGGAATGGCGACGGACGCATAGCTCAGTTGGTAGAGCAGCTGACTCTTAATCAGCGGGTCCTTGGTTCGAGCCCAAGTGCGTCCACCATATTTTTCGGGGACTTAGCGGAAGTGTTGGGATCTCGTTCCGACATTTTTCCCTAGCTCGCGCCGACAATCGCTGACGTCGGGTTGCTCAACGTGCGTCAATCGTTCGCCTTGCGCTTCCTGCCAGGCTTACGAATGATCCTGAAACTGCCCCCCAAGTCCCTCGGAAGGCTCACCGCGGGGAAGCGTGCTGGATTCCAAAGCGACCAAGACCATGATCTGATTCAACATCGCATGCTGTGGGGAGGTATGCGATGGCATTAGCGGTTGTTCTGCGGGACGATTTCGACGGGTCCGGTCTTCGAAGGCTGGCGCGTTTGAGTGGCGACGCGAACCAGGTTCGGCGGTTGCTGGCGCTGGCGGTGATTTACGATGGTTTAGGCGCGCGACACGCGGCGGCACAGGTCGGCGGCGTGGGCTTGCAGACGGTTCGGGACTGGGTGCTGCGCTTCAACGCCCGCGGGCCCGAGGGTTTGCTTGACGGCAAGGCGCCTGGCCCGAGTCCGGTGCTTGGAGCCGAGCACAAACAGGCGCTGGCCGAGATCATCGAACAGGGTCCGATCCCGGCTTCGCATGGCGTGGTTCGCTGGCGGATCGTCGATCTGATGCAATGGCTGTTCGACGAATATGGGGTGTCGGTCAGCAAGCAGACGCTGAGCCGAGACCTGCGCGCTATGGGCTATCGCAAACTGACGGCACGACCCCGGCACCATGCTCAGGGGGCCGATGCTATCGACGTTTTTAAAAAGACTTCCCAGCCCAGTTGGCAGCGATCGAAGCCACGCTCCCAAGGGGTACGCCCATAGAACTGTGGTGGCAGGACGAAGCACGGGTCGGCCAGAAGAACGGCATCACCCGGCGCTGGGCCAAGCGCGGCACCCGGCCGTCAGCCCCCAAGGATCAGCGCACCACGTCGGCGTACATCTATGGCGCAATCTGCCCCGCCGAGGGCAAGGGGGCCGGCCTAGTGCTGCCGCGCTGCAACACCGAAGGCATGACGCTTCACCTCGCCGAGATATCCGCCGCCGTGGCGCCGGGCGCGCACGCCGTGCTGCTCCTCGATCAAGCCGGGTGGCACGGCTCACGGGCGCTGGTCATTCCAGCCAATATTACCCTCATGCCGCTGCCGCCCAAATGCCCCGAGCTCAATCCGGTCGAAAACGTCTGGCAGTTCATGCGCCGATAACTGGCTGTCGAACCGCATCTACAAATCCTACGACGACATCCTCGATCATTGCTGCTTCGCATGGAACCGCCTCACAGATCAGCCATGGCGCATCATGTCACTCGGAATGCGGTCGTGGGCTCATCGGTTCTGATCAGAGAGTCTTGGTATAAGTCCAACCAGCTGTCAAGCCGCTGCTTTCAGCGGTTTGGGGCTATTCTTTTACAGCGAATATCGAGCGTTGCTGTTTGGAGAAGGCCTCTCGCAGCTCGAAGGTTGCCGATCGGTCGGAAAATATGTGGCTCAAGTCCGCCAGTGGGCAGCGTCCGGCACCCGCTCGCCGGCGCGCCCGGATGAAACGCCAGCGCAAGTCGACAGTCGTACAAACTTTACGCTCAGCTTATGCGCAAACCGTTTTCCCCTCGCGATAGCTAACGCACTGACCGCGCATACCCCGGCCTCGATTTGCAAAGGCCCGCTATGCCCACCGACCTCCTTTTAGGCGCGATCACGCTCGCGATCGTCTTCGTCTACCTTATCGCCGTGCTGGCCCGGCCCGAGCGATATTGAGGGCAATGCGATGACCATGACCGGATGGGCGATGATCGCCCTGTTTACAGTCCTTTTTGTCGCGCTCGCCAAACCGGTGGGCGACTGCCTCCATGCGCTCTATGCGCGAGAGACGTTGCCGCTAGCCGTCGTCGAGCGCGGCATCTACAGATTGGCGGGGGTCGATCCTGCGGCGGAGCAGGGCTGGCTTGCCTACGCCTGCGCGCTGATGATCTTCAATATGGCTGGCATCGCCTTTCTGTTCGCCATCCTCAAGCTGCAGGCTGTGCTGCCACTCAATCCGCAAGGGTTCGGCGGCGTCGAGACGCTGTTGGCGTTCAACACGGCAGTCAGCTTCGTCACCAACACCAACTGGCAGAATTACGGCGGTGAGACGACGCTGTCCCACCTGTCGCAGATGCTCGGCCTGACGGTCCAGAACTTCCTGTCGGCCGCGACCGGCCTTGCGGTCGCGTTCGCGCTCATTCGCGGCTTCGCGCGCAAACAGGCGAGCGGCATCGGCAATTTCTGGGTCGATGTGACGCGCGTGACGCTTTACCTGCTGCTCCCGGCCTGCATCGTGCTGGCGCTGATCTTTGTCGCGCTCGGGGTCCCTCAGACGTTCGCCGCGTCGGCCACCGCGACGACGGTCGAAGGTGTGAAGCAAACGATCGCGCTGGGACCGGTCGCGTCGCAGCTGGCGATCAAGATGCTTGGCACCAATGGCGGCGGCTTCTTCAACGCCAACTCCGCCCATCCCTTTGAAAACCCGTCTGCTGTCACCAACTTGCTCCAGATGCTGTCGATGTTCGCGGTGGGCGCCGGGCTGACGCTCACCTTCGGCAAGGCGGTGGGTAATGTTCGTCAGGGCTGGGCGATCCTCGCGACGATGGTCCTGCTTTTCCTTGCCGGCGTCGCCGTGGCCTATGGTGCCGAGGCGGCAGGAAATCCGGTGCACCATGCGCTCGGCCTGACGGGCGGCAACATGGAGGGCAAGGACGTGCGCTTCGGCGTCGCGACCTCGGCGCTCTTTGCCACGATCACCACCGCGACATCGACCGGCGCCGTCATCGCGGCGCACGACAGCCTGACCCCGCTCGGCGGGCTTGTCCCGATGTTCAACATGCAGCTCGGCGAACTCGTCATCGGCGGCGTCGGATCGGGACTCTATGCGGTGCTGATCTATGCCATCCTTGCGGTGTTCATCGCCGGGCTGATGGTCGGCCGGACCCCCGAATATGTCGGCAAGAAGATCGAGGCGCGCGAGATGAAGCTCAGCGTCATCGCGATCGTCGTCCCGCCGCTGATGATCCTCGGGTTGACCGCGGTCGCCTGTCTGGTTCCTGCAGGATTGGCCGGACCGCTCGCCAAGGGGCCGCATGGGTTTTCGGAAGTCCTTTACGCTTTTTCGAGCGCGGCCGCGAACAACGGGTCGGCGTTCGGCGGGCTGACCGGCAACACGCCCTTCTACAACCTGTTGCTCGCACTCGGCATGTTCGTGGGGCGCTTCGGGGTCATCTTGCCGGTGCTCGCCATTGCCGGGGGGCTCGCCACAAAGCGCCAGATCCCGTCCGGCCCCGGGTCCTTCCCGACGACCGGTGCGCTCTGGATCGGCCTGCTTGCTGCCGTCATCGTCATCGTCGGCGGACTCACCTTCCTGCCCAGCCTCGTTCTGGGACCCGTCGCCGATCAAGCGCAGGTCGCCGTCGGCACGCTCAACTAGAAAGCCACTCGCATGACCGAAGCCACTTCGCTCTTCACCGGGCCGCTGATGATCGCGGCCGCGCGCGATGCGGTGCTCAAGCTCGACCCGCGTATCCTGATCCGCACGCCCGTGATGTTCGTCACCGCGATCGTCGCCACGCTCTCCACCGTCCTGTTTGTCCGCGGCCTCGTGACCGGCACGGGCAACGCGATGTTCGAAGGCCAGCTGGTCGTCTGGCTCTGGCTGACCGTGTTGTTCGGCAATTTTGCCGAAGCCCTGGCCGAAGGGCGCGGCAAGGCGCAGGCAGCAAGTCTGCGCAACACCAAAGCCGATCTTTCGGCCAAGCGCCTGCTCGGGGTCGGCGGAACATGGAGCCGCGTGCCGGCGACGCAGCTGATGATCGACGAGATCGTGCTGGTCGAAACCGGCGATTTGATCCCTGCCGACGGCGAGGTGATCGAGGGCGTTGCCAGCGTCAACGAAGCCGCCATCACCGGCGAGAGCGCGCCGGTCATCCGCGAAGCCGGCGGCGACCGCTCGGCGGTGACGGCAGGAACGCGCGTCATCGCCGACAGCATCAAGGTCCGCGTGACCGCCGCGCAAGGCCAGGGTTTCCTCGACCGCATGATCGCACTCGTCGAAGGCGCGAGCCGGCAAAAGACCCCGAACGAGATCGCGCTGACGATCCTGCTCGCGGGGTTGACGCTGATCTTCCTGATCGCGGTCGGCACGTTGCCGGCCTTTGCGCGCTATGCGGGAGGCGCGCTCGCCGTGCCGGTGCTGGTCGCACTGTTCGTCACGCTCATCCCGACGACGATCTCGGCGCTGCTGTCGGCGATCGGGATCGCGGGCATGGACCGGCTCGTCCGCTTCAACGTGCTGGCCAAATCGGGCCGCGCGGTCGAGGCGGCGGGCGACATCGACACGCTGCTGCTCGACAAGACGGGGACGATCACGATCGGTGACCGACAGGCCGTCGCTTTCCTCCCCGTCCCCGGCGTTTCGCTCGCCGAGCTGACAGCAACGGCACGTCTTGCCAGTCTTGCGGACGAGACGCCGGAGGGCCGCTCCATCGTCGTTCTGGCCGGCGCGGGCGAGCCCATGCCTTCCAATGCCGAGCCAATCGCCTTTACGTCGCAGACGCGCGTCTCGGGACTGCGTGTGGCCGAGCGCGAATTGGTCAAGGGCGCGGTCGATGCTGTCCTCAAGCGCCTCGGCGACGTCCCGCAGGCCGACTCCCTGCGGCGCATTGCCGACGATATCGCGCGCCAGGGCGCGACCCCTCTTGCGGTCGCCGACGGCAGCCGGCTGCTCGGCGTCGTGCAGCTGAAGGACATCGTGAAGGCCGGTGTCCGCGAGCGCTTTGGCGAGCTGCGGCGCATGGGGATCCGCACGGTCATGATCACCGGCGACAATCCGCTGACCGCTGCCAGCATTGCGGCCGAGAGCGGCGTCGACGATTTTCTTGCCGAGGCGACGCCCGAGGACAAGCTGGCGCTCATCCGTCGCGAGCAGGAGGGCGGCAAGCTCGTCGCAATGTGCGGCGACGGCACCAACGACGCGCCCGCGCTTGCCCAGTCCGACGTCGGCGTGGCGATGAACACGGGAACGCAGGCCGCGCGCGAGGCGGGCAATATGGTCGACCTCGACAGCGACCCGACCAAGCTCATCGAAATTGTCGGGCTCGGCAAGCAATTGCTGATGACGCGCGGCGCGCTCACCACCTTCTCGATCTCGAACGACGTCGCCAAATATTTCGCGATCCTGCCCGCGATCTTCGTCGTCCTGTATCCAGGGCTCGCCGGGCTCAACGTGATGCGGCTCGCGAGCCCCGAAAGTGCGATCCTGTCGGCGATCATCTTCAACGCGCTGATCATTCCCGCGCTGGTGCCCCTGGCGTTGAAGGGGGTGAAATACCGCCCGGCGCCCGCCGGTGACCTGCTGGCCCGCAATCTTGCAGTCTATGGCGTAGGCGGTCTGATCGCGCCGTTCGTCGGCATCAAGCTCATCGATCTGGCCGTCAGCGGCCTCCACCTCGCCTGAGGATTCCACCATGTTCACCGAAGTCACCCGCGCCCTGCGACCCGCTGTCGTCCTGCTGATCGTGTTCGCGGCCATCACCGGCCTTGCCTATCCCGCGCTCGTTACTCTCGTCGCCCAGGTTGCGATGCCGAAGCAGGCGAACGGGAGCCTGATTCGCCAAGGGGATCGGATCATTGGCTCGTCGCTGATCGCCCAGGGCTTTGCCAGCCAGCACTATTTCCATCCACGACCCTCGGCTGCGGGCAAAGGCTATGACGCGAGCGCGTCGGGCGCGACCAATCTGTCGCCGGGGTCGAAGGATTTGCGTGATGCCGTCGCGGTACGGATCGCCGACGCGCGCGCTCACGGTATGACCGGTCCCAACGTCCCGCCTGACCTGGTCACCACTAGCGCCTCGGGACTCGATCCCGATCTCAGTCCCGAGGCGGCTTTTGCGCAAGTCGGCGCCGTTGCGGCGGCGCGCGGGATGCCGGCGGGCGAGGTCCGCGAACTGGTGTCGCGCTCCGTCGAGACGCCACTGCTTGGCCTGATCGGTGAGGCGCACGTCAACGTCTTGCGTCTCAACCTTGAGCTCGACCGGCGCGCCGGCAATCGACAGACCGCTCGGCCATCGGCTAACGGAGCGCGATGAGCGAGACGCGCCCTTCGCCCGACGCCCTGCTGAAGGCGGCGAAGCGCGACGCGCGCGGACGACTTAAGATCTTTCTCGGCGCGGCACCCGGCGTGGGAAAGACCTATGAGATGCTGAGAGAGGGTGCGGAGATGGTCCGGGCGGGCATCGACGTCGTCGTCGGCATCGTCGAGACCCACGGCCGCGCCGAGACCGAGGCGCTGCTCGCGCCGTTCGACGTGCTGCCGCGTCGGGTGGTTGAGCGCAGCGGGCATCGCCTCGACGAGTTCGACCTTGATGCGATGCTCGCGCGGGCGCCGCAGATCGCGCTGGTTGACGAGCTCGCGCACAGCAATGCGCCGGAAAGCCGGCACCCCAAGCGCTGGCAGGATATCGAAGAACTGCGCGACGCCGGGATCGACGTACTGACGACGCTCAACATCCAGCACGTCGAGAGCCTGAACGACGTCGTGGCGGGGTTCACCCGCGTCCGCGTGCGCGAGACCGTCCCGGACGCGATCCTCGACGACGCCGAGATCGAGATCGTCGACCTGCCGCCCGACGAGCTGATCGAGCGACTGAAGGCGGGCAAGGTCTATGTGCCGCATGAGGCGTCACGCGCGCTCGGGCACTTTTTTTCCAAATCAAACCTGTCGGCGCTGCGCGAACTCGCACTGCGCCGTGCGGCACAGGCCGTCGACCGCTCGCTGCTCGATCATGTCGCGACCACGGGTGAAGCCGGCACCTGGGCAGCGGGCGAGCGGCTGGTGGTCGCGGTCGGCGACCAGCCGGGTGGCGAAGTGCTGATCCGGTCAGCCAAACGACTTGCCGACGCACTGCGCGCGCCCTGGACGGCGGTCGTGGTCGAGACACCGCGCAGCGCAAGCCTGTCTGCACAGGCACAAGCACGCATGGCGGCGTCGCTCGGGCTGGCTACCAGCCTCGGCGCGGCCATTGCGACCGTGCCCGCCCGCACCGTCTTCGAAGGACTCGTCGCCCATGTCCGCGATGCGCGGGCAACCGCGATCGTCATCGGCAAGTCACGACGGAGCTGGTGGTTCGAACTTCGCCACGGGTCGGTCGTCGATCGCCTTGTACGCGCGCTCGACAATGTCGCCATACATGTCCTGCCGGTCGCGACGGTGCAGGGCGCAGGCGACGCCCACCGTGCAATCGCGCGACCCGCCACGCCGGGCATCGCCGCGGGCCTGTCGCTGGTCGCCGTGACGACCTTCGCGGCGCGCGTCCTGGCGCCGCTCGTCGGCGTCAATGCGGTCGACCTGCTTTACCTGCTCCCCGTCATCGCAATTGCCACGATATTCGGCCTGCGCGCCTCGCTTGTGACGACGCTGGCGGCCGCACTTGCCTACAACTTCTTTTTCCTGCCGCCGCTTTATACGTTCACCGTCGCCGATCCGCAGAATGTCGTGACGCTCCTCGTGCTGACGATCGTCGCGGTGGTCGCCAGCCAGCTTGCCGGCCGCCTTCGGCGCGAAGCGACGATCGGACAGCGCACCGCCAGCGAGAATGCCGCGCTTGCGGCCTTTGGGCAGCGGCTCGCGACGGTGGCAGACGAACAGGGCACGGCAAGCGCCACGTGCGAGGAAATCGCTTCGGTGATGGGCGTAAGCACGATCTTGCTGCTTCAGCGCGGAGCACAGCGCGTCGTCGCCGCCGGGCATCCCGACCTGCCCGTGCTGGGCCCCATCGACACGACCGCCGCCGACTGGAGCTTCGATCGGCACGAAGCGGCCGGCAAGGACACGGGCACATTGACGGCGAGCGAATGGCAGTTCCATCCGCTCCAGACATCGCTCGGCGTGCTCGCCGTCCTCGGGGTCGCGCTTGACGGCCCCGGGAGTCCGATCCCGCCCGAACGCCAGGTGCTGTTCACGACAATGCTGGGCCAGGCCGCGCTGGCGCACGAGCGGCTGACGCTCGAGGCGCAGGCGCGCAAGGTGGGCGAGCTTCAGCAGCGCGACAATCTGCGCGCCACGTTGATTTCATCGATCGGTCACGATCTCAAGACGCCGCTGACCGCCGTCGTCGCGGCCGCCGACGCGCTTGCGGCCGAGCATGGCGCGTCGCCGACGACGGTGACGCTTCAGGCCGAAGCCCGGCGCCTGCGTCGCGTTTTCGACGACCTCGTCGAAATGACGCGGATCGAGGCCGGCGCCCTCGTGGTTAGGCGTGAGACGATCGACCTGACGGACGCGATCGCGAGCGCTACCCATGACCTTCGCACCGAATTGGCTTCGCACCCGATCACGCTTGACGTATCGCCTGCGCTCCCGCTGGTCGAGGCCGACCCTCGCATGCTTCATCACATCTTGATCAACCTGCTCGGCAATGCCGCCAAGTTCGCGCCCGCCGGATCGCCGATCACCATCCGCGCGGTGCGCCGTCCGGACAGCCTCTCGCTCGGCGTACTCGACGACGGGCCGGGGCTGCCGCCCGGCCGTGAGGACAGCCTCTTTGACCGATTCACGCGCGTTGACGGCGATGATCGCAGCGGCGGCACCGGCCTTGGCCTCGCGATCGTCAAAGGATTTTCGGACGCGATGGGGCTTTCGGTCGACGCCACCAACCGCCCGGAGGGCGGGGCCGCATTCACCCTGACCTGGACGGCCGGGGCGATCCGGGTGCCTTCCACGTGACCGGGCGGATCCTCATCGTCGACGATGAATCGGCTATCCGTCGTCTCGTGCGCGGCGCCGTCGAGCGCGGCGGCGACACCGTGTCCGAAGCGGCAACCGCTGCCGAGGCATTGATCGCCGCGCGGCGCGAGGGCTGCGAGCTCGTCCTGCTCGACCTCGGGCTCCCCGACCGCGACGGCCTCGAAATCGTCCCGCTGATCAAGGCGATGGACCGTGCCGTGATTGTCCTGACCGCGCGCGACGCGACCAGTGAGAAGGTCGCGGCACTCGATCTTGGCGCCGCCGATTATGTGGTGAAGCCGTTCGATACCGACGAGCTGCTCGCGCGCATCCGCGTCGCGCTGCGCCATCGCGCGGGCAACGAGACGAGCGACGGCGTCGTCCGGGTCGCCGATATCGCCATCGATCTCACGCGCCGCCGCATCGCGCGCAACGGGAATGAGGTCGCGCTGACCCGCAAGGAATATGCGGTTCTCGCCGAACTCGCGCGCCACCCCGGGCGGGTAATTACGCACGCCCATCTCCTGCGCGCCGTCTGGGGCGAAGCGCATCTGGACGATGTCGAATATTTACGCGTCACAATGCGGGGACTTCGCAGCAAGCTCGAAGCAGACCCGTCGAATCCCAGATTGCTGCTCAACGAGCCAGGGGTGGGTTACCGCCTGATGGGCTAAAGGGTCTGCGCGGCAGCTCATGTCGTCTACGGGCCGCAAGCGGACTGGCAGGTCTCGGGCGGTGTGCGGTACTTTTCGGTCGGACCCCCTTTGGAAATTTCTCCCTCCACAACGCCTTTACAGATAAGGCACCCAAGGCAAACTGAATGATCGCGCGCCCGGCATTAGCTAAGGCGCTTTCGGTTTAGCGAATGAGCGGGTGGTAGGTAAATTCCGAACCTGCCCATCATGCGCCTGATCTGGCTAGCGCGGTCTGCCCGGCGCCCCAGCGCATCACCTTGATTGCAATCTGCCATGTCGAGCGGTCAAAAAATAAGACAGCTACCGGTCTCGCTTCATCCTGACCCCTCTCGAGTTGTCATACGACCCTTCATTCCGGCGGAGGATCCGCCAGCCTTTGCGGCAGGGCATGCGCCGCGCGCGCAAAGGATCGCAGATCGGGTGCTTGGCCTTGCAGACGCAGAAATTCAAAGCGAGTTAGCACGGGTGACGTCGATACTGACCGAGCGACACCATGACATTGCAAATGTTCTGCGCCGTCGGTTCCATGAGGTTAATGGACCCCTGATCGACCAGTGCTTCGCGACTGACCCACAGATGCTGGTCATCGGCGCGTATTTCAGCTAGGAATACGCTTTAGTGTTTTGCAAGCGGAATCCGTTGCGGGCCGACTGCGGCGGGATCATCGCCAGCCGCTCCTGGGAACGAAAGCGACTCGCCGCGCGTCCGCACCTCCGCCGCGAGTCCTTCAGGGCTCCGCGCGCTTTGCCGTAACGGAAAGCCGAGCACCCTTGCGCGCCCTTTCGGGGGCGTTACTAAACCCCGCATGACCCTCCCCTCCCCCCTGTTCGACCGCCTCCGGCTCCCCCTCATCGGTTCGCCGCTGTTCATCGTTTCCGGGCCCGACCTGGTCATTGCCCAGTGCAAGGCGGGGATCGTCGGCAGCTTCCCGGCGCTGAACGCGCGGCCGCAGGGGCTGCTCGACGAATGGCTGCACCGCATCACCGAGGAGCTGGCCGCACACAACCGCGACAATCCGGATCGGCCGGCCGCGCCCTATGCGGTCAACCAGATCGTCCACAAGTCGAACGACCGGCTCGAAGCCGACCTGATGACCTGCGCCAAATGGCAGGTGCCGATCACGATCACGTCGCTCGGCGCGCGCGAGGACCTGAACGCGGCCGTCCATGGCTGGGGCGGCATCACGCTGCATGACGTCATCAACGACCGCTTCGCGCGCAAGGCGATCGAAAAAGGGGCGGACGGCCTTATCCCCGTGGCGGCAGGGGCCGGCGGCCATGCCGGAACCCAATCCCCCTTCGCGCTGATGAGCGAGATCCGCGAGTGGTTCGACGGCCCCGTCGCGCTGTCGGGCGCGATCGCCAACGGTCGCTCGATCCTGGCGGCACAGGCCTGCGGCGCCGACCTCGCCTATATGGGCTCGGCCTTCATCGCCACGACCGAAGCCAATGCCGACCCCGACTATAAGCAGGGGATTGTCGACGGGCGCGCGGCCGACATCGTCTATTCGTCGCTGTTCACCGGCGTCCACGGGAACTACCTGCGCAAGTCGATCGAAGCGACCGGGCTCGACCCCGACAATCTGCCCGAGGGCGATTTCAAGACGATGAACTTCAGCCAGTCGTCGAACACGCCGGCCAAGGCCTGGCGCGACATCTGGGGATCGGGCCAGGGCATTGGTACGGTGCACGAAAGCGTCAGCGTGGCCGAATTCGTCGACAAGCTCGAACAGGAATATCGTGCTGCAAAGGCGGACCTCGACGCGCGGGTCCGCTAGGCGCGTTCGTCCTTCGGCGACCCCATCACGACATAGGTCGTAATCGCGCGCACTTGCGGCAGGACGCCGAGCACTTCGGTATGGAAATGCTTGTAGGCGGCGAGATCGGCTGCCTCGACGCGCAAGATATACTCGAACGCGCCGGTGACGTTATGGCATTCGCGCACCTCGGCGGCTTCGGCAATCGCCGCCTCGAATCCTTCCTGGTCGAGCTTGGTATGGCGTGCCAGCGCGACGGCGACATAGGCGACAAAGCCCACCCCGAGCTGCGCCCGGTCGAGCACGGCGCGATAGCCCTGGATGAGGCCGCGCCGCTCCATCTCCTGCACCCGGCGCAGGCATGCCGAGGGGGAAAGACCGACGCGCTCGGCCAGGTCGAGGTTAGACTGTCGGCCATCGCGCGAAAGCTCTCGCAATATATTTTCGCCGATTGCGTCAAGTCTGGACATGGATTGCGCCGATTATATGTAAGCCCGCGATATTCGCAACACATCGGCCCGCAAAATGCAATAGGATGGCGATATGGATACGCAACAGCTCGCCGCCCTTGTCGGCTTCGCCTTCGTCTCCTCGGTGACGCCGGGGCCGAACAATATGATGTTGATGGCCTCGGGCGCCAATTTCGGGGTCCGCCGCACCCTCCCGCACATGGCCGGTGTCGCGCTCGGCTTCGCGCTGATGATCTTCCTCGTCGGCATCGGCCTGATCGGCCTGTTCGACGCCTGGCCCCCGCTGTTCACGGTGCTCAAAGTGGTGAGCGCGGCCTACCTCCTGTGGCTGGCGTGGAAGATCGCCACGGCGCCGCCACCGGCGCCCGGCGCGGCAACATCGGGCGGCGAGCCGATGACGTTCATCCAGGCGGCTCTGTTCCAATGGGTCAACCCGAAGGCGTGGACGATGGCGCTGACCGCGATCGCCGTTTACGCCGGCTCGCGGAGCATCGCCGCTGTCATCGGCGTGGCCGCCGTTTTCGGCGCGATCAACCTGCCCGTCGTCAGCCTCTGGGCCGGCATGGGCCAGTATCTGCAGCGCTGGCTGACCGACCCGCGCCGGCACCGCGTGTTCAACTGGGGCATGGCGGCGCTGCTCGTCGCATCGCTCGCCGTCGCGCTCTGACCCGACCTAGAGCGGCTTAGATCATCGCCATGCCGCCATTCACGTGCAGCGTCTGGCCCGTGACATAGCCCGCCTCGCGGCTGGCCAGAAAGGCGACGGCGGCGGCAATATCGTCGCCGGTCCCCATCGCCCCTGCCGGGATGCGCGCATTGAGCGCCTCCTTCTGCGCGTCCGGCAGCCCATCGGTCATGGCGGTCGCGATGAAGCCCGGCGCCACGCAATTTGCCGTCACGCCGCGGCTCGCCAGTTCCTGCGCAACCGACTTGGTCATGGCGACCAGCGCGCCCTTCGACGCCGCATAATTCGCCTGCCCGGGATTGCCCGTCGTACCGACGACGCTCGTGATCGAGATGATCCGACCGAAACGCGCTTTCATCATCGGCTTGGCCGCCGCGCGGATCAGGCGGAACGCAGCCTCGAGGTTGACGCGGATGACCGTGTCCCATTCTTCGTCCTTCATCCGCATGACCAGATTGTCGCGCGTCACGCCGGCATTGTTGACAAGGATGTCGAGCTGCCCGCCCAGCGCCTCGACCGCGCGCGGGACGAGCCTATCGACGGCCGCCGCATCGGACAGGTTGCACGGCAGGATCACTGCGCCGGGGATTTGGGCGGCAACTGCGGCCAGAGCCTCTTCGCGCGTGCCGGAAAGCGCGACCTTGGCGCCCTGCGCCGCGAGTGCCTTCGCCACCGAAGAGCCGATGCCGCCCGAAGCGCCGGTCACCAGCGCGGTCATGCCTGTTAGATCGAACATGTGTTACTCTCCGCGTCCCTGAGCATGTCGAAGTTTTGCCCTTCTCGCTCCGATTTAAAGTTCTTTGGCCAGCGTCTCGATGTCAGCCATTGAGATGACCGCGCGATTGGTGACGTCCGAATTGATGCGCCGGATCATCGGGCCCAGCACGCCGCCGCCGATCTCGACGAATTGGGTCACGCCTGCCGCGATCATCGCCTCGACACTCTCCCGCCAGCGGACGGTTCCCGTCACCTGGTCGACCAGCAGGCGCTTGATCTCCGCCGGATCGGTGACGGCGGCCGCCGTGACATTGGCGTAGAGCGGCACGAGCGGCGCCTGGATGTGCACCGTCTCCAGCGCTTCCGCCATCGCACGGGCCGCCGGCTCCATCAGCGCGCAGTGGAAGGGCGCGGATACCAGCAGGGGAATGACGTGCTTGGCTCCATAGCTTTTCGCGAGCAGTTTCGCCCGCGCGATCGCCTCGAAATGCCCCGAGATCACGACCTGGCCCGCGCCATTGTCGTTCGCCGCCTCACAGACCTGCCCTTGTGCCGCTTCGGCCGCCAGCTTCGTGGCGCCCGCAAAGTCGAGCCCGATCAGTACGGCCATGGCGCCCTCGCCTACCGGAACCGCCGCCTGCATCGCGGCTCCCCGGCGCCGCAGCAACTGCGCCGTCGTTGCCAGGTCGAGGCTTTCGGCCGCGCAGAGTGCCGAATATTCGCCCAGGCTGTGCCCGGCGACGCAGCCCGCCTTTTCGGCCAGCCTGATCCCGCCCTCCTTGGTCAGCACCGCGAGCACCGCCATCGACAGCGCCATGATCGCGGGCTGCGCATTCTCCGTCAGCGTCAGTCGCTCCTCGGGTCCGTCAACCATCAGGCGGAACAAATTCTGGCCCAGCGCCTCGTCGACTTCCTGAAAGACGGCGCGCGCGGTCGCACTGGCAGCAGCCAGGTCGCGCCCCATGCCGACCGAATGACTGCCCTGCCCGGGGAAAATAAAAGCTCTCATGCACAGACTCCGAAATGGTTGCGGCGCGTTAGGGAGCAACGTCGGGGTTGCCAAGCCCGGCCTTTGTCGTCATAGGCCGCCGCTTCGAAGAAGGCCGGAGGGGCGTCCGCATGGTGCGGCGTCAGCGATCGGCATGGAAAGGTAAAAGACCGCATGGCTCTGTACGAGCATGTGTTTCTCGTGCGTCAGGACGTGGCCCAGAGCCAGGTCGACGCGCTCGCGGAAACCGCAAGCAAGATCATCACCGATAACGGCGGCAGGATCGTCAAGACGGAGACCTGGGGCCTTCGCACCCTCGCCTACCGGATCGCCAAGAACCGCAAGGCGCATTATGTGATGATCGAGTTCGAAGCGCCCGGCCATGTGGTCCTGGAACTCGAACGTCAGATCCAGATCGACGAGGACATCGTCCGCTACATGACCTTGCGCGTCGACGCGCATGAGGCCGGCCCCTCGGCCATGATGCGCAAGCGCGATCGTGATGACCGCCCCCGTCGCGAAGATGGCGACCGTCCCCGCCGGGATGACCGCCCGCGCCGCGACGACCTCGAAGCGGCTTAAGGAGAATTTGAATGGCTCGCCCGTTTTTCCGTCGTCGCAAGACTTGCCCGTTCTCGGTCAAGGACGCCCCGCGCATCGATTATAAGGACGTCCGTCTGCTGCAGGGCTTCGTGTCCGAGCGTGGCAAGATCGTGCCGTCGCGCATCACTGCCGTCAGTGCCCCCAAGCAGCGCGAACTCGCCCAGGCGATCAAGCGCGCACGGCACATCGGCCTCCTCCCCTATGTCGTGAAATAAGGAGCGGATACCATGGAAGTCATCCTGCTCGAACGCGTCGAAAAACTGGGCCAGATCGGTGACGTCGTCACCGTGAAGGACGGTTTCGCGCGCAATTTCCTGTTGCCCAACAAGAAGGCGCTCCGCTCGAACAACGCCAACCGCAAGGTGTTCGAAGCGAACAAGGCACGCATCGTTGCCGAGAACGAGGCCCGCAAGGCCGAGGCGCAGACGGCGTCGCAGGACGTCGACGGCAAGGCGGTCACGCTGATCCGCCAGGCGTCGAACACCGGCCAGCTCTACGGTTCGGTGGCCGTGCGCGATATCGTCGAGGCGCTCGAAGCCGAAGGCGCCAAAGTGCTCAAGAACCAGATCGTGCTCGACAAGCCGATCAAGGCGATCGGGCTCTACGAGGTCAAGGTCCAGCTGCACCCCGAAGTGTCGGTCATGGTCAAGGTCAATGTCGCGCGTTCGCCCGAGGAAGCCGACCTGCAGTCGCAGGGCGTCGACGTGATGGCCGCCATGTTCGAAAAGGACGAGGCGGGCTTCACCGAGGATTACGATCCGAATGCTGAGCCGGGTTCGGTTCCGGCTGCGGATAGCGAAGAGGGTGCGCCAGCAACATCGAGCTAAGCGCAGACTCGGACCGAACCGGACGGCGGGCGCGAAAGCGACCCGTCCGACGAAGGCGCGGGCTTTGCCCGCGCCTTTTTTCGTTCCGCAGTTGCCGGACGGCACGACAGGATCGACGAAGAAAGGCGTGTCCTACAGGCGCCGTACCTCATATGTCCCGGAGTCGCACCCGATCCCCGTCTCTCGACAACCTGCTCTTTCGAATTGTCGACCCCCCTCTCCTCATCCGTCAGCCGACCAGAATTTTCTGTACCCGTCGCACCAGCGCGCGCGAGGGTACAGGTGTGACCTTCGTGTGACCTTCGTGTGACCTTCGGCGAATGCAGATCGCACCAGCACGAATATGCTTGTACTTTTTGTCCAGTCACACGTCCGCTGCTCTGGAAAAGCTTGAATACCAGAGCTTTAGGCTAGAAACCGGTAGGAAAGTGAAAGCCCGTCGCGGCAAAGCCGCGCCGTCTGTCCTCGCCAGGGCGAGGCCGGCCGTGAGCGTCGGAAGGTCGAAATAGCTGCGCTATTTCGTACCTGCGTCGCTCAATACCCCATCAATTTCAGAACTTCCGCGCGGCTGCGGTGATCCTCGAGGAAGCACCCCAGCAGCCGTGACGTGGTCATGCCGACGCCCGGCGTGCGCACCCCTCGCCCGGTCATGCAGCCGTGTTGCGCCACGATCACGACAGCGACACCCTGGGGGTGGAGATTGTCCCAGATGCATTGGGCGACCTGGGCCGTCAGCCGCTCCTGGATCTGGAGCCGGCGAGAGAAACCGTTCAGAACGCGCGCGAGCTTCGAAATGCCGACGACGCGCTTGTCGGGCATATAGGCGATCGACGCCTTGCCCGTGATCGGCGCCATGTGGTGCTCGCAGTGCGACTGGAACGGAATGTCCTTCAACAGGACAAGCTCGTCATAGCCACCGACCTCATCGAAGGTGCGCGACAGGTGATGCGAGGGATCTTCCTCCATCCCCGAACAATATTCCCGCCAGGCGCGTGCCACGCGCTTGGGTGTATCGATCAGGCCCTCGCGATCGGGATCGTCTCCCGACCAGCGAATGAGCGTGCGGATGGCCTCCTGCACGTCGCGCGGCACCGGAAGCTTTGCGGCCTCATATTCGTCGACCGCATGCGGCCCATCATCATAATCGGACATGTTCCCGAGATAGGCGCTTGGTTCGCAAGTGCAACCATTGTTAACTTGACGCTACGGAATTCGCGCCACGCGACAATGATATGAGTAGCGCCTTGCAACTCGAATCGATTAACGAACTTACGCCATTGACGCGCGCGTAAGGTTGCGCGACCTAGGCCCCTGAAAGCACCGACGAGTGCTGGTATTCGCAGGGGAGACATTCCAATGAAACGTATCCATTTTGCCGGCGCCTCGTTGTTGGCGCTTGCCGCCGCGACGCCGTCTTTCGCACAGGGCGCAGCCCAGCCGGCCCCGCAGGCCGCAGAAGCCGAAGACACAAACGCCGACATCATCGTCACCGCGTCGAAGCGTGCACAGACCTTGCAGGACACGCCGATTTCGGTCGCCGTCGCCAGCGCACAACAGATCGAACAGTCGCAGATCCGCGACCTGATCGACCTGCAGACGCTCGTCCCGTCGCTCAAGGTCGGCCAGCTGCAGAGCTCGGCCAACACCAATTTCATCATCCGCGGCTTCGGCAACGGCGCCAACAATATCGGTATCGAACCGTCGGTCGGCGTGTTCATCGACGGTGTCTACCGGTCGCGCTCCGCCGCCCAGATTGGCGACCTGCCCAATATCGAGCGCGTCGAAGTGCTGCGCGGTCCGCAATCGACCCTGTTCGGCAAGAACGCGTCGGCGGGTATCATCAGCATCGTCACCGCCGAGCCGCAATTCAAGTTCGGCGGCCAGATCGAGGCGTCCTACGGCAATTATAATGCCGTCGTCGTCAAGGGTAGCATTACCGGACCAATTTCGGAGACGGTCGCAGTCAGTCTGGCAGGAAATTACAACCGTCGAGACGGCTATGCGCGATACGTCAACCTCAATCAGGAAAATAATAACCGCAATCGCTATGGCGTGCGCGGCCAGATCTTGTTCCAGCCAAGCTCGGACTTCAAAATTCGGATCATCGCGGACTATGATAAGATCGACGAAGTATGTTGCACGGTGGCAAACTTGCTCGATGGGCCAACCGGCAATGCCGTTCGAGCGTTGGGGGGCCAGATCGTCTCCAACCAGCCGAATTCGTACAACAGCTATGCCAATTTCCCGTCGTCAAACAAGATCGATAATTATGGCGTATCTGCCCAGATCGACTGGCGTGTTGCCGACGCGCTGTCATTGACCAGCATCAGTTCGTATCGCGGCGTCAAAACCAACACGAATGCCGATTCCGACTTCACCAGCGCCGACTTGATTGGCCAGAATGCCAACCAGACGAAGATCGACACCTTCACGCAGGAACTGCGGCTTGCTACAAGCTTTGACGGGCCTCTCAACTTTCTGGCCGGCGTGTTCTATTTCAACGAGAAGATTCACACCGAAAACCAGCTGACGTTCGGCAAGGATTTCAAGAATTACGCGAATCTATTGTCGGGCGGCGGATACAGCGCTTCAGAGCCTGCACTGCGCTCGGTCAACCCCGGTCTTCCGGCTGGAACATTCGGTGGACAGGGTCAGGGCCGCTTCGAAAAATACGATTATCGCAACGAAGCGGTGTCACTGTTCGGCCAGGTCGATTTCGAGATTACACGCGGCCTGACCGCGACGGCCGGGTTCAACTACACCAACGACCGCAAGAATGTGGTCTCGAACAACACCTTCACGGACGTTTTCTCGAGCATCGACCTCGACGCTTCAGTGGCGGCACTTCGCAACGGCGGCATTGCTCAGACGGTGGCCGGGTTCATAGGTCTACCAGCTGGCAGCTTCGCATCGGCAGCGCAGGTCGCAGGCTTCGCAGCCGCCAATCCGGCAGGATTTGCTGCGATTCAGGCGGGTGTCAATGCGCAGGTTAACCCGCTGCTCGGATTGAAGCCTCTGCAGTTCATTCCCCCTTTCCTTAATTTCCCCAATGCGGTCGAAGACGGAAAGACCAAGGACAATAATTTCTCCTATACGTTGCGGCTCAGTTACAAATTTAACTCCAACCTCAGCACCTACGCAACCTACGCGACTGGCTTTAAGGCCTCATCGTGGAACCTGTCTGACGGCAGCCGTCCGTTTGCGCGCGACTTCATCCCGGGGTCACCAGTCAACAACCCGGCCCCGTCTGCTATCCGCACGGCAGGGCTTGCGCTCAACAACCTAACGGTTGGAACCCGTTATGCAGGGCCCGAAGATGCGACGGTCTACGAGGCTGGCCTGAAGGGCAATTTCAAAGGCTTTTCGTTCAACTTGGCTATATTCAAGCAGATCTTGAAGGGTTTCCAGAGCAACGTGTTCGTCGGCACTGGTTTCGTTCTCAGCAATGCTGAAAAACAGTCGACACAAGGTTTCGAACTCGATGCGTCGCTATCGCCAGTGCGCGCGCTCAACTTTACAGCGTCGGTCACGTACCTCGATCCGTTGTTTGATCAGTTCACGCTTGGTTCGGCCTTCAACGCAACCAATAACGTGGGTGCAGCTGTCCTGACGGGTTTCAAACCGAGCGGAATCTCGGAATGGTCGATCGCCGTTGGTACGACGTATACTGCGGAGTTGAGCGACGCGATAAAGGCGATCTTCCATGTCGATTACGACCATGCGAGCTCATTCATCATAGCTCAGGGCTTGCCGTACAAAGCGAGCCCTGAAACGCTCAACGGGTCAGTAACGCTTGCCATGCGCAACGGCCTCGAGCTGTCGGTATGGGGCCGCAACCTGACCGAGCCCAAGTTCAACCCGGTGATCTTCCCGGGCGTGGCGCAGTCCGGCACGCTGTCGGCCTATCCCAGCCCGCCGAAGACCTATGGCGTGAGCGCACGGTTCAAGTTCTGATCTGAGGAGCGAGAGGAAGGGGCGCGAAACCGGCTGGTTTCGCGCCCATTTTGCTGTCAGGCGGTAGCTGGTGGCACGATGCGCACAAGGAGCGCATCGACCTGAACCTGCGCGCCGGAGACGGCGTTGAGCTCCGCCACCATTCCGTCGAACGGCGCGGTGAGCGAATGCTCCATCTTCATTGCTTCCAGCGTGACCAGCTTCTGCCCTTTCGTCACGACATCTCCCGCTGCGACGTCGACCGCGATGATGCGGCCGGGCATTGGGGAAAGGATTGTTCCCGAAGACGCCGCGCCAAGCCCATTGCCGCGCGGCTGGTACAGGCGGTACGACCGCGCAAATCCATTCACGAACGACAGGACTTCGCGCGCGGGCGCATCGTTCTCCGCGTCGGCCAGATCAACGACATGCACCCGCCCCGAGTCATCGATCACTCGCGCCTCGGCACGGGCTTCGGCGTTGAGCCGCAGCCCCAGCGCGGCGTGCCACGGACCGTCGCCCGGCGAGCCACACAGCAGCGCGGCCGCCTCTTCGAGTTCATCCGCGTCAGCATCGGGCGCCGTTGTCAGCGCATCGCCCGCCCGGGCGATCAAGCCGGTGTCGACATCGCCCGCCACGAAGTCGGGGTGCGCGTTGAGCAACCCCAGAAAGCCGGCATTGGTCTTGACCGGCCAGACTTCGGTCGCGGCAATCGCCTCGTCGAGCGCAGCACGGGCGCCGTCCCGCGTGTCGGCATGGACGACCAGCTTCGCGATCATAGGATCATAGAATGGCGAGACTTCCCCACCCTCCTCGACGCCGGTTTCGACGCGGGCATCATGCGGAAACCGCAGATGATCGAGCCGCCCGATGCTTGGCAGAAAACCTGCAGCCGGATTTTCCGCATACAAGCGGGCTTCCATCGACCAGCCCTTGATGCTCAATTCATCCTGCCGCTTGGGCAACGGCTCGCCGCTTGCCACGCGTAGCTGCCATTCGACGAGGTCTACGCCAGTGATCTCCTCGGTCACGGGATGTTCGACCTGCAGCCGCGTGTTCATTTCCATGAACCAGATGCGGTCTGCGCGCAGGCCGTCGGATGCGTCGGCGATGAACTCGATGGTGCCGGCGCCGACATAGTCAACCGCCTTCGCCGCCTTCACCGCTGCCGCACAGAGTTGCTCGCGTGTGGTTTCGTCCATCCCCGGCGCAGGAGCTTCCTCGATCACTTTCTGGTGTCGCCGCTGAAGCGAACAATCGCGTTCGAACAAATGGACGATGTTGCCGTGGGGGTCGCCGAACACCTGTACCTCGATATGGCGCGGCCGCTGGATGTATTTCTCGATCAGGACATGGGCATTACCGAATGAGGCGCTCGCCTCGCGCTGGCACGACGCGAGCGCGTCAGCGAAGCCGGGCGCGTCCTCGACCCTGCGCATCCCCTTCCCGCCACCACCTGCTACTGCCTTGATGAGCACGGGATAGCCGATCTCGGCGGCCTGTCTTGCGAGGAAGGAAGGGTCCTGGTTGTCGCCCATATAGCCGGGCGTCACCGGCACCCCAGCAGATGCCATCAGATGCTTGGCCGCATCCTTCAGCCCCATCGCGGTGATGCTTGCCGGACGAGGACCGACCCAGACCAGCCCCGCATCGATTACCGCCTGAGCGAATTCGGCGTTCTCCGACAGGAAGCCATAGCCCGGATGAACCGCTTCCACGCCGGCGGCCTTGGCGGCAGCTATGATCGTAGCACCCACCAGATAGCTCTCGCGCGCCGGCGACGGCCCGATATGTACCGCCTCGTCGGCCTGCAGCACGTGCCGCGCCCTCGCGTCGGCATCGGAATATACCGCAACCGTGCGGATACCCATGGCGCGCGCCGTGCGGATGATCCGGCAGGCAATCTCGCCACGGTTGGCGATGAGGAGCGACTGGATCATCCTGCTCACATCCGGAAAACCCCGAAGCGGGGCGTCGCCTCGACCGGCGCATTGAGCGTCGCTGCCAGCGCCAGCCCTAATACGTCCCTCGTTTGCGCAGGGTCGATGATCCCGTCGTCCCACAGCCGCGCCGTGGCGTGGTAGGGGTTGCCTTCGTCCTCGTATTTCTGGCGGATCGGGGCCTTGAACGCCTCGGCTTCCTCCGGCGTCCAGCGCTCCGCATCGCGGTGGACCGTTGCCAGCACCGACGCGGCCTGTTCGCCACCCATCACACTGATTCGGGCATTGGGCCAGGTGAAAAGGAAGCGGGGCGAGTAAGCCCGTCCGCACATGCCGTAATTGCCCGCGCCAAAGCTGCCACCGATGAGCACCGTGACCTTGGGCACCTGTGCGGTGGCGACCGCCGTGACCAGCTTGGCGCCATGCTTGGCGATCCCTTCCGCTTCATATTTCCCGCCGACCATGAAACCCGAGATGTTCTGGAGGAAAAGAAGCGGGATCCGCCGCTGGCAGGCAACCTCGATGAAATGGGCGCCCTTTTGTGCGCTCTCGCTGAACAATACGCCGTTGTTGGCCAGGATCGCGACCGGCATGCCCCAGATATGGGCGAAGCCGCACACGAGCGTTGTCCCGTAGAGCGACTTGAACTCGTGGAACTCACTGCCGTCGACGATGCGCGCGATGACTTCATGCACGTCATATGGTGCGCGAACGTCATCGGGGATGATGCCATAAAGCTCTTCGGCGTCGAATTTCGGCGGCCGTGGCTCCTTTAGGTCGAGGTCGGGTTTGTGGATCGGCCCCAGGTGCGAGACGATGTCGCGCACGATGGTGAGCGCATGCTCGTCGTTCTCCGCGACATGATCGACGACGCCCGACTTGCGCCCATGTGTATCTGCGCCGCCCAGTTCCTCGGCGCTGATCACTTCGCCCGTCGCGGCCTTCACTAGTGGCGGCCCGGCGAGGAAGATTGTCCCCTGCCCGCGCACGATAACGGTTTCGTCCGACATGGCGGGAACATAGGCGCCGCCTGCGGTGCAGCTGCCCATCACACACGCGATTTGCGGGATTCCCTTCGCGCTCATGCTTGCCTGGTTGAAAAAGATGCGCCCGAAATGGTCGCGGTCGGGAAACACCTCGTCTTGATGCGGCAGGTTCGCGCCGCCGCTGTCCACCAAGTAAATGCACGGCAGCCGGTTCTCCATCGCGATTTCCTGCGCGCGAAGGTGCTTTTTGACCGTCATCGGGTAATAGGTGCCGCCCTTCACGGTGGCGTCGTTGCACACGATCACGCACTGTCGGCCCGACACGCGACCAACCCCCGCGATCACGCCAGCACCGGGAATTTTGCCGTCGTACAGGTCGTTTGCGGCAAGCTGCCCGATCTCGAGGAACGGCGATCCCGGATCGAGCAAGCGCTCGACCCGTTCACGCGGCAACAGCTTTCCGCGCGAGGTATGCCGCTCGCGCGATTTCTCATTGCCGCCGAGCGCGGCGGCAGCAACCTTCGCCCGAAGCTCGTCGCGGAGCACAATGTTATGGGTCGCATTTGCACGGAAACGGTCGCTGTCCGGAGTCAGCGTACTGGTCAGGATGGGGGCACTCATAAGGGGGCGCTAGCATGTCGTCGTGTGAGCGCAAAGCCGCTGCGAGGACGCCTCAGGGCGCCTTTTTGCGAATGAGGTAGCGATAAACGCCGATCAGGTTGATCACGAGTAGCACAGTATTTTGCCATCCGATCCCCTCGCTGTCTTCCTTGAGAAAGCCCCAGGCGATCAGCGTAATCGACGAGGTAACGAAGAGCACGAACGCCCATCCGGTCGGCTTGCGCCCGAGGTCGAGGGAGACGACGAGCGCGGCGATCACGCCCGCCGCAGCTCCGTAATATTGCAGCGCAGTGAGGATATTCTCATTCATGCACTGCCAACGCGCATGTCCCGCGAAGTGTCCGGCGCTCAGCCGGCGCCCAGTAATTCACGGCCGATGAGCATGCGCCGGATTTCATTTGTGCCCGCGCCGATGTCGAGCAGCTTGGCGTCGCGGTAATAGCGTTCGACGGGCCAGTCCTTGGTGTACCCGGCACCACCCAAGGCCTGCACGGCCTCGTTAGCGACTTTAACGGCGTTCTCGCTCGCCAGCAGGATTGCGCCCGCGGCATCGAAACGGGTCGTGCGCCCCGCATCGCAGCTCTTGGCGACCGCATAGACATAGGCTCGCGCGGAATTGAGCGCGACGTACATGTCGGCGATCTTGGCCTGCATCAGTTGGAACGTACCGATGGCCTTTCCGAATTGCTTGCGCTCACGCACGTAAGGCAAGACGGAATCGAGGCAGGCCTGCATGATACCGAGCTGGATCCCCGCAAGCACGGTCCGCTCATAGTCGAGCCCCGACATAAGCACGGCCGCTCCGCCATTCTGCGGCCCCATCACTTGTTCGTCACCGACGAAGCAGTCGTTGAAGACGAGCTCGGCCGTGGGTGATCCACGCATGCCCATCTTGTCGATCTTCTGGCCGATACTGAAACCGTCCATGTCCTTTTCGATCAGGAATGTGGTGATGCCGCGCCCGCCGTCGCTCGTGTTGGCATAGACGACCAAAGTGTCGGCATAGGCCGCGTTGGTGATCCAGTACTTCGTGCCGTTGAGTACATAGCCGCCCTGGACCGTGTCGGCCTTCAGCTTCATCGACATGACGTCAGATCCAGCACCGGCTTCCGACATCGCCAGGCTGCCGACATGGTCGCCGCTAATCAGCTGGGGCAGGTACTTCGCCTTTTGCTCAGGGTTGCCCCAGCGCGCGATCTGGTTGACGCACAGATTGGAGTGCGCGCCGTAGCTTAGGCCAACCGAAGCCGAGGCACGCCCGACTTCCTCGCAGGCAATGACATGCTCGAGGTACCCGAGGCCGAGGCCGCCATCGTCTTCGCTGACCGTGATCCCATGTAATCCGAGCGCCCCCATTTCGGGCCAGAGTTCGATCGGGAAGCGGTCGTTCGCGTCGATCTCCGCTGACAGGGGCGCGATGCGCTCGCTTGCAAAGCGGCGTGTGGTGTCGCGAATCATGTCGGCAGTCTCGCCGAGCGCAAAGTCGAAATCGGTCATTTGGGGCAGGTCCTCAGCGCTAGGCGATTATTGGTGTCCCGAGAGAGACTCGAACTCCCGACCTGCGGTTTAGGAAACCGTTGCTCTGTCCTGCTGAGCTACCGGGACACGCGGCGGGTGCTAGCCGCGCCGCCCCCTTGCGGTCAATTCTGTTGTTCGGGCGGGACGATGGGAAATGGCAGCGGCATCACCCTGATACCTTCGTCGTTGAGCTCTTTTGCCTCACCCAATGTGGCCTGCCCGTGGATCGTCGCTTGCGGGGCGTCACCATCAGCCATAGCGCGGGCTTGCCGCGCGAAGTCCTCGCCGACCCATGTCGATCCCTTCAGCAGCTGCGCTTGCAGTCCAACGAGCTTTTGAACGATCTCCGCGGGAGCACTGCGGTTGCCCTTGGCGCCGATCCACGGAACGGACAACGCGCGCTCCACCTTGGCATCCCCGCAGAAGGGACAGGGTATCCGACCGTTGTCACGCTGATCGGCAAACGCGTCGCTGTCAGCGAACCAGCCCTCGAAACCGTGACCTTGCGCGCATCTGAGGTCGAAGACGATCATGCCGGAAGAGGAATCGCACGGCGGTGCGCGAGGACGGGCACCCGCGTGCGGACATCGTCCACTGCGGCAGGATCGACGTCGACGATCGCCAGGCCGGGCGCCTTCTCCATATCGAGCACCACCCGGCCCCAAGGATCCACAACGAGCGAATGGCCGTAGGTGCTGCGGCCATCCTCGTGCTTGCCGGTCTGCGCCGCGGCAACCAGCCAGCAGGCGTTCTCGATCGCTCTAGCGCGCAACAAGGAATGCCAATGGGCCTGACCGGTGGGCACTGTAAACGCCGCGGGCACGGCAAATATGGTCGCACCGGCCCCGCTCAACGCCTGATAGAGTGCGGGAAAGCGCATGTCGTAGCAGATCGACAAGCCCAGCGTGCCCGCTGGCGTTTCGACCAGCGCCGTTCCGGCTCCCGGCAGATAACGCGACGATTCGCGCCAGCTCTCGCCAGTAGGGAGGTCCACATCGAACAAGTGCAGCTTGTCGTATCGCGCTGCGATGTTTCCCGCCGCATCAACGACGAACCCGCGATTGGCCCAGAGGGAGTTGTCGCCGTCGCCCCGCACGGCCAGCGAGCCCAGATGCACCCAGATCCCGGCTGCGGCCGCGGCCGATCTGACACGCGCGAGTACCAACATCCTCAGCTTCGGCCACGACGTGGCTTGCCGCACGCGCACCATTTGAGTCGAGCAAGCCGGACATCTCGGGCGTGAACAGAATCGCCGCTTCCTGCGCGGCCGCATCGGCTATCGCTGCGTCGATCACGGAAGCATTGGCCGCCGGGTCAATTCCCGACGTCATCTGAAGCACGCCGATCTTCATCCGGCGGCCAGTAGCCTGTCGAGTTCACCTGAACGGTCCGCTTCGGCTAAATCGTCCGATCCCCCGACATGCGTGCCGCCGATGAAAATCTGTGGAACCGTCGACCGCCCGTCCGCGCGCGCCAGCATTTCGCTGCGGCGAGGTCCGCCCATTGTGATGTCGTACGTTTCATAGGCCACACCTTTCCCGTCGAGCAGCGCCCTGGCGCGGCTGCAATAGGGGCAAAACGCCTTGGTATAGATCTCGACGCGCGGCATATTCTTCCTTAGCGAGCCCCAAGAGGTGCGCATGGGCTGACCGCTTGTCAATCCTCGCGCAGGACGCGCGCCCAGGCCAGCACGACGACACGTTCGGCCCCTGCCCGCTTGAGCGCCGCCGCACACGCATTTGCAGTGGCGCCGCTGGTGTAGATGTCGTCCACCAGCCATACGGTACCGCCCGCGATGCGGCCGGTCGTGCGGAACACACCGCGGACGGCATCGGACCGGCGTCGGGCGGAAAGCCCACGCAATGGTGGCGTTGCCCGCTTTCTCAAAAGCAGGTTTGTTTTCAGCTCGAGGCCGGTCGCCGCGGCAATTGCGCGACTGACGAGCGTCGCCTGGTTGAAGCCGCGCGACCACAGCCGCCAGCGATGCAGGGGAACCGGCACCACGATGCCTGGCGTGTCGACATGCCGCACCATTGCCGCCGCCATGGTGCCCGCCAGTCCGGTCCTGCGGCCATATTTAAGCCGCAGCGCGACATCACGAGCGATAGGCCCATAGGCGACCGCGGCCCTTGCGCCATCGTGGCGGGGCGGCGCTTCGAGACACGGGCCGCATATCGATCCGGCAAGAGCAGCCATTGGCACATTACACAATGCGCACCCGCTGCCGGTCAGGAACTCGAGGGCAATCCAGCATTGGGCACAGAAGCGATTGTCGCTGTCGACGATTGCGCCACAGCTCCCGCAGCGTGGGGGCAAGGCCAAGTCGGCAATGTTCCTGAGGAGCCAGGCCATGGGCATCCCCCGGTTGTCGCCGAGCCCCAGCCGCGCCACAAGCCACGCCATGAATCAGCCGCCGCCGCTCATTTTCGACCGTCTTGCCCGTCGCTTGCGCCGTGACCGCATGGCGCGGAGCAATGGATCGCCGCTCGAATCAGGCATTGCCAGCGAATTGCTCGAGCGACTCGATCTCGTTACCCGCAGTTTCGAATGCGCGCTCGTCATCAATACCGGCGCTCGCCACCTGGCCGAAGGCCTGAGGACACGCGGGCTTACTGTCGACGAGACCGATCATGGTGCCGTCTATGCAACCGCCGCGAAAGGCCTCTGGTGCGACGAGGATCGATTGCGCGTCGCTCGGGAAAGCTACGATCTCGTTGTCATGCCGTCGGGGCTCGATACCGTCGACGACGTCCCTGGCGCCCTGATCGCTGCGCGCGCGGCGCTGAAGCCAGGCGGCCTGTTCCTTGCCAGCTTGGTCGGTGCGCCCAGCTTGCCGGTTCTGCGAGGGGCGGCCAGCAGCATCGATGCCGACACTGGCTACGCGGTCGCGCGATTTCATCCCCAGATCGACGTGCGTGCCGCCGGCGACCTTCTTGCGCGCACCGGATTTGCCCTGCCCGTGGCCGACAGCGAGACGCTCGAGCTCGCCTATGGCTCGTTCGATCGGTTGCTCCGCGATCTGCGGAACGCCGGGTTGACCAACCTGCTGGCAAACCGGCACGTCACGACGTCACGCTGGCTCGCAGCTCTCGGCACGAAAATTGACGCGCTGGCGGGCGAAAGCGGCCGCGTACATGAGACCGTGACGTTACTTTTTTTGACCGGCTGGGCACCCCAGCAAAACGCTAAACCATAGCTTCGAGATACCGCACCAGTGGACCATCGGCCGGGGGCATGGAGATGGCATGCAACGCGTGCGGCCGGTGCCAGGCCAATGCGGAAGCATGATGGGGCACGGGGGTGCCGCGCCATCGACGACACAAAAACACCAGCATGACGAGATGGCGATCGCCCAGAGTTTCGCTCGCAAACGGCCCGGGGCTCAGGTCGGCCGGGTCGACATCGATGCCCAATTCCTCGTGCAGCTCCCGGACCAGCGAGGCCTCTGGCGTTTCGCCGGGCTCGATCTTGCCGCCCGGAAATTCCCACAGACCCGCCAGCGACTTTCCCGCAGGACGCTGCTGGACCAGCACGCGTCCCTCGCCGTCTAGAAGCCCTGCGGCAACGACCCACAATATCGATCTTGGCTCCATCAAGATTTCCTTAACCTGCGAAGGCGTAATTCCAAATTGCCGTATTGGGACGACGGCTCGACCGGGGACAGTCGATGATAAAGAGATCAGGAAAGCTGCTGCGCGACAATCGCGGTGCGACAGCCATCGAATATGGATTGATTGCGGCCCTCGTCGTTCTCGGCGCGTTCGCGGGTCTAAAGAACTTTGCCGATGTGTCGGTTGGGATGTGGAACAACGTTTCCGCCACCGTGTCGAAGGGCTGATAGAAAGCTTTGTACGCATTAAGTTTTTGGAAACTTCCGGAAGTTAAATCCAATTTACTGGCTCACTTAAACCAGCGGGGCAGTCGGGTAGTTCAAAGTGGACAACTTTCCAAGGAGACCGGAAATGAAGATGATTCGTAAGATGTTTGCCGACAAGAAGGGCGCCACCGCCATCGAGTACGGCCTGATCGCCGCTCTCATCGCCGTCGCCGCCGTCGGCGCGATGTCGAACATGGGTTCGCAGATCAGCAAGACCTTCAACAACACCGCGACCACGATGTCGAAGGGTTGATTTGTTGCCTGGTGCTTGCGCCGGGCATCAAACGAAGCTTGGAAATGGGCGGGAAACTTCGTTTCCCGCCCATTTCTCTAAGACGGAGAGTATCAAATGGTAGGCGTATCCAACACCATTAAAGCCGTCGCCAAACACAAGCGCGGCGCAACTGCAATCGAATATGGCCTCATCGCGGCACTCGTTGCGGTTGGCGCGGTCGGCGCGATGTCGAACATGGGCGCGCAGCTGAAGAAGACCTTCAACAATACTGCGACCACAATGTCCAAGGGCTGATGGCCGGCTGGCTGGTCGTCATCCGATGACGACCAGCTTCACTTTCTGGCCCGGCCGCACGGCGGCATCGGGCGCGAGCCCGTTGAGCACGCGAAACCGTTCTTCGCGAAGCGAACTGTAGGACATCCGCGCGGCCAGCGATGCAACACTGTCACCCCTCCCCACCGTTACCACTTTTATCCGGCGCGGCCTGATAGCCGCTGCTTCTGCGCCCGTGAGCCGCCGGAAAGAGTCGATCATGGGTACGAAGGGACCGGCGCTGCTCCCCTGGGCCGCAATCAGTACGAAGTGGTAGGCTGTCGTCGGGTCCACCGCATAAGCGACCACGGTGACATCCACCGGGCCCGACTGGGTCGATGCCCCCACGGTCACCGCCGCTGCGTCGAGGCCATTCGTCTGGAACTTCCGCGCCTGGGGAAGGTCGGCGCCGCCGGCCGGGGACAGCGATTTCAAAACGTCGCTTACATAGGCATCGAGATTCCCTGCATAGCGAGCGCCCGAAAAGCTGGCCTGCCCGCCCGGCCCGGCGACCGTCACAGCATCCGCGCCATTCGTCACGGTATAGCCCGGCGGGGCCGTAAACCCGATCCTCAGCCCGGGATGGCGGAAGGATTGTCCGTCGACGATTCCCTGCGACGGATCATCACCGTAGATCATGCCATCGATAGCCGCCAGAAACGCGTCGCGGTTCCGTGCCCCCTTCGTGACGCCGGTCGCCCGCGCTTCGTCTGCCGTTCGCGCGACTCGGCCGAGCGAGTCGGGGTGGGTACTGAAAATCGTCGGACTGCTTTGCGTCCTTCCGCCAATCCGGGTCTCGAGAGCGTTCTGCGCAGCGAGCGATGCAAGCATCGTCGAGGCGGCCATCGGATCATAGCCCGCGCCGACCAGATATCGAACACCAAGGCTGTCCGCCTGCGTCTCCTGACTCCGGGAGAAACCAAGGACGCCTAGCTGCGCGCCATATCCTACGCCTTTGGTGACAAGCTGCCCGAGCGCGGAATTGCCCAGCAGTGCGCCGAGCAGGCCGGTACCGATGCCCGCGAGCGTGGCCGTATTCTGGCGGGATCGCGCGTGTCGTGCCGCGACATGGCCGACTTCATGGCCCATGACCGAGGCCAGTTCCGCCTCATCGTTGATCAGGGCGAGCAGGTTGCGGGTGATGTACACATAGCCGCCGGGTATGGCGAAGGCATTGTCAACGGGCGAGTTGAGCAATGTGACCGTAAAGTCGCCCTGCGCATTCGACAGTCCCGACTGAACCGCGATGCGCTGTCCGACCCGGCGGACATAGTCGGCCTGGGGTCCTGCATAAACGCCCCCATATTCACGCAGAAGCTCCGGGTGGGCCTGTGCTCCCTGCGCCTTGTCCTGCGGTGAAATCGACGACGCTTGCGATTGCGCGGCAATCGGCGTCGCCGACATGGTGGCGAGCGCAGCAGCAATCGCGAGTCTCGATAGACGCTTAATCATCACTCCCTCCCTGGGATGGCACGTTCGAGGTCGGATCCGAAAGCGGATGTCGTGTCGTCACCAACTCGACCAGCCGAGCCGTGTCGACATGCGTATAGATTTCAGTGGTCGCGATGTCTGCATGTCCGAGCATCGTCTGTAACGCGCGCAAGTCGGCTCCGCCCTCAAGGAGATGGGTGGCAAAAGCATGACGCAAGACGTGCGGGCTGACCCGCTCAGGTGGAATGCCCGCTTCGGCGGCTAGCCCGCGCAAGAGCTGGAACAAGCGAACGCGACTGAGGTGCTTGGCTCCCGACGGAAAAAGATAGCCTGGCGCATCGCCGCGTACGGCTTTCCATGCCGCAACCGCTGCCCGCGCACGATCGGAGACGGGAATGAGCCGCTCGCGCCCGCCCTTCCCCTTGATGATCGCAAAAGGTCGGTCCGCGCCTATGGCACGCACATCGAGGGACACCAACTCGGTGGCACGCAGGCCCGATCCGTACAGCAGTTCTACCAGCGCCAGCAGGCGCAGGTCGGCCAGCGCGTTGTTGTTCTCAGCAATGCGCTTGGCGAGGATCGCGAACAAGCGATCGATATCATCGTGATCCAGCACTCGCGGCAGCCGACGCTGGATGCCGCCGGGCCGCGGCAGCGCTTTCGCTGGATCGTCGTCTCGCAACCCTTCTTCGCAGAGAAACGCGAAGAAACGCCGCAGTGCGGCCGATTTTCGCGCAACCGTCGACCGGGCCAGATTTGCCCAGCCGTCGGCGAGACGGTGGAGATCATCTGGTTGCGCGCATGCCAGTCCCCCATCGAGCGCTTCGGACGCAAGCTCCAGATCCGATCGATAAGCCATCAGGGTATTGCGCGCCGCGCCGGCTTCGGCGGCCAGCGCGGAAAGGAACGCCGCCATCGCCGCTCCGTCGTCGAGCCCGCTCAACTCCGTGACAGTGCCTCGGCCGCCATCATCCGGGCCTCTGGCTCGAGACCGACACGCCGGAAGGCAACGATGATATGAAACAGCGCCTCGGGCGGCACATAGCGCCAGTCGCGGGTTTGCATGCCCGCAGCGGCAATCAGGACGACAGCCCCAGGCTCATGGGCACGCCCGGCCCGGTCCAAAGCCCGTGTCCAGCTGTTCTGACGGCTCAGCGGCACAGCATAGCGCTCGGCAAGGTTGCTTGCGTCTTCAGCCGAAAGCCGGCCGAGTCCCGCCAGTGCAGCCAGCATGAATTTTGCCCGCCGATCATCCTCGCCCCCGCTGATCGCCGTGACTGCAGACGCGTCCAGTCCTTGCAATGCGCGCGGCGCGCCGACCGCGAGCAGGGCCCAGGCGAGCGATCCCCGCGGGGCCGCCGCGCTCCAGCGCGTCGCTTGAATATCGAGTCCGGCAGACATCATCGAGGCAATGACCCGGTCGAGGTCGTCACCCGAGGCGCCGGAAGCAGGATCGAGTGCAGCCGCGGCACGCGCCGTCAGGATTTCGCGCGCATAAAGATCGGCCTCCGAGGCCGTCCAGAGCGCTCGCATTGCCGCCAATCGGGCTGATCCTTCAGCCGAATAGGCCGCTCGCACCAGTTCCCCCACTGTCCCATTGCGCTCGGCAGGATCGGTCGCGTCCCAGATCGAACCGAAAAAGTCCACGAGCGCCTCGCTCGAAAACACGCCCATGGTCGTTGCCCGTTCGGCAAAGGGAGCACGAGCGGACGGTGCGAGCAGCGGTGCACGCGCCTGCCATGCCCGCATTTGCGGCCCCGCTGTCGCAAACAGGTCAGCCGGGATTGTCACGCCGGTCGCCGCGGCGAGGCCGAAACGCCATGGGGTCAATTCGTTGACCCCCTCCCACTGGATCGCCACCGCCCGACGCGTATTGGTTGCCGCGCCCACGACTTTTTCGGCCAGCAGCACATCGACGCCGCGCGCTGTGCCCGTATCGCGGACGCGGTCGACCAGCGCGCTCGCCGTCCCCGACTCGCCGGAGAGACCGGCGCACATTGCCTGGGCCAGCGGCCACGAATTCTCGTCGCGGGCCGTGGCGGCAGCATTTGCGATGCCGCACAGGGACGCGGGATCGCCGGTTGCAAGGGCGGCCTGCATCGCTGCGTCATAGAGCCGCGGAGTGAAGTTTTCCGCGTCCACACGGGCGACCAGCGCGCGCGCCATGTCGGCTTCACCCATCCGTGCAAGCAGCAGCGCGCGTTCTGCAACCCAGTCGGCACCGGCAATGCCAGGCGGGATCTCGCTTGGCGCTACCAGCGAGCGACGCAGCGCGATCGACAGCCAGCGCGACGCGATCGGCGCATCGATGCGCTGCATCAGCGTGCCCAGAAAGCGTCCGTCGGTCATGCCATAGCTATTCGGCGCAAAGCCTGTTGCATCGGACAAGCCGACGCGCTGAAGTGACCGTCGCGCCTGTGGCGGCAAATCCAACGGTTCGACAATTGCGGCCGCCGCGTTGTTCGAGCTTTCTTCGATCACGTCGTCGATGACGTCGGACGTGGTCCCGTTCCCCGTTTCCGAAGCCTGTGGGGGTGTCAGACCAATGTCGGGAACCAGGTCCCCCGTAGGACGTGCGGGGCGATCGGGCGCGGGACGGTTCGCATTGGCGGGTTCTGACTCGCCGAAACCTGGCGGGAGGATCGACTCCGGGCCGCGCTGGGCGATTGCCGGCCAAAGCGCAACCGCGCTCGCGGCCACCATCAGCGTGACGGAAAATCTATTTCGCCAATGCATTTTCGGGAACCGGTTTTTCGACGCGCTTGGGCGCCTTGGTCGGGTCGACGAACGACAGGGCGACGATGACGGCAGCAACGACAACGATGATCAGTAGGAGGCGTAACGCCATCGGGCGGGGCATTGCGAAGTTACTCGGATTCAGACTGTGGGACGGGCTCTTTGCCCGACAGGACCCGTCTCTGTATAGCCCCGCCTTCATGAGCCAACTTCCCGCCCTGACCACCATACCGCCAACCAGCCGCCCAATCGTGCTGGTGGGGTTGATGGGCGTGGGCAAGACGACGATCGGCAGACGTCTCGCGCGTCGACTGGACGTGCCGTTCATCGACGCGGACCATGAAATCGAGGCCGCGGCCGGCATGACCATCGCCGAGATTTTCGATCGCTTCGGAGAAGCGCATTTTCGCGACGGCGAACGCCGCGTGATTGCCCGGCTGATCGACGGCACGCCGCGCGTTGTCGCCACCGGCGGCGGCGCTTTTATGAACGACGAAACCCGCGAGCTGATTCTGTCGCAAGCGACGGCAATCTGGTTGAATACCGATGTCGAAACGCTTGCCGAGCGCGTGGCACGTCGCAATGACCGCCCGCTGCTTGTGGGCCGCGATGCGCGGACTGTGCTGCGCGACCTCGCTGCCGTACGAAACCCCGTCTATGCGCTTGCGCCGATCCATGTCACGTCGCACCCGGCCCCTCACGAAGAAACTGTCAATGCAATCATGAAGCGACTGCCGCAATGACCGTCGTCCGCGTGGCGACCGATCGCCCTTATGACGTCATCATCGAGGGCCGCCTGCTGGGCCGTGCAGGCGGCTATCTTGCTCCCCTGGCTCGCAATGGCCGGATGATCATCGTCGCTGACGCGCACGTGGTCGAACCCCATCTCGAACGGCTGGGCGCGGCGCTCGCTGCCATAAAGATACGAATGGACTCGATCGTTATTCCCTCGGGCGAAGCGAGCAAGTCCTGGCACCATCTGGAATCGCTCACCGACCGGCTGCTCGCGCTCGAGGTCGAACGGGGCGAGGCGATCGTCGCGCTCGGCGGCGGCGTCGTCGGCGACCTCACGGGTTTTGCCGCCTCGATCGTCAAGCGTGGCTGCAAATTTGTCCAGATCCCGACCACATTGCTTGCCCAGGTCGATTCGTCGGTCGGCGGCAAGACCGCGATCAACACGCGCGCCGGCAAGAACCTCATCGGCGCCTTCTACCAGCCCGAACTCGTGCTGATCGATCCCGACGTTCTCGACACCCTGCCCGCCCGGGAACTGCGTGCCGGCTATGCCGAAGTCGTCAAGTACGGACTGATCGATGACGCGGCGTTCTTCGCCTGGTGCGAGGCGCATGGTGCGGCGCTGCTTGCCGGCGATCGCGAAGCTCGTATCCATGCAATTGCTACGAGCGTCGCCGCAAAGGCCCGCATTGTCGCCGCCGATGAGCGCGAAACGACCGGCACGCGCGCCCTGCTGAATCTTGGACATACTTTCGGGCATGCGCTCGAGGCAGAGACCGGTTTTTCGGATCGGCTGCTCCACGGCGAAGGCGTTGCGGCCGGAATGGCGCTTGCCTTTCGCCTTTCGCTTGCGCGGGGACTTTGTCCTGCCCCGGACGCCGATCGCGTTCGATCGCACCTTGCGTCAGTCGGACTTCCGACGGCTGTCCGGCCAACCACCTGCGCCAGCGGTGCTATCCTCGCGGCGCATATGGCGCATGACAAGAAGCGTGAGGGCGGCGACGTGCCGCTGCTCCTGGCGCGCGGCATAGGCCAGACCTTCCTCGCGCGGGGCGTACCGCTCGCAGACGTGGCGGCCTTCCTCGACGCGGACCTGGGTTGATGCCAAATGGCGTTGCCAAGCGCGACCTGCCCAGCAAGGCGTGCCGGATGTGTGACCGCCCGTTCACCTGGCGCAAGAAGTGGGCCCGGGACTGGGATTCAGTCGTTTATTGTTCCGACCGGTGCCGCGCGGCGTCCAAGCGCCAGCCATAGCCACCCCGAGATCATGGCAGCGCCCCCCAGTGGTGTGATGGCCCCGAACCAGCGCGGGGCGCCGAGCGCCATTAAGTAAAGGCTGGCGGCAAACACGGCGGCGCCGCCCAGGAGCAGCCACGCAACCCGTGGGTGCTGCCGCGCGACGAAAAGGGCGGCTATGGCGTGCGGAAGTTGGTAAGCGGCTCCGGTACGGAGCCATTCCTGGGCCTGGCCGCTTGCGGCATGGGCGCCAAACGCTCCGGCGCCGATGGCGATGGCGGCGGACAGCGCCGCGACTCGCATGATGGGACCAAGCGTCACGAAGAGGCCTCGTCGATGACGCCGGGCACTGCGGTCCAGTTGCCAGTCTTGGCGATGACCTCGGCCCGCGACGCCCGAAGATCGCCGGCCTCAAGCTGGATCTTCAACCGTTCGCGGTCCCGCTTGCGATACAGGTCCTCGGTCCGATCGATTTCCTCCCCCTCGATCCCGACGGCCGCCATCGCCTGTCGCGCCATACGTACAGCGGAATCAAGCACTTCGCGGACGACACCCGCGACAGGCGCGCCCTTTAGCTTCAGCAGCGCCCTGCGGTCATAGGCACGCACGAAGATCGACGCCTTGGGAAAGGCCTCATGGACGGCCTCGACGAGTTCGGGCCCGATCTGGTCGCCATCGATACAGAACAGGATCAGTTCCGCGTCGGCCGCGCCTGCCTGCCGCAACAGGTCAAGCCTCGTCCCGTCGCCATAATAAACCTTCGCCCCGAACTGACCCGCGACATCGATCATCTCGATATCGGTATCGACGAGCGTGACCGCGATGCCTTGCGCGATCAGCATCTGGCCGACCGTTTGTCCGAAACGCCCATAGCCGATGATCACCGCGTTCGACCCATCGGCGACGGGGCCATCGCGGACCTGATGATCGACCGCTTCTGCGCGGATGCCGCGCGTGATCATCATCAGGAAGGGCGTCGTCGCCATGGACAACGTCACGATCGCGCCGAACAGGCTCGCCGCTTCGGGCGCGATCAGTTGGGCGCGCTGCGCCTGTGCGAACAGGACAAAGCCGAATTCGCCACCCTGGCTCAGCAGCAGACCCAGCGCTAGTGCCGGGCGCCATGCCATGCGGAACGCCATGCCAAGCCCCATGATGATCGCCGCCTTGGTGGCGATCAGCGCTAGGGCCATGCCCACGACGAATACGGGACGCTCGGCGATGGCGGTCAGGTCGAGCATCATGCCGACCGACAGGAAAAACAGGCCGAGCAGGATCGAACGGAACGGTTCGACATCGGCCTCGAGCTCATGCCGGTAGGGCGAGTCGGCGAGCATTACGCCGGCGACGAACGCCCCCAGCGCGATCGACAGATGGAGCCACTCCATCAGCGCCGCGCTCGCGATGACGGTAAACAGCCCCGCAAATACGAACATTTCGCGCTCACCAAGGTTGCCGATCAACCGGAACAAGGGGCGCAGAATGAATCGTCCGGCCAGCATCAGCCCGATCACGGCACCTACCGTTGCCAAGAACTGCAGCCAGCCGGGTGGTCCGCCCGCATCTGCCGGATTTCGGCTCATTGCGGCGACTATCGCAATCAGCGGCACGATCGAGAGGTCTTGAAACAAGAGGATCGAAAACGCGCGCTCGCCAAAGGGAGTTCGCAGTCGTCCCGAAGATTGCAGCATCGGCAGGACCTGGGCAGTCGAGCTCAGCGCCAGGGGTAAGCCCAGGGCGAGCGCTGCATAGGGCGAGAAGCCAACCGCCAGCCAGACGATTGCGCTGACCGCAGCACCGCACAGGATGACCTGCGCGAGCCCCAGCCCGAAGATTTCCTCTTTCAACCGCCATAATCGGGTCGGATTGAGTTCGAGTCCCACAAGAAACAGAAGAAACGCAATGCCGAGCTCAGCGACGCCGAGCTTGCTCTCGACACTTCCTACAAGGCCAAGCCCCTGCGGTCCGATCAGCGCGCCTGCAATGAGAAAGCCGAGTACGGCCCCGAGGCCGAGCTTACGGAAAATAAGGACAAAGATCAGGCCGACGCCCAGCAGGACAACGGCTTCGGCAAGCACCGACCCACTCATGCCGACATCTTCGCAGCGGCGGCGACAGCAGCTTCGAATGGCAGCCGCATCGCGCCGTGGCGGCCCGGATAAGCCCTTGCGCGCGCCAACAAGCCAATTTCAGGCCAATTCGGTTCGGGCGCTTCATTGTCTCCCAACCACCGTGCGAACGTCTCGCGCGCGGCAAGCAGCTCTGCGGCCGTCTTGCCCGCGACCGCACGGGCAAAGATCGTTGCTGCTGCCTGTCCCAGTGCGCAGGCCCTGACTTCATGGCCGTAGCCCGAGACGCGCCCGCGGCTGTCGAAAGGACAGGTCAATGGTGATTGTGCTGCCGCAAACGACAGCTCTTTGCTGCGCACTTGCGTCCGGTGCAGCGAGCCTGGGGTGCTCGGCGGTTGCAGCAGCGAGACGCAGTATATCAAGTGTGTAAAGCGATTCGCTCACGGCCTGCGCCCTGCTTCAACCGCGCTGACAAGCGCCGTGCTACTTGCGCGCAGCAGGTCGTAGGTCCGCGACGACGTCATCCACGCGGGCCTGAGGGAGTCCCGACCGTAAAAGAAATCGTAGATCTGGCACATCAGTAGAAAGGCTATGGTGGCGGCCATCAATCCCTTCACCATCCCAAAGCCCAGCCCCAGCACCCGATCGAACGGGCCGAGCACCGAATTCCGGCTCGACCGGCCAAGCCGGTTGCCGATGAGCCTGATCGTCAGAAAGGTAAGGCCGAAGACAAGCACGACGGCGAGTACCGAGGCGCCGCCTTGGCTGCCAACGGGCGAAACCAGCATCGCAGTGGCCGGGCCATGCAGGAATTTGACCGCGACGATCCCGGCAATCCAGGCGGTGAGCAGAAACACTTCGAGCACGAACCCCCGCACCGCGCCAAAGCCCCCCGCAACGACAAGCGAGAGGATCACCATCATGTCGAGCGCCGTAAAGCCCGCTCCCATCAGCCGGACCGATTCAAAACGATTGCTTCAGTCGGCTCAGCAGGTGCCGCGCCGGGCTGGCAGCCGGCAAGTCGTCGCCGAGTCCTGCCTCAAGCCGCGCGACACGTGTGTGGAGCGCAATGCTGGCGTCGACGAAATGCCGCGCTTCTGCTGGCAGACGACTCAATGTTTTCAAGTCGCTCTCAACCGCCCCTCCAAGTCGCCGCGATGGCTCGCGCGCGCCATCGGCGGTCAGTTCCCCGACCTCGACCGCGCGTTGGGTCAGCAACCAGGCAATCACGTGCATCAGGCGGGTCGTGACCTTGAGCGATTCGCAGCTGAACAGGACCCTGTCCATCGGATCGAGCAGATCGCGCGCATCGCGGCCCACATCGTCAAAATAGGCGCGAACTTCATCGGCGAGGAGCATGGCCTCGGTGTAAAGGCCGTCGATCAGACGATTGGCGAGCATCAGCTTCCCATGCCACAGTCGGGCGTCAGGTAAAATTGCAATCGACGGCCAATGTGGCAGGCGCCTGTTCAGGCGATTATGTCGGGGATCAGACGGGATTCGAGTGTCGCCAGCTCATCGCGCAGCCGCAGCTTGCGCTTCTTGAGGCGCGCAAGCCGCAACTGGTCAGGCACGCCCGCGCTGGCGAGCGCCGCGATTGCCTCGTCCAGGTCGCGGTGTTCAAGCCGCAAGGCATCAAGGCGCTCGACAAGGTCACGTTCGGTCACTGGCCAAGGCTAGCGGTGCGCACCGCGCCGCTCAACGCCCAATTCGGTTGACGGCGCCTTTGCCATCATTCGACTTTGCCATCATTCGACGTTTCAGGCGCAATAAATCCGCGACAAGAGGGCGCGTTCATGGTTTTATCTCCGGTCTAGCCAAAGGAGATGACAGCCATGTCGACAGCACATGTTTCTTCCCTTTCTGCAAAGCATGCTGATATCGAAGCGCGCTTGAACGATGAGCAGCGTCGACCGCAGCCGGATACGGCGCTGATCGCGGTGCTGAAGAAACAGAAGTTGCGATTGAAGGAAGCCATCGCCCTGAGCTGACGCGAAGGGCTCTGCGCAGGCCGGCTTGGCGCTTAACGGATCGTAAGGCCCGGGCGCCTTCCCGGGGCCGTCTTGAGAAATTCGGGCATCTCGTGCTTTGGACCTGAACTGGTCCGCGCCAGACGGGGATCGATTTCCTCGCTGAATGCGATGCCGGCGCGGCCAGGCGAAGACCAAGCGATACGGCCCACGACCTGCCCGATCCCGCGAAGTTCGGCGACAACCGGCGTGCCAGGGATCTGGTCACGGTTGACATCGATCATCATACCGCCGGCGGACAAATTACGAACACGCGTCGAAAACGGCATTTTCCCGTCAATAGCGACCGTTGCGCTCAGGAAAAGGCTGTCGCGCTTTTCGTGTCGTTTGCCCTGCTCGTCGTCGTGCGTCATCGTTCCAGGGTTCCCGTTTACCCAGTTAACGCAGGATAAGCGGCAGATGTCGCCAAATAGTAAACGCTGCGCTCAATCGTCGCGCGAGACTTTCTCGTTTCGCTCGTGACGTTCCTGCGCCTCGACCGTCATCGTGGCGATCGGACGCGCCTCGAGGCGACCAAGTGAAATCGGTTCTCCGGTGACCTCGCAATAGCCGTATTCGCCTTCTTCGATCCGGCGCAGCGCAGCATCGATCTTCGATATCAGCTTGCGCTGGCGATCGCGCGTGCGAAGCTCGATCGACCAGTCCGTTTCGCTCGATGCCCGGTCGGTCACATCGGGCTCGCGCATCGGCTCGTTCTGCAGCGTCGCCAGCGTGTCCAGAGACTCGCGCAGGATCGCTTCTTTCCAGTCGATGAGTTTGGCCCGAAAATAACCGAGCTGTTTGTCATTCATGAAGGGTTCGTCCGTAGTCGGACGGTACGGCGTGTCGTTCGAGTTTGCGCTCACCTGGCCATCCGATTGCTGTCCGAATCCCGACGTGTTTAATGCCGTCGCCATCCTGATCTCCATTGGCGGTCCATCCCGCCTGTGACCGGCGTTTGGATGCTGACCCGTTCTTTGGCGCGGCCTATAGACAGCGCTCCGATGCCGCACAAGCGGCCTGTCGGAAATGAAATTTGGGCGTGCCAGCCCCAAAACAGCCCCTAAATGAAACATTAACTGCAATCATTTCCGCGGCGGCGATCAAATGACGCTAATTGACAGTTAATTCGCCGGAAACTGGCTTGCGGCTTGCCAGATAACACCGCAGTCCTGTTTCATTGGATGTTCCCGGCCCCGGTATTGGGCAGCGCAGGCGTAGAAGAACAGGACGAGCATATGTCGGTAAAAATGGCCCTTGCGAAACTTTGCGTCGCGGCGTGTGGCGGCGCGATCGTCGGGGGTGGCGCTTTGCACGTGGCCAGCCAGCCCGATGCCCGGCCGGCCAATGTCTACAAGGCAAAGAAGATTGCGCCGACGCGTCTTCATGTCGCCAAGCAGACCCGCGTCGTGAAGCGCGTGCGACGCGTCGTGACGGCATCGACAGCCTGCGCAATACGTTCCGAGCAGATGGTCGGCAGCAAGCGCCGCTTCTATATGAAGCGCGTTCCCTGCGGCACGAGCGCCACGGTGCAGACCGTTAGTGGCGGCGGGATGGCGCTGCCGCCCATGGCGCCGCGCGAGGCCGCTTATGCTGGTGGAGGCGGCGCCGTACCTATCGTCGTCGGCGGCTCCGGTGGCGGCGGTTTCGGCGGCGGGTTCTTCGCGGGCGGGTTCTTCGGCGGCTCAGGCGGCGGCGGCAGCGTCGTGGTGACCTCCACGTCGAGCGGCGGTTCGACATCGACTTCGAGCGGGGGCTCAGGCGGCAGTTCCACATCGACCTCCAGCGGGGGCTCGGGCGGCAGCTCGTCATCGACAAGTGGTGGTTCCACCTCGACCAGCGGGGGCTCCACATCGACGTCGACTGGCGGAATTTCTTCGACTACGACGAGTTCGACCGGGGGCTCCTCTTCCAGTGGCAACGTGTCGTCGTCGTCATCCGGTAATGTGTCGTCATCTTCGTCGGGCAATGTTTCGTCGTCATCGTCCTCTTCCGGTAATGTCAGTTCCTCGACCAGTAGTTCGTCGAGCGGCAACGTGACCTCGAGCACGTCGACGTCTTCCTCATCGAGCGGCAACGTCACGTCGAGCACGTCGACCAGCAGCAGCACTTCCTCGTCGACCAGCACCTCGTCGGGCATCACGAGCAGTGGCACGACGGGCAGCACTTCAAGCGGCGACCCCAACCCGGTTCCGGCGCCGCCGATGGTTATCCTGTTCGGTCTTGGTGCAGCAGCGCTTGTCGCGCGCGGTCGGCTGGCGCAACGCAAACCAGCCTGACGGTTGCAAGCCTGCGGGTGCGGCGCCATAGCGCCGGGCCATGCATGACATCCGCCTGATCCGCGACGACCCTGCCGCTTTCGATGCTGCGCTCGCGCGCCGGGGAGTTGCACCGTCTTCGGCCCAGCTCCTTCAGCTGGACACGATCCGGCGGGCACGCATGACGATGGCTGAACAGGCGGTTGCCGAACGCAACCGTATCTCGACGGCAATCGGGCCGCTGACGGGTCGGATGAAAGCGGCCACCGATGCGGAGCGGCCCGCGCTCGCGGCCGAGATTGATGCGTTGAAGTCAAAATTGGGTGACAAGGCCGAAATCGAGCAGTTCGAACGCGAAGCTAACGAGGTTGGTGCCCAACTGGACTCGCTTCTTGCCACCCTTCCCAACCTGCCCGATCCCGTCGTACCCGATGGTGAGGACGAAGCCGGCAATGCAATCATGCGCGTCGAAGGGGCGCCGCCGGCATTCGGATTTACTCCGCGTGAGCACTTCGACTTCGGCCCGGCGCTCGGCCTCGACTTCGAAACCGCACAGACCGTATCCGGCGCACGCTTTGCCTACCTCCGCGGACCGGCCGCTCGCCTCTCCCGCGCGCTCGGCCAGTTCATGCTCGATGTTCACACGCGCGATTTTGGATATGAAGAAGTCGTACCACCCGTTCTCGTACGCGACGAGGCCATGTTCGGAACGGGCCAATTGCCAAAGTTTCGCGATGACTCGTTCAAGACAACGGACGGGCGATGGCTGATCCCGACCTCCGAAGTCAGCCTGACCAACCAGGTCCGCGAACGTATACTTTCCGATACCGACCTGCCGATGCGGTTCGCCGCACTAACCCAGTGTTTCCGGTCCGAGGCCGGCTCGGCTGGCCGCGACACGCGCGGCCTTATCCGCCAGCACCAGTTCGAAAAGGTCGAGCTGGTATCGATCACCGCGCCCGACCACTCAGAAGCTGAGCATGAGCGGATGACCCAAGCGGCCGAAGCGATCCTTGATCGGCTGGGTCTCTCTTATCGTCGGATGTTGCTGTGCGCGGGAGACATGGGGTTCACCGCACAGAAGACCTTCGACCTCGAAGTCTGGCTGCCAGGACAGAACGCTTTTCGGGAAATCTCGTCCTGCTCGAATTGCGGCGCGTTCCAAGCGCGTCGCATGAACGCGCGCTACCGTGTAACCGGCGAAAGAGGTACGCACTTCGTCCATACATTGAACGGATCGGGCGTCGCCGTCGGCCGTGCGCTGGTTGCCGTGCTCGAAAATTATCAGCAGGCAGACGGGTCTGTGCATGTTCCCGAAGTCCTGATCCCCTATATGGGCGGTGCCACGAGGTTGGTGCCCTGATGCGTATCCTGCTGACCAACGACGACGGTATCCATGCCCCCGGCCTTAAAGTGCTCGAGGTCATCGCTCGCACCTTGTCGGACGACATCTGGATCGTGGCGCCGCAAGAAGAGCAATCGGGTGCCGGCCACTCGCTGACGCTCAGTCGCCCCGTCCGCGTTCGCAAACACGACGCGCGACGCTGGTCTGTCAGCGGCACGCCCACCGATGCGGTCATGATGGCATTGGGTGTGGTCATGGAAGAGGCGAAGCCAGACCTCATTCTTTCCGGCGTCAACCGCGGCGCCAATTTGGCCGAGGATGTAACCTATTCGGGAACGGTCAGCGCCGCGATGGAAGGGACGCTCGCTGGCTATCGCTCGATCGCGCTGAGCCAAGTCTATGCCCGCGAGGGCATGGGCGACACCGTGCCGTTCGCCGCGGCCGAGGCGTGGGGCGAACGGGTGTTACGTCCGCTCATCGATGCCGCGATGCCCCCGCGCACGCTGATCAACGTCAACTTCCCGGCGCTCACGCCCGACTCGGTCAGGGGCGTCAAGGTAGTCGAACAGGGTTTCCATGATTATGGGCGCGCCCGGATCGTCAAGGGTGTCGATCCCCGCGGCTATCCATATTATTGGTTCGGGCTGGGTGCGACGCAGGAAACACCCGGGCATGCCACTGATCTGGAAGCGATTGCCGACGGCTACATCACCGTCACCCCGCTCCATCTCGACCTCACCCATTACGCTTCCATGCCGACCCTTAACGAAGCGCTTTCGGGCTGCTAGACCACGAAGGGTGAGCGGGGGCAGAAGACGAACGGCGGCCGGTGCGGCCTTGTTGCTGAGCGGATGCATTCCGCAGGGGGCCGTGACGCCACCCGAGCCCCCGCCTCCGGTCAATCCCACAGTTTCGCCGGCGCCCCGGCTCCAGCTCGACCTCAGCCAATTGCAGGATGAACGTCCGATCTGGGAAATGCGGCCGGTCGTCGCGCGGGCCGTTACTGCCAGCGGGCGTCGGTTTCACATCGTAGCGGCGGGAGAAACGGGCATCGCCATTGCACGCGCCTATGGCTTGCCCTGGAGCCGGATCGTCGATGCCAACGCGCTGACCGAACCCTTCACGTTGCGCGTCGGGCAGCGGCTGATCTTGCCTCCCGCCACGGCAGGCGGCGCACCTGCCGCAACGCCGGAAGCGCGAGCAGCCGCATTTCAGATCGGCATCGACGATCTCGTGACTGGCAGCAATCCGGCCCAGAACAGCGACGCGGCGCCTGCCTCTGCGTTAAAGCCGTCCAAGGTGCCGACGCGCTTTGCCTGGCCCGTCGCGGGCACAATCACCCGTCGCTTTGGCCCGCAGGGCAATGGTCAAAGCAATCAGGGCATCGATATCGCGGCGTCGCCCGGCGCCGGTGTGCGCGCCGCATCGGGCGGCACCGTCGCCTATGTCGGCAGCGGCGTCCCCGGGTATGGCGGCCTGATTCTCGTCCGACACGACGACGGATGGATCAGCGCCTATGGACGGATTGCTACCGCCGTAGTGGCCAAGGGAGATGTCGTGAGCACCGCTCAGCTGATCGGAAAGTCAACCGGCGAGCCGCTCCATTTCGAGCTGCGTCGCGCCCGCATTCCAGTCGATCCGGCCAAATATCTTCCCGTGCGCTAGGCTGCCTCGAACATTTCCACCGGCAGTGACATCATGCTTTCGGCCCCGGCTTCCAGCTTGCGGCGCAGCGACACCGTGTCGGGCATGATGCGCTCGGCATAAAAACGCGCAGTCGTCAGCTTGGCCGTCAGAAATGCGGCATCCCCCTGCCCGGCAGCCAGCATTTGCTGTGCCGCCGTGGCCATGCGCAGCCACATCAGGCCGACCGCGACGATGCCCATGAGATGCATGTACGGTACGGACGCCGCCCCAGCGTTGTCGGGATTGGTAAGGCCGTTCTGCATCAGCCACATCGTCGACGCTTGAAGATCGCCCAGCGCCCTTTCCAGCTGTCCTGCGAAGTCGGCGAGTTCGGGTACGGCCTTGGCCGCTGCAATTTCCTCGGCCACGGTCGTGAAGAACAACTGGACTCCGCGGCCGCCGTCCTTGGCAAGCTTGCGCCCGACAAGATCAAGCGCCTGCACGCCATTGGTACCTTCGTAGATCATCGCGATCCGCGCATCGCGGACATATTGCTCCATGCCCCATTCGGCGATGTAGCCATGTCCGCCATAAACCTGCTGGCTCACGGTGGCGATCTCGTAGCCCTTGTCGGTGCCATAGCCCTTGATGACCGGTGTGAGTAGCGAGATCAGGTCGTCGGCGTGCTGCCTTTCTTCCTCGGTCTGCGCCTTGTGCGACAGGTCGACCTGCAGCGCGCCCCACAAGCATAACGCCCGCAGGCCTTCAGTCATCGCCTTGGCTTCCATCAGCATACGCCGGACGTCGGGATGAACGAACAAGGTGTCGGCATTGGCCGCAGGATCCTTCACGCCCGTAAGCGCACGCCCTTGGCGGCGGTCCTTGGCATATTGCACGGCATTCTGCCGGGCGACCTCGGCAATACCAAGTCCCTGCAGGCCGACGCCCAGCCGCGCGGTGTTCATCATGATGAACATGGCAGCGAGGCCCTTCATCTCCTCGCCCACCAGATAGCCGGTCGCCCCGTCGTAGTTCATGACGCAGGTCGCATTAGCGTGAATGCCCATCTTGTGCTCGATCGACCCACACGACACCGCGTTGCGGGCGCCCAGGCTACCGTCGGCGTTCACGAGGAATTTTGGCACGATGAACAGGCTGATGCCCTTCACATTGTCGGGCGCGCCCGGCGTTTTGGCGAGCACCAGGTGGATGATATTCTCGGTCAGGTCGTGCTCGCCCGACGAAATGAAGATCTTGGTACCGGTCACCGACCACGAGCCGTCGGGCTGGGGCTCAGCCTTGGTCTTGATGAGGCCAAGGTCGGTGCCGCACTGCGGCTCGGTAAGATTCATCGTCCCGCCCCACTTGCCCGCGACCATGTTAGGTACATAGGTTGCCTTCTGCTCGTCCGATCCCTTGACGAGGATCGACGCCACGGCGCCCATGGTAAGGCCCTGGTACATCCCGAAAGCCATGTTGGCGGAGATCAGATATTCCTCGAACGCCGTCGACACGACGTGCGGCAGGCCCTGCCCGCCAAATTCCTCTGGCGCGCCAAGGGTGGTCCAGCCGGCGCCGATGAACTGGCTATACGCCTCCTTGAAACCTCTTGGCGTCGACACCGACCCGTCGGGATGGCGGGTACAGCCCTCTTGATCCCCCGATAGATTAAGCGGAAAGAGGACTTCCGATACAAAGCGGCCGCCTTCTTCCAGAACGGCGTCGACTGTGTCGGGCGTGGCGTTTTCGAAACCGGGCAGGTTGGCGTAGCGATCGAGTCCGATCACGCTGTCGAGGACAAACCGCGTATCGCGGACGGGGGCGTTATACTGGGGCATGGTCGTTCCTTGTAGGCACCTTAGTGCGCTTCGGTTTCAGCGGCCTGAACAGTTTTTACGAAGCGACTGAGTTCTTCAACGTGCGCGTCGATGTCGGCGCGCTGGCGCTTGAGTAGATCGATACGCGCGAGGCATTTCTCAATAGTGACGTGGCGCTGCGTCGCACGGCCGTCGCCAACATCGTAGAGGTCGATCATCTCGCGAATGTCCGACAGACTGAATCCAACGCGCTTCGCGCGCAGGATCCACGCCAGCCGCGCCCGGTCACGCTTGGTGTAGATGCGCGTCGTGCCACGCCGGATCGGTGCGATAAGCCCCTCGTCCTCGTAGAAGCGCAGCGCACGCGCGGTAACACCGAACTCTTCGGACAGGTCCGAGATCGAATAAATGTGCCGGTCGCGAAAATCCGGCGTGTCAAGCGTCGCATGCGAACCGATGTTTGCCATGAGCGCAGTCTAGTTGACGTAAACGTAAGGTGCAACAGATTCGCAACATCCCAAGGAACCCGTGCAAGCCTCGTTCATTTGCCCGTCGCATTCCCCTTTATGCAACCAGCAAGAGGCGCTCCCTCGGCATGCCCGGTGAACAGTTCTATAACCTCATCCACAGCGCCATGCGCCGAATGACAGGTCTTAAACTTGTGAGCGACTTGCACGAGCGGCCCACTTTTCCCGGGATTTATCCCCCGCTCGACCCGCTCCTGCGATCCCGCCTCGACCGGATCAGGGAAGCGGGTGTGCTTTTCATTCACATCCCAAAGAACGCCGGGATGTCGGTCAGCAGCACGCTGTACGATGCGCAGCTTTTCCACCCCACGATCCGATATTACATGCGCGTCGCACCCGACCTCGTCCAGAGGTTACCCAGCTTCGCCATCTGGCGACATCCCGTCGAACGCTTCGTCTCCGCATTCCGCTATGCACAGGCAGGTGGCACGCACGATGTACCGGTCGGACGTGCGTTCCGCGACCGATACATGGCTTTTGAAACGCTGGACGATGCCATTGACCATGTTGCCGCGACACGCAGCCTTTATGACCTCGACCATATTTTCCGGCCACAGTTTTGGTATGTCGCTGACATGGCTGGGCGAATCGCAGTCGATCGGATCTCCATGATCGATGATCTCGACAAAATGCTGGCGGATTATTCGAAGACGCCCTTGGGAAAAATCGCGTGGCTCAACAAATCAAAGCCGCTCGACGTCGATCTGACCGAAACGCAGCTTTTGCGTCTGCGACGTCTTTATCCGATTGATTTTGCGATACATGATGCGCTTGACTGCGATACGCTGTCGGTCGCGGACTCGGCCAAATCCCACAATTCTGTCGCTCAGTCGGCGATGAGCCCGTCGGCCGTAAGAGTTCGATAAAAGCAGCTCGCTGCCCCGGTGTGGCAGACCGGACCGGCAGGAAGTGCTTTGATCCACACCGCGTCCTGGTCGCAGTCGATCCGCAATTCGACCACGCGCAGTATATTGCCCGACTCTTCGCCCTTGCGCCATAAACGTGCGCGACTGCGGGACCAAAAATGCGCTTCCGCTGTCGAGCGCGTCAGCGCAAGCGCGTCGGCATTGAGGTGTGCGACCATCAGCAATGCGCCCGTATCGGCATGCGTAACGACACCGGTGATCAGCCCGTTGGCGTCCCATCTGGGGTTTAGACAGCTTCCCGTCTCGCGGTCTTCGGCCAAGGCAAAATTTCCTGTTACAAAAACGAGACAGCGCGGACTCATCTCCCTATATGCGCGGCATTCGACGCCGACAACGGACCCGCCCCTTGATCACGACGAACCCGTTCGATGACGACAAGCTCCGCGAGGAGTGCGGTATTTTCGGCGTCTGGGGGTCCGACTCGGCCGCGGCGCTGGTCGCTTTGGGCCTTCACGCGCTGCAGCACCGCGGGCAGGAAGCTGCCGGGATCAGCTCCTGGGATGGCCATCAGTTTCACACGCATCGCGCCATGGGCCATGTCGCCGGCAATTTCGACCGGGACGAGATCATCCGCGCGCTGCCAGGACCGATGGCCTGCGGCCATGTGCGTTATGCGACCACCGGTGAAACCGCCTTGCGCAACGTCCAGCCGCTCTATGCCGACCTTGCCACCGGCGGTTTTGCGATCGCCCATAATGGCAATGTTTCGAATGCAATGGCGATCAAGCGCCAGTTGATCCGGCGCGGCTCGATTTTCCAGTCTACCAGCGACACCGAAGTCTTCATCCATCTTGTCGCGACGAGCACTTATCGCACCCTTCTCGACAAGTTCGTGGACGCGCTGAAGCAGGTGGAGGGCGCCTATTCGCTCATCTGCATGACGACGGAAGGCATGATCGCCTGTCGCGACCCGCTCGGCATCCGTCCCCTCGTCATGGGGGAATTGAACGGTGCCACGATCTTTGCTTCCGAAACCGTGGCTCTGGATGTCGTTGGCGCCACCTTCATCCGGACCGTGGAGCCCGGCGAACTGGTGATCGTGACCGCGGCCGGAACGCGTTCGGTCAAGCCCTTCCCCAGAAGCCACCCGCGGCCCTGCATCTTCGAACATGTCTATTTCAGCCGCCCCGATTCGATTGTGGCGGATTCCTCGGCCGGCCTCAGCGTCTACGATGTGCGCAAGGCGATCGGGGCGCAGCTCGCAATCGAGAATCCGGTCGAAGCCGATCTGGTCGTACCGGTTCCTGATTCGGGAACACCGGCAGCCATCGGCTATGCGCAGCAGTCGGGCATCCCGTTCGAACTGGGCATCATCCGCTCGCACTATGTAGGGCGGACGTTCATTCAGCCTGGCGACCAGGTTCGACATTTAGGTGTCAAGCTGAAGCACAATGCCAACCGTGCGCTGATTGCCGGCAAGCGGATCGTGCTGGTCGACGACAGCATCGTGCGTGGCACGACCAGCCTCAAGATCGTTCAGATGATGCGCGATGCTGGCGCCGCCGAAGTCCATTTGCGCATCGCTAGCCCGCCGACGCGGCACAGCTGCTACTATGGCGTCGACACGCCCGAGCGCACGAAGCTGCTTGCCCACAAGCTTGATGTCGGCGGCATGCAGGACTTCATCCATGCCGACTCACTGGGCTTCATCAGCATTGACGGCCTTTATCGGGCGCTCGGCGAGACGCAGCGCGCCGATATTCGTCCGCAATATTGCGACGCCTGCTTTACCGGTGATTATCCGACACAATTGACTGATCAGGACGAGACTGCGGTCGAGGATCAGTTCGAAATGCTGGCGGAGCGCGTCGTTTGAGCGAGTGTAGACTGGCGCTCGTCACGGGCGCCTCGCGCGGCATCGGGGCGGCGACGGCCGAAGCACTGGCAGCAGCCGGCTATCATGTCGTGTTGACGGCGCGGACGGCGGCGGGACTCGAGGACGTCGAGAACCGCATTCACGACGCGGGCGGCAGTGCCACGATCGCGCCGATGGACCTGACCGACGGCGATTCGATCGGACGGCTTGCGGCGGCAATTTCGGGCCGATGGGATGCTCTCGACGTAATGGTTTTGAATGCCGCGATGCTCGGCACGTTGACGCCGGTTCCGCATATCGATCCCAAGGAATTCGGGCGTGTAATGACATTGAACGTCACCGCGCAGGCGACAATGATCGCCGCTTTCGATTCGATGCTCCGCGCGGCGACCGCAGGAAAGCTGATCGGGATCACATCCAGCGTTGGCGCCAAGCCGCGCGCCTATTGGGGCGCCTATGGCGCGTCCAAGGCCGCATTCGACACTTTGCTTGGCGCCTATGCCGACGAGATGTCGGGCCGGGTCGGCGTCGCGATTGTCGATCCTGGCGCGACGCGCACTGCCATGCGCGCCAAGGCATACCCCGGTGAGGACCCCGCGTCCCTAAAGGGCCCCGAGGTCGTTGCGCAACACATATTGTCGTTGATTACCAAAGACTTCGAAAGCGGTGAACGGTTCGTCGTTAACCCTGTCCCTTAGCGGGCGGCTAAGTATTAGAGTCGCATCACCGGCCCCTTCCAAGCTGTAAGGGGAATAGCGATGACATTGACCCTCGTTTCAGGTTCCTACGCAAGAGCAGCCCAGGAAGATCGCTGCGCGCCACGCATCGTGCTCAACATTCCTGCCATGCTGCGGCCGTCGGGATCCACCTCCTTTGCGACCAACCTTATCGACCTGTCGATCAGCGGCTTTGCGGCGCAGGCCGTTACGGGCATGCGTGCAGGAAGCCTGTGCTGGCTGAGTGTCGGCCCCTATAAAGGCCTGCAGGCCGAAGTCGTTTGGAACGACGGTCAGGTCGTTGGCTGTTGCTTCGCCAATTTGCTCAATCCCGCCGTCTTCGATTCGATCGTCGCCGCGCGCTAGCGCCCGGCGTCGACCGCCGCCTGGACCGCTTTGTAGAACCGCTCGCGCTCGGCGCCAACGCCCTCATGGTCGGTCGCCTTGGGCCAGTTGCCGTTTGAGGCGATGATCAGCTTGCGGCTGGGATCGATGAAGATACCCTGACCGAAGATCCCCTGGGCAGCAAAGCTGCCGTCGTCGTTGGTCCACCACTGAAAGCCATAGCCACGCCCCGGCTGCGCAATGTCCGCCTGCTTCACCGTCGCCTGAGCGAACCAATTTTCAGGTACGACCCGCTTCCCGCCCGCAACGCCGCCGTCCATGACGAACTGCCCGAAGCGCGCATAGTCGCGCAGCCGCGCCGAGATGCAGCAGCCGCTGATCTCGTGCCCCGTATCCCCTAGGATCCAGAAAGCATCGGCCTCCATCCCATAGGGTTTCCAGACTTTTTCAGACAGGTATTCGGAGAGCTTCTTGCCTGTGGCGCTCGACACCAGCACGCCGATGAGATTGGTTTCGCCGGTCTTGTAAACCCATTTTGTCCCCGCCGGCGCTTCACGCGTCAGCTTTTTCATGTAGCTGACCGTGATATCCTCGCCCGGCACCGGCTTCTGGAGTGCAAATTGAGCCACGTCGGATTTCGGGTCGGCGTAATCCTCGTTCCACTTTACGCCCGATGTCATGGTGAGCAGCTGCCTCACTGTGACGTCATCGTACACCGACCCCCGCAGAGTCGGGATATACTGCGTCACCTTGTCATCGAGGCTCTTGATAAATCCGTCCTTCACTGCCGCACCGACCATCGTCGAGGTGAAGGACTTCGCAACCGAAAAGCTGGTCCAGCGCCCTTCGGGGCCATAGCCCAGCGCGTACTTCTCGAACCGGATCTTGCCGTCCTGGACGATCAGGAGCCCTGCGTTGCGCTGCCGCGCCATATACGCGTCGATGTCCAGATCTAGCCTGATCGGCGTTCCCCGCCCAAAAGCATGGACCGGGCCGCCTGCTGCGATATCGCGCACCGTGGCCAGTTTCTCGAGTGCACGAAACCCGTTGTCGCGCTGGTCTTGCGTCCAGAAGAGCACATTCTTGTCCTTTGGCAGGTCGGCGTAAAGCTTGATGGTGTCGCACGCGCCGAGCAGCGCGCACGTCGCCAGAATCACCAGTCTCAGTCGCTTCATGCTTTCCCCTCCCGATACGCCGCAAGGGCGCGCTCACGTCCTTCGCGATGTCCGACCAGCGGTTTGGCATAGGAAGGAGGCGCGACGCCAGCGCCATGCGGATCATGAATGGTGGCATCGGGAAGCTTGGCCAGTTCGGGAACCCATTTACGGATATAGTCACCCGCATTGAATTTTTCGGACTGGCTGAGCGGCGCCATGATGCGGACGAACATATTGGAATCGACACCCGACCCCGCCGTCCACTGCCAGTTGACAGCATTCGACCCGTAGTCGGCGTCTACGAGCGTATCCCAGAACCAGCGCTCGCCACGCCGCCAGTCGATCAGCAGGTGTTTGATGAGAAACGACGCGGCGATCATGCGGACGCGATTGTGCATCCATCCCGTGGCCCAGAGCTCGCGCATTCCGGCATCGACGATGGGATAGCCGGTCTCGCCCCGGGTCCACGCCCGGAAGTCGCCCTCCGACTGCCGCCAATGGAGCCCGGTGAACTCGTCACGCGCGCTCTTCGTCGCATAGTCGGGAAACTGGTCAATCGTGTTCGCCGCATAATCGCGCCAGCCAATTTCACGCAGATAGGGTTCGCCCTTGGCACCGACCCTTTTCGACACGCGATGCCACACGGTCGCGGGAGAAATCTCGCCGAAATGGAGGTGCGGTGATAAGCGCGAGGTCCCCGCCTCCGAAGGCATGTTCCGCGCATGGTCATAGTCATCGACGACGTCGAGAAAACTTCGCAAGGCCGTCCTCGCCCCCTGCTCACCCGGTGTCCAGACGTCGAAACCGCCCGACCAGTCCGGACGGGTTGGCAAAAGTTTCCAATCTTCGAGCTTCTCGCTCTCGGCCTCGACACTGGTCACCTCGTCAGGCGCAGGCAACGGCCTTGGTGGCGGCATGCGGTCGAGAAGTGCGCGCCAATAGGGAGTGAAGATCTTGTAGCGGCCGCCACTGCCGGTACGGATCGAATCGGGATGCGCCAGATAGTTGCAGTCATGGAGCACGATCCGGTCGGAAAGCTCGGTATCGATACGCTGCCACCAGGGTTCGTAGAGCCGTGTTGCATGGATGCGATCCGCGCCCGTCTCTGTCATGAGCCGCTCGAGCTCGCCAAGACAGTCCCCCCGTCGCAAGATCAGCTTGCCGCCAAGCGAGGTGTCCAGCGCCTTGAGGCTATGATGAAGCCACCACCGCTGGGCGCCGCCAATGGCGCTATCGCCGGGGGATCCATCGTCAAGAATGTACAGGGGCAAAACGGGCCCCTGCTCCAGCGCTGCCGTCAGCGCGGCATTATCGGCAAGGCGCAAGTCCTGCCGGAACCACATGATCGTTGTCATGCCAGCCTCTGTGCCTCATCCGCACGGGTCGGGGGAGGGAAAATCGCAATGCATATGTGCGATGGAGCGCGCGCCCAATCCGTGGCCAGGCTTCGTGTTTCCCGGCGCAACCTCGCCTAGCAAGACGTGATCACCGAGGCGCAGGTTCGCATCACCGCTGCATGGCGTTTTGCGACCGCCATGACGTCGTTTCCGTAACCGCCACCCATGACGCTGGCGAGGGGAATGCCGCGCCGGTGCGCGGTTTCAGCCACATGGACGTCACGCGCCGCAATTCCTGCGTCGGTCAGTGCAAGTCGTCCCAGCTTGTCCGCTTCATGCACGTCGACACCTGCCTGATACAGGATCAGGTCCGGCCGCCTATCCTCGACCAGCGTCGCCAGCGCCGAGGCCAGAGCGGCGAGATAGGCCTTGTCCCCGGTGCCATCTGGCAAGGCGACATCGCAGGTGGAACGGGTCTTGCGCGCCGGAAAGTTCTTGTCGGCATGGATCGAAAGCGTGGCGATGGAAGGATGTCCCGCAAGGATGACGGCGGTTCCGTCACCCTGGTGAACGTCGCAGTCCACGATCAGGATGCGGGTCGCCTCGCCCTCGCCCAATAGCCGCAGCGCCGCAATGGCAAGGTCATTGAACACGCAATAGCCCGCGCCGCTATCGGGCAGCGCGTGGTGACTGCCTCCCGCCGCATTGGCGGCATAGCCATGTCGCAACGCGAGCTTGGCAGCGAGCCATGTACCGCCCGGGCTGATCTGCGCGCGGCGGGCGACCTGCGCCGTCACGGCAAAACCGATGCGGCGCTCGATTGCTCGCGGAACGGCAGCATTCAGGACGGACTGCACATAATCCGGATCATGGGCGGCTTCGAGCCAGCGGAGCGGCATCGGTCCCGGTTCGTGTACGGTCAGGTCCCCCGCGACACGCAGCAGGTCCATGACAAGCGCATATTTGTTGAATTGCGCCAGGGAACCCGTCTCCGGCACGACATAGTCAGGATGGTGGACGACGTGCAACACGCGCCGTTGATCGCCGATAAAGGGTGCCTGCGAAAGTCCCCGTCGATCCCTGCCGAACAACGGTGTTTCTCCACGCCCCCGTTTCCGTTAGCGTCAATCAGCAAACCGGAGAGCATGCATGACCAATCCGTCGAACCGCCCTGACGTCAACGCCTTCCTTGCCTTCCTCAACAGCGTGCCCGGCCCCAAGATGCACGAGCTTCCGCCGGAAGCCGCGCGGATGACCATGGTCGCAATGCGTTCAGTAGCGGAGCTCGACACCGGGCCGTTGGCCGTCATTGAAAACCTTGAAATTCCCGGACCAGCCGGCGTGATCCCCGCGCGCCTCTACGATGCGCGTGAAACGCGAGAGGCCGGACCGGTGATGGTCTTCTACCACGGCGGTGGCTTCGTGATCGGCAACCTCAACACCCACGAACCATATTGTGCAGAAGTTGCACGCACGCTCGACATGCCGGTCGTTGCCATCGACTATCGGCTGGCTCCCGAACACCCCTTCCCCGCCGCGCCCGACGATTGCGAAGCGGCTACGCGCTGGATCGCAGGCAGTCCGGCGGCGCTCGGGCGCAGCGTGACAGGCCTGGTCACGTCGGGGGACAGTGCGGGTGGCAACCTCGCCATCGTCGTTACCATGGCATTGCGCGACAAGCCCGCCGCCGTGCCGGTAATCGTTCAGTTTCCGATCTATCCGGTAGTCGATGGCAGCGCCGAATGGGACTCGTTCGCCGAGCACGGCGAGGCAAAACTATTGACGCATGAAACGATGGCGTACTTCAGTGCCGCCTACCAAGCCGAGGCCGACCATGTCCGCGCCTATCCGCTGCGCCACGACCATCGCGGCATGCCGCCGACGTTGATCATGACCGCGGGGCTCGACCCACTGCGTGACCAGGGCCGCGCCTATGCGGGCGAGCTGATCAAGGCGGGCGTACCGGTCACGTATCGTGAGGCAGTCGGAAATATCCATGGTTTCATCAATATCCGAAAGGGCATTCCGTCGTCGCAGACCGATGTGCTGGGCAGCCTTGCGGCGCTCAAACCAATGATTGCCGAGGCCGTCGCCGATGTCGCGCGCGTGGTTGAAGCAGCGTGACACTGGAGTATCGACCCGCGGCGGCCGTCATGCTGTTGAACGCCGATAACCAGGCGTTCGTAGCTCAACGCCTCGATTCAAGCCTCGACGCCTGGCAGATGCCGCAAGGCGGGCTCGATCCTGGGGAGGATGCACGAACGGGCGCGCTGCGCGAGCTCGAAGAGGAAACGGGAATTGGCCCACATCTGGTTGAAATAATTGCACAAGCTTCGCAGGAACTGCTTTACGATCTACCGCCCGAGCTTCAGGGAAAACTATGGAAGGGACGCTATGCCGGCCAGCGTCAAACCTGGTTTCTGATGCGGTTTCTCGGCACCGACGCCGACATCGACCTCGACACCGAACATCCCGAGTTCCGCGCCTACCAATGGGTCAACCCCTGGAGGCTGCCCGAGCTCATTGTCGTGTTCAAGAAGCAACTTTACGAAAAAGTGCTGGCGGAGTTCGCGGCACATCTGCCGCCCAGGGGAGCTTGAGCGATGATTGCCGCCAGTTTGCTGCCATATATCATCCCGATTATGGTCGTGGGCCTCCTGTTCCTGCGCAACCGGCCGGGCCGTCCGCGTCCGGTGCAGGTCAATGCCTTATGGATCGTGCCTCTGATCGCCGTACTGGCTATCGGCTCAGGACTTTACTTCCAGCCCCACCCGACCTTCTACGCCGGTGCCTATCTGACCTTCGGCGTCGCGCTCGCGCTCGGCATTGCAACGGGCAATCTCCGCGCTCGCACCCTAACCTTGCGCCGCTGCCCCGACACCGGCAGGGTACTGGCTGAAACGTCGAGTTTTGCCTTAGCTCTGCTCGCAGGATTGGTCCTGCTGCGCATGACGCTTCGCCAGATGTCGGGTAGTCTCGGCGTCATTGCGATCGACGCGTCGATGCTCTTCGCGCTGGGCATGATCGTCACCCAGCGCCTGATGATCTTGAGCCGGGTCAGGGCGCTGCCTGCGCTTTCGCCTGCGCCCTGAACTTGTGGAGCAACGGCTCGGTGTAACCATTGGGCTGCGTCACGCCTTCGAACACCAGCGCGCGCGCCGCCGTCATCGCGATGCTGCCAGGCGTGAGCTTTCGGTACAGCAAATCGCCCGAATTCTGGCCGTCGACCTTGGCGGCCATGCGCGTGAAGGCGGCGTCGACCTGATCTGTCGTGCAAATGCCGTGGAGCAGCCAATTGGCCAGCGCCTGCGATGCGATGCGCAGGGTCGCGCGATCCTCCATCAGGCCGACGTCGTCGATGTCAGGCACCTTCGAGCAGCCCACACCCTGATCGATCCAGCGGACGACATAGCCGAGGATACCCTGCGCGTTGTTATCAAGTTCGCGCTCGATCTCGGCTGCGCTCCAGTTGCGCCCCGTCGCCAATGGCACGCTAAGCAGCTCGGCAAGTGGCGGGATCGCAGTCAGCTCCTTCTGCCGCGCGAACACGTCGACTTGGTGGTAGTGCATCGCGTGCAGCGTTGCTGCCGTAGGCGAGGGAACCCATGCGGTATTCGCACCGGCCATCGGGTGCCCGATCTTCTGCGCCAGCATGTCGGCCATCTTGTCCGGTGCCGCCCACATGCCCTTGCCGATCTGCGCCCTGCCGCTGAGCCCGCAGGCAAGACCGATCGCAACATTGCGCGCCTCATAGGCCTTGATCCAGCCGCTGGTCTTCATTTCGCCCTTGGGTACCATCGGCCCGGCGCACATCGACGTGTGGATCTCGTCCCCGGTGCGGTCGAGAAACCCCGTGTTGATAAACGCGATGCGGTCGCGGACAGCGTGGATGGTGGCGGCGAGGTTGGCCGAAGTGCGGCGCTCCTCGTCCATCACGCCCACCTTGATAGTGTGGCGCGGGAGACCCAGCAGGTCCTCCGTTGCGTCGAACAGGTCGTCGGTGAAGGCGGCTTCCTCGGGCCCGTGCATCTTGGGCTTGACGATATAGATGCTGCCGGCGCGCGAATTGCGGAACCGGCCGAGCCCCTTTAGGTCGTGGAGCGCGCAAAGCGAAGTGAACACGGCATCCAGAATGCCTTCGGGTGCCTCTGGCCCGTCGGCGAGGCGCACCGCCGGGTTCGTCATGAGATGACCCACATTGCGTACGAACATCAGGCTGCGCCCGGGCAATGTAAAGCTCGATCCGTCGGCAGCGGTCCAGCTACGGTCGCCCTCCAGCGTGCGCGTAACAGTTTTGCCACCCTTCGAGAAACGTGCCGACAGATCTCCACGCATCAGGCCCAGCCAGTTGCGGTACGCCGCGACCTTGTCCTCGGCATCAACTGCTGCCACCGAGTCCTCAAGATCGACGATGGTCGTCAACGCGGCTTCCAACACGACATCGGCAATGCCCAGCGGATCAGCCGCACCGATAGGACTGGCAGGATCGACGACAATTTCAATGTGCAATCCATTGTGGTTGAACAGAAAACTGCCGTCGCGAGTCGAAAAGACATGCGGACATTCGCCGCCCGTAAGGGCCAAGGCCCACCCTGGGACAGTTTTGTCGAGAAAGGTCCGAACATAGGCGACGACGGCCGCGCCACGGGACGGATCATACCCACCGGGCCGTGCGGCCGGCGCGTCGAGCGCGTCGGTGCCATACAACGCGTCGTACAGGCTGCCCCATCGGGCATTGGCGGCGTTCAGCACAAAGCGATCGTTGAGCGAGGGGACCACAAGTTGGGGCCCCGCCATCATTGCGACCTCGGGATCGACATTGGCGGTGCCAATCGAAAACGGCGCAGGTTCCGCTACAAGATAGCCGATTTCGTGAAGGAAATTCTGGTAGGATCCGGCGTCCCAGGTTTGCCCGGCGCGCGCTATGTGCCAGCGATCAATCTGCTCCTGGAGATCGTCACGCTTTGCAAGCAGCGCCTGGTTCACCGACGTGAACCGCGCGAGCATATCTGACAAGCCGCTCCAAAGATGTTCGGGCGAAATGCCTGTACCCGGCAGAGCCTCTTCCTCGACGAACCGCACCAGCACGCCGTCGACCTGCAACCCCGAACGATCCAAATATCCCATGGGGACTCCTTTGCTGAACAGATCCGGGGAGGATTAGCGGGCGTATGACGCCCGTGCGCGCCTGACACAAGCACCGCCTGGCAATGCCGGGGTTAACCCCACCCAATTAAATCGCTACGTTCGCCCAATGCGTTTGAATTTGCACGAAAGCGCCCTTGTCGCCCGCGCTGCCGCCACCCCCATGCGGACCCAGGTCGAACAATGGGCTGCCATCAACTCCGGCACCGGCAATCTTGCCGGATTGTCCCGCCTTGCCGGCGAGCTTGGCGACGCCTTTGCCCAATTGCCCGGCGACCTTTGTCTCGCGAACGCCCTTCCCGAAGAGACGATCGCGCCCGATGGCAGCACCTGCCCCATCCAGCGCGGGCAGCACCTCCACCTCTGCGTCCGCCCCCACGCAAACCGTCGCATCCTGCTGACCGGGCACATGGATACGGTCTTTCCTGCCGATCACGCCTTTCAATCACTGCGCGAAATCGAACCCGGCGTCATAAACGGCCCCGGCGTCGCCGACATGAAGGGGGGCATCGCCGTCATGCTTGCTGCGCTGTTGGCTTTCGAGAAGAGCGATGGCGCGTCCTCGCTCGGCTATGACGTTCTGCTCAATAGCGACGAGGAAACAGGCTCGGCGACCTCGGCGCCGGTGATCGCCCGACTGGCACAGGGCAAGATCGCCGCTTTGACTTACGAACCCGCGGCGCTCCCCGATGGAACATTGGCGGGGGCGCGGCCGGGCAGTGGCAATTTCAGCTTTGTTGTGACCGGCAAGGCGGCGCATGCGGGCCGCAATCCCGCCGAGGGTCGCAATGCCGTGGTCGCTGCAGCCGACCTCACGCTACAGGTCGGCGCGCTCCGTCGTGACGGGCTGAGCGTCAACCCGGCTCGGATCGACGGCGGCGGCCCGAACAATGTCGTGCCCGACCACGCTGTGCTGCGGATCAACGTCCGGCCGGCAACCCCTGCCCTCGAGGCATGGGCCAAGGCCGCGATCGCCGAGATCGTCGCGCGGGTGTCCCGCCACCATGACGTCACCATCCGTTCACACGGCAGCTTTGGCCGTCCACCCAAACCCCTTGATCCTGCGTCCGAGCGCCTGTTCTGTCTCGTCCGCGACTGCGGCACAGATTTGGGCCAGACGATCAACTGGAAGGCGACGGGTGGCGTCTGCGATGGCAACAACATCGCCGCATGTGGCGTACCCGTTGTCGACACCATGGGGGTGCGCGGGGGTGCCATTCATTCGGATCAAGAGTATCTCATCGTCGAATCGCTGGCGGAACGCGCGGCTCTCAGTGCGCTCACCATCTACCGGCTGGCGAACGGGGCAATTTGATGACCTTCAGGATTCGCGCGGCCCGGGCGGACGACCTTGCCGCGCTCTATGAGATGGCGAAGCTGACGGGAGGGGGGTTTACGAACCTGCCGCCGGACAGGCCTTCGCTCGCGGCGAAGCTAGATCGGTCGGCTGCAGCGTTCGCGCGCACTGAACAAGCAGTCGGCGACGACTTGTTCGTACTCGTGCTCGAAAACACCGATACCCGCCAGGTTCGCGGCACGTGCCAGATTTTCAGCCAGATCGGCATGCGCGTCCCCTTCTACAGCTACAGGCTTGGAACACTGACCCAGCATTCCAAGGAATTGGGCCGAACATTTCGCGCCGATATGCTGACCTTATCGACCGACCTTGAGGGATCGAGCGAAGTTGGCGGCCTGTTCCTCCATCCCCGCGAGCGCGCAGGCGGACTCGGCATGCTGATTGCCCGCAGCCGGTATTTGTTCGTACGGCAGCATCGCGCGCGCTTTGCCGACCGCATGATCGCGGAGCTTCGCGGATTGATTGACGAGGGTGGTGGCTCGCCGTTCTGGGACGGCCTTGCCGGTCGCTTCTTCGGTATGAATTTCCAGGACGCGGACGAATTCAACGCAATCAACGGGCACCAGTTCATCGCCGACCTCATGCCGAAAACCCCCATCTACATTGCCATGCTGACCGATCAGGCGCGCGCTGCCATTGGTCTGCCCCACCCGTCCGGGCGCGCGGCGATGCGGATGCTCGAAGGCGAGGGATTTACGCACGACGGCTACATCGACATCTTCGACGGTGGCCCGACGATGTGCGCCGCAACGAGCCGGATACGTTCCGTCGCGGAAGCGCGCGAGGTGAAGATCGGCCGTGTTGCACCTAATCCGGCGCCGCGGGCGATCGTGGCGACGGGCGCCCTCACCCAATTCAGGGCCACCTGGGGGCAGGTCGACGGCGATGTTATCGATCCCGTCGCGGCAGCTGCTCTCGAAGTGGGCCCTGGCGAGACCGTCCTGTTGGCTCCGCAATGAACCTCGTAGAGATCAATTTCGATGGGATCGTCGGACCTAGCCATAATTATGCAGGGCTGAGCGCCGGCAATCTAGCCTCGTCGAAGAACGCAGGAACCGTGTCGCATCCCCGTGCCGCCGCACTACAGGGTGTGGAGAAAATGCGCGCGAACCTCGGCCTTGGTCTTACTCAAGGCTTTTTCATGCCGCAGCGTCGCCCGGACAAGCGCTGGCTTGCCAGTCTCGGTCACCGCGAGGAGCGTGATGTTGAGCCCCATATCATGGCCGCGGCGATATCGGCCTCTTCGATGTGGGCAGCCAATGCAGCAACTGTGTCCCCTGCACCCGACACGCAAGACGGGCGTTGTCACCTGACCGCCGCCAATCTGATGACGATGCCGCACCGCGCGCACGAGTGGCAGGAGACGCTGGCTCAATTGCGGATAGCCTTTCCTGCCAGCACCTTCACCTTGCATGATCCCGTCCCGGCCCCTTTCGGAGACGAGGGCGCCGCCAACCATATGCGACTGTGCCGCCATCATGGCGCACCGGGGGTAGAGGTGTTTGTCTATGGCGTCAGCGGCGGCGCCTTTCCGGCCCGGCAGCATGTCGAGGCCTCGAAAGCGGTCGCCCGGCTGAACGAGGTCGCAACACCTTTGTTCGTGGCGCAATCCGAAGCAGCGATTGCCGCCGGGGCGTTTCACAATGACGTTGTGGCGGTTGCCAACGAGCACGTGTTGTTCGCACATGAACAGGCTTTTGCGAACAAGGCCGGATTTTACGCCGAGCTCGAGCAGCTGTTGCCCGAAATCGAGATTATCGAGGTGCCCGCTGCGGTTGTGTCGCTTGCGGACGCGATCACCAGCTATCTTTTCAACGCGCAGCTCGTCTCCCTGCCCCGGAACGCAGGCATGGCGCTGATCCTGCCCACGGAGGCTCAAGCCAATGCACGCGTCTGGGGCTGGCTCCAACACCTGGTCGACGGGAACGGACCCATCCGCCGCCTGGTGCCCGTGGATGTCCGCGAGTCCATGGCAAATGGCGGCGGCCCCGCATGCCTTCGCCTTCGCGTTGTAGCGGACCCCGCGACAGTCAATCCGCGATTCCTGGCCGACAATGCCAGGCTCGACATTGTTGCGAACATTATCGGCGCGCACTGGCCCGAGAGCATCGCGCCGGGCGAGCTCGCCAGCCGCACGCTCCTCGCCGACATCGAGCGCGCCCGGCAATCGCTAGTGAACGCGCTCGATATCCCGATTTAGGACTGTCGGATTAACTGACAGTTTACCTTTTGCGCTAACCGGCTGTTTACGCAAAACAGCGGTTGGCCTAAACCTTGCTCCATGAAATCCATGTGGCGCAAACTCACCCGGCTGTTCGTGATCAAGACGCGGTTCGAAGCGTATCTGATCATCTTCGCGCTGGCTGTCGGCGCGATGGAGCGAGGCAAGGCCTATCTGATTGAATATCCTGGTACCGCGGGCTGGCTGTTGTTCTGGGCGTGCAGTGGGTCGGTCGTGCTGGCCGGTGCCAAGATCCTCGACGCCTTGAGCTACGAAAGCGCCGCGCGGCACGATTCGTAAAAACCCGCGGACCGGGAACCAAGCGCCCAACCGCGCGCTTGGCAGCAGCCCAACCTAGGAGCGACGACATGGCCAAAGCACTTGAACGATTTACCATCGCCCGCGCGACCGACGAATATATCCTGACGATCGAAGATGAAAACGGTGATGTTGTCGAGCTGACAGCATCCTACGACCAGCTCGATCTCATCACCGAAGAGCTCGACCGGGCGCTCGATGAGGACGAGGAACTGGCGCTTTCCGACGACAGCGACGCAGATGACAGCAAGGATTCCGAAGAGGAATAGACATATCGCGCCCGCAGGCCCGGTCAGAGACACCCCGGGAGGCGGGCGCAGCTTTTGCTGCAACGCTATCGAAAAATTGGCGCGCCCGGAACGATTCGAACGTCCGACCCTCAGATTCGTAGTCTGATGCTCTATCCAGCTGAGCTACGGGCGCGCAGAGGCGCTGCACATAGCGATTGTTCAGCGGGGCGCAAGCCCGTTGCGACACGGGAGTGTGCGGCTTAGGGCAATCATATGAAATTCCTGCTGCTCCTCGCCTCGCTGCTTCTGTCGGCCTGCGTAAAGACGATCGACGCCCCATCGCTCCTGCCCCGCGCGGCCGAGAAGGACGAGGTGGATAAGCCGTCTCCTGCCCCGGCCCCGCCTGCGCCCGCCGATGCGGCCCAGGCAATGCTGATCGCCAAGCTGCGAAAGCAGGCAGACGCCGGTGATGCTGCCTTCCAGCGGGCACTCCCTGCCGCGACGCCGAATGCCGCGCCCCAAAGCGAGGCATGGATCGCTGCACAGAATGCGCGCTCGGCTGTGGACGTTGCACGCGGTCCAACTCTGGATGCTCTGTCTGCGCTCGACGCGGCGATCGGCGATGCCATCGAGAAGGGGCAGGACACGGCGGCGCTTGTCGCCGCGCGCGCGCAGGTTCAAGCGATCTATGACCGGCAGACCGCCCGGGTTGCCGAACTTACGCGCTGACCGCTGCCGCGTGCAGGCGGGCAAGTTCGGCATAATGCGCCGCGCCCAGCTGGTTCGCCGCTATTTCCTCGATCGACAACAGGCGTAACAGCTTGGCCGGACGCCCGATCCAGAGCTCGCCCGCGCCGATCGCCTTGCCCGGACTGAGCAGGGCGCCCGCCGCGAGCATACCATCCGATTGGATCGTACAGCCATCCATCACTGTGCTGCCAAGCCCGACAAAGGCCCGGTCGTGGAGGACCGAACCGTGCAGCATCACCATATGGCCGATGAGCACGTCGTCGCCGATAATCGTCGGCAGGCCAGCCGGATTGTCGGGCCGAGGCGAATCGCAGTGGATCACTGAACCGTCCTGGATATTCGTCCGTTCGCCGATCCGGATGGCATTCACATCGCCGCGCAGGACGCAATTGTACCAGATGCTCGACCCCGCACCGATCTCGACATCGCCGATAATGCGCGCGCCGGGCGCGATGAACGCCGTGGCGTGGATTCGTGGGCTTTTGCCACCAAAGGTAATGATCGAGCTCATGGGCTTAGTGGCGTGTCCATTTGATGACCGGTAGAATACTCGCGAAGTCATCTGTCCACCCCTTGAAGCCGGCGCGGCGCTGGGTCCGTGCCCATTTTGCGGATCCCGAGCGCTGGAGGAAGGCCGAAAATGCGCGTGGGTCGCGCGCCAGCAAAATCCAGTGTGAGTCCGAATAAGCGCGCTTGCGTCCCTCTGCATCGGGCGAATAATCGCGCTCGGCCAGGAGCCAACCCCAACTGTCCGCCGCCGCAAGTACGGGCTCCAGTTCGAGGAACCGGTTCGAGACGTGCATCATGAGAATGCCGTCGGGGTTAAGGCGGCGCGCATAAGTGTCGAGAGCCTCCCGAGTCAGCAGGTGCATCGGCACGGCGTCCGAGGAAAAAGCATCGACGATGAGGACGTCGAGCGGCGCAGCTTTGGCGCGCACTTCGCGGCCGAGCACCAGTCGGGCATCGCCGATCTCGACAGGGACACCCGGTGCGCACCGTGATAGGAACGTGAACCGCTTCGGATCCCGGGCGATGCGCTCAATAGCTGGGTCGATTTCATAGAAGCGCCAGTCCTGCCCCGGACGTCGATAACAAGCCAAAGTTCCGGCGCCGAGACCAACCACGCCGACGCGGCCATCACTTTTTCTGGCGGCAAGATCACGAAGGGCAAGTCCCACGCCCGACTCAGGCGCATAATAGCTCAAAGGCTCGATTTCCCGGCCCGGCACTTTCGATTGGATGCCATGGACGGTCGTGCCGTGCACGAGCGTACGGGTGTCGGCGTTTTCGCTGAAGGAATAGATCCCGAAGTAGCTGCGCACGCGCTTGCCGCCATCGATCGACAGGGCCAGAACGCCCCACCCACCGAGCGCCAGCATCATGGCAGCCAGGCACATCGTGAAGGCGAGCCGGCTGCCGATCGCGAGCACGGCAAGATTGATGATCACAATGATGCCGGCCAGCTTGAGCCAAACCGGCACGGGTACGGGTATGCCGGGGAGCAAACCGAACGGAACCGCCGACACAAGGATAGCCACGGCGCCGTAGATGAAAGCACGACGCCACGAGCCACCCCACAATTTTTCACCGAGTGCGAAAACCGGAGCGGCCGTCAGCAAGGTACCGCCGATGAGGATAAGGATCGGATGTTCATAGGCCCAGTCGAAGGCGAGGGGCGCCACGAGCCCGCAAAACGCACCGCCCAGCACACCGCCGAATGACATGATCAGATAGAATTTGGTCAGTTGCGCTGGCTCCGGTCGGGTCCGAAACAGCTCGCTGTGCAGCGCGACCGCGAAGCAAAAGAGAAGGATCAGGCCCAGCGGCGCGAATAGCCAAGGGTATTGCGGATTCTGGGCAAATGCCATGCCGCCGCCCAGCAGCACCACCAGCGGAGCCACCTTGACGATTCCGTCGGCCAGCCGCCGATTGTCGGCGAACGCTAGCGTGAAGCTCAGGAGATAGAGGCCCAGGGGTACGACCCACAGCAACGGCATCGCCACGATATCGGTCGTGAGATAAGTCGTGGTCGACAGCATCATGCCCGAGGGCACCGCGGCCAGCGCAACCCAATGGAGCACGCGCAGCGGCGGGATCGGCGTTGCAGCAACGAGCGCCGTGGTGGGGGCCACCGGACCCCTTGGCAGCAGCAAGGCGCAGGCGGCAACGAGCACGCCCACGGCGACATAACCCGTGCTCCACAACAGGCTCTGCCCTGCAATCGGCAGGAACGGCTCGACCAGCAACGGATAGGCGATCAATCCGCCAAAGCTGCCAAGGTTGGACGCGGCATAAAGCGGATAAGGATCGCCGTCGCCCGATATCGCGTACCAGCGCTGCAGCAACGGCGCCTGCGCCGCGATGACGAAGAAAAGCGGGCCGATCGAGGCGGCGAGGAACCACGGCGTCCAGAGCGCAGGGTTGGCGGTCGCCGATGGCTCCGCACCGATCAGCCCGATGGGAAGCATCAGCGCGGCTGTGGCAAGGAGCAAAAGATGTACGCTCGCCTGCACGCGCGGCGTGAAGCGCCCGATAACGTGGGCATAGGCATAGCCGCCAAGCAGCAGCGCCTGATAGACGAGCATTGCCGAATTCCACACCGCTGGCGCTCCGCCAAGGCGAGGCAATGCCATGCGCGCAATCATCGGCTGGACGAGGAACAGCAGGAACGAGCCCGCGAAGATGGCGAGGGTGAAGCGCCGCCTGGCCGAAGCAGCCGCCATTGTCATCATCGCTGCACTCGCCATCGCCGATCTCCCGGGACATGGCCTAGCTGCCCAATGGTGTTAAGATGGTTAACGAATGCTAATTGCCCAGCAGCCGCGCGGCGTGCGCCGCGTGGTAGGTCAGCACGCCCGAACAGCCAGCCCGCCGAAACGCGAGCAATGTTTCGAGCACCAGCGCATCTCGGTCACCAACGCCAGCGGCGGCGGCAGCCTCGATCATCGCATATTCGCCAGACACTTGGTAAGCGAAGACAGGCACCTCGAACCTTTCTTTCACGCGGCGCACGATATCGAGATAGGGCAGCCCCGGCTTGACCATGACACTGTCGGCCCCCTCGGCGATGTCGAGTTCGACTTCGCGCAGTGCCTCCTCGGCATTGGCCGGATCCATCTGGTAGGTTTTCTTGTCGCCCTTCAGCAGGCCGCCTGAGCCCACGGCATCGCGAAACGGGCCGTAGAATGCCGACGCATATTTGGCGGCATAGGCCATGATCTGGACATTGACGTGGCCGCCTCCTTCCAGCGCGTCCCGGATCGCGCCCACCCGGCCGTCCATCATGTCGCTCGGCGCAATAATGTCGGCACCAGCATCGGCCTGATTGAGTGCCTGGGCCACCAGCACTTCCGACGTTTCGTCGTTGAGGACATAACCGTGATCGTCGACGAGCCCGTCATGGCCGTGCGCAGTATAGGGATCGAGCGCCACATCGGTCAGCACGCCGATATCGGGCACGGCCTCCTTGATCGCGCGGATGGCCCGGCACATCAGGTTGTCCGGATTGAGCGCTTCCTCGCCGCCTTCGGTACGCAACTCGCGTGGCGTGTTGGGGAACAGGGCCACGACCCCGATGCCGAGCGCCCTTGCCTCTCTTGATCGTGCCACGATCCCGTCGACCGACCAGCGCGACACGCCGGGCAAGCTCGCCACAGGCTCCTCGACACCGTGCCCGCTTGTCACGAACAGCGGCCAGATCAGATGTGCCGGCGCGAGGTAGGTCTCGCTGACCAGCGCACGGCTCCAGGCCGTCGAGCGGGTGCGGCGCAAACGAAGGGCGGGATACATGCTCATGCGGGCTCCGGCGTAGGAAGGACGGCAGGGGAAAGGCCGGCCTCGAGCCGCTTCTTGCGCCATCCGCCATGGAAATAATAGGCGAGGCTCAGCACCATGGACACCGATCCACTCGCGACCGACGACCACCAAATTGCCTCGGCCCGCCACGCTGGGTACATGCCGAAGGCAAAGCTGAAGCGGACGAAAACCGCCGAGAAAACCAAAAGCGCAAACGGCACCAGCACAGCGCCATTGGCACGGACGACCGAAGTAACGACCATCGACACGCCCATCATCAGGTAAATCCAGGCGACGATGCTGTTCATGTGAATACCGATGGGAATGGCCGGGCTGTCTGCAGGCAGAAAAAGGCCCATCAACTGCCGTGCAAAAATCGTGATGCCGACGATGAGCACAAAGCTCATCAGCGCATTTATACCGATTCCGGCCCAGGTGATCCGCGAAAGACGGTCCCATTTCTGGGCGCCGATATTCTGCGCCGCCATTGCGCTGACGGCGCTACCCACGGCGACGGCAGGCATTTGGACATAGCTCCAGAGCTGGTTCATCACCCCGAATGCAGCAGTGGTATCCACACCCTCGCGATTGACCAGCCCGATCAGCACCAGCATCGAGCCGGCCATGACGATCATGGACGCGCCCATTGGAAAGCCGATGGCGACGATGGTTTTCACGACGTCAGGTCGGGGGCGCAGCCACGCCAGCTCCGCGCCGCGCAGACGGATGGGGAGATCCTTGGCGTAAATGCGATAAATGAGCACCGAAACGCTGAACACGCCCGCGATGAGGGTCGCCAGCGCAGAGCCCGCAATGCCCATTGCCGGGATTGGCCCGAACCCCAGGATAAAGAGGGGGTTGAGAACTATGTCGAGCGAGACGTTCAGGATTGCGTTCCACAAAGGGGTAATCGAGTCACCGACGCCACGCAGCGACGACGTCAGCAGGATCATCACGAAGGTGAACGGCATTCCCAGGAAGATGACACGCAAATAGGCCAGCGCCAGCGGATATGCGTCTCTTGGCGTCGCCAATGCGTGGAGCAGGTCGGGCGCAAAGATCCAGCCGAGTGTGGCCGTCACGGTCCCGGCGATCACGAACAGAGCCAAAGCGCTCCCCAAGGTACGGCGCACAGCCTCGACGTCGCGGCGACCCATCTGCTGGCCGATCAGCACGGTCGTTGCCATCGCAAAGCCGAACAGCGTGCCGAACATCAGGAACATGATCTGACCGGCGTTTGATGAGGCGGCGAGAGCCGCCTCCCCCAGCGAATGGCCGATCCAGATCGAATTGATCGACCCGTTGATCGACTGGAGGATGTTCACGCCGAGCGATGGCAGCGCAAAGGCGAAGAGCGTAGAAAAAACCGGACCGACAGTCAGGTCGCGGCGCTTGGGTGGCGGGGGTAAAGCAGGAGCGTCGGACTCGGCCATCCTGCCCCCCTAAACCGCCAGCGCCCTTACGTCACCCCAGCCGCGCCAGCGCCGCACGGAGCCGCGCGGCGTCGGCCGACTTCTCGGCATGATCACTACGCGCCTTTTCGACGGCCTCAGGCTTCGCACGCTCTACAAACGACGGATTGGCGAGCCGCGCTGCAAGCGACTCGGCTTCTTTCTCTGCTGCCTCGGCCGATTTGATAAGGCGCGCCCGTTCAGCATCTAGGTCGATCGCGCCTTCGAGCGAAAAGGCGACCGTGGCACCACGGCTATCGATCTGGGCCGAGGCGGCGGGGACGAGGTCGATCCTCTCGGCGGGGCCGGTTTTGGCTAGCCGTGGCACGGCGCCACTTGCAAAAAGCTCGAAGAGCGTCGGCTTACCACCGAAGATCAGCGGTTTCAGTTCCGCCGTCCACGGAATGCCCATCTCTGAACGTAAGGCTCTGATATCTGTGATGATTTCAATCTGCCAGTCGGTGAGCGCCTTTGCCTCGGCATCCGGCACAGCATCAGCCACGGGCCATTGGGCATGGATCAAGCCATAGGCCCGCTCGCCCATTGCGTGCCACAGTTCTTCCGTAATGAACGGCATGAAAGGATGCAGCATCACCAGGATCTGGTCGAAGGCCCAGCCCGCCACAGCTCGGGTTTCCTCGTCGAACGTGCCTTTGACCAGCTCGATATACCAGTCGCAGAACGTCCCCCAGGCGAAGTGGTAGATCGCATCGGCCATCGCATCGAAGCGCAAGTCTGCAAACGCCGCGTCCAGCTTTGCCAGTGTCTCGCCAACTTCGCCGATAATCCATTTGTTAACGGCATGGGTCGCCGTGGGTGCAACAAGGGACACGCTCGCACCCACACCGTTTCCTTGCAGGAAACGGGCCGCGTTCCACAGCTTGGTCGCGAAGTTGCGGTACCCGACAACACGCTGCTCATCCAGCTTGATATCGCGCCCCTGGCTTTCCATCGCCGCGAGCGTGAAGCGCAGCGCGTCTGCCCCGTACTGGTCGATCAGGCCGAGCGGGTCGACGGTGTTGCCCTTGGACTTGGACATCTTCGATCCGTCGGGAGCGCGAACAAGCCCGTGAAGATACAGGGTCCTCCACGGCACTTCTTCCATGAAGTGCAAACCCTGCATCGCCATGCGCGCGTCCCAGAAGAACAGGATGTCGAAACCTGAAATCAGGACATCGTTGGGGTAATGCTTGGCGAGCTTGGGATCGGCATCGGGCCAGCCAAGCGTGCCGAAAGGCCATAGTGCGGACGAAAACCACGTGTCGAGCACGTCATCGTCCTGCGTCAGGCCAACGCCCTGCCCGGCCAGCGCCTGCGCGCCTGCCTCATCCATCGCCACATAGTGGTTGCCGTCAGCGTCGAACCACGCCGGGATCCGGTGTCCCCACCACAATTGTCGCGACACGCACCATGGCTGGATATTCTCCAGCCACTGGAACCATGTCTTTTCCCAGCTTTGTGGCACGACCTTGATCGCGCCCGATTTCACCGCTTCGATTGCAGGTGCGGCGAGTGTCTTTGCATCGACATACCATTGATCGGTCAGCATCGGCTCAATGACGACGCCCGATCGATCTCCGAACGGCTGCATGATCTTCTTGCTCTCGACCCGAAGCATCAACCCTTCGGCATCGATGTCCGAGATAACCTTTTGACGGGCCGCGTAACGATCGAGACCGCGATAGGACTCGGGCACCAGGTTAAGCGCATCGATATCGGCGGTTGAGGCCGGCTCGCCCGCAGCGATGGCCTTGGCGCGCTCCACCGCTTCGGCGTAGGCTAGTCCATCGGTCCGCATCGCTGCGACCTCGTCCATCAGCCGGTAGAGCGGAATGCCATTGCGTTGTGCCACGCCATAATCGTTGAGGTCGTGCGCGCCAGTGATCTTGACTGCGCCGGAACCGAAATCGGGGTCCGGATAGTCGTCGGTAATGATCGGGATCAGGCGCCTGTGCGCCTTTGGGCCCACCGGAATCTCGCAGAATTTGCCGATGATCGGGGCATAGCGCGCATCGTCGGGGTGCACCGCAACTGCGCCATCGCCCAACATCGTTTCGGGCCGCGTCGTCGCAATCGCGATATAGTCGCGCTCTTCGTCGAGCGTTACGTTACCGTCGACGTCGCGCTCGACGAAACGATAGGTTTCGCCACCCGCGAGCGGGTATTTGAAGTGCCACATCTGGCCGTCGACTTCGCGCGATTCCACTTCAAGATCGCTTATCGCGGTCTTGAGCGCAGGATCCCAATTGACGAGGCGCTTGTCGCGATAAAGCAGGCCCTCGTTATAAAGATCGACGAACACCTTCAGCACAGCCTTCGAGAAGCCGGGGTCCATCGTGAACCGTTCGTTCTGCCAGTCGCAGCTGGCGCCTAGACGGCGCAGCTGGCGGGTAATCATGCCGCCGCTTTCAGCCTTCCATTCCCAAACTTTACTGACAAAGTCGTCGCGCGTGTAGTTGGTCCGCTTGTCCTGCCGTTCCATCATCTGGCGCTCGACGACCATCTGCGTTGCGATGCCGGCGTGGTCGGTGCCGGCGACCCACAAGGCATCCTTGCCCTTCAGACGCGCATGACGAGTCAATATGTCCTGCAGCGTGACGTCGAGCGCATGGCCGATGTGCAGACTCCCCGTGACATTGGGGGGCGGCATGACGATGGTAAACGGTGCGGCATCGGGACGGTCGGGCCGAAACGCGTTGGTGCTTTCCCAATGCGCGTACCATTTTGCCTCGATAGCGGCGGGATCGAAAGTTTTGGAAAGTTCGCTCATATCGGGGCCGCGCTTAACGGCCCGCGGTCGAAACGGCTAGCCGCGCGCGCTGATTCGCGCGATTTCCTGCGCGACTTGACGTTCGACGATTTCGGGCAGATTTGCGTCGAGCCATTCGGCGAGCTTCGGCTTGAGCAATTCTCGCACCAGCCCCTCGAGCGTATCGCTGCCAGGGGTCTCTGGTTTCACGATCAGGGCCGAGAGAGCGGCGAGCGAGCTGCGGCTCACTTCGGCGGTCGTTGACGACACGAGTGCGGGCTTGGCTTCGGCGGGCATGGGATCGACCTTTGCCTGGGCGGCCGGCGCAGGCGCCACCGGCTCGACTTGCGTTGCTGGGAGAGCGGCCGCGGCAATCGGCTGCGGCATGGGTTCGACAGCGACAGGATCGGTCAACTCAAGGACCTCCTCCTCTTCACGAGCATCATCTACGGGCTCGCTTAGGGTCAGGGGGGTCAAGCCGACCGAACGTTTTACGCGCGGGCCGGACAGCGTGGCTTCGCTGTCCTCGGCAATGATGCGCTTTATCGAAGAGAGAATGTCTTCCATCGACGGCTCCGCCGAAGTTCTTGAGTCGCTGTCAGCCACGCGCAAGATCCTGTTTCCCCCGGCCTCAGTTGGCCACCGGACCGATTAATGCCGGTGTTTGCGTAGGACTGTCAACGGTGCGTGTTGCAACCGGGACGGGCTTCGGATCGCTGGCCCAATCATTGATGCTTCGGCGAACGCGGCGATAGTTAACCTGAGGATCGTATAGCGGCCCTCCGTCGAGACCCAGATCCTGAATGCCTGCCCGGCCCATGGCCGCCAACAAGCTGAAGCCGGCCACATAGGCGTTGCGCCGCGCGGCCACGAGGTTCGTCTGCGCATTCAGCAATTCTTGCTCGGCATTCAAGATGTCGAGGATCGACCGCGTGCCGACGCTATTCTCGGCGCGCACGCCTTCAAGCGAGAGGGCGTTTGCAGCAACGGCCGATTCGAAAGAGGCAATCTGCAGGTTCGACGCCTGCCATGCCGCATAAGCCGAGCGCGTCTGCGCGATGACGCTGCGTTCGGTTGCCGTCACGGTCTCGATCTGCTGCGATTCGAGCGCCTGCGCCTGTCGGACCTGGGCGCCGGGCAAACCGCCCTGAAACAGGGGCAAGGTCGCCTGGATCCCGACCGTCGTACTACGCGAGGTCTGGCTGATGCCGGTGGCGCCCGTGCCGAGGGTACCCAAAGAGCCAAGGTAATCGGCGTAATTTTCCGAGCCGACGGCGGACAGCTTCGGCAGACGCCCTGCCCGCGCGACGCGGGTGTCAAATTGGCTGGCTTCACGCCGCTGCCGCGCAGCGGCGAGTGCCGGGTTCCCGTCGAGCGCGACCGTCACGGCCATGTCGGCAGAACCGGGCAGGTTCGGCAGCGGTGGCGGAGCTTCCAGTGCCGTGGGTTCGGTGCCCACGAGCTGGATGTAATTTTCCTTGCTCGCAATCAAATTGGATTCGGCCTGTTCAAGCTGGCCCTGTGCAAGCGCTAGCCGCGATTCGGACTGGGCGACATCGGTGCGGGTGAGATCGCCGATCTGGAACCGGTCACGCGTCGCTTCCAGGTTGGTCCGCAAAACCCCAACTTGTTTCTGGTTGAGCGCAACGATCGCAGAATCGCGAATGACGTTCATGTAAGCAGCGACCGTCTGCGAAAAGACGCTTTGTTCCGTGTCCCGGAGCCCGAACTGCCCCGCCACGACTCGCGTCTCCGCTGCACGGGTCGAGTTTTGAACCGCACCGCCCTGGTAGATCGGTACCGACAGCGTCAGCCCCGCCGAGAACTGACGTGCCGGCGACGTGAAGCTGTTCGAAGCGGTTTCGAGAAACTCGTTGTACGAGGTCGATGCGCTGGCGCCGGGTAACCCGCGGGCGCGGGCAATGGGTACGTTTTCGTCTGTCGCGCGCTGGCCGGCACGTGCGCCGGTGATCGTCGGATTGGTATGATAAGCCTTGACCAGCGCCCCGCGCAGCGTCTCCGCGCCCGCCGGTGTGACTGCGGTCGAAATCGACAGGGCAACGAAGAGGCGGCAACGCTGAATCATGCTGTTCTTGTCTCTTGCAGGGGCTCGCGGCGCAGCGACGCGGTCAAAATGCAAACTCACGGGGGCGGACGAACCCCGGAAGCGGCACCGCCTCCGCATCCACGAAAGGCACAAGGGCAAATCCGGCGCCGCCGCGACGCCCCACGGCCAGTCTGGCGACACCGTCGTCGCTCATCGCAGTCGTCAGCCGGCCTTCGGGTGCGAGCTGGACGATCAGCGCTTCAGGCACGAATTCGACGGCCCCGTCGATGACAATGGCGTCATAGGGAGCATGCGCCGCCGCCCCGGTTTCGAGCGGTCCTTCGACGAGACGAACCCCCGGCACGGTGCGCGCTTGCGTGGCCAGTGCCGGATCGCATTCCACGCCCGTCACCTCGCCTGCCACCGAGGCTGCAAGCGCAAGTGCATAGCCGCTTGCCGCGCCGACGATCAGGACGCGACTGTGCGCGCCGATCCGTGCCTCGTTTAGCAGCAACGCGGTCGTCAGGGGGGGGTTGAGCGCGCGCCCGCCGCCCAGCGGCAGAGACCTGTCGATATAGGCCGTGGCGCGACGCTCCGCGCCTACAAACAGTTCGCGCGGCACGCGACCAAGTGCATCAAGCAGCGCCCGATCGGTGACGCCGTTCGTACGCAGTTGGCTCGCGACCATTGCGGCACGCTGCGTGGCGAAGTCGTTGGCTGTAGGGACGGTCATCTGGTTCACAATGCTTCCGTGGCACAACTGTGTTATACTTGCAATACAGCAAGTGCTGCTGCGTTCTATCGTGCACCCGTGCGCGCGCCAAGTGCGAGCCCGATGATTGTTTCGGTAACGGGCAAAGCGCTCGGCCATGCCATGGCCATCAAGGCATTCACACTGTATCGGCGCGTCGAGACTCCGGTGCAATAAAGGACGGGCCTTGTCGAAGCGGACGATTAACGGACACCCGGTCAACCCGATCGGACTTGGCTGCATGTCGCTGAGCTGGGCATATGGCACCCCGCCTTCCCCCGCCGACGGGGCAAAGCTGCTCCACCGCGCGCTCGACTTGGGCTATGATCACCTCGATACGGCACGCATCTATGGCGAGGGCAAGAACGAGGCGCTGATCGGTGAGTCGCTAAAAGGACGGCGCAACGAGTTCTTTCTCGCCTCCAAGACCGGTATCATCGTCGAGGGCAAGGAACGTCGGGTCGACTGCCGCCCCGAGACGATACGCGCCGCGCTCGAGGACAGCCTGCGCCTTTTACAGACCGACCATATCGACCTCTATTATCTCCACCGCCGCGACTTCGCGACACCGATCGAGGACTCAATCGGCGAACTCGCCCGCGCCGTCGAAGCCGGCAAAATCGGCAGCATCGGCCTGTCCGAGATGTCAGCCGACACGCTCCGCAAGGCGCATGCCGTGCACCCCATTGCGGCAATGCAGACCGAATATTCCCCGCAGACCCGCAATCCCGAGATTGCCGTGCTCGAGGCGTGTCGCGACCTCGGCACGACGTTTGTCGCTTTTTCCCCGGTGGGGCGCGGGTCGCTGTGCGGGACGTTGCGCAATCCCGATAGCCTGCCCGATAGCGACCTGCGCCGCCACTTGCCGCGGTTCAAGGGGGAGAACTGGGTTCGAAACCTTGCACTCGCCGACGCCTTTGCCGAAGTGGCGAACAGTGCCGGCGTTACGCCCGCGCAGCTCGCGCTCGGCTGGGTGCTCGTGAAGTCGGACCATATCGTCACCATTCCCGGCACCGCGAACATCGCTCATCTCGAAGAGAACATCGCGCGCGCCGACTGGCGGCCGGATGCAGCGACGGTGGCGAAAATCGATAGGCTGATCAATCAGCAGACGGTAGCCGGTCCGCGCTATCCGGCGGCCGCGCAAGCGACCATCGACACCGAGGAGTTCGCCTAAAGCTCGGCTTTCTCGCTTTCCCGACAGGGATTGCCCTGTGTGGCATCATGGTCTAGCGGCCCTGCCAGCATACAACCCCAAGCTTTCGGCCCGATGGCGGAGTGGTTACGCAGAGGACTGCAAATCCTTGCACGCCGGTTCGATTCCGGCTCGGGCCTCCAGCGCGCGGGCTACATGCCGCGGCTAAAGGTTGACGTCGCGAAGGGGCTGAACGAAGGCGGCGCGCATGTCCTCCACGCCGCCAAAGCCCTTGCGCCTGTTCAATTCGCTGACCCGCGAGATCGAAGAATTCCGTCCGGTTCATGCCGGCGAGGCACGCGTCTATTCGTGTGGGCCCACGGTCTACAATTATCCGCACATCGGCAACATGCGCGCCTATATCTTTGCCGACACTTTGGGCCGGGTGTTGCGGTGGAAGGGTTACGACCTTACCCATGTTATCAACATCACCGACGTCGGCCACCTGACCGACGACGGCGATGCGGGCGAGGACAAGCTCGAGAAAATGGCTGCGACGCAGCGGTTGACCGCGCGGCAAATCGCCGACCATTACACCCAATCCTTTTGGGCGGACTTCCGCGCGCTCAACTGCCGCGAGCCCGCGCACTGGTCGATCGCGACCGATTTCGTGCCGCGAATGATTGAATTCGCCAAGGGGATCGCGGACAGGCATTGCTACGAGCTGCCCTCGGGCCTGTATTTCGATACATCTAGCGTCGCGCATTACGGCGCACTTGCCCGGGCCAAGACCGACGAGGGGGAAAGCCGCATCGAACCGGTCGGTGGCAAGCGCAACGCCGCTGACTTCGCGATCTGGCGCCGTACGCCCGATGGCGAGACACGGCAGATGGAATGGGACTCGCCGTGGGGCCGCGGCGCGCCGGGTTGGCACCTCGAATGTTCGGTGATGTCGGGCGAACTGCTCGGCTTTCCCTTCGACATCCATACCGGCGGCATCGACCACCGCGAGATCCACCACCCGAACGAGATCGCCCAGAATCAGGCGCATTGCGCTGCCGATGACAGCGGCGCGCGCATCTGGATGCACAACAATTTCCTGATCGACCGTACCGGCAAGATGTCGAAGTCGAGCGGCGAGTTCCTGCGCCTTCAGACCCTTATCGATAGAGGTTTCCACCCGCTGTCGTACCGTTTGATGTGCCTGCAGGCGCATTATCGCAGTGAGCTCGAGTTCAGCTGGGAGAACCTGCTGGCCGCACAGGTACGGTTAAAACGGCTGGTGATGGCTTACGGGAAGCTCAGCGCGGCAGGAACAAAAGGCACGACGTTCATCGACAGGTTTGAGTTCGCTCTTTTCGACGACCTGAATACGGCCGTTGCCCTGACAGTGCTTGACGAAGCAATCGCTGCCAAGGTTGAGGTCACAACGGTGACGGCAATGGTTCAAGCTCTCGGACTCGACATTCTCGTTCTTGATCGCCCTTCCCTCAGGGTACGCCCTGCTTCCGCCACGATCACCGAAGCCGACGTCGAAGCCGGACTCGCCGACCGCAGGACCGCGCGCGCTGCCAAGGACTTCACCAGGTCGGACCGCATCCGCGACGAACTCACCGCTGCCGGGGTCGAAGTGATGGACGGCGACCCGCTCGGCTGGGATTGGAAGCTCGTGATATGACCCTCGCCACGCTCCCCGCATTCGTCCGGCCGCTCGTAGAGAACCGCCTGCCCGCCTGGCTCACGCCGCGCTGGTTTGTGACGCTCGATGAAGCAATCGCCCTCGCGCCAGATGCGGAAATCGGGTGGTTCGACTTCTATAGCAAAACCGATATGGCGGCGGCCATAAGTCATGCCACGTCGCTGAAATGGCTGCATTCGCTCTATGCCGGGATCGATGGCATCCCGCTCGACGAGCTTGCGCAGCAGGGCACCGTCCTGACCAATGGCGCGGGGACCAACGCGGTCACCATCGCGGAATATGTCATCATGGGCATGCTGACCATAGCCAAGGGCTATCGCGACGTCGTGCATGCGCAGGACTGCCATGAATGGCTGCTCGATGCGCCCGGCAAGATCGAACTGGCCGGCACGCGCGCCCTGTTGTTCGGCTATGGCGCGATCGGGCGGCTGATCGAAACGCGGCTAAATGCCTTCGATGTAGAGGTCAGCGTCGTCCGGCGTACGCCGGGCCCTAACACGCTGGGCCCCGACGACTGGCGCACGCAGATCGGCTCCTATGACTGGATCATCCTCGCGCTCCCGGCAACGCCCGAGACTGAAGGGATGTTCGACGCGCAAGCAATTGCCGCGATGAAGCCGTCGGCCGTGCTGCTCAACATCGCGCGCGGAAGCGTCGTCGATCAGGACGCCCTGATCGAGGCGCTGGCGGCCAAGCGCATTGGCGGCGCGTTTCTTGACGTCACGACGCCCGAGCCCTTGCCGTCCGACCACGCTCTCTGGTCGTTGCCCAACGCGCATGTCACCATGCATTTGTCGGGCCGGTCGCAGGAAAAGATGTTCTTGCGCGGCGCCGACCGCTTTCTTGCCAATCTCGACCGCTGGCACCGGGGCGAACCGCTGCAGTACGTCGTCGACCTCGAACGGGGCTATTGAGCATGGACACGGATGCCGCCCTCGCCCGCTGGCATGCTGTTGCCGCCTCGCGCGATCATGATGCAATTCATGCTCTGCTCGCTGAAGATGCCGTGTTCGAATCGCCTGTCGTGCATACGCCGCAACGCGGTCGCGCCATCACGGCGAAATATCTCACTGGGGCAAGCCATGTCCTGGGCGGCGAAGGCTTTGCCTATGTCGGAGAATGGCGTGCGGCTCGCTCTGCGGTGTTGGAGTTCACCTCGGTCGTCGACGGCATCACGATCAACGGTGTCGACATGATCAGCTGGAACGATGACGGCCAGATCAATCATTTCAAAGTCATGGTTCGGCCGCTCAAGGCGATGACCAAGCTCCACGAGAAGATGGGGGCTATGCTTCAAAATCTCGCCTAGCGGATTGGACGCGATGTCGGCTTGTCGCTAGGCTGTCACCTGAACGCGCCAGCCCGCGAATGGTCGCTGTCAGCCACGCCTCCGGGGAAATGCTATCATGGCCAAAGCATCCGATTTGTTCATTCAATGCCTTGAGCATGAAGGTGTCGAGTATATCTTTGGCGTGCCGGGTGAGGAGAACCTCGATTTCCTCGACAGCCTGTCACGTTCGACCAAGATCCGGCTCATTTTGACCCGGCATGAGCAGGGCGCTGGCTTCATGGCCGCGACCTACGGGCGGCATACCGGCAAGACAGGCGTCTGCCTCGCCACGCTGGGGCCGGGCGCTACCAACTTCGTGACCGCTGCGGCTTATGCCCAACTCGGCGGCATGCCGATGCTCATGATCACGGGGCAAAAGCCGATCAAAAAGTCGAAACAGGGCCGATTTCAGATCCTCGACGTGGTGCGGATGATGGGGCCACTCACAAAGTTCACGTACCAAATGGCCAGCGCGGACAATATTCCGAGCCGCGTCCGCGAGGCGATCCGTCTGGCCGAAGAGGAAAAACCGGGCGCCGTCCACCTCGAGCTGCCGGAGGATATCGCCGAGGAACAGACCGACTCGGTGCCCATCCCGCGCAGTGTTGCGCGGCGTCCGAGCGCCGACTCCAAGGCGGTCGCGGCGGCAGTGGCAAAAATCGAATCGGCTAAGTCGCCCATCCTTGTCATCGGCGCGGGCGCGAATCGTACGATGACTTCGAAGATGCTGCTCGAATTCGTCGACAAGACAGGTGTTCCTTTCCTCACGACACAACTCGGCAAGGGCGTGATCGACGAGCGCCACCCGAAGTTCGTCGGTTGCGCGGCCCTCAGTGCCGGCGATTTCGTCCACCGGGCGGTCGAGGCGTCGGACTGCATCATCAACGTCGGCCATGACGTCATCGAAAAGCCGCCCTTTTTCATGAAGGCCGGCGGCGCGGAAGTCATTCATGTCTCGACGCGCACCGCCGAAGTCGATCCGGTCTATTTCCCCCAGACCGAAGTCATCGGCGACATCGCCAACGCAATCTGGCAGATGAAAGAGGCCATCACGCCGCAGAGCTGGGACAGCGAGCTGATGCTCCGTGCGCGGGCAGCGGAACTGGCGCACACCGCCAGCATCTCGAGCGATGCGCGATTCCCGATCTACCCGCCCTATCTTGTCGAGCAGGTTCGTGAGGCAATGCCGGACGACGGCATTATCTGCCTCGACAATGGCGTCTACAAGATCTGGTTCGCGCGCGGCTACGCCGCCTACCGACCCAACACGGTGCTGCTCGACAATGCACTCGCGACCATGGGCGCGGGCCTCCCGTCGGCGATCATGTCGAGCATGATCTATCCGGGGCGGCGCGTCATGGCGATCTGCGGCGACGGCGGCTTCATGATGAACAGCCAGGAAATGGAAACCGCCGTCCGTCTCAAGGTCAACCTCACGATCTTGGTTCTGAACGACAACAGCTACGGCATGATCCGCTGGAAGCAGGCGAATATGGGGTTCAAGGACTGGGGCCTGACCTATGGTAACCCCGACTTCGTGAAGTATGCCGAAAGCTATGGCGCACATGGCCACCGGGCGGAGAGTGCCGCACATCTGAAGGACCTGCTCGCGTCGAGGGCAAATTTACCGGGCGTGCATCTTATCGAGGTGCCCGTCGATTATACCGACAACGACCGGATCCTGAATAAGGACATCAAGGAGATGTCAGCGGCTGTGTGAGGATCTCCCTTTGCCCTATGGGCCGAGGGTCGGGAAGAGGGCAGTCTTTCCCGATAGGCGCGGACACCAACGACGGGGAAACTGCCCCTCTCCCCGACCCTCTCCCCTAAAAAGGAGCGGGGGGAAGGAACCTGATGCTCAAAGACGTCTACCCGCTCTACCTCGCCAATGAGGCGCAGCAGCCGAACACCGACCTGGAAGTTACCGACAAGTTCACCGGCGAAATCGCCTTCCGCTGCGCGCAGGCCGACGCCGCAACGATCGATGCCGGGATCGCGGCGGCGGTAGAGGCAGCCGAACCCATGGCGCGAATGGCCGCGTTCGAGCGGCAGGCCGTCCTCCAGCACTGCGTCGACCGATTCAAGGAGCGCTTCGACGAACTGGCCTATGCGCTGTGTGTCGAGGCCGGAAAACCGATCAAGGACAGCGAGGGAGAGGTCGGCCGCCTGATCGACACTTTCCGGATCGCAGCGGAAGAATCGGTCCGGATAACCGGTGAAGTCCAGCCGCTCGATATCTCGCCGCGCGCCAAAGGGTATCAGGGCATCTGGAAGCGCGTGCCGATCGGGCCGTGCAGCTTCATTTCGCCATTCAACTTCCCGCTGAACCTGGCCGCGCACAAGATTGCGCCCGCCATCGCGGTTGGCTGCCCATTTGTTATGAAACCGGCAAGCAGAACTCCGCTGGGCGCGATCATCATGGGCGAGGTCCTGGCCGAGACCGACCTGCCCAAGGGCGCGTTCTCGATCCTGCCGGCGCATCGCGACGGCGCCGACCTCTTCACCCAGGACGACCGCCTGAAATTGCTCAGCTTCACGGGCTCGCCCGCCGTCGGCTGGGACCTGAAGGCCAAAGCCGGCAAGAAGAAGGTCGTCCTTGAACTTGGCGGCAATGCGGCCGTCGTCATCGACAATGACGCCGACCTTGACGATGCGCTGGAGCGCGTGATCTTCGGCGCATTCTATCAGTCCGGTCAATCGTGCATCGGCGTGCAGCGGATCATCATTCATGCCGACATTTACGACCATTTTCGCGATATGCTGGTCGCGAAGACGCGAACGCTCCTGTCGGGCGATCCCAAGGACCGGAACACGTTCATCGGTCCGATGATCGACGTGAAGGAGGCAAGCCGTCTCGATGGCTGGATCCAGGAAGCTCAGGCCGCGGGCGCGAAGCTCTTGTGCGGCGGCAAGCGCGAAGGCGCCATGCTCGATGCCACGCTGGTCGATGCGTGCCCGCGCGAAACGAAACTCTACCGTGAAGAGGCGTTCGGACCCGTGGCTATCCTCTCGCGCTTCACCGACTTCGGGGCGGCGCTCGACGAGGTCAACGACAGCAAGTTCGGGCTTCAAGCCGGCATTTTCACCCGTGACCTCTTCAAGATGTTCGACGCTTGGGACCGCCTCGAAGTCGGCGGTGTCGTTATCAACGATGTGCCGAGCTACCGGGTCGACAACATGCCTTATGGCGGGGTCAAGGACTCCGGCCTCGGCCGCGAGGGCATCCGTTTCGCGATGGAGGACATGACCGAGATCCGCAACCTGGTGATTCGCCGAAGACAGGTCGCCTAGAAAACGCCACGTGCTCTGGCATCGGCACGATGTTGCTTTAGACGCAGACCGATGAGTGACATCACCACCCGCCGATTCAGCCGCATCGCCTTTATCGGCGCCGCGCTTCTCCTCCTGACCGCCATTGGCGCAAAGCTGCTGGGCGATCGCGCGCCCCAAATTGCCGTGACAACGGCGGGCGCCGCCGGACAGCAGGATCCCGGCGCCACGATCGCCGCAATTGAGGCGCGGCTGAAGGCGAACCCCGAAGATGCCGAAGGGTGGCAGACACTCGGCTGGACGTTCTTCCAGACCCGACGCTTCGCGGAAGCCGCCATGGCCTACAAGCGTGCGACAGTGCTCAAGCCGGACGTAGGCGCCAATTGGTCTCTGCTCGGCGAGGCACTTGTCACGGCCGGCAACGGCAGCGTACCGGCCGCGGCCAGGGCCGCGTTCGACAAGGCCGTGGCAATCGACCCCCGAGATCCCCGCGCACGCTACTTCATTGGCGTTTCCAAAGACATGGCGGGAGATCATAAATCCGCAATCGAAGACTGGCTCGCCCTTCTCAGGGACACGCCCCAGGGTGCGCCCTGGGAGACTGATGTCGTCCGCACGATCGACGCCGTGGCCAAGAAGAACAAGATCGACGTGGCGGACCGCCTTTCGGCGCTCCGGCCTGAAGCGGTCGGCAATGCCATGACGCCGGGGCCCAATCCTGAGCAGGTCCGCGCCGCGGCGCAGCTGCCCTCTGTTCAGCAGCAGGCCGTGATTGCGAGCATGGTTCAGAGACTCGCGACCAAGCTGAAATCCGATCCGAGAAATGTTGAAGGGTGGATCATGCTGATGCGCAGCTATGCCACGCTTGGTCGCGGCAGCGATGCGGACGCTGCTTATCGCTCGGCGCTTGCCGCCAATCCCGATGCAAAGGCTCAGCTTGATGAGGCCGCAAAAGCGCTTGGAGTTGCGCGATAGCCGTCACACGCGCATAGGCGCGCGCACTATGGCAAGCAATTGGACCCCGCAAAGCTGGACCGCGCACGAAGCGCGTCAGCAACCGACTTATCCCGACGAAGTAGCGCTCGACCGCGCTAAGGCGACACTATCGACATTTCCGCCGCTCGTCTTTGCGGGCGAGGCTCGCGACCTGACCGACGAACTGGCTAAGGTCGCCGACGGCCGTGCCTTCCTGTTGCAGGGCGGCGACTGCGCCGAAAGCTTCGCCGAATTCCATCCCAACAACATCCGCGACACTTTCCGCGTGATCCTGCAGATGGCCGTCGTCCTGACCTTCGCGTCGAAGCTGCCGACCGTGAAGCTGGGCCGTATGGCGGGCCAGTTCGCCAAGCCCCGTAGTACCGACCTGGAAGAACAGGACGGTGTCGCGCTGCCCAGCTACCGTGGCGACATCATCAACGACATCGCGTTCGAGGCGGCGGGACGCGCGCCCGATCCGCAGCGCATGGTGCAGGCCTACAACCAGTCGGCCGCGACGCTCAACCTGCTCCGCGCCTTTGCCGCGGGCGGCTATGCCAATCTGCATCAGGTTCATGCCTGGACCCACGACTTCATGGGTCGGAGCCCCTGGACCAAGCAATATCGCGACGTCGCCGACCGCATCGGTGAGGCCCTCGACTTCATGAATGCCTGCGGCATCAACCCCGACACCGTGCCGCAATTGAAGGGCACGCAGTTCTTCACCAGCCACGAAGCGCTGCTGCTTCCTTATGAGCAGGCACTGACCCGCCAGGATTCGCTGACTGGCCAATGGTACGACACGTCCGCCCATTTCCTGTGGATCGGTGACCGGACCCGGTTCGAAAACAGCGCGCATGTCGAATTCATGCGCGGCATCGGCAATCCGCTCGGCCTGAAAGTGGGGCCGAGCCTGACACCCGACGTGCTGCTGCGCTTGCTCGACACGCTCAACCCGGGCCGCATCCCCGGTCGAATGACGCTCATCACCCGCTACGGCCATGACAAGATCGAGGCGGCGCTGCCTGCGCTCGTCCGCGCCGTGATCCGCGAGGGGCACCCGGTCGTGTGGAGCTGCGACCCGATGCACGGCAATGTCGTGAAAGCCGCCAACGGCTACAAGACACGGCCCTTCGAGCGCATCCTGGGCGAAGTACGCGGTTTCTTCGCCGTCCACCGGGCGGAAGGATCGTTCGGCGGCGGCATCCATGTCGAGATGACCGGCCAGAATGTCACCGAATGCACCGGCGGCGCGGTCGATGTCACCGAACTGAGTCTGGGGGATCGCTACCACACGCACTGCGACCCGCGATTGAACGCCGCACAGAGCCTCGAACTCGCATTCACGCTGGCTGAGATGCTCAACGCCGAACTGAAGGACCGGCGCAAGGTCGCGGCCTGATTGATCACGTCGGACTCCGCCGTTTTCGCTGAGATGCTGCCGCAGCGCGGGCGGCTGATCGGCTTGGACGTCGGGACCAAGACCATCGGCACCGCGTTGTGCGATGCGATGTGGACAATCGCCTCTCCCGCCGACCTGATCCGTCGGACGAAATTCGGCGCGGACAAGGCGGCGCTCGAGGCGTTGATCATGCGACAGGCCGTGCGCGGCATAGTCATAGGCTTGCCGTTAAGCCTCGACGGCACCGATAGTCCGCGCACCCAATCGACCCGTGCCTTCGCGCGCAACATGGACGTCGTGGGCCTGCCCATGCTCATGTGGGACGAACGCTGGTCGACCGCGGCAGTTACGCGCACTCTCATCGACGCCGACGCCAGCCGCGCGCGGCGGGCGGACCTCGTCGACAAGCTGGCGGCGTCCTACATCCTGCAAGGCGCCATCGACCGACTCGCAAGTTCCTGAGCGCTTTCCCGCAACGCAGAAAGAGCTAGTAAGTCCGCCCGATCAGGATCGTCTCTACTGCAGACTCACCCGTGAAGATGCACGTGCCCACCGGTATTGCATCTCCCAGCGGCGTATTTCGTGCAGTCAGTTTCAGCCCCTTCAATCGCTTCACGACATCGTCCAAGGCCGCGCCTGTCGGCCGCGACCAGCCGCAGCTGACCCAGCCGACCACATCGTCCTCGCCGCCCGTGAAATGCGCCTCCAATTCGGTCCATGACGTAACCGGCCTGATCGCGGCGTCGCGGCGTGCGGTTGCTTCGGCGTGCAGCGACGTCTCGATATCGACCAGAGTCGCCGCCACTTCGCCCACGAAAGTCGCGATAGGCGTGAATGCCGTCGCAAGCTTGCCGTCATCCTTGTACAGCCGATCGCGACGCAGCAAGGCTGCCTTTCCCTCGGCAACGTCGCGCGGACCGACCTCGACAATGAGCGGCGCCCCCTTTTTGATCCAGGCCCAGCGCTTGTTCGATGCCTTGTCGGCCTTCATGTCGACCTGCACCCGCACGGGCTCCCCAAATGCAACCTGCGCGCCGACTTGCTTTGCAAGCGAACGACAATAGTCGAGCACAAGATCGTCGTCGGGTCCGTCGCGCAGCATGGGCACGATCACGACCTGCCATGGCGCGATCTGCGGCGGACAGCGCAACCCGTCGTCGTCGCCGTGCGTCATGATGACCCCGCCGATCAGGCGCGTGCTGACGCCCCAGCTTGTCGTGTGCGCAAGCGCCTGCCGGCCGTCCTTGTCCTGATAGCGGATACCGGCGGCTTCAGCGAAGGTCGTCCCGAGATAGTGCGATGTACCCGCCTGCAGTGCCTTGCCGTCCTGCATCATCGCCTCGATGCTGTAGGTCGCATCGGCCCCGGGAAAGCGTTCGTGCTCGGGCTTTTCGCCCGCGATAACCGGCATCGCCAGCGGCCCCTCGGCGAACGCCCGGTACATTTCCAGAGCGCGCAGCGTCTCGGCCATCGCATCGGCCTTGTCGGCGTGTGCGGTATGTCCCTCCTGCCACAGGAATTCGCTGGTCCGCAGGAACATCCGCGTGCGCATTTCCCAGCGGACGACATTGGCCCATTGGTTGATCATCAGTGGCAGGTCGCGCCACGATTGCACCCAGCGCGCCATTGCCGCCCCGATCACTGTTTCCGATGTCGGGCGTACGACCAGCGGCTCTTCCAGCTTCGACCCCGGATCCGGCATCAGCCCGCCCTTCCCGTCCGCGACCAGCCGGTGATGGGTAACGACTGCCATTTCCTTGGCGAACCCTTCGACATGGTCTGCCTCGCGGGCGAAATAGCTCAGGGGAATGAAGATCGGAAAATAGCAATTCTCCACGCCGGCCTTCTTGATCTCGGCGTCCATCAGCTTCTGAATGCGCTCCCACATGCCGTAGCCCCATGGCCGGATGACCATGCAACCGCGCACGCCCGAATCCTCGGCCATGTCGGCTTCCTTGATGACATCCTGATACCAGGCGGCAAAATCCCGGGCGCGGGTGACCGAAAGTGCGTGTTTCATGGGACTGTGCTTTGACGGAGCTGCCCCCACTCGGCAAGGGGAAGGCGTGTCTGTCGCCTCAAGTCCTGACCCCGCCCCCGACCGCATCCTGCGTGGCATGGCGTTCCGTCTCGTTTCGGTATTCGCTTTCACGACCATGGGCGCGCTGATCAAACTGGCCGAGATACGGGGCGCCGCGCTCGCCGAGCTGCTGTTCTTTCGACAAGCGCTGGCGATACCGGTCGTCGTCGCGGCAGTCCTCGCCGGACCGGGACTGGCGACGCTGCGTACGACACGCCTCCCCGCTCATATCTTGCGCACGACGATTGGCCTGAGCTCGATGTCATTCATGTTTTCCGCCGTCATCATGCTGCCACTTGCCGAGGCGACGACACTGCAATTCACGGTGCCCATTTTCGCGACAATCATGGGCGCCGTCGTCCTTCGGGAGGCAACCGGCTGGCATCGCTGGGGCGCCGTCATGGCCGGGTTTACAGGCGTCATCATCGTGGCGCAGCCCGGATCGGGACATATCCCGCTGCTCGGCGCCGCGACCGGTCTCACCGCCGCGCTGCTCAGCGCGACCGTTTCGATCCTCCTGCGCCACATTGGCAAGACGGAGCGGCCGACGACCACGGTCTTCTACTTCTCGGTCTTGTCGCTCGTGCCCCTGACGCCGCTATGCCTGATGTCGGTGGGCATGCATGATACGTGGACTTGGGTACTACTCGTGCTCATCGGCCTGACCGGCGGCGTAGGGCAGATCGCGATGACGAGTTCGCTGTCCCTTGCCCCCGTCGCCGTGGTCGTGCCGATGGACTACGCCGGCCTCGTTTGGGCAACGCTCTACGGCTGGCTGCTGTTCTCTGTGTTGCCGACGTGGTGGACGTGGATCGGGGCGCCGCTTATCGTTGCCAGCGGCCTCTACATTGTTTGGCGCGAACATCGCTTGCGCCTTGCAAATACACTTGCCGGATCGGCACTGGAGGCATAGCCTCTCGCGAAACAATCTTTCAGGCGAGGGACATTTCATGACGACAGCGACTGGCATCAGCATCACGCGCCGCGCTCTTCTTTCGACAGGGTCGGTCGCCGCCGGCGTCGCGGCAACCCCTGCCTTCGCCAAAGTCGCAGCGCGCGCGGCACGGCCTGCCAGCTTTCGACAGACGATCGACGGGTTTGCAGAGGAAATCCTTCGATTCTCTCCCGAAACCGCAACCTCGCTTGGCGTCGATACCGGTCCGCGCGCTGCCCTTCGCGCCCGGCTGTCTGACGGTTCGGCCGCCGGCAACGCCAAGTTCGCGGCAGCCACCGCGGGCATGATGACGCGCCTTCGCCAAATCGATCGCAAGACGCTCGCGCCTGCCGACCAGCTCCGCTGGGACACCGTCCATTATGCGCTGGAGAGCGCCGACCTTTCCAGGCCGTTCTTCTACGCGACCGCCGCCCAGGGATTTGGCGGCGGCACATCGCCCTACGCGATTACTCAGCAAAGCGGTGCGATCGCAAACACACCCGAATTCCTCGACTCGCAACACCCGATCAACACGAGTGCCGATGTCGAAGCTTATCTGGCGCGGGTCGCTGCCATGGCACGGCAGCTCGATGACGAAACCGCACAGATCAAACGCGACGCTGCCCGCGGCGTGATGCCGCCGGACTTCATTGCCCGGACGGTCCTCGGCCAACTCGGCGGTTTCCGGGCCACGCCAGCGGCCAGGCAAAAGCTCGTCACTTCGATTGCCGCGCGGACCGCGGCCAAGGGGATCGCCGGCGACTGGGGCGCCCGCGCGCAGAAGCTGGTCGAGACAATGGTCTATCCCGCACTCGACCGCGAGATTGCGGCGTTCAGGGCGGCGACTGCCACAGCGCCGCACGAGGCAGGCGTCCAGCGCTTGCCGATGGGCGATGCCTATTATGCCTGGGCATTGCGCCTCGGCACCACTACGACCCAGACGCCTGCCGAAATTCACAAGATCGGCCTCGCCCAAAACGAAGAATTAAAGGCACGGATGGATACGTTGCTCCGCAAGCAAGGCTTGACCAGCGGCACTGTCGGCGAACGTGTGCAAGCACTCAACAAGGACCCGAAGCAGCTCTTCAGCGACGATGATGCCGGGCGCGCCGCGCTTATCGCCTTCTGCAATGACAAGATCGCGGCAATCCGTCCGCTCCTGCCAAAGGTCTCTCATCTGGGGCTCAAGGCGGACGTCATGGTCAAGCGCGTGCCCGAAGATATCCAGGACGGCGCGGCGCTCGGCTATATGAACTTTGCCTCGCTCGATGGATCGCGCCCAGCAATTTATTACATCAACCTCAAGTCCACGACGCTCTGGCCGAAATACCAGATTGCGACGCTCACGGCGCACGAGGGCGTGCCGGGGCACACCTTGCAGGGCGCTTATCTTGCCGAACATCATGCAGAAATTCCTCTGATCGCGTCGCTGATCGGCTTCAACGCGTTCGTCGAAGGCTGGGCGCTTTACGCCGAACAGATGATGGACGAGCTTGGCCTTTATGCTGACGATCCCTTCTCACAGATCGGCTATCTGCAAGCGCAGCAGTTTCGCGCCTGTCGACTTGTCACCGACACCGGGCTGCATAACCTGCATTGGACCCGTGAACAGGGCGTCGCCTTTCTGACCGAACAGACAGGAAAAGGCGCAAATGCGATGACCAGCGAGGTCGACCGCTATTGCGTCGCCCCGGGCCAGGCGTGCGGCTACAAGACCGGCCATAACGAGATCTTGCGCCTCCGCGCCCAGGCGCAGGCAGCGCTCGGCTCGAAATACGATCTGGCCGCCTTTAACGATACGCTGATCAAGACCGGTGGCGTGCCACTGTCGGTGCTGCCGGCGGCGGTAGGCGCCTATGTGAAAGCTGCGCAGGGATAGCAGCGGTTGCGGGCGAGTTCCTGCCAGGTCTGCTTGAGGCCGAGCCTTGTAGTCAGCGCCAGGATCGAGCACGGTCAGCCATCATCTCACGGCGTCGCCCTTCCCGTCATGCTGGATTTCGGTGAAAGTGCTCTGCCGCCGGCTCAGTGTCGCCTGCTGGCGGCCTATTCGGCTGCCACCGACAACGGGGGCTCCTTCCATACCAGCACGGGCTTCCGCGCAGCCAGCGTTTCGTCCAGACGCCGCCGCGGTGCGAAGTGCGGCGCCGACTTCAACGATGCATCGCCTGCCTTTGCGCGTTCTGCGACGCTACGCAGCGCGATGATGAACTGGTCGATGCCTGCCTTGCTCTCGGTCTCGGTCGGCTCCACCAGCATCGCGCCATGGACGACGAGCGGGAAATAAACCGTCATGGGGTGAAAGCCCTCGTCGATCAGCCCCTTGGCAATATCGAGCGTGCTGAATCCTTCGGCCATGCCGTCATCGCTGAACAACGCCTCGTGCATGCAAGGCCCACTGTCTGCAAAGGGCGCGTCGAGCGTGCCTTCGAGGCTGCGGAGGATATAGTTGGCGTTGAGCACCGCATCGCCCGACACCTGCCGCAGCCCGTCGGCGCCATGGCTCATGATGTAGCTGAGCGCGCGCGTGAACATGCCCATCTGCCCGTGGAAGGCGACCATGCGCCCGAACGACGATGTCTGTCGGTCCTGCGCAGTCTCCTCTTCGACGAGGCGATATTCGTCGCCCGATTTCTCGACGAAGGGCAGTGGCGCAAATGGGCTGAGCGCCGCCGAAAAAACTACCGGCCCCGATCCGGGCCCCCCACCGCCGTGCGGCGTACTGAACGTCTTGTGCAAGTTGATGTGCATCGCATCGACGCCGAGGTCGCCGGGGCGGACGCGGCCTACGATCGCATTGAAGTTGGCACCATCGCAATAGACGAACCCGCCCACCGCATGAACGACATCCGCAATGATCTTCAGATCCCGTTCGAAAAGACCGCACGTATTTGGGTTTGTGATCATCACGCCCGCGACGTTCGGTCCAAGCTTGGCGATCAGTGCGCTGGTGTCGACCCGCCCGCCGCGCGCGGGAATGCTCTCCACCCGATAGCCTGCAAATGCGGCCGTGGCTGGATTGGTGCCGTGTGCACTCTCTGGGACGAGAAGGACTTCGCGCGCATCGCCGCGCGCCTCGAGGGCGGCGCGGATGGCGAGTACACCACAAAGCTCGCCATGAGCGCCCGCCTTGGGCGACATCGCAACCGAGTCCATGCCCGTCAGCGCAACAAGCCAATGGGCCAGCTCGTGGATCACTGCCAATGCACCCTGCACCGTCGAAACGGGCGCAAGTGGATGGATATCGGCAAATCCCTTCATGCGCGCGACCTTTTCGTTCAGGCGCGGGTTGTGTTTCATCGTGCAGCTGCCGAGCGGGAAGAATCCGAGGTCGATCCCGTAATTCTGGCGTGACAGGCGCGTGTAATGCCGCACGGTCTCCGGTTCCGACAATCCAGGCAGCCCGATCGGACGACGGCGCGCCAACGCTTCCAGCCGCGGACGGTGCACCGGAACCGGCGGCAAATCGACGCCACTTGTAGTAGAGCTGCCGATCTCGAAGATTAGTGCCTCCTCCAGCATCAAGGCGCGGTTACCGGTGGTCGTCGGTGCCTTAGCGCCACCGTCGGTGACGATCTCGGGCTTCCAGCCGCTTGCGTTGATCATGCTCATGACAGTGCCTCCGCCAGCGTGCTGGCAAATGTTTCGATATCTTGCGCGCTCACGGTCTCGGTCACGGCCACGACAAGTCCGCGTTCGATCCGGCCATCGTTCTGGTAAAGCCGTCCCAGTGACACACCGCCGAGCACGCCCTTGTCGGCAAGATACCGCACCACCGGTCGCGCCTCGACGGGCAGTTCCAAGGTGAATTCGTTGAAAAAGCGCTCCGTAACCAGACGTACGCCCGGCACCTGCGCCAGCCGATCAGCCGCGACACAGGCGTTCGCGTGATTGACCGCGGCAAGTTCGCGCAATCCCTTTTCGCCGAGCAGGGTCAGATGAATGCTGAACGCCAGCGCGCACAGTCCTGAATTCGTACAGATATTCGAAGTCGCCTTTTCACGGCGGATGTGCTGCTCGCGCGTCGACAATGTCAGCACAAAGCCGCGCCTGCCCTCGGCGTCGACAGTCTCGCCGCACAACCTGCCGGGCATCTGGCGGACGAACTTTTCCTTGCAGGCGAACAGGCCGACATAGGGCCCGCCGAATTGCAGGCCGACGCCCAGCGACTGCCCTTCGCCGACGACGATATCGGCACCCATTTCGCCGGGCGACCTGATCATGCCGAGCGCCACAGGCTCGGTCACGACCGCAATCAAAAGGGCGCCATGCTCATGCGCCTTTGCGGCAAGCGCGCTCATGTCATCGACGCGTCCGAGAATGTCGGGGTATTGCACAACGACGCAGCTCGTTTCGCTGTCGATCGCCGAGAGCAGCTCGTTGTAATCGGTATTCGAGACAAGTGCGGGCACCCGCGTCTCGAGCAGATCGCCGGTAAACCGCGCCATGGTGCGCGCGACACGAACATAATGCGGATGCAACCCGCACGAGAGCAAGGCCTTGCGCCGCTTCGTGATCCGGCCCGCCATCGACACAGCTTCCCAGCATGCCGTCGAACCGTCGTACATACTGGCATTTGCGACGTCGCAGCCCAGCAACCGCGCAACCTGTGTCTGAAATTCGAACAGCATCTGCAGCGTGCCCTGCGCAATTTCAGGCTGGTAGGGCGTGTAGGCAGTAAGGAACTCGCCGCGCTGTATCAGATGGTCGACACTTGCCGGAACATGGTGGCGATAGGCGCCGCATCCCAGAAAGAACGGGTGATCTGCCGCCGCCCGGTTTTGGCGTGCCAGATCTGAAAAGTGCCGCTCGACGAGCATCTCGGGCAAGTGATCGGGCAGGTCATGGATAGGACCGGACAATTGCGCCTCTTGGGGCACGTCCACGAAAAGGGCATCGATGCTGGGCGCACCGACGACGCGAAGCATCGCCTCGCGGTCAGGGTCGGTCAGCGGCAGGTAACGCATTACAGTCCTTCCACGAAATTCTTGTAGGCGCCTTCATCCATCAGTTCTTCGAGCTCAGTCTTGTCTTCGAGCACGAGCGTGAAGAACCACCCGTCGCTCTCTGCGGCCGTGTTGACGAGCGCAGGTTCCGCCTCGAGCGCTGAATTGGCATCGACGACCGTCCCGGACACGGGCGAATAAACGTCCGACGCAGCCTTCACCGACTCGACCACCGCCGCATCGCCGCCTCTGGTCAGTCGTGTCCCGCTCGCCGGCAGCTCCACGAACACGATGTCGCCCAGCTGGCTCTGGGCGTAATCGGTAATTCCAACAGTCGCGGTATCTTCGTCATCCTCGACTTCGATCCACTCATGGTCCTCTGTGAAATAACGCATCAGGCGGCTCCTTTGCGGTGATAACGATGGGGCATGAACGGCACAGGCACGACGGTTGCGGCAAGCCGCCTACCGCGCACGTCGATTTCGAGCGAGGTATTGATCGCGCCATAGGGCGCGTCGACATAGCCCATCGCAATCGGCGCCTGCAGGCTGGGCGAGAACCCGCCCGACGTCACCTTACCGACCAAGATGTCGCGCGCAAAAATTTCAGCCCCCTCACGCGCGGGCAGCCGGCCCTCGACCGACAGACCCACCCGTTTCGCCGACGGACCGTTCTGGCGTTCGGCAAGGATGCGCGCGGCACCCGGAAAATTCGCTTCTTCGCGCCGCCGCTTGCTGCCAACGGCAAAGCCCAGCCCAGCCATGAACGGCGTCGTTTCCGTGTTGAGGTCATGTCCATAAAGGGGAAGGTCTGCTTCCAACCGCAACGAATCCCGGGCTCCCAGACCAATGGGCTTCACTTCCGGTTCCGCGCACAACAGATCCGCGATGTAATCGGCAGCTGCGGCGGGAAAGGAGATCTCGAACCCGTCTTCGCCAGTATAACCGGACCGGCTGATCCATGCCGCGACGCCAGCGACGTCGAAATGGCCGCCCATCATGAAGTAAAGATCGTCGAGCGGCACTCCGCCGCTCGTATGGCGGTTCAACGCATCGAATGCCTTTGGCCCCTGAAGCGCAAACAGCGCACGATCATCCAGGTGATTGAGAGTAATCTCGTCGGGAAGATTTTCGCGCAGGTAGGCGATGTCGTCGTATTTTACCGCACCGTTGACGACCATGTAGATGCCGTCCGCCCAACGCGACAACATCAGGTCGTCAAGGATGCCGCCATTGTCGGCAAGTAGAAGCGAATATTTCTGCTGGCCCAGCTTCAGCCCTTTGACATCTGCCGGGAGCAGTGCTTCCAGCGCTTCGTCTGCTCCTTCGCCCGAGATCAGCAACTGCCCCATGTGCGAAACGTCGAACAGGCCAGCGTTCTCGCGGGTCCACAGATGTTCCGCGACAATGCCTTCATACTGGATGGGCATTTGATACCCGGCGAACGGCACCATGCGCGCTCCATGGGCGCGGTGCCATGCATCCAGGGGCAACAATTCGCTAGTGTCGTCGGTCATCGAGCAGTCCGTGCCTAGAGCAGCCGTACCGGACGCAGTCGTCCAGCCCTTCGAGCTGCCCCCTCTGTCACGGAAACCTGAGAGCTTTGATCCCTTGCAGCTTCTGAGCGGATGCCGCGGTAGGACTTACCCCTTCGGTGGTTCCGGTTGCCCGGAACGCTTTCCAGAGTCGCCTTGTCGTCCGCGCGGTCCATTGGGCCTGAGAGTTTCCGGGGCGGTTGCTCCTTCGGCGCTGCCAGGGTGTTCCCCGTGTCAGCTCTCCCGCGCGGCCGTCCGGGTCGCCCCGGCCAGCTGCGTCAGGCGATGGGCGAGAGACCGATTCGTGTCAACAATTGGATGGTTCGCGCGCGAATTTAGCGCGTCGCATTGTATTGAAGCTGGTCGGCCGTCAGCTGAAACCCGATAAGCAGCTCGAAACTGGCACGGGCAACGGCGGCCTTGATTTCGGGCCGAGCCAGCGGATCGGTAGCAGCATCGGCTTCGCCCGGCTTGCGCTTCCGTGTCAGCAGTCTCTGGATGTCGGGTGCCAGAGTCGCATCGGCACGGGCGATCACGGCGCCGCCCTCGCCTTTCGCCGACGCTCGCGTCTGACCGTCGGGAAACACGATGCGGACAGTCGAGATGCGCTTTGCGACCACGGTCGTCCCGGCGCGCATCACAGTCGCAAAATAGGGGATGACGACTTCGCGCGCGCCACGTGGATCGGCGCGCCGCGCAAGGACGTCGAAACTTGCAGTGCTCACGACGTCGCTCCCCTGTTCGTTACAGGCAACGCGCATGTTCGTAATCGAGGCCGTCACATCGATCGCTGTAGAGGCGCGGCTGTTTGCGGGGTTGAATAATGTAATGTCGCCAGTCGAGGCCGGTACGGCCACTGCCGGGCAGGCGCTACGGGTGATCGCGATGCCGCCGGTTTCATCGATTTCGCCGTCCCGGGCGCATCCGGCAAGCAGGGATATTGCCAGGGCAGCAGCGATACGGAAGGTCACGGCAGGGGCGGTCACTACGCAAATCTTTCTTTGGGCAGGGCATCGAAAGCCGTGCGGCGTCGTCATAGGAAGCGGCTTTGCCGGTGGCAAGCAATGGCGTAAGGGCGACCCATGAACCCCGCAGAACCAAAGCCACCGCTCCGCCTGTTGATCGCCGCCCCGCGCGGCTTCTGTGCGGGTGTCGACCGCGCCATCAACATCGTCGAGCTGGCCATCGAGAAGCATGGCGCGCCGGTCTACGTACGGCACGAAATTGTTCACAATCGCTATGTCGTCGATACGCTGCGTGCAAAGGGCGCCGTCTTCGTCGAGGAGCTCGATGACGTACCCGACGGCGCCCCCGTCGTCTTTTCGGCCCATGGTGTTCCCAAGAGCGTGCCCGCCGCAGCCCAGGCCCGGGGCCTCGCTTATTTAGACGCCACCTGCCCGCTCGTCTCCAAGGTTCACCGCCAGGCGGAAAGGCTTGTCGAAAGCGGGCGTCACATCATTTTCGTCGGCCATCGCGGCCACCCGGAGGTCATCGGCACCTTCGGCCAGGTCCCAGACGGCGCGATGACCTTGGTCGAGACGGTCGCCGATGTCGCGGCACTGGCTCCGTCCAACCCGGACACGCTTGGCTTCCTGACCCAGACGACTCTTTCGGTCGACGACACCAACGAAATCGTCGAGGCGCTCAAGGTCCGCTTCCCCTCGATTCAGGGGCCACGTGGTGAAGACATCTGCTATGCTACGTCGAACCGGCAGGAATCGGTCAAGGCGATCGTGCCCGAATGCGACAAAATGATCGTCATCGGCTCACCCAACTCGTCGAACTCGCAACGACTGGCTGAAGTCGCGCGTCGGTCTGGCGTTCCCGCCGAGCTTATCGAGCGCGCCAATGAGATAGATTTCGACTGGTTGCAGGACGTCCGTACGCTGGGAATCACGGCAGGCGCCTCTGCCCCCGAAATTCTCGTCCGGGAACTCGTTGACCATCTGGCAACACGCTTCGACGTTACGGAGCGTCAGGTTGAAACCACCATTGAAACCATGTCGTTCAAGCTTCCACGCGGACTCGCCGCCTAGGTGGCCGTCTACACGATTGTCACGGCAGAGGCACTGACGGCATTCCTGCAGAGATATGACGTAGGAACGCTCGTATCGAGCAAGGGTATTGCCGAAGGCGTAGAGAACTCCAACTACCTCGTCGATACGACGCGTGGCCGGTTTATCCTTACGCTGTACGAGAAGCGGGTCGCGGCACACGACCTGCCCTATTTCATGGCCCTGCTCGACCATCTTGCCGAAAAGGGATTGCCTGTCCCGCCCGCAATCAAGGATCGGCAGGGCATAGCCGTGCAGGAACTCGAAGGTAAGCCGGCTTGCCTGATCAAGTTCCTGCCCGGCGTATCGCTTTCACACCCCACCGTCGAGCAAGCCACAAATGCGGGCCGTGCGATGGGTCGCCTGCACGCTGCACTGGCCGACTTTCCCATGGTGCGCTCAAACACGATGGGCTTTGACCACTGGCCCGAACTTTTCGATCGTTGCGGCACGGCGCTTAACGAAATTCGCCCGGGACTCTATGACGATCTGGGGTTTCAGCTCGATGCAGTGCGCAATCTCTGGCAGAAAGGGTTACCCACAAGCACAATACATGCCGACCTGTTTCCCGACAATGTGCTCCTTCAGGGCGATGACGTGTCAGGCCTCATCGACTTCTACTTTGCCTGTACGGATCTACGCGCGTATGATGTTGCTGTCATGCACACCGCATGGTGTTTCGATGCAACCGGTGCCGACGTGGACTGGCGCATCGGCGACGCCCTTGTCTCGGGTTATGAGCGGGTAGTCGCCCTCGAACCGGACGAACGGGCCCAATTGCCCAATCTTGCCCGCGGCGCGTGCATTCGCTTTTTGCTCTCGCGCGCATGGGACTGGCTCAACACGCCGGCCGACGCGCTGGTGACGCGCAAAGACCCGCTCGCCTATTGGCGGCGCCTCGAAACCTATGGAAAATGGCAGGGGCCTTGCCAGTGATTGCCCTTCCCAGGGTCGAGATCGCCACCGATGGTGCGTGCAAGGGCAACCCGGGCCCGGGAGGCTGGGGTGCAGTTCTGCGACATGGCAAGATCGAAAAGCTGTTGTCGGGAAGCGAGGCGCACACGACCAATAACCGGATGGAATTGATGGCCGCGATCCGGGCACTCGAGGCACTGAAGCGTCCGTCGCATGTCATTCTGTCGACGGACAGTCGCTACGTCATGGACGGGCTGACAAAGTGGCTAAAGGGGTGGCAGCGTAATGGCTGGATGACCGCGTCGCGGCAACCGGTGAAGAACGCCGACCTGTGGCGCGAACTGATCGCGGCTGCCGAACCGCATCGTATTGAATGGACTTGGGTAAAGGGTCATGCCGGACATCCCGACAATGAACGCGCTGACCGGCTGGCCAGCGATGCTGCGCTGGCGACCTCGAAATGACCAGGAAGCGTATTGCTAGATCGGGCCGAAACGCGCCGGCGAATAGGCTGCCGGATCGACGCCAGGCGGCGACGGAACCGCCGATCCGACGATCAGGTGCGCACACAGCTCAGCGGCGGCCGGAGCAGTCTGAATGCCCACGCCACCCTGGCCCGCACACCAGAAAAAGCCCGGCGCATCTAGCGCAAAGCCGTAAACCGGGAGGCGGTCTCGCGCGAAGCTGCGAAGGCCAGCCCATTTTCGTTCGACGGCGAGCACGCGCCAGGATGTCATGGTTTCAAACCGGTCGATAGCCCTGGCGACATCGATCTCTTCGGGCATGGCGTCGCAGGCGACACTCGGCGTTTCATCGTGCGGGCAAATCCACAGCCGATCGGCGGCTTCCGGCTTGAAATAGAAGCTGCCGGCGACGTCAATCGTCAGCGGGCCGCGGATGGGGACGTCTTGTCCATCTACCCGAACTTGCGCTACGGTGCGACGCTTGGGCGCGATGCCGAGCGGCTGGACGCCAGCCATCGCCGCGACCGCATCAGCCCAGCTGCCCGCGGCGTTGACGATAAGTTTGGCTTCGATGCTCATGGTGCCCGTACTGACTCGCCAGTTCGTTGCCCCCCGTTCGATGGCCACCACACGCGCATCGGTCAGAAATATGCCCCCGGCCTGCCTGAACCTGCCAAGCATCGCGCCGTGCAGGCGGCCCACATCGATGTCGGCGCAATCGTGTTCGACGATGCCAGCCACGAGCGACGGACTGGCGCGCGGGACAAGAGCGGCGATTCCGGCGTGATCGACGCGGGTCAGCCGAGCGCGACTGCCAGAAAAATCGGCCTGTAGCGCATCCAGGAGCGGCAAGTCCTGAATCATGGCCACGTTGAGCGAGAGACGCGGCGTGAGGAAACCGCTTTCAGCCAGCGAATGCCGCGATGCCAACGACAATGGCTGGACCAGCGGGCCGCCCAGTGTTTCATGCCAGAACGCCACTGATCGTCCGGTGCTATGATAGCCGGGCATGTTCTCCGACTCTAAGAGCGCGACCGAACAATGTGACGCCAGCTCAGCCGCGACGCCGGCGCCTGCTATGCCCGCGCCGATCACGATGACGTCGAACTTCACCCTTTGGGCGCCTTCCGGTCCAGGAAATCGGCAATCCGATCCATGGCAACATCGCGCACGTCGTCCACCTCGCGCAGTACTTCGTGCGCGGCAGTGGCACCGAACATGAGCAATTCGGCATTGGGCAGGCGTGCGGCAGCGCGACGAATGGCAGCGGGGCTCACAAGCGCATCGCCGTCGGTCCCGATCAGCAACACATTGTCGGACACCTTTTCCAGCGCTCCAGGAGCGTTAATCACGGCATTGGACCTATAGGCGGCGCCGACCCACGCCCAACTGGCGGGCCCCAGCGCGAGCGACGAATCGTGCTCTTTCCAATAGACCTCGTCAGCGTAACGCGCCTCGTCATGCGTGAGATAAACCTGACGACTTGCATCGGCAGCACCGGGCTTTTCTCCCTGCTTCCATGCGCGCGCTTCGGGAATGAACCGCGCCAGAAGCGTGGCAATCGGCCCTGCCAGCCGCTGCGGCAGCGGTCCGCCAGTGAAACCCAGCATCGGCGCCGACAAGATAGTCGCTGCCGGAAAAATACGGCGCTCCAGCAACGCGCGGAGCACGAGATGCCCGCCCATAGAATGGCCCATGATCACATGAGGTGCGGGCGTCCGAGCGCTCCAGTCAGCCCAGAAAGCGGTGAGATCATCGATCCAGGTCGAGAAATCCCGAATATGTCCCACGGCTGGATCGGCAAGCATTCGTCCAGAGCCGCCCTGCCCTCGCCAGTCCATCGCCGAGACGTGCCAGCGGCCAGCATGCCATTCCTCGAAGCATTCAAGGTATTTCTCGATGATGTCGCCACGGCCTCCGATCCAAAGAATACTGCCACGCGATCCCGCGACAGGCCGGTCGAAGACACGCATGGGCCAGCCGTCAGCCAGCTCGAACTTCGACATGATTGCGTCGGCAGGAATGCGGCGTCGCGCCTCGGGAAATGCAGCCATTGGTCGCGGTTACGTTTTGGCAAGGCCACTCGTCTAGAGGAGAACGCATGGTTTCGTTCGAATTGGCCCTTGCAGCGGTACTTGTCGGGCTGCTCGTCGTCGCGTCGGCGTCGGATGCGCGCAGCCGCATCATTCCCGATTGGGTCAATATATCGATCGCCGCCCTGGCGATACCATTCTGGTGGACCACGCAGTTGACGCTCTGGCCTGGGCTGGTCGCACAGGTCGCGATTGCCGTGATCGTCTTCGCCGCCATGCTGGGAGCGTTCAGCCTCGGCCAGATGGGGGGCGGCGACGTAAAATTGCTTACGGCGCTCGCGTTGTTCTTGCCACCGCCCGATTTCCTCGACGCATTTGTCGGCACCGCGATGATCGGCGGCATCCTCACTTCGATCCAGCTCGTACGGCATACGATGCGTACAGGCGAACACCCCTTCGAGAATCCTTACGGCGTCTCGATCTCGCTCGGCGCGCTCGTCGCGCTGGGCGGCCGATATGCGATTTTGCCGGAAGCCAAGATACTTAGCTTACTGACGCCTGTTGCAATAATTTGCTGTCTGGCGGCCCTGACTTTCCGCCTGTTCAGGCGCCGTTTTGCGGTGCGCTGAAGGGGTTATCCGAACGATATCTTAACCATTTGGCCTGAAAGGTCAGGCTTACCCGCAAACGTCGCGGTACGCAGGAGGCCTGGGGGCTATGGAGCCTAAGAAGATCGCTTTGCTCGTCGGTGCAGTCGTCGTGGCGCTCGTCACCGCATTGTTGGCCCGTCAGATGTTCGTGAAATCAGCGACCCCGGTTGCGGTCGCCGCGCCCGTGATCTTCAGCCAGCCGACCGGGCCGAAGGTGCTCGTCGCTACCCACGCATTGCCCGTTGGCACGATCCTCAGCGAGACTGACTTCAAGTTTCAGCCTTGGCCCAAAGACCTGATTAAGGGTGCCTACTATCTTGAAGGCAAGCTCGATATGAACGTGCTGCGCGGTTCCGTCGTGCGCAACGAAATGGCAGCTGGACAACCGCTCACGACAGGCTCCTTCGTGCAGCCTGGCGATCGTGGTTTTCTTGCGGCGGCGCTCGGACCGGGAATGCGTGCCATCACAGTCGCAGTTCGGGCCGAAACCAGCGTGGCAGGGTTTGTGTTCCCCGGAGATCGTGTCGATGTCATGCTGACCCAGTCGGTGGACGGTGGCGGCCCAGGTCCCGCGCTTAAAACTTCCGAGACCATTGTGCGCAACATGCGCGTGCTGGCAACGGATCAGCGCACCTCGTCAGAGGACAAGGATGGCAAGAAGGAAGTGAAGGCCTTTAACACTGTCACGCTTGAAGCCACGCCCCGGATCGCCGAAAAAATCGCCGTTGCGCAGCAGATCGGCCAGTTGACACTCAGCCTGCGACCCATTGCCGACAATACCGCCGAACTCGAGCGCGCAATCGCCAGCGGGGAAGTCAATGTCCCGACGAGCGGCGACCCGAAGGCGGATCGCAAACTGGCGTTGAATATCGCAGCGCAACCTTTGGACAACAATCCGACGTTTGTCACCGGTGCCGATGTATCGCGCTTCCAGCGGCGCAGCGCGCCGACGCCCGGCCCGGTCGCCGTGCGACCGACCGAGCGTCAGCCAGCAGGAAGCATAAGTCCCGAGGGGCCGAAGGGTCCGGTTATCAAAGTCGGTCGAGGCGGCACCGCCACCGACGTATCGATTGGGAGCAAGTAACATGCGGTACGCTTATCTTTTCCACCGCTCGGTCGCGGCGACCATGACAGCTGTCATGATTGCCAGCGTGCCCGCTGCCGGTGCCGCAGTGCCCAAGGCTCGAAAAGCTCCGCTCGCGAAGTCGTCTCGCCCGACGGCGCGCGTTGCGCAACTTCCTGTTGGAACGCAGCGCCCGACCAGCGAAGTATTGCTGGCGCTGGGCCAGGGCCAACTCGTAACATTGCCGGCCGGAATCGCCGGCGTCTGGACATCCAATCCCGATGTCGCCGACGTCTATGTCAACAACCCACGCCAGATCAACATATTCGCCAAAGCGGCCGGCGAGGCTACGATCTTTGCCACATCGGCTTCAGGTGCCGTTCTCTATGCGACGAACGTGCGTGCCGTGCCGAACGTCACATCGCTCGATCGCATGCTGAAGCTGGCGATGCCCGATGCCGACATCAAGGTGACGACAGCCGGACAGCTCGCCGTGCTGACGGGGACCGTCGCAACACCCGATGACGCCGCCCAGGCCGAGCTGCTTGTCAAGACGATGCTCAATCCCGGGGTCGACGTTGCCGCACCTGCCGCGCAGCTGAAAGTCGCCGTCATTTCCCGGCTGAAGACTGCAACTCCGTTGCAGGTCATGCTCCAGGTGAAGATCGCCGAGGTAAACCGGTCGCTCTCAAAGGAAATCGCGGCAAACCTGACCACGCGCGATCGGGGCAGCGGGTTCAACGTGGGTGTAATCCAGGGCCGTGACTTCGGCACGATCGGAAACGTCGACACGTCTTCGTTTCCCAAGCTCGATGCGTCCTCGATTTACGGCTTGCCGGCGGGAACGATCTCGTTGCCCTTCAACCCGGCCACGGGCCAGTTCATCACGCAGGCGGGGTCGGCGCTCGCATTCAAGGGTCTGGGTGCGGGAAAAACGACGCTCGGATTTCTCGGCAGCCTGTTTGGCGTCGATGTGGGCGCCGCGTTTGACTTGAGCGAGAAGAATGGGCTTGTCAGCACGCTGGCGGAGCCCAACCTGACGGCGCTTTCCGGCGAGACGGCCAGCTTCCTCGCCGGCGGTGAGTTCCCGATCCCGATCTCGCAATCGCTCGGAACGATCTCCATCGAATATCGGCAATACGGCGTAAGCCTTGCGTTCACGCCAACCGTGCTTGCCGACGGGCGCATCTCGATGCGGGTCCGTCCAGAGGTGTCGCAGCTCTCCTCGGAAGGTGCGGTCACGCTCAACGGGTTCAGCGTTCCCGCATTCATTACGCGCCGCTCCGAGACAACCGTCGAACTCGGGTCGGGTCAAAGTTTCATGATCGGGGGCCTCATCCAGAACAGCAACGTCAATTCCATCGACAAGGTACCCGGGCTTGGCGATGTCCCGGTGTTGGGCGCCATGTTCCGGTCGAACGGATATCGCCGCAACCAGACGGAGCTGATGATCATCGTCACGCCTTATCTCGTCAAGCCAGTGTCGGCGAACGAGATCAAGCTGCCAACGGATGGACTGAAGACGCCGACCGACCTGCAGAACTTCCTTCTGGGCCAGGATTTCACCGGCAAAACCGGGGCCAAACGCGCGACGCCGACGCTGGCGCCGCCTGTCACTGTCCCCGCCCGTCCGGCGATCGGTGATGCCACCACACCGGCACCGTTACAGCGCTCTGCGGCCCGTAAACCGCAAGCGTCCGCCGCGCCCGGTTTTAGCAATTAATTCGGAAGGTTCGCGCCATGAAGCTTCGTATCGTCGCCGTCGCACTGTTAGCTTGCTCTACGCTCACTGCCTGCGGCACCCAGAACCGCAGCCTTGAGTCCGTGCACCAGCCAGTCGTGTCGCGCACGGATTATGTCTATGACTTGCCCGCGCCATCCGACTCACTTTCTGAGGCCGATGACCATGCCCTGACCGGCTGGTTCGAGTCGCTTTCGCTTCGCTATGGTGACCGCGTCTCGGTGGACACTCAGAATTACGGACCGCAAGCGCGCAATGCGGTCGCCGCTGTGGTTGCGCGATATGGACTGCTCCTGGACGCAATGCCGCCGGTGACCCAGGGCGATATCCCGCCCGGCGCGGTCCGTGTCATCGTCACTCGGATGAACGCAGATGTTCCGGGCTGCCCAGACTGGACCCGGCCCTCCAACGCGAATTTCGATGGTCATGTGATGTCGAACTACGGCTGTGCGATCAACAGCAACCTGGCCGCGATGATCGCCGATCCGCGTGACTTGATCTCCGGCCGTACGGGGGAAAGCTCGGTGGATGGCCGCATCGCGACCAAGGCCATCGGAACCTATCGCGCAATGCCGACGACAGGTGCGGGCGGGCTCAAGTCCGAAACCACGAAGGGGAAGTAAGATGAATGCGCCTTGGTCTCCTTCTCGCACTGGTACGATGCGCGAGCCGTTCACTGCTTTCGTCTGCGACGATATTACCGCAGACTCGTTGAGGCCGGTGGCTGTCGAACTCGGCTGGGCGCCGGACAAAATCAATAAGGGCGGTCTTCGCAACGCCGTCCAGACCTTGTCCGTATCGGCAAGTCCTCAGATCCTGTTCGTCGATCTCTCGGAGAGCGGGGATCCGCTCAATGATATCAACGCGCTCGCGGAAGTCTGCGAGCCCGGAACTGTCGTCATTGCGGCAGGACAGGTCAATGACGTCCGTCTGTTCCGTGACCTCGTCGCGAGCGGCATTCAGGATTATCTGCTGAAACCGTTCAGCCCCGACCAGTTGCGCGATGCGTTTGCCAGCGCACAAGCCGTTTTGAACGCGCCGCGCCATGTGGACGCTGGGGCGGAGCGGCCGCATATGATGGCGGCCGTCATTGGCGCACGCGGCGGATCGGGTGCGTCAACCATAGCCACGTCGATCGCCTGGATGATGGGCGACCGCGCAGGGCGCTCGACAGCGTTGCTCGACCTCGACGTTCACTTCGGCACGGGTGCCCTCGCTCTGGACCTGGAGCCAGGTCGCGGCCTTACCGACGCCATCGAAAACCCAAGCCGCATCGATGGCTTGTTCATCGAGCGCGCGATGGTCAAGGCAAACGACAAGCTTGCGATCCTCAGCGCCGAGGCGCCGATCAATCAGCCCATGCTGACCGACGGCGCTGCCTTCTACCAGCTTCAGGAAGAGATGCGCTCGGCTTTCGAGACGACAGTTATCGACCTTCCGCGCAGCATGCTCGTTCAGCATCCGCATCTGATGCAGGACGTTCAGATGACGGTTCTCGTGACCGAACTGACTCTTGCTTCCGCACGCGACGTTATCCGGATCTTGTCTTGGCTTAAATCGAACGCCCCTCAGACCAACGTATTGGTCGTCGCCAATCGTGTCGCTGCAAGCGGCCCCTCCGAAATCAGCCGGAAGGATTTCGAAAGCTCGATCGAACGCAAGGTCGACTTCGTTGTCGCGGCGGACCCCAAGGTCGTTACCCAGGCAGCCAAGCTTGGGAAGACCGTGGCTGAGGCCAGCAAGGGAACCAAGATCGGCGCGACGCTCGGCGAGATAGTGGATCGACTGGCGGTCATTGGCGATGACGGCTCGATGCGTGCAGCTGGCGATGATAGCTTGATGGGCAAGCCGGCGAAGCAGTCGCTGCTCGGCAAGCTGGGCGGGTTCAAATCGATGATGCCCAAAAAGTCCAAAGCCAAGGCGGGCTGATCCGTGGATCCGATGCCTATGGTCGCAATGGCGATCGGCGCCTTGGCCGTCGTGGCAATGGTCATCTTCGCGTTCGCCGGCCCGTCGGTCGATAAGGCGAAGGCGCGAAGGCTGACTGCACTCAAAGACCGGCATTCAAGCTCGACGGGCGCGGTCGTCGAGGCGCAGATGCGGCGCATTCAGGCAAATCGTGCGACGCGCATGGATGGCTTCGCTTCACGTGTGCTGCCCAACCCCGTGCAACTGCAAAAGCGGCTGGCCATGACTGGCAAATCATGGACCCCGGCCCAGTATCTCATGTCGTCGGTCGGAATCCTTTTTGTCGTAGGGCTCCTGGTCTGGTTCAAGCTCAACAATCTAGGGCTCGGCGTCGCGCTTGGCGCCGCGATGGGGGTTGGCCTGCCACATTTTGTCGTGGGCTACCTCATCAACAAGCGCGTCAACCAGTTCAACAAGCGTTTTCCGGACGCGATCGAGCTGTTGGTGCGCGGTCTGCGCTCGGGCTTGCCGATCACCGAAACCATCGGCGTTGTGGCCTCCGAAGTGCCCGGACCCGTGGGAGCCGAGTTCCGTAGCGTCAGTGACAAGATCAAGATCGGTCGTACCATGGACGCGGCACTTCAGGATACTGCTGACCGGCTCGGCACTCCCGAATTCCAGTTTTTCTGCATCACGATCCAGATTCAGCGGGAAACGGGCGGAAATTTGGCCGAAACCTTGTCGAATCTGGCAGGGGTGCTGCGTTCCCGCGCGCAGATGAAGCTGAAAATCAAGGCCATGTCGTCCGAATCTAAAGCTTCGGCCTACATTATCGGCTCTCTTCCATTTATCGTGTTCGGGCTGATTTATTCGATCAACGACCATTACATGCAACAGTTCTTCACAAATCCGAAGCTTATCGCGGTTGGCCTCGGTGCCGGATGCTGGATGGGTCTGGGTGCATTCGTCATGTCGCGCATGATCTCGTTCGAAATTTAGGAGCGGACCAGATGCAACCTGTGCAAACCGGTCCGACGCTCCTGGGGGTCGACGTCCTTTGGGTAGCAACGATCCTTGCTGCCGTCGCCACCATGGCGGCCTTGGTGGCCGTCTATGCCGTGACCACGGTTCGTGACCCAATGTCAAAGCGCGTGAAGGCGCTGAACGACCGCCGCGAACAGCTGAAGGCCGGCATTGTCGCCTCGACGTCCAAACGCCGGGCAAAAATACAGAACAAGAGCGAAACCGCAGACCGGATGCGGACGTTTCTCAACTCGCTGAAGGTGCTGCAAGACGAGCAGCTGAAAGTTGCGCAAGTCAAACTGATGCAGGCGGGCATTCGGTCGAAGGATCTCGCCGTCACGATCATCTTTGCGCGCCTCGTGCTGCCGATCTTCCTGGGCGGTGGCGTCGTGCTCTGGGTTTACGGCTTTGGCGGCCTCGAACACTGGACGTCGTGGAAGCGCACTTGCGTCGTGCTCGCTGCGCTCATCATGAGCTACAAGGCGGCCGATATCTGGCTCAGCAACGCCGTCAGCAAACGCGTGTCTGCGATCCGCAAGGGATTGCCCGACGCACTCGACCTGCTCGTCATTTGCGCTGAGGCTGGCCTCACCGTGGACGCCGCTTTTGGCCGTGTCGCCAAGGAACTCGGCCGCGCCTACCCGGAATGCGGGGACGAGTTCGCACTGACTGCGATCGAACTGGGCTTCCTCACCGATCGCAGGGCCGCCTTTGAGAATCTTGCCGCGCGCGTCCCTCTTGACGCAATAAAGGGGGTCGTCACCACCCTGATCCAAACGGAGAAATATGGTACGCCGCTTGCGTCGGCACTGCGCGTACTTTCTGCTGAGTTTCGCCACGAACGGATGATGCGCGCCGAAGAAAAGGCAGCCCGTCTGCCGGCGATCATGACTGTGCCGCTCATCCTGTTCATACTGCCCGTGCTCTTCATTGTCATTCTTGGACCGGCGGCCTGCGCCATTTCGGAAGTGTTCAAGGGCTGAGTGGCGGCGGAACAGCGGCGCAACTCCTTCGTTACCGCACGGAAACAAAGGAGGTTGCGATGGAATACTTCTCTACCAATGGCTGGGTGATCCTGGGCTTGACGCTCGTCATCGGTTGGCTTCTGGGACTTTTGAGCCGCTCCGGAGGTGGGAAATGGAAGGCCGCCTATAATCGAGAGCGCGACGCTCACCTGGCATTACGCAAGCAACACGAAGCGTTGCTGAGCCAGCGTCCGGTCGTCACGACGATGGACCGGCATCCCGTCGATCCAGTGCGGACAGGCGCGTTCTAAGCGGGACGACAATAGGATTTCCGCCGGAGCACGTCGATACGGTCGTACTCCAATTTGTCTTCAAGCAGAATGCGCAAGAGGACAATCCCTCTGTCGTAACCCACGTATACCGGGGAAAATCCGGATCGCCCGATTTGACCTGGTCGCAGTATTGCGAGCCTTGCTGGCTCCGCATTGGTGTCGCGATCGCTGAGGACGGCGGCGACATCGGTTCGCGCATCGAAAATGCTGACCGACCAATAATGTCCTGGGATCGGCTCAGCGTATACGAGGACTGGCGCTTTCGAAACGTCGAAGATGCAAAGGGAGTAGGCAAGGTCGGGCGAAGGGCGGACGATCGTCTGGTTCGACGCAGTCGTCATTGGTGCGAAGTGGAATTCGTTGACCGATAACCCCTTGCCTACCCGGGTGGTAGCCAGGCGCATCAGCGCAAATGGTGTAGCGACCAGCGTCACGTGGTAGCTCGCTACCGCCATCACGCAGCATGCGACAAAAGGCAGTGTCCATGTGCGCATCTAGCATCCCAACCGGTCGATGCGCGGCAAATTCGCTGCCTCGGGCCGTTGCAGTAAAAGGGGCTGCGGATGATACGCGCGAAGCGTCAGGTCGAACCGTGGTACGCCGCCAGTTGGCAACCATTGGCCCTCGCTTGCGACCGGGGAGACCGTTGCAATCCAGTCGGGTGCCGGCAACGCTGACAGCGAAAGCGTGCCTCGAGCCAAGGTTGAGCCGGGGAATTGGCCATTGCTGATCGACCAGCGGTCCGAACGGTTGGCAACGAGCCATCCTTCGCCGCGATACAGTGTGATGCTCCACCAGCGTGCTGCAATTTGACGCCCCGTCAGCCGATAGCGACATCGCCCGTCGAGAAGTCTGCCCGCACTGTCGGTTTTCGCGGTAAAATACATGGCCTCCGACGCAGGCAGGGCGAGCAATCCTGACAATGCCACCTGCGCGCGCGTGAGGGCGTCGGCGTCTTTCGTCCCATATGTCTTTGCGGTTGCCCACGGACCGTTCTTGACTTGTCCCGACCCTAGGCCGCCGCGCACCCTGTAGATGGCAAGCGACGCACCGACGGTTACGCCGAGGGCAATCGCAAGGAACAGGCGATGCCAGGACCTCAGTGATCGCGTCCCAGCGCCGCCTGCGCAGCCGCCAGACGCGCAATCGGCACGCGATATGGAGAGGCCGATACATAATCGAGCCCCACGCGTTCGCAAAATTCTATGCTTGCCGGATCTCCACCATGCTCTCCGCAAATCCCAAGCTTGATGTCGGGCCGGCTCGCCCTGCCCCTGTCGGCGGCGATCTGGACGAGTTCGCCCACGCCCTCAATGTCGAGGCTCACGAAAGGATCGCGCTCATAGATTCCCTGGTCGACGTAGACGCCGAGGAAGCGGGCAGCGTCGTCGCGCGACACGCCCAAGGTCGTTTGGGTGAGATCGTTGGTGCCGAAGCTGAAAAACGCGCCGACCTCGGCGATTTCCCCGGCCTTCAGCGCTGCACGAGGCAGTTCGATCATTGTGCCGACCATATATTCGATCCGCTTGCCGCGTTCGGCGAAAACCGCTTCTGCTGTCCGGTCGATCACTCCTTTCATAAGTTCAAGCTCGCGCCGCGTCGCCACTAATGGAACCATGACCTCGGGAATCGGCGAAACGGCAAGGTCGCAGGCGGCCTCGAAAATCGCACGCGCCTGCATCTCGTAAATCTCGGGATATGTAACACCCAACCGGCATCCACGATGCCCCAGCATCGGGTTGAATTCATGCAGCTCTGCGGCGCGGCGTTTGAGCATGTCAACGGTCAGCCCCGTCGCGTTCGCGACGTCCTCGAAGTCGGCCTCCGCATGGGGCATGAATTCGTGGAGCGGCGGGTCGAGCAGGCGTATCGTCACGGGCAGGCCCGCCATCACCTCGAACAGGCCGACAAAGTCGGCGCGCTGTTCCGGCAGCAGTTTCGCGAGCGCCACGCGGCGGCCCTTCTCGTTTTCGGCAAGGATCATCTCGCGTACAGCGGTGATCCGCGAGGCTTCGAAGAACATGTGCTCCGTACGGCACAGGCCGATGCCTTCCGCACCGAATTCGCGCGCGACCTTCGCGTCGGCCGGCGTTTCGGCATTGGCACGGACCCTCATCCGACGCGATCCATCAGCCCATTCCATGAGCTTGCCGAAATCGCCCGATAGCTCGGGCTGCATCGTTGCGACTTCGCCCGCCATGACTTCGCCGGTCGAGCCATCGAGCGTCAACATGTCGCCCTCTCGGATCTCGCGGCCGCCGACGCGCGCGATCTTACCTGCGGCATCGATGCTGAGCGAGCCTGCGCCCGAAACGCACGGGCGGCCCATCCCCCGCGCCACGACTGCGGCGTGCGAGGTCATGCCGCCCCGTGCGGTCAGGATGCCCTTGGCCGCATGCATGCCATGAATGTCCTCGGGCGAAGTCTCGGTGCGGACGAGGATGACCGGCTGGCCCTGCTCTGCGCGCTTTTCGGCGGTGTCGCTGTCGAAGACGGCAATGCCCGAAGCCGCGCCGGGGCTGGCCGGCAAGCCCTTTACGATCACGTCGCGCACAGCCTTGGGATCGAGCGTGGGGTGGAGAAGCTGGTCGAGCGCCGAGGGGTCGACGCGCATCACGGCCTCGTCCCGCGTGATCAACCCTTCGGCGGCCATGTCGACGGCGATCTTGAGCGCGGCCTTCGCCGTGCGCTTGCCCGAGCGGGTCTGGAGCATCCACAGCTTGCCGCGCTCGACGGTGAACTCGATGTCCTGCATGTCGCGGTAGTGCGCTTCAAGAAGTACAAACACGTTTGCGAGCTCCGCGTAGACGGCGGGCATAGATTCCTGCATTGACAAGGGCTTGGCGTTGGCCCGCTCGCGAGCCGCCGTGGTCAGATACTGCGGCGTGCGGATGCCGGCGACCACGTCTTCGCCCTGCGCGTTGATCAGATATTCGCCGTAATAGGCGTGCTCGCCGGTCGCGGGGTCGCGGGTGAAGGCCACGCCCGTCGCCGAGGTCTCCCCCATGTTGCCGAACACCATCGCCTGCACGTTGACCGCCGTGCCCCAGTCGTGCGGAATCGAATTGATGCGGCGATAGACCTTGGCGCGCTCGGACTGCCACGAGCCGAACACCGCGCCGACCGCGCCCCAGAGCTGCTCGTGCACGTCCTGGGGAAAGGCCCTGCCCCACTGCTGCTCGACAAGGCCGAGATAGACCGCGACCAGGTCCTGCAGGTCCGACGCCTCGAGCTCGGTATCGAGGTAAAAGCCCTTGTCTTCCTTCGCGATTTCAAGCGCTTCCTCGAAGGCGCCATGGTCGAGGCCGAGCACGACATCGGCGTACATCTGGATGAAGCGGCGGTAGCTGTCCCACGCGAAGCGGGCATCGCCGCTGGCGGTGGCAAGTCCCTGTACCGTCGCGTCGTTGAGGCCGAGGTTGAGGACGGTGTCCATCATGCCGGGCATCGACACGCGCGCGCCGCTGCGTACCGAAACGAGCAGCGGGTCCGCGACATCGCCGAATTTCTTGCCCGTCACGCCCTCGATATGCGCGATCCCGGCCGCGACTTCGGCATCGAGTTCGGGCGGAAATTTCTCACCCTCGTCGTAATAGCGCGTGCACATCGCCGTGCTAATCGTAAAGCCGGGGGGCACGGGAAGGCCGATCGAGGCCATGCCGTCGAGGTTGGCGCCCTTGCCGCCGAGCAATTCCTTCGACAGGCCCTTGCCGTCCGAAACGCCGCCACCGAAGCGATATACGTACTGGGTCATCATCATCTCCCTCTCCCTGTCGGGGAGAGGGCCGGGGAGAGGGGCAGTACTCCACCAGCCCTGTTACATGTGCGGGAAGAGACTGCCCCTCTCCCCGACCCTCTCCCCGGAGGTGAGAGGGAGAAAACTGTCAGCCTTCGATCTTCGAAAAATCTGCCACCCGGTGCACCGCATCGCGGAAGCGCGCAAGCAGCGCCAGCCGCGCGGTGCGCTTGGCGGAATCGGGATCGTTGACGGTCACGGTTTCGAAGAACGCATCGATGGGCGTGCGCAGCGTGGCGAGCGCGGACATCGCGGATTCGAAGTCCTCGGCCCCGATGGCGGCGGCGGCCAGCGGTTCGGCGGTGTCGAGCGCGGCGACGAGGGCGGCTTCGGCGGGTTGCAGCCCCTCTCCATCCTCGCGCGCAGCGCGGGTGGGAGAGGGGTTGGCAGGCGAGACGGCTTCGGTTCCTGCCGACCCCTCTCCCTCCGCGCCTGACGGCGCTCCTCCCTCTCCCGCAAGGGGAGAGGGGCTTTTCTTCAGGATGTTCGCCGTGCGCTTGTAGCCGGCGAGGAGGTTGGTGCCCTCGTCGGTGCCGACGAACGCCTGCAACGCCTTCACCCGCGCGAGCAGGCGGACGAGATCGTCCTCGCCCCCGAGCGCGAACACGGCGTCGATCAGGTCGTGGCGGACACCGGCCTCGCGTTGCTGTACTTTGAGGCGGTCGGCGAGGAAATAACGAAGGTGCTCAAGGCCAATGGCTACATCAGCCCACGACATCCCACTGATTTCTGACCAATATCGATAAATTGCTTCGATGGACCAGCGAAGCGATTGCTGGGTTTGAATCGCCAACACCCCAAGCGCCGCGCGCCTAAGCGCAAACGGATCCTTTGACCCGGTTGGCCTCTCATTAACGGCAAAGAAACCACACAACGTATCCATCTTATCCGCCAGCGACACCGCCACCGTCACGGGCGCGGTCGGGACGTCATCCCCCTGCCCGACCGGCTTGTAGTGATCGCGGATCGCGTCGGCCACCGCATCGGGCAGTCCCTGTGCGCGGGCGAGGTGGCCGCCGATGACGCCTTGCAGCTCGGGAAATTCGCCGACCATGCCGGTGACGAGGTCCGCCTTGCTAAGGCGGGCGGCGGTTTCGGCGAGGGTGGCCAGGTTCTCCCTCTCCCCTTCAGGGGAGAGGGTCGGGGAGAGGGGACGTGCCGTTTCTGCGAGCGCAGGCGTTACGGAAGCGGACGGCCCCTCTCCCAACCCTCTCCCCTGAAGGGGAGAGGGCTTTACGACGCCGCTCTCCACCAGCCAGCGCGCGAGCTTTGCCACGCGCTCGACCTTGTCGGCGACGGTGCCGAGTTTTTCGTGGAAGACGATCTGCGAGAGTTTCGCGGCCTGGTCGGCCAGCGGCACCTTCAGGTCGTTTTCCCAGAAGAACTTCGCGTCGCTGAGCCGCGCGGCCAGCACCTTGCGGTTACCGGCGACGATGGCGGTGCCGCCGTCGGTCGCGTCGAGGTTCGCGGTGCAGACGAAGGCGTTGGCCAGTTCGCCATCCCCATCGGTGCAGGCGAAATATTTCTGGTTGGTCCGCATCGTCAGCTGGATGACTTCGCGCGGCACGCCGAGGAAGTCGGCGTCGAACCGGCCGAGCAGCGGGATTGGCCATTCGGTGAGGCCCGCGTTTTCGAGGACCAGCCCTTCGTCCTCGACGAGCACCAGGCCCTCAGCCGCGGCGGCCGCGCGGGCGCCGTCGCGGATCAAGGTCGTACGCTCGGACAGATGGACGATGACGTGGCAGGCGCGCAGCTTTTCGATGTAGTCGGCGGCGCTGCCGATGGTGATGGGGCCGCTGTGGTGGAAGCGGTGGCCCATGGTCGCGGCGCCGCTGGCAATGCCGTCGATCTCGAGCGGGACCACGTCATCGCCGAACAGCGCGACGATGCCCTGCAGCGGTCGCACCCAGCGCAGGCTTTCGGTGCTTCGCGAGGCGTCGCCCCAGCGCATCGATTTCGGCCAGGGGAAAGCGCGGACGACGGCGGGAACGGCTTCGGCAAGGACGTCGGCGGTCGGGCGGCCGGGCTTGTCGATCACGGCGAAGAACACGCCGTCGCGCTCGACGAGCTGGTCGCGGGTCAGGCCGGTCGAGCGCAGGAAACCGGCGAGTGCCGCTTCCGGCGCATTGCTGCGCGGCCCCTTGCGCTCTTCGCTTAAAGCGGCGGTCCGTTCCGGCAGTCCGCGCGCGATGAGTGCGAGGCGGCGCGGCGTGGCAAAGGCCTCGATGGTCGTGGCGGTGAGGCCGGCCTTGGCGATTTCATCGGCGAAGAGGCGGGCGAGATCTTCCTTGGCCTTCACCTGCATGCGCGCGGGGATTTCCTCGGAGCGGAGTTCGAGGAGGAAGTCGGTCATACCCTCACCCTCCCCCGCGCTGTCGCGCGCGGGCCCCTCCCTCTCCCGCTTGCGGGAGAGGGGTGACACGCGCGCAGCGCGGACGGGGTGAGGGCCTTGCTCATGCCGACCACCCGTTCTTGTCCATCCAGCCGGCGCAGGCGCCCTTGGCGAGGTCGCGGACGCGGCCGATATAGGCCTGGCGCTCGGCGACCGAGATGACGCCGCGGGCCTGCAGCGAGTTGAAGATGTGGCTCGCCTTGATCGCCTGTTCATAGGCGGCAAGCGGCAAGCCGGCCGCAAGGGCGCTCTCGCATTCGGCGGCCGCCTTGCGGAAGCCGTCGAACAGCGTCTCGGTGTTCGCCACCTCGAAATTCCATGTCGACATCTGGCGCTCGTTTTCGAGGTAGATGTCGCCATAGGTCACGCCGTGGTCGTTGAACGCAAGGTCGTAGACGTTGTCGACACCCTGCACGTACATGGCGAGGCGTTCGAGGCCGTAGGTCAGCTCGCCCGCGACAGGCTTGCAGTCGAAGCCGCCCATCTGCTGGAAATAGGTGTATTGCGTCACTTCCATCCCGTCGCACCACACTTCCCAGCCCAGCCCCCAGGCGCCGAGCGTCGGCGATTCCCAGTCGTCCTCGACGAAGCGTATGTCGTGCAGGCGCGGATCGATGCCGATGGCGTCGAGACTGCCGAGATAAGCCTCCTGCATGTCCGGCGGGCTGGGTTTCAGGATCACCTGATACTGGCAATATTGGCCGAGCCGGTTGGGATTTTCGCCATAGCGGCCGTCGGTCGGGCGGCGGCTGGGCTGGACATAGGCGGCATTCCACGGATCGGGTCCGAGCGCGCGCAAGGTCGTCGCAGGGTGGAAGGTTCCCGCCCCCATTTCCATGTCATAGGGCTGCAGGATGACGCAGCCGCGCGCGCTCCAGTAATCGTGGAGCGTCAGGATGAGGCGCTGGAAAGAAAGTGGCTTGGACACGCGCGCGGCTTTGGCGTGGGGGTCGCGGCGGGTCAAGCAATGGGCTATGCGCCGCGCCCATGAACCGTATTTTCTCCGCGCTCGCCACTGCTATCGCCCTCGCTGCCTGTGCCGGCACCGAAGCCAAGGCCCCTGCAACCGCCCGTCCCGCCCTTTGGAAAGTGGCCGACGCCGACACGACCATCTATCTGTTCGGCACGATCCACCTGCTGCCCAAGGGGTTGCAGTGGACCACGCCGGTCATGACCAAAGCGATGGACGCTTCGCAGAAGCTGATGCTCGAAGTCGCGCTCGACAAGGATCCGGCCAAGCTCGGCGCGGTCATGATGCGGCTTGCGCGCAGCCCGGGGCTGCCGCCGCTGCTCGACAGGGTGCCCGCAGCGAAGCGCGCGAAGCTGCAAAAGGTGATCGCCGACAGCGGCCTGCCGCTGACGTACCTCGACGGTCTCGAAAGCTGGGCCGCGGCGCTGACCATTTCGTCGGCGGTCAACGCCAAGCTCAACCTGAGCTATGCCGATGGCGCCGAGACGCAGCTGACCAATGTCTTTGAGAAGATGGGCAAGCCTGTGGGCGGACTGGAGACGGTCGAGCAGCAGCTCGGCTATTTCGACACCCTGCCCGAAGCGGCCCAGCGCACCTTTCTGACGAGCATCGCCGACGACACCGCCAACGCCGACAAGGAGTTCGCGAAGATGATCGCGGCGTGGCGAGCGGGCGATGTGCGCAAGATCGCCGTGACATTCGACGACGAGATGAAATTGTCGCCCGAGCTGGCGGATGTGCTGCTCCACCGGCGCAACAATAATTGGGCGGGGTGGATCGGCGAGCGGATGAAGCAGCCGGGCACGGTATTCATTGCAGTCGGCGCCGGGCATCTGGCGGGCAAGGGTTCGGTCGAGGACGTGCTTGCACGGCGGGGGTACAAGGTGGTGCGGGTCCAGTAGGGCTGCCCGTCCGGCCGGCGCGACTTTTCGCCGGGCAGGGTGCCCACCGTCGCCCCCGCCGCCCGCCTAAAGCGGTGGGGCTTTGGGCGTTGCAAAACGCCCCCTCCCCCGCTATGCGCGCCGCTCCCCGTCGCATCGACATCCCTGGAGGCGCGCGCGGGTGACAACACTTGGAGATACATAATGAGCGATCAGCTGACCCTGTCGGCCGAAGCGCGCGAGACGGCGGGTAAGGGAGCCAGCCGGGCATTGCGTCGTGAGGCCCGTGTTCCTGCCGTCGTCTATGGCGCAGGCGAAGCCCCGATGGGCATCCATATCGAGGAAAAGGCGCTGTTGAAGGCGCTGCACACCGGCCATTTCATGAATTCGGTCGTGATGATCGACGTGGGCGGCAAGTCCGTGCGGACGCTGCCCAAGGACGTCGCCTTCCACCCGGTTACCGACCGCCCGCTGCACGCCGATTTCCTGCGGATTTCGGAGCACGCCAAGGTGACGGTGCAGGTGCCGGTGCACTTCATGAACGAGGAAGCCTCGCCGGGCATCAAGCGCGGTGCGGTGCTCAACGTGGTGCGCCACGAGCTCGAGCTGATCTGCGATGCGGCCGAAATTCCCGACGACATCAAGATCGACCTGACCGGCACCGATGTCGGCGATTCGATCCATATCTCTTCGGTCACGCTGCCCAAGGGCGTGGAAAGCGCGATCACCGACCGCGACTTCACCATCGCCACGCTGGTCGCCCCGTCGGCGCTCAAGTCGAGCGAAGGCGACACGACGACCGAAGGCGAAGGCGAAGCGAGCTAGTCTTTCCCTCTCCCTTTCGGGGAGAGGGGCGGGGAGAGGGGCAGTCTGCTCCCCAACTGGATCCTACAACCGGGTGGGGAAGTCACTGCCCCTCTCCCCTGCCCTCTCCCCGCTAGCGGGGAGAGGGGGATTGAGATGCAACTCTGGGTCGGTCTCGGCAATCCGGGCGCGGAATATGCGCTGCACCGGCACAATGTCGGCTTCATGGCGGCCGACGGACTCGCGCAGGAGTGGCGGTTCGGGCCGTGGAAGGCGAAGTTCCAGGGCAGCCTGAGCGAGGGGCGCATCGGCGACGCGAAGATCCTGCTGCTCAAGCCCGCGACGTTCATGAACGACAGCGGGCGCAGCGTGGGCGAGGCGCTGCGGTTCTTCAAGCTGACCCCCGGCGATGTGACCGTGTTCTACGACGAGCTCGACCTCGCACCGATGAAGGTGAAGGTCAGGGTGGGCGGCGGCGCGGCGGGCCACAACGGCATACGTTCGATGATGGCGCATATCGGCGAAGACTTCCGGCGCGTGCGCATCGGCATCGGCCATCCGGGGCACAAGGACCGGGTGACGGGCCATGTGCTCGGCAACTATGCCAAGGCCGAGATGGACGATCTGGCGCATCTGCTGGGGGCGATTGCGGCGGAGGCGAAATGGCTGGCCGCAGGTGACGATGTGCGGTTTATGAACGATGTCGCGTTACGGATGGGACAGGACTGAGATGGGTTTCAAATGCGGGATCGTCGGGCTGCCCAATGTCGGCAAGTCCACGCTGTTCAACGCGCTGACGCAGACGGCGGCGGCGCAGGCGGCGAATTATCCGTTCTGCACGATCGAGCCGAACGTCGGGAACGTCGCGGTGCCCGATCCGCGCCTCGACAAGCTCGTCGAGATCGGCAAGTCCGCCAAGAAGATCGAGACGCAGCTGGCGTTCGTCGACATCGCCGGGCTCGTGCGCGGGGCGTCGACCGGTGAGGGGCTGGGCAACCAGTTCCTTGGCAATATCCGCGAAGTCGACGCGATCGTCCATGTCCTGCGCTGCTTCGAGGACGGCGACATCACCCATGTCGAGGGGAAGATCGACCCGATCGCCGATGCCGAGACGGTCGAGACCGAGCTGATGCTGTCGGACCTCGAAAGCCTGGAAAAGCGGGTGCCGAACCTCGTCAAAAAGGGGCAGCAGGGCGACAAGGAAGCCAAGTCGGCGGCGGCAGTGCTGGGCAAGGCGCTGGCGCTGTTGCGCGAGGGCAAGCCGGCGCGGCTGACCGAGATCGGCGATGCCGACGAGGCGCGGCACTTTGCGCAGGCGCAGCTGCTGACGTCGAAGCCGGTGCTCTATGTGTGCAATGTCGAGGAAAGCGCGGCGGCCGAAGGCAATGCGCTGTCGGCACGGGTGTTCGAGATGGCAAAGACGGTGGGGGCGCAGGCGGTGGTCGTCTCCGCCGCGATCGAGGCCGAGATCGCGACGATGCCGCCCGAGGATCGGGCCGAGTTTTTGTCCGACCTGGGCCTGACCGAGACGGGGCTCGCGCGCGTGATCCGTGCGGGGTATGAATTGCTCGACCTCATCACCTTCTTCACCTGCGGCCCCAAGGAAGCGCGGGCGTGGACGGTGCCCAAGGGCGCGACGGCGCCCAATGCAGCCGGCGCGATCCACAGCGATTTCGAGCGCGGCTTCATCCGGGCGGAGACGATCGCCTATGACGATTATATCGCGCACGGCGGCGAAAGCGGTGCGCGCGAGGCGGGCAAGCTGCGGTCCGAAGGCAAGGAGTATATCGTCCACGACGGCGACGTGCTGCTGTTCCGGTTCAACGTGTGACACGCGGCTGACGCAATTGGGGCGGAGAGCGGGCGGATGATGAGAAGGCTCGCCGTCCTGTTCGCCCTGTTCGCTTTCCCGCTCGCGGCGCAGGCCGCCGAACGGCCCGTCACTCTCTTGATTTCGATCGACGGTTTCCGCGCCGATTATCTCGACCGCGCCGCCGCGCCGCGGCTGAAGGCGCTGGCCGCGGGCGGCGTCCGCGCGACGATGCATCCGTCGTTCCCGAGCGTCACCTTCCCCAACCACTGGACCCTGGTCACCGGCCTGCCCCCGGATCGCAACGGGATCGTCGCGAACAGGATGGAGGATGCGGGCAAGCCCGGCGTTACCTTCACCATGGCCAACAACGACCCGTTCTGGTGGAGCCAGTCCGAACCCCTGTGGATCACGGCCGAAAAGGCGGGGGTGCGGACGGCGACGATGTTCTGGCCGGGCAGCAACGTCGACTTCGGGGGCGTGCGCCCGCGCGACTGGTGGCTCTATGCCAAGGAAAACACCGAGGCGCAGCGCGTCGATGCGGTGATCGACTGGCTCCGTCGGCCCGCGGCGACGCGGCCGCAGTTCGTCACGCTCTATTTCGACACCGTCGACACCGCCGGGCACAAATACGGCCCCGATGCCGAAAAGACGAACGAGGCGATCCGCGCCGTCGACGGGCAGATCGGCCGGCTGGTCGATGGCATTGCCGCGCTTGGGGTGCGCGCCAATTACGTGATCGTCGCCGACCATGGCATGGCCGCCACCTCGCCCGACCGCGTCATCCGGCTGTGGGAGCTGGCCAAGTCAAAGGATTTCCGGGCTGTGACGGCCGGGCCGGTCGCCGGGATCGCGCCGGCCAAGGGCCGCGACACCCGGCTGGCCAAGGCGCTGCTGAAGCCGCATCCGCACATGCAGTGCGCGCGCAAGGGCGCGCTGCCGCCCGCGCTCCACTATGGGCAGAATGCGCGCGTGCCGGCCTTTGTCTGCATCGCCGAAATCGGCTGGTACATCCTGGGGTCGCCCCCGGCCGCCGACAAGCCGTTCGAAGCTGGCGGCGCGCATGGCTATGACCCGGCGAATCACGAGATGGATGCGCTGTTCGTCGCCAGCGGACCCGCATTCCGCAGCAACACCGCCCTGCCCGGCTTCGACAATGTCGACGTCTATCCGCTCGTTGCCGGGCTGATCGGCGTGACGCCCCGGCCCTCCGACGGCAGCGCGGCGGTGTTCGCCCCGGCCTTGACCGGCGCCGAATAGCCGCCACAAGGGCCTCATGCTGTATTTCGAAGATCTGGTCATCGGTTCGAAGTCGTCGTTCGGCCGCTATGAGGTCACGCGCGACGAAGTGCTCGATTTCGCGCGCAAATTCGATCCGCAACCGTTCCACTTGTCGGACGAGGAAGCGGCGAAGACCCATTTCGGGCGCATCGCCGCAAGCGGATGGCATACGTGTTCGATGATGATGCGCATGCTGGTCGACAACATGTCGGAGGTCCAGCAGGCCGGGCTGGGCTCGCCGGGCCAGAACGAATTGCGCTGGCTGAAGCCGGTCTACCCCGGCGACACACTGCGCGTCGAAACCGAAGTGCTCGAAAAGACGCCGTCGCGCAGCAAGCCCGACATTGGGTCCTTCCTGTCACGCGCAACCGTGTTCAACCAGCACGACGAAGCCGTCATGTCGACGGTCGCAATCGGCCTGATCAGGCGACGGCCCGCCTAGCAAGCTTTCGGGAACTTGCCGTCATTGGCGGGCTGCCGAGCGCGCCCCATCGTCCAGTTCGGCTGAAAGCGCACCATCGGATTCGGGGCGCACCATATTTCACCCGACTCGTCGAGCGCGGTGACCCAGATCAAATTATGCTCCTGGCCGTAATCGATGACGCCGATCGCATAACCCTTCCCCTTGTCGAGGACCGTGAGGGGGAGCGGCGGATTGAGCTGGGTGAACGACATGGTCACGCAAACGGCGCAACCCCCGGCTTGTTCCGTCAGTGTCCGCCGAACGCCATCAGGCTGTCGACCGGGACACCCTCCGCGCGAAGCCGGTCCGCACCGCCCAAGTCCGGCAGGTCGATGGCAAAGACGGCACCGACGACTTCAGCACCCGCATCGCGGAGCAGCTTGACACAGGCCATGGCGGTCCCGCCGGTCGCGATGAGATCGTCGACGATCAGCGCGCGATGACCCGGAAGGACGGCCCCCACGTGCAGTTCGAGCCGGTCGGTTCCATATTCGAGGTCGTAATCGACACCCAGCGTCGCGCCGGGAAGTTTGCCCCGCTTGCGGGCCGGGATCACCCCGGCACCGAGCGCCACGGCGACCGGAGCGCCGAACAGGAACCCGCGCGCATCGATCGCCACGATCCGGTCGGGGCTGAGCGGCCGTGCGATACCGGTCATCGCCTCGATCGACGCCGCAAATCCGGCACCATCGGCGAGCAGGGTCGAGATGTCGCGGAACTGGATCCCCGGCTTCGGAAAGTCGGGGATCGTCCGGACGAGCGACTGGAGCTCGTCCCGTGTCATCGGTCGCTGCCGCTGCGGGTCACGCAGCGGCGAGCTTCTTCGGCTTTTTGTCGGCCCAGATGTTGCGATAGGCGAGATAGGCGAGGCCCGTGAACACCAGCAGATAGGCAAGCGCTGCCCAGCCCACGGCATGGCGTGTCGGCAGGTTCGGTTCGGCCGCCCACATCAGGAAGGCGGTTACGTCCTTGGCCATCTGCTTCTGCGTGTTCGGCGTGCCGTCGGCATAGGTCACCTGGCCGTCGGCCAGCGGCGGCGCCATCGCGAGATTGAGGTTTGCGAAGTACGGATTGTAGTGCAGCCCGTCCGGCGTCTTCACATCGGGGAACTTGGCTACCAGCGCAGCGGGCTGGTCCTCATAGCCCGTCAGCAGCGAGTAAATATAATGCGGACCGCCGTGGCGTGCCTTGGCCAGAAGCGACTGGTCCGGTGGCAGCGCGTTGTTGTTCGCCGCGCGTGCCGCCGTCTCGTTCGGATAGGGCGACGGGAACTTGTCGGCCGGCGTTGCCTTGCGCGTCGTCGCCTCACCCGTGTCGGGGTTGATCGACGGCACTTCCACGACCCAGTTCTTGGCGATCGCCTTCACCTCGGCCTTGGTAAAGCCGATTTGCTCGAGATCGCGAAACGAGACCTGATTCATCGAGTGACACGCCGAGCAGACTTCCTTGTAGACCTGGAAGCCGCGCTGCAGCTGGCGGTTGTCATATTTGCCGCCGGGTCCCTCGAACGACCAGGAGACATTCTCCTTGGGGTGCTTGGGAAGCTCGAAGGTGTTGAGCACCGTCGGCTTCCCGATCTCGGGAACATAGGCGATCACGCCCCAGACGAGGGACCAGAGCAGGACAAGGACGAAGCCGGCACCGGCCAGCATTCCGATCGGACGAACCATGATAAACCCCTATTCGGCCGGCTGCAGCTGCGGCGCGGCGCCGGAAGCTGGCGTCACGCCATATTTGCTGAGCACGGCCTCTGTGATCGAGTTCGGCAGCGGCAGCGGCCGTTCGACCATCGAGATGATCGGCAGGATGACGAGGAAGTGCGCGAAGTAATAGGCCGCCGCGAGCTGCGAGATGATCACATAGGGCTCTTCGGCAGGCGCGCCGCCGCAATAGCCCAGGACGAGCACGGCAGGCAGCAGGCCGAAGATCGTGAACTTCTTGAACAGCGGACGGTAATTGCCCGAGCGCACCGGCGACGGATCAAGCCACGGCAGGAAGAACAGCAGCAGGATGGAGCTGAACATGGCGAGCACGCCCCACAGCTTCGCCGGGAGGATGAAATCGACCGTGAACGACCGCAGGATCGCGTAGAACGGCCAGAAATACCATTCCGGCACGATGTGCGCCGGGGTGCTCATCGGGTTCGCCGCGATATAGTTATCCGGGTGGCCGAGGTAGTTCGGCGCAAAGAACATGAGCGCGGCGAACGCGATCAGGAACACGCCGAGCCCGAAGCCGTCCTTCGCCGTGTAGTACGGGTGGAAGGGGACCGTGTCCTGCTCGTCCTTGACACTCACGCCCGTGGGGTTCGACGACCCCGGGATGTGCAGCGCCCAGATGTGCAGGATGATGACGCCCGCGATCACGAACGGCAGCAGATAGTGCAGCGAGAAAAAGCGGTTGAGCGTGTTGTAGTCGGGTGCCGGACCGCCGAGCAGCCAGGTCTGGATCGTCGTGCCGACGAACGGAATCGCCGAGAACAGTCCGGTGATGACCTTGGCACCCCAGAAACTCATTTGCCCCCAGGGAAGCACATAGCCCATGAACGCGGTTGCCATCATCAGCAGGAAGATGACCACGCCGAGCAGCCAGATAACCTCACGCGGCGGCTTGTACGACCCGAAATACAGGCCGCGGGCGATGTGGATGTACACCACGATGAAGAACATCGACGCGCCGTTGGCATGCGCATAGCGGAAGAACCACCCGCCGTTGACGTCGCGCATGATGTGCTCGACCGAATTGAACGCCCCGCCGATATCGGCATGATAATGCATCGCGAGGACGATGCCGGTGACGATCTGGATGGCGAGCGCCGCCCCGGCGAGCACACCGAAGTTCCAGAAATAATTGAGGTTGCGCGGCACCGGATAGCCGGCCCCGACCGCGTTGTAGACGAGCCGCGGCATCGGCAGCTTCTCGTCGAGATAGCGCATGAACGGATTCTTCGGTTCATACTGCTTGGCCCAGGGAAAGCTCATGCCTTTGCTCCCACTTCAACAAGGGTATCCGAGCGGAACACATAGTCCGGCACGGGCAGGTTCTTGGGCGCGGGCCCCTTGCGGATGCGCGCGGCGGTGTCGTAGGCGGAGCCGTGGCACGGGCAGAAATACCCGCCGAACTCGCCCTTGATCTCGCCCTGGCCGGCACCCAGCGGAATGCAGCCGAGATGGGTGCAATTGCCCGAAGTGATCAGCCATTCTTCCTTGCCGGGCTTGGTCCGTTCCGCCAGCGTCTGCGGATCGCGCAGCGACGACAGCGGCACCGCATTGGCGGCCGCGATCTCGGCACCCGTCAGGCGGCGCACGAACAGCGCCTGTTTCTGGAAAATCGTCTTGATCGCCTGACCGGCCTCGATCTTCGAGATGTCGACTTCGGTCGTCGCCATTGCCAGCACGTCGGACGACGGGTTCATCTGGTTGATGGCGACGCCAAGGATCGGCACGATCCCGACGCCTGCAAAGGCGACGGCCGCAATGTTGATGACATCGCGGCGACGCACTTCGGGCTCTGCCGCGATTGTCGCGTCGGCTTCAGCTACAGCCTGTCCGGCCATGTTTCCTGTTCTCCAAAAACGGTCTGCGCCACGGCACCATAGCCGGATGCGCAAAAGCAACCGTACTTGATGGCGCGCCTGATAGCGGTTCGCGTGCCCCTTGCAAATGCGAAAATGGCAGGCTTGTGACGCTGGGGCCCTGCCCCTACGGCATGCGCGATGCGCCTTGCCTGTTATCAGCCCGAAATCGCCGGCAACATGGGGGCCGTTCTCCGCCTGGCGGCCTGCTACGGCGTTGCCGTCGACGTGGTCGAGCCCTGTGGATTCGTCTGGTCGGATGCGCGAATGCGGCGCGCAGGCATGGACTATGCCGCCCATGTCCCGACCGCACGCCATCCCGACTGGCAGGCCTTTCGGACCGCCGCCCCTGCCCGCGTGATCCTGCTCACCACCAAGGCACGGCAACGCGTCCATGATTTCGCCTTCGTGGCCAGCGACACGCTGTTGCTCGGCAGCGAAAGCGCGGGCGTGCCGGCCGACGTGGCGCACAGCTGCGACGCCGCGGTCCGGATCCCGATTTCGCAGGCCGTACGATCGTTCAACCTTGCGGTCGCGGCCGCCATCGCCCTATCCGAGGCGCTCAGACAAACGGGGGGACTGCCGGAATGATCGAACTCGACGGCGAACAGCAGCAGGCGCGCACCTGGTTTGAATCGCTGCGCGACCGGATCTGCGCCGCATTCGAAAGCATCGAGCGCGAGGCCGCAAGCGATGCGACCTTCGATTACACGCCGTGGTTCCGCGACGACGACACCTCCGGCGCCAGCGGCGGCGGCGTGCGCGGCGTGATGAAGGGCAAGGTCTTCGAGAAAGTCGGCGTCAACGTCTCGACCGTCGGCGGCGCCTTCGCCCCCGAATTCGCGCCGTCGATCCATGGCGCGGGCGAGAACCCGAATTTCTTCGCGACCGGGATCAGCCTTGTCGCGCACATGGCCAATCCGCATGTGCCCGCCGTCCACATGAACACGCGGTTCCTCGTCACGACGAAGCGCTGGTTCGGGGGCGGGGCCGACCTCAACCCCGCCCTGCCCAAGGACGAGGACACGGCCGATTTCCACGCCGCCATGGAACGCGCCTGCGCGGCCAGCCCGGCCGGCGACTATCCGCGCTACAAGCAATGGGCGGACGATTATTTCTGGCTGCCCCACCGCAAGGTCCATCGCGGCGTCGGCGGCATCTTCTACGATCATCTCGAGGGCGACTTTGCGTCGAATTTCGCGCTTACCCGTGCCGTGGGGGCGGCGTTCCTCGAGTCCTATCCCATGATCGTGCGACGGCGCATGGCGACACCGTTTACGCCGGCAGAGGAAGCGGCGCTGCTCGAATGGCGCGGACGCTATGCCGAGTTCAACCTCGTCTATGACCGCGGGACGTCGTTCGGCCTCAAGACCGGCGGCAATATCGACGCCATCCTGATGAGCCTGCCGCCGCGCGCGACATGGAGCTGAGGGTGGCGCCGCCATCATGGGCCTGACGGCCGTTCCCGGCGGCCAGTGCGCCGCGATCGTGACGCATCTGGAGATGACCGCGCGCCCCCGGGCCCGACCCCTGGCCCCGTCGCCGCTGCGGCTGGTCCAGTGGCCCCGGCCCGAGCTGGCGAAATACCGGGCGCTGTTCGGTCGTGTCGGCACGCCCTGGCTCTGGTTCTCGCGCGCCGTGATGTCCGATGCCGCGGTCATGAAGATCATCGGCGATCCGGCGGTGGCGGTGTTTGCGGTCATCGATCCGAACGGGGTCGAGGTCGGCATCCTCGAACTCGATTTCCGCAAGCTGCCCGATTGCGAGATCGGCTATTTCGGACTGGTCCCCGAACTGAACGGCAAGGGGCATGGCCGCTGGCTGATGGGCGAGGCGCTGTCGCGCGCCTGGCGCCGGGACGTGACGCGGGTCTGGGTGCATACCTGCACGCTCGACCACCCGTCGGCCCTGAATTTCTACCGGGCGCAGGGCTTTGTCGCGTTCAAGCGCGAGGTGGAGATGTTTCCCGATCCGCGGCTGACCGGTCAGCTGCCGCGCGACGCGGCATCGCAGGTGCCGCTGCTCAGCTGAAGATGTTCTTGAGCGGCGCACGGCCGCTGCGCACCTGCCGGTAGATGGCGGCCGTCAGCACCGCGATGAGCAGCGTCAGCGCGGCCCCCGCGAGCGCATCGGCAAGTGCTCTTGCGACCGAGCCGGAGCCCGCCGGCAGCAAAAGGCCGACAAGGACGCCCAGCACCGACGACGCCGCCGAAAAGGCGATCCAGGCAACGATGCCGATCAGCATGACGAGGCCCGCGATGCGCCAGCCCAGCCCCTTGGTATAGAGCCAGCCCCGCCGGATCGCATCAAGGGGACTTGCAATGCCTTCGGCGATCATGACCGGCCCGGTGATCGCCAGGCGCCCGAGCAGGTAGATGCCCGGGACAAGGAACAGGAACAGGCCGATGACGACGGCGAAATTCGTCAGCAGGGTCATCACGAAGTAAAGCGGGAGCGACCGTGCGGAGGTGCCCAGCGCTTCGCCCACGGTCGGGCGATCGCGGTCGAGCAGCAGCGACAGGATGGCGACCTGGCCGAACGTGCCGATGATGTTGACCAGCAGCAGCAGCGCCCAATTGGCACGGTAATAGTCGACGAGAAAGCGCATCCCTTCGCTGCTGTCGCTGCCGCCCGGCGGCGCCGGCATCGGCGCGTACATCCAGAGCGCCAGCGACGGCAGGAACATGAAGACGCCCGCAAGCGTCGCCAGCAGCGCAGCATTGGCCCGGATCATCGCCACGACATCGGCCCAGACGCGATCATAGGAAAAACTCATTGGCTCACGTGCTCCGTCGATGCTTTGACCGGCGCTAGGCAATCGGTGCATGGCACACAAGTGACACTTGCCCCCGACATCGACTGGATCATTGCCGAGGCACCCGTGCCCTACCCCGAGGCGCTGGCGTGGATGGAGTCGCGTGCCGCCGCCGTTGCGGCCGGCGAAGCGCGCGAAGCCGTGTGGCTGGTCGAGCATCCCCCGCTCTACACGTCGGGAACGAGCGCGGACCCGGCCGAACTGCTCGATTCGCGCTTTCCCGTCTATGCGGCCGGACGCGGCGGGCGCTATACCTATCATGGCCCCGGCCAGCGGATCGGCTATCTGATCCTCGACATCGGCAAGCGCGGCCGCGACGTGCGGTGTTTCGTCCATGCGGTCGAGGGCTGGGTGATCGCGGCGCTGGGCGGGCTGGGCGTGCCCGCGTGGCGGGCACCGGGACGCATCGGCATATGGACCGACGACGCCGGGCAGGAAGCCAAGATCGGCGCGATCGGCATCCGCGTGCGGCGATGGATCTCGCTGCACGGATTCTCGGTTAACGTGGCCCCCGACCTGTCCCATTTCGGTGGCATCGTGCCCTGCGGCTTGCCCGACTTTGCCGTGACGAGCCTGGAGAAACTGCACGTTGCCGCAAAAATGACTGATTTCGACCGGGCATTAAGGGCGGAATTTGGCGGTTTTCTGGCCTCGCTGCCTGGGTTGCCGGAAAATTGACACAATTCGCTTGAGCGACCGAGGAAGAATAGCTAAAGCCCACCTCGATTTGGGTATTAGGGCAAAGCCAGTCCAAGTCCGCCATTTCCTAGGGAGCACAAAAATGCGCAAGATTGCTACTGTTTCGATGATCGCCGCCGCCGCGTTCGCTGTTGCCGCCTGCAGCAAGACCGAGTCGACCAACACGACCGAAGTCAACGCCACCGACATGAACGCCATGAACGTTGTCGAAGGCACGACCAACGACACGATGACCAACGCCGACGGCGCGATGGCTTCGAACGCGATGGAATCGAACGCGATGGGTTCGAACGCTATGGGCTCGAACGCCATGTCGAACGGCACGAACGCCACGAACGCGATGTAATTTCGCGCTTTCGAGCGACTGTTTCGAAAGGGTCGTCCGGGCAACCGGGCGGCCTTTTCTTTTGCCCGGCGGACTCTAGAATGCGTCCGGGCACCCCGCGTTCATCGCCGGGCAATTTCGTTTGAGCGCAAAGGGTTCCGTTGCGCCTGGTTGCCACCTAGAGAGTGGCCGCAAAACGAGCGAGAGGGTTGTATATGCGTTTGCCGACACTTGTATCCATGTTGGTTGCTTTTTTGGCCGCCTTGGCCCCCTTGCCCGCCGCCGCACAGATCTTCTGGCAAGCCCCCCCGGTGGCGGGGCCGCCCCTGATGCCGGGCGAGATCGCCATGGGCGTCCCGCTGGCAGGCGCTACGATCGCCGAGGAACGGGCGAACTGGGCCTGGCAAATGCGGGCCGGGCTGAACGTCGCCAAGCTGCAGTGCAAATTCGACCCGACACTGCTGACAGCCGACAGTTATGACGGTGTGTACATCAACCACGCGGTCGAACTTGCCGCCGCCTATGAGACCTTGCGCAAATATTTCCTGCGCACGAACAAGGCGCCCAAGGCCGCCCAAAAGGCGCTCGATCAATATGGCACCAAGACCTACAGCGCCTTTTCCACCGTCGCGAGCCAGTACGGCTTTTGCCAGGCGGCCTCGCGGGTCGGAAAAAAGGCGTTGTTCACGCCGCGCGGCGGGTTCACGATCTTCACCGTCGAGCGGCTGCGCGAACTGCGCAACAGCCTGGCGCCCGGTGGCGAACAGTTTTTCCGCCGCACCCGCGTCGATATCCCTGCCCTGAATTTCGCGCCCGAATGCTGGGATCGCAAGGGGCGCTACATCGAGAAATGCGGCCTCGTCTACTAACGCAGGCCGAGCAGCTTGTGCGTTTGGGTGGTCAGCCGCCATCTGGGTCGCCCCATGACAAAAGCGATTGCGGCATCGCGCGCGGCAACCGCGTCGTCGCAGTCCATGGGCTGGACCAGAAAATGATCGAACGCCCATGATTCCATGGCCTCGACGTCGCTGCCCGCCTGTGGCCAAACCAGCTTGAGTTCATTGCCGGTGCGCTGGACGACCGTGCTCCGGGCCTTGGGGCTGACGCACAGCCAATCGATGCCGGGATGGGCCGGCAAGGTGCCGTTGCTCTCCACGCCGATCTCGAAGCCGCGTGCATGCAAGGCGTCGACCAACGGATCGTCGATCTGCAGCATCGGTTCGCCCCCCGTCAGCACGACATAGCGCAGCCACTTGCCCGGGCCCCAAAAGCCGTGGACGGCATCGGCAAGCACGGCGGCGTCTTCGAAGCGGCCACCGCCCGCGCCGTCAACGCCGACGAAGTCCGTGTCGCAGAAGCGGCAGATGGCGGTCGCGCGGTCCTCTTCCCGCCCGCTCCAGAGATTGCAGCCGGCAAAGCGCACAAAGACGGCCCGCCGGCCCGACTGAACACCTTCACCCTGCAGGGTGAGAAACATCTCCTTGACGGCGTAGCTCATAGCGCGGGGTCGGCGAGGCCCGCCTCAGCAAATCCCTTGGCCCGCAGGCGACAACTGTCGCAGACGCCGCACGGCATTCCTTCCGGTGTCGGATCATAGCACGACCAGGTAGCGCCCGCGTCGAGCCCGAGTTCGGCTGCCGCCCGCGCGATGTCGGCCTTGCTCATCAGGGCGAGCGGCGCGTGCACCCTGAGCTCACCGCCCTCCACCCCCGCGCGCGTGGCGGTACGGGCCATGGCTTCGAAGGCGGCGATGAATTCGGGCCGGCAATCCGGATAGCCCGAATAGTCGAGCGCATTGATGCCGATGACGAGATCGCTCGATCCCGCTGCTTCGGCCCAGCCGAGCGCAACCGACAGGAAGATCGTGTTGCGCGCCGGAACATAGGTCACCGGTATGCCGGGCTCCACGCCGCCTGCCGGCACGGCGATCGCTGCATCGGTCAATGCCGAGCCGCCGAAGCGCGTCAGATCGAGCGGGAGCACGACGTGGCGTTCGGCACCCAGCATCGCCGCGACGCGGGCGGCCGCCGCCAGCTCGATCCGGTGGCGCTGGTTATAGTCGATGGTGAGAGCAAAGAGGCGATAGCCTGCGGCGCGTGCGAGGCCGGCGGCGACCATCGAATCGAGGCCGCCGGACACGAGCGCGACGGCAATCGCCTGGGGGGGCGCGGGGGGCATAGTCATGACGCGCCCGCTAGGACGCGGGCCGCCGGTCCGCAAGCGCGACAAAAAAAAGGGCGGTTCCGGAGAACCGCCCAGAGATGGCCTTTCGGCCCACTAGGGAGGAAAAATGCGTGTCGAAACCCGATCCGCAGCTTCTTCATAACCGCGCAATGGTTAACAGGGCGACAACGACGCCACCGTAATTCAGCGCAGCGACAGCGAGGGGCAGTCGCCGGTCCGGCGCGCTTCGATCGCCAGGTCGAAGGGGGCGCCCCCCGCAACACCCTGGGTTTCGATCTGCGCGAGGCGGGGCGTTTCGATGCGGATCGTGGTAAGGCCGTTGCCTGCCCCCGAACAACTGTAGCTGACGACGGCGCGATTGCGATCGTTCGCCACGACGAACCGGTTGCACAACGCCAGCGGATGACGAATCTGAAGGAGAATTTTCGGATCGCCGATACAGACGGCGCGCGTTTCGAAGTCTGCGTCATGCGAACTCAGCGTCCAGCGCCCCGGTTGCAATTGCTGCAGAGCAGCCAGCGGCGGCGCCTCCGCCACCGTCGCTACGGCGCCGACGAACGGAAGCAGCAAGAAACGAATAGCCATGGTCAACAATCACCCCAGAAGGGCGGCGCTTACGCCCCCGCGCCGACACCATCGAACTTGCGACCATTGCGGCGCATAATCGATTCATAGGCGGAATGTTAGGGGGAAGTAACGATCTCGCGTGCCGGAATGGGAAAAACCCGCGAGCAAAAGGCACAATCGACGCCGATCGTGCCGCAGGCATCGGCCATTGCCAGGCGCTCGCCCTCCGGAAACTGGGCCAGCACGCTGCGGATATGCGCCGCGTCGCAGCGGCACCCTTTTCCGAGCGAGGCGCCGCCGAGCAGAAGGACCTCGTCTTCCTCGTTGAACAACCGCCAGACGATCGTTTCGAGCGGCAGGGCGCGATCGAGCAACTCGTCGGGGCCCAGTGTGCTCCCCATGATGGCAACATGCTCCCATTCCGGATGGTCGAGCCGGGTATGGATGCGGTCGCGCCCCTCTTCGCCTTCGGGCAGGTGCTGGAGCAGGAGGCCGCCCGCCTTGCACCCGGTTTCGTCGCGACCGACGGCAATGCGGACAAGGCTGGGAATCTGTTCGGACTGCGCGAAATAGCTTTGTGCTGCATCGGCGAGCGAGCCGCCCTCGAGCGGGACGACCCCCTGATAGCGCTCGCCCGATACCGCCTGGTCGAAGGTGATGGCGAGATAGCCCTTGCCGAACAGCGCATAAAGCGACGGGTCGGCAGGTGCTTCGGCAAGTCGCTCGCCGTCGTGGCGAACATAGCCGCGCAGCTCGCCGTCCCGATAGTCGCAGACCAGCAGATCGACGATGCCGGCCTCGGTCTGCGCCTGCAAGGTCATCTGCCCGTCGGTGTTCTTGAGGAGCGCGCCAAGCAGCGCCGTCAGCACCAGCGCCTCGGCGAGAAGCCGTTCGATAGCAGGGGGATAGGCGTGTGCGGCAAGGATGGTGTCGAGCACCGGGCCAAGCCGGGCGATGCGGCCCCGGGCATGGCGGCTCGTGATCGTGAAGCCGAGTGTTCGGTCGATGTCGTGGGATGTCGTCATGGGGTTACCAACTCTGCCGTTCGGGCCGAGCCTGTCGAAGCCCCGTCCTTGTCGGCGTCAATGTAGGACCGGACGGCCCAGCGACAAGCTCGGGTCCGGCCGAAGGGCTATCCGAGCAGGCCGAAGGCCCAGAGCAGAACCGACTTCTGCGCGTGGAGGCGGTTTTCGGCTTCGTCCCAAATCGCCGATTGCGGGCCGTCGATCACGTCCGCCGTGACTTCCTCGCCCCGGTGGGCAGGCAGACAGTGCAAGAAGGTCGATCCCGGTTTGGCGGCGCGCATCAGGTCTTCCCCGACCTGATAGGGCACCATGGCCGCCAGCTTTGCCTCTGCCTGTGCCTGCCCCATCGAGATCCAGGTATCGGTCACAACCATGTCGGCGTCGGCAACCGCGCGCGCCGGATCGCGCTCGAGGGTGACGCGCGCGTTCGTGTCGGCGAGCCGGGCGTTGGCTTCGTCGATCCAGCGCGGGTCGGGATCATAGCCTTCAGGACAGCCGATCGCGACCGAGAATTTCATGAGCCCTGCCGCCTCGACAATCGAATGCAGCACATTGTTGCCATCGCCGAGCCACGCCCATTTGGTGCCCGGCAGCGCGACTCCGCGCTCGATGACCGTCAGCAGGTCCGCCATGATCTGGCAGGGGTGGGAGGCGTCGGTGAGGCCGTTGATCACCGGAACCGTGGCATGTTCCGCCATTTCGGCAAGCTTGGCGGGGTCGTCGGTACGGATCAGGATGGCATCGACATAGCGCGACAGGACGCGGGCGGTGTCCGCCACCGTCTCGCCCCGCCCGAGCTGCATCGAGCCCGAGTCCATCACGATCGTCGTGCCGCCGAGCTGGCGCATTGCCATGTCGAACGAGACGCGGGTGCGCGTCGACGATTTCTCGAAGATCATGGCCAGCGTGTACCCGGCGAGCGGCGCATCGGCATCCGCCCTTCCCTTCGGCCAGCCGGCACGCGCCGCCTTGCGGTCGAGCGCATCGGCGAGCATGGCCGCGATCCCGTCGGCCCCCGCCGACGACAGGTCGAGGAAATGGCGGGTCATGCCGCTGCCGGAACCTCGAAACTGGCGGCCGCGGCCGAAAGCTTCTCGACGAATTCGGCGATGTGCGTTTCCTCGATGTTCAGCGGCGGCAGCACGCGGACGACATTTTCGCCGGCGGCAACGGTGAGCAGCCCGTGATGATCACGGGCATGGGCGACGAAGGCGCGGCTATCGACCTTGAGCTTGATCCCGAGCATCAGCCCCTTGCCCCGCACGCTGTCGAAGATCTGGTCGTGGTTGGGCAGCATCTGGCCGAGCGCCGCGCGCAGGCGCTCCGACGTTGCCGTGACCTGCGCCAGAAAGGCGTCGTTGGCGACGACATCGAGCACGGCATTGCCCGCCGCCATGGCAAGCGGGTTGCCGCCGTAGGTCGAGCCGTGCGTACCGACGACCATGCCCTGCGCGGCATGCTCGGTCGCGAGGCAGGCACCAAGCGGGAACCCGCCACCAATGCCCTTGGCCGTCGCCATGATGTCGGGGACGATGCCGTAATGCTCGTGCGCATAGAGCTTGCCGGTGCGCGCCATGCCGCACTGGACTTCGTCGAGGACGAGCATCAGCCCCTTCTCGTCGCAGACCTTGCGCAGGCCGGTCAGGAATGCCTCGCTGGCGGGCCGGATGCCGCCCTCCCCCTGGATCGGCTCGACAAGGAAGCCGGCCGTGTGGTCGTCGACGAGTGCCAGCGCGGCGTCGAGATCGTCGAACGGCGCATAAGCGAAGCCGGGAAGCAGCGGCTCGAAGCCGGCGCGCATCTTGTCCTGGTCGGTCGCGCTGATCGTGCCGAGCGTCCGCCCGTGAAACGCGTTCGAAAAGGTGATGAGCGTGTGGCGCTGCGGGTTGCCCGTGGCATAATGGAAACGCCGCGCCGTCTTGATCGCGCATTCGACCGCCTCGGCGCCCGAATTGGTGAAGAAGACGGTATCGGCAAAGGTCAGGTCGACCAGCCGCTGCGCCAGCGCCTCGCCCTGCGGCGAGCCGTAGAGGTTGGACACGTGGATGAGCGTTGCTGCCTGGTCCTGGATCGCCCTGGTCAGGTGCGGATGGCTATGGCCGAGCAGGTTGACGGCAATGCCGCTGGCGAAATCGAGGTATTTCTCGCCGCGTTCGCCATAGAGATAGGCGCCGTCTCCGCGCACCGGCCGTACCCCGCTCCGGGGATAGACGGGCATCAGGGCGGTGATCGACATGGGAACGGCCTTTCCAAACGAAAAAGGCGACCCGATTGGCCGCCTTGTTGCGAGGACGTTCTATATCGAAGCGGGGCTCGCGCCGTCAATCGTCCGCGACCGCGCCTCTTCGCCGCGCGCCGCGAGCAGATACATGACGGGGGTGATGATCCGGCTGAGCAGGGTAGAGCTGACCAGCCCGCCGATGATCACCCAGGCAAGCGGCGAATACAGCGCGCTGCCGCCGAGCGCGAGCGGCAGCAGCCCGCCGATCGCGGTGACGGACGTGAGCAGCACCGGCAGGAAGCGAATCTCGCCCGCCTTTTCGATCGCCTCGCGCAGCGGCAGGCCGCGCTCGCGCAGCTGGGTGGTGAAATCGACGAGGAGGATCGAATTCTTGATCTCGATTCCGATCAGCGCGACGAAGCCGATGATGGCGAGGAACGACATCGAATAGCCCGTCAGCAGCAGCGCAATGAGGCCGCCGAAGGTGCCGAGCGGGATGACCCCGGCGACCACGATCGTCTCGCGGAAACGCCCGAATTCGAGCACGAGCACCCCGAAGATGCCGAAGACGGTCAACAGGATGATCGGGCCCAGACCGGAAAAGCTGCGCGTCGTCTGTTCGGCCTCGCCGCCCAGGCTGAAGCGATAGCCGTAAGGCAGGTGCAGGCGGCCGAGATGGTCCTCGACCTTGCGGGTCAGCGCCGATGCCAGATAGCCGTCGCGGTTGTATGCGCGCACCGTCACCGTGCGCTGGAGTTTCAGCCGCGTGATCACCGGGATGGAGCTCTGCAGGGTGGGCTGGGCAATCTGCGACAGGGGGACGCTGCCGCCGGCGATGGTCGAGACATAGACCTGGTTGAGCGCCGACACCGGCTGGCCATTGCCCATCGGCAGGCGGACGACGACCGGCCAGCTGTCGCCCTCGTCATCGCGCAAGGTGCTGGCCTGCTCGCCGGAAATGGCGAGGCGTAGCGCCCGGCGCGGTTCCCCGGGGGCAACGCCCAACAGGGCCGCCTTGCCCTCGTCCAGCCCCAGGTTCATGTCGACGCGGTCATAGGCCACGAGGTTTTCGATGTCGCGCACGCCTTCGATCCGGGCGAGCTCGGTCGCCACCTGTGCCGCCAGCGACTTGAGCACGCGCGTGTCGGGCCCGCTGATCCGGACGGCAAGCGGCGCTTCCACGGGCGGGCCGTTCTCGAACTTGATCACGCTGACCCGGGCGTCGGGAAAGGCATCAAGCCTGTCGCGCAGGCGCCGGATCATTTCCGGTCCCTTGCGGGTGTCCCAGCTCGTCATGGTCACGAAGACATCGCCATAGCGCGGGTCTTCCTCGTGCGGCAGGATGTTGTAGTAGATTTGCGGATTGCCGCGCCCCGCATTTTCCATCCGCGCGGCAATCGACGGCTCGCGCGCCAAAATGGCCGAGACATCGCGGACGGCCTTGTCGGTCGCGGCGATCGTGCTGCCCTCGGGGGTTTCGACACGTACAAGGAAATAGGGCACGTCCGCCGACGGGAACAGGCTGAAGCCGAGGACGGGCACCAGCCCGAACGCCGCCACGCAGAGCGTCATCGCGCCCCAGAACCAACGTCGCGGCTGGTCGAGCGCGCGGTGCAGCAAGGGCGCATAGAAGCGCTGGATCAGGCCGGTCAGCCCCCGCAGCAAGCGGTTCCCCTCGGGCGCGTGCGGACGCAGCAGCTTGCTGGCCACGAACGGAATGAGAGTCAGCGACACGATCATCGAGCTCGCGACCGTGAAGATCACGGCAAGGGGCAGGCCGCGCACGAAATCCCCGGATCCTTCGGGAAGGAAAGCGAGCGGCAGGAACGCGAATATCAACACGCCCGTCGCGCCGATGACGGCGGCCGTGATCTCGCGCGTGCCGTTGATCGCCGCCGTTTCGGGCGGGTCGCCATCGCGGATGTGACGCTCGATATTCTCGGTCACGACGATCGAATCGTCGACGAGCAGGCCGAGCGAGATGATGAAGCCCGAAATACTGATCTGGTTAAGCGTAAAGCCGCACAGCGCCAGCACGAGCACGCCCATCGCGAGCGAGAGCGGGATCGAGATCATCACGATGAGCGAGGGGCGCGGGCCGAGCGGCAGGATCGTGACCATGACCAGCGCCAGCGCGATGCCGAAATCGCGCGCCAATTCTCCCAGGCGGCGTGCAATATCGCGGCTCTGGTCAAAAGCGACTTCGAGCTTCATGTCGGGTGGCAGGTCGGGTTTGAAGCCGTCGACCGCAGCCACCAACGCCTTGCGCAGCGTGCCGGCATCGACGCCGTCCTTCTGCCGGATCGACACCCACAAAGCCCGGTGGCCGTTGAACCGCGCGATATGCGTCTGTTCAGCCTCGGCCCAGTCGACCGTGGCGATGTCGCCGACGGTCACCAGCTGCCCGTCGGTGGCGCGTACGGGAATGCGGCGTATCGCCTCGACGCTGTGATAGGCGCCGCCTGCCTGAATGTTGAAGCGTCGCCCGTCGGCGCTGACCGACCCGGCCGGCAAGTCGATACCGCCCTGGCGGATTGCGTTGGCGACGGACGCCGGCGGGATTCGGGCTTCCGCGAGCCGGCCAGCGTCGATGGCGACGCGGACTTCGGGTCGCGCGGCGCCATCGATCGAAACCGTGCGGACGCCCGTCACGACGTTGAGCCGCTCGCTCAGGTCCTGCGCGTATTTGGCCATGCGCAGCCATGAGCCAGTGTCGCTGACCAGCGCCAGCTGAAGCACCGCGGCCTCGGTCGGACGCGGCCGGCGGAAAGCGATGCGCGCAATGCCCTGCGGCAGCTGGTCGCGCGCGGACTGGACGACGCGCACGGTGCGGTCGAGCGCCTGATCGGCATCAGTGCCATGTTCGAACTCGACCGAAATCACGGCCACGCCTTCGCTCGACGTCGAGCGCACCTCCCGCACATGGTCGAGGCCCTGGAGCGCCTCTTCGAGCGGCTTTGCGATCGTCTCCTCCACATCGGCGGCATCCGCGCCGGGCAGGACGACCGTCGTCACGGTCACCGAAAAGGGAAAATGCGGATCGACCGAACGCGGGATGCCAAGGAACGCGGAAATGCCGAGCACTGCGAGCAGCAGAAACGTGACCAGCGTCGCCTGCCAGCGACGGACCGCAAATGCCGTGAGGTTCACCTGGTCGTCCGGAGCGGCGTGATGGCCATGCCATCGCTGAGCCGGTCGAGTCGCGATGTTGCGACCCAGTCGCCACGCTGGAGCCCGCCGGTCACCTGAATCGCGCTGTCATCCGCTTCGCCGATGTTCACGCGCCGCAGCCTCACGTGCTTGCCAGCGGGATCGGCGACGTAGACAAAGGCCTGGCCGGCACGCGGCGCGAAGACGGCCGCGGGCGGGACCCGCAACGACGGCGTGCCAGGACCGCTGGCCACGATCGAGACGGTCCCGATCTGTCCGGCACGCAGCCGCGGATCGTCGGGCAGGCCGATCTCGACGACGAACGTCCCCGTCGCGCGATCGGCACGCCCGCCGATTTCGATGACCGAACCCTTGAGCTCGCCGTCGACCGCGGCCAGGCGGATCGTGGCCGGCGCGCCGACGCGCAGCCGGGCGGCATCGCGGTCGGCCAGGGGCAAACGGAGCACCCGGCCACCGCTGGCTTCTCCGACGACGACCACCGGCGTACCCGCCGCAACGACCTGCCCCGCGTCGGTCAGACGGGCGAGAACCACGCCCGCGCCCGGCGAAATTATGGTCGCATTGCGCGACTGGAAGGCGGCACTGCGGACATTGGCGTCGGCCGCCGCAAGGGTCGCCCGCGCATTGTCGACGCGCGGGCGGGTCACCCAGCCCTGTTCGAGCAGCTTTGCACTCCGGGCATATTCGGCCGCCGCACGTTCGCGTTCGGCGCGCGCGGCGGAAACACTGGCAGCAACCGTTGTCGAATCCAGCGCGGCCAGCAGCTGGCCGGGACGGACATTGTCACCTTCGTTGACGGCAACGGTCGCGATGCGGCCGGCGCTCGTGAAGCCAAGCGTGGTTTCGCGCCGCCAGGCCACGGTGCCGGTCGTCGTGATGATCGCGGGCGGGCGGTCGCCACCGACCTGGGCAATACGGACCTGCGGCGGCGACATATCGGGCGTTGCCGCCGGCTGGCCGCAGGCGGCGAGCGAGGCCATTGCACACACCACTGCCGCGCTTCGCATACCCATCCCCGTCGTTACACGGGTGGTACCATGCCGGTAGCAGTTTGCAACCTGTTCTTAGCTGCGCAATTTCCAGCCGCTTTTGAGAACAGCATAACAAATGGCCGTCAGGACCAGATTGAGACCAAGCAAGCCGAGCGCCCCGACCAGTACAGGCGAATCCGCCGCGCCGATGAATCCGAAGCGAAAACCCGAAATGACATAGTGGAACGGGTTGAAACGACTGAACGTCTGGAAAGCGGGCGATAATTTGTCGATCGCATAGAAGGTGCCGGACAACAGCGACAGGGGCGCGACGATGAAATTGCCGACGACGGCGGCATGGTCGAATTTTTCTGCCCAGATCGACGTCAGCACCCCGACCAGCGACAGCATGGCCGCGCCCATCAGGCCGAACCAGACGACCGCCCAGAAATGCTGCACGCCGACATGGACGCCGGGCCAGAACAGCATCACCACCCAGATCGCGGCCCCGACAAGGACGGCGCGCGTGATCGATCCGCCGACCAACGCCGAAAGCAATTCGCCGACCGACAGCGGCGGCATGAGGTAATCGACGATCGTTCCCTGCATCTTGCCGACAAGCAAGGAGAAGCTGGAATTGGCAAAGGCGTTTTGCATCATGCCCATCACGATGAGCCCCGGTGCAAGGAAATCGGCGAAGACGATCGTCGCCCCGCCGATGGCAACGGGGGTCCGGCCGCCGGTCGAAACCGTGAAAATCGCAAGGAACAACAAGGTCGTGATCGCCGGCGCCCAGATGGTCTGGAGCTGCACCTTGAAAAAGCGGCGCACCTCCTTGATATAGAGGGTCTTCAACCCACCCCAGTTGACGTTCCTGATCACCGGCACGCCGGGTTCGAAACGAATGGCACTTGGCGGCGCGGCGTGTTGGGGCTGGTCGTTCATCGCGGTTGCGACTATCGGCTCCGCTTTCGCGCGGCAACCGGCAAGCTGCCCTCAACGCAAGATAGCGGCGCTCCTTGCCGAAAAGGGCGCCGTCAAGGAATTCGAATGGCCTGGACCGACGAACGCATCGAACAGCTGAAGACGATGTGGGAAAAGGGCATGACTGCCAGCCAGATCGCCGAATCGCTGGGAGGCGTCAGCCGCAACGCCGTGATCGGCAAGGCGCATCGCCTGTCGCTCGAGGCGCGCCCCTCTCCGGTCAAACCCAACGAGGCCGAGGAAAAGGCGGTGGCGGCTGCGCCTGCCCCGTCGCCCGTCACGGCCACGCCGCCGGTTGCCAAGGCCGCGCCGCGCGGCGCCGTGGCGCATGACAATGTCCCGCGCCAGCCCGCGCCGCCGCCCTCCCCCTTCCCGCCGGCGATCCCGAGCGGCCCGACCGGTGCGCAGTTGCGCTCGATCGGCCCCGGCGGCTTCCTGCGCCAGGGACCGGGCGATCAGGCACCGCCCGCGACGCCCGCCCCGCCGCGGCGCCTGGTGCCGGCGCGGCCCAGTCCCGAGATTGCCGGCAAGACGAGCCTGCTCGATCTCAACGACCGGATCTGCAAATGGCCGCTGGGCCACCCCGGCGAGCCCGACTTCCACTTTTGCGGCGACACCGTGAATCCGGGCTTTCCCTATTGCGTCGCGCACTGCGGGCAGGCCTATCAGGCGCAGATGCCGCGGCGCGATCGCCGCGCGCCGCCGCCGCTGCCGTTCGGGGGACCGCGCGTCCGCTAACCCGCGGCGCGCGGCATCACGGTGCGGCCTTTGGCGCGCTTTGCTTGGTCACGGCGCCGGCGAAGACGACATCGCCGGTCGGCGAGACGGTAAAGCCATAGGCTTCATTCATGCCGCGCTTGCCCGAATGGGTGAAGGCAAGGACACGGCTGCCGTCGGTACGGACATGGGCGATGCCATAGTTCGTGCGCTCGAAGGCGTAGAATCCGCCGTTCGGGTGCGCCGGCACAGCGACGAACCCGCGATAGGCGAAGAAGGCCGCCAGTTCGGTGCAGAAAATGATCGCGGGTGTCGTTCGCGATGCCTTGCCGAGCGCGGCCACCAAGGTGGCGCGGGGGTGGATATATTCCTTGGCCACGCTCTCGTCGCCCGACGAGATGAGCGATACGACCGGTCCCACCTCGCGCAGGAATTCAAGGTCGAAGTCGGCCGAGCCGTGGTGCGGGGTCTTGAGGATTTCGGCGCGGAGCGCGGCGTCGGGAAGCGCCTGCCGCATGCGCTCCATCGCCTGCTGGTTCATGTCGCCGGTCATCATGAAGCGGACGTTGCCGTAACGCAGGCGAAACCCGATCGAATGGCCGTTGATCGTGTGCGAGGCCGAGAGAGCGCCGCGCGTCGTCGCCGGTTTCAGCCCGTTCATCAGTTCGGCATCGTCGGGCGGCGTGCCCAGGAATTCGAGCCCCGGTCCGGCCGGGGTCGGCTGCGAGATCGGCCCGAGCACATCGACCGTGATCCCCTCATCCGCCAGAAAGTCGAACGCGTCGGTTGCGTGCTGGTCGATCCGGCGCCGGACGATGGGCTGCCCGGTTGCAGCCTGAACACGCGGGTCCCAGGCCGCCAGCGTATCGGTCCACTCGGCAAAATTCTGGTTGCGTTCGGCCAGCGGAACGTCCGCGATGTCGTCGACGAGGCCCGTGATGTAGAGCTTGCTATCCTCGGTCGTGGTGGCGCCCAGCATTTCGGTTTCGACGCGTTTGCGCGCACCGTCCTTGATCGGCCGCTTGACCATGCCGTTATGGTAGTAGCGCTTGGGCGCCACGAAGACAGCCTTGCCGGGCCGCGCGTCGGTCTCAGACTTTCTCAATTCGCTGAGCCCGCTGAAGTGGTCCGCATCGCCATGCGTCACGATCATGGCCTCGACGATGACCGGGTCGGCGGCCGTACTGCCACGAAAGCGGAAGGCGAAGTGGCGCGCAAACAGTGCATTGTCGCCGCCGTCGATGGTCAGGATCTTTCCCTCGGGCGTTTCGAGGATGAGGCCGTCGCCCTGCTGGACGTCGACCATCGACATCTTGAGGATCGGGCTATCGCGCAACCGGGTCTTCGACGAGATAAAGCCCTCGTCGATCTTGCCCTTGAGCCCATGGAACTCGACGCGAAGGCGTTTGGTTTCGGTGGCAATGACGACAAGTTTGTCGCCCCAGTAATATTGCCAGGTTTCACCGTTATCGAGGCGAAGATCGACGATATCGTCATCCAGGTATTTGAACATGCCCGGTCCCCTGTCGTGATTTCAGGAGTGTGCCGCCAAATTGTGACCATTTGGCGATCCGCATCTCTGCATGGTGGAGCTTTTAGTTCCTCGCGCCATAGCATTTGCGCGCCTCGTCGCGGATCACCTCGCAAAGCCAGTCGAGCAGGCGGTCGTTGCTGCGGCCGGCCGAGGTGACGAGGGTCATCGCCATATCGGTTTCTTCAAAGGGGGCGTCGAGGATCGCCAAGCCGAACGTGTCGCGAAACCGGGCAGCGGCGGCGCGCGACACGGTCGTCACGGCGTCGGTCGCCGCCACGATCGACAGCGCCGTCACGAAGTTCGGGACGACGCTGGCGATGCGCCGCATGCCCCCCTGGCGCGCGAGGATCGTATCGAGGTCCGAGGTGCCGTCGCCGATGAGCGAAATCGCGACGCTCGGCCAAAGGGCATAGTCGCCGAGCTGCCAGCCGGTCTCCGCCCGGGGATGCGCGGCGCCGACGACGACCGCATATTCGTCATGCCCCAGCGGCCGGCTTGCCGCCCCCGGCGGGAGCGGCGTCGTCTCGAGCGCGAAGATGATATCGACTTCGCCAGCGCCCATCCGCGCGGGGATGTCGCGACCATAGGCTGCCAGCGAAATCGTGATGCCCGGCGCGTCGCGGGCAAGGCGGGCAATCAGCAGTGGCATGAGCAGGACCGCGTTGGCGTCGCTCATCACGATCGTGAATTTGCGCACCTCCTGCGCGAGCACGAGCGGCTGCTCGGTAATCAGATGGCCGATTTCGTGCAGGACGTCGGCCAGCATCGGCCGAAGCGCCGTCGCCCGCGCGGTTAGCACATAGCCTTGCGGGCCGCGGACCAGCAGCGGATCGTCGAGGAGATGACGCAGGCGGGCGAGCGCCCGGCTCGCCGCGGGCTGGCTCAGGTTGATCGCCGCCGCTGCGCCGCTCACGCTGCGATGCGTTAGGAGCGCGTCGAGGATCGGCAAGAGGTTGAGGTCGACGCCGCGAAGATGTGTCTGAAGCATAGGTCGTATGATATGCATGCATTGGACGCATAAATCGAGCCGATATACACCTCGCATGATGAGGACTTACGAACAGCAGGCGGACGTCGTGATCCTGGGCTATGGCCCTGTTGGCAAGGCCGCGGCCGCGACTTTGCAAGCACGCGGCACGCGGGTGGCGGTCGCCCAGCGGTCGCGCCCGGCCGATCTCGCGCCCGGCCTTGTCTTCATCGGGTGCGACGTGCTGGACGCGCAATCGGTTGCCTGCCTGACTGCACGGGCGCCGCAGATCGTCGTCGCGATCGGCTTTGCCTATGACGGCGCGACCTGGCTGCGCGACTGGCCGGTGGCGATGCACAACCTGCTCGACGGCTGTGCGACGTCAGGCACGCGCATGGTCTTTTTCGACAACCTCTACATGTACGGGCCGCAGACCGCGCCGCTGACCGAAACGATGGCCCTGAGCGACTTCGGCCGCAAACCGCGCGCAAGGACCATTGTCACGCGCATGTGGGAAGCGGCCGCCGCCGCAGGGTGCGTCCGCGTCGCCGCGTTGCGCGCGCCCGATTTCTACGGGCCGGGCGTGCGCCTCTCGCACATCGGCGACACCGGCTTCGTGGCCGTCGCCCAAGGCAGACCGGCCATGCTCATCGCCTCGCCAGACACGCTTCACGACTTTGCCTATGTACCCGATCTCGGGCGGATGATCGTGACGCTGCTCGACGCGCCCGACGATGCCTTTGGCCAGGCCTGGCACAGCCCCTGTGCGCCGGCACGGACGCCGCGCCAGATCCTCGACCTGGGCGCGGCCGCGATCGGCGCAAAGGCGCGCATTCGCAGCGTGCCGCTCTGGACGTTGCCGGCGATGGGCCTTGCCGTGCCCTTCATGCGCGAAATGTCCGAAATGCGCTTCCAGTGGGACCGGCCCTACCGAGTTGACGCAAGCAAGTGGATCGCGCGCTTCGGCGGTGAGGTGACATCTTTCGAGGAAGGGGCGGCAGTGACCGCGCGATCCTTTGCCTGACGGCCACGCGTGTCGTGCGGGTCCGTGCCACCGAAACGGCAGACCCGTGAAACATCAGCCGTTCTGGTCGCGGTCCGCCAGATAGCCGTGCAGCTGGGCGACGACGGCGGCGCCCTCGCCGACCCCCGCTGCCACACGCTTGACCGATCCCGCACGAACGTCGCCAATGGCAAAAACACCGGCGATGCTCGTTTCGAGCGGCATCGGCTTGCGATCAAGGTGCCATCCCGCGCCCTTGAGCGCATCGGGCTCGAGCGCGTCGCCGGTCATCACGAACCCCTTGCGATCGCGAATGGCATCGCATTCGCCGAGCCAAGCCGAATTGGGATCGGCGCCGATGAACAGGAAGAGATAGTGCGTGTCGCAGCGGTCCGTCGCGCCGGATTCGCGGTTGCGCCAGGTCACGCCGGTCAGCCCGTCCTTGTCGCCGTGAAGCTCGCTGATTTCGCTGCCCACATGGAGAACGACATTGGGCAGCGCGGCAATGCGCTCGATCAGATAATTCGACATGGTCTCTTCCAGCGGGCGGCGGACGACCATGTTGACGATGTTGCAATGGTTGGCGAGGAAGACGACGGCCTGACCGGCCGAATTGCCGCCGCCGACGAGCGCGACCTCCTGCCCCTTCACCAGGCGCGCCTCGATGGGAGACGCCCAATAGGAGATGCCGCGCCCCTCGTAGCGCTGCAGCCCCTGCACCGAGGGGCGGCGATAGGCAGCGCCGCTCGCCACGACCACCGAGCGCGCGCGCACGCGGCGACCGTCGCCAAGGACAAGGCTGGGCGTCTTGCGGCTGCAGTCGAGTTTTTCGACGGTGACCGGAATGGCGATCTGCGCGCCGAACTTCTGCGCCTGCCCATAGGCGCGACCGGCAAGCGCCTGTCCCGATATGCCGGTCGGAAAGCCGAGGTAATTCTCGATCCGGGCGGAAGCACCGGCCTGACCGCCATAGGCGCGCGAATCGAGGACGACGACACTCAATCCCTCAGACGCGGCATAAACCGCAGCGGCGAGTCCGGCAGGGCCTGCGCCGACGATGGCGACGTCGAAGGTCGTCTCCGTATCGATGGTGTCGAGACCCAGGCAATGGGCAAGCGCCCGGTCGGTCGGGTTGCGAAGCACTTCGCCGTTGGGGCAGACCGCAAGCGGCAGATCGTCCTCCGAAACATGAAAGCGCTCGATGAGCGCCCGCGCATCTTCGTCCGCCGCAGGGTCGAGCACCGTCTTGGGCATACCGTTGCGCGCACAGAATGTCTCAAGACGAACAAGGTCGGGCATCCCCGTCGCGCCGATCAGGATCGGCCCGCCGGCACCGCGTTCGATAAGGGCGACGCGGCGCAGGATGAGCGCGCGCATGACAAGCTCGCCAATGGCCGCATCGACGATCAGCAGCTGTCGCAGGGCGTCCGGCTTGAGCAACAGCGCCTCGACAGCACCCTTGGCACGCCCGTCGACCAGCGCGGGACGACCGGCGAGCTGGCCGGTCTCGGCAAGGAACTGGCCGGGGCCCTGCTCGACGACGATGACGTCATGGCCCGCGGCATCGCGATTGGTGATCCGTACCCAGCCGGACAACAGGACGAAAAAGCCGGGGCCCTCCTTGCCCTGTTCGAACAGCAGATCGCCGTCGGAAAAGCTCAGCCGCTCGCCGAGCCGTGCAATGCGCTCGATTTGGTCGCCGGACAGTGCCGGAAACATCTGGTCGGCGCGATCGGCCAACGGACTGTCCGGCGCCAGGATGTAGCTGTCTTCGGGATCGGGGAGGTCCATCGGGCGTACCTTTCGGGTTCACCCGTTGGTGGGGTCATCGCATGACAGATACAAGAGGGAGGCCGGTGATCGGCCCCCCTCTCGATTAATTTGGCAGCGCGAGCCTAGAAGCGGAACGTGCCGACGACGCGCGCGCTGTGCCAGCGCATGTTGCCGTTCGAGAAGCGCAGGTCCGTGCCGCCGGCCCCGGCCAGCAGGAAGGGGTTGGTTGCCGGCGCCGTGCCCGCACCGACGCGCACGCGACCCTTGTCGGCCTGAACGTCGGTATAGAGATACTCGAGACCGATCGAGAAGTGGTTGCCGATCTTCTGCTCGACGCCGCCGCCGGCGTTGAAGCCCCACTGATCCTGATTGCCGTTCGACGTAAAGCTATTTGCTGTGTTCGACGTTGCGATGCGGGTGCGCACCTTGGCGTAGGTCGGGCCGAAAGCGCCGTAAAACAGCGTGCTGTTGTTCGGCGTGTAACCGATGCGGCCGCGCGCGTTGATGTTGTAGCGCACGTCGCGGGTCAGCGTGTAGCTGGCGGGCGTTGTCGAAAAGGCGCTGACGCTTTCGTTGAAATCGGGTCGGCCACCTTCGACGACGAAGCCGACAACGATGTTGCCACGCTGTGTATCGCCGCCGACGCGACCATAATATTCGATGCCGTCACGACGGAATGCGCAATTGCCGTTTCCGGTCGATGTGGCCGTGCCCGAGCAGAAGCCGGGCGAGAAGGCATCGGCGCCCGCCGCTGTCGTCACGGTGTCGCCGAAGCTGCCATTGAGGTCACGATCGAACAAGACGCTCCCGCTACGCTGTGCGGTGTGGGCACCGCCGAACGAGCCACCGATGTAGAACTGGTTGAAACTCGGTTCGCTGGTGGTGTCCGCCGACTGGGCGAACGCTGGCGTTGCTGCAGCGACGGCCAAGGCGGCCGCCGAAAGGTTCAGGATGTTACGCATACTCTACTCCACTCTTGAGGAACTCTCGGCTGCAGATACGAAGCACGGCTCCGATGGATGCATGCTGCATTGCAGTATTTTTGAGTTGTTGCAGGAATGTCACACTGGCAAAGCAGCGATGGGGCGCATGCGCGGCTTGCGCTGACGACTCCGGCGTCCCTATAGCTGCGCGCGATGACCGACCTCTTCGAAGCTCCGCCGACGCCCGCCTCTTCGAACTACGACGCCTCCTCGATCGAGGTCCTGGAAGGGCTCGAGCCGGTCCGCCGCCGCCCCGGCATGTATATCGGCGGCACCGACGAGCGCGCCTATCACCACCTTGCTGCCGAAGTTCTCGACAATGCGATGGACGAGGCGGTCGCCGGCCACGCGACGCGGATCGAGATTTCGCTCAATATCGGCAACCGGTTGACGGTAATCGACAACGGGCGCGGGATCCCGGTCGATCCGCATCCCAAATTTCCCGACAAGTCAGCCCTCGAAGTCATCATGTCGACGCTGCATTCGGGCGGCAAGTTCGACGGCAAGGCCTATGCGACGTCGGGCGGACTGCATGGCGTCGGGGTCAGCGTGGTCAACGCACTGTCGAGCGACACGGTCGTCGAAGTCGCACTGAACAAGCAGCTTTATCGCCAGTCCTTTTCGCGCGGCACCACGCTAGGGCCGCTCGAAAAACTGGGCCCGGTCCAGAACCGGCGCGGCACGACCGTGACGTTCGTGCCCGACACGGAAATTTTCGGCCCCGAGATGAGCTTCGCACCGGCACGGCTGCACAAGCTGGCGCGATCGAAGGCCTATCTGTTTGCTGGCGTGGAGATACGATGGAGGTGCGCGCCCGAACTCATCTCGGACGAAACACCGGCCGAGGCGGTCTTCCAGTTTCCCGGCGGCCTTGCCGATCACTTGCGCGAGCAGGTCGGCGAGCGCGAATGCGCAACCGCGACGTTCTTTGCAGGACAGCAGGACTTCCCCGGCGAAGCGCAAGGGCGCGTCGAATGGGCAGTCGCCTGGCCGCTGTGGAGCGAGGGCAGCTTCAGCTGGTATTGCAACACCATCCCGACGCCCGACGGAGGCACGCACGAGGCCGGGCTGAGGTCGGCCCTCGTCAAGGGCATTCGTGCCTTTGGCGCGCTGGTGGGCGTCAAGAAGGCCGCCGACATTCAGCCCGAGGACATGATCGCGCCGAGCGAGATCATGCTGTCGGTCTTCATCCGAGATCCGCAATTCCAGTCGCAGACCAAGGACCGGCTGACGTCGCCCGAGGCCGCGCGCCTGGTCGAAAATGCGGTGAAGGATCATTTCGACCATTTCCTGACCGACAATATGGACCGGGGCCGCGCGTTGCTGACCTATGTCCTCGACCGCATGGACGAGCGGCTGGCGCGACGCGCGGAGCGCGAGATCAAGCGCAAGACCGCGACGTCTGCGCGCAAGCTACGCCTGCCCGGCAAGCTCACCGACTGTTCGGCAGACAGCCCTGAGGGTACCGAGCTTTATATCGTCGAAGGCGACAGCGCAGGGGGCAGCGCGAAGCAGGCGCGCGACCGCAAGACACAGGCGATCCTCCCGATCCGCGGCAAGATCCTGAACGTGGCGAGCGCGACCACCGACAAGATCCGCGCGAACAGCGAAATCGCCGACCTGATGCTCGCGCTCGGGTGCGGCGTGCGCGACAAATGCGACGCGGGCAATCTCCGTTACGAACGCGTGATCATCATGACCGACGCCGACGTCGACGGCGCGCATATCGCTACGTTGCTGATGACGCTGTTCTTTCAGGAAATGCCGGACATCGTCCGCAAGGGCCATGTGTATCTCGCGCAACCGCCGCTGTACCGGCTGACGGTGGGCGCGAAATCGCTCTACGCCCGCGACGACGCGCACCGGGCCGAACTCGAGGCGACGACCTTCGCCGGCAAGAAGGTCGAGGTGGCACGTTTCAAGGGGCTGGGGGAAATGAATCCGATCCAGCTCCGCGAAACCACGATGGATCCGAAGTCGCGGACACTTTTGCGCGTCACCCTTCCTCAGGAATATGAGGAACGCGCCGGGGTACGTGACCTGGTCGAGCGGCTGATGGGCAAGAATCCGGAACACCGGTTCAACTTCATCCAGCAGAATGCCGCACGGGTCGACGAAGAGGCGATCGACGCATGATCCGCTGGCTGCTCGCGCTCGTGCTGTTGACCCAGGCGCTGCCCGCTGGCGCGCAGCAGGTTGCCTCGCCGGCGATCCGCGCCGGCGCCGAGCAGCTCGTCACGATGCTGCGTGATGCCAAAGCCGATGAAGCGATGTTTGCGCCCGCATTTCTGGCGCAGGTGCCCGCCGCACAGGTCGAGGCGATCGCCCGCGACCTTCGGAATGCCAACGGCACCGTGATCGGCATTGCGTCCGTCACCCCTGAAAGCGCGCCGCAGGCCGTCGTCGCGGTCGAATACAGCAAGGCTATCGTGACCGTGCGCTTTGCGCTCGAGGGACCCGAGCCGCATCGTTTCATCGGCTTGCTCATCGCGGGCGTCGACCGCCGTGGCGACAGTTTCGAGGCCGTGATCGGTGACCTCAAGAAACTGCCGGGCACCTCGTCGCTGCTGGTCGCCAAGCTCGGCGAAACGGCGCCGGTTGCTTTTGCCGGATATAATGAGGACGTCCCGTTCGCGACCGGATCGATGTTCAAGCTTTACGTCCTGGCCGAGCTGGCCCGGGCAACACAGGCCAGGGAACGCAGCTGGCAGGACGTGATTGCGCTGGGGCCGCCGTCGCTGCCGTCCGGGGTCACGCAGAACTGGCCGAAAGCCCTGCCGATCACACTGGCCACGCTCGCCACGCAGATGATTTCGATCAGCGACAATACCGCCGCGGACACGCTGATCGCGACGCTCGGCCGCGCGAAGGTCGACGCCATGCGGGCGTCGATCGGCACGACGCCGGGGTCGCTGCCCGTTCTGACCACGCTCGAGGCGTTCACGCTCAAGATGCCGGCGAGCGAGGCGCCCCGCAAACGCTGGGTCGCCGGGGCTCTGGCCGAGCGGCGGGAGGTGCTGAGCACGCTTGAACCCTCGGCGGCCGCGATCGACGCGACCGCGCTGGCGGGGGCACCGCTCCACATCGATATGGTCGAATGGCCAGCGACGATGACCGAGATGGCGGGGGTGTTCGACTATTTGCGCCGGTCCGACAGTGCGATGGCCATGTCCATATTAGGCGTCAATCCGGCCCTGCCGCCGTCGGACCGCGCGCGTTTCGACGTCGTCGGCTACAAGGGCGGCTCCGAGTCCGGGGTGATCGCCATGGGCTGGCTGCTGCGAACCAAGTCGGGCGACTGGTATGTGGTGACCGGGGCCTGGAACGACCCGGTCCAGCCGGTTCAGGCCGCGACCTTCGCGGCGCTGATGACCCGCGCGATCGCCCTGGTCGGAAAATAGCGGGCGCGGCCTGGCCGCCGAACGGCCGCGAGCGATTGCGTCGGCGCTCGACGACCACCGAATGATCAGGCCGAAAGTGCCTCGACCAGCGCCCGCACCTTCTTCTGTCGCCACTGCGGCAGGGGAGCCACCAGCCAGTAGCCGCGCGCATCGTCGAGCGTCGGCGCCATGTCCGCAAGCAGCGCCGGAACGACGGCCCGGCCGAGCCCGGCCCGCGCGGCATCCATTGCGAGGCCGGCGTCCGCGACGCTGAGCGGGCCGCCAGGCTCCGGACTGCCGGGCCAACCAACGATGTCGCCATCGCCCACGACCGCAAAGCCGCGGGGGCCGATGGGGGCGCCTTCATGCTCGCCCGATGCAGCACCAAAGCAGATCGCCAGGTCCAGATTGGCTTCGGTAAAATCAAGGCCGGTGTCGCTGGCGACAAGCGCAAAGCGCAGCTCCGGGTCCGTGGCGCGATAGGTTTCCAGCCGCGGTAACAGCCACTTGGCGGTCAAGTCGCGCGGCGCCGCAATCGTCAGCGATTTCGAGGATTGTCCGGCCTGCATCGCCCGCACGGAGTCCTCGAAACTCAGGAAACCGCGGCGCAGCTCGACCAGACCCGCCTCGCCCTCCGGCGTCAATTCGAGACCCTTGGGCGTCCGCCGGAAAAGGACGGTGCCAAGCGTATCCTCGAGCGCGCGGATCTGCTGCCCCACGGCCGCCGGCGTCACGGCAAGCTCATCCGCCGCCCGCGTAAACGACAGGTGGCGCGCCGCCGCATCGAGCACGCGCAGGCCGTTCAACGGCAAATGCGTGCGCTTCATGTTCGCCGTTCGCGCGCAGTGACGGGTGCGGCCAGCGCAAATTTAGGGATGGCGACGGGAAAGGATGAGCCGTCCTCGCCGACCATCTGGTAAGTGCCTTGCATCCAGCCCGTGGGTGTGGTCAGGGGACACCCCGACACATAGTCGTAAGATGCGCCGGGAAGGATGACCGGCTGTTCACCGACGACGCCTTCCCCTTCGACCTGGTGCCGCGCGCCGCGCCCGTCGGCGATGGTCCAGCTGCGCGTCATCAGCTGCACGGCAAGCAGCGCGTCGTTCTCGATGCGGATATGATAGGCCCAGAACCAGCGCGACTTTTCGGGTTCGGACTGTTCGGGAAGAAAGCTCACCGACACGCGCACCGTCACGGCACCGGTGGTTTCGGCATAGGGAAACATGCCCTTCATGGCGTTGCTGCTCATAAGCCGACTGTCGCCAGGGCACGGTCGAAATCGTCGATCACGTCGAGCGGGTCCTCCAAGCCGATGTTGATGCGGATCATGCCTTCACCGACGCCCATCGTCTCGCGCGCGTCGGGACCGACGCTGTGGTGCGTCGTCGAGGCAGGATGGGTAGCGAGACTGCGCGAGTCCCCGATATTGTTCGAGATATCGACAAGCTTCAGCGCGTTGAGCAGGTCCATCGCCTGACGACGCCCGCCGTCGAGCACAATCGAGAAGATCGGCCCGCAGGCCTTCATCTGGGCGGCGGCAAGATTGTGCTGCGGGTGGCTGGCGAGGCCGGGGTGCAGCATGACAGGCACGCGCCCCTCGAGGAATTGGCCGACCTTGAGCGCGTTCTCAGACTGGCGCATGGCGCGCAAGTCGAGCGTCTCCAGCCCCTTGAGCACGACCCAGGCATTGAACGGCGAGAGGTTGGGGCCGGTGTTGCGCTGGAACGGCAAGAGCTTCTCGTTGATGAAGGCGTGTGAGCCGGCGACGGCACCCGCCATCACGCGTCCCTGCCCGTCCATCATCTTGGTCGCGGAATAGGCGACGACGTCGGCGCCGAAATCGAGCGGTCGTTGAAGGACCGACGTCGCAAAGGCATTGTCGACGACCGTGGTGATGCCGTGCGCCCTGGCGAGTCCGCAGACATAGCCCATGTCAACGATATCCATCGTCGGATTGGCCGGCGTTTCGAAAAAGAAGACCTTGGTATTCGGTCGGATCGCCGCTTCCCAAGCCTTGTTGTCGCGGCTGTCGATGGTGGTCGTGGTGATTCCCCATTTGGGAAGCAGGCTGTCGGTCAGCCAACGACAGGAACCGAACGCCGCGCGGGCCGCGACGACATGGTCGCCGGTTTCGAGCTGGCACAGCAGCGCTGTCGTCATCGCAGCCATGCCGGTCGCCTGCGCGCGACAGGCCTCGGCACCTTCCATCAGCGCGATCCGCAGCTCGAGCATTTCGACCGTGGGGTTCTGCAGCCGCGAATAGGTCGGCCCCTCCGCCTCGCCCGCGAAACGTGCGGCGACCGTCTCCGCGTCGTCATAGGTATAGCCCGACGAGAGGATCAGCGCCTCGCTGGTCTCGCCCCATTCGCTCCGGGCGGTGCCGCCGCGGACTGCCTGCGTCGCCGGTCGCCAGTGGCGGGTGATTTCGGGATTCTGTCCGTCCTTGCGCTTCATGCCGACTGCTTTGCCCCTACGCCAAGGCGCGCGCAAGCCGCTCGACAAGCCGATCGCGGGCAGCGAGCGGGCGCGCACGACGTTCGGTCAGGATATTGTCGGCCAGCCGCACGCCATTCCGCCGAAGTTCGGCCAGAATGTCGGCTTGCGCCGAGGGGAGCGTGCCATAGCCCAGTTCGGCCAGCACGACTTCCTCATAGCCGACCAGCGCCACACTCCAGACCCGTGCCGACGGCGCCGACTCGATTGCCGTGAGCACCCCGTCGAGCGCTGCATGGATTCGCGGATAAGCCTGCCCCTCGGGCAACGCCGCTGCGGCGAGCGCCGTGGTCCATTCGATTGCGGCGGCGGCCAGCGGCTCGCCGAGCAATGCCGTGCGCGCCGTTACCATCTCCACGGTCAAGGCCGCCAACTGGGTTTCGACCCGGGCGCGCAATTCTGCCCTCACCACATTGCCGGGCGAGAGGACCGGACGGAGCTGGCGCGACCGGCCGCCGCGGACATAGCCGGCAAGCATCCCATGGTCCGCCGTCATCAGGCGGACGATGGCGCCGTGTTCGCCATGGGCCCGTACCCCGACGACAATGGCTTCGCATTCGATCCGCATGCTCTGGACAAGCGCAGCGTTGACGGTTTTGTAAAGCCCGCGTGGCATGAGAAACCAAGTCGTCGGGGAATTTTTGGTGGAGACCGAGCAAGTTGTAACCGAAGCAAGGCTGGATCTTCCGCCGCCGGACGCGGCACGGCTACACTTGCCCGAGGCTTTTGGCACGCGCTTCGCGCTGTTCGGCGACGCCGAAGAGGAGTTCGACTGGAGCGGGCCCTTCAGGCGCGAGTTCACCGCGACGGCAACGATCCGAGCCCTGCCCGACGCCAATCGCCGATTCCAGGAGGCGGGGCTGGAGCCGTGCTGGATGGCGGACTGGCCCGTCGTCGACAATGCGGAGAGTGGTGCAATCTTGCGTGATCTCGTTCACGCAGGCCAGTGCACCATCGGCACGCAGCTCCATCCCTGGGTGTCTCCGCCGTTCGACGAGGCCGTCAGCCGGCGCAACAGCTATACCTGCAACCTGCCGCGGGCCTTGCAGCGCGAAAAGCTGCGCCGGTTGACCGATCGCATCGAAGCCGTAACAGGCGCGCGGCCGCGCGTTTACCGCGCCGGCCGGTACGGTATCGGTCCGCATACGGCCGGGCTTCTGCACGAGCTCGGCTATGCACTAGACGTGTCGGTCCGCTCCTGTTTCGACTATCGGGGCCAGGGCGGGCCGGATTTTACCCGCCACCCCATGTGGCCCTGGACGATTGCGCCCGGGCTTTTCGAGCTGCCGCTGAGTACCGCCTTTACCGGCGCCCTCCGCCGATGGCCAGTTGCCTATCGCGCCGAATCGCTGCGCGGAACGCTGGCACGGACGGGCCTGCTCGCGCGCATTCCGCTGACACCCGAAGGTGTGCCGCTCACAGATGCGCTCGAGGCAATCGAAGCGTTGCTAGGCGAAGGGCACCGGTTGTTCAGCCTGTCCTTTCACACACCGTCGCTCGTACCCGGCCACACGCCCTATGTGCGCGATGCCACGGGGCTCGACACATTCTGGCGGTGGTGGGACGGCGTGTTCGACCGGTTTGCCGCGCGCGGTGTCCGGGCCGTCGGCCTCGACGAGATCATCGCGACGTTCGGGGCCGTCGGGAAGGGCCGGCAATGAACGCGCCGCAACGGCACAATGTCGCAAGCGGCGCGACGCGGCGGCGATCCGAAATCGTCCCGCTGCGCACCTATCTTGCAGATCCGGATGCGAGCTGGGACGCCATTGCCGCGCGCCCGAGCGAACCCAATGCCTTTGCCGAGCGCTGGTTCGTGGAGGCCAGTGCCCGCAACCTGCAGGTTTCGGCCGATGTGCGCATGCTAGTGGTGCGTGCGGAAGGTCAGCTCATCGGTCTCATGCCGATCTGCGTGGCAAAGAAATACGGGCGCTTGCCCGTCAGGCACGTGGAAAACTGGTTGCATTACAACAGTTTCTTCGGCGCTCCGCTGGTTCGGCGCAGCTTCGAGGCCTATTTCTGGCACCGGGCGCTGGCGCTGCTGGATGCCGATCCGGCATCACCTTCCTTCCTGCACGTCGTCGCGCAGGACGGACAGGGGCCGCTGGCACAAGGCCTCATACGCGCGCGTGCCGGCGCTGCGGTGGTCCACCGGTCTACCCGGGCGTTTCTCGAATCCGACCTGTCGCCGCATGCCTATTACGAGGCGACTGTCCGCAAGAAAAAGCGCAAGGAACTTCAGCGCCTGCAGCACCGCCTGGCCGAGACAGGGGCGGTCGGCTTCACCCGCCTTGCCCGCCAGGACGAGCTCGAGCCCTGGATCGACGCGTTCCTGGCGCTGGAAGCGAGCGGCTGGAAGGGGCGTGAAGGTGCGGCCCTGGCCAACACGCGCGAGACCGAAGACTTTGTGCGCGACGCCCTGCGCGGCGCCTTTGCCGCCGGACGGCTCGAGATGATCCGCCTCGACGTCGATGGCCGTCCGATCGCCATGCTCGTCAATTTCCTGACCCCGCCGGGCAGTTTCAGTTTCAAGATCGCCTTCGACGAAGCCTTTGCGCGATTCTCGCCCGGAGTTCTTATCCAGCTTGAAAACCTCAAGGTTCTGGAAAAGCCCGAGATCGACTGGATGGACAGCTGCGCGGTAGAGGATCATCCGATGATCAACAGCCTGTGGGGCCAGCGGCGCGAGCTGGCGCGGATCAGTGTTCCGCTCAGGGGCCGGCGGCGGCGCGCAACTTTTGCCGTCTGCCGCACGCTGGAGCGGGCCTCGGCACTGATAAGACGCGCATTGTGACCGCCTTTCCCGACCTCGACGCCTTTGCGAGCCTCTATCCGGAGCAACCGGGCATCGTGCGCCACGGGCTGGCCCGCCATCCGATGTTCAGCCTCGCGTCGCTCGCCGAACTCGCCGCGCGGCTCGACCCGGCTACTGTCGAGTATAACCGGGGCGACCTGCCCACGGGGGTCGATCCCGAGGCGATCCCGGACAACGGCCTGTCGATTGCCGAGACGATCCGCGGGATCGAGACCAACGGATCGTGGATGGTTCTGAAATTCGTCGAGCGGGACTCCGCCTATGGCGCGCTGCTGAAGGACACGCTGGGCGAATTGCTGCCCGTCGTTGCCCCGCGCACGGGCGCCATGCACCAGCTCGAGGCCTTCATCTTCCTGTCGAGCCCCCATTCGGTGACACCGCTGCATTTCGACCCTGAGCACAACATCCTGCTCCAGCTGCGAGGCACGAAGACGATGACCGTCTTTCCGCAGACCGATGCTGAAATTGCGCCCAGCGATGCACACGAGCGCTTTTACCAGGGGCTGGCGCACCGCAACCTGCCCTGGCGCGAAGCCTATGCCGCACGCGGCCGGGCCTTCAACCTTCGGCCCGGCGACGGCATGTTCGTGCCCGTGATGGCGCCGCACTGGGTCAAGAACGGGCCCGAGGTATCGATCAGCTTTTCGGTCACGTGGCGGTCGGACTGGACCTATGCCGTCGCCGATGCGCATGCCTTCAACGCCGTTCTTCGCAGGGTCGGACTGAAGCCACCGCTGCCCGGGCGTTATCCCGCACAGAATCGCGCCAAGGCACTGGCATGGCGCGCGTTGCGCCGTGTGGGCGTCAGACCCTAGAGCGTCTGCCCGGCCGCCCAGCCGCTCGCCCAGGCCCATTGGAAATTATAGCCGCCGAGCCAGCCGGTCACATCGACCGCTTCGCCGATGGCGTACAACCCCGGCACATGACGCGCCGCCATGGTTTGCGACGACAGGTCGGCGGTGCTGATCCCGCCGACAGTAACTTCCGCCTTGGCAAAGCCTTCGGTGCCATTGGGGTGGAACGCCCATGCCGCCAGCTGACGCTCCACCTGCGCCAGCGCGCTGTCCTTGTGGCTGGAAAGTTCGCCTGCCAGCCCGACCCGGTCGGCGAGCGTCTCGGCAAGCCGCGCCGGCAGCGACGCCGAGAGCACGGCCTTCAGCGTCGCGCGAGGTGACATGCGCTTCGCCGACGACAACCATCCGCGCACGGCATCTGGCAGGAAGTCGATCGTCACCGGCTCGCCGTGCCGCCAGTAGGATGAGACCTGCAGGATCGATGGGCCTGACAGTCCACGATGCGTGAACAGGGCAGCTTCGCGAAATGCCGTTGTGCCTGCCCGGGCGACCACCTCGGTCGCGACGCCCGAAAGCTCGCGGAACAGCAGTTGCGCGCCGCCAAGCGTCAGCGGCACGAGCGCCGGGCGCGGCTCGACCACCTTCAGCCCGAACTGACGCGCGATGTCATAGGCAAAGCCGCTTGCGCCGATCTGCGGGATCGAAGGGCCGCCCGTTGCGATGACAAGCGACCAGGCAACCGAGACGCGGTCGCCATGTCGCACGGCAAATCGCCCGTCGGCGTGCGCGATGTCGGTGATGCCCTGCCCGAAGGCAAAGGCAACGCTGCCGGCCGCGCACTCGTCCATCAGCATGGCGACGATCTGCCTCGCCGAGCCGTCGCAGAAAAGCTGTCCGAGCGTCTTTTCGTGCCAGGCGATGCCGTGGCGGTCGACCATGTCGATGAAATCCTGCGGCCGGTAGCGGCCCAGCGCCGATTTGGGGAAATGCCTGTTGGCCGACAAGAATCGGTCGGGCGCCGTGTGGATATTGGTGAAATTACATCGTCCGCCGCCGGAAATCAGGATTTTCTTGCCCGGCGCGTCGCTGTGGTCGATCACCAGCACCCGCCGCCCCCGCTGGCCTGCGGTCGCCGCACACATCAGCCCGGCCCCGCCGGCACCGAGGACGATGGCGTCATAAGGGGCAGCGGTCACTCCGAAGCGACCGCGTGGAAATAGTCATAAACTTGCTGGGCGACCGCGGCACTGACGCCAGGTGCCATCTGCAGGTCCTGAAGCGACGCGTTCTTCACCGCGCGCGCGGTGCCGAAGTGCATGAGCAACGCCTTTTTTCGGGCCGGGCCGATGCCCGGCACATCATCGAGTGTGCTGGTCACGAGCGCCTTCGCCCGCTTGGCACGGTGCGCCCCGATCGCGAAACGGTGCGCCTCGTCGCGCAGACGCTGGAGGTGAAACAGCACGGGGGCATTCATGGGCAGCGCGATTTCGCGGCCATCGGGCAAATGGAATATCTCGCGCCCGGCATTGCGGTCGGGCCCCTTGGCGACGCCGACGATGGGCACGTCCTCCACTCCCATCGCATCGAGCACGCCCTTGACCGCCGATACCTGCCCCTTGCCCCCGTCTATGAGCAGCAGATCGGGCCAGGTCCCGCTCTCGCGGTCGGGATCCTCCTCCATTGCCCGCGCGAAGCGGCGTTCGAGAACCTCGCGCATCATGCCGAAATCGTCGCCGGCAATCGTCTCCGGCCGCTTGATATTGAACTTGCGGTACTGCCCTTTCTGAAAGCCGTCGGGTCCCGACACGATCATCGCGCCGACCGAATTCGTACCCATGATGTGGCTGTTGTCGTAGACTTCGATCCGCTTCGGCGGCCCTTCGAGGTCGAACAGCTCGGCGATTTCGGTGAGCAGCCTTGCCTGCGTCGTCGATTCGGCGGCACGACGGTCGAGTGCCTCCTCGGCATTGCGCCTCGCCTGCGCGACGAGGCGGACGCGGTCGCCGCGCTGCGGCTGGGCAATCGTCACCTTGCCCCCGGCCCGCTCGGCGAGCGCTTCGGCCAGCAGCTCGGCTTCGGACACGGTCCGGTCGGTCAGGATGGTGCGCGGCGGCGGCACTTCATCGTAGAATTGCAGCATGACGCTCGCCAGCGCCTCGTCCTCGGGCACGTCGGCGGTGTGCTGGGGGAAGAAGGCGCGGTGTCCCCAGTTCTGCCCGCCACGGATGAAGAAGGCCTGCACGCAGGTAACGCCGCGCTTGCAGGCGAGCGCCCAGATGTCGGCATCGCCCACGCCGTCGGCGTTGATTGCCTGCGTCCCCTGGATGAACGTCAGCGCGCGCAGCCGGTCGCGCAGCATCGCCGCACGCTCGAAGTCCATGGCCTCGGCAGCTTCCTGCATGGCACCGCCGAGCTTGGCCTGCACCTGGGTCTTCTTGCCGGCGAGGAAGTCCTTCGCGTCGCTGACCAGTTCGGCATAGTCGGTCTCGGAGATGCGACCGACGCAGGGGGCCGAGCAGCGCTTGATCTGGTAGAGGAGGCACGGCCGGTCGCGGCGGCTGAAGAACCCGTCCGAGCAACTGCGAAGCAGGAACAGCTTCTGCAGGGCATTGAGCGTCGTGTTCACGGATCCCGCGCTGGCGAAGGGGCCGTAATAATTTCCTTTTGCGCGCCGGGCGCCGCGGTGTTTCGAGATGCGCGGAAAGGCGTGATCGGCGCGCAGCAGGATGAAGGGGAAGCTTTTGTCGTCGCGCAACAGCACGTTATAGGCCGGGCGGTAGCGCTTGATCAGCTGCCCTTCGAGCAGCAGCGCTTCTGCCTCGTTGTTGGTCGTGACGATCGTCATGCCGCGGGTCTGCGCGATCATGCGCTGCAGGCGCTTGGGGAGACGCGCGACCTGGACGTAATTGGCGACACGGTTCTTCAGCACGCGCGCCTTGCCGACGTAGAGCACGTCACCGCGGGCGTCGGTCATGCGGTACACGCCCGGTTTGGACGGCAGCGTCTTCAGGACGTTGCGAATTGCCGCAACCCCGGCGTCGAGATCGGGTACGTCGCTGCCCTTGACGGTATAAGTAGCGGCGTCTTCGTTGAAACGATCAGGGGATTGCGGGCGCGACATTCCAGCGATCTAGGGCGCGCGCCCGCAAGATACTACCAGCGCGGCGTTACTTTACGGCAGCCAGCGCCGCATTGGTCTTGGCCAGTGCTTCGTCGGTGATCTTGCCACCCGACATCGGCTGAAGCTGCTTCAGCGACATCGACTTGAACTGTTCGTACATGGCATGCGTCGTAATGCCGGGCATCGCCGAGTCGAGCGCCGCCTTTCCGGCAGGGTCGGCGGCGATCGTTTCGATCGGAGTGTCGACCGTGAATTTGGCGGCGGCCGCAGGGGCTGCGGGGGTCGGCGCTGCGTTCTGGGCAGCGAGCGGCGAAGCGAGTGTCAGGGCAGCAGCAACAGCAATCAAAGCACGCATCGAATCAGCCTTTCGGAAGAGGTCCGGAGGCTTAGTTCATCCGTGCGATGGCGCTGTCAACAAGGGCCTTGTCGGTTGCCGCATCATGGTGTGCGGCAATGACTTTTTCCGCGATCGTCGCGGCGGCGTCGGTCGCCCGGGTACGTAGATCAGCAATCGCGCTGCGTTCGGCGGCGTCGATACGATCCTCGGCCATTTTCGTGCGGCGTTCGGTCAGCTCGTGCGCGCGGACTTCGGCATCGGCAAGCATCTGTTTTGCTTCGGCTTCGGCATGCGCGATGATCGCCGCCGCATCACCGGCACTGGCTGCGATCTTCGTTTTCGCGCTGGCCAACAACTGCTCCGCCTCGGCGCGCAAATTCTGCGCCTCGTCCAGATTGCGCCGGGTCTCGGCAATCCGCGCGTCGAGGACATCGGTAACGACCTTCGGCGCCTTTGCGACAAAGATCGCAAGCAGGATGAAGATGGTCAGGCCCACATAGACCCAGCCCTCGGCATCGAGACCGAGAAGGGTCGGCCCGTGTTCCTCGGCTGCGCCATGCGCCGCCTCAGCAAGCATCGAAAGCGTCACGACCATTTCAGTTCACCGTCACGGCTGCGGCCGCGCTCTTCAAGGCAACGTCTTCGGGGCGCCTGCCCGTCAACCGTTCGACAATGTCGGCAGCCAGATCGGCGGCGACATTGTCCATTTCGGCGACCGCCTTGGAACGAGCAGTCGCGAGCGCGTCTTCCGACGCGGCCAGCTTGTCTGCAAGTACGGCGCCTGTCCTGGCCAGAGCGGCCTGGAGATTGGCGGCTGCGGTCGCCCGGGCCCCCGTGATCGTGGCAACCGCCGCCTTATGGGCAGCGTCCAGCCCCGCCGCATAGTCGGCAGCCAAAGCGTCGGACGCTGCCTTTGCTGCTTCTGCAGCCGCGATGTCGCCTGTTACCTTGTCTTCCCGCGCCTGCATCACGCCGCCGAGCTTGGGCAGCGTCATCTGCACGATCCCGAAGTACAGGATCGCGAAGAACACGAAGAGCCACACCAATTGTGGCAAGAAGACATTGGCGAAGTCGAACTGCGGCATGGACGCCTGTTCCTAAATGATCAAGTGAAGGCGAGCGCGAGGGCCACAACGGCCGCGATCAGGCCGAGCGCTTCGGTCACCGCGAAGCCGAAGATGAGGCGACCGCCGAGCTTGGCATCGGCTTCGGGGTTGCGTGCAACACCGTTGAGATACTGGCCGAAGATCGAGCCGACGCCGATAGCGGCAAGGCCGGCACCCATAGCAGCCAAACCGGCGGCGATCTTTGTAGCAGAAGCGAGGTCCATGAGATTCCCTTTCGTGAAATGGTCTTAGTGAAGTTTGATGGCATCGTTGAGATAGATCGACGCCAGCAGGGCGAAGACATAGGCCTGAACGACGGCGATAAGTACTTCGAGCGCCGACAGCGCCACGTTCACCGCAAGCGGCACGACCCCGAACACATAGGGAAGTGCGCCGAACGAACCGAGTGCGACGACGAAGGTACCGAAGACCTTCAGCAACACGTGCCCCGCGGTCATGTTGGCAAACAAGCGGATGGCGAGCGTGAACGGCCGCGACAGGAAGCTCAGGAATTCGATCAGGAACACGAACGCGCCAAGGGCCACGTTCACGCCCTTGGGCCAGAACAGGCTGAAGAAGTGAAAACCATGCTTGGCGAAGCCGACGACGCAGACGATCAGGAACACAAGCATGGCCAAGCCGAACGTCACCGAGATGTGGCTCGTCGGCGTGAAGGCACCCACCCACGGAATGAGGCCGAGCAGGTTGCAGGCGAGGACGAAGATGAACAGCGAGAAGATCAGCGGCGCGAAACGCCGCCCCTCGGGCCCGACGTTTTCGTCGAGCATGTTTCGGACAAAGTCGTAGAGATATTCCACGGCCGCCTGTGCGCGCCCGGGGACGAGCTGCGGCCGCGCGGTGCCGATGAAAAGGAACGCCGCAACCGCGACGAGCGCGACCGCCATCCAGAGCGACGAATTGGTGAACGAGACGTCATGACCCATCACCGAGATCGGCTGGATGGTCTTGACCGCGAATTGTTCCATCGGATTGGCCATGGCTCTACCCTTCAGCTTTCCGGATCGCCGTCGAACTGCTTCGACGTTTGCAACGCGCGGCGTGTGCCAGCGGCAAAGCCCAGGATCAGCAAGACGATCATGGCCCATGGCGCCGTACCGGCGAACCGATCAATGCCCCACCCAAGCGCGGCCGAAACCAGCACGGCCCCCACGAATTCTATGCCTACTGCCCAGCCGCGCCCCTCGGCACGGCCGTCGGCTGCCGCCGGCCGTGCATTCGCCTGTTTGGCCGCCGCAATCCGCGCGTCCAGCGCGTCTTTTTCGGAATTGCGGTCGTCGGACACACCGGGGCCTTTGCCAAGCAGATAAGAAAACGCCGCCCGTGCGCGAGCACCTTGGCGGCTTGGCTGCGCGTTTAGGAAGGTGACCCGTTCAAGTCAACTCTTGTGCGGTGCAATACGCTAGCTGCAGTAATCGGGCAGCGGGATCGGCGTGGCGCCCTGGCGCACGCGCCAGATGCCATCGCGCAGCTGATAGGCTTCGCCGGGCCCGACGCGGGTCTTCAGCGTGGTGCAGCCGACTGCTGCCGCCACGTCCTTCACGGTCACGCCCCGCTGGCCGGCCAGCTCGGTATAAGCCGCGCGTCGCTTGATGTTGATCGCCTCCATCTCGGCGCGGATCCTTTCCGGCACGTTGCCGCGCACGCCCATGAAACCGTCCGCCTGTTCCCCGACTTGCCCCGCGGCAATGGCGGCGGCGAGCTCGGAGCCCTGCGCATCGGCAATCCCGCCCGTGGCGAGAAGCAAGGCGGCAATCAAAGCTTTGGCGTTCATTTGGGAAACAGCTCCGGGTTCGCGGTGATGAGGTCGGCGGCGTCCTTTTGAAGGCGGACGACAACCTCTTGCTTGATGTTGACGTTGAGGTTGATCTCGATCGGCTTTTCCGGCGCCTTGAGGCTGATGCAGCCGGCCAGGGGAAGGACCGCAGGGAAGATCAGCAGTTTCATCACGTTCATGCCTGGCCGATTCGCATTGCCTGTCCTCTTCGTCAACGACATGGTCATGGCCGCTTGTCGATTGCGACAGGCTGAACGGTTCGGTTCAGCAACAATCCCGGATCCTGGTAGCTGCGCGCGGTATTGACCAGCCCGCGAAAGGGCGCGCGGACCCTGATATTGAACTTGAAAGGCAAGTTCGTGAAGGTCTTCGCCAGGCCGGATGGCGCGACCGGGGACTGGTTGACCCCGTCGAACCTCACGAGGCTGACGATCTCACCGTCGAGCGAGCCGTCGAGATCGATGACGAGATTGCCGTACCGGATCGACTTCAACGCGTCGAAGGCGAGCTTGGCAAACATGTTCGTCTTGGCATTCGAGACGTCGCCCACATAGGCGAGCGTCCCGCCCCCTTTGCGCGCGACAATCTGCCCGCCCACGATCTCGCCGCCCGTCGTGTCGAAGACGATCGGCAGCGTGCCATCGAACGTGCCGGTCGCGGAAATATTTTCGAGCTTGAGCTGTTCGATGAATTTCGCGGCGTCGAGCGCCTCGACGCGAAAGGACAGCCTGCGGGGTGTCGATCGGCCCAGATCGAGCGTCCCTGGTTCGAGCAGCAAGTCGCCGCCGGCGAACGGCCAGCGCCCACCTTCGATATCGACGACCTGGTTGGGACGCAGGCGATAGGCGATGGTGCCGTCCTTCACTTCGACGCCCGGATTGACGAGCGCGAGCTTCACGCGCTGGCCGGAAGGTGTCGACAGCGCGACGAGGTCGTCGAACTCGATCTCGCCCGACGCGCCGCTCACCGGGCCGAAAGCGGCCGCGAAATCCAGCCCCTCGGTGCGGAAACGGCCCGAGCTCGTGACTTTGTCGCCTTTCCAGCGAATAATGCCGGCGCCATCGATCTGTCCGTACACATCGGCAACGACGCCCGTCGTCAGGGGCGTGATCGCTTCCGGCTGGAGCGACTTGCTGAAGTTGAGCGCGTCGACCGAAAGGCGGGCGTCACCCGTACCTCGCGAAAGATCATGGTCGATCGTCACGGTCGTGACGGCGCGCGACGACACGGGCTCGAACAAGGTGCCGCGGGCGGCGATCCTCCCGTCGCGAACGCGCAGCTCAATGTTGCGGGCCGAAAGCGGATTGAATCGCGGCGCCGGTGCCTGGTCGGCGATGACCATCGAGCCGTCGACATCAAGCATTCCGCCGCGAAGGCGCCAGCGGCCCTGCCCCGCGCTCGCAAGCAAGGGTGCCTGCGCGATATTGCCCGACAGGCCGGCAAAGCGTCCTGCCAGTTCGTGCCCGCCGATGCTGCCGTCGAGCCGCGCGATGTGGAGCCGCGTACGGCGCCCGGGCGATCCGAGTTGCGCGGTCAAGTCCGAGGCCGACAAAGGGCCGCCGAGCGCGAAAGCGGCGCCCGCGACCGTCACGAGCAGCGCCTGATCGCCGACCTGACCCGCCAATCTCAGCGGGCCCGTTCGGCCGCCGCCGCGCAACTTGCCGCGCGCGCGCTCGAGGAGCGCACTCCCCTGCGTGGGGCACAGGGTCACGCTCCCCGGGGCAAGGACTGTGCCGGCGACCGCGATGCGGCGATAGGCAATCGGCATGCAGCCGGGGCCCACAAGCATGTCACCCGAGGCGGCCCACTGAATGTTGAGCGGCACGCGAAGCCCTTCCGCACGGCCATTGCCCAAGGGTCCGTCGAGCATTGCCACAGTCGCGATGCGCAGGCTGCCGTTCCGCCGCGATGAGAGGCGCACGGGTTGCAGCACGAGTTGCGCGTTGCCCGCGCGGTAGGGAGCCATCTCCAGCAGGCCCCTGCCCGAGCCGTCGGCATCGCTGGTCACATGACCTTGGATCGAGGGAAAACCGCCGCCTGCAAGCGCGAAATCGCCGTCTAATGCGAAGCCCCGGCGATCGAGGATGATCGCAGGCAGCGCCAGCCGGGCGCCGCTTTTTGCCGCAAGGCGCATCGCGGTAATTCGCGTGCCCGCGGCTCGATAGGCAAAGCTCGCATCGACCGTCGCCCCTTCTCCCGCCCGGCTGACCGCCTGCGTAAACAGATCGGCAAGCGGCCCGAACGGCGTCGCGACCGATACCGCCAAGGCGCGCCGGAGCCGAGCCACTAATGCCGGATCGGCAATCGCGCACTGGACTTTGACGCGACCATCGGTCGTCGTCACCCTGCCTGCACCGAAACGGCCGTTTGCGGTCAGCCCGGCCAGTCTTGTCCCGCCGAGCCGTGCGGCAGGGGACGACAGCTCAAACGTACCGTTCGTGGCGACAGCGGATCCCGCAAAGGCGAGTCGCGCATCCGCCGCGGCGAGTTGCAGGGCGCCTTGTCGCAAGCCGGCGGTCGCGATGCGCGCGTGGCCCGTCCAGCGGTCGAGTGTTTCGCCAAGCGCGACTGCGAAAGGAATCCGCAGCGGCCCGGTCTCGACCGTTGCGCAGCGGGATGGCCCGGCAGCGAGCAGGCCGGCTATGTGCGGTTGACGACGGATGATCGTCACGCGGCCGATTACCATCGGACGTTCGAGTCGGCAGCCGGCGCGCCCCGCAGAAAGCGAAGTGACGCGCAAGTGTCCGTCGAAACCGTCGCGCAACTTGCCGGCTCCTGCAATGTCGGCGTCAAAGGATCCGATATCGGTCGTCAGCGCCACATGGGCGTCGGCCAGACGCACATCGATTGCCGGCAGCATAAAGGCTTTGCCCGTCGAGGCTGGCATCAGCTTGTCGAGCTCTCCCCACCCCACCCGACCACCGGCGATGCGACCGCGCAGGCGCACCCCCCGGGCATCGAGCGCGGCAACGGCAATGCCGCCCCATGACGGGACCAGCGACACGTCGACCCGCGCGGCCGTGAGATCGGGATGGGTCGCATCGCCAAGGCGCAGGTTTTCAATCCGCTGCGTCCGAAAGCCGATGGCGGTGATCTTGTAGCTCGCGTGTACGCCGCGCGCCGTAAGGGCCCGGTCGAGCGCTGCGGCGGCGATCGGCCGGCGTTGCGACCACGCCAGGGCAATCGTCACGACCACGAGCGCCGTCCCGAACAGCAGCGCGCGCCTGATGTTGTTCCCTCCCCGCCGCACGCAACCCTCTTGCAAACTCCCGCCCAAATTGGCGTTTTGATGGTCACCCGCAAGCGATTTGACCCGTCCACGCCATCGGCTAGTCAGAATGAATGGCCGATGCACCGCCCCGACATAACGCTTCCGGTCATCGCAGCCGGTTGCGCGAACGCCTGTTGTCCGGGGGCGGCGAAGCGCTCGCCGATTACGAATTGCTCGAATATCTGCTGACACTTGCGATGCGCCGGGGTGACACCAAGGCCACGGCCAAGGCGCTTTTGCGCGAATTCGGCAGCATCGGCCGGGTGCTCGCGGCGACGCCGGACGAGCTGCAGCGAATCGAGGGTGTCGGTGAAATTGCCTCGGCTGCGCTCAAGATTGCTCAGGCGACCGCCGTGGCCTTGCTGCGCGAGCAGGCAATGGCACAGCCTGTGCTTGCAAGCTGGCAGGCGCTGCTCGATTATCTGCACGCGTCGATGGGCCATCACCATGTCGAGCAAGTCCGCGCGCTCTATCTCGACACTAAGAACGCCCTTATCCGCGAAGAGATCGTCAGCGAAGGAACGATCGACCAAGCGGCAGTGTACACCCGCGAGATCATGAAGCGCGCCCTGACGCTTGGGTCGTCGAACCTTATCCTGGTCCATAATCATCCGACCGGCGACCCCCAGCCCAGTCGCGCCGACATTCAGCTGACCCGCGAGATCGCTGAGGCTGGCCGGCGGCTCGGTATTGCCGTGCACGACCATGTGATTGTTGGTTCGCGCGGCCATGTCAGCCTGCGCGCGCGGGGCCTGATATAAGAAAAAGGCCGCACCCGAAGGTGCGGCCCGCTTGCGACCCGATAGGCTCAGGCGCCCTTGGTCAGATAGTTCTGAAGCTCGGTGAGCGAAATCGCCTTGCTCTTGTCGCTGTCGGCCGTGGTGAAGGCACCATCGGTCCACTTGGCCATTTCAGCAGCCGACATCGGCTTCGCGCCGGTCTTTGCCTTCAGCGCGCCCATCCATGCCGCGAATTCGGTCTTGTCCAGGCTGCCGTCGGAATTCTTGTCATAGGTCGGAAATTCCGAGGCAATGAGCGCCTTCGGATCGGACGGCGTTGTCACAGTCGTCGGCGCAGCTGCCGTGCCCGTCGCAGCGGGATCAGACGGGGTGGTCTGGGGCGCAGGCATTTGCGTTGACGGTCCCGTCGGGGTCGTCGGCTGCGTCGTTGTTGTGGCCGGCGTTGCGGGCTCCATCTGAGCCAGCGCCGGGCTCGAAAGCGCCAGCGCGCTCACAGCGATAATCAAAGTCTTCATCGGATTTCTCCAGCTTTTTCAATACACGGCACGGGTTCGTTCCGTTCCGATGAGACAACGACCTCACTCTTGCGGCGTTGCTCAGCTTGCCGCGTTGTCGGGCCGGTTCGTCCCTGCTACCGGCTGGATCCATGATCGAACGATATTCACGCCCTGCCATGGCCGCGCTCTGGAGCGCGGAAAGCCGCTACCGCATCTGGTTCGAGATCGAGGCACATGCACTCGATGCCATGGCCGAGTTGGGGGTAGTGCCGCCGTCGGCTGCCAAGGCGGTGTGGGACTGGTGGGCGACGAACCCCGCGATCGACGTTGCCGCCATCGACGCGATCGAAGCTGTGACCAAGCACGACGTGATCGCGTTCCTCACCTGGGTCGCCGATCATGTCGGCGAGGAAGCCCGCTTTCTCCATCAAGGCATGACGTCGTCCGACGTGCTCGACACCTGCCTCGCCGTGCAGCTGGCGCGCGCGGCAGACCTGCTCATCGCCGACATCGACGCACTTCTTGATGTCCTGAAGCGTCGTGCCATCGAGCACAGGCTGACCCCCACGATCGGCCGCAGCCATGGCATCCACGCCGAGCCGGTAACGTTCGGTCTGAAGCTGGCTCAGGCCTATGCCGAGTTTTCGCGCAACCGGGCGCGGCTTGTGGCGGCACGCGAAGACATCGCGACCTGTGCAATTTCGGGAGCCGTGGGCACCTTTGCAAATATCGATCCCCGGGTGGAGGCGCATGTCGCCCAAAAGATGGACCTCGCCGTGGAGCCTGTATCGACGCAGGTCATCCCGCGCGACCGGCACGCCATGTTTTTCGCCACGCTCGGCGTGATTGCGTCGTCGATCGAGCGGCTCGCGACCGAGATCCGGCATCTTCAGCGCACCGAAGTGCTCGAGGCCGAGGAATATTTCTCGCCCGGACAAAAAGGGTCGTCGGCAATGCCGCACAAGCGCAACCCGGTGCTGACCGAGAATTTGACCGGCCTTGCCCGCATGGTGCGCAGTGCTGTGACGCCGGCGCTCGAGAATGTCGCTTTGTGGCACGAGCGCGACATCAGCCATTCGTCGGTCGAGCGCTACATCGGTCCGGATGCGACGATAACGCTCGATTTCGCGCTGGCGCGTCTGACCGGCGTGGTCGACAAGCTGCTCGTCTATCCGGCCCGAATGCAGCGGAACCTCGATCGCATGGGGGGGCTCGTACATTCCCAACGCGTCCTGCTCGCGCTGACACAGGCGGGCATGAGCCGGGAAGATGCCTATAAAGCCGTGCAGCGCAATGCGATGCAGGTGTGGGAGTCCGATGGTGCGCTGTCCCTGAAGGAACTGCTCAAGGCAGACCCCGACGTCGCGGCGCATTTGTCAGCCGCGGAGATCGAGGACAAGTTCGATCTGGGCTATCATTTCGGTCAGGTCGACACGATTTTCGCGCGGGTTTTCGGCGCCAGCTGAGCCGGGATGCGCTGCCTCGACGATTGCAGAAACCGCATCTGAGCGCGCAATCGTTGCGCTTTCAAAACCACACTAATTCGGTATGGATCATTGCATTGCAGCACGTCGCTGCCGAGGGGCCGGCCCTTGCCGGTTAACAGGAGACTGCAGGTGCAGAAGCTCGAGTTGGCGGTATTTACTGCCGCCGCGATCCTCGCCCAGGTCCTGCTCGCGAGCGCGCTTTTCGCTTAAGACAGTACCGGGCACCGCCCGCCCAGCCATCGACTCGCTCTGGCAGGGCGGGCGGATCGCTTTCCCTCAGACGATGTCGTCGAACACCGAACGCAGCTTGTCGAAGAAGCCCGTCGACTTGGGACATTCGTCCCCCGTCTCGGTTTCCCGGAATGCCTCGAGCAATTCCTTCTGCTTTGCGGACAGCCGTGTGGGGGTCTCGACTTCGACCTGCACGACCAGGTCGCCCGTGCCGCGACCGTTCAGGACCGGCATGCCGGCACCGCGCTGCCGCAGCTGCTTGCCTGACTGGATGCCTGCCGGAATGCGGATCTCGTGCCGCTCCTGATCGAGCCCCGGAATTTCGATCGTTCCGCCAAGCGCTGCCGTGGTGAAACTGATCGGTGCCCGGCAAAAGAGCGTCGTTCCGTCGCGCTCGAATATGTCGTGTCGCAAGACATGGAGAAAAATGTACAAATCACCAGCAGGCGCGCCGCGCGCGCCGGCCTCGCCCTCACCGGTCAGCCGAATACGGGTGCCTTCGTCGACCCCGGCGGGGATGTTGACCGACAAGGTCTTGGCCTTGTCGACACGGCCTTCGCCCCGACAAGTCGGGCAAGGATCGGCAATGACCTGTCCGGCACCGTGGCAGGAGGGACACGTACGTTCGACGACGAAGAAGCCCTGCTGCGCGCGCACCTTGCCATGCCCGCCGCACGTGGTGCACTGCCGGGCCGAGGTGCCGGGCTTGGCGCCCGAACCGCCGCATGGTTCGCACAGGGTGGAAACTTCGACGCTGACTTCGGTCGCCTTGCCGTGGAAGGCATCCTCGAGCGTAATTTCAAGATCATAGCGCAAGTCCGCGCCGCGTGCGGGCCCACGTGGGCGACCGCCGCGGCCGCCACCCATGAATTCGCCGAAGATATTGTCGAAAATATCGGAAAAGCCCTCGAAGCCCTGCGACTGTCCGCCCGCCCCGTTCTGGAAGGCGGCATGACCGAAGCGATCATAGGCCGCGCGCTTCTGCGGGTCCTTCAGACAGTCATAGGCTTCCGAAATCGCCTTGAACTTGGCCTCTGATTCCTGACAGCCCGGATTCTTGTCCGGATGGAATTTCATGGCGAGCTTGCGATAGGACGACTTGATCGCCCCGTCGTCAGCGGTCCGATCGACCTCCAACAGCTCGTAATAGTCGGTGTCAGCCACTGCCGCCCCTTATAACGCTCCGCCGCCCGGGCTAGGCCGGGCGGCAAAAGGTCACACTAAAGTCACGCCTGCGCGATCAGGCCTTGGTGCTGTCATCGACTTCCGAAAATTCGGCGTCGACCACGTCTTCGCTGCCGGGCGCAGCCGTCTCGGCTCCCGGTGAAGCGGCCGCAGCCTGCTCCTTCTCGTAGATCGCCTGCCCCATCTTCATCGCGACCTGCGTCAGCGCATTGGTCTTTTCGGTCATGGCATCGACATCACCATTTTCGACTGCGGTCTTGGCCTCCCCGATTGCTGCCTCGATCTCGCCCTTCAGCGCCGCATCGATCTTGTCGCCGTTGTCGACAAGCTGGCGCTCGGTCGAATGGATGAGCGATTCAGCGTTGTTCTTCGCCTCCGCCGCCGCGCGACGCTTCTTGTCTTCGTCGGCGAACTGCTCGGCATCCTTGACCATCTGGTCGATGTCCGCGTCGGACAGGCCGCCCGAAGCCTGGATCTTGATCTGCTGTTCCTTGCCGGTGCCCTTGTCCTTGGCACTAACGTTGACGATGCCGTTCGCGTCGATGTCGAACGTCACCTCGATCTGCGGGACGCCGCGCGGCGCCGGCGGAATACCGACGAGATCGAACTGGCCGAGCAGCTTGTTATCCGCCGCCATTTCGCGCTCGCCCTGGAACACGCGAATCGTCACCGCGCCCTGATTGTCGTCAGCCGTCGAATAGGTCTGCGACTTCTTGGTGGGAATCGTGGTGTTGCGATCGATCATGCGGGTGAACACGCCGCCCAATGTCTCGATCCCGAGCGACAGCGGGGTCACGTCGAGCAGAAGCACATCCTTGACGTCGCCCTGCAGCACGCCCGCCTGAATGGCGGCACCCATCGCCACGACTTCATCCGGATTAACGCCGGTGTGCGGCTCCTTCCCGAAGAAATTCTTCACGACTTCACGGACACGCGGCATGCGCGTCATGCCGCCCACGAGCACGACCTCGTCGATCTTGTCGGCCGTCAGGCCGGCATCGGCCAGCGCCTTCTTGCAGGGTTCGAGCGTGCGGCTGACGAGGCTCTCGACCAGCTTTTCGAGGTCGGCCCGGGTCAGGGTCTCGACGAGGTGAAGCGGCGTGGTGCTGCCCCCTTCCATGCGTGCCGTGATGAACGGCAGGTTGATCTCGGTCGTGGCCGCCGACGACAGCTCGATCTTCGCCTTTTCGCCCGCTTCCTTCAGACGCTGCAGCGCGAGCTTGTCGCTGCGCAGGTCGAGCCCTTCCTTCTTCTTGAAGGCATCGGCGAGCCAGTCGACGATCTTGTTGTCGAAATCCTCACCGCCGAGGAACGTGTCGCCGTTGGTCGATTTCACCTCGAAAACGCCGTCGCCGATCTCAAGGATCGAGATATCGAACGTACCGCCGCCAAGATCATAGACGGCAATCGTCTTCCCGTCCTGCTTCTCGAGGCCATAGGCCAGCGCCGCCGCCGTCGGCTCGTTGATGATGCGCAGGACGTCGAGGCCCGCAATCTTGCCCGCGTCCTTCGTCGCCTGCCGCTGGGCGTCGTTGAAATAGGCGGGAACGGTGACGACGGCCTGCGTAACGGTCTCGCCGAGGTAGCTCTCGGCGGTTTCCTTCATCTTCTGGAGGATGAACGCACTGATCTGCGCCGGCGAATAATCCTCGCCGCCCGCCTTGACCCAGGCGTCGCCATTGGGCCCCTTCGTGATCGTGTAGGGGACAAGTTCGGTGTCCTTCTTGGTGATCGGGTCCTCGAAGCGACGGCCGATGAGGCGCTTGACGGCGAAAATCGTATTGTCGGGGTTGGTGACAGCCTGGCGCTTGGCAGGCTGGCCGATCAGTCGCTCGCCATCCTTGGCGAAAGCGACGATCGACGGCGTGGTGCGCGCGCCTTCCGCATTTTCGATGACCTTGGGTTTGCCGCCCTCCATGACCGACACGCACGAGTTCGTGGTGCCGAGGTCGATCCCGATAACTTTTGCCATAGTCGTTTCTTGCCCTGGTGTTGATGGGACGTCGCCATGCGGCGCCGAGCCCGGTGGATAGTTTCACATTGCGATATAGGTGGCGGTTCCCTTGCCGCAAGAACCGCCCGCGCCTAGCTACTAGCCAACATAGGACAAAAGGACCGAACATGCGTGCGCTGGGCATTTCGACACTGATTTTGGCGACAGCGCTGGCGGCCTGCGCCGACAAGCCGACAGAGCCGACGGTCACCGGGGCCGTGGTCCGCCTTGCGGCCAATCCAAAGGCCCCGTCCGCGGGCTATTTCACCATCAAGGGCGGCCCGAACGAGGATCGCTTGCTCACCGTTACGTCCCCCGTCGTGATTCGGGTCGAGATGCACGAAAGCACGGCCTCTGGCGGCATGGCGGGCATGAAGCCGCTCGACGGGGGTGTTGCCGTCCCTGCCAATACCGAGGTCAAGTTCGAACCCGGTGGCAAGCACCTGATGCTCTTCAACATCAATCCCGGCATGAAGGTCGGCCAGACCATGCGCCTCGATTTCGTTTTCGCGAGCGGCCTCCAGCTCCAGGCCTATGCGCCGTTGAGGGCCGCCGGGTCGGCAGGATAACGAGTGACGGGGCGTCCGCTGACACCGGCGGAAATTGCGCTTGCCAGATCGATGTTCGGCAACGCGATCGACTATGCCCTAGTGCGGCTCAATAACCGCAAATGGGCATTCTTCCAGCCGCGCAACACCGTCATGGCGCCCGACGGCCAGATCTGGTTTCACCCCCGGGGCACGGCCTATTGCGACGATTTCTGTACAGGCTCGGCCGATGCGCAAGGCCTGCTGCTGCACGAACTGACCCATGTCTGGCAACGGCAACAGGGTATCTTCCTTCCCCTGCGACGCCACCCCTTCTGCCGCTACGACTACGCCCTGAAACCGGGGCAGAGATTCGAAGCCTATGGCCTCGAGCAGCAGGCAGAAATCGTCCGCCATGCGTTCTTGATCCGCGAAGGGCGCGTCGTGCCCGGCGCACCCCCCCTTGCCCAATATCGCTCGGTGCTGCCCTTCGCCCCTATTTGACGTAAACCTCGACGCGGCGCGCCTCGACCGGCGTGACCGCGGCATCGGACGTGGACGCCGGCTTGATCAGCTCGATCGACGCTTCGGGGATCCCCGCACCGACGAGCGCCGCCTTCACCGCCTGCGCCCGCCGCTTCGACAGGAGGGCGTTGGCCGCGGCGTTGCCGCTGGGGTCGTTATAGCCCGAAACGCCGATCACGCCGCCCGCGTGGGCGCCCAGATAAGCCTGCAATGCAGCGATTTCGGTGGCGAACGCTGGCGCAACGTCGGCCTTGCCCAGTGCGAAATAGACCTTGACCACCGGCTTGGCATCGCGCGTTTCGGCGACGATCCCGGCGCCTTCCGGCACCGCTGCGGGCGCGGTCGGGACGGGCGGAGCGGCCGCCGGTGCCGCGACGGGCGCAGCCACGGGGGCGGGAGCCGGCGGCGCCTTGTGGAACAAAAAGAGCCATGCGATTGCCAGCACCATCAGCGCGAGCGCGGCCCAGAGAAACAGTCGGATTTCCTTGCCGGCCCCGCCCTCGCTGAACAACAACAGGCGCCGGCCGAGCGGGCTCGAGTCGCCCGACCAATGACCAAGCGCAGAGGCGGCAACGCCCGCAGCGCCCATGCCGCCGGCACCGGCCAAAAGTGAAGCCGCTGCGGGTACGACGGAATCCGGTGCGCGTGTTGCCGCCGGTTCCGACGTTTCCAGCGCTGCAGCCTCCGCCGGAGCGACGGCAGGTGCGGCCGCTGCAGCCTCAACGACTGCCGGAACATCGACCGGTGCGGGCGCCGCTGCCTCAGCCGGAACATCGACCGGTGCGGGGTCTGCGCCGGACGTCAGCGGTGCGGCCGTTTGCTGTTGCTGACCGGGCTCGGCAATGTCTTTGGCGTCGGCATCGGCATCGAGGGCGGCAAGCGTGGCGACGGCCGCAGCGGCTCCGCCGGCCGTCACGGCCGTGGCGGCGACGGCTTTCGCCGCAGGCGCCTTCGGCGCCTTGACGAACAGCGAATGCATCCCGAAGCGTTCCGACAGGAGATAATAGACGGTCACGCGGTTCTTCGTCCGATCGCTTTTCATCCGCTCGCCGACGTCGGCGATGGCGGCGTCGAGCATGTCGTCGGGATCGGTGAGCCCACATTTTTTCTTGAGGAAATTGTTGCGCACGCGGGCGAGTTCGGCCGGGTCGCTGAACGAAACCAGCGACGAGTCGACGTTGCGCAATGCGATGCCGCAGTAGCGGACAATGCCCGCGATCACGCTATCATCCGCATCCGGCGCATATTTCCTGACGTCGCCAGCCCAGTCCGTTGCCATTCATTTTCCCCTGATGCGCCGCCAGCCGCGCGGCCGCCGGCGAAGTTAGCCGATCGGTCGAGAAAAATAACCAGGAATCGTTTCGGTCGGCAACCAATTGCAACCGTCGCGCCGAGCTCGCCACCGGGCGAAAAGCCGTTCTGCGAATGCGCGTGCGCAAGGCTCAATGAGTCATTAACCATTTTACGGCAACGTCGGCTCATGACCTGTCAGCCGCAACTCGCCGAGACCGCCATCGAGACCCCGGCCCCCCAGGACGTTATCGACCTCCTGCGCACCTATGCCAGGGCCGCGCGCAAGACGCGCCGCGAAATGCGCGTTCCGCCCAGGGCCGAACGCATGTCGATCCTCGCCGAAGCGCGCGCCAGCCTCGACCGTATCAACGCTTCTCCGGCCTAACCCGCCCGCGCGACACCGACCATGGCCGCGCGCAACAGGCGGTCCTTGATCATATAGCCAGCCTGCATCTCCTGCACGATCGTACCGGGCTCGAGGTCGCTCGGCACTTCCATCATGGCCTGGTGCTTGTTCGGGTCGAGCTTTTCACCGACCGAGGCGATGCGGGTGATGCCGTTGCGCTCGAACACCTTTTCCAGTTCGCGCGCGGTCGCCTCTAGGCCGACGACCAGCCCCTTGAACTTGTCGTCGTCGCGCAGGTCCTGCGGGATGGCGTCAAGCGCGCGCGACAGATTGTCGGCGACCGACAGGATATCGCGCGCAAATGCCGTCGCGGCATAGGCACGGGCATCCTGTGTATCCTTTTCCATGCGGCGACGAACATTCTGGGTTTCAGCCTGGGCATAGAGGATTGCCTGCCTGGTCTCGGCTAGTTCTGCCTCAAGCTTTGCAATGGCGTCATCCGACGGCAGCGCGTCGGCGCCATCAACGATGACCTCATCTTCGGTGACGGGCAGTTCGGTCTTGTTCTCTTCGGTCATAATCTTCGTTAATCTCGCCAAAGTCTTTGTGAAAGGGTCTGGGCCGTGAAATCTACCATCGGTACGACGCGGGCGTAATTCAACCGTGTCGGGCCGATGACGCCGACCACGCCAACGACGCGGCCGTCGCGCCCGTGATAGGGAGCGGCTATCACCGACGAACCCGAAAGCGCAAACAGCTTGTTTTCCGCACCAATAAACACTTTGGCGGCCGAAGCGTTGCTTGCCGAGCCGAGCAGCGCGGCGATCGCCTCTTTTCCCTCGATTTCGTCGAGCAATTGTCGCACGCGGTCGAGGTCCGCGAGCGCCGCGTCGTCGATGAGATTCGCCGCACCGCGAACGATCAGCACCGGCCGCGCAGCGCCATCCTGCGACCAGACGGCCAGTCCGCGCCCGATGAGTTCGCGCGAGGCGCTGTCGAGGGTCGCCTTTTCATGGCGCAACTCGGTGGCGATGCGCGCCTGCGCCTCCGCGAGGGTGAGCCCCGCAAGCCGCGCCGACATGTAGTTGCACGCCTCGGACAGGGCGTCAGCACTTAGCCCTTCCGGCAAGGCGATGACCCGGTTCTCGATCGATCCGTCGTCGCCGACGAGGACGGCCAGCGCCTGGCCTGGCGACAGCGGCACGAAGGCAAACTGGCGGACGCGGACCTCGCGCGTCGGCACCAGCACAAGGCCGGCGCAGGCCGACAGGCCAGACAGCGCCGCAGTCGCCGCAGCCAGCGCATCTTCGACCGGTCCGGCGGTCGTCAGCCGCCCCTCGATGACGGCCCGCTCCTCGGCCGTCGGGTCGCTCGCCTGCATCATCCCGTCGACGAACAGGCGCAGGCCGGTTTCGGTCGGCCTGCGCCCGGCCGAGGTGTGAGGGTGGTCAAGCAGACCCGCTTCCTCGAGATCCTGCATGACGTTGCGGATCGACGCCGGTGACAGGTTCAGTCCCGACAGCTTGGAAATCGTGCGCGATCCGACGGGTGCGCCGGAGTCGAGATATTGTTCGACGACCACGCGAAAAACATCGCGGGCGCGTGTTGTTAGTTCCTGAACCGGCGCGGACATTTACGGAATATAAGGCTCAGCGCCGCCGCGAAAAGACGAGGCAGCCGACGCCGACCGTCGCCAGCAGCACGCCCCACATCGCCCAGATGCGCTGGTCGAGCATGAAGCTGGATGCGGGCCACATGATGACGCCGGTGCCCTGCCCGATCCAAAGCAGGCCCATCAGCACCGCCAGCACCCCGATAACCGTGAGCAACATCTTCATGGCAACATCCCCTGTTCACTGCTGGCGCGACACCAGTTGCGCCGCTAGATGCCCGCTTTCACTTGCGAAGGACAGCCCCACATGCGCCCATCCGGCCGCGCCCCCGACCAGATGCGAACGATCAGCATCGAACCCGGTTTTACCAAGCACGCCGAAGGGTCGGTGCTCGTCAGCTTCGGCGATACCCGCGTGCTGGTGACCGCCAGCGTCGAAGAACGCGTGCCGCCCTTCCTGCGTGGCAAGGGCGAAGGCTGGGTGACGGCCGAATATGGCATGCTGCCGCGCGCCACCCACACGCGCGGATCGCGTGAAGCGGCAAAGGGCAAGCAGTCGGGCCGCACGCAGGAAATTCAGCGGCTTATCGGGCGTTCATTACGCGCTGTCGTCGACATGAAGCTGCTCGGCGAGCGCCAGATCACGATCGATTGCGACGTCATCCAGGCCGATGGCGGGACGCGAACCGCGTCGATCTCGGGCGGCTGGGTTGCGCTTCGCCTCGCTGTCGACAAGCTGATTGCCGAGGGCAAGCTGACGGCGGATCCGATCAAGCAGCAGGTCGCGGCCATCAGTTGCGGCATCTACGAGGGCACGCCGGTGCTCGACCTTGACTATATCGAGGATTCGAACGCCCATGCGGACGCCAACTTCGTTCTGCTCGACGACGGCAACATCGCCGAGGCCCAGGCCACCGCCGAAGGCGCAACCTATGACGAGGAAGCGCTGTTGCGACTGCTGCGCCTGGCGCGGATCGGGTGCACCGAAATCTTCGCCGCACAGAAAGTGGCCGTCGGGCGGTGAGAAAGCTGGCGCGGGGCAAGCTGGTCATCGCCAGCCACAATGAAGGAAAGGTCCGCGAAATCCGGGCGCTGCTCGCGCCGTTCGGAATCGAGCCGGTGTCTGCAGCTTCACTCGACCTTCCCGAGCCGGAGGAAACGGGCACGACCTTCGTCGCCAATGCCATGATCAAGGCGCAGTCGGCGGCCGACCTGTCGGGCATGCCCGCGCTGGCGGACGACAGCGGCCTGTGCGTCGAAGCGCTTAACGGCGAGCCCGGGATCTATACGGCGAACTGGGCCGAACGCGTGCACGGCGATTCGAGCCGGCGCGACTGGATGCTCGCCATGCAGACGGTCGAGGACCGGTTGCAGGCACTTGGGGCGAACGTTTCGCGCGCGGCGCACTTCACCTGCACGCTCGCGCTGGTCTGGCCCGACGGGAGCGATGCCTTTTTCGAGGGGCGGGTCGAGGGGACGTTGGTCTGGCCACCGCGCGGGGACAAAGGCTTTGGTTACGACCCCGTCTTCGTGCCGCTCGGCCATACGGAGACTTTCGGCGAAATGGACCCGGACCGGAAACACGCGATGAGCCACCGCGCCGACGCCTTTGCAAAGCTGGTGGCAGCGGCGTTCTAACGCATCACGATGCCGAAGACGTTGCCGGCGGGGAGATACCGGCACACGAGATAGTCGTCGGTGGCATTGCTGACGACCGCGCAGCCGAAGCTGGTCGTTGTGGGCCACACGATCTGGGTATAATGACCGACCATCTTCCAGTTGCCAGCGCGGCTGATGTCCGGAAAGCGCCCTGGCCTGAAATCCTTGAGCTCGCCGATCCAGCTCGAAGCCATCGTGGCATAGTCGAACGCGCCGCGAGTTCCCATCCATAGATTCTCGCCCTCGCGAACTGCCGCCTCGCGCTGCGGATCATGCGCGAAGCGGTTCTCGCGGGCCAGCACGCCGGCATAGTTGCGCGCACTTGCCGCCAGCGCATCGTCCCACACCAGCGGTGCCGATCCATAGGCGGCTCGCGCGCGGTTGTGCGCCTGCGTCATCGCCGTGCGCATCAGGCTTTCGCCACGCGCCGCGGGTCGACCGTCCCAGAGTTCCCGGTAGGACTGGATCTGCGCCGCCGCCGCCATTGGCGTTATCAGAGCGGTTGCCGTAAGGAGCGCGCGGATCATGGCCACAACCTTTACCCCGCACCCGCTTAACAAAACGGGAAGCCGTGGCGAATTCGACGAGCCGTTCGCGCTCTACGTCCACTGGCCGTTCTGCGTGTCAAAATGCCCTTATTGCGACTTCAACAGCCATGTAAGGGCCGAGGTCGACCAGGCCGCGTGGTGCGCCGCACTGGTTGGCGACCTTTCCCATGAAGCCGGCCTCCTCCCCGGCCGGACCCTCGGCTCGATCTTCTTCGGCGGCGGCACGCCATCGCTGATGCCGCCCTCCACCGTCGCAACGATCATAGATGCCGCGGCACGGCATTGGCAGGTGGCCAGCGATGTCGAGATCACGCTCGAGGCAAACCCCTCGTCGGTCGAGGCAGCGAAATTTGCCGATCTGGCTGCGGCCGGCGTCAACCGGGTATCGCTCGGGCTGCAGGCGCTCGACGATGCAGCCCTGGCGTTTCTGGGACGTGCCCATTCCGTCCGCGAGGGGCTGGCCGCCCTCGATACGGCACAGGCCGCTTTCGCCCGGGTCAGTTTCGACCTGATCTATGCGCGACCCGAGCAGACCCCGGCGGCATGGCACGCCGAACTGGCCCGGGCACTGGCGTTCGGCACCGAACATCTTTCCCTCTACCAGCTCACCATCGAAGCCGGCACAAAGTTCGCGACTCTGGTACAGCGGGGCGACCTGTTGCCCCTCGACAACGACATTGCCGCCGACCTGTTCGAAACTACGCGCGCACAATTATCCGCCGCGGGCCTGCCTGCTTATGAAATCTCGAACCATGCCCGGGCCGGCGCCGAAAGCCGCCATAACCTGACCTATTGGCGCTATGGCGATTACGCCGGCATCGGCCCCGGCGCCCATGGGCGTCGCGGCGGAATGGCGACCGTTCGGCACAAGAAGCCCGAAAACTGGCTCGGCGCCGTTTCGCGCAACGGCCATGGCATGGTCAGCGAGGACGTGCTGCCTGCCCGCGACCGCGCGATCGAGGCCCTGGTCATGGGGCTTCGGCTGGGTGAAGGTGTCGATCTGGATCGGATCGCAGAGCGCAGCGGAATCGCCGAGCCGGTCGATCCAGCCGCTGTCGGGCGACTCGTTGCGCTCGGCCTCGTCGAATCGGCGCCACCCCGCCTGACGGTAACCGAGCGCGGCTTCGGTGTACTCGACGCGATCCTGACCGAAGTCGTGGCGGACTAGAATCCGCGCGGCGCGCCGTCGACGACGGTAAATCCGTTCGGGCCGGCCTGTTGCACTTCGAGCGCGCGCTGGGCGACGCCGTCCCTGCCGAAGCGGAACGGGCCGTCGACTCCCGTAAACCCGCCGGCGTCCGCAAGTCGCCCGACCGGGAAGTTGTTGCCGAAGCGCCAATCGCTGCCGATTCGGCTGACGAGCAGGACCGCGTCATAACCCAGGCTCGCCAGACGATAAGGCCCCTTGCCAAAGCGCGCGCGGTATTTGTCCGAGAGCTGCGTGTAGACGCCGTCCGAGACACTGGCGAACCACGCCCCGCGCAGCGCAGGACTGGTTGCGAGGCCGCCTTCGGCATTCCACAATTCGGTGCCGAGCAAGCGGGCCCCTGCCCCGCCCTTGGCCCTGACCAAAGGCGCGGCCTGGACCGCCACACGTGCCGAATCGGCGATCAGCAAGGCGTCATAGGGCGAGGCAGCGGAAAGCTTCGTCACCGCCGCGTTGATCGAGCTGGCGGTCCGGTCGAAGGTCTGGAGCGACACGACCTGCCCGCCCGCCGACTCGACGCTGCGCAGGAACGCCGTCGAGGCGCGCTGGCCATAGAGGCCGGACGGCACCAGCCCGGCAAATTTCGTCGCACCCTTGCTCCGGGCGTAGGCGACCACGCGTTCGATCGATTGCGCGGGGGCAAAGCCCATCACGTAAACGCCATTGCCGGCGACACCGGCATCGTTCGAGAAGGTGATGACCGGCACTCTTGCCGCACGGGCGACCGGCGCCACCGCGCGGACGTCATCGGCCAGCAACGGCCCCAGGATCAGCTTGTTGCCCTCTGCAATCGCCTTTTGCGCCGCGGCGGCGGCGCCGGTTGCCGTGTTGTACATCGTCACGCGGATGGTTCGGCCGCCCGTATCGAGCACCGCCATGTTGGCCGCGTTCGCAATCGATTCTCCCACGCCGGCGTTGGGGCCCGTCAGCGGCACCAGCAGCGCCACACGGTTGCGTTCGGTATCGCTCGGCAGCGTTGTTCCGACCGGCTCGCTCACGACCGGGGGCGGCGCGTCGACCGGGCGCGGGGGCCCCTTGGGAACGACCTGACACGCGGACAAGGCGACGATGCCCAACAGCGCAATCCGCTTGCCCAGCGCCCTGAATTGCGCCAGCGCCCCTGCACCTGCCATGACCTGTTTTCCCTTATGAACGCGCCACTCTCGCCTGGACTCTACATCGTTGCCACCCCGATCGGCAATCTCGGTGATCTGACGCCGCGCGCCGCGGCGGTGCTTTCGCACGCCGACGTGCTGTGCGTCGAGGACAGCCGGGTCACCGGCAAGCTGCTCAATCATCTCGGTATCAGGCGCTCGATGACGAATTACCACGATCATAATGCCGATGCCGTCCGTCCGGGCCTGGTCGCCCGCATGGCGAACGAATCGGTGGCCCTGGTCAGCGATGCCGGAACGCCGCTGATATCGGATCCCGGCTACAAGCTGGTCCGCGATGCCCGCACCGCCGGACACAGGATCGTGACCGTGCCGGGGGCCTGCGCGGCCATTGCCGGGCTGACATTGGCCGGCCTGCCGACCGATCGGTTTCTGTTCGGCGGATTTCTGCCGGTAAAGGCAAAGGCGAAAGCCGATGCGGTCATGGAACTTGCGCACGTCCCGGCGACGTTGGTGTTCTACGAATCAGGGCCGCGCCTCGGTGCCACGCTGGCGGTGCTGTACGACGTGCTCGGCGACCGGGAAGCGGCCGTCGCGCGCGAACTGACCAAGGCCTTTGAGGAATGTGTGACGGGAAGCCTGAGCGAACTGGCCGCGCGCTACGTCGATGCGCCGCCCAGGGGAGAAATTGTCGTCCTCGTCGGCCCACCGGCGCTACGCGTTATGGCGATCGACAGCGATGCCGCCCTGCGTGAAGCGCTTACCCGCCTGCCCCTTGGCCGGGCCGCCAGCGAGGTCGCCGACGCGACCGGCCTCGACCGGCGCACGCTCTACGCCCGCGCGCTCGCCTTGAAGACCGGCGCATGAGTCGCGCCGCGGCCGAGGCGCGCGGACGGCGCGCCGAGCGCATCGCCGCCTGGTACCTGCGGCTGAAGGGCTGGCGCATCATCGGCACACGCGTGCGGACGCCGGTCGGCGAGATTGACATCGTCGCCCGCCGCCTGCGCACTACCGCCTTTGTCGAGGTGAAGACGCGCGGTTCGCTGGCCGAGCTGGCTCATGCCGTCGACAAGCACCGACTGCGGCGCGTGGCAGCGGCGGCTTCGGCGCTCGCGGCGCGCCATGCGTTTCCGCGCGGCGACATCCGCATCGACGTGATCCTGGTCGCGCCCGGGCGGCTGCCCAAGCATCTTTCCAACGTTTGGGAAGATTGAGGCGACTTCAATCCGTCATGCCAGGAGCGCATGGGGTGAGGGGTGACGCGCGCGCCAACTCCAACTAGGGCAACGACATGACCCTATGCGTTGCCTTCCAGATGGACCCGCTCGACGGCCTCAACATTGCCGGGGACTCGACCTTCGCTCTGATGCTTTCGGCGCAGGCGCGCGGGCATTCGCTGTTCTACTATGGCGTGAACGACCTGACCTGGGAAAACGGGCGGCTGTACGCCATGGCGTGGCCCGTAACGGTTCGCCGCGAGCAGGGGAATCATTTCGACCTTGGCGAGGCACGCATCCTCGACCTCGGGCGCAATGTCGACGTCGTCTGGATGCGGCAGGACCCGCCGTTCGACCTGAGCTACATCACGGCGACGCACCTGCTCGAGCGCATTCGGGGCGAAACACTGGTCGCCAATGATCCGGCGAGCGTGCGCAACGCGCCCGAAAAGCTGTTCGTGCTCGATTACGCGCGCTTCATGCCGCCAACAATGATCACGCGGTCGCTGGGCGCGACGCACAACTTCCTGAAGCAGCACGGCGAAATCGTCATCAAGCCGCTCCACGGCAACGGCGGCAAGGCCATCTTCAAGATCGGCAGCGACGGCGCGAACCTGTCGTCGCTGATGGAGATGTTCAACGGCGCCTATGTCGAGCCGCACATGGTGCAGGCGTTCCTTCCCAGTGTAACGGCGGGCGACAAGCGCATCGTCCTCGTCGACGGCGAAGTGGCGGGCGCGGTCAACCGCATTCCCGGCGAAGGCGAGATCCGGAGCAACCTTGCGGTCGGCGGCACGGCAGCCAAGACCGACCTGACCCCGCGCGAGGCCGAAATCTGCGCGGCGATGGGGCCGGAACTCAAAAGGCGCGGGCTGATCTTCGTCGGGATCGACGTGATCGGCGGCGAATGGCTTACCGAGATCAACGTGACATCGCCGACCGGCATCGTCGCGATCGACCGCTTCAACGGCACCGATACGGCCGCCGCGATCTGGGACGCCGTCGAAGCGCGCCTGGTCTGAGGCAATGGCCGAGTTCATCTTCCGATGGATCGAGGACGGCGGCTATTTCGGCATTTTCGGCCTAATGCTGCTGGAGACGATGTTTCCCCCCCTGCCCAGCGAGGTCATCATTCCTCTGGCGGGCGTCGTCGCGACGCGCGGGCATCTGGCGCTCCCCTGGGTCATTGTCGCCGGCACGGCGGGGGCCATGGTCGGCAACATCATCTGGTATGCCGCGGCGCAGGCGCTGGGCCTCGAGCGCTTCCGTCCGCTGATCGATCGCTATGGCCGCTGGCTGACGCTCGACTGGGCGGAAATCGAGCGCGCCCAACGGTTGTTCGACCGGCACGGCGGCTCGCTGGTGTTCATCGGCCGAATGCTGCCGACGGTGCGCTCGCTGGTCTCGATCCCGGCAGGACTGCTCAAGATGCGCTTCGTCCCGTTCGTGCTGTGGTCGACGGTCGGTTCGGCAATCTGGACGGCGGCGCTGGCGCTTGCCGGCTGGGTACTCGGCAGCCAGTTCGAGCATGTCGAAACGGTGCTCGGTCCGTTGTCGCTCGCGGTCATCGTTGTACTCGGCGGATGGTATGCCTGGCGACTGTCGACCTGGAAGCCATCTAAGCCCTAGGATGGGCGTTGCGGTACACGTCGAGCAGATGGGCGGCGTCGATCGAGGTATAGATCTGGGTCGAACTCAGGCTGGCATGGCCAAGAAGTTCCTGAAGCGAGCGGAGGTCGGCGCCCCGCGCGAGCAAGTGGGTGGCAAAGCTGTGGCGCAGGGCATGGGGTGTTGTGCGTTCGGACAGGCCGAGCCGCGCCCGGGCGATCCGTACCGAGCGCCGCACGGTCGATGGATCGAGCGGGCCACCGCGCACGCCCCGGAACAAGGGAGTCGCGCGGCTGCAGGGATGCGGGCAAGCCTCGACATAGGTCTCGATTGCTTCGCTGACTTGCGGCAGCAGCGGCACCATCCGCGTCTTGTCGCGCTTGCCCGTGACCGCCATCACCTTGCCGAGCGGGAGCACAGCGCCCGTCAGCCCCAGCGCCTCGCCGATGCGAAGCCCTGCGCCGTAGAGAAGCATCAGCACCGCCCAGTCCCGCGCGGCGACCCAGGCCTCACGCCCCTGTCCGGCGACGTCCTCGGCCAACGCCATCGCTTCGGCAGGCGATACCGGACGAGGTACGCCGCGTTTGACCTTCGGCCCGCGCATCCGCGGCATCGCATCATCGCCGCCGGTGAACTGGATGAACGCCCGCAGCGCCGACAATTCGCGCGCCGCACTGGCATTGCACAGGCCGTCGGCGCGGCGCTCCGCCAGATAGTCGCGCAGGGCGGGCGCATCGACCTCGCGCGCGCCGAGATGCTCGACCAGCCGCTCGGCGGTCGCGACATACGCACGGACCGTATGCGGCGAGCGGCGGCGGTCGCGCGTCAGGTAGACCGCAAAGGCCGCCACGGCGTCAGACAATGCTCTGCCCCGTCTTCGCCCAGTCCGCCATGAACCCGGCCATGCCCTTGTCGGTCAGCGGATGGTTGAACAATGCCTTGATGACGGCAGGGGGCGCCGTCATCACATCGGCACCGATGCGGGCGCTTTCGAGGATGTGGATCGGATGGCGCACGCTGGCGACCAGGATTTCGGTGTCGAACGCATAATTGTCGTAGATGAGCCTGATATCGCGGATCAGGTCCATGCCGTCCTGCCCGATGTCGTCCAGGCGCCCCACAAAGGGCGAAATGAACGTGGCGCCTGCCTTTGCGGCAAGCAGTGCCTGCGCCGGCGCAAAGCACAGGGTGACATTGACCTGCGTGCCTTCGCCCGCGAGCGCCTTGCACGTTTTAAGGCCGTCGAGCGTCAAGGGAACCTTGATGCAGACATTGTCGGCGATCTTCCGCAGGATTTCGGCCTCGCGCATCATGCCCGCATGATCCAGCGCCACGACCTCGGCCGACACCGGACCCGGGGTAAGCGCGCAAATCTCCTTCACCACGTCGAGGAACTGGCGCCCCGACTTGGCGATCAGCGAAGGATTGGTGGTCACCCCGTCGAGCAACCCGGTCGCCGCAAGCTCTGCGATATCGGCAGTATCGGCAGTATCGACGAAGAACTTCATGGCGGCCACCTTCTGATCGTTGCGGATGCGACTTATGCCGCGCCCGCGCGTTATGGCGTGCGTCTACCGATCACCCAAGGAGAAATCGATGCGTAAACTGACCCTAATTGCCGTGCTCGGCAGCCTCGCCCTCGGCACTGCGGCGCAGGCCGACGTCGGTATCGACCTCCGCCAGGCGAACCAGCAGCGCCAGATCGATGCCGGCAAGCGGTCCGGCAAGCTGAGCCTGCGCGAACGCCAGATCCTGACCAACGAACAGCGCGCGATCAAGCGGCAGGAAGCGCGCTACCGCGACAGCGGCGGCCGCTTCACCGACCGCGAGCAGGCATCGATCATGGCCATGCTCGACCGTGCCCAGGCGCATATCGACCGCATGAAGCGCAATCACGTCCGCGGGCCGAACGACGTCCCGAAGCCGTTCTGACCGGCGTAGCAACACCATGATTGCGGCGCGGGCATTCCGGCTTAAGTGAGCCGGCATGTCCCGTGTCCGCGTCCTCACCCTCAATGCCGCACTTGGCCCGCTCGATTACCGGGCGCCACACGGCATGGCCGCCGCACCGGGCAGCATCGTGCTGGTGCCGCTCGGCCCACGACAGGTTGCCGGCGTCGTCTGGGAAGCGGACCACATGCCGTCCGACGCCGAAGTCGGCGACAACCGGCTGCGCAACCTTATTTCGGTCTATGACCTGCCGCCGATCGCAGCGCCGCTGCGCCGTCTCGTCGAGTGGACCGCGGACTATTATCTCGCGCCCCCGGCAGCGGTGCTGCGCATGGCGCTGTCCAGCGCGTCGGCGCTCGACGAGCGTCGCTCGGTCGTGGAATATCGGGCAACCGGCGGCGTCCCCGACCGCCTGACCCCGCAGCGTTTGCAAGCGCTCGAACGCATCGGCGAGCGACAGGGCCTGGTGCGCGAACTGGCCATGATCGCGGACGTTTCCGACGGCGTAATCCGCGGCCTTGTCAAGATCGGCGCGATCGAGGCGGTCGAAGTCGCGGTCGATGATCCCTATGCGGCACCGGATCCCGACCACGCCCCGCCAGCACTCTCGGCGGCGCAGACCAAGGCGGCATCGGCGCTCGTCGCCGATGTCGCCGCCCGGACCTTTTCGCCCACGTTGCTCGACGGCGTCACAGGCTCGGGCAAGACCGAAGTCTATTTCGAAGCGATTGCGGAGGCATTGCGGCAAGGCCGGCAGACGCTCGTGCTGCTGCCCGAAATTGCCCTGACCGAACCCTTCCTGCGCCGCTTCGAAGCCAGATTCGGGCACCAGCCCGTCGCCTGGCATTCGGGACTGCGACAGTCGCAGCGCCGCCGCGCCTGGCGCGCGATCGCGAGCGGCGAGGCCAGGGTCACCGTGGGCGCGCGGTCGGCGCTGTTCCTGCCCTATCGCGACCTCGCCCTGATCGTCATCGACGAAGCACACGAGACCAGCTTCAAGCAGGAAGACGGCGTTCATTACCATGCGCGCGACGTGGCGGTCATGCGCGGGCGATTCGAAGGATGCCCCGTCGTGCTTGCCAGTGCGACGCCCGCGATCGAGACGCGCCAACAAGTGGCGCTGGGCAACTACAAGGAGCTGAAGCTGCCCGGCCGCTACGGCGCCGCGCAATTGCCGGCGATCAGCGCCATCGACCTGACGCAGGACGCGCCGCCGCGCGGGCGCTGGCTGGCGCCCGCCTTGGTGACCGCCATCGAGGACGTCATGGAGCGCAAGGAACAGGCGCTGCTGTTCCTGAACCGGCGCGGCTATGCGCCGCTGACGCTTTGCCGGCATTGCGGCCATCGGTTCCAGTGCCCCAATTGCACCGCGTGGATGGTCGAGCATCGCCTGCTGGCACGGCTGCAATGCCATCATTGCGGGCATGTGATGTCGCCGCCGAAGCAATGCCCCGAATGCGGCGAGGAAGACTCGCTCGTCGCGGTCGGCCCCGGCGTCGAGCGCATCGCGGACGAGGTCGCCGAGCTTTTCCCCGACGCCCGGCGCGCCATCGTGACGTCGGACACCTTGTGGTCGCCGGCGAAAGCCGCCGAGTTCGTCGGCAAGATGGAAGCCGGTGAGATCGACATCGTGATCGGCACGCAGCTCGTCACCAAGGGCTATCACTTTCCCAACCTGACGCTCGTCGGCGTGATCGATGCCGATCTCGGCCTGCAGGGCGGCGACCTGCGCGCGGCCGAGCGCAGCTTCCAGCAGATTGCGCAGGTCGCCGGGCGCGCCGGGCGCGGCAGCAAGCCGGGCCGCGTGTTCGTGCAGACCCATGAGCCCGGCGCGCCCGTCATCGAAGCATTGGTCTCGGGCGACGCCGACAGCTTCTACGCGGCCGAGACCGAGAGCCGGCGCGATGCGGGCGCCCCCCCGTTCGGGCGGCTGGCCGCGATCATCGTCTCGTCGGAGGACCAGCGCGAAGCCGCCGATACCGCGCAGCGGATCGCCAAGGCTGCTCCCCGGGTCGAGGGCATGGAAGTCTTCGGCCCCGCGCCCGCCCCGCTCGCGATGCTCCGCGGCCGCCACCGCGTCCGCCTGCTCGTCCACGCCCGCCGGGCGCTCGACGTTCAGGACGTCATCCGGGGGTGGCTCGGCGCGCTCGAATGGCCGCGCGGCGTGCGCGTTGCGGTGGATGTGGACCCTTACTCGTTCGTATGAAACGCACTAACCGGCTACCGGGGGTGCCATGATTCGTCGCTTTGCCTTGACCTGTGCGCTGGTGCTGCTCGCCCTGCCCGCGCTCGCGCCCGCCCAGTCGAATGCCGATGTCGATGCGGCCGCGCGCAGCGTCGTGCGCGTCGTCGTGACGAACGAGGCCAACGACGGCGAGGTCGGCATGGGATCGGGCGTTGCGGTCACCCCGACGCGGATCGTCACGAACGCGCATGTCGTTGAGAATGCAGTTGAAAACGGCGGTTTTGTCGGCATCGTCCCGAGCGAGGGGCGCAAGCGGTACGAAGGCAAGGTCATTGCCTATGCGCCCGACATCGATCTGGCGATCATCGAGATTTCGAACGGTCGCATCGAACCGGCGACCTTGTTCGGCGGACCGGTTGCCGATGGGTCCGCCGTGGCCGCGCTCGGCTATCCCTATGGCGTCGACCGTGCCATGGCCTCGGGGATCGACGAACTGATCCGCCCGCAAGCCCCGGTCAAATCGCTCGGCCATGTCGGCGGGCGCCGGACGAACGACCGCTACGACACCGTGCTGCACGACGCCAACATCGGGCGGGGCAATTCGGGCGGACCGCTCGTCGACGCCTGCGGGCGGGTGATCGGCATCAACAGTTTCCTGTCGGTGAGCGAAGGCATCGATTCGCCCTTCGCCTTTGCCCTGTCGGTGCACGAGCTCGCGTCGTTCCTGGCGAAGTCGAAGGTCACGCCGACGATCGTGACGGCGCCTTGCCTGAGCGAAGGCGATTTGTCGGCGCGCAGCGGCGCGCTGTCGCAGGCCGAGGCCGAAGCGCAGGCGCTCGAAGCGCGCCGCGCGGCCGCCGAACAGGCGCGCGCCGCGACCGAGAAGCAGAAGCTGCGCGACGACATCGCGGGCGAGCGCGACAACGGCATGGCGCTGGCCGCCGTCCTGCTCGTGCTGGGCGCGCTGGCCGGGGTCGGCGCGATCGTCCTGCTGGGCGACCGGCGCCGGACCGACAAGCGCCTTGCCTGGGGGGCACTCGCCGTGGCGGTCGTGCTGGCACTCGCCGCGATCGTCGTGTTCCTCGGTCGCCCGAAAATGTCCGAAGTGGACGACCGCTACGCCCGGCTGCATCCGGCAAAGGCGGTGCCGGTGCTGGGCGCCGGCGGAGGGTGCCGGAGCCAAGCTCTGCACGATCGACCTCGACCGCAGCGTCGTGAAGCTGTCGAAGACCGACGATGTCCCGCTCGACTGGCGCGACGACGGCTGCGTCAATGGCAAGACCCAATATGGCGCGAATGCAGGCACATGGAGCCGCACCTTCGTGCCGAACGGCGAGGCGACGGTGACGATCCAGAGCTACGACCCGGCAAAGTCGCGCTATGCGGTCGAGCGCTTCCTGATGGGTGCCGATGCGATGGAGCAGGCCCGCGCCATCCGGGCGCGCTACAAGAACAATGCCTGCACCGCCGACCCGGCCCAGCGCCAGTCGGTCGCCGACATGGAAAGCGCGATCCGGGCCGTCCTGCCGGCGCAACCGAACGAGCGGCTGGTCTACACCTGCCGCACGCGACAGGGTGGCTGAGATCCGGTCCAAAGGTCACAAGTGACCCACGAACGGCTGCAAATCTGTCGCCCGACCGTTCTCCGGGTACGACGAACCGAGCTCGTGGGAAAAGGATAAACGAGCGAAAGAGCAGCATCGCCGGGGCGAGTCGGCAAAGATGACGGAGCCGACCCGTGTAGGACAGCGATTCCTGCGCGCAAAGCGCGAGGGCGATCGGCAGCTATCGCCCCGATTGTGTTGAAGAAGTCGCTCATGGGATGGGGCCGCTAGCGTGATGTCGCCGGCGCGAGCGGGGCCCTTGCCGTTCAGGCCGGCACCGGATGGCTCGGCATCGGGATGATCTTGGCCATTTTGCGGAGGTTCTGGGCGGTGGCAGCGAGGATAAATTCGTCTTTCGCGCCGTTCGGTCCTCGCAGGCGCAGACGGTCGAGCTTGAGGATCCGCTTGAGGTGCGCGAACAGCATCTCGACCTTCTTTCGCTGGCGTCGCGAGGTCATGTAGGCATCGCTCGTCGCGATATCACGGGCCGTGTCGCGGGCGCTTTCGTGGATCGAGCGCATGATCTTGCGGGCGGGCATGTTGGGCGTGCACTTCTGCCGCAGAGCGCAGCCGCTGCAGTCCTGCTGACGGGCACGGTAGCGGATGAAGCCGTCCTGATCGACGGTGGATCGCGGGGTCTTGAAGTTGCGGTTGCGCGGTCGCAACCGCTTGCCGCCCGGGCAGACATAGCTGTCGTCCTCGCGGTCGAAGGTGAAGGCAGAGCGCTCCAAGGTGCCGTCGGTGCGGGCAGACTTGTCGAACACCGGGATATGCGGGGCGATGCCCTTGTCCTCGACCAGCCAGGCCAGGTTGGGCGCATCGCCGTATCCGGCGTCGGCCGCGAGGCGCTCGGGCCACAGGCCGAACCGGTCGTGGGCGCGTTCGATCATGCGTCGCTGCGCGGTCACCTCGGCCTGGCGGATCGATGTCGTCGCCTCGACGTCCACGATCACCGCATGGTCGAGGTCGATGAGGTAGTTGGTCGAGTAGGCGAAGAAGGCACGCTCGCGCGATGCAGCAGTCCACCGAGCGGCAGGATCGGCCACTGCAAGCTGCCTGGGCGGAACCGGCGTTGCCCCGCCGAAGGCTGCATCGTCGAGCACCGCGAGATACTCGCGCACGGCATGGCTGGTGGCTTCGCCTGGCAGCTGCTCGGGCCGGTCGACGGCATGCTGCCGGTTCACGTCCGCGCGGGATCAGGCTGGCATCGACTGCAAAGCCTTCGCCACCGACAAGGCCCTCGGCCATGCAGCGTGCCACCGTCGTCTCGAACAGGTGCCGCAGCAGGTCGCTGTCGCGGAAGCGGCCATGGCGGTTCTTCGAGAACGTCGAGTGGTCGGGCACGTCGCCTTCAAGCCCAAGCCGCTCAGAACCAGCGATACGCCAGGTTCACATGGACCTCGTCGCACAGCCGCCGCTCGGACCGGATGCCCATGCAGTAACCGATGATCAGCATCCGGATGATCAACTCAGGATCAATCGAGGGCCGACCGGTCTCGCTGTAGAACGGCCGTAGATGCTCGCGAATGCTCGACAGGTCCACGAACCGGTCGATCGATCGCAGCAGATGATCCGCCGGCACATGTCGCTCAAGGTTGAAGCTGTAGAACAGCGCCTCCTGCGCCACCGTCCGCTCGCCCATCATCGGCTCGTCTCCGCATCACCGCAGAAACATTGAAGCACCACATCATAGCGACTTCAAGAGGGAGTTTTTCAACAGAATCAGCCCCAATTGCGGACAGTGCCAAATTGCGATTAGGTCCGCGGGCGCAACGTCGCGACTGCAGGGGATGATGGTTATGAAGACTTTAGGATCGGCGAGCATTCCGTTTGCGTGTTTCGTGATGCTAGGGGTGGCAGGATGGAGTGCCCAAGGCAAGGTCCCGGCTAAGCCGTCGGCGGACATGGTCACCGCTGAGGTCAAGGCGGCCATTCATACGCAGGTCCAAGCCTACGTCTCGCGAGACGAAGCGAAGGCAGCAATTGTCTTGGCACCCGACATCAAGACATTCTTCCACGGCGAACCAAACGTGGTCGGCATGGCTGCAGCTAAAGCAGCCATTCAGGCACAGTTGGCGCTTCCGGACGTCAAACTAGAAGTTTCGGACGAGACGGTGGATGTCGCCGGATCTGGCGAACTGGCGATCTATCATGCAACATATCGGTTCAGCTTTACCGACCCCAGGACCAAAAAGCCGTTTGTCGAGGTCGGCAACTGGGTCGCGATATTCAAGCGTCAGCCGGATGGGGTGATGCGGTTGAGTACGGACATCGTCGCAGACACCCCCCCCGCCAGCTAACTCCGCCCCTCAACGTACCTATCATGCGGCGGGCCGCCGATGTCCGCTAACCACCACGATCGGCATTTGCTCTGCTGTGGCAATGCGCCAATTGTGCGCACCCGGCGGACGTGCAACTCTAGACCGATGTGGCGATTCCTTGCCCTCATCACGGCGTGTCTATTTCTGCCGTCATGTGGCAACAATGGCTGGCGATACGACACCAACCCCTCATGGCCTGGCGCAGTCCATGACTTCAGCAACGGCACCAAATCCGAACTCGTCTTTCGCCGCCACTTAGGACCGGTTGCGAGCCTGACAGGGTTCGACTCTGATCATGGCTCCTTCGCGCTAAACGTCGATGGCAAAACAAGGAGTGTCTTTGCGACACAGTTCGAGGGGACCCTGATCGTGGAAGATCCATCTGCTATCAACGACATCGCACTCGCTCAGAGCACGATAGTGTTTGCGCGTTCAAAAGCTGTCCGCAAAGTTCCAGCTTCCGCTTTGGTTGGAAAGTTTTTGGCCGATTGCGCTCTGTTAGCCAAATCCAAGGAGATCGCGTGGGGGGAATTTTTTTCGCAAAAATGGCCGCTCCGGTCCTGCTGCTACTCTCGATCTCGTTCTTGTTTGGTTATCGACAGGACTGGGGCGACGGTGAAAGCGTCTCGCGTTATTTGGTGTCCAATGCAATTGCGCTTTCTTTCTTTTACGTCGTCGCCGTGCGCGAGCGTCTCGACGTTCGCCTGCTGGCCTGGATCGGCGCGATCAGTTACCCGCTCTACCTGATCCACGAGCCAATCCGCGTTCTAGCACTCGCTCATGCCCCCGTGCCCAGTGGATTGCCGGTGCTGGCCCTCGCATTGGTAGCGATAATCATCATTTCGGCGGTCATGCACTATTTTGTCGAGCTGCCGTTCCAGCGCCTTGGCCGCCAATTCGCAAATTCAGATTGGCGAAACGCATTGGCATTCCCGAGCGCGTAGATCCCCAATTCACGAAGGCTACCAACGCGCCGAAAGGGCTTGTTCAGGAGCCACCGCAAATCTTCGATTGCGGACCGAACAGTGACTTGAGGCATCAGGCCGTCGAAAAGCAGTCGAGCAAGTTTCCACCCAATCCCCGCCCTTTCGTTATTCCGTCATCGCCCCGCCTCGCGCTTGAGCAATTCGCTCTTGCGTTCCAGCCCATAGGCATAGCCGCCGAGCGTGCCGTCGGTGCGGATCACGCGGTGGCAGGGGATGAGGACGGCGACATTGTTCGCGCCGTTCGCGCTGCCCGTCGCGCGGACGGCGGCGGGCTTGCCGACGGCGGCGGCGATCGCGGCATAGCTGCGGGTTTCGCCGGGCGGAATGCGACGGAGTTCGTCCCACACCGCCTGCTGGAAGGCAGTGCCCGCCACGTCGAGCGGCAGGTCGGGCATGTTGGCAGGGTCGGCACAGGCGGCGATGGCGCCTTCGACGAGTTCCGCCATGGCCTCGCCGCCCGGCTCGATGGTCGCCTGGGGGAAGCGGCGGCGCAGTTCGGCTTCGTCCTCGTCGAACGAGAGGCGGCAGATGCCCTTTTCGGTGGCGGCGAGCAGCATCTTGCCGAGCACGGTGTCAACGACGGCATAGCGGATCGTCACCCCGGCCCCGCCGCGTTTCCACGCCGAGGGCGTCATGCCGAGGCGATCGGGGGCCGCGGCATAGAAGCGGCTGGGGCTCTGGTAGCCGGCATCATAGAGCGCGGCTGTCACGGTTTCGGCCTTGGTCAGCATGGTCTCGGTCCTTTTGGCGCGCAGCGCACGGGCATAGGCAGCAGGCGTCACCCCCGTGTCGCGCTTGAACAGGCGGTGGAAATGATGCGGGGCATAGCCGACCGCGGCGGCAAGCTCATCGAGGAGCGGCATGTCCTCGGCGTGCTCGATCAGGCGAATCGCCCGTGCCACGGCTTCGCGGTCGCGACCGGTCTCGTCGGGCTTGCAGCGCAGGCAGGCGCGATAGCCCGCCGCGCGGGCGCCTTCGCCATCGGCGAAATATTCGACATTCTGGGGCAACGGGTGGCGCGCGGGGCACGACGGCTTGCAATAGATGCCGGTCGTCTTGACCGCGCCGACGAACATGCCGTCGAACGCACGATTGCGGGCGGAGAAGGCGGCCCAGGCCGTTTCGGGATCGATGTTCGTCATGGCGCCGGTCTAGACCAGCGACTCGCCGTCCGCATCCCGCAACTTGCGGCCAAAGCAGCAGGGTCGACAGGGTCGGTGCATCGGGTCATGCAGGCGCCATGATCGAGTCCGCCGCCCTGCCCCGCACGCGCTATACCCGCGTCGCCATCGCGCTTCACTGGCTGATCGCGCTGGCCATCGTCTTCAACCTGTCGAGCGGGCTGCTCGACCGGTACATGCCGGTCCACACGGCAACGGGGATCACCATCCTCGTGCTGAGCCTGTTCCGCCTGTACTGGCGGCTGGCGCATCGCCCGCCCCCCCATGAGCCGACGCTGGCGCGGTGGGAAATTGCCGTCGCGACGCTTACCCACTGGACATTCTACGTGCTGATGATCGCCCTGCCGGTCAGCGGCTGGCTGATGACCTCGGCGGGCGGGCGCAAATTCCCGCTGAGCTGGTACGGCCTGTTCGACATTCCCTTTCTGCCGGTGGCACGCGACAAGGGCTTTGCCACCGCCATGGGCGGCGCGCACGAAACGCTCGGCTATGCGATGCTCGCCCTTGCCGCGCTCCACATCGGCGCCGCGATGAAGCACGTGTTCCTCGACGGCGACGGCACCTTCGCGCGGATGCTGCCGGGGCACGACTAGGCGAAGACTTCGCCGAGGAACGCCACCGTCGCCGCCCAGGAGCGGCGATCGGCATCGGCATTATACTGAAGGCCGCGTTCGGGCATATTGGCCTCCTTCGCGGTGAAGGCGTGCATCGTGTGGCCATAGGCATGGAGCTGCCAGTCGGCCCTGGCGTCGGTCAGTTCCTTCGCGACCTTCACGACGCTGTCGGGCTGCGCCATCGGATCGTCCCAGCCGTGGAGAATCAGCACCTTGGTCAGGATGTCCGCCTGCGGGCCGATGTCGGGGGGGCCGAAGACGCCGTGGATGCTGATCGCGCCCTTCACGTCCTTCGTCCCGGTCCGCGCGACGTCGAGCGCGCACAGCCCGCCGAAGCAATAGCCCATGACGGCGATCTTCGCACTGTCGACGGACTCATGTCCCTTGGCGAGATCGACGGCGGCCATCAGCCGCTGGCGGAGCGCCGCGCGGTTGCCCGCCCAGGGCATCATCAGCGCGCTGTGATCGGTCGCGTCGGGCGCGCCGCGAATGCCCTTGCCATAAACGTCGAGCGCGATGCCGACATAGCCCAGTTCCGCCATTTTGTCCGCAGTGGCGCGCTCATGGTCGCTCTGCCCCGACCATTGGTGGGCGACGAGGACGGCGGGATGGCGGCCCGCCTCGGCCGGCGTGGCGACATAGGCCTCGCAAATGTCGGCGCCATCGAGATAGTCGAGATAGTGACCCATGTACGATCTCCGCAAAAAAGGTTCGACGGACCGGGGGTGTCGATGCCGTGCCGTCCTTTTGAGGCCGATATGAGAAGGACGGGCCTTCGACAAGCTCGGGCAAACGGTGCGCTCGCTAACCTTGCATCGCAGCATTGCCGATGCTAGGCGCGCGCCATTCCGATGCACAGGCGCTTTTGATTGAGTGTCGCCGCACGGGTTCAACCTGTCTGTGGAGACGTTCGCGCGTGGAGAATTCCGCCGGTATTCAGGCTAGCCTTCCGGGGCGCTATGCGGCCGCGCTGTTCGATCTCGCGCGCGAGGGCAAATCGCTCGATACGGTCGAGACCAGCCTGAAGACGCTCGACTCGGCGCTCGACCAGTCGCCCGACCTGAAGCGCCTGGTGACGAGCCCGCTCGTCGGCCGCGAGGCTGCCGCCGCCGCGATCAAGGCCGTTGCCAACGAACTCAGGCTCGACGGGCTGACCGCGAATTTCCTCGGCGTGCTGGCGCGCAACCGCCGCCTGCGCCAGGCCCCTGCCGTCATCGCGGCGTTCCGCGCCATGGCCGCCGATCACCGTGGCGAGACGACGGCCCAGGTCACGACGGCACATCCGCTGAGCGCCGAACAGGTGACGGCGCTCAAGGCCAAGCTCAAGACCCGTGTCGGGCGCGATGTCGCGGTCGACATGAAAACCGACCCCGCGATTCTCGGCGGGCTGATCGTCAAGATCGGCAGCCAGATGATCGACGGGTCGATCCGCACGAAACTGAACACGCTCGCGATGGCAATGAAGGGCTGAAAGCCCCTATGCCCGGCGAATCGATGAAAGGCTGAGTAAGTAAAATGGATATCCGCGCCGCTGAAATCTCCCGCGTCATCAAGGACCAGATCGCGTCCTTTGGCACGGAAGCCGAAGTCTCCGAGACGGGCCAGGTCCTGTCGGTCGGCGACGGCATCGCGCGCATCCACGGCCTCGACAATGTCCAGGCCGGCGAGATGGTCGCCTTTGCCAACGGCGTGCAGGGCATGGCGCTGAACCTCGAGGCCGACAATGTCGGCGTCGTGATCTTCGGGTCGGACTCGGAGATCAAGGAAGGCGACACCGTCAAGCGCACGGGCACGATCGTCGACGTTCCCGTCGGCAAGGGCCTGCTCGGCCGCGTCGTGGACGGTCTCGGCAACCCGATCGACGGCAAGGGCCCGATCGTCACCGACCAGCGCTCGCGCGTCGAAGTGAAGGCGCCGGGCATCATCCCGCGCAAGTCGGTGCACGAGCCCGTGCAGACCGGCCTCAAGGCGCTCGACGCGCTCGTCCCCGTCGGCCGCGGCCAGCGCGAGCTGATCATCGGCGACCGCCAGACCGGCAAGACCGCGGTCGCGATCGATACCTTCATCAACCAGAAGGCCGGCCACGCGCAGGACGACGAGAGCAAGAAGCTCTACTGCATCTATGTCGCCATCGGGCAGAAGCGCTCGACGGTCGCGCAGATCGTCCGCGCGCTCGAGGAAGCCGGCGCGATGGAGTATTCGATCGTCGTCGCCGCGACGGCGTCGGAACCGGCGCCGCTTCAGTTCCTCGCCCCCTATACCGGCTGTGCGATGGGCGAATATTTCCGCGACAACGGCATGCATGCCGTCATCGTCTATGACGATCTGTCAAAGCAGGCCGTCGCCTATCGCCAGATGTCGCTGCTGCTGCGCCGCCCGCCGGGCCGCGAAGCTTATCCCGGCGACGTGTTCTACCTGCACAGCCGCCTGCTCGAGCGTGCGGCGAAGCTGAACGACGCCAACGGCAACGGCTCGCTGACCGCGCTGCCGATCATCGAGACGCAGGCCGGCGACGTGTCGGCGTACATCCCGACCAACGTGATCTCGATCACCGACGGCCAGATCTTCCTCGAGACCGACCTGTTCTACCAGGGCGTCCGTCCGGCCATCAACGTCGGCCTCAGCGTGTCGCGCGTCGGTTCCGCCGCGCAGACCAAGGCGATGAAGAAGGTGTCGGGCAGCATCAAGCTCGAGCTCGCGCAGTATCGCGAAATGGCGGCGTTCGCGCAGTTCGGCTCGGACCTCGATGCCTCGACGCAGAAGCTGCTCAACCGTGGCAGCCGCCTGACCGAGCTGCTCAAGCAGAAGCAATATGCGCCGATGCCGTTCGAGGAGCAGACCGCATCGATCTTCGCCGGCGTGAACGGCTATCTCGACACGATCCCGATCACCGACGTGACGCGCTACGAGGAAGCGATGCTCGCCGATCTCCGCGCGAACCACGCCAGCGTGCTGGCGGCGATCCGCGACAGCAAGGACTTGGGCGACGACGCGAAGTCGGGACTGAAGGCCGCGCTCGACGCCTTCGCGAAGACGTTTGCGTAATTTCTAGCCCTCTCCCCTTCAGGGGAGAGGGTTGGGAGAGGGGCAGTCCCTCCCAACCCCGGCGACACAAGCGTTTTGAGACTGCCCCTCTCCCCGGCCCTCTCCCCTGAAGGGGAGAGGGAGAGAAGGTTCGAATGGCAAGTTTGAAAGCCCTCAAGATCCGCATCGGCTCGGTGAAGTCGACGCAGAAGATCACCAAGGCGATGAAGATGGTCGCCGCCGCGAAGCTGCGCCGGGCGCAGGAAGCGGCGGTTGCCGGACGCCCCTATGCCGAGCGTCTCGAAGCCGTCATGTCGGGTCTCGCCGCGAAGGTGACGGTCAGCGCCAGCAGCCCGAAGCTGCTTGCGGGGACGGGCAAGGACCAGGTGCATCTTATCGTCGTCGCGACGTCGGAGCGCGGCCTGGCGGGCGCGTTCAACACGAACATCGTCCGTGCGGCGCGGGCCAAGGCGGTCGAACTGGAGAAGTCCGGCAAGACCGTCCGCTTCTACCTGGCCGGCAAAAAGGGACGCGTCCTGCGCCGCTTCTACCCCAGCCAGATTCTCCACGACCAGGAAGTCGGCCATATCAAGAACGTCGCCTTTGCCGACGCGCAGGTCGTGGCCCACGACCTGATCGCGCGGTTCGAAGCGGGCGAGTTCGACGTCGCCCATCTGTTCTTCGCCAAGTTCCGCTCGGCGCTGGTGCAGGAGCCGACGGGCATCCAGATCATCCCCGTGCCGCTCGCAAAAACGGCCGGAACCGGCGGTGTCGCAACAGGATCGGCAGTGGGGGCCGCACCGGCCGCGATGGAATATGAACCCGACGAGGAAACCATCCTCGCCGACCTGCTGCCGCGCAACGTCGCGATCCAGATTTTCCGCGCGATGCTCGAAAATGCCGCGTCCGAACAGGGCAGCCGCATGACCGCGATGGACAATGCGACGCGCAACGCGGGCGACATGATCAACAAGCTGACCGTGCTCTACAACCGCACGCGCCAGGCAGCGATCACGACCGAACTCATCGAAATCATCGCAGGCGCGGAGGCACTCTGATGGCATATGTAACGCGAGCGACAACCAAGGGCGGGCGCGACGGACGCGCCGTGCTCGAAAACGGCGGCTTCGGCCTGGCAATGGCGCTGCCGAAGGAAGTCGGCGGCAATGGCGAAGGCACCAATCCCGAGCAGCTCTTCGCCCTCGGCTTTTCCTCATGCTTCGGCTCGGCCCTGATGGCGATCGCGCGCAAGCACGGCGTCGACGGCTCGAAGGCGGCGGTCACGGCCGAAGTCACGCTCGACAAGGACGAGGTCAGCTTCGCGCTGGCCGTCAAGCTGAGCGTGCACATGCCCGGCGTCGAGCGCGAGACCGCCGAGACCATCCTCCACGAAGCGCATGAAATCTGCCCCTATTCGCGTGCCACGCGCAACAATGTGCCCGTCACGCTCGAACTGATCTGACCTAAGGAAAAATCGATGGCAACCGCAGCCCCCACCGCAGACAAGCCCGCCCGCAAGCCGCGCGCCCCCAAGGCCGCCGTGCCCGACAGCAACGTCGTACCGATCCAGACGTCGAACAATGTCGGCGCGATCTCGCAAGTCATCGGCGCCGTCGTCGACGTGACCTTCGAGGACCAGCTGCCCGCGATTCTCTCGGCGCTCGAAACGTTCAACAATGGCCAGCGCATCATCCTCGAGGTCGCCCAGCACCTCGGCGAGAACACCGTGCGCACGATCGCGATGGACGCGACCGAAGGCCTGACCCGCGGCCAGCGCGTGACCGACACCGGCTCGCAGATCCGCATGCCGGTCGGCCCGATGACGCTCGGCCGCATCATGAACGTCATCGGCGAGCCGATCGACGAGCGTGGCCCCATCGGCGCGACGCAGACCGCGCCGATCCACGCCAAGGCTCCCGAGTTCGTCGACCAGTCGACCGAAAGCGCCATTCTCGTCACGGGCATCAAGGTCATCGACCTGCTCGCACCCTATGCGCGCGGCGGCAAGATCGGCCTGTTCGGCGGCGCCGGCGTCGGCAAGACCGTGCTCATCCAGGAACTGATCAACAACATCGCCAAGGGCCATGGCGGCGTGTCGGTGTTCGCCGGCGTCGGTGAGCGCACGCGCGAAGGCAACGATCTCTATCACGAATTCCTCGACGCAGGCGTCATCGCCAAGGATGCCGACGGCAACCCGACGCCCGAAGGGTCGAAGGTCGCGCTGGTGTTCGGCCAGATGAACGAGCCCCCGGGCGCGCGTGCCCGCGTTGCGCTGTCAGGCCTGACGATCGCCGAATATTTCCGCGATACCGAAGGGCAGGACGTGCTGTTCTTCGTCGACAACATCTTCCGCTTCACCCAGGCGGGATCGGAAGTGTCGGCCCTGCTCGGCCGTATTCCGTCGGCCGTGGGTTATCAGCCGACGCTGTCGACCGACATGGGCGCGCTGCAGGAGCGCATCACTTCGACCAACAAGGGTTCGATTACTTCGGTGCAGGCAATCTACGTGCCGGCAGACGATCTTACCGATCCGGCACCGGCAACGTCGTTCGCGCACTTGGACGCGACGACCACGCTGAACCGCGCGATTTCCGAACTCGGCATCTACCCGGCGGTCGACCCGCTCGACTCGACCTCGCGCGTGCTGACGCCCGCCGTTGTCGGCCAGGAGCATTACGACACCGCTCGCCGCGTCCAGGAAACGCTGCAGAAGTACAAGTCGCTGCAGGACATCATCGCCATTCTCGGCATGGACGAGCTGAGCGAGGAAGATAAGCTGATCGTGAGCCGCGCGCGCAAGATCCAGAAGTTCCTGTCGCAGCCGTTCCACGTCGCCGAAGTCTTCACCGGCATCAGCGGCAAGTTCGTGCAGGTCGAGGATACGGTGAAGTCGTTCAAGGCTGTCGTCGACGGCGAGTATGACCACCTGCCGGAAGCGGCGTTCTACATGGTTGGCGGCATCGAGGAAGCGGTCGCCAAGGCGCAGAAGCTGGCGGCCGAAGCCTGATCAAATCTCCCTCTCCCCTGTAGGGAGAGGGCTGGGGAGAGGGGCAGTCTGCTCCCCAATTGACGGTACAATCGGGTCGGGAACGCACTGCCCCTCTCCCCGGCCCTCTCCCTACAGGGGAGAGGGAGAAGTTTATGTCGGTCACGTTCGAACTCGTTACGCCCGAACGCGCGGTGTTGAATACGACCGCTTATATGGTCGAGCTGCCGGGCACAGAAGGCGACATGGGCGTGCTCGAAGGCCATGCGCCGGTCATGACCACGATTCGCGACGGCGAAATCCGCATCTATGCCACGTCGGGCGCGACGCCGCAGCGGATCGCGGTCGAAGGCGGCTTTGCGGAAGTCGGCGCCAAAGGCGTGACTGTCCTCGCCGAGCGCGCCCAGCTGCTGGGCTGACCCCGACGGCCGTTGCGCGGGCCGGCAATCGACCAAATCGCCCCGCCGGGCACGCCGTCGACGTTAACCCTTGTTCTCAACGTGTTGCCAAGCTTTTGCGCCCATCGCGGCTGTACGCGCACGGGCCGACAGGCCCGCGCCCAGGGGTCAAGTCACCCCGAAATCGACCTTGGTATTAGCACTTCGTCAAAGTTTACGGCCTATTCACCGTCTCTGGCTACGTAGCTTTGACGTTAAATCCCTTCGTTATGGGGCGACAATATGAGTGCATTCGGCAAGCGGGGCGGTATCACTGGCACGGGACCATCCCGGCCCGCCTTCGGCGTTGCACGTCCCATGCAAGGTCCCGGCGGTCCGACACCGGCCGGCGGTTCGCCCGACGGCGGCGCGCAATTCCCCCCGCTCGAGTCGGCTCCCCTGCCCGGCGCCGAAGCCCCGTCGCAGGGACGGTCGAATTCGTCGGGCGACGCCATGTCGCGCCTCAACGACCGCCAGACCGCGGAAATGGAAGTCGCGCCGAAGGCCGAAGGCTTCGAGGCCAGCGTCCACAAGATCAAGGAGCAGGTGCTGCCGCGCCTGCTCGAGCGCATCGATCCCGAAGCGGCCGCCACGCTGAACAAGGACGAGCTTGCCGAAGAATTCCGCCCGATCATCGGCGAAGTGCTCGCCGAGCTCAAATTCACGCTCAATCGCCGCGAGCAATTTGCGCTCGAGAAGGTGCTCGTCGACGAGCTGCTGGGCCTGGGGCCGCTCGAGGAATTGCTCGCCGACCCGACAATCACCGACATCATGGTGAACGGTCCGGACCAGACCTATATCGAGCAAAAGGGCAAGCTCACCATTGCTCCGATCCAGTTCCGCGACGAGGAGCATCTGTTCCAGATTGCGCAGCGGATCTGCAACTCGGTCGGCCGCCGCGTCGACCAGACCTCGCCGCTCGCCGACGCCCGCCTCAAGGACGGCAGCCGCGTCAACGTCATCGTGCCGCCGCTGTCGCTGCGCGGCACCGCCATCTCGATTCGTAAATTCTCCGCCAAGCCGATCACGCTCGACATGATGGCCAAGGGTGGATCGATGTCGGACAAGATGGCGACGGCGCTGAAGATCGCGGGCGCCTGCCGGTTCAACATCGTCATCTCGGGCGGTACCGGCTCGGGCAAGACGACGATGCTGAACGCCCTGTCGAAGATGATCGACCCGGGCGAGCGCGTGCTGACCATCGAGGACGCAGCCGAACTGCGGCTGCAGCAGCCGCACTGGCTGCCGCTCGAAACGCGGCCCGCCAACCTCGAAGGCCAGGGCGAAATCTCGATCCGCGACCTTGTGAAGAACGCCCTGCGTATGCGCCCGGACCGGATCATCCTCGGCGAAATTCGTGGCCAGGAGTGTTTCGACCTTCTGGCCGCCATGAACACGGGTCATGACGGCTCGATGTGCACGCTCCACTCCAACTCGCCGCGCGAAGCCATCGCGCGTATGGAGAACATGGTGATGATGGGCGACATCAAGATGCCGAAGGAAGCCATTTCGCGCCAGATCGCCGACTCGGTCGATCTCGTCATTCAGGTGAAGCGCCTGCGCGACGGCTCGCGCCGCGTGACCGACATTACCGAGATCGTCGGCATGGAAGGCCCCGTGATCGTGACCCAGCAGCTGTTCAAGTTCGAGTATCTCGACGAGACCGCCGAGGGCAAGATCATCGGCGAATATCGCCCGATGGGCCTGCGCCCGTACACGCTGGACAAGGCCAAGCAGTACGGGTTCGACCAGCCCTATCTCGAGGCCTGCCTGTAGATCCAGCAGGCTGCCGGACCCGGGGGTCCGACAGCCGAGGTGGCTAGAACTTGACGCCGACTTCGACGCCGAAGGTGCGCGGTTCGTTGACCATTGCGGTCAGGTTGTTGAAGTCGATACCGCTCACTGCCTGGATGTCGTTGGTGATGTTGCGCACGAAACCCGCAACGTCATAGCGACCGGTCTTATACCCGATGCGCAGCCCGCCCTCGAGCAGCTTCGAGCTGTTGTACTCGGCCGAACGGTACAGAAAGAATTCGATCTTCGAGCGATAGGCCCAGTCGGTGAAGGCATAGACCTCTCCCGAGCCGACCGGCACGCCATAGCGCGCCGTCCAGTTGGCCGACCATTCGGGCGCCTGGGGCAGGCTGTTGCCGTTGATCGAGAAAATGCCCGGCGACCCGGCGCGCTGGGTGTTGAGCACGGTGCAGCCCGAGCCGCAGCCGGCGACGTACAAATTGGGATCCTTGATCTCGGTATGGTTGTAGGAAAGGCCGGCCGTCAGATCGAGGCCGGCAGTCGGCCGCGCCTCAAGCTCCGCCTCGAAGCCATAGCCGTCGACCGCGGCGGCATTCAGCAGCCGGGCGGCATTGCTGGCGCCGCCTACGGCGGTAAGCTGGGCGTTGTTCAGGCGGTAATAGAAGCCCGCGAGATTGAAGCGCACGCGGTTGTCAGCAAGCTTCGATTTAAGGCCGACCTCGTACGAGTTGATCGTTTCCGACTTGGCGGTGCTGATGCTGTTCTGCACCGACACGAATTCGAAAAGCGCGCGCCCCTGGATGCTCGGTGCGCGGTAGCCGCGCGCGACCCGGGCATAGAGGTTCAGATCGTCGGACGGCGTGTAGCGCACATTGGCGTCCCAGGTGACGTTGTCCTCGTCGACCTTGGCGGCGCCGGTGCCGATGGCGCCGAAAAAGCCGGTGCGACTGTTCGAATAATCGCGCTTGTCCTTGTTGTAGCGCAGCCCGCCGCCGACCGAGAACTGATCGGACAGCTTGTAGGTGAGCGACCCGAACAGGCCGAAGGCGGTCGATTTCTGGCGCTGGAGCACGGTCACGTCAGGCGATGTCGATGTCGGCGTGGGGAAGTCGAGCGAGCCGATGCGGATCCGTTCGTCGAAGAAGAAGACGCCGGCCTGATAGCCGAGCGCGCCATCGCCATTGCTCGCCAGCCGCAGTTCCTGGGTGAACTGGTCGAGCGCGGGCACGTCGTCCTCGCTGTTCGCGGTGAACGGCACAGCCGTCCCCGCGCCGCCGTCGATGTCGCCGCGACTGGCGAGGTTGCCGCTCCACCACGACGTCACCGACGTCACGGTCACGGGGCCGAAATCATAAGTGACGGTGCCGCCGAGGTTGTAGTTGCGCAGCCGCTGGAAATTCAGCCCGTCAGTCCGGATCTGGCGGATGTTGAACGGCGTGCCCACCCCGCCGAGGCCGATCAGCGTGTTGCTGCCTTTCGCGAAGGCATTGGCGCGGAACACACGCGCGGTGCCGTCTTCCTTGCGGATCTGCCCGACGAGCCGGACAGTAAGCCCTTCGTTCTTGTACTGGAGCTGCAGGCGCGCAGCGAGATCTTCATAGCCCTCCAGGTCGTTGCCGGCGCCGTTCGCCAGATTGTCGACCCAGTTGCTGCGCCGCTGGTAGAGGCCCGACAGACGGACGGAAAATCCGTTGCCGATTTCGCCGCCGGCAGCGCCTTCGAGGTTTACGGTATTAAACGTCCCATAGCTGGCCCGGGCATAGCCACCCTTGGTGTCGGGCCTGACAGTATCGAACTTGACGATGCCAGCCGGCGTGTTGCGCCCGAACAACGTGCCCTGCGGTCCGCGCAGGACCTCGACCCGGTCGAGGTCGAAGATCGGGAAGCCCTTGAGGATCGGGTTTTCGAGAACGACATCGTCATAGACAAGGCTGACGGGCTGCGAGGCGTTCAGGTCGAAATCGGTATTGCCAAGGCCGCGGATGTAGAAGCGCGGGAAGGTCCGACCGAAAGAGCTTTCGATGTTCAGGCTGGGCACGCGCGCCGACAGGGCACGAATATCGGCACCGCTCGACTGGATCGCCGTCAGCGCATCCCCGGAAACCGTGGCGACCGACAGCGGCACGTTCTGCAGGTTTTCCGACCGCCGCTGGGCCGTGACCACGATGTCGCTCAGTCCGCCGTCGGCCGAGGGCGTCGACTGGGCGACGACGGGGGCCGCCGTTCCGGCGAGCAAAAGAGCAACAAGGCGCGAAAAGGATGTGTACGTCATGAAGATATCGCCTTTGGCATGATATCGTCCCGGTCGGTCCGGGCCCCCCGCGACGAGTCGTTGACGAACGTGCCGATTCGGGTCAAGCAAACGGCCGCAACAATGTTGCATTTCGATGACGGAAACCGGACGGCGTTGCACTGGCGCAACAGTCTTGAAGTTGACACGCGCACCCGTCACCCTGCGCGCCTGACGTAAATGCTTGAGGGAGACGAGAATGCGCTGGTCCATTACGGCAATATCGCTGGCGGCGTTCGCGCTCCCCGTTCTCGGCGTGACAGGGACGGCACTGGTCGCAAAGACCTATGCGTCCGCCACGCTGCAGGCTGCCGTGGCCTCCTCCACCCGCACGGCGGCCAATGTTGCGCGCGACAAATATCGCAAGCCGGCCGCGACGCTGACCTTCTTCGGGATCAAGCCGACCGATCACGTCGTCGAAATATGGCCTGGCGGCGGCTGGTATACCGAGATCCTGGCCCCCTATCTTCGCGACAAGGGACAGCTGACGGTCGTTACCCCGCCCGGTCGCGCGGCGGACGGCATCGCCAAGAAGCTGGCGGGCGACCCGGCGACTTATGGCAAGGTCGCACAAGCGAATTTTCCGTCGGTCCTGGGCGGCAGCGGCGTTGGCCCCGGCACGGCGGACGCGGTGCTGACGTTCCGCAACGTGCACAACTGGCGGATGGGCGCGTACAACAAGGACGTGGATTACAGCGAAGCGGCCTTTGCCGAGATGTTCGCCATGCTCAAGCCCGGCGGCATCCTGGGCATAGAGGACCATCGCCTGCCCGAATCGATGGACACGGCACGCGAGCGGTCGAGCGGCTATATGAAGATGTCCACGATCAAGGCGCTGGCGCAGAAAGCCGGTTTCAAATTTGCGGGCTCGAGCGAAATCAACGCGAACCCGCGCGACACGCACGATTATACGAGCGGCGTCTGGACCCTGCCCCCGTCCTATGCCGACGGAGACAAGGACCGCGCGAAATATGCCGCGATCGGCGAAAGCGACCGCATGACGCTGAGGTTTGTCAAACCGCGCAGCTGATCAGGTGTCGAGCTTGTCGACCTTTGCCTGAAGCTCGGCAATCTGGGCCTTGAGCGCGCTGATCTCGGAGGCGTTCTCGGCCTTGCTGCCGGGCACAAAGGCGCTTGCCGCAGCCTCGAACATGGCCATGTTGCGCTTGGCCATCTCGGCAAAGGGCCCGCCCGAGAACGCGTTTTTCATGGCGTCGTTGAACTTGGACTGGTTGAGCCGGAAAGCGTCCATCGACGCTTCCAGATATTGCGGCACCATCGACTGCATGGAATCGCCGTACATCGAAATGAGCTGGCGCAGGAAGGTGGGCGGCAGCAGCGTCTCGCCGCGGCTCTCCTCGTCCATGATGATCTGGGTCAGCACGCTATGGGTTATGTCCTCGTCCGACTTGGCGTCGAGCACCTTGAAATCGCGACCTTCGCGCGTCAGCTGCGCAAGGTGCTCGAGCGTGATGTAGCTCGACGTCTCGGTATTATAGAGACGACGGTTTGCATATTTTTTGACGATAACGGGAAGTCGTGTGCCGCCCTCGCCATCGGGAAGAATTTTAGCCATTTGGAGACGTGTCCCGCCGCGGAAAGCGCTGCTGTATCACCAATTCATGCTGCACAGCAACACGTGCAGCGAGAAGCGGTGACATGCTGCTCCGCCTGCAATAAGTAGCAGGCCATCCGCATCGACCAAGGAAGCGTTCATGACAGACGTCGTTATCACCGCAGCACGCCGTACCCCTGTTGGCAGCTTCCTCGGCAGCTTTGCCTCGGTCCCGGCGCACGAGCTCGGGCGGGTCGCCATCATGGCAGCACTGGAGAGCGCCGGCGTGGCCCCGGAAGAGGTTTCCGACGTGATCCTTGGCCAGGTGCTGACCGCGGCGCAGGGCCAGAACCCGGCCCGGCAAGCCGCGATGGCGGCCGGAATTCCCAAGGAAATCCCGGCGTTCGGGGTCAACCAGGTGTGCGGATCGGGGTTGCGCGCGGTTGCCCTTGCGAGCCAGGCGATCAAGGCCGGCGACGCGTCGATCGTCGTCGCGGGCGGGCAGGAAAGCATGTCGCTCAGCCCCCATGCCCAGTCGCTGCGCCAGGGCACCAAAATGGGCAGCCTCGAACTGGTCGATACCATGATCCGCGACGGCCTGACCGATGTGTTCAATGGCTACCACATGGGGATCACGGCCGAGAACCTGGCCGAACAGCACCAGATCACGCGCGAGATGCAGGATGTATTTGCGGCCCGATCGCAAAACCTGGCGTCTGCCGCGCGCGCGAACGGAATTTTCGCGGCCGAAATCGCGCCGATCACGGTGAAGGGGCGCAAGGGCGACACGGTCGTCGATGCCGACGAGTTCATCCGCGATGGCGTGACGGCCGAGTCGCTGGCGGGCTTGCGTCCCGCCTTCAAGAAGGACGGCACAGTGACCGCTGCCAACGCCAGCGGCCTGAACGATGGCGCGGCGGTGCTGGTGCTGATGTCGGCGGACGAAGCCGCGCGCCGGGGCAGCCCCGTCCTGGCCCGAATCGCCGGCTGGGCGACCTCTGGCGTCGATCCGTCGATCATGGGCATCGGCCCTGTTCCGGCGACGCGCAAGGCGCTCGAGCGTGCGGGCTGGAGCGTGGCCGACCTCGACCTCATCGAGGCCAATGAAGCCTTCGCCGCCCAGGCCCTGGCGGTCGGAAAGGAACTCGGCTGGGATCCGGACAAGGTCAATGTCAACGGCGGCGCCATCGCGATCGGCCACCCGATCGGCGCAAGCGGCGCCCGCGTGCTGACGACGCTACTGCACGAGATGGGCCGCCGCGATGCCAAAAAGGGTCTTGCGACCCTGTGCATCGGCGGCGGCATGGGGATCGCGCTGGCGGTGGAGCGCTCATGAGCTGCCATCGCGCCTGTTGTACTTAGGCAACACCACGCTTCCTTTTTTAACGGGAGATTAACGAGCTATCTTGTGGCCAACTCTAGAATCCGTTTCACTTAGGCATTGCGCAGATCCCGCGCACGCCATTCTGACTCGGGGCTTAGCCACATGATCGCAGTTCGTTTCCTCAGCGCAACAGCGCTTGCCAGTGCCGCATTGGCATTTCCAACCGTCACGCTCGCACAGAACCCGGCCTCGACAGCCACCCAATCGCCGGCCGCCGCGGAAGCGAGCGACGACCAGATCGTCGTCACGGGCTCGCGCATCCGGCGTCCGAACGACGATTCGCCAGTTCCCATTACGACGGTCACCGCCGCCGAGATTTTCCAGACCGGCCGCATCTCGGTGGCCGACACGCTGAACGACCTGCCGCAGCTGCGCAGCACCGTGACGTCGCAGAACTCGACGTCGGGCCTGGGTGTCCGTGGTCTGAACCTGCTCGATCTTCGCGGGCTCGGAACGTCGCGCACGCTCGTCCTCGTCAACGGTCGCCGCCATGTGTCGTCGGAAATCATCAACAACGGCAACTCGCCGGACATCAACACCTTCCCGACGGACCTGATTGAGCGTGTCGACATCGTCACCGGGGGCAACTCGTCGATCTACGGGTCCGACGCCGTTGCCGGTGTCGTGAACTTCGTCCTCAAAAACAATTACGACGGCCTGCAGGTGCGCGGCCAGACCGGCATCAGCAAATATGGCGATGCTGGCAACCAGTATATCTCGGCGGTCGCCGGCCGCAATTTCGCGGATGGTCGCGGTAATATCGCGATCAATGCCGAATATGCGCACCAGGCGCGCTACTACGGCGGCGGGCGTCCCAACCTTGCGCAGAACGACGCCTTTGTCGTCGTCGACACGGATCCGGCCGGCGCGCCGAACGGCAGCGACGGCATCCCCGACCGCATCTTCTATCGGGACCTGCGTTCGACGACGATTTCAAACGGCGGGCAGATCGGCATCCGCCAACCGGCCGCGGGCACGTGCGGCCTCGACGGAACTGGAGCCGCATTTACCTGCGCCTATCTGTTCCAGCCCGACGGCAGCCTGGTCCCGCAGACGGGCCTGCGCGTCGGCCTTGGCCCGAACGGCAACTTCGTCGGTGGCAACGGCGCCAACAGCCGCGAGGGTGAATTCCTCGTACTGTCGCCGGAAGTGACGCGCTATGCGGTCAACCTCATCGGCCACTACGAAATCACGCCGGCATTCGCGCCGTTCGTCGAAGCAAAATATGTGCGGACGGAAGCTTTCGGATCACAGAGCGGCCCGTTTTTCTCACAGGGGCAGACGCTGGCCGACGGCATCCAGGTCGCCGGCCTGAACGATCGATCGTACCTGCCCACGGGCACAGCCAATGGCTCCGTCAACCGTGAAGGCATTCGCCTCGACAACCCGTATCTTTCGGCGGCAGCGCGGACGACGCTCACCCAGCAGCTGACCGCTGCGATCACGGCCGGCATCAACCCGAACACGGGCGGCACGTTCACGTCGGCAAACCAGGCGATTGCCCTTGCCCAAGTCGCCAACGGTTCGTTCCGCTTCAGCAATCGCCGCAATTACACCGACCTCGGGTTCCGCGACGAGCAGATCAAGCGCGACACCTATCGCATCGTCGCGGGTGTGCGCGGCGACTTCAACGACGACTGGCGCTATGAAGTGTCGGTCAACTATGGCCAGCATGACGAAAACAACGTCATCACCGGAAACGTCAATCGCCAGCGCTTCCTGCTCGCCAACGACACGGTCCGCAACACAGCGGGCCAGATCGTCTGCCGTGCGCAGGTCGACCCTGCCTATGCCGGCACCGATCGCGCCGGCAACCCGGCGGTACTCGCGGCCGATATCGCAGCTTGCGTTCCGCTCAACCCGTTCGGGCAGGGCAGCGTCAGCGACGCGGCGCGTAAATACCTGACCATCCCGACAACGGCCAATGGCCGGGCAACGCAGCTCGTCGCATCGGGCTTTGTCTCGGGCGATCTGAGCCAGCTGTTCGAACTTCCCGGCGGGCCGATCGGCTTCTCGGTCGGTGCGGAATACCGGCGCGAGACGCTGTCCTACACGCTCGATCCGGTGACCCAGGCGGGCTATGCGTTCTACAACGCAATTCCCTCGTTCATCGCGCCGGCGTTCGAAGTGAAGGAAGCCTTTGGCGAACTGTCGATCCCGCTGCTCAAGGACATCCCGCTTTTCCATGAATTGACGTTCGCCGCATCGGGCCGCGTTGCCAACTACAAGGGTGCGACCGGAACGGTCTATGCCTATAGCGGTGGCGTGGAATGGGCGCCGGTCCGCGACCTGAAGTTCCGTGCCGCCTATTCGCGATCGGTCCGTGCGCCGTATCTTGGCGACCTGTATTCGCCCGCCGGCCAGAACTTCGCGCCGGCGCCGAACGATCCCTGCTCGGCACGCAACCTCGCAACCGGTTCGGCAACGCGCGTCGCGAACTGCAACGCGGCAGGTCGCCCGGCCAACTATGACTTTGTCTACACCTCTTCGCTGGAAATCGTCAGCGGCGGCAACCCCAATCTGAAGGCGGAGACCTCCAAGTCGCTGACCATCGGCGGGATCTTTCAGCCCCGCTTTGTGCCGGGGCTGTCACTGTCGGCCGACTATTACGACATCACGGTCGACAATGTTATTGCGTCCGTCTCGGCGCAGAACATCCTCAACCTGTGCTACGACTCGGCAACGCTCAACAACCCGTTCTGCGGCCTCTTCCAACGCGCGGGTGCAGCCGGCGGTCCCCGTGGCGAACAGCAGTTTCGTGTCCTGGAAGGCTCGTTGCTTCAGTCGGGTGCAAACTTTGCCAAGCGCGTTGCGCGCGGCATCGACTTCAACGCATCGTACAATCACAGCTTCGACTGGGGCTCGATTGCGCTGAAGGGCGTGTATACGCGCGTGCTGAAGCGCGACAACTACACCAACCCTGCTGATCCCACGTTCATCGACACATTGCTCGGCGAACTGGGTGATCCCGAGAACCAGTTCAACATCAGCACCGATCTGAAGATCGGCAAGCTGACGCTCGGGTACAGCATGCGCTGGATCGACAAGATGTACCTGAACACCTTCGAGGACTATAACGCGCTGAACGGCCAGCCGCCGCAAAACACGGATTACGCGGAAATCGTGCAATATCCGATCGTGACCTATCACGACATCCGGGCGTCGTACGACATCACAACGCGATTCAATCTTTATGGTGGCGTGACCAATATCGGCGATACCAAGCCGCCCTATGGCTTGACCGGTGTCGGGTCGGGCTCCGCGATCTACGACAATCGCGGGCGCTTCATGTATCTGGGCGTCGTCGCCAAGTTCTGATCGACTGTGTCATGACAAGAAGGGCCGGTCAGCGCACCGGCCCTTTTCGTTCGACTGCGCGACATGATAGACCGGTCGAATGACGTTAACGGCGGCTGCTGATCGTGCCACGAGCCTGATGTCCGAGGGAGACCCGGTAGCGGCGATCCGCCTCCTCGACGAGGCAGGCCATGCAGGCGATGTCGACGCGCTCACGTTGCTGGCAAACTGGTGCCTGAGCGGCGCGGCCGGCCGCCGCGATCTCCGCCGGGGCCGGGAATTGCTGGGAAGGGCGCGGGCGATCGGGCATGTCGATGCCGCATTGATGGAGATCGCGCTGACGGCAAACGGGAGCGGCGGCGTGCCGGACTGGCCGGCGGCGCGCCAGCTCCTGCAAAGGGCAGCACGCGCCGATCCCGTGGCTGCGCAACATGAACGTCTGCTAAGAGCGATGGATCTTCGCGAGGATGGCACGCCTGGGCGCCTCCCCGCCGGCGAGCAGATCGGGACAAACCCTTTAGTTGTCCGATACGCGCGCCTGCTGACTCCAGAGGAATGCGCCCATGTCGCGCAGGTCGCCAGCGATCTTCTCGAACCCTCCCATGTCGTCGATCCCGCTACCGGCCGGTACATTGCTGACCCCGTGCGCACATCGCACGGCGGCGTCATCGGCCCTGCACGGGAAGATTTGGTCGTGCGGGCGATAAACTGCCGGATTGCCGCGATCACGGGCACCGCGATCGAGCAGGGCGAACCCTTGTCCGTGCTGTATTATGCACCCGGGCAACAATATCATCCGCACTACGACGCCCTGCCCGGCGTGGCCAACCAGCGTTTGATGACGGTGCTCATTTACCTCAACCAGGGCTATGTTGGCGGCGAGACCCACTTCGCGTCCAGCAGTTTATCGGTTGCGGGACGCGTCGGCGATGCCATCGTTTTCGACAATTGCTGGCCAGATGGCCGCATCAAGGAAGACTCACGCCATGCCGGGCTACCGGTCCGGCAGGGGGCGAAATGGCTGGCGACACGGTGGATCAGAGCCGAGCCCTACGACCCCTGGAGTTGACCTATTGCCAAATTCGTGTGAATCGCTGACCCAGCCCCGTGAGCAGCTCATATTGCGACAGACCTGACTGGGCGCTGCCTGCGGGCAAGTCAAAATCGAGACCGACCCAATCGCCCTCACGCATTTCGCTGTCCGTCACATCAATCGCGACCAGGTCCATCGACACACGGCCAAGTACGGAAAAGCGCCCCTGCCCCGCTAGGCCACGCGACGAAAATCCCCGAAAATAGCCATCGGCATAGCCGATCTTCAGGATTGCCACGTCGATGTCGCGGTCAGCGACGAAGGTTGCACCATAGCCCACACTGTCGCCGGCCATGACCCGGCGACGCTGGATGATTTCCGCTTCGGGGTAGGCCACCTGCGCAATATGGCCGGCCGCCTCGGCACGCGGGATGCCGCCATAGAGCGCGAGGCCCGGCCGCGTGAGGTCGAAGGCATAGGACGCGCCGAGACAGATTCCTGCAGAATTGGCGAGGCTGCGCCGGGCCGCAGGGACATCGAGCGCGGCGAAGGACGCGCGCTGCCGCGCGTTCATGGCGCTGTCCTCGTCCGCGCAGGCGAGGTGGCTCATCAAGGTCTCGATCTGCAGCCCGTCGAGCAGCCCGTCGGCAATGTCGCGCGGCGAAACGCCCAGGCGGTTCATGCCCGTATCGACCATGACGTCGCAGGGCCGGCGGGTGGATTTCCAGCGTGTCACCTGAGCGACCGAATTGAGCACTGGCCGGGCGGCAGACGCGACCGCCACGGCCATGTCCGCGACCCGCGGGCCATGTAGCACCGACAACGCGCACCCCAATGGAAGATCGCCGAGCTTTTGCGCCTCGTCCCATGTCGCCACGAAGAAGTCGCGGCAGCCCGCACCCGCAAGGAGAGTCACGACCGAACGTGCGCCGAGACCATAGCCATCGGCCTTGACGGCAGCGCCGCAGGCCGCGCGCCCGCCCTGCCCCGCCAGCCAGCGCCAGTTGGCGACAAGTGCGGCACCATCGAGCCGCAATCTCAAAGCTGCACTCATGATCGGGGGTCTAGTCGAGCGGCGCGCCCGAGCGCTCCTTCAGAAAGAACAGGCTGACGAAAAAGGCCATGACCACAACGATAACCGTATACCACAGGCCCGCATAGGGATCGCCGCTGCGGATGACGATGAGCTGGGAGATGAAGGGGAGAAAGCCCCCAAAATAGCCGGATCCGATGTGATAGGGCACGGACATCGACGTGTACCGGATGCGTGCGGGAAACATTTCCACAAGTATCGCAGCCACCTGACCATAGGTCATGGCCGACAGTCCGACCATCAGGGCAACGGCAAGGATGATCTTCCACGGCTGGATTTCACGCGGGTCGGCCTTGTCGGGATAGCCCGCGGCGACGAGCGCGGCGGTATAGGCCTTCTCGTCGAAGCCCGCGATGCGCGTCTCTCCCACGACCAGCGCGACATGGCCGGGATCATAGGGAGTCACCTTGGCATAGCCGATGCCGCGCTTGGCAAGATAGCCCAGCGCCTTGGCGCAGGGCGTTTCCTGCCTGGCGGCAAAGACACTGAAGTCGCACGCAGGCAGTTCGAGCCGCACGGGCGACGCGGCATTCGCGCGCGCCAGTGCCGGATTGGCGGCGTCTGCCATCATGTGGAAAATCGGGAAAACGAACAGGGCGGACAGCGCATAGCCGGTCAGCAGCAGCTTCTTGCGCCCGATCCGGTCGCTCAACGCGCCACACAGCACATAGAGCGGGGCAGCAAGGCAGGCGCCCACCGCCATGTAGAGCAGCGCATCCTCTTCGGCGAGCCGTGTCGTGTCGCGCAGGAAGGCCAGCGTCGCGAATTGCGAGGTGTAATAGACGACGGTGAGGCCCGCCGCGACGCCGAACAGGGCAACGAGGATCCGTCCGAGGTTGCCGGGCTCTCGGATCGAATCCAGGATCGGGTTGCGCGACGTGGTTCCGGCCGCCTTCATCGCGCGGAACACGGGGCTTTCGTTCAGCTTCATGCGAATATAGAGCGAAATCGCCAACATCACGAGCGAGGCAAGAAAGGGAATCCGCCAGCCCCAGGCCTCGAACGCTTCCTTGTCGAGCGCGCGCCGGCAGGTCAGCACGACAATCAGACTGAGCAGGAAGCCGCCGACGACCGAGACTTGGATCCAGCTCGTATATTGCCCGCGCTTTTTGGCGGGCGCATGTTCGGCGACGTAGATCGCCGCACCGCCATATTCGCCACCGAGCGCAAGGCCCTGCAGCAACCTCAGGCCAACCAGCAGGACCGTTGCCCAGATTCCCGCGGTTGCAAAGGTCGGCAGGAACCCGATGGCGGCCGTTGCGCCCCCCATCAACGAGATGGTGACGAGGAACGTATATTTGCGCCCGATCAGGTCGCCGAAATAACCGAAGACAACCGCACCGACCGGTCGCACGCCGAAGCCGGCGCCGAACACGGCAAGGCTGGCGAGGGTTGCTGCCGTCGGGTTGCTCGAGGGAAAAAACAGCGCGCCGAGGAGCGGCGCCAAGATGCCATAGACGAAAAAGTCGTACCATTCGAAGACCGTGCCAAGCGACGACGCGACAATGACGAGGCGATCGCGCTGGGGATCGAGCGTTTCCGGCACTACGGTCTGTTCGGCAGCGATCTCTGTCATGCAACTCCCCCGTGGCACGACCCTAGAGGGAGAAAGGCAGCGGCGGCAAGCCGTGCCGCACGACGTTTACCAAGCGCCCGCCGATCTGCCCGCCTGCCAAGTCAGAAGAGGCGGGCACCATTTGCGACGGGGCGGTCCGGCGCGAACAGGACGACCTGACCCTCGCCATCGGGAAAGCCGAGGGTGAGAACCTCCGACATGAACTTGCCAATCTGGCGCGGCGGGAAGTTGACGACCGCCGCAACCTGGCGCCCGACCAGATCGTCCAAGGTATAATGCGCCGTGATCTGCGCACTCGACCGGCGCGTGCCGAGCGTTTCGCCGAAATCGATGGTCAGCTTGAACGCGGGCTTGCGGGCTTCCGGAAATGACTCGGCGGCAACGATCGTCCCGACCCTGATGTCGACGCGCAAGAACTCGTCGAAGCTGATCGGCGCACCAGGCTCGGACCGGGGATCGGGAACCAGGTGCATCAGCTCGTCGCCCTCTCGATCATGGCTTCATTCCCCTTGCAATCGCCGGCGTGACCGCCACGACGATGCGCCCGGACTAGCAGAAAAGCGCAGGTCGTCGAGTACGGCCTGCGCGGCCACTTTCCCACCAGCTATTGACGACAGGCTGCGCGTCTCTCCTATAATTGACGTTTCGGGCGATCATGCGCCCGGCGCATGGTGACGTGCTCCCCTTTTCTCCTCCACTCATTAGTAGAGTCCGGGGTTATAATGGCGCCCTTGCGGGCGGGATTGCACAGCCCCCTTGGCTGCATTGGCAGGCGTCAGCACGCCTAATCCGCTATGCGGCCGCACAGCGTTGCAGTCGTCGCGCCAACTGCTCAGCACCAAGCGGGCATCGCTGAACGACGCGAATAGCGTATTGTTCAGGCATTGGCCGGGCCGCACGATGTCGGCTCTGGCGCTGCGCGCCAATGGTCGTTCGCTTGAATTCCCGCGTGCCGTCAGGCCAACCTAGATACGCTTAGTCGACTCCCGGAGGTTTTTATTGTCACAGTGAAAAATGCCGGAACTTTTATTTGTAACTCGGAATTTTATTTTGATCACACACACAGTGCCTGTTGTGTGACAATTGAAACTCTCACATTCACACCCTTATTTCGGCACCTTAGCCTTAAGATATGACAATATAAATGATCATAAAATTGGAAAAAAGGGCGCTGCGGGAGAGCGCACCGCTTAGTCGGCGGACTTTTAGTTACAAAAGAGAATGTCATATTTTCTTGCGTTGTGGGTTTTGGTTTTTAGCCCTTTTTTCAGAGTCTTGAGCAACACTCTTGACGATTTTCGACCGCCGTCTTAGACATTTTTTGTCGGGCTTGATGCAGCGACACGACCATGATCTCGAGCTTGAGCCGTGCACCGAGGCAAACGGCTGATTCCCTCCCCTGCCCTCGTTCAACTTGCAGTTGCCTAGCCCAACCGCGACAGCTGTAATGTTCACCAGCATTTCGACCGGCGAACGGGCGAAGCTGATACTTTCGGAACCGGCTGTTTTTAGCATCCGGCTGTCGGTAGCGGACGAGCCACCCTCCCGAGACTTGCCGTAGCAGACCGAGGTGTCTAACCTGGTGGTACATCTGCCTAATAAATGTTTGAAGTGTCGAGTAATGCCTATCCCCGATTCCACAATGATAACGACCGAAGCGATAAACGCTGAACAAACATTGTTTGACGTGTTTGCCAAGGCCGTGCTCGCCAATCCATCCTCAGAGCTCGTGGAACAACGGGACGATCACCGAGCACGCACGGCCCTTGCAGAGATCTTCGCCCGGGGAGAGATTGTCGGCGCAAATTTCACACGCCTCGGCATCGGGCCCGGCGACATCGTCGCCGTCCAACTTCCCGCCTGGTCCGAGTGGCTGGTCGCGGCCGTGGGCATTTTCCGGTGCGGCGCAACGCTCCTGCCGATCGTCGCGACCTACGGCGCAACAGAATTGTCCTTCATTCTTCGCCAGTCGCAGGCAAAATTGCTGATCACGCCGGACCGCTTTCGCAAAGGGTCGTTTGGCGAGATAGTTTCAGACTGCGGTGTCTTGCCGGCTCTCCAGCACCATTTCGTCGTTGGTAGAGACGTTCCTGCCTCGACACTGTCGTGGGAAGTGCTCGAACAGCCCGGCCCAGCCATTGCCCGTGCTTTTCGTCGCTCAGATGATCTTGCGCTTCTCGTCTATACCTCGGGAACAACCTCGGCCCCGAAAGGTGTCCGCCACTCACATCGAACTGTAATTGCAGAACTGCTGGCCATGTCCTGGCAACGTCGTGCGCTGACGAACGAACGCGTGCTGTCACCTTGGCCGCCCGGGCATGTTGCCGGAGCGATTTCGATGTTTCGATTCCTCGCCGGCAGAACTTCGATGGTGTTGATGGACCAGTGGGACGCATCGCTCGCGGCGAAGCTCATTGCCGATCAGCGCATAAACTCGTGTTCCCTGACGCCCTTTCACCTTCAAGGCATCCTCGATGCAGCCGAACAGACCGGTCTCGACCTGTCGAGTCTTTCAAACTGTCTCGTCGGGGCAGCCCCTGTACCGGCAGGATTGATCGCCCGTGCCGCGAAGCACGGGCTACGGACGTATCGCTGTTACGGATCTACCGAGCATCCAACCGTGACTTCGGGCAATCCTGATGATCCCATCGAAAAGCGGTTGAAAACCGAAGGTTTGCCGATGCGCGGCTCCGAATTGGCGTTTGTAAACGACGATGGCGAATTCCTGTCGGATGGCGTTGTCGGGGAACTTGTGACGCGGGGGCCGGAGCTTTTTCTGGGTTATCTGGATGCGGGATTGAACGATGCCGCATTCCTGCCAGGCGGCTGGTTCCGGACCGGGGACATAGGCTGCCTTGACGCTGACGGGTACCTCATGATCACCGACCGAAAAAAGGACGTAATCATCCGGGGCGGCGAAAACATTTCATCGCGCGAGGTTGAAGATGCGCTCTTCGCTCATCCAGACATCACCGAAGCAGCCGTCGTGGCGGGCCCCGACGAACGTTACGGCGAAATCGTCTGTGCGTTCATAACGACTGAGCCTGGCGCCGTCGTTACGCTGAGCAACATCATCGAATATTTTGCGTCGACAGGCCTTGCGCGCGCCAAAACGCCCGCAATCGTGATTGCCGTCGAAGCTCTGCCCCGCAACGCGACAGGTAAAGTGCTCAAGCACGAACTCCGTGCACGACTTGCTGATCGTCTTCCAACAAGGGATAGCTGACATGACCCATCCGCGCATTCATGCCGAGCGAAATCCTGCGCACCCCGCCATAATCATGAGTGATGCAAGCGCGACGGTCACCTATGGCGATCTGGAGACACTTGCAAACAAGGGCGCTCACTGGCTGCGAATGCTTGGGCTTCAGACCGGCGATACGATCGCGGTCTGGCTACCGAATTGCACGGAGTTTCTGACGATCTATTGGGCAGCGCAGCGTGCGGGAATTTATTTTACGCCGATGGCGGGCGCGCTGACTGCCGACGAGGCAGGCTATATCGTTGAAAATAGTGGCGCCAGATTGCTGATCTGGTCCGAAGCGGTCGCCGACAAAGCCGACGCCAGCGTGCGGCGGTCGGAAACCTTATCGCATGTCCTGACTCTGAGCGATTGGTGCACATCAATCGCCGCGATGCCCGGGACCCCGATCGTCGATGAAAGCGCCGGCTTTCACATGGTCTATTCGAGCGGAACGACAGGACGACCAAAGGGCATCCGGCTTCCGCTCGTCGGCGGTGACCCCACAGCACCCCATATGCTCGCCGAGCGGGCCGCCAGGAATTATGGCGTCGATCCCGAAACAGTCTATCTCTCGCCAGCGCCGCTCTACCACACGGCCCCCCTTGCCTTTTGCACGTCCTGCCACAGGCTCGGCGCGACTGTTGTAATCATGCGCAAATTCGATCCCGAAGCGGCGCTGGCTGCGATTGAATCGCATCATGTAACTGTTACGCAGATGGTTCCGACGATGTTCGTGCGCCTGCTCAAACTGCCTGACGCGATCCGGCTTTCTTATGACGTGTCCAGCTTGCAACACGTTATTCATGCCGCAGCGCCGTGCCCGATCGATACCAAGCGTGCGATGATCGAATGGCTAGGTCCTATCATACAGGAATATTACGGCGGGTCCGAGGGCAACGGATCGACCAATATCACATCCGTTGAATGGCTGGCAAAGCCGGGCTCGGTGGGTAAAGCCAGCTGGGGGACAATTCATATCTGCGATGACGCCGGAATTGAGTTAGGTCCGAATGCACAGGGCGTCGTCTATTTCGAAGGCGGTTGGGACTTCCAATACCTGGGCGACCCCGCAAAAACCCGCGACAGTCGGCACCCCGTGCACTCCAAATGGTCGACGCTGGGCGACATCGGCTATCTCGACGAGGACGGCTATCTCTTCCTGACCGACCGCAGGAGCTATATGATCATCTCGGGCGGCGTGAACATCTATCCACAAGAAGTCGAAAACCTGCTGATCACGCATCCGCGAATTGCCGACGCTGCGGTGATTGGCGTGCCCAATCCCGATTTCGGCGAAGAGGTGAAGGCTGTCGTTCAGCCGATGGACTGGGCCGACGCCACACCGGCATTCGCCGCCGAGTTAATCGCCTATTGCCGCGCGAGCCTCTCGCCGGTCAAATGTCCGCGTTCGGTAGACTTCGATCCGGCACTGCCCCGTCTCGATAATGGAAAGCTCTACAAGCGGCTGGTCAAGGACCGATACTGGCCGAAGCTGACGTGAGTTCAAGCCTCTAGGATGAAGTCGAGCGAGGGTTTCACGCCCGCATCGAGGCGTACCCTGCCGAGCGCGCGCGCCCAGTAAGTTTCCGAGCCACTGGCCATGCGCAAATCATGCAAGTGCCGGACGTAGCGATGCAGGCTGAGCGCGCTTGTGATGCCGATCGCGCCGTGCACAGCGTGTGCCACGCCTGCGATCAGGGGGACAGCGGCGCTCGCGATTTGCTTTGCCACCCCGGCTTGCCGGGTGGTCGGGTCCAGTCCTGCCGCGCAGCCGAGTTGCCCTGCGATGCGGGCCATGACGACCTGTTCGCTCATGATCGCCAGCTGATGCTGGATGGCCTGCTGCCGCGCGATGGGTTTCCCGAATTGCACGCGCTGATTGGCATGGGCGATCGTCATGTCGAGCAGCGCTTCGCCCGCCCCGGCAATCTGTACCGACGCAACAACGGCGGCAAGTTCCAGCGGGACCTCGGCATTGCCGCGCGCACGTGTCAGCATTGCGGTGACAATTTCAGCAGGCGCGGCATGGCGGCCCAGTGCGCGCAGCAGCGGCTCGGCCTCGGCTAGCGTCAGACCTGCGCCGCCCTGCGCTTCAGGCGCGAATAACTCGAAATAGCCCGCTGCCTCGATCATACCCGTCAGATCGCCATCGCGATGGTCGGCGAGCAGGCGTTTCAACGGGTCGAGCAGCGCGGCAATATCCATCAGCGCAGTCCCAGCCCCCGCGCGATGATGCCGAGCAGGATCTCTCGCGTGCCGCCCCGCAGTGAAAAGGCCGGTGAGATGTTCGTCACATGGTGCAGGACCGCCAGCAAATCGGGTGCGACAGCCTGATCCGGATGGCTCGCCAGATCGTCGGCGATCAGCGATGGGATCAATTGTTCGAAACGGGTGCCGAGGTCCTTCATCAGCGATGCCTCGACGACAGGCTGTTCGCCCGCTGCGAGGCGCGCGGTGACCGCCACCGACAGCGCGCGGAGCGTCGCCAGCTGCGCGGTCAGCGATCCGACCAACCCCAGCCGAGCATCGCTATCGGTGCCGATCGCGCCGAGATGCGCAATCCAGCGATCAAGCAGGACCATGCTCGACCAGATCCGTTCGGGGCCGCTGCGCTCGAAGGCGAGTTCGGCAGTACATTGCGCCCACCCCTGCCCTTCGCTCCCGAGCAGTGCGTCCGCAGGCCGATCGACATCGTCGAAGAAGACCTCGTTGAAATCCTCGTCGCCGTTAATATCGGCGATCTGACGGATCGTGACGCCGGGCGCGCGCAGATCGACAATGAGCTGCGAAAGGCCGGCGTGACGGTCGTCGCTGGTGCCCGACGTTCGGACGAGAGCGATCGCATAGTCGCAAAGATGCGCATTGGTCGTCCAGATTTTCGATCCGTTGAGCCGCCAGCCGGTTTCTGTGCGCTCCGCGCGCGTGCGGACGGCAGCGAGGTCGGAGCCTGCCCCGGGTTCGCTCATGCCGATGCAGAAATACATTTCGCCGCGGCAAATCTTGGGCAGATAGAATTGACGCTGCGCCTCGGTGCCGTAGTTCAGGATGACAAGCGAGCTCTGACGGTCGGCGATCCAGTGGAGTCCGACAGGGGCCCCCGCTGCCAGCAATTCCTCGACAACAACATAGCGCGCGAACGGCCCGCGCGCCTGCCCGCCATATTCCAGCGGCAACGTCAGCCCGAGCAACCCTGCCTTGCCCATCTCGCAACTGAATTCCGCATCGACGCCCATCCATGACCGGGCGCGCTCGGTGGTCGGGCGGTGCGCGACCGTGCGCGCGATCAGGTCGCGGACGACCGGACGGATGGCCTCGTCTTCAGGGGGAATTTCGGCAAGAGTCAGCGTGTCGAACATCTAGTCGCCGGTGAAGTTCGGCGGGCGGCGTTCGAGAAAGGCATCGATCGCCTCGTCATTGTCGCGCGTTGCATGTGCCAGGCTCTGCATCGCCGCCGACAGTTCGAGGATGCTGGCAAGACTTGCAGCCTGTCCCTCGCGCAGCAGGCGCTTGGTCATGCGGACGGCATGGGGCGGATTGACCGCGATCCGGTCGGCCACCGCGCGCGCGGCTGCCATCAGCTCGGCATCGGGGACGACGCGCGACACCAGCCCGCAGGCGAGGGCTTCCGCCGCGTCGAAGGTTTCGCCGGTGAGCGCCAGTTCGGTCGCCTTGCTGAAGCCGACGATCCGCGGGAGCAGCCACGCCCCGCCATCGCCGGGCACGATACCGACCTTCACGAAACTCTCGGCAAACTTCGCGCTCTCGGCGGCAATGCGTATGTCGCACATACAGGCCAGATCGAGGCCCGCACCGATCGCCGGGCCATTGATCGCGGCGATCACCGGCACTTCGAGTGCCTGGAACAGCATCGGCAGGCGCTGGATACCAGCACGGTAGTTGCGTCGGGTTTGCGCCGGAAGCTTGTTGCGCAGGCCGATCCCCGCCTTCATCGCCTTCAGGTCGCCACCCGAGGAAAACGCCGTTCCGGCACCCGTCAGGATGACCGCACGCACGCCGATATCGGCGTCGGCCCCGGTCATCGTCGCACAGATGGCCTCGACCATCGCATCGTCCGAAATCGGATTGCGCATGTCGGGCAGGTTGAGCGTCACGGTCAGGATTGCGCCATCGCGCAGTGAGAGAATGGGCTGGGTCATGCGTGCGCTATGCCCGCTCGAACTTGGCGGAGCCAGCGCCCATCACCCGATGATCTTGGCGGCGCGATACCCGGCAATTTCATCGTCGGAGAAACCCATTTCGCGCATGATCTCGTCGGTGTGCTGGCCGATCGTCGGGCAGCAGCGGTCAATCTTCATCGGCGTCTCGCCGAAGTGCCAGCAGGAACCGGGCTGCTCGACAATGCCGTAAAGCGGTTGCGGCAGCGCGGAGACCAGTCCCAATTCGCGATTGAGCGGATCGTCGAAGAAGCGGTTCATGGCGTCTTCGAACACGATGAGGTCGCTCGGCACGCCTTCGGATGCGAGCGCCGCAAGCAGATCGGCGGCAGTGCGCGACCGCGCGATTTCGGCGAACGCATCCGGATCGTTGCCGAGCACCGTCCGCACCCCGGCCTGTTCGGCGTCGCTGTGCGCCGCAATCGCGATCCACTGGTCCTGCGCCTCGAATATCCGGTGATAGGGGCCGAAACCGGTCTGGTCGCTTGTCAGGTGATAGGTGTCGGTGAGCGTGCCGTCTGCGCGGATCAACCGTTCGCCTTGCGAAAAGGCGGCAACGCCCAGCAGTGACGTCTGCGTGCCATAGCCGATCCCGGTCGTGCGCCTGGCATAGAGCGAGGCCATGATTGCGACGAGACAGCTTTGTGCCGAATGAATGTCCATCGTGCCGGGTCGGTTGAACACCGGCCGGTTGCCCTCGCCGGCATTCTCGAACTCCCAGCCTCCAATGGCGTTGAAGATCGAGTCATAGCCCGGCCAGTTGCCGCGCGAACCGCGCTGCCCGTAAGCACTGACATAGGAAAAGGCGATGTCGGGGTTGTATTTGCGGACTGCGGCTTCGGTCAGGCCAAGCTTTTCGGCCCCCTTGAAGCGCATATTGTGATGCAGCACCTCGGCCCATTTGACGAGCCGTTCGAGAATCGGCTGCGCCTCCGGCCTGGTCAGGTCGAGCGCGATCGAGCGTTTGGAGCGCGCTGCCGCCTGATAATAGCGGTGCATGAAGCGGATGCGGTCGCCGGTCAGCGCCTCGACTTTGATAACGTCGGCACCCATGTCGCCCATTAGTGACGGCCCCATCGGTCCTGCGAGGAACATGCCGAGGTCGAGCACGCGGACGCCGTCGAGCGGGTGCGCAGGGACGGCGTCGCGGCCCGACGGTGCCGGTTTCGTCGTCCAGGCTTCATCGCCTTTCTCGCCGAGCCGCGGTGCAGGCCGCCCCAGCTTCAGCGGCGCGTCGGTGTGGAACGGCACATTGGGCTGGATCGTCTTGCCGAAAACCGGATCGTCGACTTCGACCACATAGCCATTGGCGGCAACTTCGGGATGGCGAAGCACTTCGCCCATCGGATAGGCCGGCTCGACAGCAATATCGAGGGCGCGAAAGTCGGCCAGCCAGGCCTCGATAGGGCGACGCTTGAACGCGTCGATCTTGCCCTCGGGTGTGTCGATATCGGCCCCTTCGGCCATGACCTCCCACATGGTCGGCAGCGTCCCGTAATCGAACTGCTGAGTCGGATCCATGATCTGCATCCATTCGCCGCCCTGGCACTGGAACAATTGCATCGCGGCCGGGCGGGCCGCGATGGGATAGGTGACCGGATTTGGCATCGGCCCGGCTGAATTGCGCGCCCAGACCATCGGAAGCTTCGACAGAAAGCCCTGCATGATCGAGGTATGCGCCGACCCGCCCATGCCCGACGACAATCGCATGACTAGTCGCGCGAGAATGCCCGCTGCCGCCAGATGTGCCGCCGCCCAGCTGCCCATGCGGTAGCGGTAGACGATCGGGCCCGGTCGGTGTCCGTCGTTTTCGTAGAGCACGCCGAGCCGTGCCGCGACGAGCAGTTCGTCGTCCGACCGCTCGACATCGGGATGATTGTGCGGCGATCCGGTAATGCCGCAGACGACAAGCGCGGGAAAGGCAGCGGCGAGGCTGGCATCGTCGAGGCCGAGCGCTTCAGCTTGCCTCGGTGTGAACGCGTGCACCAACACATCGGCATTGCCGAGCCGTGTTTTGAGCGTCGTCAGTCCTTCGACGGTCGAGAGGTCGAGTTCGAGACTGCGCTTCCCCCGGTTCCAGTTGGCAAACGGGGCAGTGCCACGTGACGGATCGCCGCCGGGGCGCTCGACCTTCAGCACATCGGCCCCGAGTTCACAGAGCAACAAACCGGCGACCTGCCCCGCCATCCCCTCGGCAATCTCGACGACGCGCAGATCTCTCAGCATGGCGCCGCCCTCAAGCTTTTTTGAAGTTGGGCAGTAACCAGCCATCTGCAATGGGCGTCCAGTCAACGGTCAGCTTCATGCCGATATGGACGTCCTCGGCATCACAGCCACTGACGTTCGCGTTTAGCCGCGTCCCCGGGGCTCCATCGAGATCAACGACGACGGGGACATAGACATAGGGCTCGCCGGTCTTGGGATCCTTGTTGCAAATGGCATAGCTGAAAACGCTCGCCGTGCCCGGCAGAGTCGGCCAGTTCTTCTCGGTGCTTTGGCACTCCGGGCAATAGGCCGTCGGGGGCATGCGAAAATGCCCGCATTTCGCACACTGGCACGCGGTCAACCGATGCTCTTTTGCAGCAAGCCAGAAGGGCTCGGTATCCGGGTTGGTCGTGATCTGGATGTTGTGGCCCGGCAGGGCGCGCGCGGGTCCGTAAGTCATGCTGCCCTCCGCAGGATCATGCCGCTCACCGGCAGCGACGCGGGGCCGCCCGTGACGAGTGCGAATTCGGCATCCGCCACCTGATTGATCGCGGTGCCGCGGACCTGTTCGACGCCCTCGACGATGTGCGTCATCCCGATGATATAGGCCTCGTTGAGGTTGCCGCCATGAGTGTTCACCGGCACCCCGTCCCCGCCGTAGCGAAGCGCGCCCGACAGCACATAGTCGCTCCCCTCGCCCTTGGCGCAGAAGCCATAATCCTCAAGCTGCATCAGCACCATGCACGAGAAATGGTCGTAGATCAGCGCGACATCGATGTCCTTGGCCGAAAGACCCGTCTGGTCCCACATGCGATCGGCGACGAATTTGTGTCCGGAGGACGCAAAGTCGGGATCGGGCATTCCCATCCAGGCGAATGCCCTTCCCCAGTCGCGCGTGCCGCCATGCGCGACGCCGTGCACGACGGCGGGTTTGTGGCGGCAATCCTTGGCACGGTCCATGGTCGTCGTGACGACTGCAACTGCACCGTCGGTTTCGAGGCAGAAGTCGAGACGACGCAAGGGATCGGCAAGCATCGGTGACAAGTCATATTCCTCCGCCGTCAGCGGGTTCTTGCGGATGGCCTTAGGCCGGTTGTGCGTGTTGGCGCGTGTCGCCATCACGATCTCGCGGAATGCCTCGGGCTTGGTGCCGTAAAGATGCATGTGCCGCCGCGCGAGCACCGACATCAGGTGCCCCGGCCCCACAAGGCCGGAGGGCTGGAGGAAGCTGTTCTCCGCATTCGGCGCGCTCGCGCCGAACACGACGCCCAGCCGATGCTGCGGCAATTGCTGCAGCGCCATGAGCGTGATCGTATAAGTGCAATCCTCGTTCATCAGCCCCGCTGTCGCGAGGCCGATCGCCCCCGGACAGCCGCCGCCGCCGCTGGTCAGCGTTGCCGAAAACCCCACATGGGGGATGCCCAATGTTTCCATTAGACTCGCGGTATCGAACTTATCGAGATACCCGGCGCTTGCGCCTGAGTAATAGGCGATGCCGTCGATCTGCTTGACCGAGATTCCCGCATCGGCACAGGCGTTCAGGATCGCCTCGCCCGCCATGTCGTTGATCGTGCGCGGCCAGCTCTTGCCGCGGACATAATACTCGGTAGCGCCAATCCCGACGATAGCACACTTGTCCTGATTGACCCAGACCAAGGCGGTTTCCTCTCACCTTCTACCTATATAACCAAGTGCAATATGACTGCACTTTGAGGCTGTCTAGCCCTATTCCCGCGCTAGCCATTCGGAGATCATTGCCGAACGCCGCTGCATCATCAGGCGGGCAATTTCCGCGTCATGGCCGAGCACCGCGTCGCAAAGGCCGCGTTGAAGGGTCCTCGCACGCGCTCGGTCCTCGGCTGTCGCGTAGAAATGCATGTCATGGACGCCGCGCCCGAAGGTGTAGCCGATCTCGATGAACAACATGGTCGCCGGATTGCCGCTCATCTCCGCCAGCAGACGTGCAAGCGTTGTCTCGGCATCGACAAGTGCCACAGGGCTGTCGTTCGCGTCGATTTTTGCGCAAAACGCCGCAAGCTGGTCGCGCAAAGCCGGGTTGGTGCATGCCGCCGCTGCAGCGCCCATGTCCTCTGCGATCCGCCGCGTTACGGCGTGGACGTCGGCGACCGTCGCGCCGTTTAGCTGGAGATAATGAGTAGGCGCACGGATGACATCTGCCGCCGCGGGGCGGGTAGCGTAGATCCCACCCTTGCTGCCGCGCCGCACCGCAATCATCTTATCGTTTTCGACAATCTTGGCTGCCTGACGCAGCGTAGGCCGGCTCACACCCAGCTTTTGCAGCAAATCGTCCTCCGCACCGAGATAGGTGCCAGCAGACGCATCGCGGCTGAGCGCGACGAGCGCTTCAGCTGTCTGTGCTACCCGTGTCGGCTCAACCCTCATCGCTAAACAGATATCTGTTTGACACGCAAAGTCAACCAGATTCACCTGCCACTTGAACCGAGATGTGCAACTAGGTATCTCTATGACGACTCAGCCGTTTTGGTACGAATGAAGGAGAGCCGCCGTGAAACCATTCATTTTCAGCGCCGACAGTCATGTCATGGAACCGAAGGAAATCTTCCTCGACGGCCTCCCCGCCAGCCTGAAAGACCATGCGATACACGCCCGCAAGGAAGGCGACTATTTAGTCACCGGCACCAAGGACAAGATCATCTACCGTCTGCGCGTCGGCGCACACAGCGAGAAGCAGCTTGGCGATCCCGAACGCAAGGGTATCCGCGAAATTCCGGGGCGCCTCGAAGACATGGCAATGGAGGGCATCGACGCTGAGATTTGCTTTCCGTCGCTAGGGCTCTGGCTCTATTGCCTCGACAATGCCGATGCCGAAGCTGCGTCGGCGCGCCTTTACAACGACTGGAACGACCAGTTCCTGAGCGGCAACCCGACGCGCTTCGTCCGCTGCGGCATGCTCCCCGTGCTCGATTTCTCGAACACGCTGGCAGAACTCAGGTATCTCGGGGACAAGGGCTTTACGGCCGCGATGCTCCCCGCGGTTACGCCACCGAACCTGCCGAAGTATAACGACGCGAACTGGGATCCGGTCTTCAACCTCGCCGGCGAACTCGGCATCGTGTTCGTCCTGCACACCGGTACCGGGCTCGAGACCGTCGTTGTCGAGCGTGGACCTGGGGCCGCGATAATCAATTACACGAATCAGATGAGCGATGCCGTCGGCTCGTGCATGTATCTGGTCGCGGGCGGGGTGCTCGACCGCAACCCGAAGGCAAAGGTCGCCTTCATTGAGAGCGGCGCAAGCTGGCTCGTCGCGCTCGCCGAACGGATGGACGAAGTGCACGACGCGCACGACAAGTTCGTCCAGCCGAAGCTGTCGCGCATGCCGAGCCAAATCATCGACGACCAGGTCTGGGCGAGCTTTCAGCACGACCGTGCCTGCATCACCTCGGCAAACCTGCCTGGCGGCAAGAACGTAATGTGGGGATCGGACTATCCGCATGCCGAGGGCACATTTCCGAGCTCGCGTCCGATCACCGAGAGTTTGTTTGAAGGCCTCAACGTGCCGGAAAAAACCAAGCGTGACATTCTGGGCCTCAACGGTGCCCGGCTGTTCCGTATGGAGCCAATCGTATCGACCCCGGCGTGAGCGACGAGAAGACGCTCGTCCTCGGCGGCGGCGGTCTAGGGGGACTCGGCTGGTTTGCCGGACTGCTTTTCGGGCTCAAGGAGGCTGGCGTCGATTTGCGCGACGCCGACCGGATGATCGGCACGTCTGCCGGTTCGGCGACGGCCGCTCAGCTGCGCAGTGCCGAGTCGATCGAGACACTTTATGCGCGGCAGACCGACCCGGCGCTGATCGCTGACGAGCCGCCGCCGACTGTACAGCAGCTGGCCGAGCTGATTGCAGCCTACCCGAAGCTCATGGCGCTGGATGACACCAGCGAACGTCTGCAAGCGCTGGGGTCGCTGGCGCGGACCGCGATAACCGTCGCGCCCGAAACCCGCCGCGCAATGATCGGGCGGCGTCTCTCCGCACACCATTGGCCCGATGCGGCGCTTGCAGTAACAGCAGTCGATCTCGGGACCGCCGAGCTGGTGGTGTTCGAAACCGGCACGGACGTCGGATTCGTCGATGCGGTTGCGGCAAGCTGCGCGGTGCCCGGCATATGGCCGGTCGTCGAGATTGACGGGCGCTCTTATATGGACGGCGGGGTCTATTCAGTCGACAATGCCCATCTTGCCGCGGGTGCGGCCCGCGTCGTCGTCATGTCGCCCATGGGCAGCGTCACGCCGATGCCGCACGGATTTCGCCTCGCAGATCAGGTTGCGGCGCTGGAAGCGGCCGGCAGCAGAGTCCTCGTCATCGAACCCAATACCGAAGCGCGCGCGGCGATCGGCAGCAATCCGCTCGACCCGGCGATCCGCGCGCCAACAGCGCTAGCGGCGCGGAGACAAGGCGCTATGATTGCGGAAAAAGTGCGGGACTTCTGGGCTTAGGTGCCCGTTTTTGTAGCGAAAACCTCGGAACGGAGATGATATGCCTAGAGAAATCGTTTTGCTTCACGGGGGCGCGCAAGGCAGCTGGGTTTGGGCTGAAACCATCGCCGCGATCCGTTTGGAGGCCGGGGACGTCCCCGTTCGTATTGTGACGCTGGACGTACCAGGCTGCGGCGAGAAGCGAGGGCGGGACACGACGGCCATGAGCGTTCCGGACGTGCTTGCTGAACTCGCATGCGAACTGGACTCGCATGACGTCAGCAACGCACTGCTGGTCGGCCATTCCCAGGCCGGTACTTTGCTTCCGGGCCTTGCCGCCGCGCGGCCCAATCGCGTCGAACGTCTGGCGTATTTTGCTTGCGCAGCGCCGGGCCAAGGCCAATCGCTCGTGCAGATGATGGGCCGTGGCGTGCAAGGAACCGACAAAAACACGGTCGGCTGGCCCCTGGATCCAGCGACCACCTCGCCTGCAGACCTGTTTCATGCCGCCTTTTGCAACGACATGGACGCAGAAATAGCGCGCGGATTCGCGACGAAACTTGGACAGGATAACTGGCCGGAAGCGTGTGGTAACGATTGGACAAGCTGGCACTACGAAGATGTGCGCCATATTCCGGCGACCTACATCATTGCCCTGGCCGACGGTATCCTTCCGGTAGCCTGGCAGGAGCGCTTCGCCGCGCGACTGAACGCCGATCGGGTCGTGCGCTTGGACTCGGGCCATCAAGGGATGAACACACGTCCCTTCTCACTCGCTGAAATACTGATCGCGGAGGCACGCCTAGGCAGCTGAAACTTTCAATCGCGGCGCGGTAATAGCCAGGCCGGCGACCATTCACGCAGGCTCCGCGACGTGGCCCTCCGGTGGCTGCTCCTTAAGAAACAACGCTACACCGGCGCCAGCCAACGCCATTATGGCAAGCCCCGTTAGGCCGGCTTCGTAATTCCCCGTTACCTCGCGCAGTCTTGCGATTACCGGCGGCGCGAGCGATGCGGCGGGCGGAAACATGCAGATGAGGCCGAACGCGCGGCCGAACCCATCCCGACCGAACTCGGCGGCCGTCGCAGATGCCAGCAACGTCCATACGCCGCCCGAAAGGCCGATCATGACGAACGCGGCTGTGAGCATTGTCGGATTGCCGGTCGACAGCAGCAGTACCCCCAGCCCGCTTGCGCAGAGCAATGCCGTGACCAACATGGGTATCCGATTGCCGAGACGGTCGGCAGCTGCACCGGCGACGAGCTTGGCGACAAGCGCGGAGAGGCTCAGTACGCCGATCATGGCTGCTGCGACAGCGGAGCTGTTGCCATAGCTCGTCACGATGGGCGCCAGATTCACGGTCATCGAAATCGATGTGCACTGGATCGGCACGAGCACGGCGACAGCCACCCAGAAATTGCGGCGCGAAAAGACTTCGCGTACGCTGAGCCTGGGCAGGCTCGGGCGCGCGACCTCCGCTCCGACATAGTCCTTTCCTTCGCCCGGCTCCGGTCGGTCGCGCATCGCGAACAGGATGACCGGAACGACGATCAGCAATATTGTGGCGGCGAAGATCTGCCAGATCGTTCGCCAGCCGAAGATGGGGAGCAGCCAGACAATCAGCGACGGGAATAGCACGCCGGCGAGCGCCAGCCCGAATGCGGTGAGCCCCATTGCCAGTCCGACCCGCTTGACGAACCACCGTGACACGACGGTCTGACAGGGAATTCCGCTGGAAAAGGTCACAGCCACGGGCAAAAGTACGGCATAGAGCACGACGATCTGCCGGCCTGTCGCAACGAAACTGACAAGGAGGTGGAACGCGGCGAGCATAACAAGCCCGGCCGAAAAGAGCCACCGTGCCGGAAAGCGATCCGCTGCTCGGCCCGATAAGGATGCGACGATCGCGCACCCGGCGCTGAAGATGGTGATGCCGAGTGCAAAACTGCTGACCGGCAGTCCAAACTCTATGGTCCAAGCGTGCAGGAACAGCGAAAAGCAATTGAGCGTCAGCCCGAGTGCGGAGATCTGAACCAGCACGCAAAGTCCAACGATATTCCAGCCATGGTATCAAAGACCGTGACGGGCGGGCGGCGCAGAACTGGTCAACTCGCTTCCCCAAAAAAAGGGAGGAACCGTCACCGATTCCTCCCCTGATTATCGCGATGAAAGTCCGGTCAGAACTTGACTGACGCAGTCAAGCCGTAGGTGGCCGGCTGATTGCGAATGCCCGTGATATAGCCCAGCGGTGCCACCAGAAGGTTCTGGACATAGCTACGGTCGTTCGTGAGGTTGCGGCCGTAGACGGCAATCTCATAGTTGTCGTTGAAGGTAATGCCGGCACGCGCACCGACTTCGCCCAGAGCCGGAGCTGTCGTGGCGGCGATAATCGCCGCGTTCTGCGGGTTGGCGACGAAATTGTATTCGCTCGTCGCTATGCTGCTGCGCCACGTGTAGTCGACGTGAAGAGCGACTTTAACCGCATCCGACAGTTTGCCTTTGTAATCGGCCCCGAGCGCAAACTGCTGCTTGGCAACCCCTGTGAACCGCTCGAACGACCGGTCCCCGCTCAGATCGGCAAAGCTCACGTATTTGGGATCGACCAGCGCCCCCGATGCGCTGATCGTGAAACCGGGAAAGATCAGCGCGGTTAGCTCGGCTTCGACACCGCGGAACCGCGCCTTGCCGGCATTGCTCAGGATGGTCGCTGTGCCCGCAACCGTCGATGGCGGAATAGCCGGGACCGAAATCAGCGTCGTGCGCTGAATGTTGTTCACGTCGGTCGTGTAGGCGGCCATGTTGAGTCGCACGCGCCGGTCGAAGAACTCGCTCTTGAAGCCGATTTCGTAGGAGTAAGCGATTTCCGGCTGGAACGGCAGGAACGCCCCCGCGTTCGGCGCACGCAAATTCTGCCCGCCCGAGCGAAAGCCCTTGGCGGTTTTCGCATAGATCAGGATATCGTCCGTAATCTTGTAGTCGAGTCCGGCGGTATAAGAAACGCCCGCAAAAGAGTCGCGACGGTTGACGGCACAATCAGCAGGCGAAAACACTTCGCGACCGAGAAAGAACGTGCCGGTCCTCAAGCTGCAGATCGTTGCTCCCGTTGAGCGGACATAGTTGCTGTTTCGGCTCTCAAGGCCCTTGTCATCGACTGAGTAGCGCAGGCCTCCCGTGAACGAAAGCCGGTCGGTGATATGCCACGTGGCCTGACCATAGGCCCCTATGCTGTCATTATTGATGATTCCGCTGAAATGCGAAGTCGTGCCATTGAGAGCCGGAACCGTGATCGAAATCGATGTGTCGGAACCGCTTTCATGGAAGACGAACCCGCCGACCGCAAAATCAACTGCATTGTTGAAGGCCTTGCCCGTGAACTGCAGCTCTCCCGACTGTTGCTTCAGCGATTGGTTGCCCTCAGTGATGTGGATCGGAAATGACGAACCCTCCAGATCGAGCGAAGCATATGTGCTTACATCGCGAATACCCGCCGTCAGCTTGATCTGGCCCCAGTCGGTGTCGAGCGCGCCGATGAAATTATAGGTATGCGTCCGTGCTTGCGTGAACGGGACTTCGTTGTTGGAAGTCAGATTTGGATTGGCGAGCAGAAAAGCTGCCTGCCCATTCAGCGTAGTGAGACCCAATGCGGTCGAAGCGGCGGCATTGGCACCACTCGTCGGCGGTGGGCCGCCACTGAGAATGCCGGCGAACAGGGCGGCCGTCGAGGCGGTACTGTAGGTCGAGTTTGCCGCGGTATAGGTGCTGGTTGCGAGCACGATTTCGCGCGAGGGGGTTACCTCGTTCATGTCGAAATATTCGCCCGAGAAGATTAGGCTCAGCGTGTCGGTTGGCTGGATCAGAAGCTTGCCGCGGAACTGCCAACGATCGCGATTGTCGAAGGCGACGCCATTGGGCGTACCGACGAACGGCGTTCTTGATACGGGCATTGTAGGCGAAATAGCCGTGACCGCACCTGCCGGAACGGAGTTAATTGTATAGCCATTGCGGCTGGTCCGTTTACCGGCCAGCCGGATCGCGACCTTGTCACCGATCGCTATATTGGAGACGGCGGTCGCTTCGAATTCATTGAACCGCCCGTAACCGACCGAAATACTTCCGCCATAATGGCCCAGTTCGGGGTCGTTTGAGTTGATTAGCAGCGCTCCACCCGTTGTGTTGCGACCGAACAGCGTACCCTGGGGCCCTTTTAGCGCCTGGACAGAACTTACATCGAGAAATCCGCCGTTGAGGCCGTAAGCGCGTGCCCAATAGACTCCGTCGACATAGGTCCCAACCGAAGGGTCGAGGGTAGCAAGAATATCGCTTTGAACCTGGCCGCGTAGCGTAATGTTAATTGCAGAGGGGCTCGACTGCGCCTGACGGATCGATAGACCTGGGGTAAAGGCTGCAATATTTTCGATGCGTTCGATGTTGCGAGCCTGAAGATCGGCACCGCTCAGGACCGTCACGGCGACGGGGACATCCTGAAGATTCTCACTCACCTTGCGCGCGGTGACGACGATCGTGTCGAGCCCCATGTCGGCTGCCGCAGGCGCTGCCGCGGTCTGGGCCAGCGCCTTTCCGGGCACTGCCGCGACCCCTATGGCGAGCGCAGAAACGCCAATCAGCGCATAGGCGCGTTGCCCGAAAACCGTACGGTGAGCCATTCGAAATCCCCTCCATCATGCCATTGTCGGCTTATTTCAGGTGACTTGTATAACTAGGTCTACTAAGCATAGCAAATGAAAGTTTCGGGCCGAACGGCCGGTTTGCCCAAAGGGATGAGCGCTATGGAAGATGTCTGGTCGTATCGCGGCAAACGTGTGGTTATCGCGGGATGTTTTTCGGGCATGGGCGAAGCTTGTGCGCGCGAACTGGTGCGCTTGGGCGCCGAGGTTCACGGCATCGATATCAAGCCGTCCCCCGTCGATCTCGCGTCGTTCTCGCAAGTCGACCTGAAGAATACGGCTGCTATTGAAACGGCCGCGGCCGCCATCGGTGGCGAAGTCGACGCTGTGTTCAACTGCGCAGGGCTACCGCAGACATTTCCGGCGCTCGACGTGGTACGCGTGAATTTCATCGGTATCCGGCACTGGACGAACCAGTGGATTCCACGGATCCGACAAGGTGGCGCAATCGTCACAGTATCGTCGAACGCTGCCATGAGCTATCAAGCGCGGCTACCGCTGCTTAAGCAATTTGTCGGCCTAGAAGATCCAGCGCAGGCCCTCGAATGGGCGGCTTCGCATCCCGACGACGTCAAGGACGGCTACGGATTTTCGAAAGAAGCCCTCGTTGTTTGGACGCAGCAACGCGGCGTCGACCTGATCAAGCGCGGAATCCGCATTAACGCGACGCTGCCTAGCCCGACTGCGACCCCGATGATGAAGGACTTCGAGATCGTTGCCGGGCAGAAAATACTCGACATCTTCGCGCTGCCCTCGGGCCGACAGTCGACGGCCGCCGAACAGGCGTGGCCGCTGATTTTTCTCAACTGCCCAGCGGCGGGCTTCATCAGCGGCGTCTGCCTGCCAGTCGATGGCGCGTTTACAGGTGGCGTCAACACTGGACTTATCGACCTGCCGGCGTTGATCGGTGCGGCAATGGCGGGCTAGATCGCCCCCAGCGCGTGCGCGACCATGTCGGCCGCCGCGTCCTTGATCAGCTCATGAGAGGGACCCTCTCCCGTCATCAACGGAACCACCGCCGCAAGCCGCTCCAGCAGGATTAGGATCGCCGCTGCATTGGCCGGTCCGTCGAGCGCCGCTGCAACGCGACCGGCGGCCTTGGCTGCATCGACGCGCCTGCCGAGAAGCGCCAGCAACGGGCGCACGGCGTCGCGACGCGCCTCCATGAAGCGGGGATCGCCCTCCTCCGCTGCCAGATTACGAACGCGGAACACCGTGCCATTGGCTGACCATAAGTCGCAGTAAAGCCCGACGAACTCGCGGGCCTTGGCCAGACCATCATGCCCGACCCAGTCCTGCGCTATCAGGTCGAGCATTTTAGGCGAAGTCTGGCTAGCAGTTTCGAGCGCGGCCAGCACGACATCGGGCACGCCATCGAAATAGACATAGAACGTCGCCGGCGAGGTCTGCGCGACCCGCGCAACTTCGGCCACGGTCAGATCGCGCAGCCCATGCGTTTCAAGCAGTTCGATCGTCACCTCGACAAGCCGCTGGCGCGTACGCTGTCCCTTGGCACCAATCCGCTGACCGTTCTGATTGATTAGCCGCTCAACCACGTTGTCGCGTCCGATGTAGACCATCTCGTTCAACGATTGCCCCTTAACCACGCCGTAAATGCCTAGAAATATTTTGATCCTGCCTCAACCATGCGCCGATAATTGACATAGCGTCAACGATTGGACAGGTCGGGTAAAAGGGGACCTGCAGCAATGACCAAGTCCGACAAGACAGCCATTGTAACCGGTGCTTCTAAGGGCATGGGCCGACATTTCGTCGCTGCGCTGGTTGCAGCCGGCTGGAATGTCGCTGCGCTGGCACGACCGTCCGACGAGTTGCGGTCGCTCGAAAATGAATTCGGTACGCGCGTGACTACCATCGGCTGCGACGTGGCCAACGCGGCGCAGGTCGTCAATGCGGTCGCCAAAGTCGGCGAATGGTCGGGACGCATTGACCTGCTGGTTAACAACGCGGCCGTCTTCCGCCCCTTCATGCTCGAGACCGCAAGCGACGCAGAAATCGAGCAGCACATCGGCATCAACCTGACTGGAACAATCTGGCTGATCCGCGCCGCGATCCCGCATTTGCGCGCGACTCAGGGCCAGGTCGTGTCAATCTCGAGTGAGTCGGTGATCGATCCGTTCCCGATGCTGACCGTCTATGCCGCGACCAAGGCGGCTGTCGAAACGCTCTCGATGGGTCTGCGCGATGAGCTCAAAGCCGACGGCGTACGCTTTTCGGTGCTGCGTTCGGGTTCTGTGGCAGGAAGCACCGGCAGCGCGGCTTGGGATGCCGAGGCGATGCAGGCCTTCTACAAGAAAATCGTTGAAACTGGTCATGCCGCCCGTTCCGGCGAACCGGCGACCCCGGAATCGATGGCCAAGGCGCTGTTGGCAATCGTGTCGTTGCCGCGCGACGTAAACGCCGATCTGATTCAAGTTCGGGCCGCTCGCGTCGGCGCTCCTGCCGGAGTCGGGGAGCCTGGATCAACGATCAGGATGGGGAGCGGATTTGCCATCGGCTTCCCGCTTGCTCGGGCGCGAGATCGTACGGCGATACAGACAAATCAGTTCGCGGTTTATCAGGTATGACGCAATGTCGACATTCTGCAACCGTTAGGAACTGTGCCAGGCGGCTTCCTGTCGGCGATGTTCGAATCGGCGACGGTACTCAGACTTTGGACAAGCTTTCGTCGAACAAGAAGGTGGTCGCGAAAATGCTCTTGACGGGCTCTCTGGGGCCCACATCGCTCGGTCCATAAATGAGACGCGAGGAATTGATCGTCAGAAACGGAACAAAGGCGAAGGTCGCAACATCGCTCACTGATTCCGGCGCGACCGATGTCGCAACTGCGACTGCTCACCCCCCGGATTCGCGGCGTTCGCTGACGAATGGCTTGCCGAAAGTCGCCTAATCGAGCCGGAAGAACGGGACGAACACATCGTCGCGCGCCTCGAAGGCGACAGTGACCGCCCTCCCGATTGCAACTTTCCCGAGGTCGACAGCATCCACCCGCGCCGTCAGCCGTACCCCCGGCTGCTCGTCGAGGTCGATCACGCCGAGTGCATAGGGCACCTGTAGATCGGGTAGCCATGGCTGATGGTTAATCGTGAAGCTGTAGATCGTGCCCGTGCCGCTTGCTACGACTGGGGCGACATCGCGTGATAGGCATTTCGGGCAGATGAGCTGCGGCGGATGGATGCGGTGATCGCACTTGCGGCACGCCATGACCCGCAACTCGCCGACTTCGCCACCGGTCCAGAACGCCGTGTTTTCCGGCGTGAGTTCGGGCAGAGGCAGTCCCATGTCGATTGCGCTTCCCAAAAACTGACGGTTCGTTACTAATAACTGGAACAAGCGATAAAGCAACTAGCGGGAGAGGCTGTGCTCAAGGCTGCAATCACCGGAATCGGCATGTCCGCCCTTGGCCGCAACACCGGGCGGCCCTGCATTGATCTCCTCGCCGACGCGGCGCTCGAGGCAATCGCCGATGCCGGGCTGACCCGCGACGACATCGACGGCATCACCACCTATCCTGGCAAGCACGATAATTCGCCGGGCATGTCACCGCTCGGCTGTACTGAAGTGCGAGAGGCATTGGGGCTTAAGACGCATTGGCATTCGTCAAGCGCTGAGGGGCCGGCACAAATGTCGCCGATCATGATCGCGGCTATGGCTGTTAGCACCGGTCAGGCGCGTCACGTGCTATGTTTTCGCGCCCTCACTGAATCATCCTCGCAATCGGCGGGACGTAGAGCCAGCGTCCCAACCGGCACCGGCGGGCGAGTCGGTGGCTGGCTGCAGTGGTTGGTGCCAATGGGCGCGCTGTCGGCCTCAACCTGGGCCGCGCAGTTTGCGCAACGGCGGATGTACGAGTTCGGCGCGACGCGCGACCAACTCGGCGTGCAGTGCGTGCTGCAGCGCGCCAATGCACAGCATAACCCGCGCGCGGTGTTCCACGGTAAGCCGATGACGATGGACGACTATCTCGCATCGCGCATGATTGCCGAGCCGCTCGGCATGCTCGATTGCGACATTCCCATCGACGGGGCTTGCGTGGTGATCGTGTCTGCCGCCAACGCCGCAAAGGATTGTCGCAAGCCCCCGATCTCGGTGGCGGCCATGAGCGCCGCGCTCGGTCGCGACAGCTGGGACCAGCGCACCGACCTGACGCAAATGGCATCGTTCGATGCCGGCAGAGATTTGTGGACGCGGACCGATTTCAAGCCAAAGCACGTCGATGTCGCCGCGGTTTATGACGGGTTCAGCGTGTTCGTGCCGATGTGGCTTGAGGGACTGGGCTTCTGCGCGCGCGGCGAAGGAGAGGCTTTCATCGCCGCCGGCCACACTGCACTGACCGGGAGCCTGCCGACCAACACCGGCGGCGGCCAACTGTCGGCGGGGCGTTTGCACGGCTTCGGCCATCTGCACGAGGCGTGTACCCAACTCTGGGGTGAAGGCGGCGGTCGCCAGGTCGAGGAGGCCGCAACCGCCGTCGTCGGGATGGGTGGTGGCCCGCTTGCCGGGGCAATGTTGTTGCACCGGGCATGAGTGGCGCGGCGATCACGCCGGTCGCCAAGACCGACTGGCGTGCGCTGAGGCCGTTTGCGGGGCTGATCTTCGCGCTATTCATCGCTGAGATTACCGGCTCGTTCGAATCGGCGATGATCATCGCGGCAATGAAATATCTGATCCAGGATTTCGGCGACCCGGCGCTCGTCGGGTGGCTGGTAACGTCCTATCTCATTGTCGGCGCAGCGGCATCCGCCCTGGTCGGGCGGCTGGGCGATATTTTCGGGCGCAAGCGGGTGCTCGCCATCGTGTTGGCGATCGGCGTCGCGGGATCGATGGTCAGCGCGGTCGCGCCGAATTTCACCTGGCTGATGATTGGACGGATCATGCAGGGTTCCACCGGCGCGATCCTCGCCCTGTGCATCGGACTGGTCCGCGAGAATATTCCCCGGGCCCATCTGCCGATGGGAATCGGCTTGATGATTTCGGGGGCATCGGTGGGCACTGCGGCGGGTCTGATCCTCGGCGGCTGGATCGCCGACACCTATAGCTGGCAAGGCGTGTTCATCGCGAGCGTCGGGTTTTGCGCGAGCGCATGGATTGCGGTTGCCGCTCTTGTCCCGAAATCGCCACGTTTGCCGACCAAGGGCTCGATCGACTGGATATCGGCGCTGCTGTTCGCACCCGGCATCATGCTACTGCTCTACTACGTCAGCACGATCGCGCGACGGGGATTGCTAGACCGTGTCGGGCTGTTCAGTCTCGGCCTCGGTGTGGCGCTGGTCGCCTTTTGGTGGTGGCGCAGCTTGCGGATTGCCAACCCGCTGCTTGACGTCCGGCAATTCCGTAACCGGAACGTGCTGGTTGCCAATATCGTCACCGCACTGGTTGCGCTCAGTTCGCTCCAGATCACGCTGATCTTTTCGATCCTGCTCCAGGCACCGACCTGGACTGGCGTAGGCCTTGGCGTATCGGCCTTGGTCGCCGGGCTAAGCAAGTTGCCGTCGAACATTTTCTCAACTTTTGCAGGTCCCTTGAGCGGTTGGCTGACAGGACGCGGCGGAGGGCGCGCCGCCATGCTGGCAGGCGGTCTGCTGTCGACCTTGGGCTGGATAATCGTGTATTTCTTTCACGACAGCGTTGCCACTGTGATCGTGGTGCTCTGCGTGATTTCGTTCGGTACCACGATGCTGTTCGCGGTTGGCCCGACGATCCTTGCAGAAGCCGTGCCGCCCGACCGGACCAGCGAGGTCTCGGGCATGCTGACTGTCGTGCGAGGATTGTTCATGGGCGTCGGCGCGATGGTTGTGACGACATTTCTGGCGTCCGATGTCGTCCGCGATGCGGCGAGCAAGGCACAGTTTCCGACCGAGAGAGCCTTCCAGCTCACCCTGGCATATGTCATCGCGATCAGCGTTTTCGCGACACTGAGCGCGCTGTTACTTCCCAAAGGACGCGCAATCTCCGAAACTCTGGCTTGACGATTGCCCGCCCCCTGCCTGCGGTCACTGCGGACAGCCGCCCGTTCTGGACCGGCGGTGCGGAAGGCAAGCTGCTTATCCAACAGTGCGACGCCTGCAGCTATTACATTCACCCGCCCACCGGCTTCTGCCCGCAGTGCGAAAGCCGCACGACCCACTTCCAGCCGGTATCTGGCGAGGGGTTCGTCGAAACCTTTACCGTCAACCACAAGCGTTGGATGCCTGGCCTACCCGAGCGCTATGTCCTCGCGCTCGTGCGGATCACCGAGCAGGCCGATGTGCGACTGGTGACCAACATCACGGGCTGCGACCCCGACGCCGTGACATTCGATATGCCGGTGAAGGTCTATTTCGAACAGGCCGACGACCTGTGGATTCCGCTGTTCGAGCCGACTGACGGCAGATGACCGCGTATCCCGAAAAGCAGACCGCGATCAGCGGCATCGGACAGTCGATGATTTCGCGCGCTGGCGACAAGTCGGCGCTCGGACTGACGATCGATGCTGTTTTGCAGGCGATTGACAATGCCGGCCTCAAACGATCCGACATCGACGGCATCGCCTGCTGGCCAGGCGGGAGCGGCGAGGCGAACGGGTTTGCGCCGGTATCCATCCCCGTCATCCAAGATGCGCTGCGGCTGAAGCTCGATTGGTATTCGAACGCATCCGAAACCTCGGGCCAGTTCGGCGCGCTGTTCAATGCCATTGGCGCGATTTCGGCGGGCCTTGCGCGTCACGTCCTGATCTACCGCACGATGTACGAAGCGACCGCGCGCAAGACGGGGTTCGCCAACGCGCTCAATACGCCCGGCGAGCGGGTCTACGGCATCTTCAACTGGTATGCGCCCTACCATACCTATGCAGCCGCCCTGCAGCAGGCGCTGTTCTTCAATCTCTATGTCCAAAAATCGGGGATCCGGCCGGAACAGGTCGCACAGATCGCAATCAACGGGCGGCGCAACGCTGCACTCAATCCGGCAGCAGTCTATCGCACGCCGATCACGCTCGACGATTACATGGCCGCGCCGGTCATCGCGACCCCGCTGCGATTGTTCGACTGTGACGTGCCAATCGATGGATCGACCGCGATCGTCCTGTCACACCGCGATGCGGCCAAGGACGGCCCCAACCCGCTAACCTGGATCGAAGCGGTCGGCAGCTCGATGCGATATCGCAACAACTGGGTGCAGCTCGACGCACTCGCAACGCAGGCCCAGCCTCACGTGGCAGGTATGATGTGGAATCGCACCGACCTGACGGTCAAGAATATCGACGTCGCTGAACTCTACGACGGGTTCAGCTACCACACGATCAACTGGCTCGAGAACCTTGGCGTCTGCGGCTTGTACGAAGCCAAGCACTTCATCGAGGGCGGCACGCGGATCGCACTCGACGGCGAATTTCCGATCAATACCAACGGCGGTGCGCTCTCGGCAGGGCGAATGCACGCTTATGGGCAGGTTCATGAGGCCTGCACGCAACTTTGGGGCTTGGGCGGCGCGCGCCAAGTGAACGGTGATCCAAAAGTCGCGGTCTTGACGACGGCAGGCGGACCGCTCGCGGGCTGCTTCCTGTTGGCGCGCGAATAGCAAGAGGACGACGAGCTCACTCCGCTTCGTGCCAGCATCCGATAGCGGCTATTCTCTGCTCCCGCCCAATGATGCCGATAAGATTTGCAATACGCTTGCACTCGAACAGTGAGAACCGGTTGACGCTTTCGCCGTTCGTGCATAGAAAGTGATGAACCGTCAATTATAAGTACGGCACGGCGAGAGGAAGACCGGCATGGGCTATTTGAAAAATCCCGACTCGCTGTACATTGACGGCAGCTGGGTGCGCGCCGACGATCATGAGGCCGTCATCAACCCGGCGGACGAATCACTGATCCAGATGGCCCCCGTCGGCAGCGCGGCGCTTGTCGAAGCCGCGATCCAGGCTGCGCGCGATGCGTTCGACACGGGCTCATGGCCGCGCCTTCCCCAATCGGCGCGCATCGCCAAGCTGACAGAATTCCTCGACGCCATCGAGCGCCGCAAAGCCGAGATGATTGCGCTGATCGTCGCCGAGGCCGGCGCGACGCAGATGCTCGCAACCTATCTGCAATACGGAATCCCGATGCAGCACGCGCGACATATGGTGGAAATTTCAGCCCGTCCGGCGGTGACACCGTTGCCAGTCGAGACGACGCCGAATGCACAAGGCACGATCACGCTTGGCGGGGGCGTTATTTCGCGCGAGCCGATGGGTGTGGTTGCAGCGATCACGCCGTACAATTTCCCGTTCTTCCTCAACATCGGCAAGATCGTGCCGGCTATGGCGGTGGGCTGCACCGTCGTCCTCAAGCCCTCGCCTTACACGCCAATCGAAGCGCTGATCTTGGGCGAGATCGCCGACGAGGTCGGGCTGCAGAAGGGCGTGCTTAACATCGTCACCGGCGATGTTGCGGCAGGAACGTTGCTGACCACCGACAAGCGCGTCGATCTGATCAGCTTTACAGGGTCAGACAAGGTCGGCTCAATGATCCAGGCGCAGGCCGCCCCGACGCTCAAGCGCTGCCTGATGGAGCTCGGCGGCAAATCGGCGCTGATTGTGCGCGCCGACGCGAATATCCAAGAAGCCGCGATGGCCGGGATGAACGGATTCACCATCCATTGCGGACAAGGCTGCGCGCTGCTTACCCGGCACCTCGTCCACAATTCGGTCAAAGACGCCTATGTTGAAAACCTCAAAGCGATGCTCGGTCATGTAAAAATCGGCAACCCGATCGATCCCGGCGTCAACTATGGACCGCTGATCCGGGACATCGCGCGCACGCGGACCGAAAGCTATGTCGAGATTGCGATGTCGCAAGGAGCGACCCTTGTCACAGGTGGCAAGCGCCCGTCGGGCCTCGACAAGGGTTTCTTCTACGAGCCGACGCTGTTCAGTGATGTGAGCAACTCGAGCCGCATTGCCCAGGAGGAGGTCTTCGGGCCGATCGGGGTCGTGATCGGTTTCGAGACCGATGAAGAAGCCGTTGCCATGGCGAACGACAGCGATTTCGGCCTGTCGGGCGGCATTTATTCGGCCAATGCCGGGCATGCTTACGAAATGGCGCTGCAGATGCGAACCGGGGGGGTGTCGATCAATGGTGGGTCGGGCCGGATGTCGAGCTACGCCCCGTTCGGCGGAATAAAGCGATCGGGCTATGGCCGCGAATATGGGGAGGATGGGTTGAACGAGTTCACGTACATCAAGACGATCGGGTTCCACGCGGCATGACACAGGTCATGAAAGGTGTTCGCATGCTCGAGGTGGCCCAGTTCACTTTTGTGCCCGCGGCCGGCGCCGTCCTGACCGACTGGGGTGCCGATGTCATCAAGATCGAGCATCCGGTACGGGGCGACGCGCAGCGGGGAATCAAGGAATTGCAGCGCTTCGCGGTCGATCAGCGTCGCAACGCGTTGATGCAGCATCCCAATCGCGGCAAGCGCAGCGTCGGGATCGACGTGTCGACCCCCGAGGGGCAGGAACTCATCTACGAAATCGCCAAAACCTGCGACATATTCCTGACCAATTATTTGCCCGCGCAGCGCCAGAAGCTGAAGATCGATCTGGAGCATATTCGCGCCGCAAACCCCGACATCATTTACGTACGAGGCTCCGCCTATGGCGACAAGGGACCCGAGCGCGAAAAGGGTGGATTCGATTCCACCGCTTATTGGGCACGTGGCGGATCGTCATTGCTGGTTACACCCAAGGAACTCGATGGCCCGCTGCTCCAACCTGGTCCCGCATATGGCGACACGATTGGGGGCATGAACATTGCCGGTGGTATAGCGGCCGCGTTGTTTCACCGCGAGAGGACCGGCGAGGCAACCGAGGTTGATGTTTCGCTGCTGTCATCCGGCATCTGGGCGACCGCCTGCAGCATTGACGTGTGCATGGAACTGGGCACCAATCCCTTTGCCAATGCAATGCCCGGCACCGCCTCGGTCGGCAGCAATCCGTTCATGGGCGTGTTCAGGACGTCGGACGGCGGGTTTATCAACCTGACCGTTCTGTCGCCGGGACCGCTCATCGCTGACACCTTCACGCACTTAGGCCTTGCGGCTTGTGCGACCGAAGAGCGCTTCGCAACTGTCGAAAAGCTGATGGAAAATTCGCACGCCGCTTACGATCTGGTGCGCGCGGCAATTGCAGAGCGTCCCTTCGTATATTGGTCGCAGCATCTGAAATCGATGCGCGGTCAATGGGCGGCATATCAGTCGCCAGCCGACATTGGCAGCGACGAACAAGTGCTCGCCAACGACCTGATTTTCGAAGTCGAGTCCGCCGATGGCGGTGCGCCGATCCGGCTCGTTGCCAATCCGGTGCAGTTCAACCGCGAGCCAGTGACCAACACCCGCGCGCCCGAGGCATCCGAGCACACCGAATTGTTCCTGATGGAACTGGGTGTCGATTGGGATAGGATCGAAGCCCTCAAGTCCAAAGGAGCGATTGCCTGATGGAAATCAAACCTGGATCGCGCTGGAAAAGCGCTGTCTGCGCCGCCGAGCTCGTGGTCGTGCGTCCACCGAAAACTGCAGGCGAGCTCCAGTGCGGCGGAGTTGCGGTGTTGCCGCAGGCATCGACTGCTTCGACGCTGGGCGACGTGCATCCCGATCACGCCAAGGGCGTGTTGATCGGCAAGCGCTATACCGACGATGAGAGCGGCATCGAAGTTCTGGGGGCCAAGGCTGGCACGGGATCGCTGGCCTATGACGGTCGGCCGCTGGCACTCAAGGAAGCCAAACCGCTTCCCGCTTCAGACTGACAATGCAGACGACGCTGCTCCTCGACATCGCCGCCGATGCCTGTGGCGACCGGATTGCAGTCGGCAGGTTTGACGAGGGCCTCGACTTTAAGGCGCTACGTAAGCAGGCACGCGCAGCTGCGCATTGGCTTGCCGAAAGCAGTGTCACGAATGCGGTGTTCGTCGGTCTGAACGGCTCGACGTTGCCAGTGCTGTTCTTCGCCAGCGGCTATGCAGGGCTCCCGTTCGTGCCGCTCAACTACCGGCTGTCGGACGCCGATCTGCGCAAGTTGGTGGCGCGCACTGCCCCCGCGGCTGTCGTGGTCGATGACGACATGGCCGCGCGGATCGAGGGGATCGAAGGCATCGGGATCATGCTGCGCAGCAGTTTCGAGGCGCGCTTCGCGACCAGCGATGTTGCCGATACCGACGACCTGCCAGAGACCGACAATGATATCGCCGTGCTTTTGTTCACGAGCGGGACGACCGGCGAACCCAAGGCTGCCGTGCTGCGCCATAGCAACTTGACTTCCTACGTCATGTCCACTGTCGAATTCCTAAGCTGCGACAGCCATGAGGCTGCGCTAATCAGCGTACCACCTTACCATATTGCCGGAATCTCGGCGATCTTAACGTCGGTCTATGGCGGGCGGCGGATCGTCTATCTGCCGGCTTTTACTGCCGAGGACTGGGTTGCTGCCGCCGCAGCAAATGCCGTCACCCACGCCATGGTCGTGCCGACGATGCTCGACCGCGTCCTCGACGTCATGGGTGCGACCGGCGAGACGTTGCCAATGCTGCGCGCACTGTCCTACGGCGGGGGTCGGATGCCCGAACCGGTCATTGCCCGTGCGCTCAAGATGTTACCACAGGTCGATTTCGTGAATGCCTATGGCCTGACCGAAACCAGTTCGACGGTCGCGTTGCTTAGCGCCGACGATCACCGGACGGCTATTGCCTCGGACGATCCTGTAGTCCGCCGCCGACTTGGCTCGGTCGGGCGTCCCCTGCCCGCGCTCGAACTCGAAATCCGCGGCGAAGACGGCAGCGTCTGCCCGGCTGAAGTACGCGGCGAAATCCATGTTCGCGGCGACCAGGTGTCGGGCGAGTATCTCCACAAAAAGGCGATCGGGGACGACGGCTGGTTCGCGACCAACGACGCGGGCTGGATCGACTCCGACGGTTATCTGTTCGTCGAGGGACGCCTCGATGACGTGATCGTGCGCGGCGGTGAAAACATTTCCCCCGGCGAGATCGAGGACGCGCTGCGCGGTCATCCCGACGTGCGCGATGTCGCGGTGCTCGGGGTGCCGTGCAACCAGTGGGGCGAGAAGGTCGCTGCCGTCATCGTCACCGACACCGGCGAAGCCGACTGCACCGCGCTCGCGGCACATGTGCGCGCCCTGCTGCGCTCGACGAAAACGCCCGAAGTCTGGTTCTTCCGCGACGAACTTCCGTACAATGAAACCGGCAAGTTGCTGCGCCGCGTGCTCAAGGCCGAACTGGCGAGCGCCGAACAACCGGTCTAGTCGGTCCCGGTGCCCCGCCCCGACGTATTCATTCCCGATTATATCGATGCCGACCGCTTTTCCGCGTTGGGCGATTATCCGGTGCGAATTGTCGCCGCGGACACGTTCCGGCCGTCGGCTGCACCGGTGCAAGCGCTCATTATTGGCGTTGATCGCGACGGCAATTTGCCCGACATAGATCCGGCGTGGTTCGATCTGCTTTTGACGACGAGAGCGGATGCACGCTCGCCCTGGGTCCCAGTCAGGCTGGCCCGACTGGCGCGCATTCTTGCGAAGATCGAAGCCAGCGCGCGCGACGCCCCCTTCGCCTCAACGATCCTTGGACAGATCCTGCGGCTTACCGAACACCTGCCGGTTGGCGACGGCCTGATCGCCGAATCGCTTGCCTATTCAACGATGTTGGGCGGCGATGAGTTTCGCGCTTGGCTGGCGCGACGCTTCGTTGCGGAAGCCGCCGCGCCGTCGGGTGCCAAGACGCTGATCCATACCGACCGAGCCGAAGATCGGGTGACGCTCACCCTCGCCTCATCCGATGCGCGCAACGCCATGACCGCAGCGATGCGCGACGAACTCTATGCCGCGCTTGCCAATGTCCTCGATGATCCGACACGACCGACGGTGAGCCTACGCGCCATGGGCAAATGCTTCTCGACCGGCGGCGACCTGACCGAGTTCGGGACGGCAAAGAATCTTGCCGAGGCGCATGCGGCGCGGACGCTGCATAGCTGCGCGCGCGCCATCTTTGCACTCGACGATCGCATCGATGTGCAAATCCGAGGTGCGTGCATCGGCTCGGGGCTCGAGATTGCGGCTGCCGCGCACCGCCGGACCGCGACCCCCGATGCATGGTTCCAGCTCCCCGAACTGCGGATGGGCTTGATACCCGGAGCAGGGGGCTCTGTGAGCGTTGGCCGGGCGATCGGCCGCCACCGGACCTGCTGGCTGGTGTTGACGGGTGCACGGTTGCGGGCGTCGGAAGCTCTCGACTGGGGGCTTATCCACGCGATCGAGTCATCGCCGTGAGTGCGCTGGTCGACGCGGTAGCGGACGCAGGAGCACGACTTCAGAAAGCCGCCGCCGAATCCGGTGTCCGCCTCGACTTTGATCCCGTCTCGGCACTGACGCGTACCACGCTGCAACCGCTTTCACCGCCCGGCCTCTGGTCGCCCAATCGCCAGTGTCGCCTCGTCGAGGCCAGCGACGGCTGGATCGCGGTCAATCTGGCGCGCTGCGAGGACCGGAACGCTGTCCCGGCATGGTTCGAGAATTCGGTCGCGCTGGACCCATGGCAAGCGACGATCGACAGTGCCCTCTCGCGCACTTGCGCCGCTCTTCTCGACCGCGCGATCATGCTCCACATGCCGGTAGCAATCGTCGGCGAGAGCTTGGTGGAAGACGGACCGTCTGTGCTGACAAAGTCATCGCAGCCGCGACGAACGACCTTAAAGGCGGTCGACCTGTCGGCGCTTTGGGCTGGACCCTATTGCGGCGCCTTGCTCGCCGAAACCGGTATCGCTGTCACCAAGATCGAAAGCCCTGCGCGGCGCGATCCGACTGGCGCAGATCCGCGTCTCAATGGCGGCAAGCTTCAGCTTTCCATGGACCTATCGAGCGAGGCCGCAAAGGCGCTGTTCGCGGACGCCGACATTCTGATCACCAGCGGGCGCCCCCACGCCCTCGCGCGACTTGGCCTCACGCCCAAAGCGCTCTTTGCAGCCAATCCCGATCTCATCTGGGTCGCCATCACCGCGCACGGGTGGACCGGCGATGTCGCCATGCGCGTCGGCTTCGGCGACGATTGCGGCGCGGCTGGCGGGCTGGTGGGCTGGACTGATGGTCGGCCTCATTTTCTCGGCGACGCGCTCGCCGATCCGCTGACCGGCATCGAGGCGGCAACAAGGGTGCTGCAAGCCCTGGCAGCAGACGAGCGGGGGTTGATTAAGGTGTCGCTGGCTCCGACAGCCGCAGCATTTGCGGCCCGGCTATGATTGCCGGACGCCCGCTCATCATTCGCGACGTCAGACTGATGAGCGGAGAGATCGTCGATATATCGATCCACGGGGGCATCGTCGATGCTATCGGTTTCCGCCTCCCCGTTCGTGGCGAGGAACTCGACGGGCGGGGACGAAGGATCATTCCGGGCCTTGTCGATCATCACATCCATCTGTTCGCGACGGCAGCACGGATGCGTTCGGTCGATCTCGCCGGTGCCGCAACCGCAAGCGATGTTGCGAAGCGCATCAGGGCCGATCCTTCGGACGGATGGGTGCGCGCCATCGGCTATGACGAACGCATCGCGGGGCTCCTCGACAAGGGCAAGATCGACGCCTGGGACGGACGCCGACCCGTCCGCATCCAGGACCGCACCGGCGCGCTGTGGATGCTCAATTCGGCAGCAGTGCGCCGGATCGGCCCCCCGCCTTACCCTGATTGCGTCGAGTGTGACGTCGACGGCGGACCGACCGGACGCATCTGGCGGGGCGACGCATGGCTCAGGACGCGCCTCGACGATCCGCCACCGTCGCTCGCGGCGCTGAGTACTCGTCTCGCGGCCGGCGGTATTACCGCGGTTAACGATGCGGGGGCGGACAACGGCCCTTCCGAAGCGTTGCTGTTCACCGAGGCGATCGAGCGCGGCGATTTGCGCCAGTCCCTGACTCTGATGGGGCGCGAATACCTGCCAGACTCGCTTGTCTATGCGCGCGGGCCGCTCAAGCTCCTGTACGACGAGCACAACCTGCCCGATATCGACGACGTCGCTGCCCGTATCCGGATTGCCCGGGCGCAAAACCGCGCGGTTGCGGCGCACTGCGTCACGGCGGGCGAGCTGGTCTTCTATCTTGCGGCGCTCGACGCGACGGGCGGCGCGCGGCCCGGCGACCGGATCGAGCACGGCAGCGTCATTCCCGAAAGTCTGATCGACGACATCGTCACACGCGGACTGACCGTCGTGACCCAGCCCGGTTTCATCTTCGAACGCGGCGACCGCTATCTGGGCGACGTCGAGCCCGAAGACCTGTCCAACCTCTACCGTCTGGCATCGCTCAGGAACTGCGGTGTCGCGCTCGCCGCAGGATCGGACGCACCTTATGGCGACATCGATCCGTGGATCGGCGTTCGGGCTGCGCAGGATCGCCGGACTCGAGCAGGCGCGGTGATCGGTACAGGCGAAGCCCTGGGCGCGACGGATGCGTTTGCGCTCTACGGACCTTGGGGCTTGGCGCGAAGCCTGTCACACCGAAAGTCCCTTCGCGCGGGCATGCCGGCCGATTTGTGTCTGCTGGGCGAGGGCAAGTGTGCGCCGGTTGCCCTCACGCTGATCGCGGGAAATATCGTCCACTCGGCGTGAGAGATAGCCATATTGGCGCTTGCAATTTACCCATCACAAAATAAACTGACGGTCCGTCAAGTTTTTGTCGGGCAGACTGATCGAGTCGACCATTCAGGCGTCCGGCGGTCGATGGAGGAGATATCTGATGGACATGAACGACATGGTCATTGTCAGCGTGGACGACCACGCCGTCGAACCGCCCGAGGCGTTCGTCCGTCACTACCCCGCCGACAAGAAAGACCGGGCCCCCAAGATCATCGACAAGAACGGCCAGGATGTCTGGAGCTGGAATGATACGATTTACCCGACCATCGGCCTGAATGCCGTCGTCGGCCGGCCGCGCGCCGAATATGGGATGGAACCGACCCGTTTTTCGCAGCTTCGCCCCGGTTGTTTCGACGCCAAGGCGCGCGTCGATGACATGAACGCCAACGGTGTATTGGGTTCGCTCAATTTCCCGACCATGCCCTCCTTCGCAGGCGGTGTGTTTGTCGCGGCTGCGAAGAACGCGCCCGACGAAGCCCTGCTCGCCGTACGCGCGTGGAACGACTGGCACGTGCAGGAATGGTGCGCCTCGGCCCCTGGCCGGTTTATCCCGATGTGCCTGATCCCGAGCTGGGACATGGGCGAAACACTCGCCGAGATGAAACGGATGAGCGACCTCGGCGTCCATGCCGTGTCCTTCTCCGACAACCCGTCGAATATCGGTCAGCCAAGCATCCACAACGAATACTGGGAGCCGTTCTGGAAGGCGTGCAGCGACTACAAGATGGTCATCAACTGCCACATCGGCACCGGTGCCCGCGCTATGCATCCCTCGCCCGAAAGCCCGATCGATGCCTGGATAACGGCGATGCCGATCTCGATCGCCAACTCGGCTGCCGACTGGACATTCGCGACGTTCTGGAAGCGCTATCCCGATTTGCGCATGGCGCTCTCGGAGGGCGGCATCGGCTGGATCCCCTATTTCCTCGAACGCGCCGATTTCACTTACGACCATCATCACGAGTGGACGTTCAGCGATTTCGGCAAGGAGCGCCCCAGCGACGTGTTCAAGCGTCACATCATCTGCTGTTTCATCGACGACCAGTTCGGCGTAAAGAATCTCGATTACATGAACGAGGATATGGTCTGTTACGAATGTGACTATCCGCATTCCGACACTGTCTGGCCCAATGTGCCGGAATATCTGTGGGCCTCGGTCAACGCGATGGACCCGGCGACGATCGATAAAATCACGCATGGTAACGTCATGCGCGAGTACAGCTTCGATGCGTTTGCACTGAACGGCGGGCGCGAGAACTGCACCGTCGCGCACCTGCGCGAACTGGGCAAGGACGTCGACGTGTCGCCTCGCGTTGGGCTGGGCGGTCTCAAGACCGACAGCATGGACGCAATCGGCACGGCACGGCGCCCCGTAACCTCTGGCGATATCGAGCGCATGTTCGCGTCGGCGTGAGCGTGCGGTCAGTGTGCCCGGTCGCACGCGCACCCGCCGACGCGCCGCCATATCCTGCACATGTGCCGCCCGAGCTCGTGCTCGACACACGCTTTGCCAATGGCCACGTCGCCAACGATCTGGCCGAACCTTATGGTCCGACCGCTGTCCTGCTCGACGACGCGATGCCGCGCATCCATTATTTCCCTTGGGCAACCAGCGGGAACCAGCACGGGGCATGGGTGGTCACGCGCTATGAGGACATCCAGCGCGTCTATGAGGACAACGACCTCTTCTCAACTGAGGGTGTGGCGCAATTCCAGATACTCGCGGGCGAGACCTGGCCGTCCATTCCGCTCGGCATCGATCCGCCCGACCATGCGCGCTATCGAAAGTTCCTGAACCCTTGGTTTACCCCGGTTGCGATGACGCGAATGGAGCCGCGGATCCGGGCGATCCTCGCGGAAATGATGGACGCCTTTGTCGCCACGGGCGAGGTCGATATCGCGCATGATTTCGGCCGCATTTTTCCGGTGCGGGTTTTTCTCGATCTCATGGGTTTTCCCTTCGCGATGTTCGACCAGTTCCTCGCCTGGGAATGGGATATCCTCCACGAACCCGAGATCGCGACCAAGGCGGCGGCGGTGCGTGGCATCCTCGCCTATCTGCGTGAATTCATCGTCGAAAAACAGGCAGCCCCCGACAACAGCCTGGGCAGCTTCATTGCCAACGGGGAAATCGACGGCGTGCTGCTTTCTCCCGACGAGACGATCGGCATGACCTGGTTCCTCTGGCTCGGCGGGCTCGATACCGTCGCTTCGACAATCAGCCAGATGTTCCGCCGCCTCGGCAACGACCCCGCGCTTCAGGCACGCATTCGCGATGATCCGGCAATCATTCCAAGCGCCGTCGAGGAATTTTTTCGGACGCAGCCGCTGGTCAATTCGGGCCGCAAGGTAAAGCGCGATTTCACCTGGCACGGCGTTGCCATCAAGGCCGGCGACTGGGTCACCGCCTATGACACGGCAGGCAATTTCGACCCAGCCCAGTTCGCCTGCCCGCGCACCTTTGATCCCGCGCGCAAGGCGAACCGGCATTTCACGCTGGCGGGCGGTGTCCATCTTTGCCTCGGCGCACATCTCGCCCGGCGCGAGTTGCGGGTGCTGCTGTCCGAATGGTCTCGCCGCATTCCTGCGTTCCGGATCAAGCCTGGGGCCGACACGACGGTCATGCCCGGCCTGCTGTCGATCCGTAATCTGCCGCTCGTCTGGGAGGTTGCCGCTTAGCCCACAGCTCGCGCCATCATCATCGGCACTTCGGCCATCGAGCGCAGCACATCGTTCAAATGCGTGCAGCCCAAAGTTCCCGGCAAGGTTTCGAGTACTGCCGCTCGCATCTCCACCAACGGCTTGCCGAGCATCCGCTGGGCATGCACGACAGCCCCGGGACATTCGCGGAACGGCAGGATTCGCGGGTCGACGACAAGGTCGGTCAACACCCCCTCGATCACCCACGCGGTGACATGATATTCGTGGATCGCAATGCGCTCGCCGCCATCGGGCGCGGTGCCACTGTCCTGGAATCCGACATCGATTGCCCAGCCGCCGCGATCGGCCCAAACGTCGATCCGCCGCGCGCGGCGCATGCCGATGCCCTGCTGCACGTTCAGGTCGTGCCAGCCAGCAGGATCGTCCGGGTTGATCAGCGACGGCACGCGCGTACGGCTCTGGCCGCCGATCGCGCCGCCCTCTGGCCGCAATGCGGACGAGCCGGGCGATAAACCGGTGCAGACACCCTCCATATTGCCGCCTCGCCCTGATGTCTTGCGGGCACCCGTCCTCTCCATAAGTGCTGCCCAATCATCGACCCAATTCGACCATACCCAGCCCGCGACGAGGCTCGCCCCGGCAAAATCGTCGAGGATCAGATAGAGCGGCGTTCCGGCGAGCCGATCGGTGGCCATGATGCGGGTGAGTGCCGCGCGGCTTTCACCTCCTGCGCGAATGCCTACCAGTTCCTGCGCGTGTGGCCGGTCGGGCGACGTCTCGATCGACAAAATCTCGCGGCGCAGCGACGCCGTGATCGTATAGCTGTCCTCGGCGAGGACAACCGGGGCGCCGCCCTCGGCCGGCGTCCAGACGTCGCGGGCATGCCCTCGCATGCGCATCGGCTTGCCGTAACCGTCGGGCCATTCGGTATCGATTGTCGAGGTACGCCGCACCGACCCTGGCCGCCGGAGCGGCGCAGAACCTATCGGGTTGCGCGACCAAGGAAACTGGTCGGGCGCGTTCATCGCGGCGGCATGCGGATCGCCCCGTCCAAACGCAAGTTTTGTCCGTTGAAATAGCTGTTGCGGACCAGTTCCATGATGAGGCTGCCGAACTCCTCGGGCTTACCCAGCCGCTTCGGGAAGGGGACCGACGCCGCCAGCCCCTCGAACACCGCCGGATTGCGATCGTTGAGCGCCAGCATCGGCGGCGTCGCGAAAATGCCGGGCATGATCGAATTGACGCGAATGCCGACGTCCATCAGGTCCCGCGCGAGCGGCAGGACAAGTCCGTTAACTCCGGCCTTACACGACCCATAGGCAACCTGCCCGATCTGGGCATCCTGGGCGGCGGCCGATGCGGTAAGCGTGATGACCCCGCGCTCGCCGTCCTCGAGCGGCTCGAGGCTCGCCATGCCGAGCGCTGAGAGCGAGGCGATCCGGTAGCTGGCGACCAATATGCCGCGTGCCGAGAATTCATAATCTTCGGTCGAGAACCGCTTGAATCCGCCGGTCACCTTGTCGCGACCGAGCGTCTTTCCGCCCTTCGAAATCTGCGCACAATGGACGGTAATGCGTTCTTGCCCATGCGCCACGCGGGCCGTTTCAAACCCGGCAATCACGCTTTCTTCGCTCGTTACATCTACCTTGGCGAAGACGCCGCCGATCTCGCGCGCGACTTCATTGCCCTTTTCTTCGTTCAGGTCGAAAATCGTCACCTTGATCCCGTTGGCCGCCAGCGCCACGGCGCTCGCCCGGCCCAGGCCCGAAGCGCCGCCTGTGACCACGGCGGCGGTATTTGTATCGAAAAACATGCGTGTTGCTCCTTAGTGAATTTCGCGTTGTTCTTTGAGCTTTGCATCGAGAATGCCGCCGCGCTGGCTGGTTGAGATCGTGGCCCCGCAATCGACCTTGACGTTGGTGCCAGTGACGTAGGAAGCGCGTGCCGACGCCAGGAACAAACAGGCATGGGCGATGTCGCCTAATGTTCCGGCACGGCCGACAGGTATGGCGGCCCCATAGGTCGCAACGCCATCAGCGCCCAAGACTGCGGTCGCGCGCGCACTGGCTATGAAGCCGGGTACGACGGCATTGACGGTAATGCCTTCAGCGGCCAGATCGAGCGCCGCGCCACGGACAAACGCGTCCAGCGCCGCCTTCGCCATCGCATAAGCGGTCATGCCCGGCACGATCGTGACCGGCCCGTTGACCGATGATATCGCGATGAACCGTCCGCCGTCGGGTGCGCTGGCCAGATGCGGTCGCGCCGCTTCAAGCAGCCACCACGCCGCCTTGGCAATGCTTGCCATACCTGCTTCGAAGGCGGCGTCGCTGACATGGCCGAGACCGCCATGCGCGACGTCGGCAGCGCTGTGGATCAGCACGTCGATCCCGTCAAAGCGCGCCGTTGTCGCATCGATCAGCGCGGTGCACGCGGCCTTGTCCTTGACGTCGAGCTGGAACGCGTCTGCCGTCCCGCCCGCGCCGCGGATTACGCGCAGGGCCTCGTCGGCATAGGACATCGTTCGCGCACCGATCATCACATTTGCGCCTGCGGCCGCAAATTCCTCGGCAATCCCGCGCCCGATGCCGCGTCCAGCGCCGGTGATAACGACTGTCTTGCCCGCGAAACTCTCGGTCATGCGAACAGCGCCTGTACGTCGGGCAGCGACGGCTTCATCGAAGGTGTCCGCGGCAAGTCTGCGACGGTCCGGAAACGTACCGGGACTTGATAGGGCAACAGCCGTTCCCGCAAAAAGGGTACAAGGTCGTCCGGCTCGGACACGCCCTCCCGAAGCACGATCGCCGCTGCCGGAACCGCGCCGAGCCGCGCATCGGCGATGCCCACCACTGCGGCTTCGCGCACCGCAGGATGTTCGTGCAGGGCCTTCACGACGTCATCGGGGTGCACTTTGAATCCCCCGCGAATGATCGCATTGTCTGACCGGCCACGAATGAACAGGAAACCATCGGCGTCAAGCATGGCCCGGTCTGTCGTCCGCAGCCACACATCACCATTGCCGAGCTGGGCACCTTTCAGTTCCAATATGCCTTCGCCATCCGCGTCGGCGTCCGCGATACGTGCATCGATATCGGCATGGACTCGCCCGACCGAACCGCGCTTGGCCGTCCAGTGCGCGCGGAAATCGTCGATGTTCCAGCCCGCGATCGCGCCGGCAAATTCAGTCGCGCCGTAATTGGCGAGGATCGGGATGTCGTAGCGCGCATAAAAGGCATCGACGATCGCCGGGTCGAGCGGCGCGGTGCCGCTGATCAGCGCCGACAGGCTAGCAAGATCGGCCTTGGGGATGTCAGCATCCAGGATCATTTTGATCGCCGAAGGCACGGCAGGCGCGACCCTCGGTTGATTACGCTTGATCGCCGCGACCCAGCCTTCAACGGTAAACCTTTCTAGCAGCGCTATCTTGCGGCCTGCCATGAGCGCGCCGATGCAGCCGTAGATGCCGCCAATATGCGTCAGCGGATTGACGACCATTGTAACGCCCGAACGCAGGCGCGGCGCATCGGCGAAGTCGCGCCCGCGTTCATAGCGCGTGAACCCGGCAAAGCTTGCGTCGAACGCAGCCCGGCTCAGCGGTACACGCTTTGGCGCGCCCGTCGTGCCGCTCGTCAACATCTCGATGGCGACACCTGGCGATCGGCTCAGCTTCAGCGGGGCGCGTGCGGGTAGTAAGATGGCACCGTCGAGTAGCGAACCGATCACGATGCCCGCACCAGGCAACGTAACCCGCGCGAGATCGTCGGCAGTCCCGATGATGACCGGCACATCGACCGCATCGACATCCGCCTGCAGCCGCACATCTGGCAGAATGGGATTGAGCGACACGAGGCAGCGGTCGGCACCCAGCACCGCACAAATGGCCGCGACATGCCCCGGCCGGTTGCGGAGCATCACGCCGATCCGCGTTTCGGACGGCAGGCTCAGCGAGTCGAGTAGGAGCTCGATTGCCGCAACGACCGAGGCGATCTGCGCCCAGCGATACCCTACGCCTTCGAAATCGATCTCCTCGCGCGCAGGATCCAGCGCCATAATCGCGCGCAATTTGTCGGTCATTGCCGCCATCAGAGCGCGAGCCCCCCGCTCGCTTCGATAACCTGCCCGGTGACCCAACGGGCGTCGTCGCCGAGCAGCATCATGACCGCCCCGGCAATGTCCTCGGGCTGGCCAAGTCGTCCCATCGGCGTGTGCTTGGCCGTCGCCTCGTCCCAGCCGGGCTTGGCGCGCAGTGTCGCGATAAAGTCCGTCGCGACCGCGCCCGGTGCAATCAGGTTGCAGGTGATCTGTCGCCTGGCGACTTCGAGCGCGGTCGAGGCGGTCAGGCTCTGCAGCGCGCGCTTGGTCATGCCATAACCAGCCGCAAACGGCTGGCCGACCTTGCCTGACATCGAGCCTATGTTGACGATGCGTCCGCCGTCACGCAGCCGGGGAAGCGCCGCCTGGGTGACAAAATGCGGGCCCTTCACATTGACCCCAATCATCGCGTCGAACTGCGCTTCGCCGCCGCTGCGCAAGCTTGTGTCGGCGCCATTACTGCCAATGCCGGCGTTATTGACCAGAATGTCGAGATTGGGTGCCCCGCCGAATTGGGCGTCGCACGCCGCAAACATCGCCGCAATCGACTCGAGCGACGCCACATCGGCCTGCACCGCGAAGGCCCCGCCACCGACTTCATTCGCCAGTGTCTCGGCGACATCCTTGCTGCCCGCATAATTGACCGCGACCCGCGCTCCCGCCGCCGCCAGCCGGCGTACGATCGCCGCGCCGATGCCGCGCGACCCGCCGGTGACCATCGCGGTCTTGCCCGCTAGAAACTTCATTATCGAACGCCTTTCGATCCTCGTCACCTAATTGACCTAGTATAACAAGTAGTGCAAGTCTGCGGTGAGAGGACAGTCATGACAACGATCGATGTGGCAACTGTGCCCGCGTCAGAACGCGCGCCCATTTACGACTTCGATTACGTTGCCGATCCCGGCCTCGCCGAAGACGTGCACGCGACCTATCTCAAGCTCAAGAACGAGGCCCCGCCGGTCTTCTGGACCTCGCACAACGGCGGCCATTGGGTGGCGACTTCGGCGGCTGGTTGCATCCGGGTACTGCAGCATCCCGAGATTTTTTCGAGCCAGTTTCTCTCGATCCCGCCCAACCCAAGATGATTCCCGAATCGCTCGATCCGCCCGAGCATCGTGCCTATCGCCAGCTGCTGCGCCCCTTCTTCGACGCCAAGGCGATCGCGCCGCTCGAAGCGCGCATCACCGAATGGACCCAAAGGCTGGTCGGCGAAGTCGCCGCGCGTGGCGAATGCGAATTCGTCGACGCCCTCGCCTCGCGGCTACCGGTATCGGTTTTTATGGAATTGTTCGGCTTCCCGCTCGACCGGTTCGACTTCTTCCGCACGCTCGTCGTCGACTTCTTCAAGGCGCAGACTGCCGAGGCCGAGAGGATGCAGCTTGTTGGCACCATCATGATGACGCTCGGCGAACTGATCGAAGCGCGCCGACTGGAGCCGCGCGATGACCTGATCTCGCAGCTCGTCGTTATCGATTTCGAAGGCCGCAAGCTCGCGCAGCACGAACTGCTTTCCATCGGCTTCCTGATGTTCCTCGCCGGGCTTGATACCGTCACCAACGCCATGTCGTTCGGCATGCGGCACCTGGCGCACGATCCTGCACTTCGCCAACGCTTGATCGACGATCCCATCGCGATCCCGTCGGCAGTCGAGGAACTGATGCGACGCTATGCCTTCATCTCGGCGCCACGCTTCCTCGTCGCCGATACCGAGCTCGAAGGTGTGCACCTGTCCAAGGGCGATTCGATCCTCGTGCCCCTTCACATGGTGGGCTGGGACGAGAAAATGACCAGCGACCCCGAAACCGTTCAGCTCGACCGCCCGACCTGCAAGCATGCAGGGTTCGGCTCGGGTATCCACACCTGCCTCGGCATCCATCTCGCGAGGCTCGAACTCGCAGTCTTCTACCGCGTGTGGTTCGCTAAAATCGGCCATTTCGAAGAAGTCGAGAGAGACAATACTCACCGCATGCGCGGCGGATCGGTCCAGGCGATGGAAAGCCTGCACCTCCGCTGGGACCGGTAATCCATTGGGAGAGCAGATGATGACGGTTCCGACGGTATCCTTGCACATCGGCGGAGAGGTCCGCGCAGCCGGCACTGGCGGCACGCACGACCATCTCAATCCGGTAACGGGGAAGGTGCAGGCGACGATTCCGCTGGCAGGCCCCGCCGAGATCGACGAAGCGGTCTCCCTTGGCGAGGCCGCGCGCGAAAGCTGGCGGCGGACCGCGCCCGAGGCGCGGCGCGCGATCCTCAATCGGCTAGCCGACCTTATGGAAGCGAACCGCGACGCGTTCGCGCAGGCTGCTGCTCGCGATGGCGGCACGCCGCTGATGATGGGCGAACGCGGCGTCGACACGGCAGTCGGCTGGACACGCTACTATGCCGGGTGGTGCGACAAACTCTCGGGCGAGCTGATCTCGACGTTCGATACGCGCGGCGAATTCGCCTACACCGTGCCTGAGCCGATCGGCATTGTCGGGATCATTATCACCTGGAACGGCCCGCTCATCTCGCTCGCCATGAAGGTCTGCCCCGCTCTCGCGGCGGGCAATTGCGTGATTGTGAAGCCCGCGGAACTTACTCCCTTCGCGCCCGAACTGTTCGCTCGACTTTGCAAGGAAGCGGGCCTTCCCGACGGCGTGCTGACGATCATGCCTGGCAGCGTGGCCGCTGGCGAGGCACTGGTGCGCCATCCCAAGGTGGGACTGATCACCTTCACCGGCGGCCCGATCACGGCGCGCAAGATCATGGCGGCGTGCGCCGAGCGTATCAAACCGTCGGTCATGGAACTGGGCGGCAAGTCGGCGAGCTTGCTTTTCCCCGACGCTGACATCGACGCCGCGTGCCAGCGCGCGGTCTTCTGGAGTATCGGCATTCTGGCGGGCCAGGGCTGCGCGCTGCCGACGCGTCTGCTGGTTCACGCCAGCATCTATGAAGACGTCCTCGACAAGCTCGTTGCCATTGCGACCCAGTATAAGGTCGGCGACCCCCTTGAAGCGGGTGTCATGGTCGGCCCGCTGATCAACGCGGCGGCCTGTGCCCGGGTGATGGGCATGTTTGATCGCGTCCGCAGCGAAGGCAGCGGACGGTTTCTGATGGGCGGCGCGCGCTGCGACGGCGCGCTGGCCGAGGGCAATTTCATTGCGCCGACGATCATTGCCGATGCCGATCCCGACAGCGAGATCGCGCAGGTTGAAATCTTCGGCCCTGCGCTCGTCGTGATGAAGTTCGAGGATGAGGACGAAGCCGTCCGCATCGCTAACAACACCGAATATGGGCTTGCCGCCTATATCCAGTCGAATGATTTGCGGCTCGTTCACCGGGTTGCCGAGCGGCTCCAGGCCGGCGGCGTCTATGTCAACGGCGCGCTGCAGATTAACCCGCACACGCCGTTCGGTGGCATCGGCATTTCGGGCTTCGGCAAAGAAGGCGGCCGCGCCGGGCTCGACGAATTCCTGCATTATAAAACCGTCGCGATCGCCTGAGAGGAACGTCCATGACATTCAACATCGACCAATTTCGCCTCGACGGAAAAGTGGCCATCGTCACCGGCGCGGGCGGGCGCGGGCATAGCATCGGGCGCGCCTATGCACTCGGGCTGGCCGCGGCAGGCGCGACCGTCGTTGCTGCCGATCTGAATCTGCAAGGCGCCGAGGCGGTCGCCGCTGAGGTCCTGACCGCCGGGGGGAAGGCGCGCGCTGCAAAGGTCGATATCGCGGACCGCGCATCGGTCGAGGCCATGGTGGCCGACACCGTGGCGGCCTATGGTGGCATCGACATCCTGGTCAACAATGCTGCGCTCATGATCGAGGTCGTCCAGACGCCTGCGATCGAGATCTCGACCGAGGCTTGGAACCGCGTGATGGCGGTCAACGTCACCGGGGCCCTGCACTGCGCGCAGGCGGTCGCGCCGCACATGCAGGCGCGCGGCGGTGGCAAGATCGTCAACCAGTTGTCAGCCGGGGCGTTTCCGGCGGGTACCGTCTATGGCGTCAGCAAAATCGCGTTGCTCGGTCTCACGCATACCCTGGCACGCGAACTCGGCAGCTCGAAGATCAACGTCAACGCGATTGCGCCGGGGATGACGATGAGCGACGCGGGTAAAGCGCTCACGCCCGCCGAAAGTCCTCTAGTAAAGGCAATGGAAGCTCAAATCCCGTTGCGGATGCGCGGCGAGCCCGACGAACTGGTCGGGGCCTTGCTTCTTCTCTGTTCACCCGCCGGCGACTGGATGACAGGCCAGACGATCAATGTCGACGGCGGTTGGGTGTTCAGGAACTGATGCCAGAACGGATGAACGTCGCTGTCACCGGGTCGAGCGGCAAAGTGGGGCGGGCAGCGGTTCGCGCACTCAAGGCGGCGGGGCACCCAGTCACCTGTCTCGACATCGTCGCCCACATTGACCATCCGCGCACTATCCGCGTCGATTGCAGCGATTTCGGCTCGGTCATGGGCGCGCTATCGGGTGTCGATACGATTTCGGGACGTCCCGATGCCGTGATCCATCTCGCTGGGATTCCCCAGCCCGGCCCTGCGCCCGACCATGTCATTTTCGACAACAATACCGCAGCAACCTACAATGTCTTTTCGGCCTGCGCCCGGCTGGGTATCGCCCGTGTCGTCTGGGCGTCGAGCGAGACGATCCTCGGCCTGCCATTCGACACGCCGCCCGATTACGCCCCGCTGACCGAAGCGCATCCCGACCGCCCCGCGTGGTCCTATGCGCTGTCGAAGCAGCTCGGCGAGACGATGGCCGACAGTTTCTTGCGCTGGCACCCGACGATGTCGATCCTGTCGCTGCGTTTCTCAAACGTCTACGACGGCCGCGACTATGATGCGATCGCGGGTATTCAGGCCCGGCCCGAGACCCGGAAATGGAACCTGTGGGGCTATGTCGACGTCGAGGACTGCGGCACCGCTTGCCGCCTTGCCATCGAAGCCCTTATCACCGGACATCACAGACTGATCATTGCAGCCGCGGACAATATTGCCGGGCAGTCGAGCCGCGACCTGATGGCAGCGCATTTTCAGACGGTTCCGCTAGGAGAAATGGACGGCGATGCGTCGTTGCTCTCTTCGCAAGCCGCGCGCGACTTGATCGGCTATGCACCGCGCTTTAGCTGGCGTGACCGCATCGAAAGCTGACATGACCCTGGCCGGCCCCACTTCGCACGTCTTTTTCTCGCAACGCCTGCGCTTGCATTATGCCGACTGGGGCAACCCCGATGCACCGCCGTTGCTGCTCGTCCATGGCGGGCGCGACCATTGCCGAAGCTGGGACTGGGTCGCGGAGGAACTGCGCGCCGACTGGCACATCATTGCGCCAGATCTGCGCGGCCATGGCGACAGCGCCTGGTCGCCCGACGGCAATTATGGCCTCGACGCGATGATCTATGATCTGGCCCAGCTGATCCACCAGAACGATCTGGCTCCCGTCACCATCGTCGCGCATTCGCTCGGCGGCAATGTCAGCACGCGCTACAGCGGTCTCTACCCCGAAACAGTTCGAAAGCTCGTCTCGATCGAAGGGCTCGGCCCCTCGCCCAAGGTACTGGCCGAGCGCGAAGCGGTGCCCTTCGCCGATCGGTGGCGTCAGTGGATCGTCGACAAGCGCGCTGCCGCTGGACGGCAGCCAAAACGCTACGCCACGATCGACGATGCACTGGCACGTATGCAGGCGGAAAACAGCTATCTGACCGATACGCAGGCGCGGCACCTGACGATCCACGGCATCAACCGCAACGAAGACGGCACGTGGAGCTGGAAGTTCGATAATCACCTCAACATCTGGCCGTTCAGCGACATCCCGCGCGAAGAGATTGAGGCGCTGTGGGCGGCGATCGCCTGCCCGACGTTGCTGCTCTACGGGGCAAAGAGCTGGGCCTCGAACCCGGACCGTGATGGGCGACTGGCGCACTTCAGCACGGCGAAAGTTATCGAGTTCGAGGATGCTGGCCACTGGCTGCACCATGACCAGTTCGACCGCTTCGTGGCCGAATTAAAGGCATTTCTGTAGCAGGACAGCTGGGTCCTAGGCGCCGAGCGAGTCCACGACACGCATCGCTTCATCCGCACCCGACCAGGTAGCGTTGGCGTTGTTCAGGTGGAGCCGCCAATGCGCGACAGCCTGTTCGACCTCACCCTTTTCGATGAGGTCGATGAGTTTCTCATAGGACCGTAGCCCGGCTTTGAGCGACTTGCGCCGCTCCTCGGGGCCTAGCGGATGACGACGCTGATAGTCGATCTGGTGCCGCGCCGTCAGGTTCAGCAGCATCTGGTTCATGAAGGTGAGCGTCTTGGATCCCGCACAATCGACCAGCGTCCCGTGAAACTCGGATACCGCCTCGATAAAATCATTGTAGCGGTCAGCCGCGAGAAGGACCTGGAGCCGCTCGACCTCGCCACGCAGCCGCGCAACTGTTTTCCGGTCGGGCTTCGTCGAGAGCCAGCGCACGACCGAAGGCTCGATGGCAAGACGCGCCTGGTATAAATCGGGAATTTGCGTGCCGATCGACTGCAGCACATAGCCGGCATAGCGCGAAACGAGCTCGACCGAAGGTCGATGGACTCGCGCGCCGGTCCGCGAACCGCGCACCACGCTGATCAGGCTTTCGGCCTCGAGAATACGAAATGCCTCGCGCAAGGTGGGGCGTGAAATTCCAAGTGTCGCCATCAGCTGACCCTCGGGCGGCAGGAAATCGCCCTCGTGCAAATCGCCGCGCACGATCTGGCCACGAAAATGATCGGCGACGATCTCGGACGTTTTCGGCACGCGTATCCGGCCCGAGGGCATGGGCGCGCCATTGGGCTCGTTGGGATCGGTATCTGCCATCGCGAACGCCTTATGGAGCCGGACTACCAGCGGATTCAACTCATCCAACTATCATGCCTCCCCTGCTTGACAAGAACTTCGCACTACTGTCGAGCACATAGCTTACCTAGTATACCAGCTATTGCAAATGGCGCGGGGCCCGTGCATGCATCATCGCAGGAGAGATATGCGATGGGTCTGAAAGTCACACGCCATGGATGACCGTGCGGCGGTCAGCGATCTGCTCGCACGCTACTCCTGCAACGGCGATCGCGGCCGCGTGGCCGAACTTGCCGCCTGTTTCGCCGAGGACGGCGTCCTCGATTACCCTGGTGCGACCGCGACCGGGCCAGTGGCGATCGCGGCGGCGCTGTCGTCCGGTACACGCAATCCGGCGATCAGTTTTATCCGCCATCACATCACCAATCCGCTGGTCGAGATCGACGGCACCAGCGCCACCTCGCGGAGCTATTTCCTTGTGATAAGCGATAACGGCCCCGATCATTCGGGCACCTACGACGACCGCTTCGTCAAGCATGCCGAGATATGGCGCTTCGCCCGCCGCCGCGTTCGGATCGATTGGCAGGCGACGACCACACTTTTTCGTCCGATGGTGACACGGTGACCGAAGGTCTGGTCGATATTCCCAGGCTGACCGCTTGGCTCGACGGCAACATCCCGGAGCTGGGCACTGGTCCGCTCGACGCGAAAATGGTGCACGGCGGCACCAGCAATGTCATTTTCGCGCTCAACCGCGGTGGGCCGACCATGATGCTGCGCCGTCCGCCGGTCGTGCCGCCTCCGGGCAGTGAAAAATCGGTGCTGCGCGAAGCGCGCGTACTGACGGCACTCCGCGGCACGCCGGTACCGCATCCCTGTTGCTACGGCAGCTGCGCCGACCCCGACGTCATCGGCGCACCCTTCTACGTCATGGCGCTGGTTGAGGGATGGGCCGCCGAGCTGCGCGATGACCATATTTTTCACAAGGCCCCGTTCGACAAGGCACCGTACGAATATGGCATTGCTTATGCGATGATTGACGGGCTGGTCGCGCTCGCCAATGTCGATTACCTTGCGGTCGGGCTCGACGGGTTCGGGCGACCCGATAATTACCTCGCACGTCAGGTCGACCGCTGGGAGGGCCAGTTGGGTAGCTATGAAAAACTCTACGGCTATCCGCCACGCGACCTGCCGGGCTATGCGCTGACCCGCGACTGGCTGCGCGCCAACGTGCCGTCGACGTTCAAAGCGGGGATCATCCACGGCGACGTCGGCACGCCCAACGCGCTGTTTGCCGATGGCCCGCCAGCCCGTTTGACCGCGTTGATCGATTGGGAACTCTCGACGATCGGCGATCCGCTGCTCGACCTGGCCTGGTTCGGCAATGCGATGCGCGACGAACGGCAGCCCGATGTGCTGCCGAGCAAAGGCCTCTATAATTCGGCGAACTGGCCGACGCGTCAGGAATTGCTCCGCTATTATGCCGCAGGTACCGGGCGTGACGTGTCGGACTTCGACTATTATTCGATCCTCGCGATGTTCAAGGGCGGTTGCATCCTTGAATACAAGGTCGCGCAGGCGGCCGCAGGCATCCTCTCGAAAGCCACCGGCGAGTTCTTCTCGCGCCTCGTGCTGGCCAGCTTCGCCGATGCCGCCGACCTCATCCGCCGCATCGGCTGACTAAAAGGACCACGCGCATGGACTTTACAATCGATCCCGAATTCCGGGCCAAGCTCGACTGGATGCGCGATTTTGTTGTGCGCGAATGCGAACCGATCGATCTGCTATTCCCGCACCATGGCGATCCTTACGATGTGAAGAACGCGAAGGCCCGGGCGATCATCGTTCCGCTTCAGGAAGAAGTGAAGGCGCAAGGCCTGTGGGCGTGCCACCTCGACCCGCATCTCGGCGGCAAGGGCTACGGGCAACTCAAGCTGGCGTACATGAACGAGATTCTGGGCCGTTCCTACTGGGCCCCGACGATCTTCGGCACTGCGGCGCCCGACACCGGCAACGCCGAAATCCTCGCCATGTTCGGCACGTCAGAACAAAAGGCCCGTTATCTTCAGCCCCTTCTCGACGGTACGATCGTCTCGACCTTTTCGATGACTGAACCGCAGGCCGGTGCCGACCCCAAAGAATTCGTCTGCGCCGCCGCCCGCGAGGGCGACGAATGGGTCATCGAGGGCGAGAAATGGTTCTCGTCGAACGCACGCTATGCCGAGTTCCTGATCGTGATGGCCGTCACCGATCCGCAAGCGCCCGCCCACAGCCGGATGTCGATGCTCGTCGTCCCCGCCGATACGCCCGGAGTAGAACTCGTCCGCAACGTCGGCACGATCGGCGACGACCTGGCGCATGACGATGGCATCCACGGCTATATTCGGTACAACAAGGTTCGCGTCCCTGCAGACGCCATGCTCGGCGGACCCGGCGAGGGGTTTAAGGTCGCGCAGGCGCGACTTGGCGGCGGCCGCGTCCACCACGCGATGCGTACCGTCGGCAAATGCGAGCGCGCATTCGAAATGATGCGGGAACGCGTCGTCTCGCGGCGGGCGCAGGGCAGGCTACTCGCCGACCACCAGTTCGTTCAGGGCATGATCGCCGACACCGCGATCGAGCTCGAACAGTTTCGCATGCTCGTGCTCAAAACCGCGTGGGTTATCGACAACGAGCCACACGGTTCTGCACGCACGCTCATCGCAATGTGCAAAGTCGTGATGGCCAAAATCTATCACGACGTCGTTCAGCGCGCGATCCAGATTCACGGCAGCTACGGCGTCACCAACGAGACCCCGCTCGCTGCCATGTGGATGAGCTTGCCCAGTCTCGCGCTGGCCGATGGGCCGACCGAAGTGCACAAGGTGCAGGTAGCGAAGGCCTATACCCGCACGGCCAAACCGTCGGCGGGCCTGTTCGCCAGCGAACATATCCCGACGCGGCTGGATGAAGCCCGTGCGCGCTACGCCAAGGAACTGACGGCATGACACTCGATCCGCTGTTCGACCTGACCGGCAAGGTCGCGCTCATTACCGGCGGCAGTCGCGGTCTCGGCTATCAGATGGTGAAAGCCTTCGCCGAGCGCGGCGCGGATATCGTGATCGCCAGCCGCAAACTCGACAAGTGCGAAGCGGTGGCGAGTGAAGTCCGTGCGCTCGGGCGTCGTGCGCTCGCCTATAGCGCCCACGTCGGCAAATGGGCCGAAATCGACCGGCTGATCGGGGCCGCCTATACTGAATTCGGCCGTATCGATATTCTCGTCAACAATGCCGGCATGTCGCCGCCCTGCCCCAGCCATGAGGTCGCCGAGAGCCTGTTCGATTCGGTGATGAACCTCAATTTCAAAGGACCGTTCCGCCTCGCCAGCCAGATCGGTCACCGCATGTCGCAAGGGGACGGCGGTAGCATCATCAATATCAGCTCAACCGGCGCCCTGATGGCGCTGCCCGGTGTCGTCCCCTATGGCGCGGCCAAGGCAGCGCTCAACGCGATGACCGTATCAATGAGCCGCGAATACGGCCCCAAGGTACGCGTCAACACGATTTCGGCGGGGCCGTTTCTGACCGACATTGCCGAGGCCTGGACTCCCCACGCACGCGAGCGTCAACCGGTCGCGCTGGGCCGTCCCGGCAATCCAGAAGAGATCGTGACCGCTGCGCTGATGCTGGCCAGCCCCGCCTCTTCCTATACGACCGGCGCCTTGATCCGCGTCGATGGAGGCCAGCAATAAACACGCGCCATCTGGTCGATGCCGAATTGCTCCCGATGATCGATGCGCAGGTCGCACCGATGGATTTCAGCGATCTGGAACAGGTCCGCCGCAACGCCGATGCCATGTTTGCCATGGCACCGCCGCCCGAGCGCGAGGGCGTCTGGCATGACGCAAATGCTGTCCGCGTCCTGGTATTTACCCCGGCAGGCGACAAGCTGCGCCCTGCAATTCTCCATATTCATGGCGGGGGCATGGTGATCGGATCGGCTTTTGGCTTCCGGCGCGGACCAGCCGCAAGCTCGGTCGCACTCGACGCCGTGGTCGTCACGGTGGATTACCGGCTTTCGCCCGAGACGCCGTTTCCAGGTCCGCAGGAAGATTGTTACGCCGCGCTTCTCTGGCTGGCCGCCAATGCCGCAACGCTGGGGGTCGATCCGCAGCGCATCGCCATTGCCGGTGAGAGTGCGGGAGGCGGGCTGGCGGCGGCGGTTTCCCTGATGGCGCGCGACCGCAGCGGACCGCCCCTTTGCGCGCAGATCCTGACCTACCCGATGCTCGACCATCGCACCGGCGGCCCTGAATGCCCCTACAATAATCCGGTCACCGGCGAATTCGGCTGGACCCGCGCGCACAACCAATTCGGCTGGGAAGCCTTGCGCGCGGAGTATGCGCTCGACGATGCGCGTGTCGGCTGGTTCTCGCCCGCGCGCGCGACCAACCTTGTAGGCCTGCCGCCGGCGTGGATCGGGGTCGGCAGCCTCGACCTCTTCCTCGACGAGAATTTCGCCTATGCACAGCGCCTGATCGCAGCAGGCGTTCCGACCGGATTCCATTGCTATCCGGGTGCTCCGCACGGCTTCAACATCCTCGCGGCGACCCAGGTATCTCAGGCGCTCATCCGAGACCAGATCGCCGCGTTGCGCCGCGTGCTTGCCTAACCCTCTTCTCAACGTCGCTGAGACTTGTGTAACCTAGTTTACTTGCATATGGCGGCGACGTTGGGATGCCGGAGGATGCCGTGGGAATGCTAGAGGGTAAAGTCGTAGCCGTCACCGGTGCCGGTCGCGGTATCGGACGCGAAATCGCGCTGCTCTGCGCGCTTGAGGGCGCAAGCGTCATCGTCAACGATCCCGGCGTTGCACAGGAGGGCGACGGCGGCGATGCCGGCCCCGCCGAAACGACGGTTGCCGATATCGAGACGGCTGGCGGCAAGGCGATTGCCAATCTCGCGAGCGTCGCTGACCCGGCGGGTGCGGCGTCGATCGTCGAAGACGGCGTCCGGGCATTTGGTCGCATTGATGCGGTCGTCAACAACGCCGGCATCCTGCGCGACCGTATCTGGCACAAGTTGAGCTATGAGGACTGGAGGGCCGTTATCGACGTTCACCTCCATGGCGCATTCAACGTCTCGAAGGCAGCAACACCCTATTTCAAGGACCAGGGGTCGGGCAGCTTCATTCATTTTACCTCGACAAGCGGGCTAATCGGCAATTTCGGCCAGGCGAACTATAGCGCGGCGAAACTCGGCATCGTCGGCCTGTCGCAGTCGATAGCGCTCGACATGGCGCGCAGCGGCGTCCGGTCGAACTGCATCGCGCCGTTCGCCTGGAGCCGCATGACTGCGTCGATCCCGGCCACCACCGACGAGGAAAAGGCCCGCGTTGCCCGGCTTCAGGAGATGAGCGCCGACAAGATCGCGCCGCTCGTGGCGTTTCTCGCGTCCGACGCCAGTGCCGAAGTCACCAACCAGATCTTCGGTATCCGCAAGAACGAGGTTTTCCTGTTTTCCAAGCCGCGCCCGGTCCGCACCATCCACAAATCGGACGGCTGGACGGCGGCTTCGCTGGCGGCGGAAATGCTGCCGGCATTTAAGTCCAGCTTTGCCCCTAACGAACGCTCGGGCGACGTCTTCGCCTGGGATCCGATCTGATCGAAGGAATATCATTGTCCGGCATGGATCCCGAAGTCTTCGACGCTTTTATCGACCAGTTGCAGCGCTATGTCCGCGAACGGCTGATTCCGGCTGAGGCCATCATTCAAGAAACCGACCTGATCCCCGACGACATCCTCGCCGAGATGCGCGACATGGGGCTTTTCGGCATCACCATGCCCGAGGAATTTGGCGGCGCGGCGATGAACGTGTCACAATATGTCGAGACGATCCGCCAGCTGTCCTATGCCATGCCCTGCTATCGCTCGATCACGTCGATCAATATCGGCATGACCTGCTCGGCGCTGGTCAAGAGCGGCACGCCCGAACAAAAAGCCTATTGGCTGCCCAAACTCGTGGCGGGCGAAATCGCCTCGTTCGGCCTGACCGAGCCTGGCAGCGGGTCCGACTCCGCCGCAATGGCGACGACGGCGGTCCGCTCGGGCAACGGCTATGTGTTGAATGGCACCAAGCGCTACATCACGAACGCGCCTTTCGCCAAAATGGCGCTGATCATGGCAAGGACCAACAAGGAAGCGTTGCCGAAGAACGCGCACGTCAGCGCCTTCCTCGTACCCATGGACACGCCTGGGATCACCATCGGCAAGTCCGACAAGAAGATGGGCCAGTCCGGGTCTCACATTGCCGACATTATCATGGAAGACGTCCATGTCGGTGGTGAGGCGTTGCTTGGCGGTGAAGAAGGCAAAGGCTTCCAGACTGCCATGCAAAGCCTCGACAACGGGCGACTGAGCGTGGCGGCAGGCGCGGCCGGCTATGCGCGGCGCATCCTCGATACCGCCATCCGCTATGCCAACGAACGTAAGGCCTTCGGCGAACCGATCGCCAATTTCCAGCTGATCCAGGCGATGCTTGCCGACAGCGAAGCCGAAATCTATGCAGCCGAGTGCATGATCGCCGATGCGAGCAGGCGCGCCGACGCGGGCGAAAAGGTGCTGACGAAAGCGGCTGCTGCCAAGATGTTCGCTTCGGAAATGTGTGGGCGCGTGGCCGACCGGTGCGTCCAGATCCATGGCGGCGCAGGCTATCTGGCCGAATATGAGGCCGAGCGCTTCTTCCGCGATTCGCGCATTTACCGCATCTACGAAGGCACGACCCAGATTCTGCAGCTCGTTATTGCCAAGAACATGCTCCGCGAATTCGCTGCAGCGGCCTGATCGATGTACCCGCTGCTGACTGGTCTAAGCGTCATCGAGGCCTCGTCGTTTGTGGCTTCGCCGTCGGCTGGGCTCTACCTTGCGCAAATGGGCGCCGAAGTCATCCGCGTCGACCAGATCGGTGGCGGCCCTGACTTCAATCGCTGGCCCAAGACCCGCGAAGGAAACAGCCTGTATTGGGAGAACCTCAACCGCGCCAAGAAGTCGGTTGCGCTCAACCTTGGCTCTAGCGAAGGGCGCGAGTTGCTGCAGGAACTGGTGCGCAAGACCGGCCAGTTCGTCACTAATTTTCCCGTCGGCGGCTTCCTAAGCCAAGAAACATTGGCCAAGGGTCGCGCGGACTTGATCACCGTCCGCGTCATGGGCATGGCTGACGGCAGCTCGGCGCTCGATTACACCGTCAATGCAGCCGTGGGTTACCCGGACATGACGGGACCCGGCCCCGCGCCGGTCAACCATGTCCTCCCTGCATGGGATCTGCTCACCGGTGCCTATGCCGCCTTTGCGATGATGGCAGCGCTGCACCACCGCAGCGCGACCGGCGCGGGGCAGGAGGTGCGCCTGCCGCTGTCCGACATCGCGATTGCTACTGTCGCTAACCTAGGCTCTCTGGCCGAGGTGCTCTATACGGGGGCAAACCGGCCGAAGCTGGGCAATAGCGTGTACGGCGCCTTCGGGCGCGATTTCGAGACCAGCGACGGCACCCGCCTGATGCTGATGGCGATTACCCCGCGTCAATGGTCGGGACTTGTCGATGTGCTCGGCATCGCGTCCGAAATCGCCGCGATCGAGGCCGAACGTGGCGTCCGCTTCGACCGCGATGAGGGCGTCCGCTTCGAAAACCGCGACGCGCTCTATCCGCTCGTCGAGACGAAAGTGGCGGGGTGGCGCTATGCAGATCTGAAAGTCGCACTCGACGCGGTCGGCGGCTGCTATGGGCCCTACCAGACCATGCTCGAAGCGGCGCACGACCCCGTGCTCGTCGGCAACAATCCCCTCTTTGGGCGCGCTGCCAATCCCAGCGGCTTCGATTATCCCGCGCCGGGTGCCATGGCGACCATCCCGCAGATCGACCGCGACCCGCCGCTCCCCGCGCCGCTGCTGGGCGCGCACAGCGAGGAAATGCTTGCCGACCGCCTCGGCCTTACGGCTTCCATGATCGGCGATTTGCATGCCAAGGGGATCGTAGGGATCCCAGCCAAAGGACCTGTTCGATGACTCTCCGCCGTGCCGCTATCGTCGCACCTATCCGCACGCCCGTCGGCAAATTTCTCGGCAGCCTTTCGACAATGACGGCGGGCGAGCTCGGGGCGGTCATCATGAAAGCGCTGATCGAGCGCACGAAGATCGATCCTGTGCGGATCGACGATGTGGTCTTCGCGCAAGGCTATGGCAGCGGCGAGGCGCCCTGCATCGGGCGTTGGTCGGCCCTGGCGGCGGGCCTGCCGATCTCGGTTCCCGGTTACCAGCTCGACCGGCGCTGCGGCTCGGGGCTGCAGGCGATTATTGATGCGGCGATGATGATCCAAACCGGCGCGTCCGACATCGTCATTGCGGGCGGCGTGGAAAGCATGTCGAACGTCGAACATTATACGACCGAAATCCGTACCGGCACTAAAATGGGCGGCATGAAGCTTCATGACAGGCTGCTGCGCGGTCGCGTGATGTCGCAGCCGGTGGAACGCTTCGGCGTGATCAGTGGGATGATCGAGACGGCTGAAAACCTCGCCGATGACTATGGTATCACCCGCGAGGCCGCCGATGCCTATGCGGTCCGCAGCCATCAGAATGCGACGCGCGCCTGGGACGCCGGACTGTTCGACGACGAACTCGTGCCCGTCGCCGTCAAGCAGAAGCGCGGCGAGCCGAAGATGTTCGACCGCGACGAGGGCTACCGCCCCGATGCGACAATGGAGACGCTGGGCGCTTTGAAGCCGCTCGAGGGGGGCGTCGTCACCGCCGGCAATGCCAGCCAACAGAATGATGCCGCCGCAGCCTGCCTCGTTGTCGCCGAAGACAAGCTCGACGAACTGGGTCTCACACCCATTGCCTGGTTCCACAGCTGGGCGGCGGCGGGCTGCGAGCCGTCGCGCATGGGCATCGGTCCCGTACCTGCCGTCGAACGGCTGTTCGCGCGTAATGGCCTTGGCTGGAGCGACATCGACCTCGTCGAGTTGAACGAGGCCTTTGCGCCGCAGGTGCTCGCCGTCCTCAAAGGCTGGGGCTGGAGCGACGACGACAGCCGCCGCGAAATCCTGAACGTCAACGGCTCGGGCATCTCGCTCGGCCACCCGATCGGCGCAACCGGGGGCCGCATCCTCGCCAATCTGACCCGCGAGTTGCACCGTCGCAACGGCCGCTATGGGCTGGAAACCATGTGCATCGGCGGGGGCCAGGGCCTTGCCGCAATTTTCGAGGCCGCCCGATGACCGACACACACGACTACACGGCAATTCGCGAGGAAGTCGCCAAGCTCTGCGCGCAGTATCCGGGCGAGTACTGGCGCGCCAAGGACCGCGACCGCGCTTATCCCACTGAATTCGTCACCGCGCTCGGCGAAGCAGGCTATCTCTCGGCGCTAATCCCCGAGGAATATGGCGGTGCGGGTCTTCCCCTTTCGGCGGCGGCGGCAATCCTCGAGGAAATCCAGCGCCAGGGCTGCAACGGTGGCGCCTGCCACGCGCAGATGTACATCATGGGGACGCTGCTGCGGCACGGCTCCGACGCGCAAAAGGCGCAGTATCTGCCCAAAATCGCATCGGGCGAGCTGCGCCTGCAAGCGTTCGGCGTGACCGAGCCGACCAGTGGCACCGACACGCTGGCACTCAAGACCGTCGCAAAAAGGGACGGGGACGACTATATCGTCAATGGCCAGAAGATCTGGACCAGCCGCGCCGAGCATTCGGACATGATGCTCCTTCTCGCGCGCACGACCCCGCGCGACGACGCCGCGAGCCGCACGGCGGGCCTGTCGGTCTTTCTCGTCGATATGCGCGAAGCGGTTGGCAACGGCCTGACCATCCGGCCTATCGAAACGATGATGAATCACTCGACGACCGAGGTGTTCTTCGACAATCTCCGCGTCCCCGCCGCCAATCTGATCGGCGAGGAAGGCCAGGGATTCCGCTACATCCTGTCGGGCATGAATGCCGAGCGGCTGCTGATCGCCGCCGAATGCATCGGCGACGCGAAATGGTTCATCGACAAGGCCAGCGCCTATGCCAAGGAGCGCGTGCTGTTCGGACGCCCCATCGGCCAGAACCAGGGCGTCCAGTTCCCGATCGCGCGCGCCTATGCCCAGACACGCGCCGCCGAACTGATGGTGCATGAGGGCATTCGCAAATACGAAGCGGGGGACCCGGTCGGCGAAGAAGCCAATATATCCAAGATGCTTGCCGCCGAGGCAAGCTGGGCAGCGGGCGAGGCCTGCATCCAGACGCATGGCGGTTTCGGCTTTGCGGCCGAATACGATATCGAACGCAAGTTCCGCGAAACACGGCTCTACCAGGTTGCGCCGATCAGCACGAATATGATCCTGAGCTTCGTCGCCGAGCATGTGCTTGGCCTACCCCGGTCGTACTGATGGCCTGGGCGGAATGGGTGGGGCGCGAACAGGTCCAGTACAATGTGCTGACCCCCGCGCTGCTCGCCCGCTTCTGCGCCACCTTCGACAGCAAAAAGACCGGCGACACCGCGCCGCAGGGCATCCACTGGTGCCTGTGCACGCCCGATACGGCGATCACCGACCTCGACACCGACGGGCACCCGAAGCGCGGCGGGTTCCTGCCGCCGATCCTGCTGCCGCGCCGCATGTGGGCATCGAGCAAGGTGACATTCCACGCCCCGATCTGCGTCGGTGCAGCTATCGAGCGGCACTCGATCATCGCCGGTATCGAGGAAAAGTCCGGCGGTTCCGGGTCGCTGGTATTCGTGCAAATCGATCACGATACGACCAGCGATGACGTGCTTGCGGTCAGCGAGCGGCAGACGATCGTGTATCGCGAGGCCAGCACCGCCGCCGCCCCGGTGCTGGGCAGTGGCGCGCCGATACTCTCGGATTACGCTTGGCAGCGCCAGCTTACACCGTCCACGCCGCTGTTGTTTCGTTTTTCCGCGCTGACCTTCAACAGCCACCGCATCCATTACGACCTGCCCTATGCGACGAGCGAGGAAGGCTATCGCGGGCTCGTTGTCCACGGCCCGCTGACCGCGACACTCTTGCTTGATCTTGCGACGCGAGAACTGGGCGGGAACCGCCTTGCAAGCTTCGCGTTTCGCGGCGTCTCGCCGGCAATTGCAGACGAACCGCTGCATCTCGTCGGCAACATCGCGGGTCCCTCGGTCAAGCTGGTGGCCCTCGGCAGCGACGGACGGGAGGTCATGACCGCAACGGCGGAGCTCGCCCTATGACCGACCTCGTCCTTCGCGCTGACATCGACGGCATCGCGACGCTCACGCTCAACCGCCCCGAAAAGCGGAATGCGCTAAACCTCGCGCTTTGGGCCGAACTCGATGCGCATATCGCCGACATCCGCGCAGCGGTCGATTCCATCGGCGTGGTCGTGCTGACCGCAAGCGGTGCCGTGTTCTGCGCTGGCAACGACCTGTCGGAGCGCGGCGCGAAAGCCCCCGCCCCGCATTATCAGGCGAGCGTCATCACCCGCCTCGCCACTCTCCCCCAGCCCGTCATTGTCGTGGTGCAGGGCGGTTGCTTCACCGGCGGCCTCGAACTCGCCCTCGCTGGCGATATCATCATTGCCAGCGAATCCGCGTCGTTCGCCGATACCCATGGCAAGTTTGCGCTTGTTCCCGCCTGGGGCCTTAGCCAACGACTGCCGCGCCGCGTCGGCCAGTGGAAAGCGCGCGAGATGAGCTTCACCGGCCTGCCCGTTGCAGGCGTTGAAGCAGTACGCATCGGCCTCGCCAACCACTGCGTTCCTGCCAGCGAACTGGTGGCATTCGTCGCCGAGCTGGCCTCAGCCATTGCGACGCAAAGCCGCCACAGCGTGTTCGCTTACAAAAAGCTCTACCAGGAGCAGGCCGATCTGCCGCTGAACGCAGGGCTGGCGCATGAGGTGTTTAATTCGTCGGGCATTGGTGCCGATTTCGCCGAACGCGTCGCAGGCAAGTTCGGCCAATAATGCAGCAGGCGCCTCATAAAGCTGGAGGCGCTCGAACCTGAGCTTCAAGTGATATGATTTCTGAGTTTACCAAATCTTTCAGCGGCATGGACGCCTACATGAACCAAGCTTGCCTCTTAAAAATGCGATCCTGGCTGTTTGCGCCAGGCGACAGCGACAGGAAGATGACGAAGGCGGCAGCAAGCGCAGCCGATATTGCGATCCTCGACCTCGAGGACGCGGTTGCGCAAGAGAACAAGCCTCGTGCGCGCAAGATGGTTCACGACTTCCTGCAGGCTTTTGCCGGCGACCGCCGGCGCCTGTGGGTGCGCGTCAACCCGCTCGACGGGCCTTGGACACTGGATGATTTGGATGCCGTGATGCCCGCCCGACCCGGCGGCATCATGTTGCCCAAGGTTGATGGCCGCGCCGATGTCGAGCAGCTCGACCATTATCTCTCGGCGTTCGAGACGGTATATGGCATCGCGGCAGGATCAACACGCGTCATCGTCCTGATCACCGAAACCGCCGAGGCCATGGCCCATACCGGCGACTATAAGGGTGCGGCGCGCGTAATTGCACTCACCTGGGGGGCGGAGGATTTGGCAAATTCAGTCGGTGCCAGTTCAAACCTCAATGCGGACGGCAGCTACGGGTTTACTTACGAACTTGCGCGCAGCCTGTGCCTGCTAGGCGCCGCAACCGCAGGCGTGCCTGCGATCGATACGATTCAGAGCGATTTCCGCGATCTCGAGGGATTGCGCGCGCGCGCCGAGAAAGTGCGGCGCGACGGCTATCGCGGGATGCTGGCTATCCATCCGGCGCAGGTCGATGTGATCAACGCCGCCTTCACGCCAACGGCAGAGGAATTTGAAGAGGCCCAATTCATCGTAGACCTGTTCGCGGCTAATCCCGGCGTGGGCACCATCGGCTACAAGGGCGGCATGCTCGACCGGCCCTATCTATCCCGCGCTCAGGCGGTGCTGGCGCAACGTTAAGCAGCGCCGCAGCGGGGCAGGCGAATTTAAGATTTCATCGGACAATTTCGGTTTGATCGGTATCCGACAGCGGCAAGGGATAGCCGCCTGACATGTGAGCGTCTTGGCAAGTGCGATCGCGAGGCATGGCACGTCCTGCCTCGGCGGCATGACGTCACGCAACGCCGGCAAAAGCTTGCACCCAGATAAAGGCCCTTGTGATTGGCATGTGAAAGCAGTGTCATTCGGAGAGTGCAGCTGCCCCGCGCGACGTCGTCCTGATTGCCGACAAGACCGCAACCTTTAAAGCGCCTGAACTGCCCCGCCGTTGTCGGATTCCAGTGAAGCCGGACTTAGCTGCCGAACGCGCCCGTCGCCTGCAGCGCAATTATCCGCGCATTATCGTATCCGATTTGAGCGAGGATTGCATCTTGGTCCGCGCCGGCAACCGGTGGGACGCGCGGAGCATCGTTGACAGTGACCGAATAACGTGGCGCGGGACCCGGCTGGACGCTTCCCCCGACGTGGACGAAAGTCTCGCGTTCCTTGTTGTGCGGATGGGCTGGTGCCTCAGATAGCGACAGCACCGGCGCAAAGCAGACATCGCTTGTCGCCATGATCGTATCCCACTCGTCGCGGGTTTTCCGCGCAATGACATCAGCAACCCGCTGTTTGAGCTTTGGCCACATTGCGCGGTCAGATTGCGCGTCAAAATCGGGATCGGCATCGAGGCCCGTCTTTGCACGCAGCAGCGCGTAGAATTGCGGCTCGATCGAGCCGATCGAGACAAACTTGCCGTCGGCGCAGGTATAGGTGTCATAGAACGGCGCGCCACCGTCAAGGCGATTCACGCCCGCACGGTCCTCGTGCAGGCCGATGGCATGCGCGGAATAGGTCATCGCCGCGAGCAGCGCCGAGCCGTCGGTCATGGCACAGTCGATCACCTGTCCCTTGCTGCCGGCTTTCACCGCCAGCAATGCCGCCACCATCCCGAACGCCAGCATCATGCCCCCGCCCCCGAAATCGCCGATATAGTTGACCGGCGGCACCGGCCGTTCGCCTTCGCGGCCAATGGTGTGGAGCACACCCGACAACGCGATATAATTGATGTCATGGCCGGCTGACTGGGCGTACTCTCCGAACTGGCCCCATCCGGTCATGCGGCCATAGACGAGCTTCGGGTTGTCGACGAGCAGGACGTCGGGACCGAGGCCAAGCCGCTCCAAAACGCCGGGACGATAGCCTTCGATGATGCCGTCTGCCGCCCGGCAAAGGTCGCGCGCCACCGCGACCGCCGAAGGTTTCTTCATGTCGAGCACGATCGACCGTCGCGAACGCGCGAGCGCGTCCTTGGGATGGAGCACGCCGCCGGGTCGCTCGATACGGATGACCTCGGCGCCATGGTCGGCCAGCATCATGCCGCAGAACGGCCCCGGACCAATTCCGGCAAATTCGACAATTTTGATGCCCGTCAGCGGACCTGCCATCTCAAACCGTTCCCAGCATCGTTTCAAGGCGCTGGCGGACAATGTCCTGGGCGTCACCGATGATCCGGTCGATCAGTTGCTTGCAGGTCGGGATGTCGTGGATGAGCCCCTGCACCATGCCGGCCCAGAAAACGCCCTTCGCCATGTCGCCAGTCTGAAGCAGTTCGCGTCCCGCCGTACCGGCCACCAGTTCCTGAACGTCGGAAAATTTCGCGCCTGGCTCGGCGAGGCGGCGGGCAACTTCCTCGGAGACCGGGCTGCGGCCAACGCGCGCCGTGTTCTTGAACTTGCGAAAGATGAGAAGCGAACCGCGCTCGTCATTCTCGACATAAGCCTGCTTCACATTGGGATGAATCTGCGCTTCCTGCGTCGCACAAAAGCGCGTCCCCATGTTGATGCCGTCGGCTCCCAGCGCGAGGGCCGCGACCAACCCGCGTCCATCGCCAAATCCTCCAGACGCGAGCATCGGTATCTTCACCTTGTCGGCCGCCGCGGGTATCAGGATCAGGCCAGGAATATCATCCTCGCCCGGGTGCCCTGCGCATTCGAAGCCATCGATCGAAATCAAGTCGCACCCGGCGCGCTCGGCCGACAGCGCATGGCGAACGGCGGTGCACTTGTGCAGGATGACGATGCCATGCGGCTTCAGCCGCTCCCAGATTTCGCGCACCGCCGGCGTCCCTGCCGTCTCGACGACTTTCACCCCGCTTTCGATGATCGCATCGGCATAGGCATTGTAGTCGGGCGAATTGATCGTCGGGAACACCGTCATGTTCACACCGATCGGCTTGGTCGTCATCGACCGCGTGCGCTCAATTTCGGCGCGAAGGGCCGCAGGCGACGGTTGGGTCAGCGCGGTCAGGATGCCGAGGCCACCCGCGTTCGACACGGCACTTGCCAATTCGGCGGTGCCAACGCCCTGCATGCCGCCCTGCACGATCGGATGCTCGATTTCGAGCAATTCGGTGATGCGCGTCTTGAAAGCCATTCCCACCCGCTCCTGTTGTTATTCTACCTAGTTATATAACTAGCTCAGAGCGTCAAGTGAGTCGGGCCAGACAGTCGCGCCAATCGAAGGCGTAGACTGCCTCGAACTCGCTTGACAGCCGGTCGATCACATCTGCGACAGGTGAAACCTCGTCGATCAGTGCGACGCTCTGGCCCGCGCTCCAGATGTCGCGCCACGGTTTCATGCCCTCGGGCAAGCGCGTGCGGACCTGCGGCAGCGTCGCGGGATCGAGACCAGCCGCTTCGAGCGAGCCCCGCATCCAGTTTGCCGGGACTCCGTTCATCGCTGCGGAAATGACGATGTCATCGATTCCGGCTTGCGAAATCATCGCACGGTGCCCGTCCGCAACGCCCGATTCGGGTGTCGCAATAAACCGTGTTCCCATACAGGCGATATTGGCTCCGAGGGTCAGCGCCGCCGCAATCCCTGCCCCGTCGGCAATGCCGCCTGCGACGATCAGAGGCCCGTCGAAAATCCGTCGCACGGCAGGCACGAACGCGAACGGCGTGAGGAACCCGCTGTGCCCGCCCGCACCCGCACAGGTCAGCATCAGACCATCTGCACCAGCCGCCAGTGCCTTTTCAGCATGCCGCATCGTCACCACGTCATGAATGACCTTGCCGCCCCAGCCGTGAACCCGCTCGACCAGCCGACCAGGGTCGCCGATGCTCGACAGCACGAGCGGCACGCGATGCTTCTCAAGGAGGGCGAGTTTGGCTTCGCCGCTCGCTTCGCTCGCAATCCGCGCGGGAAGGTTGACGATAGGCGGCGCACCAGGCGTCGTTGCCAGAGCGTCGAGATACGCTTCGAACTGATCAATTGGCGTAAAGGTCCCGCCCTGCCAGCCGCCAATTACGCCAGCTTTGCAACAGGCAACCGCGAGCTCGATGGCCGAGGCGAACGACATGGGCGCACACATCAGGGGGAGGCGCAGACCTTCGAACATGTTAAGAAATCCCCGATGCTTGGACATGGGCGTTATGGGTGCGACAGGGTAGCGTCAATCATCGCCCGAGGAACCGGACATGCCCCGCGCCGTCGTCGCCGAAGCCTTCGGCCCACCCGAGACTTTTGCATTACGAGACCATGATCCCGGCCTGCCGAAGCCGACGCAGATCCGCGTCAGTCTCAAAGCGGCGGGGATTTCGTTCGTCGATGTGCTGACCGCCGGCGGCTGCTATCAGGTCAAGCCGCCCCTGCCCTTCATCCCCGGCAGCGAAGGCGCCGGAGTCGTCGAAGCCATCGGCGAAGACATCGAAGACTTTGCCGTCGGCCAGCGGGTCAGCGTGAGCGGCTGGGGCGGTATTTTTGCCGACTGCATAAACCTGCCCGCGCGCGCCGTAAGGCCCATTCCCGACAGCATGACTTTTGCCGAAGCCGCTGTCTTTCCGGTGAGCTACGCCACGGCTTGGCATGCCCTCGTCCAACGCGGACGGTTGCAGGCGAGCGAAGCCCTGCTGGTGCTGGGGGCAGGCGGCGCGACCGGCTATGCCGCGATCCAGGTTGCCAAACATCTCGGCGCGACTGTCATTGCCTCGGCCTCGTCGGAGGCCAAACGCGCACTCGCGCTCGCTGGTGGTGCAGACGCCATCGTTGATACCCTGTCTCCAAGCTGGCGCGATGACGTGAAGGCGGCAAACGGCGGCAAGTCCGTGGATGTGGTCTTCGATCCGGTTGGCGGCGATGCGACCGAACCGGCTTTCCGCTCGCTGGCCTGGAATGGACGTCTTCTGGTCGTGGGTTTCCCCGGCGGCATTGCGAGTATTCGGACGAATCTCGCGCTCGTCAAAGGCGCTTCGCTGATCGGCGTCGACATCCGCCAGTTCGGCATTTTCGAACCCGACCTGGCCGAGGCCAATCGCGATGCGATCTTCGCGCTGGCCGGGCAAGGCGAGCTCAGGCCCGCGATCGCCGCCAGCTACCCGCTCGATCAATTCGCTATAGCAATGCAGCTCGCCGCGACCGGCAAGCTGGCGGGACGCGTTGTGTTGACCATGGACTGATTACCAGCCGGCCATGTCCGCCGCGCGCGCGCGGTGAACAGCAGGCGATCCCAGATACGCCCGGTCGAACACAGACCGCCTGAACCAGTAGTTCAGCCCATATTCCCAAGTATAGCCGATCCCGCCATGCGCGGCCACGGCAGCGCGCGTCGTGCGCGTATAGATATCGCACAGATGCGCCTTCGCGATCGCTGCCGCGCGGGGCGCGTCCGGCAGATCGGCATCATGCGCATAAGCCGCATACCAGACGAGCGCGCGCGCCGGCTCAACATCCAGCGCCATGTGCGCAAGCTGGTGCTTCAAGCCCTGGAAGCGCCCGATCGCCTGGCCGAATTGCTCGCGATCCTTGGCATATTGCACCGACAGATCGGTGCAATGCTGCGCGCCGCCCAGCGCGTCGGCGGCGATCAGGACGAGCGCGGCGTCGAAGAGTTTGGCAACGAAGGGGTCGCCTGCGGGAAAGAGTTCGTGGCTGATCGCCGTGCCGAAATCGACAGATGAAATCGGGCGGCTCCGATCAGTCGACTTGACTGGTGTCACTGTCGCCCCTGCCGCCGCGACCATCCTTAGTGCGCCGTTGCGGCTCCCCGCCAGAAAGAAATCGGCGGCGCGCGCCGAGGGCACAGCCTTGGAGTCGAACGCCAGCGTGGCCACCGTCGCGCCACTCACCAACCCGTCGAGATGCGCCTTTGCCTCGGCATTTTTCGTGCGCGCCACCGCGGCGACTGCGAGCATCTGGGCAATCACCGGCCCCGGCCCCGCCGCCGCGCCGACCATCTCGGCAACCAGCGCCGCTTCGAGCAGACCCATACCGCTGTCAGGCAGCAGCAACCCGCCCAGGCCGAGCGCCATCAGCGCCTGCCAGCTGGCGGGGTCGAAATCGTCCTCGCTCTCGGCGAAGGCGTGTAACCGCTCCATCGGCCAGACATCGGCGAGCGTACCGCGTACCGCGTCCTGGATCGCTTCCTGCTCCTCGGTCAGGTGAAACCTCATGCGTCGCGCTCCATCGCAAGGTCGCGCGGCAGGCCGAGCCCGCGTTCGGCGATGATATTGCGCTGGATGTTGCTCGCGCCACCCGCAATCGAATTACCGAGCGAGCCCATGATCTGGTCGAGCCATTTCTCGGGACCCCGGCCACGCGTCCCTGCGCTAGCAGGCTCGATCATGCCGAATTCGCCGATGAGCTCTTGGGCTAATAGCGCCATCTCGTGCCCGATCTCGGTCAGCGCCAGCTTCATCATCAGTGCCACCGGTCCCGCCTCGTCGCCCGCCGCCGCGCAGCTGAAGAGGCGAAAGCTCGAATAGCGGTGCGCCATGACGAACCCCTCGATTCTCGCCAGCTTGTCGCGAACCAGCGGGTCGCCGATCCGCTCGGTTTGTTGCGCCAGTTCGACGAGCTTGGCGAACTGACTGCCGAGACCATCGGCCGAACCGATCGCGGCGCGCTCGTGTTTCAGCGTTGTGCGCGACACCTGCCAGCCCTGCCCCCGCTCGCCGACCTGCCAAGCCACCGGGGTCGTCGCATTGTCGAAGAAGAATTCGTAGAACCCCGCATCCCCCGTCATCTGCCGGATCGGGCGACGCGTGATGCCCGGTTGGTGGAGGTCGATCAGCAGATAGGTGATGCTCTCATGTTTCGGCGCGTCGGGCTCGGTGCGCACCAGCATGAACATGTGTGTCGCCTGTCCGCCCTGCGACGTCCAAGTCTTTTGCCCATTGATAATCCAGGCGTCGCCGACCAACTCGCCCTTGGTGCGGACGCTAGCGAGGTCGGAACCCGACCCTGGTTCGGAATAGCCCTGCCCCCAGACGAACGTCCCGTCGACCGTGCCCCGGATGAAGAGCGCGCGCTGTTCCTCGGTCCCGCGTTCGAGCAGGGTCGGCACGACCATGTTCATACCATTGCCGCCGACTTCCATCGGTGCACGCGCGCGACCAAACTCTTCGCGGATGACCTGGGCGCGGATGACGTCGACCGGCTGCTCGGACCCGCCATAGCGTTTCGGCACGGCACGGTAGAGATAGCCCGCTTCAGTCGCGGTCACGCGGAACGTTGCGATATAGGCTTGCAGTTCGCCCTTGCGCCGCTCGCCCGGCTGCCAGTTTGCTTTCAGGAAACCGCGCACTTCGTCGCGAAAGACTTCGGCGTCGGCGCCATAACTCAGGTCCATCTATCGCCCCTCGAAAACCGGTGCGCGTCGCGCCCGTACAGCTGCCAGTCCCTCACGAAAATCCAAACTGCCGAGCAGCGTTGCCTGATTGGGCAGGTTGGCGCTCCATTCGACATCCATGGATGTTTCCAGTGCTCGCTGCATCGATTGCTTGACGGCCGCATAAGCGAGCGGCGATGCGGCGGCGAGTTCGCGCGCCAGAGCCATCCCCCGCTGGGGCAGATCGTTCGGCCCGACGACCAGGGAAACGAGTCCCCATTCGAACGCCTGCGCCGCCTTCACCGCGCGACCGCGCAGGCACATTTCGGCAGCGCGGCCCATTCCCACGATGCGCGGCAACAGGAACAACCCGCCCAATGGCGGCATGATACCGAGCTTGATCCAGCTTTCGACGAATACCGCGTTGTCGGCGGCAATGCGGAAATCGCAGGCCAGCGCCAGTTCGCAGCCCACGGTCACTGCCGACCCCTGTACTAGCGCGATAACCGGTTTGGGACAGCGGTAGATTGCCTTCGCTGCACCCTGGAAGTTTTCGTAGATTGTGGTTTCAATCTCTGCGGCTGTCATGCCCGACAGCGTCTCGAGAAATTCAAAATCGGCCCCTACCGAGAAATGCTTTCCATCTGCCGCCAGAATAATTGCACGGACCTCGTCGTCCTTCCCCAGCGTCGTGACCGTATCGCGGAGTTCGCCAAGCATTTCTGGACGCGATGCGTTGCCGGCATCGCTACGCGCGAACATGATTCGCACGATGCCGGGCTCTGGCCGTTCAATCCGGAGGTCAGCCATCGGCGGGTTTCGGATTCTGTGCTTTCCAGATCGCCCCCGCGGCCTGCGTGGACAGCGTCATGTTGAGCGCCTCGTGATCGAGCGCCGCCTCGAAGGCAGCATCCTCGGCGAGGTTGAGATTTGCCTTCATATAACGAAACCCCATGCGCGGCCCATCGGCAAGACGGCGCGCCGCAGCCAATGTCGCCTCGCGCAGTGCATCGTCAGCGAACAGGCGCGTGTAAATCCCCTTGGCCAGCGCATCGCTGGCGGTCAGCTTTTCGCCAAGAAAGAAGAGCTCTCGCGCGACCCCAGTGCCTAAGATCTTTGTCCAGAACCAGGTCGAGCCGAAATCGCCGCTCGCGCCGATGCGGTCGAACGCTGTCAGGAACGTTGCGCTTTCGCTTGCAAAGCGCAAATCGCACGCGCCTGCAATGCCGATGCCTGCCCCTGCAACCGGCCCGTTGACCATGGCAATCGTTGGCTTTGGCATTTCGTGCAGGAGCCGCGCCGTTTCCATGAAGCCGCGAAGCCGAACGAAAGCTTGTTCCGTCCGGCTGCCGCTCGTGGGATTGGCCGCGACGACCGCCTTGTCTGCGCTGCCCGCCTTGATGTCGCCCCCGGCGCAGAACCCACGCCCGGCCCCGGTCACGACGACGCAGCCCACGCTCGCGTCTCGTGCCGCATCGGCGCACGCATCGGCGAGCGGTGCCATGATCGATCCGGTCAGGGCGTTAAGGCGGTCGGGCCGGTTCATCGTGATGACCCGGACCCCACCGTCGTTCTCGACAAGGACCTCTGCCGCCGCGTCGTCGCTCACTTGCGGCCCAGTTCCCAATGCCGCGCCATCATCGCAGCGGCTTCCTGGGCCAGATCCTCGGGCACCGCCGGATACATGGCAAGCTTGCCCGCCTCGGGCAGCGCGATCGTGGCGGTCGCCTTCACCGTTTCCTCGCCGCGCTGGTTCGTAAAGCGGACAGCGACGTCGACCAGATTGCCACGCTTGCCCGTCACTTCGCCAGTGATCGTCTGGACGTCACCCATATAGTTGAATTTGCGGATCTCGTCATGGACATGCGTCACGATCCCGTTGTCGCCCGCCCAGTCCGTCAGGTAATGATAGAGGTAATTCTCGCGCATCACGCCATAGTCGTAGGCCATCGGATTGCCGATTGCCTGTGCCCATTTCGGGTCCCAGTGCAAACGCTGTGCGACATCGGGAATGCCATGCTCGTTCTTGACGTAGAAGGCTGGAATGCGCGTGCGGTTCTTGTAAGCGAGCCGCCCGACGGTCGGCGCGTAGGGAACGAAGCCATAGCCACCCGCGTGGTAACAGATGACATCGGTGACGGTCAGCGGACCCTTGGCCATCGTCCCAAGCGACTCGCCCACAGCGACGTCCGAGGCCAGACGCGGCGCGCTCCCGCGCACCATTTCCGCTGCATAGATCGCATCGATCTTCGCGATATCCTCGTCGGTATAGGTCTGCGGCTCGATCGACGAATATTTGCCCTTTTTGGCCGCCGTCTTGCGTTCGGTCAGGACCGACAGGATGCGGTAGACCGCGACAACTTCGCCGCGCTGGTTGATCTTTACATCCTTGCGCACCTTGATCACGCTGCGCCCCGAAAACTCCGACGCCTTCACCTCGCAGGTCTCGTCGCCATTGTAGCTGTAGATCGTATCGCCCGGGAACACCGGCCGGTAGAAGGTCCAGTCCGAGCCCGACACGAAGACATGTACGCCCTTGAACAGGCTTTTCCGCAGCACCTTGATATGCTCGGGCACGGGGTCGCCGCGCATTGGCGCATTGATCTGGGCGACCATCATGTCGGGCGCAATCATGCTGCCCCAGCGGGTGCCGCGTCCGTAATCCGGGTCGCAGTAGAGCGGATTGTCGTTGCCGGTACCATGCGCGAAATTGCGGATGTTGTCCTCGGTGGCGACCTGGATATATTCGCGCGTCTTGGCTGCCTGCATATAGCCGAGCAATTGCTGCTGGCGGTCGATGTCTTGGTCGGTGATCGCATAATCGACCGCCTTCTGCCATTCATCACTTTCGAGGATGTCCGCTTTTGCCTCTGCCACGCCGCTCTCCCTTGTGCTTAGTTGTATAACTAGGTAATATACGGATCGAGAACAGGCAAGGGGCGGATGTGAACAATCAGGTTCGACGGATCAGCGACGCATTGAAAGTGCGTGCCGAGCATCAGGCCAGTGAAATCGCGCACGACGATACGCGCCGGCAGCTGACCTATGCGGAATGGGACCGCGAAGCCGATGAGATCGGCGGCGGCCTCGCGGCGGCAGGGCTCAAGCCCGGCGACCGCGTGTTTCTGCCCATCGGTAACGGCCATGCCGTCGAACACGCCATTGCCGTCTTTGCTGTTTTCCGCGCGGGCGGCATCGCTTGCCCGATCAATACGCGCTTCTCGGCAAAGGAAGTCGCCGACTATGCCGCGCTTGTCGAGCCGCGCTTTGCGATCACCGATGTCCCCGAACTTATGAGCAAGCTGAAGCTCGACGACTGCTGGACGGTCGACAAGATGCCGCGCGACCTTGCCGCCCTCCCCAACCAAGCACTATTCGATGCCGACGCCGATGCCGAAATCCTGGCCACGTCAGGGACCACCGGCAAGATCAAGGGCGTCGTCATCTCGCACCCCGATCTTGCCAAGGGCGTGACGGGCCAGAACCGTGACCGCAGCCGCTCGACGCTCCACGCGATTCCCTTCACTGGCTCGGGCGGCAATCTCGGCGTGCTCATGCTCCCGGCGCGCGGCGGGGCCACGACGTATACCCAGCCCAAATTCGATCCGCAGGGGTTTCTCGAACTCGTCCGTACGAAACAGCCCGATCTCGTCTACCTGGTCCCCTCGATGCTGCGCCTGATCCTCGACCAGTCCAATGTCGCGGACTATGATTTTGCGGGCGTCAAATATCTGATGACCGGCACAGCGCCGCTCCCGCACGACAGCGTCGTCCGTGCGCTGGCGCTGTGGCCGAATGTGAAGATGCGCAACTCCTACGGCATGAGCGAGGGGGGAGTCGGTGTCTCGACGACGACGCGCGAACAGATCCTGAAGCCCGGCTGCGTCGGCAAGCTGCCCGCGAATATGCAAATTCGCGACGAATCCGGCGCCGTCATAACTACGCCGGGCGTGAGCGGCGAAATCTATGGCTATCAGACACATAGCCGCCGTTACTGGAACGACGCCGAAGGGACGGCCGCGTCGTTCCGCGAAGGCTGGACGCGGACTGGCGACCTTGGCTACATCGACGACGATGGCGATCTGATCATGAGCGGTCGGTCGAAAGAACTCATCATCCGTGGCGGCTACAACATCACGCCGCTGGAGATCGAAACAGTCCTTCACCAGCATCCCGCTGTTCAGAATGCCGCCGTGGTGGGTATCGACCACGAGGTGCTGGGCGAGGATATTGCCGCGGCGATCACTTTGCGGCGCGGCGCTACGGCCTCGGTCGAGGATCTGACGGCCTGGTGCCGCGAACATCTCGCCGACAACAAAGTCCCGCGTACGATGCTGATCCTTCCCGAACTGCCGCATAACCCCACCGGTAAGGTGCTGAAGAAGGACCTTAAGCCCGTGCTCCAGGCGGCTGCGGCGGAACGGAAGCGGGCGGCCTAGGCCGTCAGGCACGCTCCAACGCGATAATGGCCGCCGTCATTCGCGACAGGCACACGAGCTTTCCCCCTTCGTCCTCGATCCGGATCGTCCACACCTGGCTCGTCCGGCCGATGGATTCGGCAGTCGCGGTGCTGGTCACCCAGCCGCTTTTGACCGGTCGGATATGGTTGGCATTGATCTCCATGCCGACCGTGCCAAATACCCACTGGTCGATCGTGGATGCCGCCGCCATCGACGCGAGGGTCTCGGCGAATGCGACGGACGCGCCGCCATGGAGCCGCCCATAGGGTTGCACGGTGCGGGCATCGACGGGCATGCGCCCGCGCAGCCAGTTCGCGCCGACCTCGGTAAACTCGATTCCGAGATTGCCCGACAGGCTGTCCTGATGCGATGCGTTCAGCGCTTCGAGAGCAGGCGCTGTGTTGCCGAACCAGATGTTCATGTCACCTCAACTGGTCAAACGGTACATCCTTGTCCATCCGAACATCGCCCGGCATTCCCAGCACGCGTTCGGCGATCTGGTTCTTGAGTACTTCGTCGGCACCGCCCGCGATGCGCATCACCGTCGACCAGATATAGTCGTAATGAATTTCGCGGGTCTGGGCGTCGTCAGCCGACGGCGCGATGGCATCAAGCCCGCGCAATTCCATCGCCAGCCCGCTCGTCTTCTGGAGGCGCGACGCATAGGCGAGTTTCACTATCCCTGCGAGCGCGCCCGGATTCTCCCCGCGCGAAACCATCGTGCGCAGGCGGGCTTCGAACCAGCGGCTGCCCTGTTCCTCCGCCAGCGCCTGCGCCAGCGCGAGCCGGACGCCCCCCTGATCGAGCGCCGTCCCCGCACCATCGAGAGTCGCCGCAGCATAATCGATCAGCGGCGATACGGTGCTTTTGTGGCTGCCGCTGCCCAGCCGCTCGCCCATCAGCACCGTCATGCAGCACGCCCAGCCCTCGCCCTCCGCGCCGATGCGGTTCGAATCGGGAATGCGGACGTCGGTCATGAAGGTCTCGTTGAAGTCGCTTGCGCCCGAAATCTGGCGGATCGGGCGGATGTCGATGCCCGGCGACTTCATGTCGACGACGAAAAAGGTCAAACCCTTATGCTTGGGTACTCTCGGGTCCGTCCGCACGACCAATATGCCCCAGTCGCTGCGGTGCGCCCAGCTAGACCAGACCTTTTGCCCGTTGACGATCCAGCCGTCGCCGTCCTTCACGGCCTTCGTACGCAGCGCGGCCAGGTCCGACCCGGCCGACGGCTCGGAAAACAACTGGCACCAGGTCAGGTCGCCTTTCAGCGTGGGTTCGACAAAACGCGCGATCTGTTCAGGCGTCCCATGCTTGGCGATCACGGCATTGGCCATGCCCAACCCGATGCCGATATAGGGTCCTTTGGGAAGCAGATAGTTGCTCTCCTCTTCTGCAAAGACCACCGCTTCGACGACCGATCCGCCGCGCCCGCCGAGCGCTGTTGGGAAAGTGATCCCGGCATAGCCGCCGTCGAACACCGCGCGCTGCCACGCCTTGCCGCGCTGCACTTCCTCGATATCGTCGAGCGCGACGCCTTGGGGGATGACATGTCCAGGGGCGTTGGCGGCAAGCCAGTCCTTTGCCTCGGCACGGAAACTGGCCTCTGCGGGGGTGTCGTTGAAGTCCATTACGCCGCCTGCCTTCCCGGTTGCGCGTTGATCAGGCGATTGGCCCAATAGGTCCGCGCGCCGACATTTACCGCGAGCAGCCGCTCGCGCCGGTAATAGAAATGGCAATTCGCCTCGAACGTATAGCCGATGCCGCCATGGACCTGCAGGTTTTCGCGCGCCCCCATTTCGAACGCGGCGATGGCCGACAGGCGAGCGGCAGCGGCAGCGGCGGGCAGCGTGTCCGGCGCTTCGCCCGCGGCCCATGCCGCATAATAGGCATTCGACCGCGCCAGCTCGACCGCGACCGCAAGATCGGCGAGCTTGTGCTTGATCGCCTGATAGCCCGCGAGCGACCGCCCGAAAATTTTTCGTTCCAGTGCATAGTCGCGCGCCATGTGAAGGCAGGCTTCGGCCGCGCCGGAAGCTTCGAAGGCTGCTTGCACGGCCGCCCGGTCGAGCAGCGTTTCAATCATATCTTTGCCCGGCATCGCATCGGCAACCGCTGCATCGAACGCGATCCGGTAATGCGGCCGCAACTGGTCGAAACTCTCAAGCCGAGTGCGGGTCACCCCCGGCTGATCGAGGTCGACGATCGCGAGAGCATTGCCGCACTGGACCACCGCAATCGAGGCGACGCCCGCGTCGGCGACCGGCGTTTTCACGCCCGTCACCACCCCGCCCGCGAGCGTCACCTTCCTGCCGGTCAGTCCCCCCGGACCCTCGGCAGAAGCAAAACACGCCACAACTTCGCCCGACGCCAGCTTCGGCAGCCATCTCGTCTTTTGCGCATCGCTCCCCGCCAGCCGGATCGCATCGGCGGCGAGCACGATCGACGAGAAGAACGGCACGCACGCATTGGCGCGGCCCAGTTCCTCACTGATCACCCCCAGGTCGAGTTCGGACAGGCCGAGGCCACCGTGCTCCTCGGATATGTTCGCGCCCAGAAAGCCCATTTCAGCTAGGGCGCGCCACAGCGGCTCGTCCCAGTCGGCTCCACTGTCGATCAGAACGCGCAGGCGGTCATAGGGTGACCGCTCGGCCAGTAGGCCGCGCGCCGCCTCAGCCAGCATCTTCTGTTCGTCGGACAAATCGAAATTCACTGGTTATTCCCCGTTTCGTCCAGGCCCATCGCGCATCCGCTGACATAGACGGCATAGTCGCTCAGCAGCCAGGTCGCGAGATGTCCGAGCGCCGCCTTCGCGCCCGGAGCCACGCCACCGTCGAGATGGATTTTGCGGCTGACAATGGCATTGGTCCGCACCCCGTCGCGTGCCCATTCGACGGCAAGCGACTTCACAAGATTGTCGAGCGCACCATAACCGGTCACGGTCGCGGCATCGCCCTGCGCCGGAGCGACCATCAGCACCGAGCCAGGACGCCGCGCGGCAAAACAGGCGCGCGCAAATTCAGTGGTCTTGAGGAACCGGTCGTCGAGATCGTCGGACAGTGCCGCGCGCCACGCGTCAAGGTCCGTGGCGGTTGCTTCAACTGCTGTGCGCACCACACCGCAATGCACCAGCGCACCGCAGTCGAATGTATCCACCAGTTCGGCTCCAGCAGCGGTCAATGCCGCCGCGACGAGCCTTGTCGCTTCCCCGGTCCCGCATACCATTGCGCGCTTGCCCGTCAGCAGGCCCTTCACGACCTGTCGCCCCAGATTGCCGCACGTTCGCGCGGCGGCACGAAGTCGGGCTGCATCAGGCTGCGCCGCAGCCGTTCGGCTCCGTCGAGGATGAGCGTTTCACCCGTGATTCCCTTGGCAAAGGGCGAGCACAGGAATGTCGCTGCCCAGCCGAGTTCCTCCATCCGTCCGGTCCGGCCCATTGGCATCATGCTCGCTAGGGCCTCAAGAACCTCTGGACCGCCGCCATTCATGCTGTCCGCATGCGGGAAAAACCCGGCGGCCACGCAATTGACGCGGATGCCGTTCGGCTTCCATTCGCGCGCCAGAGCGGCTGTCATCGTAACGATGGCCGCCTTGGCTGCAGCGCTATGTGCGTCGCCAGGAAATCCCGACCAGACATATTGTGCACTGTTATTGACGATGGCCCCGCCCTGTCCCGCCGCGATCCGCCGCCGCGCAAATTCGGTCGAGGCGAAGAAGGTGCCGTCAATCGCGATCCGCGTGACCGCGCGCCACGCATTGGGCGACATCGCCTCGGCAAGCACCGGAAAGTTTGCGCCCGCGTTATTGGCGAGAATCGACACCGGCCCGAGCGCCGCTTCTGTTGCATCGAAAGCGGCAGCCAATTCATCGGGATCGCGAACATCTGCGGAAAGTCCAATGGCGTCAGCGCCAAGCGTCGCCGCGGCGGCCTGCGCCTTTTCAAGCGTCCGGCCGACGAGCGCTACACCTGCGCCGGCCTGCGCCAGCCCGCGGGCCATTCCGAGGCCGAGCCCCGACCCCCCACCGGTCACAAGAGCGACCTGTCCCGCCAACATGTCCCGCGCGAATGGACAGGAGTCCGCCGAGGGCGGCTCGACGACTAGGTGATGCGCCGGAATCGTCACGCCGGACTTTGCATGAGGAGGTGTCCCGTCATCGGGCGGTGAATGCTTGCCATCTGCCCTCTCCCAGGCCCAACACGGCTTGGCGACGATTGTCAGCCCAAGCTTACTTATATAACTACGTCAACTATCAACGCGGAACGGCGCAGGAGTCAAGGATGCAGTACGAAACCATATTGGTCGACGTGGCCGATCACATTGCGACGATCACGATCAACCGGCCGCAAGCGATGAACAGTTTCAATCGCCGCATGCTCGATGAGTTCGAGCATCTGTGGAAATGGATCTCGGACAATGACGGGGTACATTGCTGCGTCCTGCGCGCCGCCCCCGGACGGGCATTCTGCACGGGCGTCGATGTCAAGGCAGCCATGACCGACGGCGGCAAACCGGTCGTCGACCTGGACAACATCTGGCATGCCGAAGACCCCGGAAATCTGCTCGGCCCCAAATCGATGAACTGCTGGAAACCCGTCGTCTGCGCAGTCCACGGCATGGCAGCGGGGGGTGCCTTCTATTGGCTCAACGAATGCGACATCGTCATCGCTTCGGACGACGCAACATTTTTCGACCCGCACGTCACCTACGGCATGACGAGCGCGCTCGAACCGATCGGCATGACGTACAAAATGCCCCTACAGGACGTATTGCGGATGGTGCTGCTCGGCAATGACGAACGGCTGACGGCAGAGACCGCCATGCGTATTGGCATCGTCAGCGAAGTCGTGCCTCTCGACGCGTTATGGCCTCGCGCGCATGAACTCGCGACGATCGTCGCCGCCAAACCGCCCGCTGCCACCGCCGGTTCGGTCAGGGCAATCTGGCAGTCGCTCGACCTGCCGCGCTCGGTCGCGCTCGCGCGGGGGCTGACATATTGCCAGATCGGCAATCCGGTCGGCATTCCGCAGGTAGACCGCGTCGCGCTGATGTCCGACAAGGCGAAGCAGTTCACGCTACGCTGATTTCAGCCGAAATCGAGGCCCTGGTTGAGCGTCCATTTGCCTTCGGGCGAGCGGATCCAGCCCATTGCTGCCGCCGTACCGCCGTCAATTGGAAGCGTAACGCCGGTGATATAGCGCGCCATGTCGGAACACAGGAACACGGCCGCGTCGCCGCACTCCATGTCGACACCCTCGCGCCCGAGCGGGATAACGCGATCCATCGCGTTCTGGGCTTCGGCAGTTGGCATCTTCCAGCTCGACGGATCGACCGGACCAGCGCGGTTGCCACGACTGCCGGGAGTTACCGTGTGGTCGGGCGCAATGGCGTTGACGCGGATTTTGTGCCCCGAAAGTTCGACCGCCATCGACTTGGTGAAGCTCACCATGCCAGCCTTGCATGCCGCATAGACGGCAAAGCCCGGTGCTGCGCGCTCGGCCTCGATACTTGTCACATTGAGGATCGATCCGCCGCGCGCGCCGCGTATCATCACCGGCACAGCCGCGGATGTAGCTGCCAGCATACTCGTCAGATTGATGTCAATGTGCCGCTGCCAGCTGCGCTCGCTCTGGTCGATGAAGTCCCGCCGCGCCACCCCGCCGGCATTGTTGACGAGAATGTCGATGCGCCCGAATTCGTCATCCGCATTTGCGACGAGTGCACGGATCTGCGCGATGTCCATGACATCGGTCGGAACCGTCAGCGCGCGGCGACCCGTCTCGCGCACGCGATCTGCCGTTTCATGACAGCGTTCGGGAATGATGTCCGCAATCGCCACATCGGCGCCGAATTCTGCAAGGCGTATGGCGATCGCGCGCCCGATGCCCCCGCCGCCCCCGGTCACGATCGCGACCTGACCGGTGAGTTTGAGATTGGGCTCCGTCATGATGCTTTCCCGTGTTCGGTGAATGTGTCAGAGCAAGGCCCGACGCGAGTTGATTTATAGCACTTGGTTATATATGTCCCGCGCATAATCGGGGTGAGGACGAATACAGGATGTCGCTGCTTTACGACGACGGCCAGCAGGCAATCGCAACCGAATCCCGGCGCGTGCTCGAGGCGCGCATGGCCTCAGAACGGCTGCTGCCGCTGCTCGAACAACAAGGTGCCTATGATGCCGTCTTCTGGCAAACCTGTGTCGAGCAAGGCTGGACCGGGCTCGCCCTTCCCGAGACCTATGGCGGACTCGAGCTCGGCCTCGTCGAACTTGGCATTGTGGCACAATCCTGCGGAGCCACGCTTAGCGGCGCGCCCTTCCTGAACGGTAGTTACGGCACTGCGCGGGCGATCCTCGACTACGGATCTGATTCGCTGAAGGCCGAATGGCTGCCCCGACTTTCAGGCGGTGATGCCATCGGCGCAATTGCCTTTGCCGAACGTCAGTCTCCCTTCCCGGCAAGCCCCGACGTGACTTATAAGGGCGGTGCCATTAGCGGAACGAAGCCTGCCGTGTCGGGCGCGCTGCATGCCGATATCGCGATCGTGTTGACCGATGCAGGGCTGGTCGCGGTGCCGCTCGCGGGTGTCGGCACACGCCCTTTCAACACCTTCGACAATAGCCGCTGCACCGCCGACCTGATCTTCGATGAGACGCCGGGCGAGTTACTCGGCGGCGACCGCGACGCCGCGCTCGACATCCTCGCGCATCAAGCCGTGGTCAGCGCCTTCGAAGCGACCGGCGGGGCCGAGGCATTGATGTTGCGCGCCCGCGATTATGCCAACACCCGCCACGCATTCGGCCAGCCCATCGGCGCGTTCCAGGCGGTCAAGCACAAGATTGCCGAACTCTACGCCCTGGTCGAACTCTCGCGCGCTACGGCGATCCACGCCGCAAGTTGCGAGGGCAAAGCCGATTTCTTGAAAGCCGCCGCCGCTGCACGCCTGTCCGCCATTGAGGCGTATGACACGGCCGCGCGCGACGTCGTACAAATCCATGGTGGCATCGGGGTCACTTGGGAAGCCGGTCTTCACCTGCACCAGCGCCGCGCCCGCACGCTGGCGATCGAACAGGGTAACGCCTTGTTCTGGGAAGATGTTCTGGCGACTGAATTGCTAGGGAGGGCTGCATGACCGATCTCGAAATCTACAGATCAGAAGCTCGCGACTGGCTCAAATCAGTGGCCCCGCACTTCGGCAAAACCGCGCGCAAGGGCTTGTCCGAAGCCGACGACCTCGCACTTGGACGGCGTTATCAGCGAGTCAAATTCGACGCCGGCTATGCGGGAATCAACTGGCCTATCGAATTCGGTGGGCAAGGCCTCTCCCACATCGAAAAGGTCGCGTTCGAGAGCGAGGAAATGGCGTTCGGCATGCCGAACGGCTATTTCGGCATCTCGCTCGGCATGCCCATCCCGATCCTAATGAAATACGGATCAGACCGCGACTTTGCCAAGGCCCGCACGCTTGCCGCGCTGATGGGCGACGAAATCTGGTGTCAGCTTTTCTCCGAACCTGCCGGTGGTTCTGACCTCGCCGGACTCCGCATGAAGGCCGAACCCGATGGCAATGGCTGGAAACTCAACGGCCAGAAACTCTGGACAAGCTGGGCGCAATATTCGGACTATGGTGTTGTTGTCGTACGCACCGATCCCAATGTGCCGAAGCACAAGGGCCTGACCTATTTCTGGGTCGACATGAAGGCGCCCGGCGTCACGGTGCGCCCGGTCAAGCTCGCGGGCGGCGACAGCCACGTCAACGAAGTTTGGTTCGACGATGTGAAAATCAGCGACGACCACCGCATGTCGCCGGTCGGCGGCGGGTTCGGCGTCGCCATGGCGACCTTGATGATCGAACGTTACGTCGCGACCGACAGCGGTGGCTTCGGGCCGCATCTCGACCTGTTCATTGACCTGGCCAAATCGATCGAAGTCAGCGGCAAACCCGCGACCGAGGACGCTCGCGTCCGTTCGGCGATTGCGCGCAACTATGCCATGCGGAGCGCGCTTGACGCCATCACTGCGCGCGCGATGTTGACGATGCAGGCGGGCAAAGAGCCCGGTCCCGAGGGCTCGCTCAACAAGCTCATCTCCGTCCGTTCGCGCCAGAAGCTGTCCGAACTTGCCATCGACCTGCAAGGAGCGTCAGGCATGGCCTACGATGACCATGCATTCGTGAAGGACGACTGGACGGCAAGCTGGATCAACGCCCCGACCGGGCGCATTGCCGGCGGCGCCGACGAAATGCTGCTCAACACGATTGCCGAAAAAATCCTCGGCCTGCCGCAAGACCATCGCCCTGACAAGGGCGTACCGTTCAACCAGATTCCCGCGTAACCGAAGGATTTATCCATGGCCGAAGCCTATATCATCGACGCCGTCCGCACCCCACGTGGCATTGGCAAGCCCGGCAAGGGCGCACTTTCGCACCTGCATCCGCAGCATCTTGCCGCAACCGTCCTCAAAGCGCTGAAGGACCGCAACAATCTCGACACTGCCGATGTCGACGACATCATCTGGTCGACCTCGACACAAAAGGGCAAACAGGGCGGCGACCTCGGTCGCATGTCGGCGCTCGCTGCGGGCTATGACGTTAAGGCGTCGGGCACGACACTCGACCGCTTCTGCGGCGGAGGCATCACGACAGTAAATCTCGCGGCAGCATCGGTCATGTCGGGCATGGAAGACCTTGTCATCGCCGGTGGCACCGAGATGATGAGCTACACGACATCAGTTGCTGCGGCTGAAGCGGCAGGCGGAATCAAGCCAATGGGAATGGGCTCCGGCAATCCTGCGCTCGATGCCATCCACCCGCAGTCGCACCAGGGCGTGTGCGGCGATGCGATTGCCGCTATGCAGGGGATCGACCGGGCTGCGGTCGATGCGCTTGCGCTCGAAAGCCAGCGCCGGGCAGCCGTGGCCATCGCCGAAGGGCGTTTCGACAAGTCGGTCGTTCCGGTTTACAACGATGACGGCACCGTGGCACTCGACCGCGAGGAATTTCCGCGACCCGAAACGACGGCCGAAGGTCTTGCCAGTCTGAAACCGAGCTTCGGCGCGCTTGCCGACTTTGATCTTGGCAAGGGCGTTACTTTCAAAAAGCAAATCCAGCGTGCCTATCCCGGCCTCGAGTTTGAAGGCGTTCACCATGCCGGCAACAGTTCGGGGGTCGTCGATGGCGCAGGCGCACTGTTGATTGCATCAAAAGACTATGCCGAAGCGCACGGGCTCAAGCCCCGCGCGCGCGTCGTTGCCTTTGCCAATGTCGGCGACTGTCCGACCTTGATGCTCAACGCACCGGTGCCGGCGGCGAAGAAGGTGCTCGAAAAGGCCGGCTTGACCAAGAACGACATCGATGTCTGGGAAATCAACGAGGCATTTGCCGTCGTCGCCGAAAAGTTCATCCGTGACCTCGATCTCGACCGTGCGAAGGTCAATATCAACGGCGGCGCGATGGCACTTGGCCATCCCATCGGCGCAACGGGGACGATGCTGATCGGCACCGCCCTCGACGAACTCGAACGGACCGGCGGACGCTATGGCCTCGTGACCATGTGCGCGGCGGGTGGGATGGCCCCTGCGATCATCATCGAGCGCATCTGAACCATGGCCAGCGCCGCGACTCCGCGCTCCGTGGAGCCGCGGCTCGCGGCGACCATCCTCGTGTTGCGCGACGATCCGTTCCAAGTCTTGATGGTGCGCCGTCACGACAGCGGCATGTTCGCCTCAGCACTGGTATTTCCCGGTGGTGTCCGCGAGGACGCCGACCGCGACCCGGCGTGGCTCGACCTGATCGACGACAGCGAGATGTTTGACAATGACGCACGCGCGCTGCGCATCGCCGCCTACCGCGAGACGTTCGAGGAAACCGCCCTGCTGCTCGCGCAAGACGCGGACGGAAATGCAGTTCCTTGCCGCAGCCAGAATTTATCCGACTTCAGGACAGTCGTGACCGACAGCGGCGGCAAGCTTCGCATTGGTGCGCTCGCGCACTTCGGCCACTGGATTACGCCTGAAATATCGCCCAAAAGGTTCGACACGCATTTCTTCCTGTGCCGTGCGCCCGCAGGGCAGGATGCCCTCTGCGACGGCGGCGAAACGGTGGCGCTCGAATGGGTTTCGCCGCTCGACGCACTCGCACGGGCCGCAGCGGGCGAACGTTCGATCCTTTTCCCGACCCGGCTCAACCTCAAGCGGCTCGCCGAAAGTGACAGTGTCGCCTCGGCAATGGCGGCAGCCCGGAACCGCGTACCGTTCACCGTGCTCCCCCGCCCCGAGCGTCGCGAGGGCGGGACACTCGTCGTGATTCCCGCCGAGGCCGGTTATGGGGAAACCGAAAACTTTTATCCGGCAAGCTTGTGAAGTTAACCAGCACGCAATGGTGCACCGCAACAATTGCACTTGACGAACACTAACCCTGCATATACTGAACTAGTGTAACATCACCGCACTGCTATGATTAAAACAGGGATCGAAATCATTATGCGTATCATGCTCGCGCTCGCCGCCGTCGCGCTCACCGCAACGCCGCTCCTCGCCGAAACAACCCCGGCAACCGTGAAGCGCGGTGCAGTCCTCCGCGATGCCAAAAAGCTGCCGGTCGGCACCGTCGATCGCGTGAATGCCGATGGGTCGATCCAGATCATCTTCGGGCCGCGCGTTGTCGTGATCCCGGCCGAAAAGATCGTCATTGCCCAGAATGACGTGAGCACCACGCTCACCAAGATGGAAGTCGCGCGCCTGCGCTAATCCGGGTCGCCCGACTCGTGGCAAGTTTGGGCCGCCTCGCCGGCGCGCTCCAGATTTGCAATGACCCCGTCGAGTACCGCAAGTGCGACACCGATGTCGCGCGGGTCGAGTCCTTCGAGCGCCATCGCCTCCTCGCTCTGGCCGAGCGCGGCCAACCGGTCGAGAAGCGGTCGCGCCGCAGGGGTCAGATACAGGCGGTGCGTACGGCGGTCGGCGGGGTCGGCACGGCGCTCGACCCAGCCATTATCGACCAGCCGATCGACCAGCCGACCCGCTGCCACGTCGCCGATATCGATGGTCTCGGCGATGCGCCGCTGCGACGTCCCCTCATCGATGCTGATCGCGAAGATCGCCCGCCATTGCGATAACGTAATCCCGATCGACCGGGCGCGCTGGTCGAAACGGGTGCGCTGCGTCCGCGCGATCAGGCTGACCCGGTAGCTGAGCGACGCAAGCGATTTCATGGCCATAGCCTAGGGGGCCTTGGCGCAGATTGCCATTTTTTGTGCCGCCCGCCTCATCCGCGCGTGAACGATCCTCCCTCGGCCGCCCGCTGCTTCAACAACGCTGCCGGTTCGATGCCTTGCGCCTCGAGACCGGCGACGATTTTCTGCAGTCCGACGGTGTCGGCCCAGAACATCGGGCCGCCGGTGTACACCGGCCAGCCATAACCCAGGACCGCTGCAACATCGATGTCGGAGGCCCGGATCGCGATTCCCTCTTCAAGCACCTTGGCGCCTTCATTGACGACGGGGTAGAGCAACCGCGCGACGATCTCCTCGGCGGAAACGGCCTCGCAGCTGTTGATCCCCCTTGCGCGGGCAAAGTCTGCAGTCACCTCGGCAGCAACGGGCGAAGGCGTTGCCGACCGCTTTTCGTCATAATCGTAATAGCCGCCATTTGCCTTTTGCCCCAGCCTGCCCAGCTTCACCAGATCGCCACGCACCGAACGTTCGGTTTCGTCGCGGCCGATGACGTCGAGCCCGACCAGGTCGATCATCTGGAACGGCCCCATCGCGAACCCGTAATCGTAGATCGCCCGGTCGATCTCCGCCGGTGTCGGTCCGCGCAGGACCAGCGCATCGGCCTGAATTCCGCGTTGCGCCATGATCCGGTTAGCGATGAAGCCATGGCAAACGCGGCTGACGACCGGCACTTTGCCGATGGCCTTCGCCAGCTTGAGCGCCGTCGCAAGCACCGTCGAAGCAGTCTTCGCGCCACGCACCACTTCGAGCAGGCGCATCACGTTGGCGGGGGAAAAGAAGTGCAGGCCGATCACCGATTCGGGCCGTGCGGTCGCAGCCGCAATCTCGTCGAGATCGAGGAACGACGTGTTCGACGCCAGGATCGCGCCCGGCTTTGCGATGGCATCGAGCTTAGCAAAAACCTCTCGCTTGATTGCCATTTCCTCGAACACCGCCTCTATGACCAGATCGACCTGCGCCAGCGCGTCGAGCCCGAGTACCGGGGTGATCAGTCCCATCCGTTGCTCGACCTGGTCGCTCGTCATCCGGCCTTTGCTGGCCGATGCCGCATAGTTGCGGCGAATGACATCCAACCCCCGGCCGAGTGCCGCCTGTGACATTTCAACGAGCGTGACGGGGATACCGGCATTGAGGAAGGTCATCGCGATGCCGCCGCCCATCGTCCCCGCGCCAATGACGCCGACCGTGGCCACAGGCAGCGTCGGCGTGTCGCCCGCCAGATCGGGGACGCGCGTCGCCTGGCGCTCGGCGAAGAAATAGGCCTGTTGCGCCTGCGCTTCGTTACTGTCCCTCAGTTCCATGAACAGCTCGGTCTCGCGCACGATCCCGGCCTCGAACGGCAGCTCAGCCGCCGCCTCGACTGCCCGGATGATGTTCTCGGGCGCCTTGAACCCACGGAAAGCACGGGCATTTTTGGCACGAAACGCGTCATAGATTTCGGGGTGGCCTCGCGCCGGTTCGACCTTGTCCTGCCGGTCGCGCACGCGCAGCAGCGGCTTTCCCTCGGCGATAAGCGTGCGCGCGAAAGCGACGGCATCGTCGCGCAGCGTCTCCTCCCCGGCAAGCGCATCGATCATACCCAGTGCCAGCGCCTTTTTGGCGGGGATCGGTGCGCCGCCCGTGATGATCTCGAGCGCCGCCTCGACGCCGACGATGCGTGGCAGCCTTTGCGTGCCGCCAGCCCCTGGCAGCAGTCCGAGGTTGACCTCGGGAAGGCCGACCTTGGCGGAAGGCACGGCGATCCGGTAATGGCAGATCAGTGCGAGCTCATAGCCGCCACCCAATGCCGTGCCGTGAATTGCCGCAATTACCGGCTTTGTGCCGCCCTCGATCATGTCGAAGACTTGCGTCAGTCCAGGTTCCTCTAGGGGTTTGCCGAATTCGGTAATGTCCGCCCCGGCAAAAAAGGTGCGCCCGCCACAGATCAGGACGATGGCCTTGACCGCATCGTCACCGGAGAACTTGCCGAACCCTTCATCGAGCGCCCGACGCACGGCAATTCCGAGCGCGTTCACCGGCGGTGAATCGATGGTAATGATCCCGACATCGCCGTCGATCGTGTAGGTGCCGACGCTCCCCATCTGACTCTCCATTTCCCGTTTATAGCCGTACGAAGCGCCGCTGCCGCCGCCCAATTGTCGCACGACATATCTATCTAACTTGGTTAGATACCTCGGACAAAGACGTCAACACGAAGTCGAACGCAGGGGAGCGCACATCATGGAGGCTGCAACGATCGATCGCAGACCGCCCGGAACAGCAATGAGCGCGCGCGCGCTCGAAATCGCCGAACGCGTCGAGCGCTTCGTTCGGAACGTTGTCGCCCCCTATGAGAACGATTCTCGGCGCGGCGCGCATGGCCCTCAGGATGAGCTGGTCGATGAACTCAAGGCACTGGCGCGACACGCGGGCGTCCTGACACCGCATATACTGTCGGACGGCAGCCATGTTGACCAGCGCGAAACAGCCCTGGTGCTCCGCAAGACGGGGCTGTCGCCGCTTGGCCCGCTCGCGTGCAACACTGGCGCGCCCGACGAAGGCAGTATGTACCTGCTCGGCAAGGTTGCGAACGCCGACCAGAAACAGCGCTTCCTCGACCCGCTCGTCAGAGGCGAATCCCGCTCGGCGTTTTTCATGACCGAGCCCGCCGCCGAGGGCGGCGCCGGGTCTGACCCGTCGATGATGCAGACAACGGCGCGGCTCGACGGCAACCACTGGGTGATCGATGGTCGCAAGGCGTTCATCACCGGCGCGGAAGGCGCGAAGGTCGGGATCGTCATGGCTAAGTCGGCCGACGGCGCGTGCATGTTCCTTGTCGATCTGCCCGACCCGGCAATCCGGATCGAGCGTGTGCTCGATACCATCGACAGCTCGATGCCCGGCGGCCATGCGGTTGTCACCATCGACAACCTCCGCGTCCCTTCGGACCAGATGCTCGGCAATTCGGGCGAGGGTTTCACCTATGCCCAGATTCGCCTGAGCCCGGCACGACTGTCGCATTGCATGCGCTGGCTGGGCGCGTGCCTCCGCGCCAACGAGATCGCGACCGACTATGCCAATCGCCGGATGGCGTTCGGCAAGGTGCTGATCGATCATGAAGGGGTCGGTTTCATGTTGGCGGAAAACCTGATCGACCTGAAGCAGGCGGAACTCATGATCGACTGGTGCGCGGGCGTGCTCGACACCGGCAATCTCGGCACGGCTGAGAGCTCGATGGCCAAAGTTGCCGTGTCCGAAGCGCTCATGCGCGTCGCCGACCGTTGCGTGCAGGTTATGGGGGGAACCGGTGTGACGGGTGACACAATCGTCGAGCAGGTTTTCCGCGAAATCCGTGCCTTCCGCATCTATGACGGCCCCACCGAAGTGCACAAATGGAGCCTGGCCAAGAAGATCAAGCGGGACTGGAAATCGGCGCTGGGCAATGCCCATGACCACTGAGGCGGCACCGCCCGACATCTCCGAAGTCGGCATCTTGTTGAACCAGCCAGCGCTGGAGGCCTGGCTGGTCCAGCATCTCGAGGGATATCGCGGGCCGCTGACCATCAAGAAATTCGCTGGCGGGCAATCGAATCCGACCTATCGACTGGTCACACCGGGCAAAAGCTATGTCCTGCGGCGCAAACCGGCCGGCGTTCTGGTCAAGGGCGCGCACGATGTGCTGCGCGAGGCACGCATTCTGACCGCACTTGCCGACACGCCGGTGCCGGTGCCGCCCGTCCTTGCCGTCTGCGAGAACGAAGCCGTCATCGGCACGGCCTTCTATGTGATGCCCCTGATCGAAGGGCGCATATTCTGGGAGGCCAGCTTTGCCGAAGTCCCGATTGGCGAACGTTTCAGCTATTACGATGCCATGAACGCGACGCTTGCGTCACTGCACATTCTGTCTCCGGAGAGCGTTGGCCTCGCCGATTTTGGGCGTCCGGGAAATTATTTCGAGCGGCAGATTCGCCGCTGGACAACACAATATCTCGACGACACCGAAGCGGGTCGCGACGCCGATATGGACGCGCTGATATCCTGGTTGCCAGGCGCAATACCGACCCACGACGAAACCCGGATCGTCCATGGCGATTTTCGCTGCGACAACATGATTTTTCATCCCGCACGCCCGGAGATCATTGCGGTGCTCGACTGGGAACTGTCGACCCTTGGCCATCCGCTCGCCGATTTTGCCTATCACGCGATGATGTACCGCATGCCCCCGGACATCGTCGCCGGCCTCGGTGGCGCCGATCCGGTGGCGCTCGGACTGCCGACCGAAGCGGCCTATATCGCGGCCTATTGCCAGCGGACCGGACGTACCGGAATCGGTGACTGGGACTTCTATATCGCGTTCAACTTCTTCAGGCTGGCGGCGATCTTTCACGGCATCAAGGGGCGTGTGATCCGCGGCAACGCATCGTCGGCGCAAGCCCGCGAACGCGCCGCCGCGCTGCCCCGACTGGCGCGGCTGGCCCGCGCGGCGATGGAAGCGGCACGGTAGTTCCGCTAATCGTAGCGTGGCTCCAACGCTCCGAAGTGACAATCCGCAAGACTGCCCATTGCATCAGCCATCAGTGCTGTATCGCGCGCGATTTGGGCGTGGCACAGCTTCAGCGCAGTATCGGCATCGAGTGCGTCGGCAACAACCGCTTCGTATAGCGCTTTGCGACCCTCCGCCTGCGTCGCGAACGCCGTTCCCAAAGCGTCGGACAATTCCGCCATCTCTGCCTCGGCGAACGCCGGACCGAAACGTGCAGAGTCGCGCCACCATTTGATCAGCCGCGCCATGCCTTTCGCTTTGACTGCCGCTTGCTGATCCGAAAGCCGGGGCACGATTGTTTCGCGCAGATCGTCAAGCGCAAGCGCAAACGACCTCGCATTGGCTCCTTCCGGCACATCGGGCAGTGCGACCGGCCGAAGCGCTACATCGCTCGCTTCGGCCAGCGCCTCGGCCAGCACACGGCGGTGGACCATCGAATAGACCATGTTCATGCCGAGATTGGGCGGCGGCGGCGCATCGGGGTCATCGAGCCGCGCGCGGCCCACGAAGCCGGTTTGAAGCAACAACCGCCAATAGCGCACCCGCGCGAGATCGATCTTTGCACCTCCGGCGGCCTCATAAGCCGCGAACGCCTCGGGCAGCGGCACAAGCGGCTGGAACAGGCTGCGCAGACACAGCATCGCAAGATCGGCCATGGGATCGCCGATATGTACCAGTTCCCAGTCGAGCAGCGCGGTGACGCGATCACCATCGTACAGGAAATTCCCGGGACCGGCATCGCCATGGACGATGACGGGACGATCGGGCTCGGTGGGCACATTGGCTTCAAGCCAGTCGAGCGCGAGATGGACCAGCGGACTTTTGCCATGCGCTGCGTTGGCGGCGCGTGTCGTTGCGATCCGCGCGGCAATGTCTTCATGCACGCTGCCACCGCCGCCCAGCACCCCGGCGTGGGTAACATCGATGGCGTGGAGCGTGGCGATCTGCGCCATAAAGTCGGCGGCTATGGTGCAACGCCGGTCCGCCACACGCACCAGGTTGAATTGGGCCTCACCGGAAACATTTTCAGTCACCAGCGCCCGCAGTTCGGGAATCGCCGCAATGAACGGCGCGGCACGCACGCCGCTGTGCACCAGCGGGCCCGACAGCGCGCGGAGGATTGCCGCTTCACGCAGGAACGCGGCATCGTCCCCCGCGCCAGCCCGGTGGACGTCGTAATTCATATACGCCTCGACGGTTCGACCGTCCGGGAACGCCAGCGTCAGCTCCGCCCCCTCGCGCGAGGCACCGCCCCCGCCGCGCGGACGAACAGCCAAGATGCGCGCATCCGCCGCGACTTCGACGGCGGCCAACAAACCCTCCGGCAGCAGGCTGGCGAGGTCGCTCACCGCGTCGACCGCAATGCGTCGAGCATGCGCGAGAAGTGATCACCGACCCAGACGTCCTGGTCCTCGCCCCAGCCCAGCTTTCCTTCGAACTCCCAACGCATGAGCTGGTTGAGGCCATAGCCGCCTTCGCTCATCCGGCTGACCGACTGGCCCTCGGCCTCCATCGTTCGGCCGTCAGTATCGGCAAGGTCGACCAGCATGTGGCTGTTCCACCCCGCCACAGGATCGCGGAAATTGAACATCCGCGAGCGTTCCTTGTCGATCCGGCCGAACACGCCGTCCTTCAGCAACCAGCCGACGTTCATCGGTGCCCAGCCCTTGGCGTCGGCATCCTGCATCCGCACAAAACCGAGGAATCCGGTCTGGAAGTCGCGCGCATGACCGTAGATATATTCGATCCGCCCGCGCCCGCGCTCGCGTTCGATCTGGCGCCAGAGCGGGCCGCCCGGAAATTTGACGCGGTTGCTGTCGGGCGCATGCTGCTTGCGGCTCGTCTGGTACGGTCCGCCGCGCGGTCCCCATGTCCGGTCGCGCATGCCGACCCCGTCGATCGCGATCTTTTCGCCACGCAGCGTCATCGTCCCGACGACGTGGCCGAGTTGATCATAATGCGGCGTCTGGATGAAGGGCGGCTCACCCGGCTGGAATCGATGCGGCGCATGGACGCCCGTATGGGTAAAATCGAGCGCGAACCCGCGGTCCTTATCGCCATATTCCAGATGGTATTTCATCCCCGGCTCAAGCATCTTCAACGAATAGCCGCCGTTCGGAAAGGTGATGTCGCGCAGGTCGGGCGCGCCGGGCATCGGCGCTTCCTCAACCTTTTTGTAATAGGCCAGACGTCCGGGCTCGATGCCCTGATCGTCCCACACAAAAATGCGCCAGGTGCAAGTCTTGCGGTTGGGATAATAGGGTGTGTGGATCCAGCACCCGATCTTGTGTTCGGGGATGTTGAAGGACCACCAGTTAGTCTCGGTCTCGTACGGGTCGTCGGACAAGGCGTGATAGCAATCGTCTTCCGCTTTAAAGCGTGCCGGGTCCAAGTTCACTTTCCACCTCCCAGATACCACGCTTTCGTCGGCAACTCTCAGTTTGAAGCGATCAGTCGAGTTCGAGGATGACCTGATCGACGCTGAGGCTCTCGCCTTGAGCCGCACTGATGCTCTTGACAGTACCGGTTTTGCCCGCGCGCAGGATGTTTTCCATCTTCATTGCTTCGATCACGGCAAGCGGCTGGCCAGCCTCTACCTTGTCACCGGCTGCAACGTGAAGCGCCGTGAGCAAGCCGGGCATCGGCGACAGGAGCAAGCGCGACAGGTCGGGCGGGATCTTCTCGATCATGTAAGCGCTGAGCGGCGCGACGTGCGCTGGCAGGACACGGGCGATGTGGCTGGCGCCACGGGTGGTCAGCTTGAACCCGGCGCGCGTGCGCAGGATGCGGACGGCGAGCGGGGCATCGTTAAGGGTCGCATCCACGATCCGGTCGCCGGGCGTATATTCGAGTTCGATGTCGAGATCGTCGTCATCGACGACAATGCCGTCGGGACTGACAGAGACATCATGGTTGGCGCCCCCAACGGCGACCTGCCAGTCGGCAGGGGGCTGAAGCCGTTTGCCAAGCTGCCCGTCAACGCGCCGCGCGCGGTCCGCTTCGGCGGTCGCCGCAAAGGCGGCAATAGCGGCGAGGCTGCGAAGCAGTTCCGGCGATGCGGGCGAACCGTGGAAGCCTTCGGGATATTCCTCCGCGATGAACCCGGTCGTGATGTCTCCCGAACGGAAGCGCGGGTGCTGCATGATCGCCGAGACAAAATCGATATTGTGGCTGACGCCGTCTATCTCGAAACTGTCGAGCGCGGTGATCTGCTTGTCGATTGCCTCGAGCCGAGTGGGCGCCCACGTGATCAGCTTAGCAATCATAGGGTCGTAGAAGCGCGAAACCTCCCCGCCTTCGGTGACGCCGTCGTCGACGCGGACACCATCACGGGCTTCGGGAGGATTGTACCGCACCAGCCGCCCCGTGCTCGGCAGGAAGCCGCGATACGGGTCTTCGGCATAGACGCGGTTCTCGATAGCCCAGCCATGCAGCGGCACCTGTTCCTGCGTCAGTTCCAGCTTCTCGCCGGCGGCGACACGGATCATCTGTTCGACCAGATCGATGCCGGTGATGCACTCGGTCACCGGATGTTCGACCTGCAGCCGGGTGTTCATTTCGAGGAAGTAGAAACTCTCCCCCGTCGGGTCCGCGCCCGACACGATTAGCTCGACCGTGCCCGCCGAATAATAACCGACCGCGCGCGACAGCGCGACGCACTGCTCGCCCATGGCCTGGCGCATCTTCGGCGTGACGAACGGCGACGGCGCTTCCTCGACGACTTTCTGGTGGCGCCGCTGGATGCTGCATTCACGCTCGTTCAAATAGAGGATGTTGCCGTGCTGGTCGCCCAGGATCTGGATTTCGATGTGGCGCGGATTGAGGATAAATTTCTCGATGAAAACGCGGTCGTCGCCGAAGCTCGCCAGCCCTTCGCGCTTGGTCGCCTCGAATCCTTCGCGGACGTCGGCCTCGCTGTAGGCCAGCCGCATCCCCTTGCCGCCGCCGCCGGCCGACGCCTTCATCATCACCGGATAGCCGATGCCACTGGCGATCTCGACGGCGTGTTTGGTGCTCTGAATCTCGCCGACGAAGCCAGGGACGACATTGACGCCCGCTTTGAGCGCCAGCTTCTTCGACTCGATCTTGTCGCCCATTGCGGCAATCGCGCCGATCGGCGGGCCGATGAAGGCGATGCCGTTGTCGGCCAGCGCCTGCGCGAAGCTGGTGCGTTCGGACAGGAAGCCGTAGCCGGGGTGGACGGCCTGAGCACCGGTCTGCTTGCAGGCGGCAATGATCTTATCAGCGATCAGGTAGCTCTCGGCGGCGGGCGACGGGCCGATATGGACGGCCTCATCGGCCATCACGACGTGCGGTGACCGTGCGTCGGCGTCCGAATAGACCGCGACGGTGGCAATGCCCATTTTCTTGGCCGTGCGGATAACCCGGCAGGCGATCTCGCCACGGTTGGCGATGAGGATTTTGGTGAACATGATTTACTCCGCCGCCTCGCGAGTCTCTATACCTTGGCCTTCGGGCGGCATGTTATGCCCCAGCAGCCGCAAAACGTCCGCCGCGCATTCGACGATGTTGCTGCCGGGGCCGTAAATGCCGACGACGCCTGCGTCGCGGAGGAACTGGTAGTCCTGCGGCGGGATCACGCCGCCGGCGAACACCTTGATGTCGCTGCGACCCGCTTCGCGGAGCAGGCGGATGAGTTCGGGGATCAGCGTCTTGTGTCCCGCCGCAAGGCTCGACGCGCCGATGGCGTCGACGTTGCGTTCGAGGGCGAGCGCGAGAGTTTCCTCCGGCGTCTGGAACAGCGGACCGCTGATCGTGTCGAAGCCCATGTCGGCAAAGGCGCTGGCGACGACGTTGGCGCCGCGGTCGTGGCCGTCCTGACCCATTTTGGCAATCAGCACGCGCGGCTTGTGGCGGAGGCGGCGGCTAGTGGCCTCGACCCCTTCGGTGACGCGCGCCCAGGCGGCGTCGAACTCGTGCGCGCCGCCATAGATGCCGCGCACCGGCTCCGGCGTGGTGGCGTAGCGGCCGAACACCAGTTCCATCGCGTAGGAGATTTCGCCGAGCGTGGCGCGGGCGCGGGCCGCGGTGACGGCGAGGGCGAGGAGGTTTGTGCCGCCCTTCGCGCCCTCGGTCAGCGCGGTCAGCGCCGCCTGGCACGCGGCTTCGTCGCGCGCCGCCTTGGTCGCCGCGATCCTCGCGACCTGGCCTTCGCGGACCTTGACGTTGTCGACGTCGAGGAAGTCGATGTCATCGGCATTCTCGGGACGGTATTTGTTGACCCCGACGATGACGTCCTCGCCCTTGTCGACGCGCGCTTGGCGCGCAGCGGCGGCTTCCTCGATCAGGCGCTTGGGCATGCCGCTGGCGACCGCCTTGGTCATGCCGCCGAGTTCGTCGACCTCGCCGATGATCTTCCATGCTTGCTCTGTGAGTTCGCTGGTCAGCGCCTCAACATAATAGCTGCCGCCGAGCGGATCGACCACCCGGGTGATGCCGGTCTCCTCCGCCAGCACGATCTGCGTGTTACGCGCGATGCGCGCGGAAAACTCCGTAGGCAAAGCAATGGCTTCGTCGAGGGCATTGGTATGGAGACTCTGCGTACCGCCAAGCACCGCCGCCATGGCTTCTACGGTCGTGCGGATCACGTTGTTGTAGGGATCGCTCTCCTGCAGCGACACGCCCGACGTCTGGCAATGCGTGCGAAGCATCTTGCTGCGCTCGTCCTTCGCGCCCAGCCCGTCCATGACACGGTGCCACAGGGTACGCGCGGCGCGGAGCTTGGCGACTTCCATGAAGAAGTTCATGCCGATCCCGAAGAAGAAGCTGAGCCGACCGGCAAACGCATCGATATCGAGCCCGCTCTCGATGGCGCGCACGACATATTCCTTGCCGTCGGCGATCGTGAAGGCGAGCTCCTGCACCGCCGTCGCCCCGGCCTCGTGCATGTGATAGCCGCTGATCGAAATGCTGTTGAACTTCGGCATGTTGGCGGACGTGTAGGCAATGATGTCCGACACGATCCGCATGCTCGGTTCGGGCGGATAGATATAGGTGTTGCGGACCATGAACTCCTTCAGGATGTCGTTCTGGATGGTGCCGTCCAGCTTGTCCTGAGAGACGCCCTGTTCCTCGCCCGCGACGATGAAGAACGCGAGGATCGGGATCACCGCGCCGTTCATCGTCATGCTGACGCTCATCTGGTCGAGCGGAATGCCGTCGAACAGGATCTTCATGTCCTCGACGCTGTCGATGGCGACGCCCGCCTTGCCGACATCGCCGACGACGCGGGGGTGGTCGCTGTCGTAACCGCGGTGGGTGGCGAGATCGAAGGCGACGCTCAGGCCCTTTTGCCCGGCGGCGAGGTTGCGGCGGTAAAAGGCGTTCGATTCCTCGGCGGTCGAGAAGCCCGCATACTGCCGGATTGTCCACGGACGACCCGCATACATCGACGCCCGCACGCCGCGCGTGAACGGGGCGAAGCCGGGGAGCCCCGGATCGGCACTATCCTCCGCCGTATACAACGGCTTGATCGTGAAGCCCTCTGGCGTCGCCCAATCGAGTGACTTGCCCTTCACCTCTTTCGCGGCGAGCGCTTCCCAGTCTTTGCGGTCAGGCATGCGGCATGTTCCTAAAGCGGAATATTGTCATGCTTCTTCCACGGGTTCTCCAACTGCTTGTTCCGCAGTTTTCGTAGCCCGAGCGCCACGCGCCGCCGGGTCGAGTGCGGCATGATGACCTCGTCGATGAACCCCTTGCTTGCCGCGACGAACGGGTTGGCGAAGCGCGCTTCGTATTCCGCTGTGCGCTCGGCGATCTCCTCCGGCGTCTTGCCGCGGAAGATGATCTCTACTGCGCCTTTCGCGCCCATTACCGCGATCTCGGCGGTCGGCCAGGCGTAGTTGAGGTCGCCGCGCAGGTGCTTCGACGCCATCACGTCGTATGCGCCGCCATAGGCTTTGCGGGTGATGACGGTGATTTTGGGCACCGTCGCCTCGGCATAGGCGAACAGCAGTTTGGCGCCATGCTTGATGATGCCGCTGTGCTCTTGCGCCACGCCCGGGAGAAAACCGGGGACATCGACGAAGGTCACGATCGGGATCTCGAACGCGTCGCAGAAGCGCACGAAGCGCGCGGCTTTCTTCGACGAGTTGATGTCGAGGCAGCCGGCCAGCACCATCGGCTGGTTGGCGACGATGCCCACAGTGCGCCCCTCGATCCGGGCAAAGCCAATCAGGATATTGCCCGCGTGCGCGGGTTGCAGCTCGAAGAAGTCGCGCTCGTCCACCGTCTTCCGGATGACCTCGTGCATGTCGTAGGGCTGGGCCGCGCTGTCCGGGATGATCGTGTCCAGCGATGGCTCGATCCGGTCCCAGTCGTCCGCCGTCGGGCGCTCGGGCACCGGCGACCGGTTGTTCTCGGGCAAGAAGTCCACGAAGTCGCGGGCCGCGAGCAGCGCCTCGATATCGTTGTCAAAGGCCACATCGGCGACCCCCGACTTCGTGGTATGCGTCACGGCACCTCCGAGTTCCTCCTGCGAGACCATTTCATTCGTGGACGGTCTTTACTACATCGGGGCCAGTCACGAACATATAGCTCGAGTCTTTCACCATGAAGATGAAGTCGGTCATTGCCGGCGAATAGACCGCACCGCCCGCGCATGGCCCCATTATCAGGGATAGCTGCGGCACCACGCCCGACGCGAGCACATTGCGCTGGAATACCTCCGCGTAGCCGCCGAGGCTGGCCACGCCCTCCTGGATCCGCGCGCCGCCGCTGTCGTTCAGGCCGATGACGGGTGCCCCGACTTTCATCGCCATGTCCATCACTTTGCAGATCTTCTGCGCGTGGCGTTCGGACAGCGAGCCGCCGAAGACCGTGAAGTCCTGCGAAAAGACGAACACCAGCCGCCCGTTCACCGTGCCGCTACCGGTCACCACGCCATCGCCGAGAATGACGGTGTCCTGCATCCCGAAATCGGCGCAATTATGCTCGACGAACATGTCGAGTTCCTCGAACGAGTCCTCGTCGAGCAGCACGTTCAGCCGCTCGCGCGCGGTCAGCCGCCCCTTGGCATGTTGAGCGTCGATGCGCTTCTGCCCGCCGCCGAGGCGCGCCTCAGCACGGCGGGCTTCAAGGACTTCGATAACGTTTATCATGGCAATCCGCAAAGGCCGGCTCGAATTTACTGCCCGGTAAATTGGCTAATTTACCGGGCAGGAGTGCGCTTTGCTTCAGAACTTCACCGAAAACTCAACGAACACTTCACGTGGGTTGTCGATAAAGGCGGACATATCAGCGGTCACGCCGGTCGCCGTACCTGCGCCAGTTCCCCCGGCAAACGGAATATCATTCGCTGCCGTGACGACGAGCTTATTCGTCAAGTTGCGGCCAATGAGAGAGAGGGTCCAGCGGTCTTCAGGGGCCTTTAAGCGCGATTGCCGCGTCAAGCTTTGTATAGGCCGGCTGCACGGCATCGGGGCGCAAAGCGTCTGAGTAATTGTAACTTGACGTATGACTTACATCGCCGCTCAGCCGCAGGCCGATCCCGCTTGACGTCACCGGCGTTTCAAAAGTGACACCCAATCGTCCTGAAAACTTGGGAGCCTTTGGCGGCGTTCTATTCTCATAGTCTTGAGCGTTAAATTTGCCCCCTGAGAACACCAGGTTGCATCCTTGAAGAACCGTCTGGCCCGCGTAACAGGCGCCGACGTAATTATGGAAACGAGCATCATTATATGCCGCGGCGCCGCGGAAGCTCAGCCCCTCGACCGCCGGCACGCGATAGTTGAAATCGGCTTCAACACCTTGAGTGCGAAGCTTGCCAGCATTACCGGAAACCTGCGAGATCGTGACGGGATCGAAAAACTGAACCTGCAGGTCCGAGTACTCGTACGAGTAGCCCGTGACGTTCAAGCTGAGGCGCCGATCGAGCAGCAATGTCCGCAAACCAATTTCTCCGCCCTTTGCGGTTTCCGCCCGGTACCGGCTGCCAGCCTGGGTCGACGCTGCGGTGAGGCCCGCAGAAATGTTGAATCCGCCAGCCTTAAAACCTTCCTTGTAGGTTGCATAAAGCGTGGTATCGACCGTCGGCTTGTAGCGGAGCGTGACCTGCGGGGAGAGATTGGTGTCACGGTACCGGTCTCGCAGCGACAACCCCCCCGGAAAGGCCGCTGCGAGAGCTGGATGAGATGCAAACGAGAACTGATATGAATCTCGAGACTCGATGCTGTAGCGGGCACCGCCCGAAAGCTCGAGTTGCGGCGTAATCTTGAATGTACCTTCGGCAAAAACCGACATAGAGTCGTTAGAGAACCCATTGTCGCGCTGGAACGACCGATAAGTGTTCAAGACCGGATCAATTGGTACTGGCAATATGTACGCATCTGAGTTGAGGACGAACGTTCCCCATGAGCATAATATCCGCCAAACAGGACATTGAACGGACCGCTGAACTTCGACTGAAACCGAAGCTCTTGCGAAAATTGCTTGAAATCGACAAACTGTGTGAATGTGGCAGGGTAAGCCTCACCGCTCACATTGTTTAGATCTTCCTGCCGAAAGTGAGTGTATCCGGTGATGGAGGAGACATCGAATGGATCGCTTGTTACGTTTGCAGCTAGCACGACATATTGCGACTTGAAGTCAGCATACATCCGGCCGTCGCGGGCGTAACGGTAACCGGCTTGAGCGACTTCGACTGGGATAGAAGATTGGTCCGAACGGCCATTGACAACGCAGTCGGCGTTGGGACTCGGCGGTCTGCCATTTGCCGATAGCGGCGTTGTGCGGCCGCTGCCGCAAACGCGCTCGACCAGATCCGTGGCACCGCCATCAACGACACTGGAAATGCCGCCCTTTAGCTGTAGCGTAAAATTCGGAGAGACATCGAGCTCCGCGGTCGCGCGCAAACCGTAGTTTTCATCGCCCCCGCGTCGTGGGACCAGGACTGGTCCGGACCTGCGTCCCGATATAGTTTGTGTAAGTTGGCGCCGCCGTATTGGTGAAAGCCCCATCGCTTTTTCCGTAACGGCCTGCGAGCCGCAGTCGCAATGTATCGGATACCGGACCAGACACATACGCTTCGACGTATTTGTCGCGCGCTTCAAACCCGTACCCGGCCTTAACACCCGCCTCAAATTCCCTTGTAGGGTTGTTGCTCGTTACGCTGATAAGCCCGCCGGTCGTATTCTTGCCCGAAGAATAGCGCTTGGGGACCTTTAAGAACCTCAACACGCTGAATATCGAACTGAGGCAAACTGATTTCGCGACCGCGGCTCATCGCGATGCCATCGATCACAAATGAAACCGATTGATCGAAGGCC
>CBDFMO010000016.1:310000-651138 GCA_965249705.1 Sphingomonas sp. | reverse complement strand
CAGGGGTGCGGACCAGTTTTTACGAGGCGACGGGCATGATCCACGGCTTTTGCTCCTACCGGCGGATGTTGCCATCGGCGCAGGGCGATGTGGCGGCGATATTGGGGCTGGCGAAGGCGATGCTGGCCGAGGTTACTGCCCAGTAAATTTCGCCGGACGTCTTTCCTTGAGCGCCGCAATGCCCTCGCGATGGTCGGCGCTGCGCACGGTCTGCGTTTCATAGGCGATGCCGGTTTCCATCACCGCCGCCGCGATTCGCTTGAGTTCGATGTTGGTCAGGATTTTGGTCAGCCGGATCGCCATGGTCGCCCCGTTGAGCAGCCGGTTGCAGAACGCCTCGACCGCCGCGTCGAGATCGGCGGCAGGCAGGCAGTGGTTGATCAGGCCGATCTCGGCTGCTTTGGGTGCATCCAGCAATTCGCCGGTCAGCAGATGCTCCTTGGCGCGCGCCAATCCTATGCGTTGTGCCCAGATCACCGCGCCGCCATCGCCCGCGACCAGCCCGATCCCGACATGCGGATCGCCGATCTTCGCAGTGTCGGCGGCAAAAATGACGTCGCAGAGCAGTGCCACCGTCGCGCCCAGCCCGATAGCATGGCCGTTCAACCGACACACGACCGGCTTTGCAGTTCGTCGTGCATCGCAAGGTTAATCGCATTCATCGCGTCGGGGCGGTTGAGCGTCAGGGTCAGCAACCGCCCGCGTCGGTCGAGCAGAATGGTTTCAAAGGCAGGCAGGTCGATCATTTGTGCGCCTGTTATCACGCCATGGCGATATGGGAATGCCGCCGGGGCGATAAGGCTTGTCGGGGAGGGGAGGGGAGGTTCTAGAGCATCTCGTTTACACTGGGAGAGTGGGCATGGCCGGGTTCGACGAGGTGTTCGACTGGGTGGTCGTCGGCAGCGGCGCGGGGTCGATGGCGTCGGCACTGGTCATGCGAAAATCCGATAAGTCTGTGATAATATTAGAAAAAACATCGCTTGTCGGTGGCACGACGGCGAAGTCGGGCGGGGTGATCTGGGTGCCCAACAACCGGTTCATGACCGACGACAGCGCGGACGCGGCGATCACCTACCTCGATGCGGTATGCGAAGATTTACCCGGTTCGAGCCACGAAAAACGCCTGACCTATGTCGCCGAAGCCCCCAAAATGATCGATTTCCTGGTCGATCAGGGCATTGCGCTCGAACGCGGGTCGCATTTCTGGCCCGATTACTATGACGACGCCCCCGGCGGGTGCAGCACCAGCCGCACCGTCGTCGCCAAACCTTTCGACAAGAAGGAACTGGGCGTCTGGGAGGACAAGCTGCGCCCCGGCTTCCTGCCGATGAAGGTCAAGCTCGATGACGGAATGAAGTTCGCTTATGTGGGCAAGAGCTGGGCGATCACCTGGTCGTTCCTGAAAACCGGCGTCGGCATGACCATCGGCAAGCTGCTCGGCCAGCGCTGGGTGACGGCAGGCGCGGCACTGCAGGGGCGGATGCTGCAGGCGTCGCTGAAGGCCGGGGTCGACATCCGCACCGACAGCCCGGTGACCGAGCTGATCGTCGCGGATGGGAAGGTAACGGGCGTGGCAACGCCGCAGGGCCGCATCGGCGCGCGGCTCGGCGTACTCGTCAACGCAGGCGGCTATGCCCAGAATCAGGCGATGCGCGACGCCTATATGCCGGGCACACGCACCGAATGGTCGAACACGCCCGAGGGCGACACCGGCGACCTGCATGTCGAAATGGCGCGCATCGGCGGTGCGCTGGCGCAGATGGACCAGATGGTCGGATATCAGCTGACGCGGATGCCGGGCTGGGACAAGGGCTACGTCAAGCCACCGGCGCAGGGCATGACCGGCAAGCCGCACGCAATTCTGGTCGATCAATCGGGCGTCCGCTACATGAACGAGGGCGGCAGTTACGAACTGTATTGCCAGACGATGCGCGAGCGCAACGCGACCGTGCCTGCCATCCCGAGCTGGGCGATCTTCGACGCGAACTATGCCGGTCGCTATCCGGTCGGCGGCGTGAAGATCAAGAAATACTATGAGATGTGGAAGGCGGCAGGTTATCTGAAACAGGCCGACACCGTCGAGGGTCTGGCGGCGCAAATCGACTGCGATCCGGCAACCTTGCGCGCCACGATCGACCGCTGGAACGGCTTCGTCGATACCGGGCATGATGCCGATTTCAATCGCGGCGCACGCAAATACGACCAGTGGCTGGGCGACCCGTTTCACAGCCCCAACCCGGCGCTGGGCCGGATCGACAAGGGGCCGTTCTATGCCGTCGATGTCGTCCCCGGCGACGTTTCCACCTATGGCGGTGCGGTTACCGATGCGCAGGGCCGGGTGCAGCGCGCCGATGGATCGGTGATCGACGGGCTCTATGCCTGCGGCGTCTCATCGGCCTCGGTTATGGGCGGTGTCTACCCGGGCGCGGGGGCGAGCATCGGGCCGTCGCTGACCTTCGGTTATGTCGCGGCGAAACACGCGGCAGGGCTGGGGAACCAGATTTAGGAGCGGCGGCAATGGACAATGAACTCGAAGAACTGCGCGCAACCGTCCGCAATCTGAAGGATCGGCAGGACATTCTCGACTGCATCCAGCGCGAAAGCCGCGCGCGCGACCGGCAGGACGTGGCGCAGATCGAGGGGTGCTGGTGGCCCGACGGGGTCGACGAACACGGCGCGGTCATCACCCGTGTGCCCGATTATGCCGCGCGCGCGAACCTGGGGCATGGCATGTTCTTTCACATGACCAGCCACAACATCACCAATCACATCTGCGAAATCGACGGCGATACCGCGCATTGCGAATCCTATGTGGTGGGCGGGCTGTTCTGGAAGGACACCGGCAACACGACGATCGCCTTCGGTCGCTATCTCGACCGCCTGGAAAAGCGGGACGGCGCTTGGCGGATGCACACGCGCAAATGCACGATCGAAATGTCGGCGGATTGCGACGGCAACTGGGTGCATTCCGAAAAGGTGAAGGGGTTTTTGAAGGCGCGGTGGGACGGCAAGGATCCGTCGTACGAGCGGCCCTATGAAGCGACGATCGACGGCGTGCGGTGGTAGGGCGAAATCGGGAGGCGGAGATCGACAGGTTGCGCATCATCCAGTGGACGACCGGCAAGGTCGGGGGCAGGACCGTCATCCAGATGAAGGTCAGCTGGTATCTGACCAAAAAGCTCAACGAAGGGTGGACCTTCCCCGACGAGCAATATGAAATCACCATTCACGGCGAACCCGAAGTCCGTGCCAGGATGCAGTTCGTGCCGCCCGAGCATTGGGGCAATCACGAATGGGACACGATGACGGCGATGCCGGTGGTCAACGCGGCGTTCGATGTGAAAGCGGCGCGACCGGGGATATTGGCGCTGAAGGACGTCGGGCTGATCACGGCGTCGGCGCTGGGCAGGGCCTGATGTCACCGCTGCCCTGCCGTGCCGCACTGGTCGGTTACGGGTTGGCGGGCAGGGTGTTCCACGCGCCGCTGATCGCCGCGACGACGGGGCTGGAGCTGGCCGTCGTGGTGTCGAGCGACCCGGCAAAGGTTCATGCCGGTCTGCCCGACGTAACCGTGGTTGCCGACCTGGCGACGGCGCTGGCCGACGCGAGCATCGGTCTGGTGGTGATCGCGAGCCCCGATCAGTTCCATGCGGAGCAAGCGATTGCGGCGCTCGATGCGAACAAGCATGTCGTGATCGATAAGCCGCTGGCGCCGACGCTGGCCGAAGCGACGACGATCGCGCAGCGGGCGGCGGCCAGCGACCGGATCGTTGCCGTGTTCCAGAACCGCCGCTGGGATGCCGATTTCCTGACGCTCAAGCGGTTGATCGCGGCCGGTGCGCTGGGCGAAATCGTGACCTTCGAAAGCCATTTCGACCGTTTCCGCCCCGACCTGACCTTTCGGTGGAAGGACCAGCGCAGCGGCGGGGTGTGGCAGGATCTGGGTCCGCATCTGGTGGATCAGGCGCTGCACCTGTTCGGCCTGCCCGCGGGAGTTACCGCCGACATCGCAACGCTGAAACGCGGCGGCCCGGCCGCCGATTTCGCCCATGTCGTGCTGCGTTACGCCGACCGGCGCGTCATTCTGCACATGACGCAGCTCGCCGCCGACCACCGGCTGCGCTTTGCCGTTCATGGCACCAGGGCCAGTTATGTGAAGCATGGCCTCGATCCGCAGGAAGGCCAGTCGGATGCGGGCATGACGCCGCTCGATACCGGCTGGGGCATCGATCCCGTTCACGGCACATTGACGCAGCCGGACGATCGGGGCGTGCCGGTGGTGATCGGTGTCCCCAATGAAACAGGCAATTATCCCGCATTTTACGCCGGGGTGCGCGACGCCATTATCGGGCAAGGCGCAAATCCGGTGCCGTTGGCGCAAGCGCTGGCGGTGATGCGGGTGCTCGACGCCGGTCAGGTCAGCGCAACCGAGCGGCGCGAAGTGCTGCTGGGGGAGTGATGCCAGGCAATTGGTTTGCCGATCTGACTCACGACACCGCCACGCGGACGTGCGTTCGCAGGTTGGCGATAAGGACTTCAGGCTGATTGCGGCGTGGGTGGGGAACCGAGAACGACCATACGGATGGTCGTCTTGACAATATACTGAAACAGGTATATTAATCGAGTCAATGTCCGACGAAACGCCCCTCGACTGGATCGGCTCGTCGAAAAAGGATTTACTGGCCTTTCCCGATCCGGTGATCGACGCGATGGGCTATGCGCTTGGCGTCGCGCAGCTTGGCGGAAAGCATCCTCATGCCAAGCCGTGGAAGGGTGAAGGCGGTGGCGTGTTCGAAGTGGTCGAGGACCATTCGGGCGACACCTATCGCGCGGTTTACACCGTGCGCTTTGCAGAGGTGATTTATGTGCTCCATGCGTTTCAGAAGAAGTCGACCCGGGGCATCGCGACTGCGGCGACCGATATTGCGATGATCAAGGCGCGATTAGGTTTGGCGCGCGAAGATTATCGGGCGCGAACGGCGAATAGGACAAAGGTGAAATGACGGACACATCGATCACGCGTGGCACCGGCAACGTGTTTGCCGATCTCGGCCTGCCAGACGCGACGGAGCGTCAGACCAAGACCCGCCTTGCGCTGGCGCTCAACCGGATCATCAAGGATCAGGCGCTGAAGCAGGTCGATGCCGCGCGGCTGCTTGGCGTGCCGCAGCCCAAGGTTTCGGCGCTGGTCAATTACCGGCTCGATGGGTTTTCGGTCGAAAAGCTGATGGACTATCTCGTCGCGCTGGGGCGCGACGTGGAGATTATCGTGCGGCCTAAACGAGGCAATGCGGCGGCGCGGGTCATGGTGCTGGAGGCGGCTTAGCAGGGAGGCAAAATTTTTAAATGGGTACTATACCTCTCGCATCATCGACCACCGGCCTGATCGCGTGTCAGACGCAGAACGCCGCCTTCATGCCGCAGTCCCGTCGAACGCGACGGGTCGCGCGAGCAGAAAGGGCAGGACGGGCGAGGCGATCTTCGATTGCGTTCCATCGGCGTGGATCAGGGTGACCCTGCCGACGCCGGGTGAGTTGACGACGCCGACGACGGTTTCGGCCCAGCGGCGCAATACCTCGCGCGAGCGGGCGAGGTCGTCGCCCGCGATGGCTGCTTCGCCCGAGCTCTCGAGTTCGGCCTCAAGCGACACGATGCGTTCGGCGGCGCTTTCGACCGAGGGCATGTCGGGGGTGGTGTCGGTCATCGCGCTTCCCATGGCTGGCGTGCACGCGGACTAGGAACGCGGGGGCGTCGGCCACGCAAGCGGCGCGCCCAAATATCGCCATGGCGTGATTGACCTGACCCGGCGCAAACCCGATGGATTGCGCCTTTCCACCCCCCCCCCTCGTGAGGATTTCATGGCAGAGCTTAGCAACGCGCCATCGCCCGGCCCCGCCGCCCTCGTCGATATCTATCGCCGCATGATCCGTATCGAGCGCAACGACGATGCGATCCGCGCGACGGTGCGGCGCGGGCGGTTGACCATGCCCTATTATTCGGCACGCGGGCAGGAGGTTATCCCGGCGACGATCTCGCACCTGCTCAACACCGACGACCAGATCTGCACGATCTATCGTGGTATTCAGGACATGGTCGCAAAAGACATGCCGCTGCGCCCGCTGTGGGCGGAAATCGCCGGCCGCGTCGATGGCACCTGCAAGGGCAAGGGCGGGCCGATGCACCTGACGCATCCCGAAACCGGCGTGATGGTGACAACGGGCGTGGTCGGGTCGTCGATGCCGATTGCCAACGGGCTGGCCTGGGCGGCGCTGCTCGACGGATCGAAGCGCGTCGTGGTCGCCTATTTCGGCGATGGCGCGTCGAACATCGGCGCGTTCCATGAATCGCTCAATCTGGCATCGGTGTGGAAGCTGCCGGTGCTGTTCGTCTGCCCGAACAACGGCTTTGCCGAACATACCCGGTTCGAGGTCGCAACCTCTGTCGACCAGATTTCGAAGCGTGCGGTCGGATACGGCATGCCCGGCTTCACCATCGACGGCAACGACCCCGACGACATGTACGCGCATGTCGCAGTCGCCATCGAACGGGCGCGGGCAGGCGAGGGGCCGACGTTGCTCGAATGCAAGACGTTCCGGTTCCTTGGGCACGTGCTGGGCGACGACGATTTCTACATGACCAAGGACGAGAAGGCGGCGGCGATCGCGAAAGACCCGCTGCCCGCGCTGCGCGCGCGCCTGATCGCCGAGGGGCATGCAACCGAAGAGAGCCTGACCAAAATGCAGGCCGACATCGAAGCCGAAATCGCCGATGCGCAGGAATTCGGCATGAACAGTCCCCTTCCCGACGTGGCCGAACTGCGCCGCGACGTATTCGCCGAGGAGATTGCGGCATGACCGAGATGCTCAAGATGAACGGCATTCAGGCGATCAATGCGGCGATGTTCGAAGCCATGGCTGCCGACGAAAAGGTCCTGGTGCTGGGCGAGGATATCGCCGACCGCGAGGGTGGCGGCGTGACCGGCACGATGAGGGGATTGTCGACGAAGTTCGGCAATCAGCGCGTCCGCACGACGCCGATTTCGGAACAGGCCATCATCGGTGCCGCAATCGGTGCGGCGATGGGCGGCTACAAGCCGGTTGCCGAAATCATGCTGATGAACTTCACCACGGTCTGCATGGACATGATCTTCAACCACGCGGCCAAGCTGCGCTTCATGTCGGGCGGGCAGACCAGCGTGCCGATCACCATCCGTACCCTGACCGGCGCAGGCTGGCAGACGGCCGGACAGCACAGCGACCATCTGGAAGGATGGTTTGCACATTCGGCGGGCCTGAAGGTCGTCTGCCCGTCGAACCCGGCGGACATGAAGGGCCTGTTGATGTCGTGCATCCAGGATCCCGATCCGTGCATCTTCGTCGAAAACGGCATGACCCTGTTTGCACCGGGCGAAGTCGCCGTCGATCAGGGGCCGATTCCGCTCGGCAAGGCGAAAGTGGTTACCGAAGGGTCGGACCTGACCATCGTGTCGTGGTCGGGCCAGATGCTGCGCTGCCAGATGGCGCTCGCGGCCCTGGCGGAGGCCGGGATTTCGGTCGAGCTGGTCGATCTGCGCACCATTTCGCCATGGGACAAGGAGGCAGTGCTCGCCTCGGTTGCGAAGACCGGCCGCCTGCTGATCGCGCATGAAGCGGTCAAGGCCTTCGGCCCCGGCGCGGAGATCGCCGCGACCGTCAACGAGGAATTGTTCGGGCAGCTGAAGGCGCCGGTCAAGCGCCTCGGCGGCCCGTATTGCGCGGTGCCATTCGCCAAGGTGCTGGAGGATGCGTTCATCGTGCAGCCCGACGACATCGTCGCGGCAGCCAGGGCGATGATGGCGTGATCGCGCGCGCGCCGATTGCGGGGTTCGCGCTGTTCGCCGCAGCGGCAGGCGCGACACCACCGGCTGCGGATGCCCATTACGTTGCGATGGGCAGTTCCTATGCGGCGGGGCCGGGGATCGCGCAGTCGGCCGACACGCCGCCGACGCGCTGTACGCGCTCGACCGGCAATTACGCGCATCAGCTCGCCGCGCGCTATCGCTTGCGGCTCACCGATGTCAGCTGTGGCGGGGCGACCACCGCGCACCTGATCGGGCCGTGGAACGAGCTGCCGCCGCAGATCGACGCGCTCCGCCCAGACACTGCGCTGGTGACAGTGACCATCGGCGGCAACGATGTCGGCTTTGTCGCCGGGTTGTTCATGGGGTCGTGCGACGGCGCGGCGGGCACGTTGGCGATGTGCCGGGGCATGGCGCAGCGCGCCGCGCAGGCACCACCTTCTGCGCCTGGCATCGACAGCTGGAGACGGGTCGAGGCGGGCCTGACTGCGATTGCAGCCGCAGTCCATGCGCGCTCACCGCAGGCGACATTGGTGTTCGTCGATTATCTGGCGGTGCTGCCGCCGCGCGGCCTGTGCGCGGCGGTACCCTTGTCGCCGCTCGCCGAACGCCGCGCCCGCGACACCGCAAAGCGGCTTGCCTCGATCACCGCTCGGGTGGCGGCGCGGTCGCACGCGATTCTGGTCCGCGCTTCAAGGCTGTCGATCGCACACAGCGCCTGCGGGGCGCAGTCGTGGACGACCGGCTTCGTCCCGCCATCCGGCACCGCCGGGTTCGTCCCTTATCACCCCAATCTGGCGGGCATGACGGCGATTGCCAACGCAATCGCCGCGCGGCTAGGGGCGCAAAACCCCGCGCTGCACCCGGAATGACCGATCGTCCGGCTTTCGCGTCGCTGCACGGCGGCGGGCAGGGGGGCTGCAGTGTGGGACAAAGTGGTTCGCATCGACGCAGGGCATCAGGCGATGACGACGCAGCCGCATCAATTGGCCGAACTGTTGCTTGTCGAAGCGGCATCGGTTTGAAAATGACGAAGAGGAGAGCGGCAATGCGTATGCGTTCGGGACTATCGGCAATGTTCGGGCTGGTCGGGTTGATGTCGGCGACGATTGCGTCGGCGCAGATGCAGGGCGGGCCGATCCCGACCCCTGCGCTGCCCGGCGCGATTGCGCTGCTGCCATCGGGTTCGACCGCGACGACGGGTGAAATCTGGGAACAGCGCGGCCCCGGCGACCGGTCGGTCCGCAATGTCTCTACGCCGACGCTGACGCCGTTCCTGCCAGATCCCGCCAAGGCGACGGGGGCCGCAGTCATCGTCGCGCCGGGTGGGGCGTTCCACATCCTGTCCTACGACAATGAGGGGACTGCGGTGGCGCGTTGGCTTGCCGGTCACGGCATTGCGGCGTTCCTGCTCAAATACCGGACGATCCAAACCGGTGCCGACCAGAAATCGTTCAACACGGCGATCAGCGCCTATATGAAGGCCGGTATCGAATCGCAGAAGTTCGATACGCCGCCCGAGGCATTGGCGGATGCGCAAGCCGCAGTACGGCTGGTGCGTGCGCGGGCGGCGCAGTGGAAAGTCGATCCGGTACGCGTCGGCTTTGTCGGGTTCTCGGCGGGCGCGATGACGACCCTCAGCGTGGGTCTGACCGACGACAAGGGCGCGCGGCCCGATTTCATCGCGCCGATCTATCCGCCGATGACTGCGCGCGACGTGCCTGCGGATGCACCGCCGATGTTTCTCGCCATCGCATTGGACGATCCGCTGTTCGGGGTGGGAAGGCCGTTGACGTTGATCGAATCCTGGCGCGGCGCGAAGCGTCCGCTCGAAGTGCATCTTTATGAAAAAGGCAGCCATGGCTTCGGCATGGCGAACCGTTCGGCCGGGTCGGCGCTGTGGATCGACGAATTCTATGCCTGGATGAAGGACCGGCGGATCGTGAAAGCGGTGCCGTGAGCGATTGAAAGCCTCTCCCCCCGGCCGAGCGCGAGCGAGGTCTCTCCCGCACGGAGAAGGTTCTCGCTTCGCTCGAATGGGCACCTCGCTGACACTCGGCGAAGAGTAGCCTCATGTCATCATGCTCCAAGAGTACCTCTACTGCACCACCACCCGCACACGGCCCAGGTTCGGAAGCCGCGCAAAGGGCGTCGCGGCATCGCCGTTGCGCTGGGCTTCGGCCTTCAGCGTCACGAAATAGGTGCCGGGCTTGTCGAACATATGGCTGGCTTTGAACGAGGCTTTGGCTGCGGGTGATTTCGGTAGCGCCGCGACGTCGGCAAAGCTGCCGCTGCCATCGAAATCCCATGCGGCCCAGACGACTTTCCCGGTTCCTGGCGGCGCTTCGACGATGCCCGTGAAGCTGACAAGCTGTCCAACCTTCACAACGGCCTTCGCGCCGCCGTTCGCAAACGCGGAGACAAGCGGCTGGATGCCTTTGCGTGCGGCGGCATTTGCCGCCAGGATCACTTGTCCGTCATCGACGCGATAGCCGCTCGTGGCGGGTGGGGGCGTACCCTTTTCGACCCAGGCACTGACGTCGCGCAGGGCCTGTTGCAGCATCGGCAGATAGCTGACCACATGGGTTCGCGCGTCCTTGTCCTCATTATAGCCGTGCAGCGCATTTTCGGTGAACCACACGCGGTATTTGTTCGGCGCGTCATTGCCGTAGGCGGCATCGAACTTGTGCCGGTACCAGTCCGCATTCCAGGCCCAGGCTTCACGGTCGAGGCCTGATTCCACGACAATGATCCTGCCGTTGAACTTGCCACTGGGTACGGTTCCCGCCGCTCCTCTGGTGAACAGCGGACCAAGCAGCATCGCGCGCTGGGGGTAGACCGGTTTGCCGTCCGCCCCGCGAAACTGGTCGTATGTGTAAAAGCTCGCATCCGGCACCTGATGGCGATGATAGGTTTGCGCGGCGAGGAAGTTCGAATTGTCCACGCGGACCTCGTCACCGGGCTTGACCTTGGCGAGTGTGGCGAGATCGGCGACCACGCCCAGCGTCACGATATTGCCGCCCAAAGCGAGCAGCGCGATCCGTTTGCCCTTCGCCTCTCCCGACAGGACGTACAGGTCGCCACCGATAAAGCTCTTGTCGGGTGGCGTATCGGACAGCTCGAACGCTGTCGGGCGCGCTGTGCTGCCCTCGTTGACCAGCTTCTGCCAGGCAAGATCGGCCGATCCGCGTCCTTGCTCGCGCGGCTGGCCGGGCAGGCGCTTCGGCGCAAGGCCGCGCGCTTCGAGCTGGTCCGCGGTTAGCGGCTGTTTGATTTTGGTGACGAACTGGAGCCGCGCATCGGCGAAGCTTTCGGGATGGTCGAAGCCCAGATAGCCCGGCTTGGTCCAGAAATCGGTAAAATAGGTCGGGTCGGCCATCGCCATGCCCTGATAGACGGCAGTAAAGGCGTGGACGCCCATTTCCTTGTAACCGAACCAGCTAGCGGGCGGGAAACCCATCCGCGTCGCCTCACGCAGGGCAGCAGTCTGTTCCGCGTTGAGTTCCTTGTAGGGATCGCCGCTGCCGCCTGCGTCCATTGCATCGACGATTTGCGGGAACTTGTCTCTCAGCAGACGCATCGCGTGCATGCGGATCGAGAAATTGTTGGGAGAGGCCATTGGCGAGCCAAGCACGAAGGGTACGGCACCGTCCCAGACGCCCTGCGTATTTTCCATGCTCCCCATGGTCCGGTAACCGCCGCCGCTGCCGCCATAAAGATAGCCGAAAATGCGCGGCGTTCCATACATTTGCTGGGCGACCACCCGCGAATAGCGCGCCGCCGCTGCATTCGCGCGATACGCGCCGATGGTGGGATCGGCACTGAAGGCAGGGCCGGCCGTGGCCGACGTTCCGCCGCCATTGGTCTCGACAAAATAGGCGCCAGAGGCCGCCGCAAAGCCGATATTATTGTCACCCGCCTGTACCGTCTGCGACAGGTTTTCGCTGTCGGGTACGGGCGTGACATATTGGAAGAAGCGGCCGTGGAACTGTTCGTTCGGCGGAAAATAAAATGAGAAGCGCAGGTCGGTCCCCTTGAAGCCGCCGTGAATATAGCGGTGGCGGACGGGCGTGGTGCGCCATTCGTCCTTGTCGATGAAAGGTTCCTTGAACATCGGGTCGGCAGCCGGGGTTGCAGCGGGCGCAGCCTGGGGTTCGGCGCTGATCGGGGCCGCCAAGGGCAGGGTTGCCACCGCGAGGCCGATCGTCTGCAAAATGCGCTTCATTATGCGTACTCCTCCAGCGCGGCCCTACCTGCCGCTTCTTCCAGATAGTCGGCGTCGCCGCCGAGCGCGCCGTTCAGGAACGCGCGTTTCAAGAACAGATGGCAATGATGTTCGGTGGTCAGGCCGATGCCGCCGTGCAGTTGCAGCGCTTCCTCGGAGATGGCGCGATACACCGTCGTCGCGTGCGCTTTCAGGCCACCCATGGCAGCCAGCGTCGTCGACGGATCGGTCGCGCACGACCAGAACAGGGCCTCGGCAGCGGTCAGTCGCGCCTTCATGTCGGCGACGCGGTGTTTGAGCGCCTGAAACATCGCAAGCGGACGGTCGAACTGGGTGCGCGTCTTCAGATAGTCGATGGTCAGCGCAAGGATGGCGGTCGCACCGCCCAGCGCGTCCGCCGCGAGCATCAGGCACAGCCGTGTCTTCAACTGCTCGGCGAGCGCCTGCGCCGCGTTCCCCTGGGCGATGACGATGCCGCCATCCTGCGTCTCGACGGCGAACAGCCGCCGGGTCTCGTCCCAGGTCGGGCGCGGGGTCATTGTGACGGCGTCCGCTGGCACCAGCGCGATGCCCGCCGCGCCGCCGAACAGCAAATGGCTGGCCTGGTCGGCATCGCAGGCGAAGTGCGCGACGGTCATTTTCTGCCCGGCCATCGCCGCGTCGAGCAAGTCGGGCTGGTGGGCTGCGGCAAGTGCGTCGATGACGAGCGCCTGTGCGATCGCGGGGCCGGGGACCAGCGCCCGGCCCAGTTCGAAATGCAGTGCGCCCAGCGCCTCATTGCCCAGCCCCAACCCGCCCAGCGCCTCCGGCACCGTAATCATCAACAGGCCCATCTCGGCAATGGTCGTCCAGCTTTGGTCGGCGTCCGGTGCCAGCCCGCTCGCAAATGCCTTTTGCACGCTGTCCTGCAGCTCGGCGCGCGACAGGCTCACAGCGTCCACCCCCTGGGCTCGCGCGGCATGTCGAGCATGCGTTCGGCGATTATGTTGCGCTGAACCTCCTCGCTGCCGCCCGCGATCGTCCAGGCATAGCTGTTCATGAAATCAGCCATCCAGTTCCCGGTATTTAGGTCGCCGAAGGTGATTGGGTGGCGATATTGCGCGTCGAGGCCGCCCAGCCGCACGCCGAAATCGGCATATGCACGCAAGGCGCGCGAATAGCAGTTCTTGACGATCGAGGCGTCGCCGATGCGCTCGATCCCGGCCATGCGGTTTTCGAGGAACTGGTCGGCGAGCGCGCAGACCGCATCGATCTGCGTCGTCAGTCGGCCGAAGTCGCGCAGGATGCCGGCGTCTTCGCTCCGCCCCTTGTCACGGATCAGGCACGCTGCCCGCCACAGATTGCCGCGCATCCGGTAACTGAGCTCCATCAGGGTCAGCCCGCGTTCGGACGCGAGCGTCGCCTGCGCCACCGCCCAGCCCGCGCCTTCGTCGCCGACACGCTCGCCGACCGGCACTTCGACATTGTCGAGGAAGATTTCGGCGAATTCCTCGTCCCCCTGGATCTGGTGGATCGGCCGCACGGTGACGCCGGGCAGCTTCATATCCATCAGCAGATAGGTGATCCCCGCCTGCTTCGGCCCGTCGCCCGACGTGCGCACGAGCAGCAAGCACTTGTCGACATATTGCGCCATCGTCGACCAGAGTTTCTGGCCGTTGACGACATAGACATCGCCTTTCCTTTCGGCCTTGCATTTGAGCGCCGCAAGGTCCGACCCGGCACCGGGTTCCGAAAACCCCTGACACCAGGTTTCGCCTTCGAGGATCGCGGGCAGATAACGCGCCTGTTGTTCGGCGCTGCCGCATTCGGCGATCGTCGAATAGGCGTGATAGGTCGAGACGAACGACAGCAGCAGGCGCGGCGCATCGGCGCGGGCGAGTTCCTCGTAAATGACTTTCTGTTCGGCCAGCGATCGCCCGCCGCCCGACCACTCTGCGGGCCAGTGCGGCACTGCATAACCCGCTGCGACCAGCGTCTTGAACCAGGCGCGTTGCTGTTCGACGAACGCAGGGTGCGTATCGGCGGCGCGCCAGTCCGCGGGCGCATTTGCCGCCAGCCAGTCACGGATTTCCCGGCGCAGGATGTCGAGGCTGTCGCTCATCGTGGCGACCCTAGCGGTAAAGCGTGGCGCGTCGCGACTGTACCGATGTCATAACGCTATGGCGATGGCCTGGCCGTCGATGCGCACTGCGAAGGTTGCGACGGGGTCGGTCGCGGGCGGGCCGATTGCCTCGCCAGTCTCGAGGTCGAAACGCGCGCCGTGCGCGGGGCAGGCAATCCAGCCGTTGCGGATACGCCCGCATGCCAGCGGTTCCTCGGCATGCGAACAGCGGTTTTCGAGCGCGAAAATGTTGCCCTCGAAATTGCACAGCAGGATCGAACGACCGGCGACATCGACCGCCTTCGCCGTGTTCGGTGCGATGTCTGCCAGCGCAGCTACGGTCATGAAGGTGGGCACGGTCACGGGTACAGCTAGGGCGGTCCGGGACCGCGTGGCAAGCCGCTCTCGCATCGCCACGGCAATGTCTGCATCGCCCTCTGTTCGCGTCACGCCCCGCACGATAACCGGTGACCCATGAATTTCGACTGGACCGAGGACGAAACCGCATTCCGCCAGCGGCTGCGCGACTTTCTCAGCCGCACGCTGCCCGACGATTGGGAACGCTTTTCACAGCACGGCCCGGCCTCTCCGGCGCTGACCGAATATGCGCGGGAGTTTTGCGGAACGCTCGCTGCTGACGGACTGCTGACGCCGCATTGGGCAAAGGACGTCGGCGGGCAGGGGCTCGATCCCTGGCACCAGACGATCCTTGCCGAGGAAATGTGGATCGCGGGCGAACCGCGCGGCGGACAGTATATGAACGTCAACTGGGTCGGGCCGACCTTGATCAAATACGGCACCCCCGAGCAACAGGCGCGCTACCTGCCACCGATCACCGAGGGCAAGGCGCTATGGTGTCAGGGGTTTTCGGAACCCGGTTCGGGCTCCGATCTGGCGTCGCTGCGGACCAGTGCGGTGCTGGAGGGCGATCACTACCGGGTCAACGGACAGAAGATCTGGACGAGCTATGCCGGGCTTGCCGACACCTGTTTCCTGCTGTGCCGCACCAGCGAGGACCGCAAGCGCGGCATTTCGATCCTGCTGGTGCCGATGGACACACCGGGCATCACGGTGCGGCAAATCCCGTCGCTGATCGGCGAGGGCGACATCCATGAAGTGTTCTTCGACGACATGGTCATCCCGGCCACCGCATTGTTCGGTGACGAAGGGCAGGCGTGGGAGATCATCGGCTTTTCGCTGACCAACGAGCGGCTCGGCATTCCGCGCTACACGCTGGCGCGCGCCGCGCTCGACCGCGCGGTAACGGTGTTACGGCAGCAGGGCGGCTGGACGGGCGAAGCAGTGAAGATCGAGGCGGCGCATTGCGCAGCACTGTGCGAAGCGGCGCGGATGGCGAGCTATGCCATCGTCGATGTGCGCGCGAAGGGTGGCGCGGTCGGACCTGAGGCATCATCGGCGCGTTTTGCCACGATCATGGCCGAACGTCGTGTCTGCGAATTCGTCGTCGAGTATCTGCCCGAGGCGCTGGCCGACGCGCATCCCTATCTGAAGATGCACCATCAGCGCGGGATCGTCGCCGGAATCGCGGCGGGAGCAGCCGAAATCCAGCTCAACATCGTTGCAACCGATGTGCTGAAGCTCCCACGGGAGCCGCGCTGATGGACCTGACGCCTTCGCCCGACCAGATCGCGATCCTCGACGCGCTCGATGCGCTGACCCGGCCCTATGCGGGGGCATCGCTGCACGACACCGGCTTTGCGCTTGCCGACGAACGCCTCGACCGCGAACTGGCGGACGGCGGATTCCTCGACGTCGGCTTCGATCCCGATCTCGGCGCGGTGACGGCAGCGATCGTCGTCGAACGGCTCGCGCGGCTGCCGCAAGCGACCGAAGCGGCGGCGAGCGTGCTGGTGCGTCCGCTGCTGGAGGATGTCGCCGGGCCGCTGTGTCTGGTCGAGGAAGATGGCAACCGTCGGCTGCTGCGCTTTCTCCGTCCCGGCGCGACGGTGGTGATGGTCGGGCCACACAGTGTCAGCTCGTTCGTCGCGACTGCGGATCAGGTCCGCGCCGAACCCGAAGCGCTGTTCGGCTATCCGATGGCGACGTTGCTTTCGGTGCCCACCGATCGCCGTGCGCACCAAGGTTCCGCCGAGGCGATCCGCACCCGCTGGCGGGTCGCACTGGCCGCCGAAGCGGCGGGGCTGCTGGCTGCCGCGCTCAATAGCGTGTGCACCTACACGACCGACCGCCAGCAATTCGGGCGTCCGCTTGCCAGCTTTCAGGCGATCCGCCACCGGCTGGCCGAGGCGCAGGTGCGCACCAATGGGGTGTACTGGCTGGCGATGAAAGCGGCGGCGAGCCTCGATACGGGCGACGCTGCGCTCGCCGCTCTCCATGCGCAGGAAAGTGCGCGGGCGACCGTATATGATTTCCACCAGTTCCTCGGCGCCATGGGCATGACGCTCGAACACCCGCTGCACCTGTGGACCTACCGGCTGAAGGCACTGATCGGCGAACTTGGCGGGCGCGGCGCGAATGCACTCGCGGCGGCCGACGCGATCTGGGGTTAGGCTATTCCGCTGGTGTCGCCACCGGTTCGCGCGCTACCTTCGCCCGGTCCTTGAGCTTCAGATAATCATCTTCGAACTTAGGGCGCATCGTGCCGCAGATGCGGTCCCACACGGTCGTGTAACCGCCGAAATTTGCGGTGAAATATTTGTGATGCTGGTCGTGGAAGGTCGCGGTGATGAACCATTTTGTCGCCCAGCTCTTGTTCCACCAGCGCGGGAAGAACTCGTAGCCCGAATGGACATAGAGTCCCATGATCGGCGCGGTCAGGCTGATGAAGACCATCGTCTGGCTGTGCAGCGTCAGCAGCGAAGTGAAGACCGGCACGAACCCACCGTTGATGAACGATTCGAGCGGATGCACCGAAAAGGTCGTCAGCAGATTCGGTGCGGTCGAGCGGTGGTGGAGCTTGTGCACCCAGCTGTACACCGGTTCCTTGTGCATCCAGCGGTGCAGCCAGTAGAACCATGTGTCGAAGCCGATGAAATAGGCGATATATTCGAGCGCGCTGACCCACCAGGCCGTCGGCTCCATATGGAATTTGATGATCCCGTGCGCCTTCAGCCAGTTCGACGCGAAGCCGAGCACGAACGCGGACAGTGTGACGGTGATGACCGCAAAGATCGCCTCGTTACGAAAAATGATCCATTTGAAGCCCTTGGGCTGGATCTTTCGCGCTTTGAAGAAGCCGCTGGCGATACCTGCGACGAGCCCGACCACGACAAAGGCGGTCAGCCAGAGAGTGAGCGGATCGAGGCTGGACAAGGTCTTGAACACCGATAGCTCCTAATTGACGCGCTCGTGCCCGGCGATGCTGGTGCGATGCATCGTCCGTTTGGGATCGTCATAGGGGACGACGCGGTGCATGACGCCGCAATTGTCCCAGACGACGAAATCGCCCAACTGCCAGTCATGGCTGTAAACAAATTCGGGGCGCCCAGCATGTTCCATCAGGCGCGCGAGCAGCGCGCGACCGATGTGCAGCGGCATCGAGGTGATCCGGTCGGCCTGCGTCCCGATCAGCAGCGACTTGCGCCCCGTCTTGTGCGTCCAGACCAACGGATGCTCCATATCGACCGCGACGTCGAGCAGCGCCACGCTGTCCTTGTTCACCGCCTCGACCACCGGGCGGATTGCCGCTGCCAGAGTATGCAGCACTTTCAGCCCATCGTAATCGCGCCGCTGCTGGTCGGGCAGCGCGTCGAATGCCGCGTAGAGGTTAGCGAATTCGGTCTGGCCGCCGGTCCCTGACAGCGCACGCGCCGACAGCAGGGTCGTCTTGGGCGGCGGCTGATCGAGCAGCACGCCATCGACATGCCAGAAAAAGGTGCCGTGGACGTATTCGGGATGCGCGTTGAACTCTTCGTCGAGCGTGACCTTGTAGACATCCTCATCGTCGCCCGAGCCGCCGGGTGCCTGGCTCATGAAGCTGGCGCGTTCGCCCAGTGCATCGGTAAACGCGAGCTGCTCCTGATCGCTGACATGCAGTTGCGGAAAGACAAGGACACCGCGCTCCTCGAGCGCTGCGCGACAGGCCGCGACGACCGCCGGATCGAGCAAATCGGCGCGATCGACGTGCACGACGGCACCGATCAGCGGCTTGGCGGTTTCGAATCGCACCTTGTCCATGACATCTCGCCTTTCTGGGGTCCGTCCATGCCGATTGCGCGCGGATTTGCCAGTGGCGGCGGCGCGCAAGGGCAGGACATCGGCAGGGCGATGGGGCTGAAGGAGCACAATGAAAGGGTGAGTCGAAGGCCGACGGCCGGCGGTCGGATGTTCACCCACATTCCCCAAAAGCGACAAAATTTGCGCAAATCCGTGTCGATAGTGTCGCGTTTGTCTCTTTAGCTCAGGATCCGCAGCCGCTGCCCGGATGGACAAAAGGGCTGGGGTCGAATCGGTCATCGTCGTACAGAACATGAATAGAACGATGTAGGACAGCGAAAAGTTAGTGGAAACAGCTGAAAGCTTTCGCCTTGCGTCAATCGCTATCGACGACAAACTAACAGCGATATCTCTGCTTTCACCGCACCCTCGGCTTGACCTCCTCGATCACCCAGCGCGCGTAGTCCTCGTACGCCGCGATGCTGCCTACGGCGGGAATGGGGACACTGCTCATCGTGACGCCCAGCGATTTGAACCAGCTCAGCCGGTCGACAATTTCGTTCAGCGTCATGCCGGGCCGGGCGCGGGGGTCGTCCTGGACCTGGTGCCCCTCGCCGACGCGGGTGGTGGCGAACCCGTACATCACGTCGAATACGCGGCCGTCATAGCCGGGCTGCGACTTGATGAAGTCGATCCGGGCCGGGATATCCTCGGGCTTGGTCAGATACGGCCACCAGCCGCTGGCGAAGCGTGCCGCGCGTTTGAGGACGGCGTCGGCCTCTCCGCCCATCCAGATCGGCGGATGCGGATGCTGGACCGGGCGCGGGGCGAAGGCGACGTCGCGGAAGGACACGAATTCGCCCTCGAACACCGGATCGTCCTGCGTCCATAGCGCCATGATCGCCGCCAGATATTCGTCGCACATCGCCCCGCGCCGGTGGAAATCGACGCCGAGCAGCTCGAACTCCTCCTGCAACCAGCCCGCACCGAACGTCACCATGGCGCGACCGCCCGACATCCAGTCGAGCGTCGCCAGCGCCTTTGCCGTGACGACGGGGTGTTGCAGCGGCAGGATGGCGATCGACGAATTGATGCGGATGCGGTTCGTCGCGCCCGCGTAATAGCCCATCGCGGCATAGGCATGGAAATGATGCGGGCCGGACAGGTCGACATGGCTGTTCGGAATCAGGAAATGTTCCGGCACCGAAATCATGTCGTAGCCGATGTCGTCGGCAAGTTTCGCCAGCCGCGTCTGATCGGCCCCTGTCACCGACAATTCCCACGGCTGCATCGTTGCCTTCAGCTCGATCAGCCGCGGCATGCCGAAGGCGAATTTCATGTGGATAGCCTCAGTTCAGTTCGGTTTCGCACGCAGTCACCGCAAATGCGCGCGACCTTGTGCGGTCGAACAGGTTCAGTTCGTCGGCGATGACGTCGGCAGGCATTGCATCGCGGTTGAGCGTGTCGAGCACGATGTCGCGGGTTCGCGCATCGCGGAACCAGAGTTCGGTGACGACGTCGAATTCGGGCTCGGGCGCGCCCGTGACCGGTTCCAGATAGCGCCGGACATAGCGTTCCGCGCCAACCATGTATTTCATGCACAGCGGGATATGGCGGTTCTCGTAATAGTCGCGGAATTCGGCGTAGCTCATCCCCGCCTTGCGCTTGAGGAAGATGTTGAGCCGGAACATCAGAAATCGAATTCGGCGATTTTCCCGTCGAAATTGCCGCCCAGCTTGTGCGTCGCTGCCGCCAGCTTGCCCGCGTCCTTGCCCCCCAGATGGCCGTCGATGATGCGGTTATAGTTGCTGATCAGCCCCTCGATATCCTTCGACAGCCGCATGAAGTCGAACCCCTTGGCATGGAGCCCCACCTGCTGGACGGGGATGTTCGAATAATCCTGCTGCGGAATCGGCGGGAATTGCTTGCTGTCATAGGGCAGCATGGTCGGCTCCATCACCGGCTCCGGCTCTTCACCCGGCGCGAAATGGGTGAGCGACCAGATTTCGAACAGGCAGGTTTCCGGCCCGGTCGGGCGGATGCGATAGGCTGAGGTGCTGGTGAGGAATGGCAGCAGAAAATAATGCGGGAACAGGAATTCGACCGCGTTGACCGGGTCGGACACCGCGACAGCGTTCAGGTCCGGCACGTTCTCTCCGCGTGCGCGCAGCTGTTCGGTCAGCTGGTGTTGCAGGATGCCGTACCACATCATCACCGCCTGTTGCGGGTCTTCGGGCAGATCGACTTCAAGCAATTGTTCGGCGATCGCGACTTCCTTGGCGTGCGCCATGCCCGCCATGCCTTCGCTCAGCAGTTTCAGGTGCGCAAACTGCGCCTTCACATTGTCGCGGCCCGACAGGTTCGGGTTGAACGGCACACCGATGCCGCCGGTGTCCATGCCGTACATCGGGTTGTAGATCATGGGGGCTGCCTGTTGCAGCTGCGGATGGGTGCGCATGACGTGATAGCCCTCCATGAAGGCCTCCATCGCGGTCTTCCAGTTGGCGGGCAGTTCGGTCGCATACCACCATTCGGCGCGCTGGCCGCTCTGGCCCTTGGCTTCGAGACGGCCGAGCACCGGGCCGATGGTGTCGGCAAACGACGGCGCGTTGTCGTCGAAATTGATGAAGACACAGCCGAGCGCTTCCTCCGCACGGCAGGGGATCAGCGCGAGATCGGCCTCATCCAGCTGGCGCTCGTCGAACATGTGGCGGCCATAAACAAAGGTGTTTTTCCCTTCCGCATTCCAGCGCCAGCCGTGGAAGGGGCAGATGAACCCCTGCGTCTTGCAATTGCCATGGCCGCTGGCGAGCTGGACGCCGCGATGGCGGCAGGCGTTGTTATAGGCCTTAACCCCGTCCCTGGTGCGGACGACCAGCACCGAACGGCCGAGGTTGGCATATTCGATCCAGTCGCCGACGTTCGGGATCTGCTCCAGCCGACACGCCATCTGCCAGACGTGCGGCCAGAGTTGTTCGCATTCGAGCTTGTAGAAATCGGCGTCGTAATAGCGCGGCGTGGGGATGCGCTCGGGATCGGTGACCTTGAAGGGGATTTCCGCTGCCGTCGCCATGTCGAGACCTCTCAGATTTCGGTTTGGCGCAGGTGGTAAGCGCTGCCCCTGCCATCGCAAGCGCGATCGCCCGGGCGCGCGCAGACATCGCTGCGCCGATAGCGCGCCCTCCATTGCCGGGACGATATGTGCGCGCGCGCAGGACTTGCCGATTTGCTTTGGCGCTATCGCTTGATAGCGCCGCGGGCGAAGGAACCCGACACATGGCCGAACCCACTCTCGATTGCTCCGACCTCGACAATTACATCGGCAAGCCGATGCAGCCTGCCCGGATGATCGATCCGTTTGCGAACAACGACATCCGGCGCTGGGTTCAGGCCATGCATTACCCCAACCGGCTGCATTACGATGCCATGTTCGCGATGCAGAGCCGCTTTGGCGAACTGATCGCGCCGCAGAGTTTTCCGGTGACGATGGACGACGGGCACGGATCGGCCCCCTCGTGCATCGGCCTTATTCCCAATTCGCACATGCTGTTCGGCGGCGACGAATGGTGGTTCTATGGCCCGACGGTAAAGGGCGGCGACCGCATCTGGAACGAGCGTGTGCCGTTCGACTATACGGTGAAGAACACCGGTTCGTTCGGCCCGACCTGTTTCCAGCGCGGCGACAATTTCTATTACAACCAGCACGGCGATCTGGTGGCCAAGCAGCGCTCGACCTCGATCCGCTACAATCAGGCGGCAGGCGAGGCGAGCCAGTCGGGCGCGACCGACGCTCAGGACGATCCCGTGTGGACCGACGACGATCTGGAGGCGCTGGAGGCGCGCAAATACACCTGGATCAAGATGCTCCACGATCTGGGGCACAGCGCGCGATACTGGGACAGCGTGGCCGTCGGCGACGAACTGCCCGAGCGCGTGTTCGGGCCGCATTCGATCGTCAGTTTCACCACCGAATGGCGAAGCTATACCTTTACCCAATGGGGATCGATGCACCGGCGCACCGACCTCGACATGGCGGAACTGGGTTTCACCGGTCCGATGGCCGGGCCGGAACAGGACCCGACCGAGGAAGCCAACAACCCCGAAAACACCGACGGCGCCTATATCGGCCCGTCGCGCGGGCATTTGTTCCCGCGCTGGGCGCGCTTTATCGGGATGCCACGCGGCTATGGCTATGGCGCGTCGATGGGGGCGTGGATCACCGACTATCTTGCTGGCTGGGCCAGCGAATGGGGCATGGTGCGCCACTCGACCGCCAATTACCGCAGCCCGGCGCTGACCGGCGACATCACTATCCAGACCGGCAAGATCGTCGACAAGTTCGTCGATGCCGACGGTCGCCAGATGGTGCAGATCGAATCGCGGATGACCAATCAGACGGGCGGCGTGCTGGCGACGGCAAAGGCGGAGGTCGAGCTGGCGAAGCGGCCGGATTGATCCGCTGCGGCTGATCAGAGTTCGAAAGCGGTCATCGCAACCCCGCCCTTTTTATCGGCGCGCATTTCGTTGACTCCGCCGATCCCTTCGACCAGCGGCCCCGATCGACCGCGCTCCGGATCGACCCAGACAATTCCATCGGCACCGGAAACGAGCAGCCGACCGTCGTAATTTTGGAGCAGCCCGCCAACCATCGTTCGATCCGGAAGCAGAATCCGGTCGGTGCCGAGTTCGCGGGCTCCACCCGAAGCGACGTCGGTGTACCAGACCGTGTCACCGACGATGAGCAGCGCTTCCAGGTAGAAGCCTCGCGCGACCTCGACGAAATCGTGGTCGGTGTCAGCCATTCAACTCCCTCAGCACTGCCTGAGTGTCCTGCCCCAGCTGCGGCGTCGGCCCGGCCACCTTGCCCGGTGTTTTGGAAAACCAGGTCGGAATGCCGGGATAGCGGATCGTGCCGTGCGGCGATTCGACGTCTTCGAAAAAGCCGACCGCATTCAGATGCGGGTTGTCGAAAAGTTCATCGGTGGTCCGCAAGGGCGCCGCAGGCACGTTGAGCGTGCGCAGCAGCGCGAGCCATTCCGCCGTCGTCCGTGTCGCAAAGGTTTCGGCAAGCAATCCATAGACATGCTCGATCTGCTTGGCACGCTGCGGCAGGGTCGCCATTTCGGGCGTCACCCAATCGGGCTTCACCGATTCGACAAAGGCGTTCCAGTGCCGGTCGTTATAGATCAGCGCCGCGACATAGCCGTCCTTCGTCTTGTATGGCTTGCGGCTGCGGGAGACGACGCGGTGGTAATGCGCGGGGCCGAGCGCCGGGGTGAACATCTTGCCGCTGGCATGTTCGACCAGCATGAACGATGCCATCGTCTCGAACATGCCGACCTCGACCTCCTGCCCCTCGCCGGTGCGCTCGCGGTGGAACAGCGCCATGACGGTCGCATAGAGCGCGGTCAGCCCCGCGACCTTGTCCGCCATGATCGTCGCGACAAAGCCGGGCTCGCCGGTCATCAGCTGCTGGACATAGGGCAGGCCGCATTCGGCCTGGATGGTGTCGTCATAGGCCGGCAGATCGGCATCTGGCCCGCGCCGACCATAGCCATAGCAATTGGTATAGACGATTTCGGGATTGATCGCCTTCACATCGTCATAAGCAAAGCCCAGTTTTGCGATCGCCTTGCCGCGCATCGAATGGATGAACACATCGGCGGTGACGATCAGCGCGCGCAGCACTTCGCGGTCGGCCTCCTGCTTCAGGTCGAGCATGATGCTGCGCTTGCCGCGATTGACGTTGACGAACACCCCGCTGAGGTCGGGTGCAGGGCCGTCGTTGATGTAGCGCGTGTCGTCGCCGCGGGTCGGCGGCTCGACCTTGATCACATCGGCCCCCATGTCGGCCATGATCTGCGTCGCGTACGGCCCGAACACCATGCTGGTCAGATCGACGACGCGGACGCCGGACAGCGGCCCCTGAAATGTTTTCTTTTCGCTCATGTTCGGCGGCTAGGCGAAGGCGACGCGGAAATCCATGCGCTTGCGCTTCGCGGGGCCGATATGTCGCGCGTTCGATTGTGCGGGGACAGGCGGGCTGCTAGCCGCTGACACAGATTTTGTCGCATTTCGAAGGTCCGTCGCGCGTGAACTTTTCCCTGAATCAGGACCAGCAGAACATCCGCGACGCGATCCTGAAGCACTGCACGCAATTCCCCGACGAATATTGGCTCGACCAGGATGAGAAGGGCGAATTCCCCTTCGCCTTTCACAAGTCGATGGCGGAGGCCGGATGGCTGGGGATCGCCATGCCCGAAAGCGTCGGCGGCGCGGGGCTTGGGATTACCGAAGCCGCGCTGATGATGCAGGCGGTGTCCGAATCGGGCGGCGGCATGGCAGCGGCGTCGAGCATCCACGGCCCGGTGTTCAGCATGGAGCCGGTGGCAAAGTTCGGCACGGCCGAACAACAGGCGCGGATGATCCCGCCGATCCTGAGCGGCGCGCAAAAGATGTGCTTTGCCGTCACCGAGCCCAATGTCGGGCTCGACACGACCAGCCTGAAAACGCGGGCCGAACGGCGCGAGGGCGGCTATCTGGTCAACGGCGAGAAAATCTGGATCACCAACGCGCATGTCGCGGACAAGGTGATGCTGCTCGCGCGGACCACCCCGCTCGACGCGGTGGAGCGCAAAACGCAAGGGCTGTCGCTGTTCTTCACCGACCTCGACAAAACGAAGGTCGAGGCGCGGCTGATCCCCAAAATGGGTCGCCACGCCGTCGGGTCGAACATGTTGTTCATCGGCGACATGTGGATTCCGGAAGAAGACCGCATCGGCGCGGAGGGTGACGGGTTCAAGATCATCCTGCAGGGCCTGAACCCCGAGCGCATCCTGCTCGGTGCCGAAGCGGTCGGGCTGGGCCGCGTCGCGATTGCCAAGGCCGCGCGGTATGCGCGTGAGCGGATCGTGTTCGGGCGACCCATCGGCATGAACCAGGGCATCCAGCATCCGCTGGCCAAGGCGTGGATGCAGGTCGAGGCGGCACATCTGATGGTGATGAATGCCGCCGCCAAATTCGACAGCGGCGAGGAATGCGGGGTCGAGGCCAACACCGCGAAATACCTGGCGGCAGAGGCGGGATACGAGGCGTGCCAGACCGCGATCATGTCGATGGGCGGCATGGGCTATGCCAGGGAATACCACGTCGAACGCTATTTCCGCGAAGTGATGATCCCGCGCATCGCCCCGGTCAGCCCGCACATGATCCTCAATTTCATTGCCGAACGCGTGCTCGACCTGCCAAAATCATATTGAGCTGACTGGAGTGACCCGAACATGGCCGACGCGCCTGCGCTGAAAATGCGGTCCTGGCTGTTCGCGCCGGGCGACAGCGAAAAGAAGATGACCAAGGCGATGGAAAGCGCCGCCGACATCGCGCTCTACGATCTCGAAGACGCGGTGACGACCGAGAACAAGCCGCTCGCGCGCACGATGGTACATGATTTCCTGATGGCCAATCCGGCACAACGCGCGCGGCTGTGGGTACGGATCAATCCGCTCGACGGGCCGCACACACTGACCGATCTGGCGGCGATCATGCCTGCGCACCCCGGCGGGATCATGCTGCCCAAGGCCTATGGTCGCGCCGATGTCGAAACGCTCGACCATTATCTGTCGGCGCTCGAAGTGGCGAACGGGATCGAACGGGGATCGACCCCCGTGATCGTCCTGATCACCGAAGTGGCCGAGGCGATGTTCACGACCGGCAGCTACAAGGGCGCGCCGCGCGTCGTCGCGCTGACGTGGGGGGCGGAGGATCTGGCCGATTCGATCGGCGCGAGTTCGAACCGCAATCCCGATGGCAGCTATAGCTTCACCTATGAACTGGCACGCAGCCTGTGTCTGCTCGGCGCAGCGACTGCGGGAGTTCCGGCGATCGAGACGATCCAGGGCGATTTCCGCGATCTCGACGGGCTGAAGGCGCGTGCCGAAAAGGTGCGGCGCGACGGCTATCGCGGGATGCTCGCGATCCATCCGGCACAGGTCGATGTGATCAACGCTGCGTTTACGCCGACAGCCGAGGAAATCGCTCAGGCGCGTGAGATCGTCGATCTGTTCGCGGCCAACCCCGGCGTCGGCACCATCGGCTATAAGGGCGGGATGCTCGACCGCCCCTATCTGTCGCGCGCGCAGCAATTGCTGGCCTCGGTCGCCGAATGACCATCGACCTGCGCGAGTATCTGAAAGCTGGCGATCATATCGTCATCGGGCAGGCGTGCGGCGAACCGACGACATTGGTCGATGCGCTGATCGAACAGGGCAAGGACATCGGCGGGCTGACCGCGTTTATCGCGACCAGCTTTTCGGGCAAGTTCACGCCCGAAACGGCGGACAGTTTCGCGCTGACCAGCATGGGCGCAATCGGCGTGCTGCGCACGATGTCGAAAGCGGGCAAGCTTGGCATCATCCCGGTGCATGTCAGCCAGGTCGGGCCGATGATCGCGGCGGGCATCATCCGCTGCGATGTCGCCCTTGTGCAGGTCAGCCCCGCCGATGCCGACGGCAACCACAGCTGCGGGCTGATCGCCGATTATGTGCTGGCGGCGGTCGAGAAGGCCCGGGTGGTGATCGCCGAGGTCAACGATCACGTGCCGTTTACCTTCGGCGAAAAGCTGCACGCCTCGCAGATCCATATCGCGGTGCCGGTGTCGTGCCCCCCGGTCGAGGTCGCGCCAGCGAAGATCAGCGAGACCGACGCGGCGATCGCCCGCCACTGCGCCGGGTTCATCGGCGACGGATCGGTGATCCAGACCGGCGTGGGTGCGGTGCCCGATGCGATCCTGCGGCTGCTGGACGACCGCAAGGATCTGGGCGTGCATTCGGGAATGCTCGGCGACGGGCTGGCCGATCTGGTCGAGGCGGGGGTCGTCACCAACGCGCGCAAGGAAATCGACGCGGGCGTGTCGATCAACGGCGCGCTGATCGGCACGAAGCGGCTCTATGATTTCGCGCACAACAATCCGGCGATCCGCATGACCAGCACCGCCTACACCCACGACGCGGCGGTGCTCGGGCAATTGTCGCGATTGGTGGCGATCAATTCGGCACTGGAGGTTGATCTGACCGGACAGGTCAACGCCGAGGCGAGCGGGGCGGCGTATCTGGGCGGCACCGGCGGGCAGGTCGATTTCGTCCGCGCCGGGTCGCGGTCGCCCGGCGGATGCTCGATCACGGCACTGTCGGCGACTGCGAAGGGCGATACGATCAGCAAGATCGTGCCGGGACTGTCCGGCCCCGTCACCACGGCGCGATCGGAAGTCGATATCATCGTCACCGAATTCGGTGTGGCGGAGTTGAAGGGGCAAACGCTGGCCGAACGCGCCCGGCGCATGATCGCCATCGCCCATCCCGATTTCCGCGAGACGCTCGACCGCGCGGCGTTCGATATCCGCCAAAGGGGTTTTTGACATGACCGATGCCGTCCGCTTCGATGCCCGTGAGGATGGCATTGCGATCCTGACCATCGACCGCCCCGAACAGCGCAACTGCCTGAGCGCCGAAGTGCGCGAAGGACTGCGTGCGGGCTGGACACGGTTCGAAAACGATCCGGCGCTGCGCGTCGCCATCCTGACTGGCGCCGGCGAAAAGGCGTTTTGCGCGGGCGGCGACCTGAAGGAAATGGTCGAGCGCAAATTGCAGGTGCCGCCGCCCGACATGTTCCCGGTGCCGTATGAGAATATCCAGCTGTCCAAACCGACAATCGCCGCCGTCAACGGTGTCGCGTTTGCGGGCGGGTGGATGATCGCGCAGGCGTGCGACCTGTGCGTTGCCAGCACGACCGCGAAGTTCGCGATCACCGAGGTAAAGGTCGGGCGCGGATCGCCCTGGGCATCGCCACTGATCCATATGATCCCGCAGCGGATCATGATGGAGATCATCCTGACCGGCAAACCGATCAGCGCGCAGCGCGCCTATGAGATCGGGCTGGTGAACCGGCTGGCTGAGCCGGAGAGCCTTATCGCCACGGCGCTGGAACTGGCCGCCGAAATCCTTGACGGTGCGCCGCTGTCGGTAAAGGCTGGCCGAGAGACAGTGATGCTCGCGACCGAAATGGGGCGGGCATCCGCGCTCGAAGCGGCGCGGGCGGCGCATGTCGCGGCTTACACCAGCGAGGACGCGCAGGAAGGGCCACAGGCGTTTTCGCAGAAGCGCCGACCCGAATGGAAAGGGCGTTAGATGAACGAGATGAGCAAAATCGTGAGCGCCGCAGACGGCCTGGAAGTGCCGCTGACCATCGGCCCCGAAGCCTATGTCTCGCGCGCCTATGCCGAGGCCGAGCGCGACCGGCTGTGGCGCAAGTCCTGGTTGCAGGCGGGGCGGATCGAGGATGTGCCGAACGCGGGCGATTTCATCACCTTCGACATTCTCGACGACAGTGTCATCGTGATGCGCAGCGATGCGGAAACGCTGCGCGCGTTCCACAATGTCTGCCCGCATCGCGGTCGGCGCCTGATCGACACGCCGCCGGGGCAGCGCAACGCACGCGGGACCAAGGCCAATATCGTCTGCGGCTTCCACGGCTGGACCTTCAATCGCGAAGGAGCGTGCACTTATGTCCAGCACCAGGACGACTGGCAGGGATCGCTGACGGCGGATCGCACCCGGCTGGGCGCGGTGAAGGTCGAGACCTGGGGCGGCTGGCTGTGGATCAATCTCGATCCCGATGCCGCGCCGCTCGCCGAATGGCTTGGCAGTGTACCCGACATGCTCGAACCCTATCAGTTGCACAACATGCGCGCGCGCTGGCGCAAATGGGTGGTGTTCGACTGCAACTGGAAGGTCGCGCTGGAGGCATTCAGCGAAACCTACCACGTCGCGACCACGCATCCCGAATTCAACGCATTCGGGCAGTTTCGCGGCTGGGCGCGCAATCAGGGTCTGCACAGCCATATCGGCTATGAAGCGCCCAAGGGGCTGGAGGAGGACGCGGGCAAGCTGCGCACCGGCACCGGAGACGATCCGCGCGTCTCGACCGCCGAAATGCAGGTCTTCACGTGGGAAAACGCCAACACCAACACGACGATGACGCTCGTCGATGCGGCGCGGCGGCTGGTCGACGAGCTGCCCGAGGGGACGCCCGCGCCCGAGGTTTCGAAGCACTGGATCGCTTCTGCCAAAGCGAGCGATGCCGCGCGCGGGGTGGTGTGGCCGACGGTCGATCCGCACCACACGGCAAAGGCCGGGACCGCCTGGCAGATTTTCCCGAATTTCCAGATCGGCCATGCAGTCAACAACATGCTTTGCTACGCGGCGCGGCCCTTCGGCACCGACCCCGACAAATGCATTTTCGAAGCCGCCGTGTACGAACTCTATCCAGAGGGTGAAGCGCCTGCGACCGAGTGGGAATACACCGAGCCACAGGACTGGCCACCGGTGCTGCAACAGGATTTCGCCAACATGCGCGCAGTGCAGCAAGGGATGAAGAATGTCGGGTTTCGCGGTACCCAGCCCAACCCCTATATGGAACGCAGTATTGCCAGCTTTCACATGAATCTGGCCAAGTTCATGGGGATGGGCGGCCCCGCGCCGGTCAGCTGAAGGCGGGGATGACCTCGGCAGCGAACAATTCGGCATAGGGTTTAAACTGCGCAGGCGGCAGGCCCGGTGGCAGCATCATCATGATGTGTTCGACATTGATCCGCTCCTGCATTTTCCTGAACCGGCCGATCGCATGTTCGGGCGTCAGGATTTGCAGGATGCCACTCGTTTTAAATGCCTCCAGCGACATCGGCTTCAATGCCGGATCGTCGATGCCGACCGCCTTGTCCTCGTTCAGCCAAACGCCATAAGTGTTGTTGACGTGATGGAAATATGGCGCGAGTTCTTCCATTGCGGCTTCAGGATCGCGCGCGACCATCGTGAACAGCGCCTGGATGCGGATGCGAGCGCCCCCCGGATCCTTGCCCTCGTCGCGCAATTTGTCGGCATACAGCCCGCAGACCTCCTCATTGCCGAAATAGCCGTCGGCATATTTGGCAACGCGGGCGAGCGCCTTTTCGGCAAAGCCGCCGATGTAGAGCGGGATTTGCCCGCGCGGCGACGGCGGCGAAATCGCGGCGTCGCGCAGCTGGTAATGCTCGCCCGCAAACGTCACGGTTTCGCCCGCCCATAGCCGCCGGACGATATCGAGAAATTCGTCGAACATCGCGCCGCGCTTGCGGAAATCGACGCCATAGCTTTCGGTCTCACGCCGACGATAGCCGATGGCGAGCGCCATTTCCGCGCGCCCGTTCGACAATATGTCGAGCACTGCGCATTCCTCGGCAAAGCGCACCGGATGATAGAGCGGCGCGAGCGCGATCGCCGACCCCAGCCGGATCTTCTTCGTTCGCGCGGCAATCGCAGCCAGCGCGACCATCGGCGCGGGCATGTAGCCGTCCTCCGCGCCATGATGTTCGGGCACCCACGCGCCCTCAAACCCGGCGGTCTCGCTCCACGCCGCGAAATCCAGGATGTCGGCGTAGAGTTCCGCCCATGGCCGCCGCCATTGAGGCGGGTTCCGGTAGTCGTAGAGGTAGCCGAACGTCAGCCCCGCCACAGCGCCATGGCTCACTCGAACGGCTCTTCGCCCTGAAGCTTGGTTCGCACCATCATGCGATCGCCCTCGGGATCGTACCATTCGGCGCGGTGCATTGTGCCGGTGTTGTCCCAGATCACCAGATCACCCTTCGACCATTCGTGGCTGTAGCAGAACTGCGGCTGGGTCGCCCATTCGCGCAGTTCGTGGATCAGCAGGGTCCCGTCCTTTGGTTCCTTGCCGACGATACGCTGGGTGGTGCAGCCGAGCACGAGGCTCTTGCGGCCCGACTGATGTTTCCACACCAGCGGTAGCTCGTTCTCGCCGACGCCCATCATGCCCTTCAGCTTGCGGGTATCCGGCTCGGGATCGTAATAGAATACTGTCGGCCAGACGCCGTGGATCGCGCGCAGCCCGTCGATCTCGGCCTTGCGCGCGTCGGGCAGAGCCTCCCACGCGGCATAGGTGTTGCAAAAGCCGGTGTTGCCCGTGCCCGGCGCGGCGGGCTTCTTGCAGGCGAGCAGCGAGGCGAGGATCGGAACCTCGTTCATGGTCCCGTCGATGTGCCAGTACATCGAGCCCTTCAGGTATTCTGCACCATCGGGGTTGAGCTTCACGTTCACGGTGATCTTGGAAACCGTGCCGTCGGCCTGCTCGGTGGTATAGGTGCCGAGCGTCTTGGTGAAAGCGATTTGCTCGTCGTCGGTAAAGTCGATCTCGGGAAAGGCCAGCACGCCGCGCTCTTCGAGCAAATCGCGAATTTGCGCGGCGAGTTCGCCCGACAGCAACTCGACTTTGGAATTGAGTACTCGGCTGCCGATCGTCGGCTCGCAGGGTTCGTGGCGCAGGGTCAGGGTGGCGATAGCAGTAGCCATAATCAGTTCTCCTCCCATGCTTCGGTGCCGTCCAGGATGGTGCGGTGCATCATCCGGCCCGAATATGGGTCATAGGGGGTGGCGCGGTGGAGCGAGGTGCGGTTGTCCCAGATAACCGTATCGCCAACCTTCCATTTATGACGATAGCTGAACGCATCGTCTGTTGCGAAGTGGCGCAGTTCGTTCAGCAGGCGATGGCTGTCCTTGGGTGCCATGCCGACAACATAGTGCGCGGTATTGCCCAGCACCATCGACTTGCGGCCCGACCGGTGGCGGCACACCAGCGGAATTTCCGCCTCGCCTTTGGAAAACCAGTCTTCGAGTTGCTCCATGCTCGGTTCGGGCGTGTGATAGAGTGCAGAGCGCCACAGCGAGTGGACCACGCGCAACGAGTCGATCTCGGCCTTTTTGGCCTCGGGCAGTGCTTCGTAAGCGGTCGCGGTATTCGCAAAGTCGGTATCGCCGCCCTCGGGAGCGAGTACCTTGGCCGTGAGCATCGAGGCGCGGATCGGGATCGGGTTCATGGTGCCGTCGATGTGCCAGTAAAGCGAGCCCTTGAGGTATTCCGCGACCTTGTCGTTGATCCGTTCGTCGAGCGTGACCTTGAAAACCGCCTCTCCACGAATCTCCTTGGCGTTGCCGCCCAGCGCGTTGGTGAATTCGACCTGCTCGGCATCGGTAAGGTCGAGTTCGGGGAAGACCAGAACGCCGCGTTGTTCGAGCAGCGCGAGCAGGTCCGCCGTCAATTCACCCGATAACAATTCGCCCTTGGTGTTCAGCACGCGCGCGCCGATGTTCGCCTTGATGTCCTCCCCGACCAGGCGGGTCTTTTCGATGACGGTCATGCGGTCGTTCCTTGAGAGAAAGGCCCACCGATATAACAGCCGGTCCCGGGAATACCCATCGCGCGCGCGTTATCTGGCGAAACCCTGCACCGAAACACCGCTCATCGCACTCCAGCCGCCGTCGTTGATGAAGTCCGCGCCAGTCGCGAAGCTCGACTCGTCGCTGGCGAGGAACAGCGCCATCTGCGCCATCTCCTCGGGCTGTGCCATCCGGCCCAGCACACCCATCCGGTCGATCAGCGTGCTGGTGGTTTCAAGGCCCTTCGCCTCCATCACCGCGCGCTGGTGTCGCGCCATCGGCGTTTCGGTCGCGCCGGGGCACAAGGTGTTCACGCGGATGCCGTGCTGGCCGAGTTCGACGGCCGCGATACGGCTGAGCCCGAGAAGGCCCGCCTTCGACGCGCCATAACCAGCCGTGCTGCACACGATGAATGCGCCGAGCGACGCGGTGTTGACGATCGACCCGCCACCCGCCTCGATCATTTTCGGCGCGACATATTTCATCATCAGCCACGACCCTTTCAGGTTGACTTCGATGACGCGGTCGAACGCTTCCTCGTCGATGTCGAGCATGGCGCGGCGGCCCTCGGTATCGATCCCGGCGTTGTTGAACAGAACATTGGGCAGGCCGAGTTCGTCGACCGTCCGCGCGACGATGCGCTGGACGTCGGCGCTGCGGCTGATGTCTGCACCAATGGCGATCGCGGTTCCGCCTGCCGCGCGCACCCGATCGGCCACGGGCTGCACCTTGTCCTCCGCCAGATCGACCAGTGCGACTTTCGCGCCCTCTTTGGCAAACAGCAGCGCGGCGGCTTCGCCCATGCCGCCGGCAGCACCGGTGACGATGGCGATTTTGTTGGCGAGCCGCATCTAGTGCGAACCCATGTAGCGGCCGCCGTTGGTGCTGATCGTCTGCCCGGTGATGTAGCTCGCCTCCTCCGACGCCAGATAGGCGGCAGCGGCAGCGATGTCCTCGGGCTGGCCGACGCGTTTCATCGGCAGGGTGGCCGCGAACGCCTCGGCGTCGATCGGTGCGGCGCGCAGCATCGGTGTGTCGATGAACCCCGGCGGAATCATGTTGGCGGTCACGCCGCTCGCTGCAAATTCGAGCGCCAGCGCCTTGGTCATACCCATCAGTCCGCCCTTCGACGCGACATAATGGGCCTGCATCGGCGACCCCGTCTGCACCGATGACGATGTGATGTTGATGATCCGGCCCCATTTTGCGGCGAGCATGTCGGGCAGGCATTCCTTGGTCATCAGCCACGGCCCGCGCAGGTTGATGCGGATGATCTTGTCAAACAGTTCATCGTCGGATTCGAGAAACTGGGTAAACGGCGCGATACCGGCATTGTTGACGAGGATGGCGATGGCCCCAAGCTCGGCGCGCGTTTGGTCCGCAGCGGCCTTGATCGCGGCCTTGTCCGAACAATCCGCGTCGATGGCGATCGCGGTGCCACCCGCGTCGCGGACCATCTGCGCAGTCTCCTCCGCCCCCGCCAGATTGATGTCCCAGATCGCGATCTTCGCCGTGTCCTCGGCCAGCCGCACTGCAATTGCGCGCCCGATACCCGAACCGCCGCCGGTGACGATGGCAACGCGGCCGTTCAACGATCGTGACATGTCTGCTTCTCCCGGCGCGGGCACGCGCTGCATGGGTGTTCGTCAACAGCACCGGTCGTGAGGCGTCAAGGAAGTGGGCCGCAGCATCGCCCGAGCGAAGGAGCTAACGCCCGCCCCGCGCGAACACCTGTCCCAGCAACGTCGTATAACTGGCATCCTCCGCCGGATCGGCCTTCGCGCCATGATCGTCGGCAGGCAGCACCATTTTCATGTCGAACGAGACCACGCGCTCGGCAAAGCGCCATTTGCCGTCCTCACGGCGGTAGCGGTCGATATAGCGCACCGCCTGTATGTCGTGCTTCAATCCGCCCGCGCCGTCAGGGATCAAATGCCAGGCGATCGCATAGACCTCGCCCTCGCCGGTGTCGCCGTCGACGCTGATCAAATGGTTGCAGATGTGGTGCGCGCCGATGTGCATGTGCGGCAATTGGCGTTCGAGAAATGCGATATAGGCGTCGGCGGGGCCGTCGAAATAGTTGCCGTGGCGGTCGATACCGTCGGCGGTGTAGAGCGTCTTGAGCAGCGCGACGTCCTGTCGATCGACGCCGCGCGAATAGAGCATCGCGAGGTCGCGGATCGCATCCTTGGCGACCAGTGTTTCGAGTGCGTCCATCGGTTCCTCCCTGTTTGCGGGGTGCAGGCTGGGCCGGTTTGTGGTGTCAAATCCAGTTCGCCGGGCGATTCATCGCCGGTCCGATGTCGCCGCCTTGCCAAGGCGCAGACGCTCTGGTCCGGTTGATGCCGACCTTTGGAGAGGCACCCGTGGCACGAACCGAAAATCTGCTCGAAGCGGCGCGCGGCGCGACCGGCCTCGACGATTTCGGTACCGACTCATTTCGCGAGGGGCTCGCGATCCTGATCGACTCGGCGGATCGCGAAGCGCGCTTCACCGATATGGGTGCCGCTGCCTTTGACGCGCAGATCGTCGATATGCTGTCGAACCGGTTGCAGGTCGAGGACTGGTATCGGCGGCACCCTGAAATCGACGAGGAGCAGATTGTCGCTCCGCTGATCGGCCTCGGCTTGCCGCGTACCGGATCGACCGCGCTGTCGTGCCTGCTCGCCGAAGACCCGGCGGCGCGTTCGATCCGCAATTGGGAGGCGCAGGCACCCTGCCCGCCGCCTGAACTCGCAACGCAGGACAACGACCCGCGTATCGCCCGCGCCAAAGCCGCGATGGAACGCCGCAATCAGCTTTTCCCACGCATGAAACAGATGGTGCCGAGCACTGCGACCTCGCCGACGGAATGTCAGACGTTCATGGGCTATGATTTCAAGTCGCAGCTGTTTCAGGCGTTTGCGCACGTCCCGACCTATGTCGACTGGCTAAATCATCGCGCCGATCTGGTGCCGACCTATGCCTATGTGAAGCGCGTGCTGAAGCTGTTGCAATGGCGCTGTCCACCGACACGCTGGCGGTTGAAGAACCCGACCAATTCGCTGTTCATCGCGGCGGTGGCGACGGTCTTCCCCGACGCCAAATTCTGGATGACCCACCGCAACGTCGCCAATGTCATCCCCTCGGTCGCCGATCTCTATGGCGAGTTAAGCAGCGCCTATTCGGACCAGGTGGACAAGCGCTGGCTCGGCGATGTCGCAACCGAATTCTGCGAGCTGGCAATGCGCCGAATGATCGCGTTTCGCGATACGGGGAACGACCATCGCTTCTTCGACGTCCATTTCGCGCCGTTCCAGAAGAATCCGTTTCCGGTCCTCGAACGCCTTTACGACTGGATGGGCGAGGAATTTACACCGCTCGCGCGCCAGCGGATGCAGGCATGGCGCGACGCGACCCCGCGCGACAAGCATGGCGCCCATGCCTACGAGCCGGCCGAATTCGGGATCGATGTCGCGGCGCTCGGCGCGCGGTTCGCCTTTTATGCCGAGCGATTCGATGTCCGCTAAGGAGGCGCCGGTGATCGACGATCGGAGCGGCGGCCTGTCGCCCGACAAGGATCTGGTGCTGCCCGCGCGCGCCGACAATCCCGAAATGCGCGAAAGCATATCGATCTGGCTGTTCGCTGACGATGGCAGCTTCGGCCTGCCGCGCATCGGCATCGAGGCAGAGGCGAAATGCTGGGACGACCGGATGTTCCAGTGCAATATCGCGTTTGCCGATGGCCGCGTGCTGGTCGGGCCGGGGCGGGGTGCACCGCCATCGCCGATCGGTGCCGACGGGCGCGCAACTGTGCTGGGTGCCGGGCCGCTGGTTTTCGAATGCATCGAACCGTTCCAACGCTGGACGGTGGCGTTCGATGGCGATGCGGTCGACGGCCATGTCGCGCAGCAGATCGCCAAGACACTCGATCCAGACCGTCGCGCGCCGGTCAAATTCGCCTTCGAGATGGAGATGGCGACCCCGGCATGGGTACAGGACAATTCGGCGGTCGATATGTCAAAGCTAAGTGCCGCCGAGCGCGCCGATGCGGAGAGCATGGGGATCGGCTATCGCTTCGAACATCTCTTCCGCGCGCACGGCAGCGTGACCGTCGACGGCCAGACCCGCAGCATCACTGGCACCGGTCTGCGCATCCACCGTCAGAGCGCGCGGCCGCTGGGCGGATTTCGCGGGCATTGCTGGCAATCCGCGCTGTTCCCCGACGGCCGCGCTTTCGGCTACATCGCCTATCCGCCGCGCGACGACGGCACGATCACCTACAACGAGGGTTATGTCTGGGACGGCGCGCGGATGATCCCGGCCAAGGTCGTCGATGCCCCCTGGCTGCGGCGGATCGTGCCGATGGGCGACGATGTCTCGCTGGTGCTCGAGTCCGAACTGGGCCTGACGCGGATCAAGGGCATAACGACGCTGTCGACCTTTCGCGTCGGCAATCCCGATATCGGCGGGCTGAACCTGCAGCAAAGTGGCGTGCATTATGAATGGGACGGGCAATTCGCTTACGGCATGATCGAACGTTCCGCGCATGAGAGCCTGACCGTGATCGAATAATAACAATGCCCTGAGGGAGAGATTTGATGAACGTTCGCATATGTCTCGCGCTGTTCGCCGCACTGGCTTTGCCGCAAACCGCACCGGCGCAAACCATCGATCCCGACGGTACCGTCAATGTCCCTGCGTTCAAGCTGCCGCCGTCGATCTATCTCAGCCCCGAGGCGTTGAAATCGCTGCCGCGCACCCCTGCCGATCCAGAGGCCCCGATGATGGCGGCGCTGGCAGCAGGCAAGGCCGGCGAAATGCGCGCGCGTATCGGTGAGTATATGGCGCCGCGCCTGATCAAGCTGAAGGCGATGTTCAACGTCGAAACACGCAGTGCGACGATCGCCGGTGTCCCCGCCGTCTATGCCAAGCCGGTCGGCGGCGTCCCGCGCGCGAACGCGAAAAAGATCATGCTCAACCTGCCCGGCGGCGGCTTTGTGATGGGCACGGCGAACGGCACCGGGATGATTGAATCGATCCCGCTCGCCAGCCTTGCGAAGGTAGAGATCGTCAGCATCACCTATCGTCAGGGGCCGGAAACGATGTTTCCAGCGGCGAGCGAGGACGTCGCCAACGTCTATCGCGAACTGCTCAAGACCCACAAACCCGCCGACATCGCCATTTTCGGCTGTTCGGCGGGCGGGCTGCTGACGGCGGAAGCGATGGCGTGGTTGCAGAAGGAAAAACTGCCGTTGCCTGCTGCGATCGGCATCTTCTGCGCCTCGGCCGATGCACGCTGGGGCGGGGACAGCCGCGCGTTCAGCCGCCCGTTTCAGGCATTGCCGCCGCGCGATGCGCCCCGCCAGTATTTCGCCGAAGCCGATCTGACTAACCCGCTCGCCTCCCCGATTCTCGCGCCCGAAACGCTGAAGGCATTCCCGCCGACCCTGTTGATCACCGCAACGCGTGCTGCCGAAATGAGCTCGGCCGTCGCAACCCACCGCGCACTGGTAAAGGCGGGGGTCGACGCCGACCTTCACGTCTGGGACGGGCTGGGCCACGCCTTCTTTTACGACGCGCGGCTGCCCGAGGCACGCGAAGCCTTCGACGTCATGACAGCATTTTTCCGCAAACACCTGAAACTGGTAAAATAAATCAATAAAGCCGCCCCAGCTTCGCGATCACAGCCTCCCCGAACGCTTCGGCATTGTCGCACCATTCGGCGCGGGTGCGGCCTTCGATGTTCATGCCCGCCGCCATCAGTCCCATGTCGGCGAATTGTCCGGCGCGGTCGACGATCATCTGCGGCGTCCAGCTTTCACCCGGTTTCACGATGCTGCCGATGGCGACCGTCGGCGGGGTCGTGCGGCCCATGACGCCGCATTGCTCGTGCATATATCCGATCGCCTCGGCCAGTTCGGCCTCGTTGGTGATGTCTGCCGTTCGTGTCGTCGCGGTGTTGACGCCGCCGACGGTAAAGAACGGATACCAGCCGTCGCCCAGTTCGACTGCACGGCGGATCGCGCGCCGGGCATTGCCGCCGACCAGCAGCGGCGGATGCGGACGCTGGACGGGGCCGGGCTGGATGCGGTTGCCGAACGCCTGATAGCCATTGCCCTCGAAGGTGAACTCCTCGCCCGACAGCGCCAGTTTCAGCGCCTTCAGATATTCGTCCATGATGTCGTTGCGCGCATCGAAATCGACCCCCAGCGCGCGATACTCGCCTTTCAGATAGCCTGCGCCCAGCCCGATGGTGACACGCCCGCCCGAGAACCGGTCGAGCGACGCGATCGAGCGCGCAGTGATGAACGGGTTGCGGTACGGCAGTACCAGAATGCCGGTCTGCAGCCGCACCTTCGACGTCACTCCGGCGAGCAGCGACAGCATCACGAACGGGTCGTGTGCATTATGCCCCCCTGCGTCGAGCCAGCGTCCGGTCGGGCAGGGGTGATCGGTGACGAGGCACGCCGCAAAGCCTGCGCGCTCGACCGCTGCGCCCACTTCGCGCACCGCGTCCATCGTCAGGAATTCGTCGCCCGCATCGTGCCGGTCGAACGGCATCGGAATGTTGAACTGGAACATCGCTTAGTCCTTGCTGAAATCGGAATAGGGTTCGGCGAGCATCCATTTGCCCGCGCGGTTGCGCACCCATCCGCCCGACGCCCAGCTGCCGCCGTCGACCGGCAGGATCGTGCCGGTAATGTAGCTGCTGGCAGGCGAAGCGAGGAACAGCGCGGCCTGCCCGCATTCTTCGGCAAGGCCTGCGCGCCCGAGCGGGATGCGGCGCGCAGTCGCGTCTGTCTGCGCCGGGCTGGCGCGGTGCCATGTGCGTTCGTCGACCGGCCCGCCGATATTGCCGCTGGTCCCCGGCGTTACGGTGTAGTCTGGCGCAATCGCGTTCACGCGGATGCCGTGTTCGCCCAGTTCGAGCGCCATGGTGCGGGTGAAATTGTTCATGCCTGCCTTGCACGCGGCATAGACCGCATAGAGCGGCGCGGCGCGCGCTCCCTCGATACTGGTGACGTTGACGATGGCCCCGCCGCGCCCGCCCCGGACCATGATCGGCACGGCGGCGGCGGTGGCCGCGAACAGGCTGACCAGATTGAGGTCGATCAACCGCCGCCACGAGCGTTCGGATTGATCGACCAATGGCTTTGGCGAGACGCCACCGGCGTTGTTGATCAGGATGTCGAGGCGACCGAAGGCCGCGTCGGTCGTGGCGACCGCCGCCGCAATCTGCGCGGTGTCGGTGACGTCGGTCGGGCAGGGGATGGCCCTGCGCCCCAGTTCGTGCGCGCGCGCGGCGGTTTCCTGACAGCGTTCGGGAACGAGGTCGGCGATGACGATGTCCGCGCCTGCTGCCGCCAGCGCCAGCGCAATCGCCCGTCCGATCCCGCCGCCGCCGCCGGTAACCAGAGCGGCCTGACCGTCGAGGACGGCGGTTGTCGTGGTCATTGGTTTCTCCCGTCCGAATCAGACTGGGTGGCGGCGCGGCTCCAAGTCAATCGCACGCGGTGAGCAAGGGGTCATATCGGGCAGGCGATGGCGCCAGCGCGAAGCGTCGTCGCGTAATCCAGATCCTCCGGCGTATCGATGTCCAGCCCCAATCCCGGTCGTTCGACCCGCACCGCGTTCGGCAGGGCGGCGATGTGCCGCGCACAACTGTCCGCACCGAATTCGGGCAGAAAGCCGGACGGATTGCGCAGCGCCAGCGCATTGGTGCCGGTTCCGGCGCGATCCGGCGCGATGGCGGTGCCCGTCGCCGCGGCAGCCGCAATCATCGCGGTGACATCATCCGCTGTCAGCATCGGCAGGTCGGCATGGACGATCAGCGCCGGCCGGTGGTCGAGGTGCGCAGCCAGTTCCGCATTCAGACCACGCCCCGCATCGCGCAGCCAGCCGACCCCGTCGAACGCGGGCCGCACCGGGGACAGGATCAGCGTCTCCGCGATCCCGGGCGCGGCTGCCAGCGCGTCCACCACATGCCGCGCCATCGCCAGCGTCAGCCGGTCGCGTTCGGCCAGCGACAGCCGGTCGGCCAGCCGCGTCTTGCGCTCGCGCCCCAGATTGACCGGAACGATCGCGCGCCAGCCGGTCATGCGGTGAGCGCCTGCGCGAAATCGAGCGCCGCTGCCGCGACCCGTATTTTGTCGTCGAGGCCGATCATCAGCGTATCCGTCGCCCGCGCTGCAATTGTCCCCGGCGGCGCATCGGCACTGTCGTGGATCAGCCCGTCGATCAGCCCGTCATAATGCCCGGCAATGGCGGTGTTGTCGGGATCGATGCCCAGTTCGGCCATCAATTTGGTCGTCGGCCCCTTCACCGCCTTACCCCCGATCAGCGGCGAAATTGCAATTACTGGCGCACCTGTGTCGCGCAGCGCCTGCGCAATCCCGCCGATTGCCAGCACCGGATCGACCGACAGAAAGGGGTTCGACGGTGCAATGAACACCGCATCGGCCTCCGCAATCGCCGCGACCACGCCCGGCGCCGGCCGTGCCGCCTCCGCCCCCTCGAACCAGATCGCGCTGACGGCGGGGCGGCACTGGCGTTCGACGAAATAGGATTGAAAGGGCAGGGGCCCTTCGTCGGTTTCCAGCCAGGTCGCGACGGACTCGTCGCTCATCGGCAGTATGCTGGCGGCAATCCCCCAGCTTTTGGCGAAGGCTGCGGTCACCGTCGACAGCGTGTCGCCCTGCGCCAGCCGCAGGGAGCGCAAGACGTGCAGCGCAAGATCGCCGTCGCCCAGATTGAACCACTCCGGTCCCGCAAGCGAACCGAGCGCGGCCATGAAGTTCCAGCTTTCGTCCTGCCGCCCCCAGCCCTGCGCCATGTTTGCCCGGCCCGACAGTGTGTAGAGCAGAGTGTCGATGTCGGGCGAGACGTGCAGCCCCAGATGGCTGAAATCGTCGCCGGTGTTGACGATCGCGGTCAGCCGCTCGACACGCGCGCAATGCTGCAGGCCCAGCACGAACTTCGCGCCGCCGACGCCGCCGGTCAGGACCGCGACCTTCACCGGAACAAATCCTCATCCAGCGGGCGCACGAGCGCCGATGCGGGCTGCGTTGCACCCGGCAGCTTCAGCCCACGCACCAGCACGGCAGGAATGCCCTCATCGGCCTCGCCCATGGCCAGCCCTGCGGCGGACGCGATCAGATCGCCATAGGCAATCAGGGTCGCGACCATCGCGCGCCCGTCGCGGTCGGTGTCACCGCGCTTGTCGTGCAGCGCAGGTACGCCGCTGCATCCGATCGCGACATTGACCACGCCCTGCCGCCAGGGCCGCCCGAAACTGTCCGAAATCACGATACCCGGCCGCACGCCGATGCGCTGTTCGATCCCGTCGGCAATCGCGGCGGCCGACGCATCGGCATCGACCGGCAACAGCAGCACATGGTCGCCAGTGCCTGGCCCGACGTTCGATCCGTCGATCCCGGCATTGGCCATCACCAGCCCCGACCGGTGGCGGGTGATCAGCACGCCGGGGCGCTCGCGGACGATCTCGGTGGATTCGGCCAGCACCAGCTCGATCAGGCGGGCATCCTTGCCAATCGCACCCGCGATTTCAACCGCGCGCGGCCCCGGTACGACGTCCGCCAGCGCCATCATCCGACCTTCGGCTTTCGACACGATCTTTTGCGTGACGACCAGGAAATCGTCGTTTTTCGGAGACATTTCCGCAATCGCATCGCCCAGAATGCGGCCAAGATCGTCGCCGTTCTGGACCTCGCCAAGGGCAAGGACAGGGCAAAGCTCGATCATTGTTTTGAACTCCGGAACAGGCTTAGTGCTGGCAGCGCGCCCGTTGCGGATTGGGCGGTCAGCCATGGCGGAGTCAATCGCGTGAATTCGGGCACGGACCAGGGCGATCGGGATGCGGCGTTTTCTTGCCGCGACGTGCGCGCTGGTAGAGCGCGAAGCCGGGCTGTTCCCGCACGTGAATACGCCCATATTCAGGGAGTTATTGTCCAGAACTTCCTTGCCAACGCAAATCCGCCGGCGGAGACTTCGGATGAGTGACGACACCATGGCCGTGATCGCTGCGGCGCGGAAGGACTGGAAGACCGAGCATCTCGACATGTACCTGTCGTCGGGCGGCGCGCAGGGTCACATCATGGATATCCGCGAAGTCGGCGGGCATTCGTTCACGACCCATTGCCTGATCCGCTACACCGGTCGCAAAAGCGGGCGGACGATCATCACGCCGCTGATCTATGGCGACTATGGCGGCGAAGTGGTGGTGTGCGCGTCGAAGGGCGGGGCCGATCATCATCCGCTGTGGTATCTCAACCTGATCGAAGGCCCCGAAATCGAATTCCAGATCGCCACGCAGGCGTTCCGCGCGACCTGGCGCGAGCCGCAGGGCACCGAACGCGATCGGGTCTGGGATTTCATGCAGCAGGTGTTCCCAGCCTACACCACCTATCAATCGACCACCGACCGCCTGTTGCCGCTGGTGATGATGAAAGCGGTCGAGCCGATCGACGTGTTCAAACCGGTCTAATCCGCGTACTTCAATTCCACCTGCGTCGCTTCGCCGTTCGGCCCCATCGGTGAATCATATTCGACGACGGTGCACACCGGATTGTCGTGCGAGGCGAACAGGTTGAGCTCGTCCGCCCTGATCGCGGGCAGGCGTTCGGGGCTGGAGATCAGCGCCTGTGACCGCTCGAAATCCTCGCGCGAATTCCACCAGATTTCCATGATGCAGTCGAAGCCCGGGTCGATGACCTTGCCCGTCACCGGGTTCTTTTCGGGAACGAGATAGCGCCGCACATAACGTTGGGCATTGGGGATCGACGGCGCGCGGCCCATCTTTTTCGACAGCTGCGAATGCTGGTTCTCATAATAATCCATGAACTGCGCCATGGTCATGTCAGGGCGCTTGCGAAAGAAACAGATCTGCTTGAGCATCGTTTGTCCGTTCAGGCGGGTTTGATCGCCAGCACGCTGCCCTCCGCATCGCCGCTGACATAAAGCGTGCCGTCGGCTGCTGCGGCGATCCCCGCGAAATTGACCATCGGACCGGCCATGTCGCCGATGGGGCCCAGGAATTTGGGTCGCACCCCGGTGGGCGCGCCGACCGGCAAGTTGCCAGCAATCGTCGTGCGCGTGCCGGTTGCCGGATCGGCCTCGATCAGCGCCTTGGCGTCGGTATCGACGATGTAGAGCTTGCCACCGCTGAGCAAGATGCCTTCGGGGCGCCCAAGCCCGTCGACGACCGTCTCGACCGGGCGGCCCTGACGCAGGCTGACGATGCGGCCCGCACCAGCCTCTGCGACATAAGCGGTCTGGCCGTCGACCGCGACACCCATCGGCTGGTCGAGGCCGGTCGCAATGTCGCGCACCGCGCCATCGCGGGCGACATGCACCCGGCCGGTGCCATATTCGGCGAAGACGATCGCGCCTGCGTCGTTGACTGCAACGCCCATCAATTGATCGTATCCGCTCGCAATGACGTCGCTCTCGCCCAGCGCCGGGCGATAGCGCGCCACGCCGCCGGTGCCGGTGGAAACGATCCATTCGCCGGGGGCGTTGCCCGGTGCCATCCCGCGCATATAGCCGGGGCAGCCGGGGTAGAAGATCATCCCCGCCAGTTCGAGCTTGCCGCCAGGAACCAGCGTATATCCGAACGCGCCGTCCGCCACGAAAATGCTGTCGTCCGCCCCAACCGCCAGCCCCAGCGGCCATTGCAGTGCGCGCGGCACGACTTCACGGGTCTTGCCACCGCCAAGCAATTCGGTGATCTCGCCGGGGATCGACGAGACGAAAATCCGGTCGCCGATGAACGTGACGTTGTCGAGGCCGGGGCCGAGATCGGCGAGCACTTCGCGCGCGCCGCTCTGCACGTCGATCCGCAGCACCTGTCCGCTCGCCACCTGCGTCGTGACGATCCGCCCCTTGCTGTCGAACTTCACCGAGTCCGGCACGCCGAGCTCGCCCGCGACGACTTCTCGCCCCGTGCCGTCGAGGTTGACGCGCCAGATTTCGTTGGTGCCCATCACCGGGAAATAGAGCTTGCCATCGGGGCCGACCTGAAAGGCATTGGCCATCGGCACGTCTTCCAGAATGACACGCGGGGCCCCGCCGCCCCGGTCGAGTTCCATGATCCGCGCGCCGATGCGGCATTCGCCCGCGATCAGGCGACCATTGTGGTAGGTGATCGGGTTGGCGACCGGCATGTCGCCCTGAATGACCCGCACCTCGCCCGACGGCGTGCGCATGCACACGCGCCCTTCGGTGATTTCGGTCAGGTACATATTGCCGACCTCGTCGAACACCAGATCGTCGGGGGCAACGATATCGCCGCCCATCGCGCTGATCGTTTCGATGACCCCGCTATCGACATCGATCGCGCTGACCTGACTGCCCGGCACCTGCGCGCAATAGATGCGCCCGTCGGGGCCGGTGGCAAGGCCGTTTGCACCGTGCAGGCGGCTGGGCGGGGTCAGTCGGGCGAGCGCCCAACCATCGGCGAGGGATGCCGGTGACGCGGCGTAGCGGCTGGGCTGCGGTGACATGGCTGTGATCCTCCCGGCGCGCGAGGCGCTTGTTTGCGAAGGATTTGAGCGGGGATGCGGGCGGGGGTCAATTGGTTGGGGCGCGGGGGGCGGTGTATCGCGGGGGCGTTGGGGGACCACGACTATTACACGACGATCTACTCGAACATTTCGCCGACGGTTACCCAACCATCATGCATTTCGAGCTTAACCCAGAAATCTGGCTCAGCTATCAAAGTCACAATCGCCATACCTCGACCAAATTGTGCAACCGCAGCGAAGACGGTCGGGATCATCTGCTTTTTTACAGCGATAGGCAAAGCGATCGCCAAAATCGAGATTTGAGCGCGAACCCTTTACCAACAAGGGGGTAATCTTGACAAATGCACTGAGTATATCCTGCGCTTTTGGTAGGGACGATTGCTCCCAATGCGCCCACACCTTGTAATCTTTACCCGCAATGCGTCCTTGCTCACGATAGAACAGGGCACATCCGATCTTGCGGACGTAACGCAAAAGGCGTGCGCCGCTCGATAAATGGTGGCGCCTCTCGATACGAAAGACAGGACAAGGACTTTCGTAGATCATCCTTGGAAAAATTAATAGTTTCTATGAGCGTCTATAGAAATTTTTGTTTTAATATGATTGTAAAGTTCGACGGGATTTTGTTGAGCATGATCGTATTCTATCTTCTCAGTATATTCGGAATCTACCTTAAAATCATTTCCGGCAAGCTCGTACAACTTAACTTAACTTCAAAAGATGCGGCAAGCGTCTTTATTTCGGCTTTGCGCCGTGAAAGAACACCGATTGTTAAGTTCCAAACTTCGCAGATTCGAGTGAGGCTGATGCTCTTCGACATGCTGACCGATCGGCAAGCGCACTTTTCCAATCACTTATTGGACCCGAAATGGGAGTATCGGATAAAGATGATCCCTTCGGCAGAGAGTTTAGTTCGACCTCCATCGCACGCAACCAGCCGATAACACTGGCAATCCTGTATAGAGTGCTCACGCGCTTGTATCGATTGTATGCCAGAGGCATCGTCCGGGTCATCAGAAACTCTGCGACGATTCCCGCATAAATATCTCGTCCAAGTCCTCCAAAGGAGGTTTTCGCAAGCTGCATAAAGTGGAGCCACATAGGCGCGATAAACTTCTTTCTGTTTGCGCTTCGAAAGTGCGGCGCTCAAGTATGATTGGGGCCAGCACCTCCTTGGCTATAAGAGCAGCAGCGCCTCCGACACCGCCTGTCAGCTCGCGATAAGGCGGTCGAGGTAGTTGTTGCAGGGTCTGTCACGTCAAACCGCCTCCCGGGGATGTTCGCAAGACTTGCCTTTTTCTGTTTCGATTGGACGAGGAACAGCGAGATGGTGATCAAATGACAGTGGTCATGCCGTCATAGCTGCGATATCTGGTTTTAGGAGTGCCGCCATGCTGAACTTGTTTCAGCATCCACCCTTCAACACGGACGGCTGCTCTGGTGACGGAGTGGACCCTGACCCGAAGGGCAACCGCAGGTAAACGAGTTCAGGGTGACGGGGGTGTGGGTTGATCTCAACGATCTACAATCGGGAACGCGGAGGAATTACGCCGCCCACTACGTCAAGCCGCCTCCCGCCACCGTTCAACCCTGATCTCATCCTGACGTACTCGGGCGTCGGCTAGCTCGTGCGCGGTCTGCATCCGGCACAGGGTTTCTGCCTTTAATCCGAATGCCTTTTCGAAACGGATCGCCATTTCCGCCGTCAAGCCGTTGCGACCGTTGAGCAACATGCTCATCGACTGGCGCGAGACGCCGATGTGGCGGGCGAGGTCGGTCACGCTCAGGCCGTGCGGCTCGGCGATTTCCTCACGGAGCCAGATGCCGGGATGGACCGCGAAAAAGGGGGCAATCTCGATAGCCATCAGTGATAATCCTCCAAATCCAGCTCGATCAGCGTTTTCGCTTCAGTTACGCGAAAGGTCAGTCGCCAATTGCGCGTCACCGTCATCGCGCAGGTTCCCGCCCGATCACCGGTCAGCACATGAAAACCGAAATTGGGTGGCACCCGAAGTTCGGCCTCGTCAGCCGCCGCGACGAGAAATGCGACCATGTTGCGAAGTCGCCCCGCAACCTGTGCGTCCAGACCCTTGGCCTTGCCGCTCTCCAGATAGAGTCGCAGAGCCTTGTGCCGGACGCTGTCGATTTCCATGCCGTTAGATATCGCGTAAGGCTAAATTGTCAACCGTCAGTTGACGAGCGACGCTAAGCCGCCCAGAACGCTGCGCGGGCTTAGCCCGGCATCCAGGGCAGCGGCTCGGGTCGCGGGGTGGACCCTGACCCGAAGGGCAACCACAGGTAAACGAGTTCAGGGTGACGGGGTGTGGGGTGGCGCGGACGCTGTGGCTCCCCTTCACGACTTCGTGGAGGGGCTGGGGGTGGTTCTCCTTCCCTTTTTCAGCGCCAACGAAGCGAGCGCGGAAGGGCGGTCGCTCCACCCCCAGTCCCTCCCGGAAGTCCGGAAGGGGAGCTTTGCTTAGGCCGCCCCGAACCCCGAAATCGCCTTCACTTCCAGATATTCGTGGAAGCCGTAGTCGCCCCATTCGCGACCGTTGCCGCTGCGCTTGTACCCGCCGAAGGGGGCGTGGAAGTCGAAGCCGCCGTTGATCCACACCGCACCGGTGCGCATCCGGCGGGCGACGCTGCGCGCGGCGTCCATGTCCTGTCCGCTCACATAGCCGCCCAGCCCGAAGATGCTGTCATTGGCGATGGCGACCGCATGATCGAGATTGTCATAGCCGATGATGACGAGCACCGGCCCGAAGATTTCCTCGCGCGCGATCACCATGTCGTTGGTTGCGGTGAAGACGGTCGGTTTGACGAACCAGCCCTTGTCGAGCCCGTCGGGGCGACCGGGGCCGCCCGCGACCAGCGTCGCGCCCTCATCCAGCCCTTTCTGGATATAGTCCTGGACGATATTGTATTGCGCCTCCGACACCACCGGCCCCATCGCGACATCGCCCTGCGGATTGCCGACGGTGACGCCCGCGCACGCCGCCTTTGCCGCCGCGACCGCTTCGGCCATGCGCGCGTGCGGTACCAGAAGACGCGATCCCGCCGAACAGGTCTGCCCCGAATTGACCATCATCCCGCCCGTCGCCGCGCCGACATTGCTTGCCATATCGGCATCGTCGAGGATGACCCAGGCACTCTTGCCGCCGAGTTCGAGGCCGACGCGCTTGACCGTATCGGCGGCATCCTTGCTTATCTGCACACCGACCGGTTCGGAACCGGTGAAGCTGATCATGTCGACGTCTTCGTGCTTCGACAGCGCGCTGCCGATGACGCTGCCTGCGCCCTGCACCATGTTGAACACGCCCGCGGGCGTCCCGGCGGCGTGCATGACTTCGGCGAGCAATTGCGCCGAATAGGGTGCGAGTTGCGGCGGTTTCAGCACCGATGTGCAGCCGGTGGCGAGCGCCGGGAACACCTTTACCGTCACCTGATTGAGCGGCCAGTTCCACGGCGTGATCAGGCCGCAGACGCCGATCGGCTCCTTGAGGATCATCGTGCTGCCGCGTTGCTCCTCGAATTTGAAATCGCGCAGCACTTCGATCGCAGTCTGCAGATGCCCGGCACCCAGCCCGACGTGAAAGCCGCAGCCCAGCGACAGCGGTGCGCCCATTTCCTCGGTCACGGCCTCGCCGATTTCCTGCTGACGCCGCCCATATTCGGCCTGGATCGACAGCAGCAGGTCGAGCCGCTCCTTGACGCTCGACTGCGACCAGCTGCCGAATGCCTTGCGCGCGGCGGCAACCGCCTTGTCGACATCGGCAGGCGAACCGAGCGAGATCGTCCCGCTGACCGCCTCGGTCGCGGGGTTGATCACCTCTGCGGTCTTCGGCGTGACGGGGTCGACCCATGCCCCGTCGATGTAGAACTGGGTGTAATTGCGCATGATCTATTGCGTCCCTTCGGCGTACCAGGTCCGGAATTTGTCGTATTTCGGCATTTCCTCCGAATTCGCCTTGGGGTCGATCGGCACATGGATCACGGCCGGGCCGCCGTGCGCATAGGCGCGGGCGATGGCGGGGCCGATCTCGTCGGCGGTCTTCACGAACTGCCCGTACGCGCCCAGCCCCTCGGCGATCTTGTCGAAGCGCACCTTGTCGCTCCAGTGCGTGCCGGTTTCCGCCGTGCCCTGGCCGAACGTGCGCTTGTACACGCCGACCTCAAGACCCCATTGGAAATCGACCGCGACCACGCAGACCAGCGGCAGGTTGCGGCGCACCGCGACTTCGAGTTCGCCGATGTGGAACAGGAACGACGAGTCCGACGTCACCAGCATCCCCGGGCGCGTCACGCCCGTCTCGGCGATATCGGCAAGCATCGCGCCGGTCGCATAGGGCAGACCGGTGCCGATGTGCCCGTAGTTCTGATTCCAGATCACGTCGTTCGGCTTGCACTGGTTGTACGTCCAGCCGAAGATGACCGACGCGCCGCCGTCGCGGATCATGATGCCGCCCTTGGGGAACGCCTTGGTCGCCTCGACGATGAAGCGCGAGGTGTGGACGCCGACATTGCCGGTGCCGTCGCTCTTGCTCAGCGTCTCGACCGCAAGGCTGTCGAGTTCGGCCTGTCCGTCCTGCATGAACCTGGCGAGATCGGGGCCAGCCGCGCGCCCCTTTCCGAGTGCGCGCGAAAGCTGAGGCACGACGGCGCGCAGATCGCCGACCAGCGGCACATCGACCGGGCGGTTGACGCCGATGGCGGTCGGGTCCTGCTGGACGTAGATCCACTTGCGGGTCGCCTCGCCCGCATGCCAGTGCCGCCAGCGCCCGAAATGAACCGGCTCGCCCAGCTCGGTGCCGAGCGCGACGACGACGTCGCACGCCTCGACCGCCTCGATCGACGCATCGGAGAACACGTACTGGAAAGTGCGGTCCTCGATCCCCTTGATATAGCTCGTCCCGCCCGAAGTCTGGATGACCGGACAGTTCATCAGTTCGGCGAGTTCCTTCACCTTGGCACCCGACTGGCTGGTATAGACCGCATGGCCGACGAGCAGGATCGGGCGCTTCGCTGCCAGGATCAGCTCAGCGGCTTCGGCGATGCGGTCGCCGTCGGCCCCTTGGTTGGTCAGGCGATAGCGATGCGGCGGCAGGACCGGCGGCACGTCGAGTTCTTCGAGGATGACGTGGCTGGGATATTCGACATAGGTCGGCCCCGGCGTACCCGACATGGCGATGCGGATCGCCTCGCGGATCACTTCGTCGCACTGGTCGGCATATTCGATCGCGCCCGAATATTTGACCGAATCCTCGATCATCGGTTCCTGCCGGACGAACTGGATGCGCCCGCGCCGCACGCGACGTTCTGTCACACGCGCACGCTGGCCACCAAGGAAGATCACGGGCGAATTCTCGACCTTGCAGCACTGGATCGCGGGCATCATGTTGGCGAGGCCCGGCCCCAGCGTGCCAAAGCATACCGCAGGCTTGCCGGTGATGCGTGACGCCGCCTCGGCCATGAACCCGGCCGCTGCTTCGTGATGCGGCGACACCACTGTCCAGCCGCGCTGCTCGGCCTCAAGGCACAGATGCACGAAATTGGGGTCGGGAATGCCGAACAGCGTCTTGATCCCCTCCGCCTCGAACAGGTCGAGCATGCGCTTGTACACGGGCGTGCCGCCCGCCTTGACTTTCAGGTCGCTGGTGGCGGTTACGGGCTTGGGGTCGTCATAGCTCATTTGAGTAGCCTCGGTGCGCCGGTTCCCATGAACTGGCTCAGGTTGCGGTGGAAATTGGTGACTTTGCGTTCCTGATGCGGGTTGGGCAGCGGCCCGCGGAAGCCGCGCGACTTCATGCCTTTTTGCACCCACGCCATGTTTGAGAAATCCTGTGCGAGGACCGCGCCCCATTTCTCGGCGGTCGCCTCTGCATTGACCCATTCGGTCGCCGGTTCCTCACCCTCTGGCCAGCGCTCGATCGCATAGCTTTCGAAGATGCACATGTTCGGATCGTCGCCGAACGGCCGCGTGCGATAGCACAGCGCAAAGGTGATGCCGTGAAGGATCGACATGTTGGGGAACACGTTCCACGCCAGCCCCGCCTCCGTCATGATTTCGGGCGGCACTTCGGGCCACACCACGCCGCGCGCGGCATCGTCGGCCTTCGCCGATTTCAGCCAGTGCGCGATGACGTCGGCGGCGGGCGTTCCTTCGGGCAGTTCGTTCTTCAACCGACTGGCGGCGTTGACCAGCGTGTCGGTCGATGCGGCCTTCATCAGCGTGTTGTAGTTTTCGTGGATCAGTTCGTAGGTCGAGGTGCGCGGGTCGTCGCCCTTGCCCGCGCGGGTCACGCTCGAACTCTGGCTCATCTTGAAGGCGTCGTCGCGCTGGTCGAAGCCCGACACCCCGTGCAACCCGTACGCCGCGCTGTATGCGTAGTAATCGCCATAGGCGAGCAGCTGCGAATGCGTGCCGGTGACGTGATAGGGTTCCATGAACGCTTCGAGCGCGGTCTTCCAATTGCACGGATAGACGACCCATTGCCGCCATTTGTAGCGCATCTTGTCGAGTTCGAAATGGCCGAGAATACGCCCCGCATCGCCCAGAAAGTCGATCAGCGGTTCGGCATCCGCGTCCATGTTGATCCACACCCAGCCGCCCCATGTTTCCACCCGCACCTTCGACAGGCAGGTCATTTCGGGGGTCAGTTCGTGGTTCCAGTCCTGCGGGTCGAGGATGAAGATGTTGTTGCCCTCGGTATCGAAGGTCCAGCCGTGGAAGCCGCAGATGAAATTGCGCCGGTTGCCGCGCACGCTGTGGACCCCGTCGGGCGTATCGATCAACTGGCGGCCGCGGTGCGGGCAGACGTTGTAGAACCCGTTGAAGCTCGCCGCACCGGTCTTGATAACGATGATCGATTCATCGCCGATATTATAGGTGACGAAGTCGCCGACCTCGCGGAAATCCTCGACCCGCTCGACCATCTGCCAGACGTGCGGCCACAGCCGGTCCTTTTCGGCGGCGGCATAGTCGCGCGACAGGAACGCATCGACCGGATAGGTCACCGGCTTGGCCAGATCGTCGACCGTGATCTTCGTTTCGTAGTTCATGTCGTCCTCCGGCGGCTCAGCGCTTCAGCACCAGACCATCCATATCGCCCTTTTCACGCCATTCGCCGACCATATTCTGGAACGCATCCCAGCCATGGCCCCAGCCGCGGAACAGGCCCCATTTCGGCTTGTGCTCGCCCTCGTTGGTGAAATAGCCCGGCGTGCATTCGTCCTGAAATCCGGTCAGGTCGATCTCGATCTCCTGGAAGGTGCGGACGTAATTTTCGACCGCATCCTGCTCCGGCTCGACCGACGCGATCCCGCGCTTCAGGGCCTCGGCGATGATGTGCGCGCTGTGCCGCCCCTGCTCGCCGAACTGCACCGTCACCGACGCGTTCAGGCCACCCTGAATATAGCCGATGTAGAACTGGTTGGGGAAACCGTGCGTCATCGTCCCATGATAGGTGACCGGGCCGTTCCGCCAGTGATCGTACAGCGAAACGCCCTCGCGACCCTCGATCCGGTCGATGCCCCAGCGCCGGTCGAGGTCCGATGTCACCTCGAACCCGCTGGCAAAGATCATGCAGTCGATCGCATATTCCTGACCGTTGGCGACGAAACCGGCTTCGGTCATCGCCTCCAGCCCCTTGGTGTCGGATACGTCGATCAGGGTCACATTGGGCTGGTTGAACGCCGGGTAGAAATGGTCGCTCGACAGCGGGCGCTTGCACATATGGCGATACCACGGCTTCAGCGATTCTGCGGTTGCCGGATCGTCGATCATTTCGGCAACGCGATTGCGCAGCCGTTCCATCACCCGGTAATCCATCACCTCGCGCCGGGCCATGAATTCTTCCGGACTCTGCGGGTAACCGTCACGGGCGAATTCGGCCGCCATGTTGCGGCTGACTTCGGTCCAGATGTCGCAGATCAGATCCGGCTCGCCCGGCGCGAACATCTCCATCGCCGCGCGGTGGAAATTCGCCTGCCGCGCCGCTTGCCAGCCGGGCTCCAGCGACTTCGCCCATTCGGGATCGGTCTTGGGGTTGGGCCGCTCGTCCACTGTCGATGGCGTGCGCTGGATGACATAGAGGTGCTTGGCGAATTTCGCGAGGTGCGGCACCGCCTGGATCGCGGTCGCCCCGGTGCCGATGATCGCTACGCTTTTGTCGGCGAGCTTGTCGAGCACCGGATCGCCGTATGCGCCACCGGTATAGCCATAGTCCCAGCGGGACGAATGGAACATCTTGCCCTTGAAGCTCGCGATCCCCGGCACGCTGGGCAGCTTGGGCATGTTGAGCACGCCGCACGCCATGATGATGAACCGCGCGCGGATGTCGTCGCCGCGATTGGTCTTGACCAGCCAGCGCTTGCTGTCCTCATCCCATTTCAGGTCGTTGATGTGGGTGTGGAACAGCGCCTTGTCGGCAAAGTCGAATTTCGCGGCGATCGACTTGGCATAGGTCTGGATTTCGGCCCCTTCCGAAAATTTCTGCGACGGGACGAAGCCCATTTCCTCAAGCAGCGGCAGGTAGCAGTACGCGTCGTTGTCGCACTGGATGCCGGGATAGCGGTTCCAGTACCAGACTCCGCCGAAATCGCCGGCGGTGTCGACGTTGCGAAAATTGCTGACCCCCATTTTGGTCAAATGATAGGACGCGAGAATACCGCCCCATCCGGCACCCAGCACGACGACGTCGATCTCTTCGGAAATCGGCGCGCGTTCGATGGTCGGCAGATGCGGATCGGCGACATAGTCCTCGACGACCTGTCCGGTCGGGCGCACATATTGCGTCTGTCCCCGGTCGCTCAGCCGTTTTTCGCGCTCCACCCGGTATTTCGCGCGCAACGACGGAATGTCGAAGGCGTCCGGCGCAGGCGTTGTCGTCGGCTGACAGGTCATATCCACTCCAAGAACCGGGCACGGTGCACCCGCCTTTCCGGGATGCGTCCATGACATGGTGCGCAGCGATATTGGAGCCGTGCCGGGACGATAGCGCCAGCGCGATGGGTTGGGCGGGGAAGGGGGACAGGAAGCCGCACGGGGACACCCTGTCGGGCGTCCCCTGTCGGGCATCCCCTGTCGTCAGGGCGATCAGATAACGCGTCTCACCAACGCGTCGAGCGACCAGGCACCGCCGCCGCGAAACATCAGCGGCAACAGGATCGCCGCCCAGCTCAGATGCGTCGGCCAGGCGTCGGGATAGACGAAAATCTCGATGGTCAGCGTCATCATGAACAGCGCCAGCGCCGAAAAGCGCGTGAACAGGCCGAATACGAGCAGGATCGAAAAGACATGCTCCGACCATGTGGCGGCAACCGCCGCGACCTCGGGCGGCAGCAGCGGCAGGACATATTCGGTACGGAACAGCTCATAGGTGCTGTCGGTGATATGCAGGATGCCGTCGACCTTGGTGCGGCCCGACATGAAGAAGATTGCTGCGATGCCAAGGCGTCCGACCAGCAACAGCAAAGCGTCGGGGACCATTTCGGAAATTCGGGCGGCGGCGCGGTCGTACAGCGCGACGATCGGGGTCATGGCGGCCCTTTCGAAAAAATATGGACGGGGTCGGTTGGGCCGAATGGGCCGCGCCTGGTGGGTTGGGGCAGGGGGTGGGCCGGAGGGGCTGGGACAGCGGTGCTGCCCCAGCCGATACGGATCAGGCCCTGGGGCTCAGCGAGCCGAAACCTTTGGGCGTCTTGGTCTTCTCGCAGGTGCCGGCCTTGACCAGCTTCCAGGCATTGCCCTGATAATTGACCTTCGACGTGCCCGCGCAGCTGGTGCCGGCACCGGCTTTGCAATCGTTCTTGCCGGCGAGCGAGACGCCATAGCATTTTTCCATCGCCGGCTTGGTTTGTGCGGTGGCAGGCGCGGCGATCGCGGCACCGGCGACGGCGAGCGCAAGCGTGGCGGCAAGGGTAGCGTGAGTGGAGCGCATAGGATGTCCTTCGATTTCTGTGCCCCCGGGGACGCGCGGCCGCCAAAGGGAAAGGCGAGCCGCGCGATGACCGGACAAGGGGGGAACGGCCCGGTCACGCTGGACAGTTCGCCGTAATCGTCCGGCCGGTTACGCACCGCCACAAAAACATCTTTCGGGCCGGTGCGGCGTCGCAATTTTCGTACACGCGTAACCATCCTGCGGCACCTGGCGAAGAGCAGAGGCCAATCGGGCAATCATCGCTTTAGGAGACCTTCACATGACCATCCTTCGTACCGGCGTCAGCTTCGCCGCCGCCGCCGCCGTCGTCGCGATCACGGCTGTCGCCCCCACCGTCTCGATCGCCAAGGGCGGTGCCGCCAAGGTGCATTGCTATGGCGTCAACAGCTGCAAGGGCACGTCGGACTGCAAGTCGGGCACGCACGAATGCAAGGGTATGAACGACTGCAAGGGCCAGGGCTTCAAGGAACTGACCGCCAAGGCGTGCAAGGCCCAGCACGGCAGCACGACCGCACCGAACTGATCGCTCATCGACCCGGTCGCCTCACCGCGGCCGGGTCGAGCTTTTCATGAGACACGATATGATCGCCCCCTTCGCCGGATACGGCCTCGGCCTGCGCAAGCCGCATTATGTGGACTTCCTTGAAAATCGCGTCGCGGTCGATTTCGTCGAGGTTATCTCAGAAAATTTTATGATCGCCGGTGGCAAGCCGCGCCAGATTCTGCGCGACGTCCGCGCGCGTTATCCGGTTGCGCTGCACGGCGTGTCGATGTCGATCGGTTCCGCCGACGGGATCGACTCTGCCTATCTGTCGCGCTTGCGTGCGCTGGTCGAGGAGGTCGAGCCGCTGTTCGTGTCCGACCATCTGTGCTGGACGCAGATCGAGGGCTTCAATTCACACGACCTGCTGCCGCTGCCGTACACCGATGAGGCGCTCGACATCGTCTGCGCCAATATCGGTCGTGCGCAGGATGCGCTGGGCCGCGAAATGCTGATCGAAAACCCGTCGACCTATATCGATTTCGCCCCCGCCGACATGACCGAGTGGCAGTTTCTTGATCGGATGTGCGCGCGCAGCGGCTGCGGGCTGCTGCTCGACGTGAACAACGTCTTCGTCAGCGCGACGAACCACGGGTTCGATGCGATCGCCTATCTCGACGGCGTGCCGCTCGACCGCGTCCGCCAGATCCACCTCGCCGGGCACAGCCAGGGCAGCGAGTTGCTGATCGACACGCACGATCAACCGGTCCCCGCGTCGGTGTGGGATCTTTACGCGCATGTCATGCCGCGGCTCGGCCCGGTCGCGACGATGATCGAGCGCGACGACGCCATTCCCCCGCTTCCCGAACTGCTCGCCGAACTCGCCATCGCCCGGCAGATCGGCGAGCAGACCATGGCAGTCGCGGCATGAGCCTGCTTGCGCTCCAGCGCGACATGCGGGCCTGGCTCGATTGCGAAGATGCGCCCGCCGCGCAGCGCCTGGGTGCCGCCGCCGCGCCGGGGCTGCGCGTCTATCAGAACAACTACCGCGCCCAGCTTGTTGCCTGCCTTGAGGAAAGCTTCGCGCACACCCGCAGCTGGATCGGCGGTGAGGCATTCCATGACGCGGTCGTCGCGCATATCGGACGCGTGCCGCCGAGCAGCTGGACGCTCGATGCCTATCCGCGCGATTTTCCCGCGACCCTGGCGATGCGCTATCCCGACGATGCCGAGGTCGCCGAACTGGCCTGGATCGATTGCGCCCTGGCCGAGGCGTTTGTCGGCCCGGATGCGGTGGCACTGACCACCGACGATCTGGCCGATGTCGATTGGGATCGTGCCGTCCTTCACTTCACCCCGACGCTCGACCTGGCCGACCTGACCACCAATGCGACCGCAATCTGGTCTGCGCTGGCCGCAGGCGACACGCCACCGGCGGTCGAACCGCTGCCCGAAACCGGGGCGATCCTGGTATGGCGACAGGGACAGGTGGCGCAGTTCCGCGCCATCGACCGCCATGAACGCGATGCGCTGCTCACCGCCCGTGCCGGGCTGCCCTTTGCCGATCTGTGCAACACGATGGTCGATGCCCACGGAGAGCCGGCGGGCATCGCGCGCGCCGGGGCATTGCTCGGCCAATGGCTCGCCGACGGGATGATTGTCGGCATCGCGGGCCGATAACCGCTGTCCTACACGCCCGACTCCCGTCAAACTCGCGTCCTGCGCGACTCTGTCCCGCGCGCCGCCGCGCCCGTCGACATCCGCTAAAGTTACCCTCGCCAGTGTCGATATAGGTCAAGATCGTGAGGATACCGCTTCCCACCCCGCCCCCGGCCATGCCAAGGGGTCGCAAATGGCAACCGCTCCGGCACCCGATATCTCGCTGACCGACGACAGGTTCGAACCGCTCGAATCGCGTGGACTCACCTATCCGATGGGAAAGTTCGCTCCCGAATATGGCGCGGTCCATGCGCTGGGGGCCGGGCTCGGCTGGACGCGGCTGCCGGTTCCCGGGTCGCTGAAACACATCAACGTCTGGCTGCTTGAGGAAGATGGCGGCGTCGCCGTGATTGATACCGGGCTCAAGACCGATGAATCGAAAGAGGCGTGGACGACGGCACTCGACGGGCGGAGAGTGACGCGGGTGTTGCTCACGCATTTTCATCCCGACCATCTCGGGCTTGCGGGCTGGCTGTGTGCCGAACACGAAGCGCCGCTGTGGATGAACCGCACCGAATTCCTGCTGGCGAGGATGTTGATCGCCGACAAGCGCGACGAGCCGCCGCCCGAAGCTGTCGCACAGAACGTAGCCGCCGGGTGGACGCCCGAACAGATCGCAACGATGGTCGCCAATGGCTTCGGCAATTTCGCAGCGATTGCCGCCGAACTGCCGCTCGGCCATATCCGCATTAAGGAAGGCGATGTCATCCGCATCGGCGGGCGCGACTGGACGATCTGGGTCGGCAGCGGCCACACGCCCGAACATGTCTGCTTCGTCGATCTGGCCGGCAAGATGATGATCGCGGGCGATCAGGTGTTGCCGCGCATCACGAGCAATGTGTCGATGAGCCTGACCGAACCCGAAGGCGATCCCCTCGGCGACTGGCTAGCTTCGATCGACAAGTTTCGCGCGCTGCCCGACGATCTGCTTGTACTGCCTGCGCATGGCGAACCCTTCTACGGATTGCACGCCCGGCTTGATCGGCTGGAGGAGGGACACCGGACCAGCCTCGACCGGCTTTATGTGCATCTGGAAAAGGCGCCGCGCCGTGCGGTGGATTGCTTCGGCGTGCTGTTCGGCCGCGCCATCGAGGACGAAATCCTGGGGCTGGCGACCGGCGAGGCGCTGGCGCATCTTCGTCGCCTCGAGGTTACCGGGAGAGCGGTGCGTGAACGGCGCGACCGCGTCGATTATTATTCTGCCGTCTAGTTGCTCGTCGACGGGGGGGTGCTTACACCCCTGTTAATGAGCGAACCCGTCTGGCGCACGCATTACGATCATCCCGGGCAGTGGGACGTCACCTTCCCGCCGATGACGGTGCCGCAGATGTTCAGCGACAGCGTAGGGCGGGCAGGCGCTGCGCCGCTGACCGACTTCCTCGGCGCGCGGCTAAGCTATGCGAAGATCGGCGACATGGTGCAGCGGTTTGCGGCAGCATTGCAGCGACAGGGACTGGTCAAAGGGGACAGGGTCGGGCTCTATCTGCCCAATGTCCCTGATTATCTGATCGCCTATTATGGCGCGCTGTCGGCCGGTGCGATCGTCGTCAACATGTCGCCGCTCTATTCGAAGGGCGAACTCGCGCACCAGCTGGCCGATAGCGGCGCACGGATCGTGGTGACCAGTGACGTCCCGGCGCTGTTCGGCACCGCCCGTGCGCTACTCAACGATGGCGCGCTCGACCGGGTTATTGTTGGCGCGCTGTCGGGCTGGCTACCGCCGGTCAAGCGCGCGCTGTTTCGGATTTTTCGCAAGGCGGAGATTGCCGATGTCCCGGGCGGCGATCCGCGCATCGTGACGGTGGCTAGCATGATCGCTGCCCCCGTCGTGCCAATTCCCGTTTCGCTCGATCCCGCCGACGTCGCGCTGATCCAGTACACGGGCGGCACCACCGGTGTGCCCAAGGGTGCGATGCTGACCCACGCCAGCCTGACTGCCAATGCGCGGCAGGTGCACGCGGTCGATCCGCATCCCGACCTGCCCGACCGCATCGTCGGGGTGCTGCCGTTCTTTCACGTTTTCGCCAACACCTGCGTGCTTAACCGCACGGTGCTGGCGGGCGGGATGATCGCGATGCTACCGCGCTTCGGGGCGAAGGATACGCTGAAGACGATCGCGCGGGTAAAGGCGACGGCGCTGCCGGGTGTGCCTACCATGTATCAGGCACTGCTCGACCATCCCGATTGCACCAAGACCGATTTCTCTTCGCTACGCGTCTGCATCTCGGGCGGCGCGCCACTGGCCGAAGCGCTGAAGACCAAGTTCATGGATGTCACGGGCGCGAAGGTGGTTGAGGGCTATGGCCTGACCGAAAGTTCGGGCGTCGTTGCGTGCAATCCCTATGACGGCGTGGGCAAGCCCGGCACCATCGGCCAGCCGCTTCCTGGTACCGTCGTTCGCCTCGTCGATCGCGAAGATCCGAGCCGCTCCGCGCCCGACGGCGAACCGGGTGAATTGGTGTTCACCGGGCCGCAGATCATGAAGGGCTATTGGGGCCGCCCGGAGTCCGATGCGGACACGTTCGTCGATGGCGCGTTGCGGACCGGCGATGTCGCGACGATCGACGCCGACGGTTACATCCGTATCGTGGATCGGTTGAAGGACATGATCGCGGTCGGCGGGTTCAAGGTGTTTCCCAGCCAGATAGAGCATCTCCTTTACACCCATGCGGCGGTGCGGGAGGCGATTGTTATTGGTATTCCCGACGCCTATCACGGTGAAATTCCCAAGGCTTTTGTTACACTTAACGAAGGGTTCGAGGTGAGCGGCGACGCGCTGAAGGCCTGGGCCAACCCGCAACTGGGCAAGCACGAGCGGGTGGCTGCGGTCGAAGTGCGCGCGGAATTGCCCAAAACGCTGGTCGGCAAGCTCAGCCGCAAGGAACTGGTGGCGGAAGAGCGGGCGAAGGCCACGCCTTGACCCCCGCGCCGCCCCTCGCCACAAGCGCACCTCCATGGCCGACGACCTTTCCACCCTGTCGTTCGAAGACGCGCTGAAGCGGCTGGAGGCGATCGTGCAGCGCCTCGAAAGCGGCGAGGCGAGCCTCGATGAATCGATCACGCTCTATGAAGAGGGCGCGGTGCTGCGCGCGCAATGCGAGGCGCGGCTGAAATCGGCGCAGGAACGCGTCGACAAGATCGTGCTTGCGAGCGACGGCAGCCCCACGGGCGTTCGCGCCTTCGACGGCGGCTGATCGCATCATGGGGGCCGTCACACCTATTCTTGGCGCGGCACTTGCCGATATCGCGCGCGATGTCGACCGGCTGTTCGACCATGTGCTTGCCGTGCCCGACGATCAGCGTGCACCGCTGTTCCAGGCCATGCGCCACGCGGCGATCGGCGGTGGCAAGCGGATGCGCCCGCTGCTCGTCGTCGCGGCGTGCAATTTGTTCAACATCGACCGGGCTGCCGCGGTCCGCGTCGGCTGCGCGGTCGAGGCGATCCATGTCTATTCGCTGATTCACGACGATCTGCCGTGCATGGACGACGACGACATGCGGCGCGGCAAGCCGACGGTCCACAAGGCGTTCGACGAGGCGATTGCGGTGCTCGCCGGGGATTCGCTGCACGCCATCGCGTTCGAACTGCTGTCCGATGGGGAGACGCATTCGGACCCGTTCGTCCGCCTCGAACTGATCGACGGCCTTGCCCGCGCCAGCGGGCCGATGGGGATGGCAGGCGGACAGATGATGGACATCGCGGCGGAAACCGCGACGTTCGACCTGGCCGCCGTCACTCGCCTGCAACAGATGAAGACCGGCGCACTCATCGCCTTTTCGGTCGAGGCCGGCGCGATCATGGGGCGGCTGCCACCCGAAGGGCGCGGGCCGTTGCGCGGCTTTGCCCGCGATGTCGGCCTCGCCTTCCAGATCGCCGACGACCTGCTCGATGTCGAGGGCGATGCCGAGGCGGCGGGCAAGGCACTGCGCAAGGACGAGGCCGCGGGCAAGGCGACCTTCCTGTCGCTGCTCGGCGTCGATCGCGCGCGCGCACAGGCGCAGATGCTGGTCGATCAGGCGATCTCGCATTTGAACAGCTTCGGTCAGGAGGCCGATCTGCTGCGCGCCATCGCGCGTTACGCCGTGGAGCGCGACCGGTGACGGCGCGTTACGCCGTGGAGCGCGACCGGTGACGGCGCGTATCGGCGTCTATCCCGGCACGTTCGACCCGGTCACGGTCGGGCATATGGATATCATCCGGCGCGGCGCAAAGCTGGTCGACCGGCTGATCATCGGGGTGACGACCAACCTTGCCAAATCGCCGATGTTCACTGCCGATGAACGCATCGCGACGCTGAGCCGCGAATGTGCGGACATCGCCGGGGTCAGCGTTGTCGGCTTCGATTCACTGCTGATGGATTTTGCCGAGGCGCAGGGCGCGTCGATCGTGCTGCGCGGGGTGCGCGGCGTGACCGATTTCGAATATGAGTATCAGTTGACGGGGATGAACCGGGCGCTCAACGACCGCATCGAAACCATCTTCCTGATGGCGGACGTCTCGCTGCAACCCGTCGCTTCGCGGCTGGTGAAGGAAATCGCGATGTACGGCGGCAAGATCGACCAGTTCGTTCCCGAACGGGTGGTCGGCGAAGTCGAGGCGCGCGTCGCGGTGCTGGGTCGCAAGGGCAGTTGACGTTCAGCCACCGCTCACCTGTCGGGGGTAGAGCGGCGGCAGCATTTTTTGGAGTTTCAGGTTCGATGAAGATTCTGGTCGGTTTCATGGCGTTGCTGGCAGTCGCCAGTCCCGGGCTCGCCAAAAAGGCGAAGGTCAAGAAGGTGAAGGCGGCCCCCGTCGCGGTGGTCGTTGCGACGCCCGATCCGGCCCCGACGCCCGACACCTTGTGGCACCTCGACCTGTCGACCGGCGGCGCGGTCGTCATCCAGCTGCGCCCCGACAAGGCGCCTGCGCATATCGAACGCATCAAGCAGCTGACCCGCGCGGGTTTTTACGACGGGCTGATCTTTCACCGGGTCATCGACGGCTTCATGGCACAGGGCGGCGACCCGAAAGGCACGGGTGAGGGCGGCTCGACGCTTCCCGATCTGAAGGCCGAATTCAACGACATGCCGCACGTGCGCGGCACCGTGTCGATGGCACGCGCCAACCAGCCGAACAGCGCCAACAGCCAGTTCTTCATCGTGCTGATGCCGACCTTGCGCCTCGACAACAACTACACCGCCTTCGGCCGCGTGGTCAGCGGCATGAACTTCGTTGACGCCATCGAAAAGGGCGAGCCGCCCGCCAACCCGTCGAAGATCGTCCACGCCTGGATCGAGGCCGACGGATCGAACTTCGCACGCGTCCCGCTGCCCGCCCCGACGGCAGCCGCCCCCGCCCCCAGCCTGACCGCCCCCGCGCCCGAAGGCCCGGTGACAACGCCGCCTGCGGGGAACTGAGGTCTTCTTACCCCCTCTCCCGGCGGGAGAGGCGCGAGACTTGATGAGCGGCACGCGAATTTAGTCGCAGCGGTGAGGGGCAGCGTCGCTTCGGCTGAGGGGACACTGCCCCTCACCAACTCCGCCTGGGCGCTGAAGCGCCAAGTCTGCGTATCCTCTCCCCCCGGGAGAGGGGAAATTGCAAGCAGCACGCCTGCAACCCATGGACACCGTCACCCCGGACTTGATCCGGGGTCCACCCCTCCGCCCGAGACGGCTCCGCAAGCTGAGCAGTGGATACCGACCCGCAGGGCAGCCGCTGGGAAACAAATTCGGCATGACGGCAATGTCGGGGTCAGGCGACTGTCCGCTTTCAGCACGAAGGACCTAGATAACCGACATTGTAATGGTATGCAGATAACCATGGACATCCCCACGCAGGAACGCGCTTATCCGCCGACTTGGCGCATCGTGGCGGCCTTCGCGATTGTGCCCGGCGTCGCGGCCTTGTTGCTGGCGGTCCTGAGCCCAGCTTATGACGGACTTAGCGACCAGTTTGAAAGGATTTGGCGGAGCGCCTTAGCATTCGCCGTGTTCGGAGCCTACCCGGCGACGGTGGTCCTCGGCCTGCCGGCATTCTTCATGCTGCGCCGACACTTCGACCCAAAAATAGTCAACTGCTCGCTGACCGGAGCCGTCGTGGCTTCCCTCCCGTGGTTTGTTCTTTCGACGTTTAGCCTGCCCGATAGTGCCAGCATAGACGGGCAGGCGACCGTGATCGATGGTTCGTTGACTGCTTATGGATGGCTCACCAATCTCACATTTGTAGGCCAAATCGCGCTTCTTGGCGCAGCAGGCGGGCTGCTGTTCTGGCTGATCGCCGCAGCGGGCAGCCGAACAACTAAGGTCGGCTAACAGGCACGGTCATGGGGGGCATTTGGCGTCCGCCATTGGGGCGGATTCCGGGCAAGACCTACAAACCCGGCGAACACGAGGAATGGGTAGAGACGCGGGGGTATTGAGCAAAGCCGTCGCGCTCGAATGCCTGTCTTGTCGCGGAATTACATCATCTTACCGCCTCTCTCATTGGGAATCTTACCTCCTCTCCCAAAGGGAGCGGAGCGAGACTTAATGAGCGCAAGCGAATTTAGTCGCAGCGGTGAGGGGCATCGGTGCTTCGACTGAGGGGCAGTGCCCCTCGCCAACTCCGACTAGGTGCTGAAGCGCCAAGTCTGCGTATCCTCTCCCCCCGGGAGAGGGGGAAGTTGCAAGCAGCACGCTGCAACCCATGGACACCGTCACCCCGGACTTGATCCGCGGTCCACCCCTCCGCCCGAGACGGCTCCGCAATCTGAGCAGTGGATACCGACCCGCAGGGCAGCCGCTGGGAAACAAATTCGGCATGACGGCAATGTCGGGGGGAGCCGACAGGCGGCTTCTAGGAGGCACAGGGCCGAAGCCGACCTTTGTTCATTGCCGCCCAACCGTCGGCTGCCGCCCCGGTTGGGTACATTCAGTGTCGCGGGCGTTGCCCCCGTATGTCAGCCCAATATTCGGCTTGTACATCCACGTCGATCTCGACTGGCTTGGCGCTTCCCTCATAAAGACGATCACGGCCATCCTTGCGCGGGCCAGAAATCCAGAAGTGCGCTCCTGTCTCGGTCTCGAAGTAGTTAGCTTTAAACCCTTGCCCGCCAAGGCGCTGAAAAGTTCGGCCGTCATAATAAACCGACTGCCCCGACTTCGATAACGTCACGCGACCAATCCATGCGGGACCGTTTAATCCCTCAGACTTGTCTTCAATATACATGATTCGCAACTTCTTGGCGGTCATTCGGCGGGCCTTTCCGGTGCGTTCATACGCAAACTCAACGAGACAGGGAACGACCGCTTTCAGGCCTTGTCACTCGATGAAACTGCGACCGCAATGTTGTCGATTGGCGCGCCGACGGCATCGAAATCATGCGAGGCAGCTGCCGCCCTAATTATTACTATTCACCTCAGCACAGGGTCTTCCCGAAAGTCGACAGAATCCAAGACGCGCAAGGCGGGTTCATTGGACACCATCGGCTTCACGCTCCTCCTTCATGGCTGCCGACCAAATGCCCAACTTCTTTGTCCGAGCGGCCTGTTCCGCTTCATTGATCCGAGTAATGCGCCTTTTATAGTCGGCATCGGGTATAAGGCGCTCGCTTCGGTCCTGCGGTGCAGCAGCCCTCTCCTTTTCTATCTGGGCGCGGGCGTCAGCAAGACTTGGGTCACTTTTGAGAAGTTGATCAAGACCCTTTTGGTTGTCTACCATGTCATACATCGTGCCGCCTGCGAACACTCCGGCACGGACCAGATCGACATTTAGACTGTTGTCGCCTTCCTCAATCCAGACGTAGACAATTGTCAACACTTGACGTGTCCGTGTATTAGTCGAGATCAAACGCGAAATCGGTGTGACGATCGCTTTTGGATGCAGCTTCAGCCAGTCGGAGACGAAGGCCTTGGGGTCACCGAAGGTCGTTGGTCGTAGAAAGCCGCTGCCCAGCAATACATAAAGGTTCGGGTCGTTCAGCTTTAAGGTCATGATCCCGTTTTCAAACCGATACTCGCTTACGTTTTCGCGAACTGGCAGCCTTTTGGTAGCTTGAGCATCGGAAGTAGCGGGGGTGGCCCCAATCATCGCCGCTAAGAAGAGTAGGCCAAACACACACGCCTCCGTGATTCTGTCGCCACCAGTATGGCCGAATTCGTTCGGCTGCGTCCAGAAGCCGCCTTTTCCAATTTCCACCAGAGGTCGCCATTTCGCTGGCGCAGAATCGCGCTCACATTGCGTCCGCTTTCAGGCTTTGCCTTTCGATGAACGGACGTCTGGAAAGTCGTCGAACCCGGCCAATCGCCATTGCGCCCTGCCGCACAGACCCAAGCCCAACTGCTGAACGGCTGCGCCACTGCTCCGCCTTGCCACCGTCGCCCTGCCGCTTCATGGGCGAGCGTCACTTCACCCGAGCCCAACCCAAAGCAAAGTCCCCGTGCGCGTCGATCTTTTCGATTTTCAGCTTCCCGATAAAAACATCGCGCTGCGCCCCGCGTCGCCCCGTGATGCGGCGCGGATGCTGGTTGTCGATGGGGCGGGGCTGCACGACCGCATCGTTCGCGACTTGCCGTCGTTGCTGCGCGCGGACGATTGTCTGGTGTTCAACGACACCCGGGTCATCCCGGCGCAGCTGCATGGGCGGCGCGGAGAGGCGAGCATCGGCGCGACCCTGCACAAGCGTGAAGGGCCGCGCGCCTGGCGGGCATTTCTGAAGAACGCGCGGCGGGTGCGCGATGGCGAGCGGATCGACTTTGGCGAGGGCGTGACGGCGCTGGCGACCGAGCGTGCCGACGATGGCAGCGCGCTGCTGAACTTCGATGGCGACGAGCCGGTCGAACTGCTGCTCGCGCGTGTCGGCACCGTCCCGCTGCCGCCGTATATCGCCAGCAAGCGCGCGATCGATGCGCGCGATGCCGATGATTACCAGACGATGTTCGCGCGTGCGGAAGGGGCCGTCGCTGCGCCCACGGCGTCGCTGCACTTCACGCCCGGACTGATCGCGGCGCTCGACGCGGCGGGGGTCGCGCGTGAGACGCTGACTTTGCATGTGGGGGCGGGCACTTTCCTGCCGGTCAAGGCCGACGATACCGATAATCATGTCATGCACGCCGAATGGGGCTGTATCGATGCGGCAACCGCCGCGCGGCTGAACGCGGTGCGCGCACGCGGCGGGCGAGTGATTGCGGCGGGGACGACATCGCTGCGCCTGCTCGAAAGTGCGGCGGATGCGGACGGGACGATCCGGGCTTTTGCGGGCGACACCGCGATCTTCATCACGCCGGGATACCGGTTTCGCGCGGTCGATGGCCTGGTCACCAATTTTCATTTGCCCAAATCGACGCTGTTCATGCTGGTTTCTGCGCTGATGGGGCGCGAAACGATGCAGGCGGCCTATGCCCATGCCATCGAAAGCGGCTATCGCTTTTACAGCTATGGCGATTCCTCTCTCCTCCTGCCCCGATAACGCCGTGCCGCGCTATCGTCTGGTCATCCTCGATTTCGATGGGACGCTTGCCGACAGCGGCGACTGGTTCCTGTCGATTGCGGGCGATCTGGCCGACCGGTTCGATTTTCGCCACGTCGACGACGACGAGGTGCAGCGGCTGCGCAGCCTGCCGACGCGCGACGTCATCCGGTCGCTGGGCATCTCGCGCTGGAAACTGCCGCGCATCGCCAAATATATCCATGGGCTGCTTGCCGAACAGATCGACCGGATCGTGCTGTTCGATGGCGTCGCGCCGATGGTCGAGGCGCTGATCGACGGCGGCGTGCGCGTGGCCGTCGTCACTTCGAATGCAGAGGCGAACGCGCGCAAGGTGCTCGGCCCGGCGCTCGCCGCGCGGATCGAATGGTTCGAATGCGGTGCCTCGCTGTTCGGCAAGGCGCCGCGCTTCAAGAAAGTCATCAAGCGCAGCAAGGTGCCGCTCGAACACGTGCTGTCGATCGGCGACGAGACCCGCGACATCACCGCCGCGCGCAAGGTGGGCGTCGATGCCGCCGCCGTGCTGTGGGGCTATGCCAATCGCGAAGGGCTGATGAAGCTGGAACCCGACGCGCTGTTCGACACGCCGGAGGACGTGCTGCGGCTGGTGCTGGGGACGGCGGCATAGGCGTTGCGCGGGTGTACGATGACGACTAAATTCGACTGCAAGGAGCTGCGGGAATGGATGTGAGCAAATCGGTCAGCGTCTCGCTGCCCGCCGATCAGTTCGAAGCCGTGCAGATTGCGGTCGAGACCGGTGAGTTTGCCGATGTCAGCCATTTCGTCGGCGACGCGCTGCTGTGGTTCGAGGCGAGCAATGCCGCGCCCGAGGACCGTCGCGAATGGCTGCGGCGCAGCTTCGACGATGGCGTGCGGAGCGGCCCGGCGATCGAATGCAGCGCCGACGACTTCTTCGAAGGCATCAAGCGGCGCGGTCGTGAACGGATGGCGGCGGCCAAACAGGCCGCGTGACCCCGATCGTCTATCTGCCTCTGGCAGAACATGATCTTGTCGATATCTGGGAATATCATGCTGCTTTCGGTTTCGACGTCGCCGACCGGGTGATCGACCGGATCAAGTCGGCGACCGTGCGCCTTGCCGATTTTCCGCTGTCGGGGCGCAGTCGGCCGGAATTCGGCGACGGCGCACGCACGGTGAATGCGGCGCGCTACATCTTCATGTACCGCGTCGTGCGCGAAAGGATCGAAATCGTGCGCGTCGTCCATGGCTCGCGCGACCTCGATTCGCTGTTCGATTCATGACGCCGCGTTTCGACTTCGCCATTGCCGCCACCGACGGGCTTGCGCGTACCGGCAGCATTCGCATGGCGCGCGGCGACATCCGCACGCCGGCGTTCATGCCGGTGGGGACGGCGGGGACGGTGAAGGGCATGAAGCCCGGCGATGTGCGCGCGTCTGGCGCGGACATCATTCTGGGCAATACCTATCATCTGATGCTGCGGCCCGGCGCCGAGCGGCTGGCGCGGCTGGGCGGCTTGCACGGCTGGATGGGCTGGGACCGCCCGATCCTGACCGACAGCGGCGGGTATCAGGTGATGAGCCTTGGCGATCTGACGACCAAGAGCGAGGAGGGGGTCGCGTTCAAATCGCACCTCGACGGATCGCGCCACATGCTCAGCCCCGAACGCTCGATGGAAATCCAGGCAGCGATCGGCAGCGATATCGTGATGGCGTTCGACGAATGCACGCCGTTCCCGGCAACGCACGAGGTGGCGCGAAGCTCGATGGAGAGGTCGATGCGCTGGGCGCAAAGGTCGCGCGATGCGTTTGTCAGTGCGGGCGCGCTGTTCGGTATCCAGCAGGGATCGATGTTCCAGGATCTGCGCTCGGCCTCGACCGATGCGCTCACCGGCATCGGCTTCGATGGCTATGCGGTCGGCGGGCTTGCCGTGGGGGAGGGGCAGGCAGAGATGTTCCGCGTGCTCGACTTCGCGGTGCCGATGCTGCCTGCCGACAAGCCCCGCTATCTGATGGGAGTCGGCAAACCCGACGATATCGTGGGGGCCGTCGAGCGCGGGATCGACATGTTCGACTGCGTCCTGCCGACGCGATCGGGTCGCAACGGGCAGGCGTTCACCTGGGACGGGCCGATCAACCTGCGCAATGCCAGGTTTGCCGAGGACATGACGCCGCTCGACCCCGCATCGCCAGTTGCGGCGTGGAACAAGGCGTATATCCATCACCTGATCAAATCGGGGGAAATGCTCGGTGCGATGCTGATGACCGAGCACAATCTGTGGTTCTATCAGCAGGTGATGGCGGGGTTGCGCGGGGCAATTGCGGCAGGAAACCTCAGCGACTGGGCCGCAGCCTTTCGGCATCGCTATGCGGCACGAGGCCAAGCCGTTCCCGCCTGATCCAGCGCCACAGCACCAGCACCGCCACCACCGCAAGGCCGCTCGCCAGGCCCAGCCAGATGCCGACGCCGCGCAGGCGCAGCGGGAAGGCGAGCGTAATCCCGATGCCGACCCCGATCACCCAATAGCCGATCACCGCATAGACCATCGGCCAGCGGGTATCGTGCAGGCCGCGCAACACGCCTGCGCCGACGACCTGCGCGCCGTCGACGATCTGGAACAGCGCCGCGACCGCAAGGAACGACACCGCCGTCGCGACAATGGCGGTGTTGGCCGGATCGTTCAGGTCGAGGAAAATGCCGACCAGCTGACGCGGGAAGATCAGCAAGGTCAGCGCCGTCGTGCACATGAACCCGACCCCCAGCGCAAACGCCAGCCAGCCCGCGCGGGTAATCAGCCCCCTGTCGCCCGCACCCTGGCCCAGCCCGACGCGCACCGTCGCCGCCTGCGCGACGCCCATCGGCACCATGAACGCAAAGGCGGCGATCTGGATCGCCACCGCGTGCGCGGCCAGCGACGTCCGGTCGATCAGCCCCATCACGAACACGGCCGCATTGAACACGCCGATCTCCAGCAGGATCATGATCGCAATCGGCAGGCCCAGCCGCCAGATCGCGGCAAAACGCTGCCAGTCCGCGCGCCACCAGCGCCCGAACAACCGGTAGCGGCGGAAATGGCGTGACGTAAGAACGACCGCGACCAGCCCGCAGCACAGGAACACGGTGGAGATGACGCTGCCCGTCGGTGCGCCGGCAAAGCCCATCGCTGGCAGCCCGAAATGCCCCCAGATCAGCGCCCAGCTCGCCAACCCGTTGACCACGACGGTGGCAAACAGCACCGCGAACACCGCGAAAGCGCGCTCCATCGCCGAGATGTAGAATCGCAGCACCAGGTGCACGAAATAGGCCGGCAGGCTCCACATCACGATTTGCAGGAACAGTCCGCCTTGCGCCGCGAGCGCGGGGTCTTGCCCCAGCGCGCGCAGGATCGCCTCGCCGTGCCACAGCGCCAGCCAACTCGGCAGGGTGATCGCCGCTGCCACCCACAGTCCCTGCCGCACCGAGCGGCGGACATCGCGCACCGAATGCCGCATCCGCCCGCGCTCACTGGCAATCATCGGGGCGAGGGCAGAGAGCAGCCCGGTGCCCAGCATCATGAATGGCCCATAGATGTTGACCGCCAGCGACCCCGCCGCCAGCGCATCCGCCCCGAGCCGCCCGAGCAGCACCAGATCGGTCGCATAGATCATCGACTGCGCCAGATTGCCCAGGATCAGCGGCATCGCGAGCGCCAGCAACGCGCGGGCTTCGGTGCGCCAGGGGTTTGTCGGGGCGGGCATGACGCGCGCGATAGCGGGTCGCGCACGATGCGAACAGAATGGCGCGCATCTTTTATTACGCGAAACGAACAGCCATATGGCTCCACGGCGCACTGGAACAGGCTGACTGCGCCGCTCGCCCACGCCTTCCATCGCTTCCGGAGACTCACTCACCCATGACTGCGCGCCACGACAAGCTGCTTATCCTCGGTTCCGGCCCGGCCGGCTACACCGCCGCCGTCTATGCCGCGCGTGCCAATCTGAAGCCGGTGCTGGTCACCGGCATTGCGCAGGGCGGCCAGCTGACCACGACCACCGATGTCGATAACTGGCCCGCCGATGCCGATGGTGTGCAGGGCCCCGAACTGATGGAGCGGTTTCAGCGTCACGCCGAACGCTTCGGCACCGAGCTGATCTACGATCATATCCATACCGCCCATCTGACCGAAAAGCCGTTCCGGCTGGTCGGCGACGGCGGCGAATACACCTGCGATGCGCTGATCGTCGCGACGGGTGCGTCGGCACAATATCTGGGCCTGCCGTCGGAGGCCGCGCATATGGGGCGCGGCGTTTCGGCGTGCGCGACGTGCGACGGCTTTTTCTTTCGCGGACAGGCTGTCGCGGTGATCGGCGGCGGCAACACCGCGATGGAGGAAGCGCTTTATCTGTCGAATATCGCGAGCCACGTCACCGTCGTCCACCGCCGCGACAAATTTCGCGGCGAAAAAATCCTGCAGGACCGCGTGATGGACAAGGCGGCGGCGGGGAAGATCACCATTCGCTGGAATACGACGCTCGACGAGGTGCTGGGCGACGACAAGGGCGTCACCGGCATCCGCATCAAGGGCACGGACGAGACAAGCGACACCGTCGATGTCCAGGGTGTCTTCATCGCGATCGGCCACAAGCCCAACACCGACCTTTTCGTCGGCCAGCTGCACATGGAGAACGGCTATCTGATTACCATGGGCGGCCATTCGGGGAATGCGACGCAGACGAGCATCGCAGGAGTGTTCGCGGCGGGCGATGTTCAGGACCATATCTATCGCCAGGCGGTGACCAGCGCGGCGAGCGGATGCCAGGCGGCGCTCGATGCCGAACGGTATCTCGACGGGATCGTATAGGGCCGGGCGTTATCGGAGCGGTCAGGGGGAATCGAACCGCCAGCGAAGGCCGTCAGGACGAAGCGCACAAGAATCGGGGGTTCGGCAGGCATGTCGGCGGTTGGAGCGGGTGAAGGGATCATAACAAACACCTAGGAACAAACAACATTTTTTGCTACTATTGCCCACACAGAACCTACACAGCTACGGCAAACCAATGACTTGGCGCCGCAATCTGCACAGATTCTGCACAGTGGGGCAAGGGATATGAAATTCATCACCGACAAGGAGCAGGTAAAGGCAGGCCTGATCATCTTTCGTCGCGGGGACGTCGGGCACGACCAGTATTACTGCCGCGTGAGAATCCAGAACGAAGATCGCTATAAAACGATCTCGCTGCGAACTGCGGATCGAGACACAGCGCGCGACCGCGCGATGGATCAGGATGCCGATATCCGCTTTCGCGTGAAGCATGATGTCCCAGTATTCAATCGGCCCTTTTTGCAAGTCGCCGAAGAATATGCGGACACACAGCAGCGACGGGCGAATGCGGGTGAGGTCAGCCAGGGCCGCGCGATGAACATCAAGAACAAGGTCAACGGGCCGCTCAAAGCGTATGTTGGGAACACGCAGATCCATTTGGTCAGTCAGGAGCGCTGGTCGGAATATCCGCTATGGCGGCGCGAGAATGGCGTCGGTCGTCGTAACGGCGTCATCAGCGATTCGACCATTCGCATCGAGATGACCATCTTTGCCGCGATCATGAACCATGCCGTCAGCAAGCGGTATGTGCCGGCACACCATCGGTTCGAGGGGATGCCGAAGCTCAAAACCGCTCGACGTGATGAATTCACGCTGGAGGAGTATCGCAAGCTGCACAGCGCGGGGCGCAAATGGATGAAGGAGGCAACCACCCCGCAGGGCAGCTGGTATCGCCAGATGTGCTACAATTTCATCCTTATAATGTGCAACACGGGGATGCGCCCGCCCGAAGCCAAGAATTTGCGTTGGCGCGACATCACCAAAGCAAAGGACAAGGACGGCACCGACATCTTGGTGATTTATGTCCAGGGCAAGGGCAAGACGCGCCAGCTCATCGCGCCGAAGAGCGTTGGCGAATATCTCGACCGCGTTCGCGCGCAGTCCAAATCCACTAACCCCGACGATGCTGTATTCACCATCATCAATGGCAAACCAGCCGTGTGGCTTTACCGCGATACCGTTGAGGAATTGCTGAAATATTCAAATCTGCGCGACGGGCCGAGCGGCATCCCGCGCACCACCTATTGCTTCCGCCACACCTATGCGACGTTCAGGCTTTCCGCAGGTGTCGACGTCTATCTGCTCGCCCAGCAAATGGGCACGTCGGTCAAAATGATCGAACAGCATTATGGCCATGTGAACACCATCAAACACGCCGACCGGGTGTTGATGGGGATTGGCGGATGGGATGCGATGCACACCGAAATGAATGCCGAGATCGACGCGCAAGAAGCTACCGCCAAAGCGCGACAAGCCGTAAAAGCGAAACAGCCAGTTGGACCTTCCCGCTTAAAAGGCTGACTCCGCATCGCTGATGCTCTTGGGAGGCTAGCGTTTGCGCCGGTGTTCCGATGTGCCGCTGGCACCCTTGATCGGGATACCGGCCAAGCGGGCGACGGAATCAGGTGCGCCGAGCCTCAAGCGCCCCGTTGCCCGCGTCTTCCCCGCGATTGTCACCACTTCGCCGCTGGCGAGCTTAAAGTGGGGTGATGCGGAGCAATCCAATCGAGAAAAAAGCAAAGCTTCGCACGATCAACGCTGCCAACTTGCTGGTGGTACCGCCTCGGAGTTTCCCCGTTTACACAAGTACTTGCACATTCACGAGGCAGAACCGGCTGATACCCCTCGTCCTCACGAATGGTCGATGAACAGGTCATTTGAGAGCACAGAGTTCCGGGTTTCTTGGCGCCAGTCCCGGCCGACTCAAAATCCGGTTCCGAGAGGAGTGTCGGTTCGATTCCGACCGCCCGCACCATTCAATTTCGGGCATGACCAACCATCGGAAGAGCGCGAAGCGCTTCTGCTCGTGTTCATTGGGCAGTTCGACATCAACTCGCTAACGGCGACCCATCGTGGACTCAAGACCTGACCGCAATCAGTCCGGCGCCGTCGCCGGAACGTTGACGCGGGACTCGGAAGAACAAGGCATACAGCGCGGGCAGGAACAGCAGCGTCAGCGCGGTGCCGACACCGACGCCGCCGATGAGTGTGAACGCCAGCGGCCCCCAGAAGCTCGAAAAGGTAAGCGGTATGAAGGCCAGCAAAGCCGCGGCAGCCGTCAGCACGACGGGTCGCGTGCGCCTGACCGTCGCCTCGATCACCGCCTCGCGAGGGGTCATTCCGGCCTTCCGGTCGGCATCGATCTGGCCGATCAGGATCAGCGTGTTGCGCATCAGGATGCCCGCGAGCCCGATCAACCCGAGGATGGCGGTAAATCCGAAGGGCTGCGCGAACAGGAAGAGAGTGGGCGCGGCGCCGACGAGCCCCAGCGGCGCTGTCAGGAACACCATCAGCAGACCGCGGAAGTTGCGAACCTGCGCCATGATGACGGTCAGCATCAGCACGATCATCAGCGGGAACACGGCGGCGAGCGCCAGATTGGCCTTGGCCGCTTCCTCGACACTGCCGGCGGTCTCGATGCGGTAGCCGGCGGGTAGCGTGTCGATGATCGGTTTCAGCATAGGCAGCACAGCGTTGGTGACGTCGGCGGGCTGGAGCGCGTCGTCGATGTCGCCGCGCACGGTGATGACGGGCTCGCGGTTGCGGCGCTTGAGGATCGGGTCCTCCTCCTCGACCTTCAGCGTGCCGACCTGCGCGACCGGTACGGTGCGGCCGTCGTGGGTAGTCAGGCTGAGGTCCGCCAAGCGCGCAGGGTCGAGGCGCTGGCCGTCGATGGCGCGGGCGACGACCTGCACGGTGCGGATGTCCTCGCGCACCTGCGTGATCGGCGCGCCGGAGAGCAGGAACTGCAACTGGTCGGCGACATCCTTCGGCGTCAGACCGATGAGCCGCAGGCGCGCCTGGTCGAGCACGAGCCGCACGGCTGGCGTGCGCTCGCCCCAGTCGAGATTCACATCGCGCATGGCGGGCGTCGCGACGAGGGCGCTGCGCACGCGCTCGGCGATCGGTCGAAGTATGGCGATATCAGGACCGGTGACGCGGAACGCTACCGGGTAGGGCACGGGCGGGCCGAACAGCAGCTGCGTCACCCGCAGCCGTGCCTGCGGGGCGAGACCGGCGGCGATTGCGGTGCGAAGCGCCGCCTTGAGCGACTCGCGCGCCTTGGGACTGTCGGTCTTGATGACGATCTTGGCAAAGGAGGGATCGGGTAGTTCGGGATTCACCGATGCGAAGAAGCGTGGCGCGCCTGCGCCGAGATAGCTGGTGACAATCCGCGGCTCGGGCCGACCCTTCAGCCAGCGCTCGACCGTCTGGACGGTGCGGCCGGTGGTGGCGATATCGGTTCCGTGCGGGCCATAGACTTCGATCAGCACCTCGCCCCGGTCGGAAGCGGGGAAGAATTCCTTGCGGATCAGCCCGGTCGATGCGGCGGCTAACACGAAAGCGGCGACCACGCACAGCGCGACCAGGCCGCGCCGGTCCACGCACCAGGTGATCAGCCCGCGCAGCCGACGGTAATTGGGCGTATCGTAGATGGCGTCGTGCCCGCCGGGTTTGGGCGCGATGTTCGGTAGGAACCGCACGCCGAGATAGGGCGTGAACACCACCGCCACGACCCAGGAGGCGAGCAGCGCGAACGCCACCACCCAGAAGATGTTGCCCGCATATTCCCCCGCCGAGGACTGCGCGAAGCCGACCGGCATCAATCCGATGATGGTGACCAGCGTGCCAGCCAGCATCGGCGCGGCGGTGACCGTCCAGGCAAAGCCCGCCGCATCCTCGCGCTTCATCCCCTCCTGCATCTTCACGACCATCATCTCGATCGCAATGATCGCGTCATCGACCAGCAAGCCCAGGCTGAGGATCAGCGCACCCAAGGTAATGCGATCGAAGGCGCGACCGGTGGCGGCCATGATCACGAATACGGCCGCCAGCGTCAGCGGTACGGTGGCCGCCACCACCAGCCCGACGCGAAAGCCCAGCGCCGCGAAGCTGACGATCATCACCACCGCCAGCGCGACGATGAATTTCAGGCTGAATTCGCCGACCGCCTCACTGATGTTCTCCGCCTGATCGGAGATTTTGGTGAAGCTCATGCCCAGCGGCAATTCCGTGCCGATCGCCTGCGCTTCCCGCTCAAGCGCGGCACCGAGATCGAGCCCGTTCCAGCCGCGCTGCATCACGACGCTGAGTTCAAGCGTCGGTTGGCCACCGTTCAGCACCTGGAACGTCGCGGGGTCCTCATAACCCCGTTCGACGGTGGCGATCTCGCCAAGCGGCAGGGTGCGGCCACCGGCGGCGACCGGCGTTGCGCGCAGCGCCGCCACATCGTCATAACCCCGATCCACGCGCACGAAGACCGCGGGGCCGCGCGTCTCGACTTCGCCCGCACCCGCCACGAGATTCTGTTTCTGCAGCGCATCGAACAGCGCCGATGCGCCGACGCCCAGCGTGGCGAGCCGGGCGTTGTCGAAGCGGACATAGATCCGCTCCGCCTGCTCGCCGACGATATTGACCTTCTGCACGCCCGGCACGCGGAGTAGCCGCTGGCGCAGCGTCTCCGCCTCGCGTGCCAACAGGCGCGGGGCAAGGCCCGGTGCCTTCAAGGCATAGAGCGCGAAGCTGATGTCGGAATATTCGTCGTTGACGAACGGGCCGAGCACGCCGGCGGGAAGGGTGCGCGCCTCATCCCCCATTTTCTTGCGCGCCTGATAGAATAGCTCGGGCACGAGCGCCGGCGGTGTGCGGTCGCTGAGCGACAGTGTGAGGTTGGCGACGCCGGGCCGGGTGAAGGTTTCGACCTTGTCGAAATAATCCAGCTCCTGCAGCCGCTTCTCCAGCGGTTCGGCGACCAGATCCTGCATCTCCTGCGGCGTCGCCCCCGGCCAGGCGGCGCTGACGGTCAGGACCTTAAGCGTGAAATTGGGGTCTTCCGCGCGGCCAAGGCTGAGATAGGCGACAACGCCTGCGGCGGCGACTGCCACGATCAGGAAGAGCGTCAGCGCCTTCTCGCGCACCGCGAATGCCGACAGGTTGAAGCCGGTCATCGATCGGCCACGGGGCGCCCGGTTGCGGGGAGTGGCATAGTGCGAACCCGCTCGCCCTCGCGCAGGCGATCGGCCCCCAGCGCGACGATGCGTTCGCCGGTCGCTACGCCGACGATCCTGACGGTCTCCGCGCCAAGGCTTGCGATCCGGACCCGCTGGAAGCGCACCCGGTCGCGCTCGATCCGCCATATGCCCGGCCCCGATCCGGGGTCGTAGAGTGCGCCGATCGGTGCCTCGACTGCGCCCTCTGCCCCGGTCGCTTTCGGCGTGGCGATCGTCACCGTCGCGCCCAGCGGCGCGTCGATGCCCGCGCCTTCCAGGACGTAGCGTGCCTCGTAGGTGCGGGTGACCGGGTCGGCGGTCTGGGAGAGCTGACGGAGGCGGGCGGGAAAGCGCGCGCCGGTTCCGGCGTAAAGGACAGCCGTCGCCATCGATCCGATTGCGGGCCGCGCCGTCTCGGGCAAATTGGCGGCGGCTTCGCGCGCGCCAGCATGCGCCAGCTTGATCACCGTTTGCCCGGCCGCGACCACCTGCCCCGGCTCGCCACTGGTTTCCGCGACGACCCCGTCCGCATCGGCCAGCAGCACGGCGTAGCGTTGCGCGTTCGTCGCAACGCGTGCCTGCGCCTGCGCCGCATCGAGTTGCGCCCGGGCGCTGTCGGCGGTGGCCTTGGCCTGATCGTAGCTCTGTGCCGACACCGCGCCCGCCGTGACCAGGCCGTGCAGGCGCTGCAGCTCGGCATCGGCCTGGACGCTGCGCGCTCTGGCCACCGCGACGCCCGACATCTGGGCAGCCGCGCCCAGTGCCAGATCGGTCGGGTCGAGGCGCATCAGCGGCTGGCCCCGCCGGACGGTTTGGCCAGCATCGACGAGGCGCGCGACGATCTTGCCGCCCACGCGAAAGCCAAGATCGCTCTCGATCCGCGCGCGCACCACGCCGGTAAAGCGCGGACCCGCATCGTCGGTCGCCTTGATGATCGCCACCGCGACCAGCGGCGCCTGGGTTCGGGGATCGGCCGGAGTCCGATAGCAGCCGGCCAGCGCGACCATTGCCGATGTGCTTGCGACGCGTGCGATTGATCTGTTCATAATGTCCACCCACCACCCAGGGCTTTGAAGCTGGCGATGGCAGCGCGCGAGGCTTCCGCCCGTGCCTGAACGCGCGCATCGCGCACGACGAGAAGTTGGGCGTCGGCGTCGAGCACTTCGATCAGGCTCACCCGCCCGGCCTTGTAGGCAGCGTCAGCCGACACGCGCGACCGCGCCAAGGCGGCTTCGCCCTCATCGAGCGTCTGCGCCTGTCGCTGGCGCTCGACCAGCGCGGTCAGCGCGTTCTCGACGTCACCCGTCGCCTTGAGGACGCTCAAGCGATAGGCGGCGAGCGCCTCGGCGCGTGCGCCGCGCGCGGCGGCGACCTCGGCATCGACCCGGCCGAAATCGAACAACCGCCAGCGCAGGCCGATCAAGCCCTGTGGCTGAAACCCGGCCGAGCCGATCAGGTGGCCGACATCACCGGCTTCGAAGCCAAGCACGCCGGACAAGGTGATCTTCGGGTAATAGTCGGACAGCGCGACGCCGATGCGCGCGCTGGATGCGGCCAGACGGCGTTCGGCGGCGATCACGTCCGGACGGCGGCGGAGCAGCGAAACGGGACCGCCGCTCGCATCGATTGCCGGCGGTTGCGGGATGGCTCGCGGCGCGCCCAGCTCTTGATGCAGCGCGCCCGGCTCCAGCCCTTCAAGAATCTCCAGCGCGTTCAGCGCGGCCTCAAGCCCGGCCCGGACGACGGGGATCGCGGCATCGATCTGCGCGAGCGCACCGCGCGCCCGGTAAACGTCACGTCGGGCGGCGATGCCGCGCGAGAATTGAAGCTGGGTCAGATCCATTAGGCGATGCTGAGTGCGCGACTGCTCCTCCAGCACCGCCAAGCGCGCCTGAAAGGTTCGCACCAGCACATAGGTGTCGGCGGTCTCGGCCGCGACGCTTAGCCTGGCACCCGCGCGGGCCGCTTCGCTCGCCTGAAAGTCGGCGCGCGCTGCCTGTGCGCCGCGCCGCAGCCCGCCGAACAGATCGGGCTCCCAGCTTGCTCCCGCATTCAGGTCATAGAGGCTTTGATCGCGGTTGAACCCTGGGAACGCGTTTTCGACGCGCCCGATCGGGCTCTCGATCGACTGGTGGGTATATGCGGCTTTGGCGTTCAACTGCCCGGCGGGCAACAAGGCCGCGCCTGCCGCCCTGGCTTGCGCGCGCGCCTGCGTCAGGCGCGCCTCGGCCTGGGCGAGATCGAGGTTCTGCGCCAGCGCGCGCGTCACCAGCGTGGACAGTTCGGCATCGTTGAAGGCGGTCCACCAGCGATCCAACGCGGGAACTTCGCGCGCCGCGTCGTTTGCTGGCGGCGCGGCGCGGAACGTGGCGCTCTGGGCGAGGACGGGACGCACATAAGTCGGACCTACCGCGCACGCGCTCAACGCCAGACTGGCCAGTCCGATAGGCGCGAATCTCAAACCCGACATAACGTGATCGAGCGCGGCTGGCGGTGGACGCTTGCGGGGACGCTTTGGCGACGTCATCCGACGAAAACGGCGCGGTGCTGGTCAACGAACGTCGCCACGGTGGTTCCCGCTTCGCCGCCGACGCGCTCGATAACGTCGTTCGTGCCGGCGAAGATGCCGTGCTGATAGTCGATCGCCACGTTGGACAGGTGCTGGATCAGATGCTCCGCCATGCCACGACCGCGCAGCGATGCGGCGAAGGCGTCGATCGGCACCGGCTCGTAGCGCACCGGTCGATTGAGCGCGCGCGTCACCTCGGCGGCGATTTCGTGATGATCCATCTCGATCGGCCCAAAGAGCGGGTAGGTTTTGCCCGCATGGGGCGCAGGGTCGTCCAGCACGGCCGCGATCACGCGCGCCTGGTCGATGGCAGCGACAGGCGCATGCCGCCCTTCGCCAAACGGCAGGCGCATGACGCCATCGGCCTTGAAGGTATCGGCCAGCATCGTCAGCCATTCGGCGAAGAAGGTCGGGCGGATGTGCGTGACCGGCACACCGCTCCAATCGAACACGCGTTCGCTGATCCAGTGCTGCCGCGCGGCGTTGCTGCCGGCGTCGGCGCGCGCCGAGATTTGCGACATGTTGACGATCGCGCCGACGTCCGCCTCGCGCGCAGCTTGGGCGAAATAAGCGCTCGCTTCGACGAGTCCTGGCGCGATCGGATAGCAGAAATACGCGCCGTCGATGCCCGCGAGCGCGGCACGCACGGCAAGAAGGTCGAGAAGGTCGCCCTCGACAATCTCTGCTCCGGCCGCGGCAAGGCGCTCTGAACGATGGTCCCGGCGGTGGACGAGCGCGCGCACATTGTGGCCGCGTTCGATCAGTAACGGGACAGTATAACCGCCCGTCTTGCCCGTCGCACCGGTGACGAGAAGGGTCCTGGTCATCGGACCCCTCCACACTTGGGTCGGCAGATCATCCGGGTAGCCCGCTCAAGCATAGTGAGTAAACAGCGTTGGCGCCGCGAGCCAGACCAGCGCGCCGCCAAGCACCAATCCGAGGAAATAAGTGCCCGCGCCGCCGATGAGGCGCAGCGGATTGTTGGTGTTCGCAAGCGACAGCCCTGCGGCATGGAACATGCGAAGCACCACGAACGTCGGGCAAAGGATCAGGAGGAGCATCGGCCACCGCCCGGACAGTTCGAGCAGCGTGAAGCCTGCAACAAAGAGTCCGGCATTCTCGGCGAGATTGGCATGGCGGCGCGTGGTACGCTCCAGCGCCGGATCGTCGGCCGCGCCGATCCAGACCCCGGCGCGTCCCCGGGCACCGCTGACGGTGAAGGCCAACAGCATCTGCAAGATCAGCAACGCGCCGGCCGTGGCGGCGGAAAGAATAGGGAACGTCATCGGTGGAAGGCTCCTCTTGGGCTATGGTTATCGAAAGGCGGCGGGGCGCGTCGGTCAGCGTGCAGTGGCGATGCCGATCGCCAGACGCACCCGGCCCCCGCGCAGGTTGCCGGCGAAGTTCGCCGCCATCTCGGCCATGCGCGCGCCGACGATCATGCCGGCATTGACGCCGCCGGGCTGTGTCGGCGGACCTTGTTGTGCCGCCCAGCCCATCGCCTCGTCGGTCACGTCGTTCAGCGCCGTGACGGTGAAGTCGGCTTCTTCGACGACGATGCGCGTCTCGTCGGCGGTCAGCAGCGTGCTGGTGCCGGGCGTCTGCGCCCATGGCACGGGATAGGTCACATCCGGATGACCGTCGGCGGCGAGCGGATCGTAGAAGGCGAGCCGCCCACCCGGCTTCAGCACGCGGCGCAACTCGCGGTAGAGACCGGCACGGTCGGCGATGTTCATCGCGACATGCTGCGTCCAGACGAGGTCGAACGCCGCGTCCTCGAACGGCAATTGCATAAGATCGCCTTCGCGGAACATCACGAAATCGGAGAGGCCCGCGCGTTCCGTCAACAGTTGCGCGATCGCGACATAATCGGGTGAAAGATCGACCCCTTCCACGCGGCAGCCGAAGGTTTCGCCAAGGTAGCGCGCCGGCCCGCCAAGGCCGGACCCGGCATCGAGCACCTTGGCATCGGCATCGATACCGACACGTTCGGCGAAGGCGGCCGTCGCGGCCAGCCCGCCCATGTGGAACTGGTCGAGCGGCGCGAGCCGCCGCGCGTCGATCGGCGGCTCCATCGCATCGACCGCCGCCGTGATCCGGGCGAGCAACGCGCTGCGGCCGTCGATCGCGGCCTGATAATGGTCGCGGACGGTTTCGGCGTTCGCGTTCATGGCTTGGGCACTGCCGCCAGCTGTTCGCCGATCACCCGGGCATGGACCGGCTCGTGGCGCGCCGCCTCCCAATAGGCGGCGATCTTCGGATATTTCGTCAGCAGGTCGGGCTGCTGATAGACCATGCCGACCAGCGCCACGGCGTTGAGCACGGGGATGAGCGCGCTGTCGCCGATCGAGGGCTGCCCGCCGACCGCCCAGGCGCCGCCATCGAGATAATGGTCGATATACGACAGCGCACGGTTCAGATGGCCGAATGCCTCCTCGACGACCGCCGGCTGGCGCGACGCGGGATCGCGCATGCCCAGCAGGACGCGCGGCGCGTTCTGGAAATAGATGTCGGGCAGGCGCAGGAACAGGCGCGCGCGCGCCAGATGTTCCGGGTCGGCCGGGCGCAGCGACGGCGTGGGGAAGAAATCCTCGAGATATTCCAGGATCGCGGCAGATTCGGGGATGGCGAACCCGCTGTCGAGCAGCAGCGTGGGGATTTGGCCCATCGGATTGATCGCCAGGAATGCGGCGCCCTTCAAGCCGCCCTCGGGTGGACCCACGATCTCGATCCGGTTCTCCAGACCCTTGCGATAGATGGACAGCCGCACGCGCGCGGCAAAGGGGGACAAAGCGGCACTGAACAGCTTCATGGACGGGCCTTTCGGAGGAGGGGTGCGGGGGTCATTTCCGGACGTAATTGGCGTCGAGATAGTCGGAGACCGTGAGCTGCTTGGGCAGGTCGAAGCGCCTGACCACTTCGGCCGAATTCCAGCGCGGCTGGTAGGACGCGACGAAGCTCATCAGCGCGAAGATGTTGGCGGCGGGCTTCGAGAAGGGCGTCGCGAGCACCTGATTCATCCGCGCGAGCCACGCGGGCAGCGGAATGATGCGGATTTTCCGTCCGGTCTTCTCGCCGATGATGTCGGCGATTTGCCGCCACGTCAGCCATTCGGGGCCGCCGGCCTCAATCAGCAGATCGTCGGTGCCTTCGTAAAGCGCCGCGGCGACGATCATCTCGGCGACGTCGCGGGTGGCGATGGTCGGCGTGCCGTGCTGCGCCCCGCCCGGCGCGATCATCAGCCCGTGTTTTTCGACAAGGTTGCCGATCATCTTCATGTAAAGCTTCACGAAGCCGTATTCGCGCTTGGTGGTCGCGTGGTGCGACCGGTCGGCAGCACCACCGAACCCGCCCATCACCAGGAAGACGTCCATGAAGGCGGGATTGCGCACGATGATCGTCTGCATCGGCGAGGACGCCAGCCGCGCCTCGATAAGACGCTTGCCGCGCAGTTCGGGCACGCGATTTTCGTGGGGGTAGCTCGGCACCGAGGATTGCACGAAGCGCCGGACGCCCGCCTCCTCGCACAGTGCGATCAGCCGTTCCGCGCCTTCGTTGACGCTACGCGCATGGTCGCCCTTTTTCTGCGGGATGATCCCATTGGCGGTGGAGATGACGACATCGATGCCGACCAGTGCCTTCCTGATCGACACCTCGTCCGACAAATCTCCGACGACGTAGTTGATGACGCCGTTATACGGGTCTTCGATCACCGCGCCGGGGCGGCGCACCATCGCGGTGACGTCATGGCCCTTTTCCGCAAGGCGACCCGCGATCTTCGACCCGACATGGCCGGTCGCGCCGATCACGAGGAACTTCGCGCCGGTCATCGTCGGCGGGGCATCGACAGGGTTGGTCATCGGTCCGCTCCTGCGATCGCTCGTACCGCCTGCAGGCGCTCGGTCGGCGGGACCAGCGGCTGGCGCGCCATCATCTGGCTGTGTTCGCGGCGCCAGCGCTCATCCTCGATCGAATAGGTCGGGTTGGGCGGCACGGGGAAGCCGAACGCCCGGTCGATGCGCTTCAGGTCATAGCCGGGGTAGAACAGCGTCAGGTTGAAACTGGCGAACGCCTTTAGCCGATTACCCAGCGTCTGCCGTGCGAAGGGGAGCGCTGCATAGCGCCACGCCGTCGTCTCGAAATCTTCGGCAGGCGTGCCGGTCAGGTCTTGGAGGTCGGTCGTCACGCCGCCTTCGAAGGAAAATCCGCCATTCCTGTTATCCTCGATATAGTGACGCAAAACGCTGATCTGGAACGGGTCGATGCGCTGTTGCCGGGCGACCTTGAGGAACATCCACAGCGGCAGCTTCATCGGCAGGACGGGATGGCCGACCACCCTGGCGGCGATCCGGGCCATGTCTTTTCCCGCCAGCAGCTTCGGGCCGGTGGGGCGATAGGTCATGCCGGCGTGCCGCTCCGGCTGCTCGAGCACAGCGACGGCGGCGCGCGCGATATCCTCGTTCGAGACCGGCGCGCATGTCGAGTCCCCCATCAGGATCGGGAACAGGCCGAGCAGCGCGGCGAAATCGATGACGCGCAGGAAATTGTCGGCGAACATGCCCGGGTTGACGATCGTATGCATAATCCCCGGGATTCCTGCGAACATCTGGTCCATCAGCCAGGTCTGGCGGGTCATCAACGCGGGGTGGGATCGGTGCGACAGCCATTGGCTGAGTTGCACGATCGACTCGAGCTTGCCCTCGCGCGCCGCGATGGCGAAGGCGACGGCGCTCTGGATGGCGTAGGGATGGATCGGCGGCAGATAATAAGCCCGCTGTGTGCCGCGGATCGCCTCCAGCAATTGATCGGGATCGAACAGGTCAGCGATCACGACTTCGGCGCCGAGACGCTCCAGCCGCTCGCTTCTTGCATCCCGAACGCGAACTGCTGCGCGGACGGGATAGCCTTTTGCAAGCAGTTGAGCGACGACGGCGCTGCCGGTTTTGCCGGTCGGGCCGGTCACGAGAATCTTCGCTTTGGTCATCATCGACTCCTGAAGGGACCGGCTCAGCGCGGCTTTGGCGCAATCAGCATGCCGAGCGGCGCCAGCGGGCCGAGCGGGATGATCTCGAACGTCATCAGCCCGGCCTTGCCGAGCGGTAGCGCGTCGAGCATCGCGCGCGCCTCGTTCAGGTCGCCGGCACGCAGAATGAAGACGACGCCGGGCTTGTCCTTGCGGACGAACCATTGCTCGATGCGCCCGTCGAGATAGAGCCGAACCGTATCGCGGACCTCGTCGGGCATGATCGATGGCAGCCCGGCCCTGTTCACATTCGGGGCAATGCTGCCGATCGCGAGAATTTTCGTGGTCGGCACATCGGGCAAGCCGACATTGGCCTGCGGTACGGGGCCTGCCTGCGCGGACGCCGGGCTCGTCACCAGCACACCAACGGCCGCGGCTAACGCCGCTATGGCGAGCGGTATACGGAAGGCTGATGGTCGGTTGGCAACGAATTTTCTAACGAACATGCGCGCGCTCCTCCGTCCACGAGATAGGCGGCGCCCACTCGTTTGGATGATTATTGACATCCTTATGGATGATAGCTAACCTCTAATATGTCAAGTGTCGAAAGCGAGATTTCATCGATGAGGATGTCGCAGGAAGAAAAGGACCGGAGCCACGCGCGCATCATTGCGAGCGCGGCGAGGCTTGCACGGCAGCACGGCGTCGACGGTGCGAGCGTCAACGATGTGATGAAGGACGCCGGCCTCACCCACGGCGGGTTCTACAAGCACTTCGAATCCAAGGACGCGCTGTTGGCGGCCGCTCTGGAAAGCGCGTTCGATGAAATCGTCGATATGCTCGGGCCTGACTTGCAGGAGGGCGAGGCAAACCGCCGGTCGACAGAATTCCAAGACTTCTATCTCTCAGAAGACCATGTCGCGTCGCCTTCGCTCGGATGCCCTGTGGCGGCGCTCAGCGGTGATATCGCGCGAGGCGCGACCGCTTTGAAAGCGCGCTTTGGGGAAGGCGTGCGCCGCATCATCGCCCTGCTCGGCCGCGGCGGAGCAGGTTCCGAGCGAGTGCGACGGATGCGTGCCACCCGTCAGCTCGCGATGATGGCCGGTGCCGTCATGATCGCACGCGCCAGTGATCCGGACATGGCGCGCGAGGTGCTCGCAGCGTGTCGCGAGCGGGCCGCATAGCGGCACAGTTACCCCCCAAAGCCAAGATATGGAGACGGAGATGACTACGAAAAATGCCGACGCCGCAAAACCCGAAGCACCTTGGCGCATTTGGATGAATAAGTTCACCGCTTTCGCAGAAGCTATGGAGATGAGTTACGATGAACTGCAAGACCGACGAATGGATCGGTTGGAGGAGGAGATAGTCCGGCTTCGTTCGGAATTGGCAGTGATCTCCTCGAATATTGAATGACTCCAGCATCGTTCTTACGGGCGAAAAAAGATGGAGCTTCGACACCCTCGTCACTTCGTTGCGGTAGCGGAAGAGCTTCACTTCGCTCGAGCAGCTGAGCGGCTTGGAATGGAGCAGTCACCAGGCCTGGTGCCTGGCGACCCAGCGACGGCGCTGCGCGATGCGATCTGGACATCGATCGTCGCGACGTCGATGCAACCATTGTTCATCCGCCAATATCTGTTCGCCTATACGTTCCCAGGCACGGCTGATGGATCGCCGGATCGTGTGCTCATCGGCGAACTGTTGCCCAAGCTCGAAACCGCGCTCGATGCGCTGGAGCGCGCTGTGGCGGACGGGGATATCGGCGCCGCCGATCTTCATCGCGCAGATGCCGATCTGATCCCCATCCCGTTCTATCTGTGCGACATGCCAGAAAGCGGGCCGATGTTGGGCGAGCGCGCCAAGCTGACGGCCTATCTCGATCGTCATTTGTCGAGGCCCAGCGTCGCCTCGACCGTGCCGCCGCCTTTGGGGGAGAACGCAAGCTGACATCGCAGTATGATCTGGCGGCGAACGCAGCATTCATTGACTGACTGGGCTCACCAAACGTCGGCGGAGGAAATCGATCACCACGCGAATGCGCTTGGGCAGATGCTCGCGGCTCGGGTAGAGAAGCCACGCTGCGGTATCGAAGTTCGTCGCCGCGACCTCCCACGCGGGCAGAAGGTCGATGAGTTCGCCGCTCGCGAGCTGTGCCTCGATCAGCCAGTCGGCCAACAGGGCGGGGCCAAGCCCGGCGACCGCCGCCAAGCGTAAGACGAGCGCGTTGCTGCTGACCAGACCGCCGTCGACGAACACCTCGTCGGCGGCGGCGCCCTGGCGAAAGAGCCAGCGCGTGCGGAACTCGGGCAGCGCCGAAAGCACGCAGTCATGGCCGACGAGATCGCCTGGTAAGATGATCGTTCGAGCGCGCTCGATATAGCCGGGGCTCGCGACGACGCGGTAGCGCGTGGGGAAGAGTTTCACGCCGATGACGTCGGCGCGGTAGCTCGGCGCGAGGCGCAGCGCGATGTCGATCCGGTCGGCGACGAGATCGAGATTCGTATCGCTGAGCACGAGTTCCAGACGAACCTTGGGCAGTTCTTCGCGTAATGCCGGGATGAGCGGCGCGACCAGCGTCTCGCCGAAGGCGACCGAGGCCGTGATGCGAAGCGCGCCCGTCAACGCCGAAGGTGCGCTTGCGAGCGCCTCGCGGGCGTCGTCGAGGCCATCGACCAGCGGAGCGATCGCGGCGACATAGGCCTCGCCGGCTTCGGTCAATGTCATGGCGCGGGTCGTTCGCTGGAGCAGTCTGGCGCCCAGCTCGGCTTCCAGCCCGGCGATCGGCCGCGATACCGATGATGGGTCCACTCCACGCTCGCGCGCCACCGCGGCGAAACTGCCGCGGCGTGCGACATCGATCAGCAGGCGAAGCGACTCGATCTCCATTCATGCGATAATTGCACGACTATGCTGATTTAGTCATCCTTTTTCCGCATGTTTCGATCCGATATCCAAAACGGGTTCAACGAGGAGACCCGCCATGCCCAACCTGCTTCGTATCGATTCCAGTGCGCGTTCGACCGGATCCTATTCGCGCCGCCTCGGCGACGCTTTCGAGGCCGCGTGGTGCGCGCGTCACCCTGGTGCCACCGTGATCCACCGCGATGTCGCGGCCGAGCCGGTTCCTCACATCGCCGACGCAACCATCGCAGGTTTCTATACGCCACCCGAGGCGATGACACCGGAACTCCGTGCTGCGACGGCGCTTTCCGACGAACTCCTGGCCGAACTGATGGCGGCGGATGTTCTGCTCATCACGACGCCAATGTACAATTTCTCGATTCCGTCGGCGTTGAAGGCCTGGGTCGATCAGATCGTGCGGATCGGTCACACATTCTCCTATGACGGCGCAAATTTTACCGGGCTGGTGACCGGAAGGCGTGCGGTTGTCGCATGCGCCTATGGCGCGGCGGGCTATGGTGAAGGCGGTCCGCTCGCGGCCTACGATTTGTTGCGTGGCTATCTTCAACTGCTGCTTGGTTTTCTCGGGTTTACCGACGTGATCTTCGTCAGCACGGAAGCGACGACCGCCGAAGCGGCCGCTGCCGAGGCTCGTGCCATCGAAGCGGACGCGCAGGCCGCGCTGCTGGCGGAGGCGGCGTGATGACCGACCTGACGGGCAAGGTCGCGCTAATCACCGGTGCTGGTGGCGGCATCGGCGCGGCGACGGCGCGCCATCTGGCGACGCGCGGCGCAAGCGTCATTCTGACCGCGCGGCGAACCGACGCCATCAAGGCGCTCGCCGACGAACTCGACGTCGCGGCCCATAGCGCAGCGGCGATCGGCTGCGACGTGACGCGCTTTGCAGATGTCGAGGCGGCGGTGGCGCGCAGTGTCGAGAGGTTCGGACGGCTCGATATTCTGGTGAACAACGCTGGCACGATCGAGCCGATTTCGCGGCTCGCGGACTCCGATCCGCACGCTTGGGGCGCGGTGGCCGACGTCAACTACAAGGGCGTCTATCACGGGCTGCGTGCGGCGCTGCCGGTCATGCTGGCGCAGGGCGGCGGCACGGTCGTCAACATCAGCTCCGGCGCAGCGACCGGCCCGCTGGAGGGCTGGAGCCATTATTGCTCGACCAAAGCCGCCGTGCTGATGCTCACCCGCTGCGCGGACAAGGAGTATCGCGCGCGCGGCGTCCGTGCGATCGGGCTCAGTCCAGGGACGGTCGCGACCGCGATGCAGGTCGCGATCAAGGCGTCGGGGATCAACCCGGTCAGCCGCCTCGATCCCGGCGCACACATTCCGCCGGAGTGGGTCGCACAAGCGATCGCGTGGCTCTGCACGACGGCGGCCGACGCCTATCTCGGTAGCGATTTCTCGCTGAAAACTGATGAAGGTCGCGCTTTGGTCGGGCTGCCTTCGTTACAGGCGACATAAGGCCGGACGACGCTATGCGCCGCCTCCTTTCCAAAAGTCGAAGCACGGGATGCTAAGGCCGCGCGCCTCGTCTGCGAAATTGTCGGTCATGGCCGATGCTGGGAAGATCGTCACCCCTAGCGGCATGACGGCAACTCGCGCAACGGGAGCAGTCGCAAGCTCAGCTCTCCTTACCGATCTCCTTGCGGGTTGCTCGACCAAGGTTCTGGGCTGAGCCAAGGATCAGCGACTGTAGGAGGGTGGACCGCGCTTCGATGACGCCGGTGGCTGCCAGCTCTATAACAGCGCTATACAAAATGGTATAGCGGCGCTATAGGGATAGAATGAAAGTTCGAGAGCAATTGGTTTTGGCGGCTTTGCAGCTGATTGAAAGCGCCGGGGAGCAAGGCTTTTCGACTCGCGCCGCCTGTGATCTCGCCGGGGTCAAGGCTCCGACGCTTTATCATCATTTCGGCACCGCCGACGGATTGCTTAGCGCCGCCCTCGACGAAGCGTTCCGCCAATTCCTGGCACGAAAGCAGGCTCTTATCGTTGGAGAAGATGCGGTCGCTGCATTGATGGACGGATGGGATGATTACGTGGCGTTCGCTACTGAACGACCACGGCTCTACTGTGCGATGATCGCTCGGCTGCTTCAAGGTGGCGTAATCCCGGCAGCGGAACAGGCGCGGACGCATTTGATTGCGAGGCTCCATGCGATCGAAGTCGAAGGCCGACTGCGCGTCACGCAAGAAGAAGCGGCAGACCTAGTGTGGGGGTCAGCTCATGCCGCAGCCATGTTGATAGCCGCTTCGGGCCACATGCCAGCTCCGGCGGTCATCTCCGCCTTGCGCGATACCGCACTTAGTTCAATCGCCAGCCGCGAAGAGGGGAAGGTCAAATGAAGATTCTTGTCACAGGCGCTACAGGTTTCCTTGGCTCCCGTCTTGTCGCGGAACTGGTTCGCAGCGGTCACCAGGTCTGCGCTTTAGCTCGGTCGAGCTTCGCCGAAGCTGCCGTGATTCGTGCGGGGGCATGCCCAGTGCTTGGAGACCTCGACGATCTATCGGAACTTCGGCTGCCGACCGTAGACGCTGTCATCCACGCAGCAGCCCATTTTCGCCTAGCAGGTCCCCGCGCACCCTACTTTCGAACGAATGTCGCGGGAACTAAGACCCTGCTTCAGGTTGCTCGTGCGGCCGGGGCAGCCAGCTTCGTCTATGTAAGCGCTGGAGCCGTAATAATGGACCGCCGGGGTAGCCCGATCCGGAATTTGGACGAGACAGCGCCGACATTTACGAACAGCTTTTCGGCCTACATCGCGAGCAAGAGCCAAGGCGAAGCGGCTGTGCTGGCGGCCAATGCTCCGGGGTTCAGGACGGTCGCCCTGCGGCCGCCGGGCATCTGGGGCCCGGGCGACCAGTTCTCAACGGCACTGCCCAAGATGGTGCGCCGCAGGCAATTCGCTTTCATAGACCGGGGTGAATACGGCTATGTTACATGTCACGTCGATAATGTCATCGAGGCCATTGTCAAAGCATTGCATCATGGGGTTGGCGGGCGCGCATATTTTATTAACGATCCCGAACCAACGACGTTTCGTGGTTTCGTCGAAGGTGTCGCACACGCGCACGGCGTGACCGTCGAGCGGGCTCCGTCGATACCATACGGTCTCGCCTGGATGCTTGGCACCTCCATGGAGCTTTTTGCGGGCCTAGTCCGCTCGAGAAACGATCCCCCAATGTCGCGTTCGATGGTTCGGTTGATCGGCCGTGAGTTTGTGACCAACGACGCGAAAGCAAGAGAGGACATCGGCTACGTCGGTGCTGTCAGCCGAAGCGAGGGACTGGCGGGATACACTATCTGGACCAATGCCTCACCTGGCTGGGGCAGGCGAACAGGCGCGACGTGATCGAGAGGTTCGGTATCTCTAACGCGCAGGCGGCGGTCGACTTCCGGATCTACATGGAGCGCGTACGTGCGCCCGCACCGTCCTATGACCCCGTTCGCAAAACCTATGTCGCGGACCGGGCGCATCGCGGACTCGAAGATACGGCCGAGCCGCCTTCGCTTGAAGCGATGTACGCACAGGCCAACCAGGATTTTGCGCGGCTCCCCGGACCGACCCGGCATTGTCCGGCGCCGGTGATGCGCGAGCTCAATCAGGCGATCGAAAGGCGCTGTTTCGTCGAGATCGATTATGTGTCGATGTCGTCCGGCCGCCGCGATCGCCAATGGATCGCGCCTGCCCATATTGCTAGCGACGGCGAGCGATTGCATGTCCGGGCCTGGAGCCCAGATCGCAACGAGTGGCGCGACTTCCTGCCCGTGCGGGTGTCAGACGGCAGCAGTTTCAAGATGCGCTCGATCGAGGACACGCTGCCGCCGGACGAAGACTGGGACCTAATTGTCGAGGTCCGCTTGCGGCCCCGAGCAGATCTGACTGCGGAGCAGAAGCGGGCGGTCCGGCTCGAATATGGCTTCGCGGGCGACGATATCCGGTTTGAGACGCGGCGAGCCCTCGAATTCTACATCAAGCGGCGTTGGGGGCTGGATCGTCCCGGTGCCCGGCTCGAGCGGTATTGACCGCGCGATGGGCGGCAACGTCACCGTCAATCCCCGCGAGCGGGCCACCCCGGTCGATGATCCTGCGATCATCGAAGCGCGCAGCCGTCGCACCGGCCGCTTGCTCGACGCCAAGCGTCTGATCCGCATGTTCGATTATGCCGCAGCCATCCGCTTGAGGGGTGTCCTGAAAGACGCGGCCAGTCGTGGCCGGCCGCGTCTCGTCTGCCCGATGTGTGGCGTCACGCTTTTCCTGGCGAGCAGCATGCGAAAGAATTTTTATCTCCGGCACCGATCGGAGGACGGCTCCTGTCCGGCCGTAACCCATAGCGGGCTGACCGAGGCGGAGATGCGCGCCATGAAATATCGAGGTGCACAGGAGAGCGACGCACATCTGCGCACCAAAGAGCTGTTGGTGCACAGCCTCGCGGCCGACCCCGGTTTCTCCGATGTACGCGTGGAGGCGACCTGGCGCGCAAGCGAGGGGCTGATTGGACTGCGGCGTCCCGACGTGTCTGCCCGGCGCGGCGATCTCCGAGCCGCGTTCGAGGTGCAGCTCAGCACGACCTTCCTTGATGTGGTGCTTGGGCGAAAGCGCTTTTACCGCAACGAGGGCGCAGCGCTCGTTTGGATCCTGCCGAGGTTCGACCCTAGCTACCGGCGAATGACGACCGACGACATCTTGTTCGGCAACAATTCGAACATCCTTGTCGTGGACGAAGCGACAGTCGCGGCGTCCGTCGCGGCGAGCCAGTTCATCGTGCGCGTGTGGCACCGGCAGCCGCGGATCGATCGCGAGCATATCATCGACGACTGGGTCGAGCGCCTCGTTGCGTGGAGCGAGCTGCTCATCGATATTGATCGCCAGACCGTCTGTGCGTTCGATTTTGCCGCAGCCGAGAGCGCGGCCGTTTCCGAACTTGGGCGGCTACGGGAGCAGCAAAAGGCTGCAAGAGAGGCGAAGTGGCGCGCCGACGCGGCAGCAGCCGAGGGCGATCTCCGGGCGGAGATATTCGCGTGGGCATTGGGCGAGGATGCTGTCGTCGACCCGGTCGCTAACTATCGTTGCTGGGCTGAGCTGAATTATGATCTCGTCGCTTATTGCGCAGCTCTTCCAGCGCCTGCCACGGACCCGCGCGTGCCCATCCGTATGGTGAAGGTTATTGAGAGCGCAAAAAGCGGAAAGCCCGTTGGCTTCAGATACGATACGCTCGTCGAGTTGGCGCACCACCTGTTTCATCAGCGCCCGGAACTCCTCAAGGGCTTCGGCTTTCTGCTGCGCGCCTACGGGCATCACCAGCTTCTCGCCGAGCAGGATGTCAGCAGAAAATGGGCGAGCAAGGTCGCCTCTCATCGTGAGGCGATGCGACGCGAACCGCGCTTCCAGCTCGGGCAAGACGAGCAGCGTCTTTTCGACTTTCTTTCAGAGGATCTTTGCCGGAAACCGGCTGCGGGGAAGGGTACCAAATGACGGAAGCACGTCTGTTCGATCTCAATATCGAGAAGATCCTCGAAGCGTGGGAAAGCGCCCATGCGGTTCGGGAGCTGATCGCCAACGCGATCGACGAGCAGCAGCTCAGCCACACCAGCGACATCGAGGTCTTCAAGGCCGAAGATGGCAGCTGGATCATCCGCGATTACGGTCGCGGGCTGCGCTACGAGCATTTCACCCAGAACGAGAATGTCGAGAAGCTTCAGAATTCAGGCAAGGTGATCGGCAAGTTCGGTGTTGGCCTGAAGGATGCGATGGCGACACTCCATCGCAACGGTGTCCAGGTCGAGATACGCTCGGCGCACGGTGAGATTACGCTCGCACAGGTCGCCAAGCGCGATTTCGCCGATGTCGTCACCCTGCACGCTGCGGTGCAGCCAGCTTCCGATCCGATGATGACCGGCACGATGATCGTGCTGCGCGAGTTGAGCGACGAGCAGATGGACAAGGCCAAGGGCTTTTTCCTCCGCTTCTCCGACGAGGACCTTCTCGAGAGCACCAAGATCGGTGACATCCTGCGCCGCAAGCCGGGCGCGGCTGCCAGGATCTATGTCGCCGGTCTGCTGGTCGCCGAGGAGGAGAATTTCGCCTTCTCCTACAATATCACTGCGCTCACCGAGCCGATGCGCAAGGCGCTCAACCGCGAGCGGACCAATGTCGGGCGCACCGCCTATACCGATCGCGTCAAGCAGATGCTGCTCAACGCCACCGCGAGCGACGTCGCCGAGGAGCTGGCGCGCCAGCTCCAGGCGATGCAATCCGGGGAAGGGAGCGACGAGGTTCAGTGGAAGGAGGTCGCGATCCATGCGGTGCGGATCCTCAGCGTTAGCGGCGACTATCTGTTCGTGACCGCAGACCAGTTGATGAGCAACTCGTCAGCGGTCGACCATGCCCGTGGCGACGGGATCCGCATCATCACGATCCCGGATAGGATCCAGCAGGAAGTCTCGGGCATGTCCGATCTTTCGGGCGCGCCGATCCGCGACCTCGGGCAATATCAGTCAGAATGGAATAACAGCTTTGTGTTCGACTTCGTCGAACCAAGCGCTCTGGCGCCAGACGAGCGGACCGTGTTCGGCCAGGCGCAGGCTATCGTCGATCTCGTGGGTGGACTACCGGAGCGTGTGCAGGCGGTTAGGGTCAGCAATACGATGCGCATCGACTTCGAGACCGGGAGCGATGCTCTCGGGCTGTGGGATAGCGCGACCAATTCGATCGTTATCCGCCGGGATCAGCTCGCATCACTGCCGGACTTTGCCGGCACATTGCTGCACGAACTCGTGCATGCGCGCACCGGATACGATGACGTGACGCGGAATTTCGAAAGCGCCCTCACCGATGTCATTGGCAAAACGGCAGCCGCCGCCCTGACCACGTCACCAGAGCCGAAATTCAGCATCCGCCGCTTCCTAGGTCTCTGACCATGACTTGCGTTCGCCGAAGCCGAAAGCCTTCAGTCCCCGTCCCAGCTCCGCGTCGATAGCGACGCTCACGACTTAGGTTAATCAGCCACGAAACTGAGCAATGGTGCAAGATCATGCTGCCAAAAGATGGCAACGCCTTGCTCTTCTTGCGATCGTCGCACGCAGGTGAGATCGAACACGCCCGCTAGTAATGCACCTGTCACCACTCTGGAACCAAACTCGCGGCGCCAGGTGTCTGCCTTGCCGCCGACTTCTCGTTGCAGCCGCTTCCACGAGTTTTTCGGTCCGTTGCTGACCTTGCACTCCAAAGCTAAGAGCCGTCCATCCTTCAGACGGATCGGTAGATCGCACTTGGCACCGGCGACTTTACGTTCGCGCGAGAATGTGCCGCGTGGCAAACCGTCAAGATCAGTTATGGGACCGCGGGCGGGATCGAACGCAAGACCTGCTGCCTCGAGAGCGTCCGACACAGCGGCCTCTTGGGCTCTCGACGAAGTGCCCCGACGGCCCGTCTTGAAGGATTCGTGAGCGAGCAAGACCGATGTTGAGAAAATCGCCAGCTCGGCCTCCTCCGAAGTTGGTGCGCGACCTTGGTCGACCCACGGCGCTCTTCTCGCGTCGAGGACCGATGCAAATGCGCGCGCTGTCTGCTCAGCATGACTGGTTGGCACGTTTCTGAATTTTTTGCCGACCAGCGTCCAAAGGTCTTCTTCGCTCACGGGCGGGGCACAGAAATAACGCAGCGTCTGCCATAGGCCCCTCTCCGTCAAAAGAGCCTGCGCGCGGATATCGCGAAGATTGTCTGTCATGAGCATGGCGTGCTGGATCTGTGGCCGAACAACGTCCCAAGCCGCGTAGAATGCGGTCGGCCCCTCGCCTTGCCGTTCAAGAACGAACCGGGCTTCGGCCAGATCGCGGTCCTTGCGTAGTTCGTCTTCTGACCAGCGCGTCGGACTATTGAGCGGCACAGAGCAACTCTATGCCTTGGCCGCGTCGAGACCGTGCGGCCCGCCGATACTCACCATTCACTCTCTCTTCCATCGCGGTGTAGCGGACCCGCTTGTCAAAGGAAGCGGGCCAAGCAGCGGAGACAGGCATTTGCGACGCCCGCTTAGCGAGTGCCCGCCGCAATCCAAAAGCGATCGCTGTTCCGATATCACCCTGAACTGCATTCCCAATCTGCCGATATCGCGACGTCCGGCCGCCCTCAAACACCCAGTCTGGCGCAAATCCCTGCAATGCAGCGCATTCTCTCCATGTTAGCCGACGCAACCCTTCGGGTGTCGATATCCAGTCGGGCGTGCTTGCTGCCCGGATTGTCCGTGCGGGAAGCGCGGGATCGGCAACGAAACAGTCCTGCCGGTATCCCCAATGCCCAGAGGGACGGTTGGCCTCGACGATACCGATCGATTTCAGACCGGTCCCCGGCTCTAACGCTTGAAGTTCGTGCGCGCGCTTGCCTTTAGGATGGATAATGTCCTCAAACGCGGGTGCGGGGAGGCTTGCTATGCGTGTCGCGAGCGACACCCATTCCAACAAGTCGGATTCCGGCCGTGCCGAGTGAGATGGCAACGGGAAATTTGGGATCGCCTCATTTTTCGATGCCGTCATGTAAAGTCGTACGCGCCGCTGGCTGGCCCCGAAGTCGGCAGCGTTAAGCAACGCGAAACGACAAGCATAGCCAATCTCTTCGAAACAGCTTTGGATCAAGCGGAGCACGCCCCCGGGTTTACCATCTGGACCCTTTGCCGTGACTAGCCCGGCTACATTTTCAAACAGAATGACGCGTGGTTGCAGCTCTTCTGCAAGCCTTACGAAATGCGTGAAAAGCTGTCCCCGAGGATCGTCTAGGCCGAGCCCCGCACCCGCCGAGCTGAACGGCTGGCATGGCGGGCCGCCAGCTAAGACGTCAGGTCGCCAACTGGATGGCACATCCGTTGGTACGAGGTCGGATCTGCCGATAACGCGAACGTCGCCACGTATTAGCTTGGTTCCGTCAAGGTAAATCTGTCGAGAGCCAGTGATGCTTAGCCGCGCCCGCTGAGTGGCTTCAAGCGTCTTGATACAATCCGAGTCGATGTCGACCGCAGCTACGGTACAAAAACCGGCGCGCTCAAACGAGCCACTCAGGCCACCAGCGCCCGAAAAAAGGTCGATAACGGTCGGCAGACGGCCGGTTGTCGAACTGTTTGCCATCAAGCTCCCTCTTGTACGGTCCTTCCCATAGCGCCTGCCACGAGTGTCGACGACCATTAATTTAAGAACAGAGCACGAACAAGCAGTTTTCTGGCAATTATCCCCTTGCGACAAGTAACGCTTTGTGGCATACAATCAGGCATGAGCACGAAAGCCCCCAACCTTCGCCAGTTTCAGGCCCGCTTCCCGACCGAGGAAAGCTGCCTCGATCACTTGAAGCGGACCCGCTACGGCGCGCGTCACGATTGCGGCGGTTGCGGACGTGAAGCCTCGTTTTATCGCGTAAAGGCCCGTCGTTCGTATGCTTGCGAGCATTGCGGCTTTCAGGTTTACCCGACTGCCGGAACGCCGTTTGAGCGCACCCGCACGCCGCTGCGCGACTGGTTCTTTGTCATGTTCCAGTTCTGCGCGTCGCGTAACGGCGTCGCTGCCAAGGCTGTCGAGCGCCAGCTTGGCGTCACCTACAAAACGGCTTGGCGCATGTGCCACGCGATCCGCGAATACATGGGCGCGGTTGACGGCAACGGGCCGGTCGGCGGCTTCACCAAGCAGGTCGAGATTGACGAGACTTTCATCGGCGGATACGAGCGCGGCGCAATGGGCGGCGCGGGCAAAACCGTGGTTTTCGGCATGATGGAACGTGGCGGTAGCGTTGCAACGCAGGTCGTTCCTAACCGTCGCAGCGGCACGCTCCTGCCCATCATTCGTGACACCGTGAAGCGGCACTCGACCGTCCACACCGACGAGCATCTTGCCTACGGCGGCTTGAGCACGATGGGTTATTACCATCGCACGACGAACCATGCGGCGGGGCAATATGTGTCGAAGTCGGGTTCGACCGTGAACGGCATTGAAGGCTTCTGGATGCACCTAAAGCGCGGCATCAACGGGACTCATATTCATGTGAGTCCGCGTCACCTTCCGAAGTATCTGGCTGAATTTGAGTATCGCTGGAACATGCGCTCTGCTCCATCTGCGATGCTTGATCGTCTGATGGTGTCTTTCGCGCGATAGGCGGGGCCATCGCGGACAAGAGGCGGTCGAAGCGGTCGCCTTCAGGGCTGCGGGACAAGTTTTGCCTCCATATTCCTTTGTTGCGTTGCGAGGGCTTGGGATTGACGCTGAAAAGCTTGGCGCATGTCAAACACGTGTTTCTGCATCAGCCGCACATTGGCCAGATGGTTGTCAATGAACGATTTGTTTTGAGCCGGGTCAAATGTATGCACCATGTGTCCAAGAAACACCGGGGCACCGTTTGCAGGAGGGTGCGCGTCAAGGTGAGGCGAAGGATGCTGCATCGTTGGTTGATGCACACCGTCTGCCGCGAAACGCTGTCCTAGGGGCTGCATGGCATTTGTAGCGGATGTAAAAGTAAGCCCCCCAAGGTGATTGGGTTGCATGGGATCGACAGCGCGCACCCCACCACTGGTAAACTGATCCACGACATCGGCGTAAGTTTGAACCTTACTCTCATAATCATCCAACTGCGTTGCAAGCGACTTGTGGCGCTGTTCGTCGAAGTAATACTTGGCAAGCGCATGGACGCCTTCCAGTGCTTTTGCACGCGCATCAGCTTCGGCAGCGAGGACCGCTTCAAGGTTCGGCGCAGTTTCTTTCTCAGCTCTGATAACCTGCCTGACGCCCCAAGCCATTGTGCCCACGGTTGTAAACGCTACTGCCCAAATGAAATATTCGGAATGAACCCACTGCAACGCATCGCGCCAGTGTTGGACCCAATCCCAAACGGTGAAGCCCCTGCTCACTTGGTCAACGACCCACAGCGCCAAAAGCAGCGCTGCGCTAAGCCGAACGAGTCCGTTTTTGATAAACCTCTGGAAAAGCAGCATCCGCACGCCCCCGCCGACTCACCCTTGAGCAGCTCGAAGCTACATGCTGTAGGCCCCTTCACCCTACTTGTCCAAAGGGGATAATTGCCAGTTTTCTTAGTGGGTAACTGATAAGGGTGGGCTTTCGGCGCCATTGCACCCCTCGGAAATGGCGGGTCCAACACATTGGCGTCAAGCAGCGCCGAGTATCGCCCGACCAGCATCGATCAATCCTTCGAGCCGACGGGTTCGTCGTCGTAGAGGCCGAGCTCTTCGTCCAACGCGACCATTTTCTTGAGGCTCTCGCTGCGCGCAAAAGCCGTTTTCATGCGGTAGTTCAGAACCTCTCGGGCTTTGAGTTTCCGGTGCGTGCCAACCATTCTGTAACTGAGCGCATTCTGTTCGAGCAGCTTGACCAGATGAGGACGCGACACGTTGAGCAGGTCTGCGGCCTGCTGCGTTGTCAGTTCGGCATTGACCGGCACAATAGCGACAGCGTTGCCGTTGCCCATCTCGACCAGCATGTTCACGATCATCCGGAAAATGCTCATCGGCAGGCTGATCGGCTCGACGTTCACTGCGTCGCCATCAGCAGGCTGCGGCACAAAGCTAATCGACGGGCTGCCACGATCCAGCCGCGACATCGCACGCGCGGCGGTGCTCGCAGCGGCGATATCTTCGGTGCTGGGCTCGTGCAGCTCTTCAAAATTTACAGCTAACGAACCCATGTTTCTGCTCCTTCTATCTCTGACGTGCAAATATACGACAATCGCAATAAGTGCAACAACTGAAATAAACGAAACGTGTTGATGTTTGGTTGCATGATACGTTGGGTCTCGCTTCCATTGCCTGTGGTTGCTTGCTGACAATGTTTTTCGACGCCTGCGGACAGATCCGCACCGCGCTCTATTCCGCAAGCCTGGCTGCGCGGGCGCGCTCCACCGAGCCGCCCGCGGCGTCTCGGCCTTTCGGTGACGATCGCTGGCGCAAGGGGAAGGGAACCCGGGTAGGCCGGGCAAATGAGCGGGAGGGTCTAAGGTCGCGCTCTGTCCCGCTTCGCTCCTAAGGGCGCAGCGTCTTTGTGCTGACCCGCTGGCGCTCTTGCCTCTCTCCTTGCCGGACGCCCGCGATCGGTCTGCGCTGCGTCCCTTTGCCGGGGCTGCGCTGCGCGCAACGACCGCCAGGGTCTTGCTAGCCGCCGCAGGGCGTCCGTCGGCGTCGCGCCGTGCAAGGGTGCCGTTGTTGGTGCCGCTAGGCGGCTGGAACGCCTGCCGGCTTCGTTATCTGTGAGTGAGGGAGCCTGACGGCTCCATTTTTCTGATTGGGTGGGAACACCAAGGGCTTTGCCCTCTCGTTCCCAAAGCAGAATAGCCGCCCCCGAGTGGCGGTCGCTGCGCGCCCGCTGGCCCGCGCCAGGGCGTCGATTCAGCTTTCCCTCCCCCTCCCATCCTCGCCGGAAGGCAGGCCGCATGTCGCAGCCAGTGCGGCTTTCTGCCGAGGGAAGGAAGGTTTCAGATGACCGATTTGCTGTTGGGGTATCGCGCTTGTGGCGCAGAATCCCGTGACGATTATTTGCGCGACATTGCCAACGAGAACGGCTTGCCGCTGGAGTGTGTTCGTAAGATCGCCGACCGGCTTGGCGAGCGCGAGGATTTCGGGGCGTTGGTCCTGATTTGCGAAGAGCGCCACGCGCGTCGCGCCACCGTTGCACAGGGGCGGGTGCAGTGAGCGCCGCCCTCTGCACAGCCCGCGAACAGACATCGCGCATCGCCCGTTTGAACGATCAGGCACGGCAAGCGATGGGGGTTGCTTGCACCGCTGTTGCGACAGTCGGGTTCCGTTCACTGCCCGAGGTCGATCAGTCCTGTGTCCGCGAGTTGATCGAGACATTCGACGCCTTCGACGACGACAACGACCCACACGGCGAGCGGGATTTCGGGTCGATCTACCAGCTTGTTTGCGGTCGCTGGACGACGCAGCGCCCGCGATTGCGCGAGGACGAGCGCGAACGGGTTTTCTGGAAACTCGATTACTATGACTGGCAGATGGAGTTCGCCAGCGACGACGCGGCAGACCCTGCCGTCACGCGACGCGTCCTGACCATCATGCTTTCCGATGAATATTGAGCGGAGGGACGCCCGTGAAACGCAAAGACCTGCCTACCGTCGCAGCCCCCGACCCCGATCAGATCATGATGGCGGGCGTCGCACCCGTAAGCATGGGCGAACGGCTTGGCTGGCTTGCCGAGCAGCCGATGCAGCCCCGCCGTGAACAGCGTCCGCTCGACGTCGGGTTTTGGGACCCGATGCGAAACCAGATCGAGATGTTCTGACCGACCACCATTCAATGAAGGATTACGACCATGACCCTACAGACCGTGAAACTCTCGCAACTTCGTTTGTCGCCGCTCAACGTGCGGCGCGTGAAGCCCAAGGCCATCGACCAGCTTGCCGCCGATATGCTGGCGCACGGCCAGTTGCAAAATCTTGTCGTTTACGCCGAGGGCAATCGCTTCGAGGTCGCTGCCGGAGGCCGTCGCTACCATGCGTTCAAGCAGCTTGAGAAGGCCAGGGCGATTCCTGCCAGCCATCCGGTCAGCGTGGACGTGCGCGACAAGGCCGAAGCGGTCGAACTGTCGCTGGCCGAAAATGTCCAACGCGAGGACATGCACGTTGCCGATGCGGTGATCGCTTATGGCGATCTCCACCGTGACGGGAAGTCACCCGAAGATATTGCGGCGCGGTTCGGCGTGGCGCTGTCCTACGTCAAGAAGGTGCTGCGGCTGTCGGCGTTGCATCCCGACGCCCTTATCTGTCTGGCGCATGACAAGATCGGCATGGAGGCGGCACAGGCACTGACGCTGACCGACGATCACGACCGTCAGCTTGAGGCGTTGAAGCGGTTCGGCAACAGCGGGCACCAAATCCGGCGGATGCTGACCGAAGAGAAGATCGGCACGACGAGCAGCCTGTTCCTGTTCGTCGGGCATGATGCCTATGCCGCAGCGGGCGGGACGATCACTGCCGACCTGTTCGCGGAAGGTGGCGACGGTTACGCCGACGCCCCCGAACTTGTCGAAACGCTCGCCACCACCAAGATGGCCGAGGTTGAAGCGGGCTATCGCGCGGAAGGTTGGCGCGATGTTCGGGCATCGCTCGAACGGCCCGATGACTATTACAACCTTGTCACTGTCCACGCCGAAGGGAAGCGTGAGCCGACCGAAGCCGAACAGGCCGAGCGCGCCCGCATTCAGGAGGCAGCCGACGCGCGGGCAGCCGAACTCGGCAAGGGCAATCAATGGGGCGACCGAGTGTTCAGCGGTCTGGAGCGCGAAGCCCGCATCCTCGATAACCGCCTGTGCGTTTTCACCGACGCGCAGAAGGCAGAAAGCGCAATGGTGCTGTTCGTCGGCAATGGCGGTGAGATCGAGGCCAAGGCCATCCGCACCAAGCGGATTGCCAAAGGCGGCACCGGCGATGCACTCGCCATCAAGCCCGATTATTCGGGGTCGCTGATCGAGACGCTATCGAAGATCAAGACGCTGGCCGTGCAGGAAGCGGTTGCCACCAATCCCGCGCTGGCGCTCGACATCTTGCTCGATTGCCTTGTCGGGCAGGGCATCCACCGCGAACCGTCCTACTACTCACCGCTGTCGTTGCGACTGGAAGGCTTCAACGCTGGCGTTCCCGACGACATGATGACAATGGCCGAGATCGCATCGGTCGATGAGATCGGCGGCAGCGACTTCGCCGTACTGCCCGAGGTCAATCGGTTCGCGGCCATTCGGGCGATGGATGCCGAGGCCAAGGGTCGGTTGCTGGCGTTGCTTGTCGCGCGCCAGATCAACGGAGGGCAGTCGTCGGGGATGCGCCGCGACCGTCGCCACCAGCGGTTCGACCAGATCGCGTTCGCCTCTGGCGTCAATATGGTCAGCAAGTGGCAAGCGCCAGTCGCTTTTTACGACCGGCTCAAAAAGCCGGTGATCGCCAAGATCATGACCGAGGTGCTGGGCAAGGCTGCCGCCGACAATTGCGCGAAGATGAAGAAGGGCGAACTTGCCGCAGCCGCCGCCGAGCGGATGGCAGGGCGCGGATGGCTGCCGCCCGCGCTTGTGATAGCGGAGCCGGAACCCGAGGTCGCGGCGGAGCGCCCCGCGTTCGACGATGAGGACGAAGGCGATGAGGACGGCGAAGCCGTCGAGTTCGAGGAGCAGGAAGCGGCTTGATGATCGAGAGGGCGGGCCAAGTGGCCCGCCCTCGTGTTCCTGTTCAAGTGTTCGCGCGGCCCGTCCCTGTGGGAAGGGCGCAGGCCCGTCGTTCCGACCCACCTGAAAATCGGCACGGCAGCTTATAGCTGCCGTGCCGATACGCGCGAAGGATAGGCAGGTCAGCCGCTTCGCGCCAAGACGCAATGCAGACTTACGAAGCCTCGAACCGACAACTTTTCGGTCGTCCCAGCGCGATGCTAATGGTATTGAAAGCTGACATTGGTTGACACAGAAAATCTGACTTTTTGCAGGTAGCGCAAAAGCTTGGGTCTATCGCTGGCGTCAAAACCGACCGTTTATACCACCACAAGTGGGGGATGATCGTTCAAGCCGACCCGTTGGGCCGGCTTGAATTGGATTCATTTAGCGACGGTTTGCGTGACGAGTGCACGAATAGCCGCTTCATCGGTGATACCCGTTGCCCGACCAAGCTCGGTCGCCCCGCGATTGAAGATCAGCGTCGCTGGCAGATCGACACGCATCATTTTTACGGCATTAGCATTGGCGGTAAAATCGGCTTCGAGCACGATGTAGTCAGCAAAGGTCGGCTCTTCCATCAGTCGAACCAGCACCTGGTGCTGCGCATTGCAGACCGGGCCGTCCTTGGTGCGAATATGGAAAATGATTGGCCGCCCCTTGGCGACGGCTGCCTGATATGCCGCCATCGAAATCGGTGCGAACTCGCCGGCAAGCGCGGGCGTCCCGAAGGACGCCAAGGCTAGTCCGAGTGCGACTGCCGATGATTTAAAGAAAATATGGACCATTTGGATTATCCTCCGCTCATCGGCGGTATGCCGACTGCAATGGTAAGAGAGGCGTAAGGAAGAAAACGGTTCGGACTGATCCGGCGATATTTCTTTTATCGCGAGCGAACCGTTATGCGGCTCCCGGCCCTCTTTGCTGTTGAACCGTCATTTCGACGGGGGAGGAAGACGATGTTCTACCGCAAGAATGTACCCGGAGCCGAGCGCGTTATTCGGCTCGTCGCTGGCATCCTGATGATCGCCTGCGGGTTGATCGGTTTGAAGGGCATGCCGGTCGGTTATGCCATCGCTGCCGTCGGCCTAGTGTCGCTTCTGACGGGCTTTGTCGGCTACTGCCCGGCTTGCGCGGTCGCGGGACGCAAGACGCTCCCGTGACGCGCATCTCGCATGAACTGGTCGCTGCCGCTTCGGGTGGCGACCCTCAGGCGATCACCGCACTGCTCTCTTCGGCGCAGTCCGACATTCGGCGCTACGCGAGGCGGACTTGCCGGACCAGCAGCGACGTCGAGGACGCGGTACAGGAAACGCTGATCATCCTCTACCGACGCGTGTCGGCGCTGCGACAGGCAGCGGCCATCTCGGGGTGGCTGTTCACGATCGTTCAGCGGCAATGCCGGCATCTGGCCGGGCTGGTGATCGGCGCGCCGCTCGACCGGGAGGCGATCGAACTCGATCGCCGCCTCGCGCACACGCCGCTGCACGATCTCCGCATCGATCTCGCGCACGCGATCGAGTCGCTGCCGGTGCAGTATCGCGAGGTGGTGCTGCTACGCGATGTCGAGGAACTCACGATCAACGAAATTGCCGCGCAGCTCGATACGACCTGCGAAACCGTCAAGGCACGGCTTCACCGGGGCCGCGCACTGCTCCGCGAATATCTGTTACGATAGGAAGCTAGCTATGTTTGCCAGTAAATCGCTCATCGAACACGGGCTGCGCGGCATCGTCGGTATCGCAGCTATCGCCGCCGCCATCATCGTCGGTCGAGAACCCGGTGGTGCGGCCGTTGCAGGGTCGCTCGCGCTGGGGGCGGTGGCGCTCGTCGCGTTTCGCGGTTGCCCGGTGTGCTGGACGATTGGAATGTTCGAAACCGCCCGCAACCGTTTCAGCGTAAAAGCATGAACTCCAGCGCTTGTGGAAATGCCAATTTGATTGGCACCTGGCGTCTTGTCGAATGGACTGCGAGCGCAGAAGGCACCGTCTCCTACCCGTTCACGAAGGAAGCGAGCGGTCGGCTGATCTATGCTGCCGATGGCAATATGGCGGCTTTCCTCCAGTCGCCCCAGTGGCAAGGCTCGTCCCCCGACCTTGCACCTCAGCGCTCGCGATTCATCTCGTATTCCGGGCGCTACCGGATCGTCGGTAACACAGTCGTCCATGCTGTCGATGCAGCGTCGGACCCACGTTGGATCGGCACTGACCTCGTTCGATCATTCGTGCTGAGCGACGGACGGCTTGATATCGAAACGGTGCCGACTTCCACATTCGGAATAGGTCGCTTCAGCCACTGCTTAAGGTGGTTGCGCGCATAACCGACAGGTCGTCGAATATGCATACCCGTCTGTGTCTGTCACTTCCGAACGGTGTGATACCACTAGAGGGTCTGCTTTTCGAACTTTTAGCGCAAATGCTGCCAGTCGGCTCCCCACCAATCTCGGTCATACGTTGAGGCATGTCAGTCTGTGGTATTGGTGATCCCATGACCGATATTCAGAAATCGCCATGCAGCAGCCCATGCACGTTCTATATATGGGCGCATCGCTGTCGCGGCTGTGGTCGATCATTTGCCGAGGTTATTGAATGGGGCGGCAGAAACACCACCCAGCAGCGCGAACTTCTGGCGACGTTGCCTAAAGATATGGCATGGCTCGTCGCGGGATTGTTGAGCATTTCGTAAGGCCGAGCCTTCGTCACCCCGAGACCCACGATTGTGCAATCGCACCATGCGCCGCTAGGAAGATTGGATGCGCGACCAACTCGATCATTTGCCGCTAACGGCCAAGCGCGAGCTGGCGCACGTTGTGCGCGTGCTATTCGAGGAGTTGGAAGCCGCGCTGCGAACCGGCACCACCAAGTGGAAAAAACAGGGCCGTATTTTCAAGATCGTCCTTTACGGCTCTTACGCCCGGGGCGACTGGGTGTCGGACCCTGTCGGCGGCTATCAGTCGGACTATGACATCCTGATCGTCGTGAACGACGAGCGTCTCGCCGAGTTCGAGTTTTGGTCGGCAGCTGAAGACCGGCTGATGCGCGACGTGACGATCAACAAGTCGCTGGCCGCGCCGGTCAGCTTCATCGCTCACACGCTGACCGATGTGAACGCCCAGCTCGAGCGCGGGCGTCCGTTCTTTGTCGATATCGTCGAACAGGGCGTCGCGCTGTATGAGGCCGATGGCTTTACCTTCGCCGCGCCGCGCATCTTGCCGCCCGACGACGCCAAGGCAGAGGCGCAAAAGCATTTCGACGATTGGTTCGCCAGCGCCGAGACCTTCCTTCAGAATGCGATGGACAACATCAGCAGGAATCGCCCGAACGAAGCGGCTTTCTTGCTGCATCAAGCGACGGAGCGCGCCTACCACTGTGCGCTGTTGGTCATGACCTTATACTCACCCAAGTCGCACCGGCTCAATTTCCTGCGGTCGCAATGCGAACAGATCGCGCCTGCCCTGATCGAGGCATGGGCGCGCGGCACAAAGTTCGAGCGGCGCTGCTTCGAGTTGTTGCGACAGGCCTATATTAACGCGCGGTATAGCCCGCACTATGCGATCACCGACGAAGAGCTCACCTGGCTCGGCGAGCGGGTCACGATCTTGTTGGCCTTGGTCGACGAGGTGTGTCGAAGCCATTTGATCGACGAAGGGTCGAGCGCTGAATAGCGGACGATCGGTTGCGGGGTAAATATCCACTATCCCGCGCCCAGATATTCCTCTCGGTAACCGCATTCCCATCCCGGCATTGACGCTTTGACCTATGGCCGGTCGTCGCCTTCAAAACCATGCGACACCGCCATTTTCCCCAGGCCTTCGGCCCTCCTCGCGGCCCAAAATAGCGTCGTCTTCTGGTCGGCCACTGCGTTCCCGCCTTCGGTTCGAAGGCACCTTGTCCCGTCCATTTTTGGTCGGCGTCGCCGGGAACAGGTTCCGGTCACGATCAAGGAAGACGCACATGGCTACCATCGGATATGTCACACGGACCGATACCGGCTCGTTCAAGGGCCAGCTCAACACCCTCACCATCAAGGCCGACATCGAGATCGTCCCCAATGCGACGAAGGCCAACGACGTTCAGCCCGACTACCGCGTCGTTGCAGGCGGCGTCGAGATCGGTGCGGCGTGGAACCGCCGCTCGGAAGCGACCGGTCGCGACTATGTGTCGCTGAGCCTCGCAGCGCCCGAGTTCGGGCCGCGTCGGCTCTACGCCAACTTGGGGCGCGCACCCGGCAACGACGACAATCGCTTTGCGATCATCTGGAACGCGGCCGACTGACCGCGACGGCCCGGCCTCGCCAGAGGTCGGGCCGATGACCATCGCCGCCGCTCACGCGGCGTCGAACATCCCTGTAAACTCCCTGTCATCATAATAGCGCAGCTTGCGGACGATTAGCGGATTTTCGCCGACGCGCATGAGCAGCAGGTTTTCAGGCGGCAGCTTCATGATTTCGTTCGGGTCCATCAGATTGCGGGCGGCGAGGTGCTGGGTCGTACTTACAGTGCGGTCCTTGTCCTGAAGCATCACATCTTTCTCGCTTTGCCCGCCGGTGTCGTAGGTGATGGTCTCGCGGCCCATCGTCTTCGACAGCATGTCGGCGGTATCATAATCATTGACCCCGAAAGCCTGGAGGACACCTGCGTTGGACAGGAACGTCCCCGCGCTTTTGCCATAGAGGCTGCGCAGCTGGTGGATGTCTTGCAAGATCGGCCAGAGTTGCAAGCCATATCCTGCCATCAGACCCATCGCGCGCTCGACCGGCTGGAGCCGTCCAAGCGCGGCAAACTCGTCGAGCAGGAACAGCACCGGACGCGGCGGCTTGGCCGCCGACCGCGCCATTTCGTTGATGGCTTGCGCCACCAACAGGCGCAGCCAGCGCGAATAAGTATCGAGCCGGTCGGGCGGCAGGATCAGGAACACCGTCGCCACGCTGTCCTTCAGATCAGCAAAGGCAAAATCGGAACCACCCACCACTTGCGCGATGCGCGGGCTGTCAAGAAAATGGGTGTGCCGCTGTGCGCCCGACAGCACCCCCGCCGCTTCGCGGTGCGACTTGCTCAAATACCGGTTGGCGGCGCGCGCAATCAACCCGCCCGCGCCGTCACTGGCCTGCATCACCGTGAGCAGCGCGGTAAAGTCATCAGGGGCCAGCGTCAGATATTCCCGAACGCTGGTCAGGTTTCGGTGGGCGGCATCATCGTGGCAGACGACATACAGGATGATGCCCGAAATGAGGGCTTTGGCCTCTTCGTTCCAATGGGCTTCGGTTTCAGCCTCGTCGAACACCAGCGCATCGGCGAGCGTCATCGCATCTTCGGCCAGATCGAGGCTATCGGCATCGAGCCGGTCGAGCGGATTATACCGCGAAGTGGCCCGCCCCGAGATGTCGAACGGGTCGAGGCAATGCACCGGCCCGAAGCGTTCGCGCTGACGCATGGTCACGCGAGCGTTTTCCCCTTTGGGATCGATGCAGACGACCGAACGATTGGCGGTCAGCAGATTGGGGATGATCGTGCCGACGCCCTTGCCCGAGCGCGTCGGGGCGATGGTCAGCAGATGGGCAGCGCCATCGTAGCGCAGCAATTTCTTGGTTTGCGCCGACCGTCCGATCAGCAGATCGCCGCTGTTTGTCGCCAGATCCTTCAGGTCACGGCGCGACCCGAACTGCGCAGACCCGAGCGTCGTATCGCGGCGCTTAAAAGCGACTTTAAGGAAGATCGACCCCAGCCAAAGCCCGATGCCGCCGATAATGAGGAGCCAGAAATACCCATGCTGTGGCGACAGATTCCACAGGAACACGAGTAGCCCGATGAAGAAAAAGAAGATGACACCGAGCACCTGTTGCATTGCTGGTCAGCCTTTCACGGCGATCGAATCGGATGATGCCACGGCTTCACCCTCGGCATCGAACGCCCGCTTGCCGCGCCGCTTCCACAGCGCCAGCGCGTTCGCGCCGTCCTCACTTCCAACGCGTTCAGCGAGATCGAGCATCGCACCATACAGGGTGGCACGGTCGTCATCGACAAGATCGACGAGCCCGGATTTTTGAATGAGTCCGCCAAGTCCGATGAGGTGTCGTGTTCGCTCCCGTCGTTCCACGACCCACTCCCTTGTATCGAACCGGCGTTGCCCGGATTCAGCCCGCCGGACTGCTGCCTGGTTCCGAACTAGCGCCTGATCGGTCGCCGCCAGCAGTGCCGCTAACCTTTCGCGCCCGTCGTTGAAAGAAGGCGGCACCTTTCGATGCCCATGCCTCCTTTGCGGCAGCGTCGTCTGATCCAACAGCATCGAGCAAGACACCGGCAAGCGTTTCGGCATCGAAGATGTCAGCACCGGTGGCTGCAACAAGGCCGCCCAGTTGTTCGACCTTGCGGGCTTTCAGAGCCCGTGCTTTCGCCCCGAGCGCTTTGAGTTCAGCATCGTAATCGCGCACTTTACGCATCGCTTTTCATCCTCGAAAAACGTATGTTTGATGAGCTAAACCTGCTCGCCGACATGGCTGAGCATCTGCGCTTCAGAATAAAAGATCAAGTCACGCCAAAATAGCGTAGAGATTTTAAGTGCGCGCTTATACGTTGTTGCCAACGTCGCTTGTAAGTGAGAGCTTCGCAGTGTCATGGCGATCTACCATTTCTCTGCCAAAGTTGTCAGTCGCGCCAATGGTTCAAGCGCGGTTGCATCGGCTGCCTATCGCGCCGCCGAGCGCCTGACCGACGACCGGCTTGGCCGCGACCATGACTTCACCAGCAAGGCCGGTGTCGTGCATTCCGAGATCATGTTGCCGGAAGGCGCGCCGGAACGGCTCGCCGACCGCGAAACTCTTTGGAATGCGGTCGAGGCGGGCGAGGTCAGGAAGGACGCGCAGCTTGCCCGCGATGTCGAATTCGCGATTCCTAGGGAGATGCATCAGAATGAGGGTATCGCGCTGGCGCGTGATTTCGTCGCCCGCGAGTTTGTGGCGCGCGGCATGATTGCCGACCTCAATGTCCATTGGGACAAGGCTGCCGATGGCAGCCCCAAACCCCATGCCCATGTTATGCTGTCGATGCGCGAAGTCGGCCCCGACGGCTTTGGTCAGAAGGAGCGCGACTGGAACAGCAAGGAGCTGTTGCAGGAATGGCGTGGGAACTGGGCCGATCATGTGAACACCCGCATGGCCGAGCTTGGCCTTGAGGCGCGGGTCGATCACCGGACATTGGAAGCCCAAGGCATTCCGCTTGAACCGCAGCACAAGATTGGTGCAGCCGGAAGCCGCAGAGAAATGAACGGCGAGGATGCCGAGCGCGCCGACGATCATATGCGGATCGCCCGCGAGAATGGCGACAAAATCATCGCCGATCCGGCCATCGCGTTGAATGCCATCACCCATTCCCAAGCGACCTTCACGATGCGCGACCTTGCCCAGTTCGCGTTCCGGCACAGTGACGGCAAGGATCAGTTCGATTCTGTCATGGCGTCGGTGCGCGGCTCGCCCGAGCTTGTTGCCTTGGGCAAGGACGGGAAGGACCAAGACCGGTTTACCAGCGCCGATATGATTGCGGTCGAGGAGCGGCTTGGCCTGTCGGCGTCGATGCTGGCAACGAGCGAACGCCACGGTGTCGCCGACCGGCATCGCCACGCTGCGCTCGATAATGCAGCCGAGCGCGGGATGGTCTTGTCAGGCGAGCAGCGCGATGCGTTCGATCATGTCACCGGCCAGCGCGATCTTGCCTCGGTTGTTGGCTATGCCGGGAGCGGCAAGTCGGCGATGCTGGGCGTCGCGCGCGATGCTTGGGAACGCGAAGGCTATAATGTGCGCGGCGCATCGCTGTCGGGCATCGCCGCCGAAAACCTCGAAGCCGGTTCGGGCATCACGTCGCGGACAATCGCGAGCTTGGAATATCAGTGGAAGCAGGGGCGTGAGTTGCTTGGCGAACGCGACGTGCTGGTCATCGACGAGGCGGGCCTGACCGGGACGCGCCAAATGGAACGGGTGCTGTCAGCAGCGCGCGATGCGGGCGCGAAGGTTGTGCTGGTCGGCGATCCCGAACAGTTGCAGGCCATCGAGGCGGGGGCTGCGTTCCGTTCACTCGCCGAAGCCCACGGCGCGGTCGAGATTACCGAGATTCGCCGCCAGCGCGACGACTGGCAGCGGGGTGCAACCCGCGCGCTTGCCACCGGACGGACGGGCGAGGCCATCCACGCCTACGGCGAGCATGGCATGGTTCACGGTGCCGTGACCCGTGCGGATGCACGCGCCGAGCTTGTCGAGGGTTGGGATCAAGCCCGCACCAATGACCCTGCAAAAAGCCGCATCATCCTCACCCACACCAATGCCGAGGTGCGCGACCTCAATATCGCCGCCCGTGAGAAGCTGCGCGATGGCGGCGAGCTAGGTGGCGACGTGGACGTGAAGACCGAACGTGGCGAGCGCCAGTTTGCCAGTGGCGACCGGATGATGTTCCTGCGCAACGAGCGGGGCATGGGGGTGAAGAACGGGACGCTTGGCACCATTGAGCAAGTGACACCCGGGCACATGGCCGTGCGCACCGATGACGGGCGCAGTGTGGCCTTCGACTTCAAGGACTATGCCCATATCGACCACGGCTATGCCGCTACGTTCCACAAGTCGCAGGGTGTGACGGTCGATCAGGCGCACATATTGGCAACGCCGGGGATGGACCGCCATTCTGCCTATGTTGGCCTCACACGCCACCGTGACGGGGTGCAGCTTCATTATGGCCGCGATGATTTTGCCGATCAGAGCAGGCTTGTCCGCACCCTGTCGCGTGAGCGATCGAAGGACATGGCGAGCGACTATCCGATCCCCGAGGCCGCCGCGCGCGGCTTTGCCGAGCGGCGCGAGTTCCGGTTCGGCGAGGTCGCCCGCGATATGGTTGCCAAGGCGCGCGGGCTATTGGCCGACCCTGACCGGATTGCGGCCTTACGGGGCCGTCTCGACAAGGCGCTGGGGCGCGAACCATCAGCAGCGCCGGAGGCCAAGCGCGATGCGTACAAGGAACCGGGACAGGAACGCGGCACCGATACAGCAGCGCACCGTCTCCGCGCGCGCATGGCCGAACTGGGCAAGCAGGTGCGTAAGGATGATGAGCGGGATCGTGACCGGACAAAGGATCGCGACCGCGACCGTGGAGGGCCAGGACGATGAGCGACACGCAGGATGATCCACTCTTGGGGCTGTTGACCGATATTGCAGAAGGGGTGACGGCGCTGTCCGCGCGTGTTGAAGCAATGGAAAGAGAAGCTGCGGCGCACCGAGCCCAAGTGAACGAGGCGCTTGGCACCATCGCTGAGATCGCCACGCGCACCTACTATGCCAGCAAGCCGCCAAACGCCTTGCCAGATGATGTCATCAACGCGGGCGTGATGGACGCCATGATCGAGCGATGGCCGTCCGGCGCGGTTATCGGCATGTCGAGCCACGACCGCCAATTGATGAGCGAACTTGGCGATCATCCCACCGAGAGCATCGCTAGGATGATTGCGATAGCGCAGGCCAATGTCGATCAAAGCAATGCCAGTCGCATTCGTATGAACGCGAGCCTCACCCTGTTGAAACGAGAAAAGGACAAACGGGCGCAACGTCAGAGACAAGATGCGGTGCGAGATGGCCAAGGACGGAGTCGGTGACGGGAACTGGCCTTTTGTCGATTGCCAAATTTCAGGCGTCGGAAACGGCAAAGCCGACGTTCGCGCGGCTGCTCAGCGATGGCGAACATCGCCAAATTGAAGCCGTTCTTCGATCCAACGGCTTACGCCGACAGCGGTCATACATTCAGCTCAAAAGCCGCATGATCCCACCGTGACCGGTTCGCGCGACATGCCAGATCCTCGGACGCCGCAAGAATGCTTTTGCCGTCTGCGGAATACTTGCCATGATGCAGCAGCGGGGAAGTTCGGCTGAATGCCTTTGCAACTCACGCGGGAGAAATCAGTGATAGTCGTAACAGGACGCATTCAGGCGCGGGAAGACAGCCTGGAAGAGCTTCGTGCAGCTGCACTGGCCCATGTCAGACGATCAAGGACCGAAGCGGGTTGTATCGAACACGGCGTCGCACTTGATTGCGAAGATCCGCTGACCCTGGTCTTTTTTGAATGCTGGAGCGACCGGGCGACTCTGGAGTCACATTTTCGTGCTCCCGGATCGCTCGAATTCGTGGCTGCCGTTCGCAGGCTTGCCGCATCGATCACCGGTCCTGCGCTCTACGACGCCGTTTTGGCGTGAGCGTTTTTTCGGCTCGTGGGCTGACCGCTCTTCATCCTAACTGACTGTCTCGCTGAGCCTCCTGCGGAACCATACCGCTGCCGGGTCCGCATCGTTCTTGGGGTGCCAGAGAAGACGATATTCAAATTTCGGCAAAACGACGGGAGGCTGTAACATCAGCAGGCCGAGCTCCTCGGACAGGCCGGCGGCCGCCCGGCACGGTAACGTGAGCAGGAGGTCCGACCGCGCTGCGAGGACGCCCGCCGCTGAAAAGTACGGCAAGGAGACCGTGACATGACGAGCGACGCCGAGCGACGCCAGCGCCTCATCAGCCACGCCCGACCGTCCGCCTGCTACGTTGACGAGGATGTGCCCACTATCGAGGAAGTCTGACATCGATATCCTGCTATCGCGCGCGTTCATTGCTGCAGGATGGTTCTTTCTGACCAGCGTCGCATACCCCTCTTCGAACAGGACCAGGTGCCGAAGATTCGCGGGCACGGGATCGTCGCTGTAAAGGGTAAAATCGAGGTTGCCGGAGGCCAACTCGCTGAACGATGAGCTGGTGAGCGAGACGATGTCGAGTTCCACGCCCGGCGCCTCGCTAACAAGGCTGGCGATCGCGGGCGCGAGCACCGCAAGAGCGCCGTAATCTGTCGTGGCAATTCGAAACACGCGAGCCGACGTTGCCGGATCGAAGGACGGACGCTCGACCGCATCGCTGATTTCGGCAAGCAGCCGCACGACGATCTCTGAGAGGCTCTCGGCCCGAGGCGTGGCAATCACGCCCCGCGGGCCCCTCACGAAAAGCTGGTCTTGAAACAGCGCGCGAAGCCGCGTCAGCGCGCGGCTGACCGCTGGCTGGCTCATGTTCAAGCGACGCGCGGCGGCGGTGACGTTGCGCGTCTCCAGAACGGTGTGGAAAACCACCAGAAGGTTTAGGTCGAGACGCCGTAATTCGCTGGGATGCATAACCATCATTCGATCAATGCATTGGAGTTATCGTGCGTCAACCTTCATCTTTGCCGAATGCTCACGCACTTCTTGCCGCCGCAGCGTTCCGATGCGCCGGGCCATCTTCGACGGCGATCGGTTCTCGCTTTGCTGGCCGGTACCACATTGTCATTCGCATGCGAGACGCGCGCTGCTTCCCGAGATTCAGGAGTAAAAACGATGACGAATGCAAAACCCGGACCGTCCGGCTCACATGGCTATCGGGTGGAGCGAACCACCTTCGTCAGCGCGGGAGTCACGGTCGTCGGGCTGCTCTTCTTGCCTAACGTGAAGGAGCGCGCGCCCGGCGTTGTCGCGCTCGGCCCTTTCGGTTTCGTGAAAGAACAGGCACCGCTGCAATACGCCACTCGACTGGCGCGCGAGGGGTTCGCCGTGCTGATCTTCGACCCCCGGCATTCCGGGGAAAGCGGCGATGAGCCACGTCGGCTGGAAAGCCCCGCCGCCAAGATCGAAGATGTTGGGGCAGCCGTCCGATGGCTGGCTTCGAGGGCAGAGGTCGATCCCGGTCGCATTGGAGCCTTGGGAGTTTGCCAGGGTGCGTCGGAGATGATTGCCGCCGCCGTCGATGACGGCGCGATCCGGGCCGTCGCGCTCGTGTCAGGCCAGTATCTATACCGGGAAAATCTGCTCGGGTTCTTCGGCGGAGGAGGACCCACGCTGGACCAGCGCATCGCGCGCGGTCAAGCAGCGCTAGCCAAGTTTAACGACGGTGGGACCCTTGAATATACGCCGGTCGTCAGTAGTAACGACAAGTCAGTAGGTTTGCCGTGGCCGCCGATCCACGACTGGTATCAGCCTTGGACGACGGCGAAATGGGGTGAGCCAAGTCGCTGGGAGAACCGTTACGCCACGATGAGCGACGCGGAGGTGTGGACGTTCGACGTCGACGCCTACGCGGTGCGCCTGACAAAGCCGACCCTGATCGTCCACGGCGAGCAATCGGACGGGCTCGTAGCGGCAGCGCGGCACATTCACGATCTCATTCCGGCGGCGCAGAAGCGGCTGCTGATCGTAGATGGCGTTTTCCATACACGCTTCTATGACGACCCGATTGTCGTTGATCCCGCCGCCGCCGAGGTCGCCATCTGGCTGTCCGAACATCTGAGATGAAGAACGGCGACACGTCGACGTACGACCTCTATTCCGGAATGCTCGCTCAAACTGAGCAGCACCGCATCAACCATGGCTGCTGGGCCTACCGTTGTCAGTCGCCGCCAACATTGTGGACGTTGGTTACGCGCATTGCGAGGCACCAAACCTGCCTTTCGTTCATTGGGTCAGTCGGCGGCCTCGCGTCAAGGTTTTTAGCCAGCGTTTGGACCTCAGGTGCACTATGATATTGCCTCAAAACATTTTGTCGGAGACAGCTGATGCGTCACTACATAGCTGCTTCAGCACTGTTGGTTGCAAGCAGCGCGATCCCCGCCATCTCGCAAACCACCGGTGATCGCGCAGCGGTGGCGCGCCTTCCGGCGTTATTCTCGGCAGCATGGGCTACCCACAGAGGCGAGGAACTTGCCAAGCTGGTTTCCGACGACGTCGATTTTGTGAACGTCGGTGCCATTTGGCTGCACGGAAAATCGGATTTTGCGAAGTACCATTCGCGAATTTTGAGCGGCCGCCTTGGTACCTCCACCATTACGCCGCTCGCTGAAAACGTCCGGTTTCTTGGAGGCGATTTAGCCTTTGTTCGTTGGAGCTGGCGGATCGATGGGGAAAAAGACAGCAACGGCGCCGCGACGCCGGTGCGTTATGGTTTAATGACGCTGGTTGCTCGTCGGCAGCATGGCAAATGGCAGGTCATTGCAGGGCAAAACACCAACTCGGGACCGCAGCGCCCAGAGGCTTCAGATATTGTTGCACCTATTGTGGTGCCGCGCGCTCCTTAAACCGAGGGCTGCCATCGCTCCACATCTTGCCGTTCATTCCTAAATCGAGCGTGCCTGTAAGCTGCCGTTGGCGATGCTCTGTAACAGTGCAAAAGCGCAAGATCGGTCGAGCGCATCATGTCCGGCAGCGCCTAGCTGGTGTCGCCACGGAGGACAGGACGATGAGGGCGGCGCTTGATAACTACCACGCCCGGATGCAGCGGGTGCTGGATCACATAGACCAGCATCTCAGCGACGATTTGGATTTGGAAGGGATAAGCGGCGTCGCGGCGTTCTCGAAATACCATTTCCACCGGCAGTTCACGGCAACCTTCGGGCTGTCTCTACATCGCTATGTCCAGCTCATCCGCATGAAGCGCGCTTCATACCGGTTAGCCTACAGGGACGCCCAAAGCGTAACCGAAATAGCGATGGATGCTGGCTACGAAGCACCGGATGCCTTCGCCCGCGCCTTTCGGCAACGGATCGGGCAATCGCCATTGTCGTTCCGGGACTCTCCCGATTGGGAGCCGTGGCTTGCGGCCTTCGGGCCTCTCGACAACGCTAGGAGCAAGCTCATGCAGAAGACCTTCACCCAAGACGATGTGACGATTCGCGAAATATCTCCGACGCCAGTGGCAATCATGGAGCACCGCGGCGATCCGGCTACGATCGGCGCTACTATCCAACGGTTCATTGCCTGGCGTAAGCAAACCGGCCTGTCCCCGAAAACCAGTCCCACTTTCAACGTCTTCCATTCCGATCCACGCACCACACCACCCGCCGAATATCGGCTCGACCTGTGCGTCGGCACCGACCGGCCGATTGCGGCTACGTCCGAGCGGATCAAGGCCGGGACGATCCCCGGCGGACGCTGCGCGGTGCTGCGCGTTGTCGGCAACACCGACAATCTGGAGCCTGCCGCGCTGTACCTCTATCGGGACTGGCTGCCGGTCAGCGGCGAGGACGCGAGAGACTTTCCTCTATATTGCCAACGCCACACCTTTTTCCCGGATGTGCCGGAGCATGAGGCGATCGCGGAGCTTTTTTTGCCCCTGAAATAGTATTCCCGAACGACGGCCTGTCTCTTTCGATCGCTGGAAGCGGACAGGCTGTTGTCCACAACATTCCAGACATCAAACAGGGTTTGTGATTTCAAGGGGTGTGAACGGGCCAATGGTATCGGATCTGTCGGCGGAAACCATTGAGCGATCTATCGCCGTGCTGGAGGCTTTGGCCTTCTTCATCGGGTATCGGGTCAGAAAAAACGGCAAATTTCTGCGCCACCTGCCGGCGACAACTCCCAAAGTTTTTCTACACAAATCCTACACAGGCGGAAAGTGCACGATTTTATCTATTTATATCAATAGATTATTCAAATCCAAAGATTTGGAGCGGGTGAAGGGAATCGAACCCTCGTCGTAAGCTTGGAAGGCTTCTGCTCTACCATTGAGCTACACCCGCGTCCGATGACCGGACCTTGATCTTGGTGCGGTTTCGCCGCCGGGCCGTCGATCAAGCCATCGTCGGGCGCGCAGTGCCACAGGGGGGCGGGTCGGGTCAACGCACAAGGTTCGATCGCGCGCCATCACCGATTTGATTTCAGTCAATGCGGCCGCGTTCGGGAATGCCAACAGTCACGTGGGTTCCTGAGGAGGATGCGATGACTGCGATAGCCCTGGCCATAACCGCTGCGCCCGCCGCAATGCCGACGACCGATGCCCTCAAGCAGCGCGTCGTCGATGAAACGATTCTGTCGCCGCGCTTCTACACGACCGACTTTGCGGCGCTCGACCGGATCGACGTCGACCCGGTGCGCGATGAGTGGGAAGCGCTGCTTGCCGAAATGGAAGCCGATCCCAACCGGCTTCACTTCCGGCGCAGCGCGAAGTTCACCGGCATTGTGGAGACGCTCGCGCCCGACGGCCGCGAGGAGTTCATCGACTTCATGCTGTCGTCGATGACGTCGGAATTCTCCGGGTGCATCTTTTATTCCGAAATCGGCCGGCGAACCGCGAATCCCGACATCCGGCGCCTCATGAAGCTGCTGACCCGCGACGAAAGCCGCCATGCCGGCTTCATCCGCGACAGCCTGAAGGACGCCGGCCTGCCGATCAGCCTGTCGTTCCTGACCAAGGCCAAGAAATACCATTATTTCAAACCGAAGTTCATCTTCTACGCGACCTATTTGTCGGAAAAGATCGGTTACGCCCGCTATATCGTGATTTGCCGCCATCTGCAGCAGCACCCCGAGCACAGCTTCCACCCCCTGTTCGACCGGTTCGAACAATGGTGCAACGACGAGTACCGGCACGGCGAGGCCATCGCGCTCATCATCCGCGCCGATCCGAAACTGACGCGCGGCATCAACCGGCTGTGGATCCGCTTCTTCCTGATTTCGGTCTACGCGACGATGTATTGCCGCGACCATATGCGCCCGGCGCTGCACCGGGCGATGGGCCTCGACATCACCGATTATGATTATCGGGTGTTCGACACTTGCACGGCCATTAGCCGACAGGCCTTCCCGCTTGTCCTCGATACGGACAGTCCGCGCTTCCGCGCCGCCATGGAAGCGATGCGCCGGGCCTCTGTCCGGCTCGAAGTGGCACGGCAGGAACAGGGTGTCCGCCGGATCGCCAAGCGGCTCGGCGCCAGCGTCGCTGCAGGATGGGCCTTCCTTCGCCTGTACCTGGTGCCCGTCAAAGCCAACGAGCTGCCAGCGCGCGTGCGTATATCCCCCATGTGGTGATGCACGCCGACCTTTGACACACATCAATGCCGCGTTCGCTCCCCGGCGGCACAGGGCGGCAGGAACGAACAATGAAATCGGAAGCACGATGTTAGACCCGGCAATCAAGGCGAGCGGATGGTTTATGGCCGCGGTGGTCGCACTGTTGGGCGTAGCCCTTGCGGCGGACACGGGCTTTGCCGTGCACATGGGCATTGTCTGCATCGCGGCACTGATCGCGGCCGGATGGACGCTCGTCAGCGCCGACCATTCGGCGCTTGCCGGCCTGACGCCGCACAAGATCGCCCGGCTCGACGTCTATGACGACGAGGTCATCCGCTGGGGCCTGATTGCCACGGTCTTCTGGGGCGTCGTCGGCTTCCTCGTGGGGCTCGTCATTGCCTCGCAGCTGACCTTTCCGCTGCTCAACCTCCATTCCGAATTCACGACCTTCGGCCGCCTGCGCCCGCTGCACACCTCGGCCGTCATCTTCGCCTTCGGCGGCAATGCGCTGATCATGACGAGCTTCTACATCGTGCAGCGCACCTGCCGCGCGCGGCTCGCCTTCCCGTCGCTCGCCCGTTTCGTCTTTTGGGGCTACCAGCTGTTCATCGTGCTGGCCGCGACCGGCTATGTCATGGGCATCACCGAGGGCCGCGAATATGCCGAGCCCGAATGGTATGTCGACATCTGGCTGACGGTCGTCTGGGTCAGCTATCTGGCGGTCTTTGTCGGCACGATCGTGCGGCGCAGCGAGCCGCACATCTATGTCGCGAACTGGTTCTACCTCGCCTTTATCATCACCGTGGCGATGCTTCACATCGTCAACAACCTGTCGATGCCGGTCAGCTGGACGGGCTCGAAATCCTATTCCGCCTTTGCGGGCGTGCAGGATGCGCTGACCCAATGGTGGTACGGGCATAACGCGGTCGGGTTTTTCCTGACGGCCGGCTTCCTCGGCATGATGTATTATTTCGTGCCGAAGCAAGCGGAACGGCCGGTCTACAGCTATCGCCTGTCGATCATCCACTTCTGGTCGCTGATCTTCCTCTACATCTGGGCGGGGCCGCACCATCTCCACTACACGGCGCTCCCCGACTGGGCGCAGACGCTGGGCATGGTGTTCTCGATCATGCTGTGGATGCCGAGCTGGGGCGGCATGATCAACGGGCTGATGACGCTCAACGGCGCCTGGGACAAGATGCGCACCGACCCGATCATCCGCCTGATGGTCTTCGCACTCGCCTTTTACGGCATGTCGACCTTCGAAGGGCCGATGATGTCGATCAAGTCGGTCAACTCGCTCAGCCATTACACCAACTGGACGATCGGCCATGTCCATTCGGGCGCGCTCGGCTGGAACGGCATGATTACCTTTGCCGCCATCTACTACATGGCGCCCCGCCTGTGGCACCGCGAGCGGCTCTATTCGCTCCGCATGGTCAACTGGCACTTCTGGTGCGCGACGATCGGCATCGTTCTCTACGCCTCGTCAATGTGGGTCGCGGGCATCACCCAAGGGCTGATGTGGCGCGAATACGGCAGCGACGGCTACCTCGTCTATTCCTTCGCCGAAGTCGTGGCGGCGATGCATCCCTATTACTTGATCCGCGCCACCGGCGGGCTGCTCTACCTCATCGGCGCCTTCTTCATGGTCTGGAACGTGTGGATGACGATCGCGGGCAAGCAGCGCACCGAAACCCCGATGGGCGAGACCCGGCACGACGCCGCGCGCGACGTCCCCCTCGTCGCTGCCGAATAGGAACTGACGCACATGGCAAGCCGGCTCGAAGCCCATAAGAAGATCGAACGCAACGTAACGCTGCTGATGGTGTTCGCGCTCGTCGCGGTCGCCATCGGCGGGATCGTCGAGATCGCGCCGCTGTTCTGGATCGACTCGACCGTCGTGAAGGTGGAGGGTGTGCGCCCCTACACCCCGCTCGAGCAGGCCGGGCGCGACATCTACGTCCGCGAGGGCTGCTACGGCTGCCACAGCCAGATGATCCGGCCGTTTCGCGACGAGACCGAGCGCTATGGCCATTACAGCCTCGCGTCGGAGAGCATGTACGACCACCCGTTCCAGTGGGGATCGGAGCGTACCGGGCCGGACCTGGCGCGCGTGGGCGGCAAATATTCGGACGACTGGCATGTCGGGCATCTGAAGGACCCGCGTTCGGTCGTGCCTGAATCGATCATGCCGCCCTATGCGTTTCTTGCCGACCGCGACCTCGACGTGTCGAACGCGCGGGGGCACATGCAGGCGCTGATCGATGTGGGCGTGCCCTATACCAAGGCCGATCTCGCCAGAGCCGCGGCCGATCTGGAGGGGCAGGCGAACCCGGACGCCGACAACGCCGACCTGCTGAAGCGCTATCCCAAGGCGCAGGCGCGCGATTTCGACGGCGATCCCAAGCGGCTGACCGAAATGGATGCGCTGGTCGCCTATCTCCAGTCGCTCGGCACGCTCGTCGATTTCAAGAATGGCGAGCCGCAGGAAAAGGCGAAATGACTTATGACGCGTTCCGCGCCTTCGCCGACAGCTGGGGGCTGGTGATGATGGGGGTCCTTTTCACGGCCTTCACCGGCTGGACCTTCCGCCCGCGCGCCCACGTCGATCACGAGACCGCAGCGATGAGCATCTTTCGCGACGAGGACGGCGACCATGGCTGAACACCGCATCGACGACAAGACGGGCACGCCGACGGTGGGCCATGAATGGGACGGCATCGAGGAACTCGATACGCCGATGCCGCGCTGGTGGCTGTGGACGCTCTATGCGACGATCGTCTTCGCAATCGGCTATGTCATTGCCTATCCGGCGCTGCCCGGCTTGACCGGCGCAACGCCCGGCGTTCTCGGCTGGTCGAGCCATGGCGAGCTGGCGAAGGAACTGGCGGCAGAACAGCGCCGGCTGGCCCCGACACGCAACGCCATTGCCGCGACGACGATGGCGGGGCTGCTCGGTAATCCCAGGTTGCTGCACGCAGCCGAAGAGGGCGGGCGCGCCGCGTTCAAGGTCCATTGTGTCCAGTGCCACGGCGCGGGCGCTGCCGGGTCGAAGGGCTATCCCAACCTCAACGACGACGACTGGCTGTGGGGCGGCGATATCGACGCGATCCACACGACGCTCGAAAACGGGATCCGCGCGCCGGGCAATGATGCGACGCGCATGTCGCAGATGCCGGCCTTCGGCCGCGATGGCATCCTGCAGCCGGCGCAGATCCAGGATCTGGTCAGCTATGTCCGCACCCTGTCGGGCCTTGAAGCCGCGTCGCCTTCTTCGCAGAATGGCGCCGCGCTGTTCGCGCAGAATTGCGTCGTGTGTCATGGCGACGGCGGCAAGGGCAATCGCACCGTCGGCGCACCGAACCTGTCCGACCGCATCTGGCTCTATGGCGGCGACCGCGCCACGCTGACGACGACAATCACCAATGCCCGCTACGGCGTGATGCCGGCTTGGGGGCCGCGTCTCGATCCTGTCACGGTCAAGATGCTCGCCGCCTATGTCCATTCGCTCGGCGGGGGCGAAGCAACGCCCGCGCCGGTGCAGACGGCGGCCGCCAATGTTGCAACCCATGGCCCACGCTAACGAACTGACGGCGCCGGAGCCCTTTTTCGAAGCGCGCAAGCGGGTTTTCCCGCGCAAGGTCGACGGGCCTTTCCGTCGCCTGAAATGGGCGATCATGGCGGTGACGCTGGCGATCTATTACGTCACGCCCTGGCTGCGCTGGGACCGCGGCCCCTATGCGCCGCATCAGGCCGTGCTCGTCGATCTAGCACATCGGCGCTTTTACATGTTCGCGATCGAGATATGGCCGCACGAATTTTATTATGTCGCCGGGCTGCTCGTCATGGCCGGGATCGGACTGTTCCTCGTCACTTCGGCCGTGGGGCGCGCCTGGTGCGGCTATGCCTGTCCGCAAACTGTCTGGACCGACCTTTACCAGCATGTCGAACGCTATATCGATGGCGACCGCAACGCCCAGCTGCGCATCGCCAACGCCCCCTGGACGGTCGACAAGCTCGCCCGCCGGCTGACGAAATGGGCGATCTGGCTGGTCATCGCCTTCTGGACCGGCGGTGCCTGGATCATGTATTTCGCCGACGCGCCCACGCTCGTCCGCGACTTCTGGAGCGGGCAGGCGGCGCCGGTCGCCTATATGACTGTCGGCGTCCTGACCGCGACGACGTTCGTCCTGGGCGGTTTCATGCGCGAACAGGTGTGCATCTACATGTGCCCCTGGCCGCGCATCCAGACGGCGATGCTCGACGAAAAATCGCTGATCGTGACCTACAAGGACTGGCGAGGCGAACCGCGCAGCCATGGCACGAAGCGGGCGGTCGGCATGCTCGACACCGGGCTGAGGGCCGCGACCGGCGACTGCATCGATTGCAACGCCTGTGTCGCCGTCTGTCCGACCGGCATCGACATCCGCGAGGGCGCGCAGATCGGCTGCATCACCTGCGGCCTGTGCATCGACGCCTGCGACGAGGTGATGATCAAGCTCGACCGGGCGCCGCGCCTGATCGGCTATGCGACCGCGATCGATACGGCGCTCGCCCGGCAAGGCCTGCCTGCGGAAACGCCGCTCAAGCGGCTCTTCCGGCCCCGTACGATCGCGTATTTCTCGATCTGGGCGGCGATCGGCCTGGGCATGTTGTTCGCCTTGGGCACGCGGGACCGGATCGACGTCTCCGTCCAGCGCGACCGCAATCCGGTGTGGGTCCGCCTGTCGGACGGATCGATCCGCAACAGCTACACCGTCAGCATCCGCAACATGGAAGACCGGCCCCGCGGAATGGAGGTTGCCCTGTCGGGCCTGCCCGGCGCCGTCCTGTGGAACGAGGCGAACCGGCGCGGCAGCGCAACCAGGCTCGCCGTCACCGCCGACGCCGATCAGGTCGTCAAGCTGCGCCTTTTTGTCGCGGCGCCCGCGCGGGGCGACCAGCGCACCGATGTGCGCTTCACCGTGCGCGCGACCGATAGCGAGGGCGGCATGGCCCGCGATGCCAGCGTATTCGAGCGCCCCGAGGAGAATGAATGATGACGCGTCCTTTCACGGGCTGGCACATGGCGTTGATCCTGATTGCCTTTTTTTCGGTCGTCATCGGCGTGAACATCACCATGGCGCGCTTTGCCATCGGCACGTTCGGCGGGACCGTTGTCGACAACAGCTATGTCGCCAGCCAGCAATACAATGGCTGGCTGGCAAAGGCGCGCCGGCAGGCGGCCCTGGGTTGGCACCCGCGCGTCTCGGCCGATGCGTCGCGCCATGTCGTGATCGCCATCGCAACGCATGCCGGACCGCTCATCGGCGCGCGCGTCGTGGCGACCGCGATCCATCCGCTCGGCGCGCTGCCACCGGTCCGCCTCACCTTTACCCAGAGCGACGGCGGTGCGCGATCCGTCCAAAGCCTGCCCGCCGGCCGCTGGCTGCTCCATATCGATGTCGTCCATGGCGATGCGTCCGCGGCCTTCGACGACGAAATCCGCTCGTGACGGCGCCTGCCGTCCTCGATCCCGCGGTTCCGGCCGAAACGAGCAACTTCACGATACCCGACCTGCGCTGCGCCGCCTGTATCGCCAAGGTGGAAGGCGGGCTCGCCGCGCTGCCCGGCGTTATCCTCGCGCGCGTCAATTTCACGCAGAAGCGGGTGCGCATCGAGCATGTCCCCGAACTCGGCGATGCCGCCTTGCAGGCTGCGATCGAGCGGCTCGGCTTTGCCGCGCAGCCGTTCATCGACGAGACGGCGGGCCCGTCGGGCGATCCCGAAAGCCGCAGGCTCGCCCGGGCGCTTGCCGTGGCGGGCTTTGCCGCCATGAACGTGATGCTGCTGTCGGTGTCGGTCTGGTCGGGGGCCGGCGGCGTCACGCGCGACCTGTTTCACTGGCTATCGGCCCTGATCGCGCTCCCGGCGGTTGCCTATGCCGGGCGGCCGTTCTTTTCGAGCGCCTGGTCGGCGCTGCGCCATGGGCGCACCAACATGGACGTGCCAATCTCGATCGGCGTGCTGCTGACCTGTGCGCTCAGCCTGTTCGAAACCGCGACGGGCGGCGAGCACGCCTATTTCGACGGCGCCGTCATGCTGCTGTTCTTCCTCCTCGCGGGACGGCTGCTCGACAGCGTCATGCGCGCGCGCGCCGCTGACAGCGTCGCCGCCCTCATGCGCGCGACCCCGCATGAAGCAACCCTGATTGCCGCCGACGGCACGACGCAGCGGCGCGCCGTCGACGCGCTTGCGCCGGCCATGCGCATCCTTGTCGCGGCGGGCGAACGCATCGCCGCCGACGGCGTCGTGGAGGCGGGCCAGTCGTCGGTCGACCGGGCGCTGGTCACCGGTGAAAGCCTGCCCGAGCAGGCAGGGCCGGGGACATTGGTCCTTGCCGGCACCATCAACCTCGACGCCCCGCTGACCGTCCGCGTGCAGGCGGCCGGCGCGGCCACGGTCATCGCCGAGATCGGCCGGTTGATGGAGGCCGCGACCCAGTCGCGGTCCCGCTACGTCCGCATCGCCGACCGGGCCGCGCGCCTCTATGCCCCCGCCGTCCACGCGCTCGCGCTGTCGAGCCTCGTCGGCTGGATGCTCGCGGGTGCCGGCTGGCACCAGTCGATCCTCGTTGCCGTCGCGGTGCTCATCATCACCTGCCCCTGCGCGCTCGGTCTTGCGGTGCCTGTGGCACAGGTCGTCGCCGCCGGGTCGCTGATGCGCGCCGGGATCATCGTCAAGGACGGGTCGGCGCTCGAGCGGCTGGCCGAAGCCGACCGGGTCGTGCTCGACAAGACCGGTACGTTGACGCTCGGCCGGCCGCAGGTCGTCGGCACGCCCGCCCTGTCGACCGGCGATGCGTCGGTGGCGCTCGCGCTGGCGCGGGCGAGCCGCCACCCGCTGGCGCAGGCCCTGGCGAAATGGCTGATCGCGCGCGGCGTCGGCCCGGCGCCCGTAGCCGACATCCGCGAACAGGCGGGCACGGGCATGACCGGTCGCTTCGAAGGCGTGGAGGTGCGGCTCGGGCGCCCGGCCGCGGCGAGCGACGCTGCGGCAGCCGACCTCATGGCGGTCGACTTCACCGGCACCGGCCGCAAGGTCGTCACCGTTCATTTCGACGACGCGTTGCGCCCCGATGCGGCGGCGGCGCTTGCCAGGCTGGCCGGGCAGGGCCTGATTCCGTCGATCCTGTCGGGCGACCGCGCGCCCGTCGTTGCCGAGGTCGCCCGCCTGCTGGGCATCCCGGCGCGGGGCGCGCTGCGGCCGCAGGACAAGATCGCGCTGGTCGAAGACGCGCAGCGCGCCGGGCATCATGTGCTGATGGTCGGGGACGGGCTCAACGACGGACCCGCGCTCAAGGCGGCCCATGTTTCCATGGCCCCTTCGTCGGCGAGCAATGTCGGGCAGGCGGCCGCCGATCTCGTCTTCATGGGCGATGCGCTTGCCCCGGTCCCCATTGCCGTCGCGGCCGCACGCCGCACCATGCGGGTCGTGCGCCAGAATTTCGTGATGGCGATCGGCTATAACGTGATTGCCGTACCGCTGGCCATTGCGGGGCAGGTGACGCCCCTGGTTGCGGCGCTGGCGATGTCGGGATCGTCGCTGATCGTCGTCGTCAACGCGCTTCGGCTGCGGACGGCCGCGCGGTGACGGGGCTGCTGGTCCTGATCCCGGTGGCGCTGGGCCTTGGCCTCGCGGGGCTTGCCGCCTTTTTCTGGTCGGTGCGCGACGGGCAGTATGACGACATGGACGGGGCCGCGCTGCGCGTCCTGATCGACGACAGCGACGGCCCCCCTTTGGCCTGAGGGTGGGAGTTTGACACGGGTCAAAGCGGACTCTGCCCGCACGTGGCAAAAACCTTCCCATGGCATGGACCTATCACCCCGAGCTGCTGGCAACGCCGGTACCCCGTTACACCAGCTTCCCGACCGCGGCCGAGTTTCGCGACGATGTCGGGCCGGACGATATGGTCGAGGCCATCGGCGGGATCGCCGGTCGCGCGGCGATCTCGCTGTATGTCCATATTCCCTATTGCCGGGAGATCTGCTGGTATTGCGGCTGCAATACGGGTGCCGCCAACCGGGCCCAGCGCCTGGCGTCGTACCTTGAGCGGCTGGAGCAGGAGATACGGCTCTACGCCCGCTATCTCGACCCCTCGGTGCGGGTCAGCCGGATCGCCTTCGGCGGGGGCAGCCCCAATGCGATATCGGCGCCGCAGTTCGACCAGCTCGTTTCCACGCTGAAAAGCGCGTTCGACTGCGGCGATGCGGTCCTTTCTGCCGAGATCGACCCGCGCGGCTTCGAGGCCGACTGGGCCGACGCGATCCGGCGCAACGGTGTGTCGCGGGTCAGCCTCGGCGTGCAGACGCTGTCACCGGCGATCCAGGCGTCGATTGGCCGCGTCCAGCCGACGGCGATGATCGAGGATGCAGTGGCGCGGCTCCGCGCCGCAGGCGTCGCGTCGATCAATTTCGATCTCATGTACGGCCTCCCGGGCCAGAGCGCCGTCGACCTCGAGGAAACCCTGGCGGGCTGCCTTCGGATGGCACCCGAACGTTTCGCGGTGTTCGGCTATGCCCATGTGCCCCGGATGCTGCCGCGCCAGCGCCGGATCGATGCGTCGGTGCTTCCCGATGGCGCAGCGCGCTTCGCGCAAGCGGCGCTTGCCGATGCGCGCCTCACGAACGCGGGATACCAGGCAATCGGGTTCGATCATTTTGCGCTGCCGGGCGACGACATCGCCGTCGCCGCGACGACGGGAACGCTCCGCCGGAACTTCCAGGGGTTTACCGAGGACCCGGCCGACGTCCTTCTCGGTCTCGGCGCCAGCGCGATCAGCGCCTTCCCCGATCGGCTGTTGCAGAATGAGAAGAATACCGGGCGCTGGGGCATGAGCATCGCGAGCAGATTGTTTGCGGTCAGTCGCGGCGTGCGTCGCACGCCCGACGACCAGCGGCGCGCGCGCGCGATCGAAGCGCTCCTGTGCCGTGGCCGGGCCGACCTGTCGGGGCTGAACCTGCCCTATCTCCACCGGCGCCTGCGCGCTTTCGAGGCGCATGGCCTGGTCTGGTGGGAAGGCGCCACCCTCCGGACGAGCGAGGATGCCGCCCCCTATGTCCGGAGCATGGCGGCCGTGCTGGATCCTTACCGGCAGAAATCGGCGTTGGCGCTCAGCAGTGCGGTTTAGCGCTTGCCTGCCCTTTCTCGCGGTCGGTGGCATGATTATGGCAGTGCCACCGTCGCCCGGGACCCTGCCGATGTTTCCCCTGTGTCTTGGCGGCGTCCATCCGCTCCCCCTGCCCGATAGGGGAAATGGCGGCCCCCAGAAATGCCCGGGCGCCTGCCATGCCACCTGTTGCAGGTCGCGAAACGACCTAAATCGCGACGAAGGCGACCAGGAAACCTGACTCACCCGGAATAAGCTGCCATACCGCCGGCATGACGATGGTTCCAGAACGATGTGCCGACTGCGCCGTGCGCGACTCGGCGTTGTGCGCGAGCCTTGCCGACAATGAACTCGAGGCACTCAATGCCATCGCCCGGCACAAGATGATCCCCCGGGGACAGGTCTTCGTCTGGGAGGGCGAGATGAGCACCCTCTGCGCGAACATCGTGTCAGGCGTGCTCAAGGTCACGAGTGCCACCGCTGACGGGCGCGAACAGATCGTCGGCCTGCTCTTTGCGGGCGATTTCGTGGGCCAGCCGTTCCGGGCGGAGACGTCGCTGACGGTGACGGCCCTCAGCGATGCGGACCTGTGCATCTATCCCCGTCGCGGCTTCGAGACCGTGCTCGACGATCATGCGAAGCTCGAACGGATGCTGTTGCAACGGACGATGGCCGCACTCGATGATGCCCGCGCGCGCATGTTGTCGCTGGGCCGCAAGAGCGCGGAGGAACGGGTCGCCGGGTTCCTGCTCGAGATGGTCGATCGCTGCGCAGGCGAGGCCGATCCCGACAGCTGCGACCTGCCGCTCACGCGCGGCCAGATGGCCGATGTCCTGGGGCTGACGATCGAGACGGTCAGCCGCCAGCTGACCAATCTGAAGGGCGCCGGCCTTATTTCGCTGCTGGCCGGGCGGGGGGTGACTGTCCTCGACCGTCCCGGCCTGGAAGCCCGCGCCGGCAACGACTAGTTCAGCCGGCTCGAAAAGCTCGTCAGGATCGCACTCTTGGCCGCCGGGGTCAGGCGGTCTTCGCCGAGGTTGAGCAGCGCGAGCTCTTCATAGGCCATGGCGCGCCGGCAACCGTCGAAAAAACAGCGCAGCATATAGGCGAGTTCGCCGGCGGGAACGGCTCTCGAGGCACCGGCCAGTCGCCCCAACTCGACCGACAGATCGTCCGCATGCATCGCATCGACGGCATGGTTGTGCCGGATCTCCTTCAGGATGTGCGCGGCCGGCGCGGCGCGCTCGTTGCCCGACAAGCGCTGGAACAAGGCCGCTTCCTGCGGAAAATGTCGGTCGGCATAGCGCGCCAGCCGCGCTTCGATCTGCCGCACGGCGTCGGCCGGGGGCAGGTCCGGCAATCCGTCGGCGACGTGCTCCAGATCCGCGCACAGGCGCCGTTGCGCATCGTGATCGGCAATCAACCAGATGATTTCGTGCTCGTCGATCAGGTGCCAGCGCGCGGCCATCGTCACTCCCTCCGTCTCATGCCGGGCCTCCCTTCGCTGCGACCCGTGCACCCTCGACCCGTCGGAACGCGCCGTCATTGACCGGTGTCAAAGCAACGGCCTTGCCAGCGCGCACGCCACGCGCAAGAAGGGTAGCCAAACGAAACGCATACAGGAGAGTCGACGTGGACAGCTATCTGAAGCACTATATTGACGGTCAGTGGGTCGACAGCATCGGGGGTGCGCGCCACGAAGTCATTTCGCCGTCGACCGAGGAACCCTGTACCGAGATCACGATCGGAACGCAGGCCGATGTGGACGCGGCGGTTGTTGCCGCACGGCGCGCGTTCGAAAGCTTTTCGCGGACAAGCGTTGCCGACCGGCTCGCGCTGCTGGCACGCATCGTCGAGGAGCTAAAAAGCGCGTTCCCGACCTCGGTCGTTCGATGGCCATGGAAATGGGCGCGCCGGTCAGCTTCGCCTCGACCGCCCAGGCCTTTGCCGGGATCGGCCATTTCAACGTCACGGCGCGCGTGCTCAAGGATTTCGTGTTCGAGGAAACGATCGGCACCACGCGGGTCGTGCACGAACCGATGGGCGTCGTCGGCATGATCACGCCGTGGAACTGGCCGCTCAACCAGATCGCGCTGAAGGTCGCGCCGTCGATCGCGGCGGGGAACACGATGGTGCTGAAGCCCAGCGAGGAATGCCCGGGCAATGCGGCCATCCTGGCCGAGGCGATGCACGCCGCCGGCGTGCCCGCCGGTGTGTTCAACCTGGTCCAGGGCAATGGCCCGCTGACCGGCAATGCCATTTCGTCGCACCCTGACATCGACATGGTCAGCTTTACCGGTTCGACGCGGGCAGGCATCCTCATTGCCAAGGCCGCGGCCGACACTGTCAAGCGTGTCCACACCGAACTGGGCGGGAAGGCCGCCAACGTCGTCCTTCCCGATGCCGATTTCGCGACGCACCTGCCGCCGACGGTCCAGGGCATCGTCGCCAATTCGGGTCAAAGCTGCATCGCGCCGACGCGCATCCTCGTCCACAAGGATCGCGAGGCCGAAGCGGTCGGTTTCGTGAAGGCCTATCTGGAGGCAGTCCCCGTCGGCGATCCGATGATCGAAGGGCCGCACATCGGCCCCGTCGTCAACAAGGCGCAGTTCGACAAGATCCAGGGCCTGATCCAGTCGGCGATCGACGAAGGCGCAACCCTTGAAACCGGCGGCACTGGCCGGCCCGCGGACATGAACCGTGGCTATTACGTCCGGCCGACCCTGTTCAGCGGCGTCACGCCCGACATGCGCATCGCGCAGGAGGAAGTGTTCGGCCCCGTCGCCACGCTCATGACCTATGCCGACGAGGACGAGGCTGTGCGTGTCGCCAATGGCACCCCGTTCGGGCTGTCGATGACGATCTCGGGCGATCCGGCCAAGGCCGCCGAACTGGCGCCGCGGATGCGCGCCGGCATTGTCACGATCAACAGCTGGGGTCCCGATGCGGGCGCTCCGTTCGGCGGGTACAAGCAATCGGGCAACGGCCGCGAAAACGGCGTTTATGGCCTGCGCGAATTCATGGAAGTGAAGTCGGTGATCGGGGCGCCCGTCGCCGCCTGACGGAACAACGCGCAGCATGGGGCGTCTGGTGGTCACCTGCCACGAAAGGACGCCCCATGCCGCTCACAGCCATTGCCCTCAACTGCACGCTCAAGGCGGAGGGCGACAGCTCGACCGATGCCATGATCAAGGTGCTGGCCGACGCCTTTGCCGAACATGACGTCACGCTGTCGGAAACGATCCGGGTTGCGGCATCCGGCGTGAAATTCGGGGTCAGCAGCGACGAGGGCGACGGCGACGGATGGCCGTCCGTCCGGGCCAAGGTCTTGGCCGCTGACATCCTCATTCTCGGCACTCCGATCTGGATGGGGCAGATGGGCAGCGTGGCGAAGGTCGTGCTCGAACGCATGGACGCCTTCCTGTCGGAAACCGACGATCAGGGGCGGATGCCGAGCACCGGCAAGGTCGCCGTTGCCGCCATCGTCGGCAACGAGGATGGCGCGCACATCGCCAGTGCGCAGATCTTCCAGTCGCTCAACGACACGGGCTGGACGATACCTGCGGGCGCCGCTTGCTACTGGGTCGGAGAGGCGATGCACAAGACCGATTTCAAGGATCTGCCCGCGACCCCCGACAAGGTGCTGGAGACCGCCGCGATGACAGCCTCGAATGCGGCGCACCTCGCCAAGCTGCTGCAGGCGGAGACCTATCCGGGTGTGTCTTCCTGACCGCTTGCCCGACTTCGCGGCGCCGCGATCGGCGATCACCGGGCAGGCTGCGTCGGTCAGACCGGCCGGTTGATTCCGCCCCCGTCGAGCACGTCGCGGACTTTGCGGGCCAGGTCGGCCATCCCATAGGGCTTCGACAGAAAGGCGACGCCGACGTCGAGCATGCCGTTATGCACCACGGCATTGCGGGTGTAGCCGGTCGTGTAGAGCACGCGCAGGTCCGGGCGCTTCGCCAGGGCGGCATCGGCGAGCTGCCGGCCCGTCATGTCGGGCATGACGATGTCGGTGAACAACATGGTGATTTCGGGTTGCTCGTCGAGCATCTCCAGCGCCTTGAACGGCGAGTTGGCACTGACGGCGGTATAGCCCAGTTCGCGCAGCGCATCGACCGCGAAATGGCGCACGCGCTGCTCGTCCTCAACGACCAGGATCACTTCGCCGGAGCCTCCCGTGGGCAACTCGCTTGCCTCGCTCACGGCGACGACGCCGGCCGCCGCGCCGGTAAATCGCGGCAGGTAAAGCTTGACCGTCGTGCCCTGGCCCAGTTCCGAATAGATGGCGACGTGTCCGCCCGACTGTTTCACGAATCCGAAGACTTGGCTTAGCCCCAGGCCCGTACCCTTGCCGACGGGCTTGGTCGTGAAGAACGGGTCGAAGGCGCGTTCGATGGTTTCCGGGGACATGCCGGTGCCGGTGTCGGTCACGCAGACCAGCACATATTGGCCCGTCATCACATCGGCCCGGGCGCGCGCATAAGTGTCGTCGATATGCGCATTGGCAGTTTCGATCGTCAGCTTGCCGTTGACGCCCATGGCGTCGCGCGCATTGATCGCCAGGTTCAGGATCGCGTTCTCGACCTCGCCCGGGTCGACATAGCAGCGCCACAGCCCCGCCCCGTAGATACATTCCACCTTGATCGCTTCGCCCAGGGTGCGGTGCAGCATGTCGGCCATGCCGCCGATCAGCTTGTTGACGTCGAGCGGGGCCGGGGCGAGCGGCTGGTTGCGCGAAAAGGCCAAGAGGCGCGCGGTCAGCGTTGCCGCCCGCGTCGCGCCTTCGCGTGCGTTTTCCAGCAGCTGGTCGGCCTTGTCCGGATCGCTCCTCAGCCGGCGCTTGGCGAGTTCGATCCCGCCCAGGACGACTGCGAGCATGTTATTGAAATCGTGTGCAATACCGCCGGTGAGGGCGCCGAGCGTTTCCATTTTCTGCAACTGGCGCAGCTGCGCCTCCGCCTGCTCGCGCGACGCGACTTCGGTCTTCAGCGCGACCAGTGCACCTTCGGCATCGCCGCGCGCACGGTCGACCTCGAAAAACTGGCGGCGCGCCTGCGCCAGCCACAGCAGCGACAGCGAGATGACGGCCAGGGCGCCGAAGATCAGCCCCGCGACCATCAGGCGCAACAGGGTCCGCGAGGAATCGGTCAGTCCGACCGTGCGCTGAACACCCCAGGCCCGTTCAGTTTCGGCTATATCACGGATTCGGTCCATGATCTGCTTGCCGCGATCGGTCCGAACGATGTCGAGCGCCGCCTGCCGCTGGCCGGCCCGGTCGAGCGCGATCGTCTGCGCCATTTCGGCCAGTTTCGCGTCGAGCAGGGGGGCAAGTTGCGCGGCCGCTTGCGTGCCGCGCGCGCCCTGCATCGACCGGATCCGCTGCAGGATGGGGCCGATGGTCCCCACGCTTTCGCGATAGGGCTGCAGATATTTCGCGTCGTTCGTCAGCAGATACCCACGCTGCCCCGTCTCGGCGTCGCGCGCGGCGTTGATGACGTCGGTGATCGCACGGCGGTATTCGGAAACTTCGACCATCGTGTTGTTGTTCGCCGTCAGCCGGGTCGCGAGATACAGGCTGCCCAGCACCATGAGGCCGAGCAGCAGGAAGGATGTAATGATCGGCCGGGGAAGGCGGCGCGTGCGGGCAAGCGGCATCGGCTAATAGTCCTTCGAGACGCGCACACTCGCACTCTGCCTGCCCACTGTCGAGATGGTCGACAGCAGCGACAGCCAGCGGGTGATCGCGAACTCGACGCGCGTCGCGGAATAGCCCTGACCGTCGGTGATCAGTTCGACGTAGGTGCGTTTCGTAATGTACTTGCCGACCGCGATCGCCGTCTTGTTGCCCACGCTGGCGTCCGCCGCGACGAAGCGCAGCCGGTCGAGGCCGATTGCCTTGCGCACGGCATTGATCGGGTCGAGGCCGGTGCCGCCGCGCAGCGACCCGACGGCCGACGCGAGCTGCAGCGCCTCGGGCGCCGACAAGTTGGTGATCGACGTGCCGAACAACAGGCGCGACAACAGCTCGTCCTGCGGCAGCGCGGGAATGCTGGTAAAGGCGATGATCGGTTTCTGCCCGGTCCCCGTGACCGACACCGTGGCGTTGAGCGACTGGATGTTCGCATTGGCAACGATATCGAGCACCGGATCGGGCGGGAAGGAGCCCTGGAAGCGGATCACGCCGCGCGTGAGGTCGAAGCGTTTGCCGGCGAACTCATAGGCGCCGCGGACGACATCGGCGCGGCCGAGGATACGCGGCGCATCGAGCGATCCGGTCACGCTCAGGTCCGCGCTCCATTCGCTGTCGAGGCCAAGGCCGGTCACGGCCAGCTGGTTCTCGGCCCGGGCCTTGACGTCGAGCGCCCAGAGCGTCGGCGCGGCGCGGACGCGCGGCGAGCCGAACGGCCGGTTGATCTCACGCACGCGCAGCGTCGGCACCTGCTGTGCGGCGCTTGCCTGGCCGAGCCGGAACGCACCGCGGTCGAGCACGACATTGCCGCTGATCCGCCCCTCGGGCCCGTTCGACACGATGCGCAGGGGACCCGTCACCGTTGCCGCGAAATCGTCGCGCGCGATCAGCGACGCATTCTTGGCATCGAGCGCCAGGTCGATCCCGAATCCGTTCGCGGCGGCCAGGTCGAACGTCGCGCGGCCCGACACCGTGCCGCGCCCGGCATTGCCGGTGAATTGCTCGATGACGAGGCGCGACTGGTCGAAGCGGCCAAAGGCCTTCAGTCCCGTCAGTACCGTGCCGCTCACCGGGCTTTCGAGACGCAGATTCTCGGTGCGCAGCGAGCCGCGGATGACCGGGCGGTTGACGCTGCCGGTGACATCCGCACCGATGGCCAGCGGCCCCGACACGTCGAAGCTTTCGATACCGGTCAGCCGCCACAATGTATCCGCCGGGCCGTTGTAGCGGAGCTGCGCGAACAGCGGCGCGTTCGTCAGGCGCGTGTAGAGGGAGCCGCCACCAAGGGGCGCGATCCGCACCTGTGCCTGGCCGATCGTCTTGCCGGTCGAAACGGCAATGGCGCGGACCGCCAGGCCGTTGCCGTCGAGAATGGCGTTGACCCCCGCGTCGACCGGTGTCGAAACCAGGAGCAGGCCCGCGCGCGTCAGGTTGCGCACCCGCAGGTTCGCGCTTCCCGTGGGGACGCCGCCGCCGGTCGGCTGGCGGAAGGTAATCCGCCCGCTGGCCGAGCCGCCCAGGCCAAGGTCGGGCTGCACGATGTCGAGCACTGTCAGCGGCAGCCGCTCGACCGTCGCATCGAGTTCGGTCGCCGCACCGCCGAACTTGCCGCCCACCGTCGCGCTGCCGCCGGCAAAGCTGACGGCGGTCGGAGCCAGGCGCCAGGCGTCGCCCTCCCGCGTGATCAGGGCCGCCGAATTGAGCTTGATCGGCCGGCTGTCGACCGTTCCTTCCGCGTTGACGACAAAGCGGTCGCGGGCGACGTCGACGACCGAGCGGATGTCGAAACCGCGGCCGCGCGATCCCGCGAAATTGGCTTTCACCTGGCCGATTCCGTCGACCAGCTTCGCATTGGCGGCCGCCCGCGCCAGCGCGATCTCGCCATAGCGCAGGCCCTGCCCGACGAACGTCGCGTCGATGTCGGTGCCCTTGGGGTCGAGCAGCGCGACGAGGTCGAGCCGCCCGCGCTGCACGACGATCAGCGGCGGCCCCACGAGCTTGACGTCGCGCGCGTTCAGATGCGCCTCGACGCGCTGGATGCCCTGCTGCACGCCGAGCGCAACCGTTCCGGTCAGCCCGCCGCCGTTGATCGCGATCTGGCCGGCAAGGCCCCCCGTCACCGCGCGCAGGTCGCCGCTCGCCTTGATGCCCGACGCCGTCAGCGACGCGATGCGGACGACGGCTTGGCCGCCGCTCGGCAACAGGATTTGCCCGTTGCCGCGGAAGGGCCCGAACTGCGATCCGCCGCTGGCCGTCCAGTCGAAGCCCTGCGCCGTCGGCACCAGCGAGGCGCGAACGTCGCGCAGCCCGGCCGAGGGCAGGGGGCTTGCGAGGATCAGGTCGACCTTGGGGCGCGAGATGTCGCCGTCGATGCGCAGGCGGACCGGCCCATAGCGGCGCTGGCGGCCGCTGCCTTCGAAGAAGAAGGTGCCGTCCAGCCGTCGATAGCCGCTTCCCGTCACCGCAATGTCGCGCGCGGTGAGGCGCAGCCCGGTAAAGCGGATGACCCCGTCCGCCCCGCGCTCGAGCGCCGTGTCGATATAGGGCAGGCCACCCGCCAGCCCGGCGAGGAAGCTGTTGTCGAGCCGGCGCACCCACACCTGCCCGCGGCCGGCGACGCGCACGCCCTGGCCGTTCGCGCCGGGCACGACCTTCAGCACCGATTTCACGTCGACGATGCCAAGGCCCGGGATGAGATAGCGGTTGAGCTGCCCCGACAGGCCGACGTCGTAGCGGCCGGTGGCCAGGTCGACGAGCAGCGAGATGGTCCCGTTGAGCTTGTCCGAGCGGACCTTCAGCCCGTCACCGGTGATCAGCTTCGACGTCACCCGCAGCAGCCCCTCGACGCGCAGGTTGTTGAGGATCCCGCCCGCGATGTCGCCGACACCGGTCACGCGCCGTGCCGAAAGCGCGACCGGCACAAGGACCGGCTCTGCCGACAGCTTGCCGCGCCCGGTGGCGCGTACATCGTCGAAGCCGGTGGCGTCGAAGGCGATCCGCGACGCCGTCACGCGATAGTCGAAATTCGCCGACCCGAACGGGCCGTCGAGCACGACCAGCGCGGCGATGTCGCGGCCCGACATCGTCGCCATCACTGCTTGCGGCTGGCGCAGCCGCACGTCGACGCGCATCGCGTCGAAACTGCTGCGTGCAAGGTCGACCATCCCGTTTGCGCTGAGCGCAAGGGCTGGGGAGACGACGCCCAGATGCGTGTCGAGCTGGCGGTTTTCGAGCGTGGCGTTCCCCGTCACCCGCATCGCCGGCCCCGTCAGGCGCGCGATCTGGCCGCCCGTCAGCAGCGACGGCCGGATGACGCCGTTGAGACCGTAACGGCCCTTGTCGACGGTCAGCGCCAGCCGGGCCAGCTCGCCCGAGCCTGCGCCCGCGACGAGCGCACCCTTCCATTGTTTCCAGCTCCCGTCGCCATCGACCCGCAAGCTCAGCGGCTGGGTGGTGCCCAGCATCCCGCCGATCACGCCCTTCGCCGGGGCGTCGACCTTGGCCGAGACATCGAAGATGTTGCGGTCGGGCGCGCTATCGAGTTTGAGCACCAGCTTGTCGCCGCCCCGCGACGCGGCGTCCAGGTCGATCAGCGCGCGGCCGTCGCGGATGTCGGCGCGCCCCGCGATGCGCGCCATGCGCGCGGGTTTCACGATCCCCTCGCCAAAGGTCAGCCGGTCGATCCGCACTTCGCCCAGCCGGATGTCGAACGACGGAAGGATCGGCTGCGGCGTCTTGCTTGGCACCAGTGCCGGCAACCGGTCGAGCGTGGCGGACGGGGCGATCAGCCGGTCGATGTCGAGCCGGTTCGAAAGCCAGGCCCAGGGCGTCCAGTCGACGCGAACGTCGCTCGCCTGGAAGAATTGCCCTTTGGTGTCGGCAAGGCGCAGGTTGCGCAACCGGGTGCGGCCATAGATCGATCCCTCGATCCGGCCGACCTTGATGCGCAGGCCATTGGCCGGCTTCAGTGCCGCGATGCGGTCGGCGATGTAGCGATGCCCGACGCTCGTGTCCGCGACATAGGCGAGCGCGCCGACAGCGAACAGCGCCAGCAGGACAAGCGCCGCCCCCCAGCGCAGGGCCGCCCTCAAAATGCCTGCCCCAGCGAGACCTGGACCGAGATCCGTGATTCGTTCGGCCGGCGCGCCAGCGGCGTGCCAACGTCGATGCGAATGGGCCCGAAATTCGAATAATAGCGCAGCCCGACGCCGACGCCGACACGCATGCCGCTGAAATCGGGCAGCGATTTCTGGTAGACATTGCCTGCATCAATGAAGGGCACCACGCCGAAATTGCCCCCGAAGAACGGCAGGCGAACCCGCGCCTCGAGCGAGAATTCGGTAAGCGACCGCCCGCCCGTCGGCTGGTTGAGCGCGTTCAGCGGCCCGATCTGCTGATAGCCGAAACCGCGCACCGATCCGCCGCCGCCCGAATAGAACAGCCGCGACGGAGCAATCGTGCTTTGCGACGCGCCGGCGATCCCGCCGATGCGCGCGCGTCCCGCGACGACCAGGCGCTCGCCGAAGGGCCGGTAATAGCTGCCGTCGAGCTGCACCTTCACATAGCCGAAGGTTCGTGCCTCGAGCGACACTTCGGGCGACAGGCGCGCGGCCAGCCGGAACCCGGTCGTGGGGTCGAGCAGGTCGTTCGAGGAATCATAGGACATCGTCAGGGGCAGGGCGGCGATATAGAATTGCCGGCGGATCAGCGCCCCGCGCAGCGGATCGAAATTCCGCTCGCTCGAATACAGGATTTCGCTGCCGATGCTGTAGGACCATGGCTTTTGCCAGATGATCGTCGTCTGGCGCTCGAGATTGCCCGCGAGCTCGACGGTGTAGGCGTCGTACGAGATCTTGTCTTCATGGCTGGCGAGCAGACGCGCGTTGAGCACCTGGTCGCGACGCCGGAAATTGCCCATGCGCAGCGTCGCACCGAGCAGCTGCTCGCGGGTGCCGGCAATGCCGCGCAGCGTGACCGCACCCTCGGGCTGGACAAGATTGCGGTGCTGCCAGCTCGCCTCGACGCGGAAGCCTTCACCCGTGCCATAGCCGGCCTCGCCCGCGATCGTGCGGAACGGTGCGGGATCGAGCGTCGTCTGCATATCCACGGTGCCGGGTGCGGTGCCCTCGACCGGCGTCACGCGCACTTGCGAAACAAGGCCCGTCGCGACGACCGCACGACGGAAATCGTCGACCAGATAGCTGTCGTACACATCGCCCGGGCTCCAGCGCGCAATCACTTCGGCATGCTTGACGCTGAACGGGGGTTTGCCGCCTTCGTATCTGATCGCGCCGAAATTGCGCTTGCCGCCAGGATCGACATTGAGGTCGAGCGTCGCCCCGCGCGTTTCGTGATCGACGACGACATAGGGCTCGCCGACCTTGGCGAACGGATATCCCGACCGTCCCAGCTTATCGAGCAGCGCCGCCTGCCCGGTAATGACGTCCTCGGCCACGACGGGCTTGGCGGGCGCGATGCCGAAGGCGGTCTCGAGCGCAGGCTGGTTACCGGTCTGCTCGACGCCCTTGACCTCGACACCGGTGAACTTGAACTGTTCGCCCGGTGTCACGGTCAGCGTCACCGTCACGCGCCCGCCGGCGGCGGCGGGCTTGATATCGGTGGCAACCGTGGCGTCGTAATAGCCCTCCGATCGCATGATTGCGTCGAGCAACTCGACATCGTCGCGCGCGCGACGGTCGATCTGGGCGACATTGGCGGGCTTGCCATCGTTCTGGCGCAGGACCGACAGGCTGTCGAACCGTTCGCGCGCCTTTGGAATCGCATCGATGCCGACAAGCTGCACCGAGTAGCGCGGCGTCTCGTCGGGGCGGGCGACTGCCGTGTCCGGCACGGCTTCCAGGGGATCGCGGACGTTAAGGTCGGGCCAGGCGACGCCCAGGTCGGGAAGCGGCGCCAGCGGCGTTTCGGGGTCGAGGTCGCCGGGGACATTGGCCGCCGGCGGCACAGGCTGCTGGGCCGCGGCCATGCTCGAAAACAGCATGGCGCGACAGCCGCAAACCGCAAGCACGTGTAACCCGAACCCATGCCCGTTGCGCTACCCCCTGACACGCAGACGTGTCACGGCGAAATCGTTCAGTGGCGGGTTTGTTCCGCTTCGGCGTCGGTCATCACGTCGATCAGCCGCTCGATCTGCCGCCAGCGGCAGAAATGCGCGACATTGCCGAGGCCCCGGCTGATCTCGGCACGGGCGGCCGCGGCCGCGCTCGCGCCGTCGCCCAGTTCGGCAAGCAGGCGTGCCGCATCAAGGGCAGAAGCGCGGTCGGCGACAAACGGACGCTGGATCAAGATATGGCTTTCGCTGAGGAACGTTCTCCTTCTGCAACATTCTGGTTTCGCGTTGCCGCACCGAATTGGTGAAGCATTCCTTGACCACAAGAATTGCGGTGCCATGAGCGGCGGCATGAAAGACAGCAAGAACCCCGTCTCAGGCGGATTCGCCATCGGCCTCGGCGCTTTGGTCGGGGGACTTTGGGGCGTGCACAGCGGCCAGCCCTTTCTCGGGCTCGGCGGCGGGCTCGGCATCGGGGTCGCGATTGCGCTGCTCGTCTGGCTTGTCGATCGCCGGCGCGGCTGATCAGCGCCAGCTCGTCCGCGCGACGAGCGTCAGCACCGGCCATTCGCCCGTCCCTGACGCCGCCAGCCGCATGTTCTGCGCGACATACGCCCGTGCCACGGCCTTCGCCTGCGTGTCGAGCAGGCCGGCCAGCACCAGCGTGCCGCCGGGCGCCACGCTGGCGGCGACCCAGGGTGCCATGTCGATCAGCGGCTGCGCCAGGATATTGGCAATGACAAGGTCATAGGGCGCGCGGGAGACAAGCGTGCGATGGCTCAGGCCGTCGGCCACGACCAGCTTCAGGCCCGTCACGCCGTTCGCGGCGGCATTCGCGCGCACCACGTCGATCGAAACCGGGTCGATGTCCGACGCCGCCAGCCGCGCCGCGGGCCAAAGCCGGGCCGCGGCAAAGGCAAGCAGGCCGGTGCCGGTGCCCAGGTCGAGGATGTTGCGGAACACCTTGCCGTGCCGTTTCAGGCCGTCGAGCACCGCGAGACAGCCCGATGTCGTCGCGTGCTGGCCGGTGCCAAAGGCCAGGCCCGCCGGGATGACCAGGTCGATCAGGTCAGGATGAGGCGGGTAATCGGGCGTGCGGACATGGAATCGTCCGACGGTCAGCGGCGCGACACCCGCCTGGCTGAGCGTGACCCAGTCCTCTGCCGGCAGCGGTTTGGCACGCGGCTCCTTCACATGTGCGCTCGGCACCAGCGCGGCGATCCGCCGCAGGACCTCTCGCGCCGGCTTTCCCTCGAAATAGACGTCGATCTGCCAGCGGTCGGGGCTGGCCGCATCGGGTTCCGACGCCACGACCGCCGGCATCGGGTCGAGCTCGGCCAGTTCGGGCACGGCCCCGCTCATCCGCTCGGCATCGATGCGGTCGCAGGGGAGGGTCAGTTTCCAGATCTCGCTCATGCGCCCCGCATAGCGTCACGCGCCTGTTTTGAAAGCGATCACGCGCAGGTCATAGTCGAGCCGAAAGGGCGCGGGTAACGCAGGGTCGGCCACCCGCGCCCAATCGATGTCGAGATAGACCGGCGTGTGCGGCGGCCAGTCGCCGATCGACACTGCATCGCCGAGCGCCGTCATCCCGAACAGCGTCTGCGCAAAGTCGAGCGGGACGCGGATACAGCCGTGCGAGGCGGGAACGCCGGGCAAATGGCCGGCATGGATCGCGATCCCGTCCCAGGTCAGCCGCTGCATGAACGGCATCGGCGCGTTGCTGTAGATGTTCGACCGGTGCCACCGCGCCTTTTGCAGGATCGTGAAATCGCCTTGCGGCGTGCGATGGCCGGGCCTGCCGGTCGAAACCGTCGAGACCGCGACCAGCTCGTTGCTGCGGTAGACGTAGAGCCGCTGCAGGGCGATGCTGACCGCCAGCGTGACCATGCCGCGCGCGGGCGCTTCCAGATCGTCGAACCCGGGCCGCGCGCGATCGTCGTCGAGCACGAACTGGCCGGGGCGCAGGGTCGCCGCCGCCGCGTCGAGCGCCGGGTTGCCGGCGAGCGACTGGGCCGCCCCGGCCGACGCCGCACATAGACCCGCTGCCGCCAGCAGCGCGCGCGCCTTGATCACGATCCACCGTCCATGGCCGCAGCATTCCATGACATCGGGCGGACCGCAACGACTGGTTAACCATGACAGCGCCCGTTAGCGGACGTAGCTTGCGCCGTTTACATCGAGCACCGCGCCCGTCATCGAGGGCGGCGCGTTCAGCGCGCAAAATGCCGCGATCTCCGCCACTTCCTCCGGGTCTGCGACCTTGCCGAGCGGGATGTCCGCCAACAGCTTGTCGCCGCCGCGGCTCGCCAGATAATCCTCCGCCATGCCCGTCATCGTAAAGCCCGGGCAAATGGCAAAGGCATAGACGCCCTGGGCGGCATAGCCGCGCGCGATCGTCTTGGTCATGGCGACCATGCCCGCTTTCGACGCCGCATAATGCCAGTGCGCCGGACTGTCGCCGCGATAGGCAGCCCGGCTCGCGATATTGACGATCCGCCCGCCGCCCGTCTCGAGGAAATGCCGGACCGCGAACCGGCAAAGTTCAGCGCTGGCCGCCAGATTGACCTGTAGGGTCCGCGCCCATCCTGCCGACCAGTCCGCATCCGACAGCTCGATCGGCGTCGCCTCGAAGATCCCGGCATTGTTGATCAGCACGTCGACTCGCGCGTCGAACCGGGCGAGGGCCGCCTCCCATAGTTTCGCAGGGGTCGCCGGATCGGCAAGATCGCCTTCGGCACTGCCGGTCGCAAAGACATTATGGCCGGAAAGGCGCGCCGCAATCGCGGCCCCGATCCCTCGCGTGCCGCCGGTAAGAAGGATGTTCATGGGGCCGCCATAAGCGGTGTTCACGCCGTGGCAAAGCCATGTCGTCGGTCCTCGCGATAGCAAGGACGTCCGGTCCGGCTCGCCGCATCGGCCCGGACCAGTGCCGCTGATCCTACGCCACGAGCCGCACGTAATCCCCCGCCGCATCCTGCAGCAGGGCCAGCTTGCGGTTCACATTGTCGAAGCCGGTTTCCAGCTCGTCGATCTCGGTCGCGACCGTTTCGGTATCGCTGCGGATGGCGGCAATGGTCGACGACATGGTGTCCGCGGCCAGCGCCGTCTCGTCGACGGCGGCCGTGATCATCGTGACGGTCTGCGCCTGGGTTTCCATCGCCTTGCGGATGCGGTGTGCCGACTGCTGCACCTCGGCCACCGTCGCGCGGATCGAGTCGTTGGTGGAGACCGTCGATTGCGTGGCGGACTGGATCGCCGCGATCTTCGAGGCGATGTCGTCGGTGGCGCGCGCGGTCTGGTTGGCGAGCGACTTCACTTCCTGTGCGACGACGGCAAAGCCGCGCCCGGCGTCTCCGGCGCGCGCCGCTTCGATTGTGGCGTTCAGCGCCAGCAAATTGGTCTGCCCGGCGACATCGCGGATCAGGCCCAGGATCGATTCGATCGATTTGGCGGTCTCTGACAGCGCCTGCGACACCTTCACCGCATCGGCCGCCTGTTCGGACGCGCGCGTCGCGATATCGGCTGCCACTTCCACTTCGCCGCGCGCTTCCTCGATCGCGCGGATCAGGCCGGCGGCGGTATGGGCGGCATCGCGCATCGCGGTCGCCGATTGTTCGGCCGCGGCGGCGACTTCGGACGCCTTGCCCAGCATGCCGCGCGTCGCGCCCGAGGCATCGGCCGCCTGGCCCCGCAAATGCGTGCCCAGGTCCGACGCGCTGGTCAGTTCGGACGCGATCTTCTCGCTGAACAGGTCGGCCCGCTCGACGCGCTGCTTTTCGACTTCGTTCGCCTTCATCGCCGCCATGGTCGACGAGATGACTTCGGCCTCGATCATCGCCAGACGGAAAACCGCGCCCGACGCGCGGTGGAACTCGGCACAATCGCCCAGCTTTGCGGCGCAAAAGTCGACGGCCAGCCGGTTCGCGGCTTCGTAGCACGAGATCATCAGCGCGATCGGCTCTCCCGCCAGATAGGTCATGCGCGCATGGTCGCCCGCCATGTCGGCCCAGCCCTGCCCTGTCGCATCGCCGAACTTCAGCCCGACATAGCGCTCGGCTTCGTCCTTCATCGCTTCATATTGTGCTGCCGGGATGGCCGGTTTTCCCGCGCACGCCACATGGTGGTTCCACCAGCAGTCGACGATCTCGCGCTCGCGTCCCCGCACGGCGTCGTGCACGATCTTCGCATCGGCCGAAAGCGTCCCGGCAACGTCGAAAAAGCGCAGCCGTTCAGCCAGATCGATCTTGAGACGGGCGTCCCGGACAAAGCCCCTGGGAGTGGACATGGCGCTGTTGCTTTCTGGCAAGATGGACTGCCGCCCGTGCTAGGCCCGTCTGGTTAACGAAAGGTTATATTCGGCCCCTGATTGCGCGTGCATGCGACCAACCGGTTGCATCGCCTATCCAACGGGGTAAGGACGCCCGCAACCACCGATCGACGTCTTTCGAGGACATCCAATGAGCCAGTCTTCCGCGCGGCCGCAAAGCCGCCCGCTCTCGCCCCACCTCTCGATCTGGAAATGGGGGCCGCACATGCTGGTCTCGATTCTCCACCGCATGTGCGGCGTGGTTTTGGCGACGGTCGGCACTGTCGTTTTCGTCTGGTGGCTGGCTGCGCTCGCGGGCGGTCCCGACAGCTATGCGAGCTTCCACTATTGGATCGTCAAGGAAACCGACGGCAATAGCCTGGGCCGGGCGGCCAACCTGCTGGCAAAGATCGCCGCGGTCGGCCTGACCTGGGCGCTCTTCCAGCACCTCGCCAATGGCATCCGCCATTTCATCCTCGATATCGGCGCCGGATACGAGCTGAAGGTCAACAGGATGGGCGCAATCGCGACCATCGCCTTCAGCCTGACGGCGACTGCCCTGACCTGGGCCTATATCGTGACCAAGGGGATGGCAGCATGAGCCGGGGCATGAAAGGCGGCAGCGAGATCAAGCGCGTTCGCGGGCTGGGCTCGGCCCGGCACGGCGGGACGCACTGGTGGCAGCAGCGGATGACCGCTTTCGTCAACGTCATCGTCATGCTCTGGCTGGTGGTCTCGCTCGTCCGCTTGCCCAACCTCGACTTCGGCGTCGTGCGCGGCTGGATTCAGTCGCCGTTCGTCGCGGTGCCGCTCGCGCTCATCGTGCTCAACACCTTCGCGCATTTTCGCATGGGCCTGCAGGTGGTGATCGAGGATTACCAGCATGACGAGACCCGGGTTGTTTTGCTTGGGGCACTTAATATCTTCACATTCGGCGCCGGGGCGCTTGCCCTGTTTTCTATCCTGAAAATCGCCGTGACAGGGACGCCCGTTTAATGTCCGATTCCGCCTACAAGATCATCGACCACAGCTATGACGCCGTAGTTGTCGGCGCCGGGGGCAGCGGCCTTCGCGCCGTGATGGAGGCCGCGCAGAACGGCCTGAAAACTGCCTGCATCACCAAGGTCTTCCCGACGCGCAGCCACACCGTCGCCGCACAGGGCGGCATCGCCGCCAGCCTCGGCAACATGGGCCCGGACCACTGGACCTGGCACATGTACGACACGGTCAAGGGCAGCGACTGGCTGGGCGACCAGGACGCGATCGAATATCTGGTACGCGAAGCCCCTGCCGCGGTGTATGAGCTCGAACATGCCGGTGTGCCCTTCAGCCGCACGGCCGAAGGCAAGATCTACCAGCGCCCGTTCGGCGGCATGATGCAGAACATGGGCGCCGGCCCGCCCGCGCAGCGCACCTGCGCCGCCGCCGACCGCACCGGCCATGCGATGCTCCACGCGCTCTACCAGCAGAGCCTGAAGTACGACGCCGACTTTTACATCGAATATTTCGCGCTCGACCTGATCATGGAGAACGGCGAGTGCCGCGGCATCATCGCGATGTGCATGGAAGACGGCAGCATCCACCGCTTCCGCTCGCACAGCGTCGTGCTCGCGACCGGCGGTTACGGCCGCTGCTGGTTCTCGGCGACTTCGGCCCATACCTGCACCGGCGACGGCGGCGGCATGGTCCTGCGCGCCGGGCTGCCGCTGCAGGACATGGAGTTCGTCCAATTCCACCCGACCGGCATTTATGGCGCCGGCGTCCTCATCACCGAAGGCGCGCGTGGCGAGGGCGGCTATCTGACCAATTCGGAAGGGGAGCGCTTCATGGAGCGCTATGCCCCCAGCGCCAAGGACCTCGCCAGCCGCGACGTCGTTTCGCGCTCGATGGCCGCCGAAATCCGCGAAGGCCGCGGCGTCGGCGAGCACAAGGACCATATCTACCTGCACCTCGACCATATCGATCCCAAGGTGCTGGCCGAACGGCTGCCCGGCATTACCGAGACGGGCAAGGTCTTTGCCGGTGTCGACCTCACGCGCCAGCCGCTGCCGGTGGCGCCGACCGTCCATTACAACATGGGCGGCATCCCCTGTAACTTCCACGGCGAAGTCGTGACCTTGAAGGATGGCAACCCCGACACCGTCGTCCCCGGCCTGTTCGCCATCGGCGAGGCTGCCTGCGTCAGCGTGCACGGCGCAAACCGGCTCGGCTCGAACAGCCTGATCGACCTCGTCGTCTTCGGTCGTGCCACCGGCAAGCGCCTTGCCGAGCTGATCAAGCCCGGCACCGCACACAAGCCGCTGCCGGCCGGCTCGGAAGAAATGGCGCTCGGCCGCGTCGACAAGTTCCGTCACGCCAGCGGCAGCACGCCGACTGCCGAGATCCGCCTCGACATGCAGCGCACGATGCAAAAGCATGCCGCCGTGTTCCGCGACACCGAGCTGCTCGACCAGGGCAAGGTCGCGATCGACCGCGTCGCCGCGCGCCTCGCCGATGTGAAGGTCACCGACCGCAGCCTGATCTGGAACACCGACCTGATCGAAACGCTCGAGCTCGACAACATGCTGCCGCAGGCCGTGGTGACGGTGCACGGCGCCGCCAACCGCCACGAAAGCCGCGGCGCCCACATGCACGAGGACTTCCCCGAGCGGAACGACGCCGAATGGATGAAGCACACCTTGCTGTGGACGTCAGGGTCGGACGTGAAGATCGATTACCGCCCGGTGCACGACTACACGCTCACCGACGAGATCGAGTATATCAAGCCGAAGGCGCGGGTGTACTGAACACGTTCCTCTCCCGTTGCGGGAGAGGGCGACACGCGCCCCCGGGCGTGGCGGGGTGAGGACGGGCCGCTGTCTCGGCGGAGAGCCTTTCGTTCTCAGCAGCAAGGCATGGGCCACACGGCGGCGCGATGCAGTTCTTGTTTGCGCAGCAATCGTCTGGGCAATGCCTGTGTGCTTGGCATTGGCTCGCATATCGCGGTAAGGTCGCGGCATGGAGCGCGCCGCAGCCCTCTCTCGTCTTGCAGCTCATGAGCCGGAGCTTCGCGCCATGGGCATCACCGCGCTAGCGCTGTTCGGCTCGGTCGCGCGCGACGAGGCGGGACCGGCTTCGGACGTCGATATCGCCGTCAGGCTGGACGAGGCGCGCCGTCTCGACCTGATCGATTTCGCCCAGATAAACTTGCGCTTGCAAGACCTGTTGGGGGTCAAGGTTGATCTGGTGAGCGAACCCGCACGCAAGCCGAGTTTCCAGGCGCAAATCGACCGTGACCGGGTTCATGCCTTCTAGCGACGAAGCGCAGCGGCTGGGCGATATCATCGAGAATATCGACAACGCGCTCGCTTATGTCGGCCAACGCAGCGTTGTGGATTTTGAGGCTGACCAGATGCGGATCGATGCGGTAGAACGCTGCATCGAGCGCATGGCTGAGGCGATGATCAAGATCGGCGAGGCGCGTATGGCCGAGATTGCGCCCGACGTGCCGCTGCCTGCCTTGCGGCAACTCGGCAATGTCCTCCGGCACGAATATGGTGAGGTGGATATTCGCCTGATTTACAGCATCGTTATGGATCGCATGCCGAATTTGAGGTCAGCGTGTACAAACGCTCTGTCGGACGCCAGACGCTAATACAACCGGCTCGCGGCAAAGAGTAACTCGGCGCTGTCCTACATGCCCGCCCCGCATTATCTCGGTCGCGGCTCTTTCAAACGTCGATCAAACCCACGTCCCGGTTCGCCGGCAAATAGGACCGGTTCACCGGACTCTTCCTGCAAACTCGTGGGACGTTTGTGACCTTTGCGTGGCCGCTATTTGAGCAGTTTCGGCAGGCCCGCCCCCAGCGCGTCGCGGATCTTGCCCGCGAACAGGCCGAGCATCGGCGGCAGATCGACTTCGGCATGGACCTTGTCGTCGAAGACGGTCGCGACGCAGTTCATCGTCTGGCCGAGCGCGGTGACGGTGAAGGTCATCGCGTCGCCGGTCCAGCTGTGCGTCACCTGTCCGCCGCCTGGGATCAACTGCCCGATCTTGCCGATGCCGCGGTCGAGCCGGTCGTGCGCAGCCTGCTTGCCCAGGCTGTGCGGGATGTCGAGGGCGATAGGCTGGGACACGGTGTTGTTTCCTTTCGGCGCCTGAACGCCCTAGCGCGGGCAGGGGTTGCGCGGCTACCGTCAAGGCGACGTTCCTGCCGGAGAGCCGCATGACCACCCTCGACCGTCGCGCGCTTCTTGCCGGCGCGGCCGCACTGCCCGTCGCCGCCCGGGCCGCGATGTCGTTCCCGACTGGCGCGCCGCGGGGGCCCGACGACGAAGCCCGGTGGCGTGCGGTGGCGTCGTTTTACGACGTGAATACCGACATCATCCAGCTCGAAAACGGCAACTGGGGCATCATGTCCAAACCCGTAATGGCAGCCTACAAATACAACATCGAGCGGGTTAACCGCGACAACAGCTATTACGCCCGGCGCGGTTTCGGCGCCGACCTCGACGTCATCCGGGCGCAGGTCGCAACGGCGCTGGGCGCCGCGCCCGACGAGATCGCCTTCGCTCGCAACGCGACCGAGGCCCTGCGCGTGCTCATCCAGGGCTACAACCGCCTGAAGCCCGCCGATGCGGTGCTCTACGCCGATCTCGATTACGACGCCATGCAGGGGTATATGGCCGGGTTGCCTACCCGGCGTGGTGTTACGGTCGACAAGATCGCCCTGCCCGAACCGGCGACGCGGCAGGCGCTGATCGATGCCTATGCGCAGGCGTTCGACTCAAATCCGCGCATTCGCCTTGTCCTGCTGACGCACCTCAGCCACCGCACCGGCCTCGCGCTGCCGCTGGCGGAGATCGTGGCATTGGCCAAGTCGCGCGGGATCGATGCCATTGTCGACGCCGCGCACAGTTGGGGCCAGCTCGAAGCGGGGACGATCGCGGCGGGCGCGGACTTCGCGGGGTTCAACCTGCACAAATGGATGGGCGCGCCATTGGGCGTCGGGGCGTTCTACATCCGCAAGTCGCGCCTCGACGCGATCGACGCCGACGCGGGCAACGGCACGCCCCCCGGCACGACCGCCGAAAGCCGCATCCATACCGGTACCGTCGACATGGCTGCGCAGCTGACCGTACCAACGGCCTTCGCTTTTCAGGACGCGGTTGGCGCGCCGAACCGCATCGCCCGCCTGCGCTGGCTGCGCGACCGCTGGGCAGAGGAATTGCGGGATCTGCCGGGGCTCGAGATCCTGACCCCGAACGATCCGGCGCTTCACGGCGGGACGACGGCGTTCCGCATCCGCGGCCGGACGTCGGTCGCCGACAATATCGCCATCGCGAAAATGCTGCTCGACGAGTTTCGCATCTTCTCGGTGCACCGTACCGGCGTCGCCAGGGGGGCGTGCATCCGCGTCTGTCCGGCGCTGTTCACTGCGCCCGAACACGTCGACGCGCTGGTCAGGGCGTTGCGTATCCTCGCGCCGCGCATGGTGGTCTGAACATTCGACGCGGTCTGGGTTGACGGCGCGCGCCGCGCTGCCCAGCATCGGTACAGGGGGTCGGTCATGCGGTTTCGTGGTTTCCTTGCGCTCGCAGCGCTCGTCATGCTCGGGGCCGCCCCGGTGTCGTTCCATCCCGTCGAGCACACGGCGTCGCCGCCGTTCCTCGACAAGCTGTCCCCCGGCGAAATCGCCTATGCCGCGGATATCGGCACCAGCTTCGAGCGGTCGCGCGGCGCCAAATGGCAATTGGCCGAGCATCGCCGCCTGTCCGCGGCGCTCGCCACGCTCGCGCCCGGGCGCAAGGGCGTGGTCGAGGCGTTCGTCCTGTCGGTCGGCCTCGACAGCGATCCCGTCTTCGGCCGCGAAGCGCGCGAGGCGGGGCGGGTGCTGGCCCGACGCTACGGGGCGGCCGGCCATGTCGTGACACTGGCGGGGAGCGACGGCACCGGGCCCAGCACCCTGCCGATGGGCAGTCCCGGGAACATCGCCGCGACCCTCGCGCGCATGGCCGAACTGATGGGGCCGGAGGACGTGCTGGTGCTCTACACCACCAGCCATGGCGCCCAGTTCGGCGTGGTCTATAACGATGGCGACGCTGGCTTCGGCATGATCGGCCCGTCGAAGCTTGCCGGACTGCTGAACGAACTCGGCATCACCAATCGCCTGCTGCTGGTCAGCGCCTGTTATTCGGGCGTATTCGTGCCGACGCTGGTCACGGAAAGCACGGCCATCGTTACCGCCGCTTCCTCCACGCGAACCTCGTTCGGGTGCCGGGCGGACAACGACTGGACTTTCTTCGGCGATGCCATGATCAACCGCGCGCTGCGCAAGCCGCAGCCGCTGGCGACGGCGGCCGCCGAAGCGACGATGACCATTGCCGAATGGGAGGCGCAGGGTCGCCTGACCCCGTCGGATCCCCAGTCCTACATCGGCGCCAAGGCGCAGGGCTGGCTCAATGTGCTGGAGCGGACGTTGCCGCCCGCGACGGTGCCGGTCGGGAAGCCGGCAACCGACGCGCTGTGACCTAGCGCGCGATCCACTGGCCGCTGTCGCGATATTCGTCGCGGATTGTGGAATCCGGCAGCGCTTCCGCGACATAACGGCTGTCGCGGCTGGGCAGGACCGGCACCTCGCGGTCGGCGGGCGCGCCTGGCGGAACAACCTCCCGCGCGGGCAGGGATAATGTTTCGGTCGGCAGGGCGACCTGCATCAGCCGGGCAACCGGCGCGACGCTGGGCAGCGGACCGGGGACCGGCTCGCCCCCCACGTAGCGCATGGGCAGCGACCGCGCATCCGGCGCTTCGCCGGGCATCCGGTAGAAAATATGTGCGCCCACGATTGCCACCGGCGTCATCCGCAGGCGCCAGCCGGGCGTGACCTGCATCGTATGGTAGAAAGTGGCGCTGCCGACTGGCTGATAGACTTCGCCCGCGAGGGCACGCTCGGCAACACGCCTGGCACGGATCCAGGCAGACAGCATCGGCGCCCGCGCCATCGCCCCGTCGCAGGCAAAGCTGAACTGGCATCCGGGCGTGCTCGACCCCTGGTAAACAACGCCGCATATCGTGTGCGGCCATTGCGGATGCTGCACCCGGTTGAGCACGACCTGCGCGACAGCACGCTGGCCCTCGTCGGGCTCGGTCGCGGCTTCATAGTAGATGGCGCTCGCCAGGCACAATGTCGCGCGCAAGCGGTCGCGCTGGCCAAGGGTTGCGACGAAGGAGGGGCCAGTCGGTTCGAGGGGGCGCATTGGCAGCAGCGCGGCGGTGCGAACCGGCGTTCCCGAAATGACCGGGATGCCCGCGAACGGGTTGGCCGTTGCAGCACCCCCGTCATGCGAAGAAACGCGCTGTACGCCGTTTGAGGTAAGGCACGACGTCGTCATGAAGGCGACCAGCACCATGGCGCCGAGCCGCCATCGCCGGGCTTGGCGCGTTAGGCGCGCGCGCCGTGCGGCAGCGAATCGCTGGTGTGCCGAAAGTGCTGTCGTCCCCGCCATCGCTGGGTGCGTAGCCGAAATGCGCGATCCTTTCGCCCCCGTGTTTCCTGCCGTTTCACTCCGGGACATTTACCGTGATACCCGGTCGGTAGGGTGGGCGCGCGCCCTAGCGCGACAACTGCCTTGCCATTGCAACAATGGAACGGCAATTTCCCGCCGCAATACCGATCAGGGGAGTACGTATAATGTGGAACATCATCAGCACCATCATCGTCGGCTTCATCGTCGGTGTGCTGGCCCGGTTCATCTATCCGGGCGGTGTCCCGGCAAACTTCGTCCTGACGACCCTGCTCGGGATCGGGGGCTCATTTGTCGGCACAATCATCGGCGGCATGTTCACCAAGGAAAGGGACATGTTCTCGCTCAAGCCGGCAGGATTCGTCATGTCCCTCGTCGGCGCGTTTGTACTGATCTTCCTGGCGCACCGTTTCGGCATTCGCTAGGCGATCGAGCCGGCGATACGACCGGAAGCTCCCGAAAGGGGAGGGGGCAACACCCCCTCCCCAGTCGCGATTAGGCGGCCTTGGCCACCTCGAGCTGCGGGGTCTGTCCGCTGATCGCAATCTTGCGCGGACGCATTGCTTCCGGCACCTCGCGGACGAGGTCGATCGTCAGAAGACCGTTATCGAGGTTCGCGCCCGACACCTGCACATAATCGGCCAGCTCGAACCGGCGCTCGAAGGCCCGGGTCGCGATACCGCGGTGCACGAACTGGCGCTTGTCGTCACCTTCCACTTCGGCCTTCTTGCCGGTCACGACGAGCTTGTTGGCCTGGGCGACCATCTCGATCTCGTCGGCCTTGAAGCCAGCGACGGCGATGGTGATACGATAGGTGTCGTCACCCGACCGCTCGATGTCGAAGGGAGGATAGTTGTCGACCGCCGCCGCGCGGGTCGAGGATTCGAGCAGGTCAAACAGGTTTTCGAAGCCGACGGTGCTGCGGCGGTAGGGAGTGAAGTCGAAATTCGTACGCATGATTCAAGTCCTTTCAAAGCGACTGGATTTTCCGGACCCGTAAGCGGCGTCCGGATCCATGAGATGGGATTTGGCGCTCTCGTTTCAAGCGGGATTATGTGAAATTATTATCGTGCTTTTTTCTTCGGGAAGCAGGAAAGGGCGGCGAGGGGGTTGCACTGGCGCGCGCACGGCGCAAATGGAGAGCGTTACCCAAGGACACGAAACCAATGGCCGAATTCCTGCTCCCCAAGAACTCCAAGATCAGCGGAAAGGGCCGCGTTCACAAGGCAAAGGGCGACGCGAAACGGACCAAATCGTTCAAAATCTACCGCTATGATCCCGACAGCGGCGAAAACCCGCGCTACGACACATTCGAGGTCGATCTCGACCAGACCGGGCCGATGGTCCTCGACGCGCTGATCAAGATCAAGGGCGAACAGGATTCCTCGCTGACCTTCCGGCGGTCGTGTCGCGAGGGGATTTGCGGCTCATGCTCGATGAACATCGACGGCACCAATACCCTCGCCTGCACCAAGGCGATCGAGGACGTGAAGGGCGAAGTGAAGATCACGCCGTTGCCGCACATGGATGTCATCAAGGATCTGGTCCCCGATTTTACGCATTTCTATGCGCAATATTCGTCGATCGAACCCTGGCTGAAAACCAAGACGCCGACGCCGTCGGGCACGGAGCGTCTGCAATCGCCCGACGACCGGGCCAAGCTGGATGGCCTGTACGAGTGCATCCTCTGCGCCTGCTGCTCGACCTCTTGCCCCAGCTATTGGTGGAACAGCGACCGGTTCCTCGGGCCGGCGATCCTGTTGCAGGCGTATCGCTGGCTGGCCGACAGTCGTGACGAAATGACCGGTGAGCGGCTCGACGAGCTGGAAGACCCGTTCCGCCTGTATCGCTGCCACACGATCATGAACTGCGCCAATGTCTGCCCCAAGGGCCTGAATCCGGCCAAGGCGATTGCCGAAGTGAAGAAGATGGTGGTCGAGCGGGTCATCTGACTGCGTGTCCGACGAACCTGCTTTTGCTTTCGGCGAAGACCCTGATCATCCCGGCTGGTCGAGCTGGCGGCTGCGCGATGCGACGCGCTACAATGCGTTTCTGGGGCCGCTGCTCGTCCGCCGCGAAGGCAAAGGCGCGCGGGTCCGAATGCTTCCGCTGCGCCAGCATACCAACTTGCAGGATTCGATCCACGGCGGCACCACCATGGGCTTTGCCGATGTCGCGCTGTTTGCGGCTGCCCGGATACTGGGGATTATCGAGGCGGGGAGTGCAGTCACCCTCGACATGAATTTCCAGTTCATCGGCACGGGCCGCGCCGACGTGTATCTTGACGCTGAGGTCGATGTGCTACGAGAGACGGGGCGGCTCATCTTCATGCGGGGACTTGTCGTTCAGGGCGAGGCGCGGCTGGCGGCATTTTCGGGCACGGTACGAAAGGGAGTCGGCAAGGGTATTGTCTCGGGGTGAACGTCCTCGACAGATATCAGAGCCTTGTCACTGCTGGCGAACTTCGCCCCGATGCGACGCAGGCCGACGCCGCGGCCCGTCTCGACAGGCTTCAGGCCCAACTGGAGGCGATACCTCCCCGCGGATCGATTTTGTGGCGGCTCGGCAAGGCCAGGGCAGCCTCGCCGCGCGGCATTTATCTATGGGGCGGCGTCGGGCGCGGCAAGTCGATGCTCATGGACCTGTTCTATGATTGCCTCGGCATCAAGCGGAAGCGCCGGGTTCACTTCCACGAGTTCATGCTGGAGGTCCATGACCGGCTGCGTGACGAAAGGCGCAAGGAAGCCGGCGACCCCATTGCGCCAGTCGTTGCAGCTCTGGCGGATGAGGCGCGCTGTCTCGCGTTCGACGAAATGGTGGTGAACAATAGCGCCGATGCCATGATCATGTCGCGGTTGTTCACCGGGCTGATAACGGCAGGCACGACGATCGTCACGACGTCGAACCGTGCGCCGATCGATCTCTACAAGGACGGTCTCAATCGGGAACATTTCCTGCCCTTCATCGAGCTGATCGGCGAACGCCTCGACATTGTCGCGCTCAACGGGCCGACCGATTACCGGATGCAGCGGATGGCCGGCGTGCGGACCTGGCATGTTCCCACTGGGGCCGAGGCGACAGCCGCCGTTCGACAGGCCTTTTTTCAGCTGACCGATTATCCGCCCGAGGATGCCAGAAACGTTCCGGACGCCGATATCGATCTGGGTGGGGGGCGACTTTTACATGTTCCCAAAAGCTTGAAAGGGGTCGCGGTTTTCAGCTTCAGGCGGCTTTGCGGCGAGGCCCGCGGACCGAGCGACTATCTGGCCGTCGCGCGTCGCTATCACACGGTCTTCGTGGTCGGCATTCCGAGGCTCGGACCCGAAAACCGTAACGAGGCCGCGCGCTTCGTGACGCTGGTCGACGCGCTGTACGAGCATAGTGTAAAGCTGATCGCGACTGCCGATGCCGAACCTGCAGCGCTGTACGAAAGCGGCGACGGACGGTTCGAGTTCGAGCGAACGGTGTCGAGACTGATGGAAATGCAAAGTGCGGCGTATCTGGCCGCCGGGCACGGCGTCAGCTAGGATCTTGCGCCAGGGGGAAAGCGAAATGATCGTCACCACCACAGAAAATGTTGCCGGCCATCGAACGGTCGAGAGCTTAGGCCAGGTCTTCGGCGTGATCGTGCGAAGCCGGGGGCTTGGCGGTAATATCGTCGCCGGCCTTAGAACTCTGATCGGCGGCGAAATTCATGAATATACGGCGCTGGTCGAAGAAACCCGACGCCACGCAATCGACCGCCTCGTGCGCAATGCCAGTGTCATGGGCGCGAATGCGGTCACGATGATGCGATTTGATTCAGGCGCAATCGGCCAGACGATGAACGAGGTCGTGGCCTATGGCACCGCCGTGCGCATCGAACCGCTCTGATCTTGCTGCGTTCGGGTGCCCTCGCCGTCGCGGTTTGCCTGTTCGTCCTGGCGACGGCAGCAGCGGCTTTCGATCATCGGGCATGGCCGTTCGTATTCTGGACGGCGCTTGTCGCGCTGGCCCTTGCGCTCGAACGGCGGGGCTATGGCGCCGCCGAGAGTGGCCGGCCTGGACCCGGCTGGCAGCAAACGGGCGAGCAATTCTTCGACGACGCGACGGGCCACCGCGTCGAGGTCTGGTTCGATCCGGCGACCGGTACACGGCGCTACGTTAAGCCCGATTGAGCATGCTTGCCCTCGCGGCGCGTGCTGCTAGCTTGCAGAGAACAGGGAGAGAAGAAATGCGTAAGATATTATTGACAGCGACCGCCGTGCTCGCAGCAGCGCCTGCGCTGGCTGCCCCGCCGGTCATGTCGCCCGCCGACAGTTCTGCGACTCGCACAATGTTCGAGACGATCATCAATACGCCCACCGTGCTCGGGCGCGGCAAGGTTCCTGAAATGGCGACGTACCTTGCCAATGAGTACAAGAAAGCGGGCTTCCCCGAAGCCGACGTGATGGTCATGCCCTATGCCACGACGAACAAGGACGGCACAGCAAAAGACCAGACCGCCGCGCTGATCGTGATCTGGCGCGCGGCGGGCAAGGCATCCGCCAAGCCGGTCATGCTCATGGGGCACATGGACGTGGTCGAAGCCAAGCGGGAGGACTCGACGACCGACCCGTTCGTGCTCACCGAAAAGGATGGCTATTATTACGGCCGCGGTACCACCGACATGAAGGAGGGTCTCGTCGGCATCAGCCGCGCGCTGATCCAATTGAAGGCGACCGGCTTCAAGCCGAAGCGCGATGTGGTCGTCTTTTTCACGGGCGACGAAGAGACCAACGGCATCGGTGCCGACAAGGGCGCAACCGAATGGCGCAAGACGATGGGTGATCCCGAGCTTGGATTGAACGCGGACGGCGGTGGCATCGGCTATCTTCCCAACGACAAGCCGCTTCTCGCCAATATCCAGACCGCCGAAAAGACGTTTGCTGGCTATACCTTCACGGTGCGAAATCGCGGCGGCCATTCGTCGAAGCCGCGCAAGGACAATGCGATTTACCAGCTCGCGCAAGCGATCGGGAGGCTCGAAGCCTATCGCTTCGCGCCGATGCAAAATGAGACCACCCGCGCTTATTTCACCCAGGCTGCCAAGGTCGATCCGCGGCCGGAACTGGCAGGGGCGATCAAGGCCTGGCTGGCCAATCCCAACGATGGCGCCGCTGCCGACACGATCGAGGGCGACGAGACCTATGTCGGGTTGACGCGCACACGTTGCGTGCCGACGCGTCTCTTTGGTGGCCATGCCGATAACGCCTTGCCGCAGCTGGCCACCGCAATGATCAACTGCCGCATCTTCCCCGGCGTCGATCCCAATGCGGTCAAGGACGAGCTCACGAAGATCGCCGGCGATCCAAACGTCGTGGTGACGCGCAATGACGACTATGTCGCCTCTATCGCGTCGCCGCTGCGCGCCGATGTCATGGGCGCTTACGCCAAGGCGGTAACCGCGCTGCATCCCGGCATGCCGATCGCACCCGAAATGTCGACGGGCGCCTCGGACGCGCGGCCGTTTCGTGTCGCCGGTATCCCGGTCTATGGCGTCGGCGGCGAGTGGGTGCGCGTGCCGATCGATCTCCGGGCGCACGGCAAAGATGAACGACTGCCGGTCAAGGCGCTGGACGACGGGGTCAAGCATTGGATGATCGTCGTCCAGGAGATGGCCGGTAAATAGTCCTTCTCGCTATTGAGAACTATTTGCAAAGATAATCCGTCCCTGAAGGTTGCGGCGTTGCGTCAACGGGCCTAAGCGGCACGCAATTCCGCAACGTCAGGGAAGGACTGCCCCTCATGGCTCGCAAGAAGATCGCGCTGATCGGCGCTGGTAACATCGGTGGCACGCTCGCCCACCTCGCCGCACTCAAGGGGTTGGGCGACATCGTTCTGTTCGACGTCGTCGAAGGCGTGCCGCAGGGAAAAGCGCTCGACCTGTCGCAGTGCGGCCCCGTCGAGGGCTTCGATGCGACGATCACCGGCTCAAACGACTATGCCGACATCGCGGGCGCGGACGTCATAATCGTCACTGCCGGCGTCGCTCGCAAGCCTGGCATGAGTCGTGACGATTTGCTCGGCATCAATCTGAAGGTCATGAAGGCGGTCGGCGAAGGCATCAAGGCCAACGCGCCCGGCGCATTCGTGATCTGCATCACCAATCCGCTCGATGCGATGGTCTGGGCGCTGCGAGAGTTTTCGGGCCTGCCGCACCACATGGTCGTCGGCATGGCAGGCGTTCTCGATTCGTCGCGCTTCAGCCATTTCCTGGCGGACGAGTTCAAGGTCTCGGTCAAGGACGTCACCAGTTTCGTGCTCGGCGGCCATGGCGACACGATGGTGCCCGTCATCGAATATTCGACCGTCAGCGGCATTCCCGTCCCTGACCTGATCGAGATGGGCGTGTCGACGCAGGAACGCATCGACGCTATTGTCGCGCGCACCCGGGCCGGCGGCGGCGAGATTGTCGCGCTGCTCAAGACCGGATCCGCCTTTTATGCGCCCGCCACCAGCGGGATCGCGATGGCGGAGGCTTATCTATACGATCAGAAGCGCGTGCTGCCCGCCGCGGTTCACCTGACTGGGCAATATGGTGTCGACAATCTTTATGTTGGCGTGCCGGTCGTGATCGGCGCGGGCGGCGTGGAAAAGGTGGTCGAGATCAAGCTGAACGATGACGCGAAGGCGAACCTCGCGGTCAGCGTCGAGGCGGTCAAGGAACTGCTCGTCGCCTGCAAAGCCATCGACGGATCGCTAGCCTGAACCTCGTACGGCTCCCGGAAGGAAACAGATGAGCATCCTCGTCAACAAGAACACCAAGGTCATCACCCAGGGAATGACCGGCAACACCGGCACTTTCCATACCGAGCAGGCGCTGGCCTATGGCACGCAGATGGTCGGGGGGGTGACGCCAGGCAAGGGTGGGACGACGCATATCGGCCTGCCGAACTTCAACACCGTGCATGAAGCCGTGGCCGCGACCGGCGCGACCGCTTCGGTCGTCTACGTGCCGCCGCCCTTTGCCGCGGACTCGATCCTCGAGGCGATCGACGCTGAAGTGCCGCTGATCGTGTGCATTACCGAAGGCATTCCGGTGCAGGACATGGTCAAGGTGAAGCGGTCGCTGTCGGGCAGCAAGTCGCGGCTGATCGGCCCGAATTGTCCTGGCGTATTAACGCCCGGCGAATGCAAGATCGGCATCATGCCGGGTTCGATCTTCTCGAAGGGCAGCGTTGGCGTGGTGTCCCGTTCTGGGACACTCACATACGAAGCCGTCTTCCAGACGACGGCTGAAGGCCTTGGCCAGACGACGGCGGTGGGCATCGGCGGCGATCCTGTCAACGGGACTAACTTCATCGACGTGCTCGAGCTGTTCCTGGCCGACGAAGCGACGACGTCGATCATCATGATCGGGGAAATCGGGGGCGATGCCGAGGAACAGGCGGCACAATTCCTGATCGACGAAGCCAAAAGGGGCCGCAAGAAGCCTATGGTCGGCTTCATCGCCGGCCTGACGGCCCCACCGGGACGCCGCATGGGCCACGCGGGGGCAATCGTATCGGGCGGCAAGGGCGATGCCGGCTCCAAGATTGCGGCGATGGAGGCCGCGGGCATTCGCGTCTCGCCATCGCCATCGGAACTCGGCGTGACGCTCAAGGCTTTGTTGAACGCATAGCGCAAGCAACGTCGTCGCCTGCCCGCGCCAGATTGCCCTACAATAGGGCCTGGGGTTGACCTCGGTGACGACGACGGAGGTGATGATGGCACTCGACGATCCCAACCCCGAAACCGAAACCGGCCCGAGCTGGGCGCGACCGAACTGGCGCGTCGATACGGACGACTTGACGGCAGCGCTCGATCCCACCCAGATGGCAGTCGCCATCAAGGCCTCTGCGGCCAAGACGGGCGTCGCGATCGCCGAGGCAGACTTGCAGCGCGCCGCTTCGGATGCGATCAAGGCGATGCTCATCATCCGCACCTATCGTGTGCGTGGGCATCTCGCCGCCAATCTCGATCCGCTCGGTCTGTCGAACCGCCAGCTTCCCGCCGATCTGGACCCAGCATTCTTCGACGTGGACGACATGGACCGTGTGGTCTGGCTCAACGGCGCGCTGGGACTGCAACGCGCGTCGTTCCGCGAGATCATCGACATCCTGCGCGCAAATTACTGCGGCAGCGTCGGCCTCGAATATATGCATATCGGCGATGTCGAAGAGCGGCGCTTCCTGCAGGAACGCATGGAGGGCAAGGACAAGGCCATCACCTTCAGTCCCGAAGGCAAGAAGGCGATCCTTGCCAAGGTAATCGAGGCCGAGCAGTGGGAACGCTTCTGCGGCAAGAAATATGTTGGCACGAAGCGCTTCGGCCTCGACGGCGGCGAAGCGATGATTCCGGCCATGGAAGCCGTCATCAAATACGGCGGTCAGTTCGGCGTGCGCGAGATCGTTTACGGCATGGCGCACCGGGGTCGCCTGAACATGCTCGCGAACGTGATGGCCAAGCCGTACCGCGTCATCTTCCACGAGTTTTCTGGCGGCAGCTCGAACCCCGACGATGTCGGCGGTTCGGGCGATGTGAAATATCACCTCGGCACCAGCACCGATCGTGAGTTCGACGGAATCAAGGTTCACATGTCGCTGGTGCCCAACCCCAGCCACCTGGAAGCCGCCGATCCCGTCGTGCTGGGTAAGGTTCGCGCGATCCAGACCGACCGCAACGACCTGGAGGACCATGTTCAGGTCTTGCCGGTCCTGCTGCACGGCGATGCGGCGTTCGCGGGCCAGGGCGTTATCTGGGAATGCTTCGGCTTTTCCGGCGTGCGCGGGTACAATACCGGTGGCTGCATCCATTTCGTCATCAACAACCAGATCGGCTTCACGACCAGCCCGCAGTTCGCGCGGTCTTCGCCCTATCCGTCGGACGTCGCCAAGGGCGTTCAGGCGCCAATCTTCCACGTCAATGGCGATGATCCCGAAGCGGTCACCTTTGCCTGCAAGATGGCGATCGAGTTTCGCCAGCGTTTCCACCGCGACATCGTGATCGACATGTGGTGCTATCGCCGCTTCGGCCACAACGAGGGCGACGAGCCCATGTTTACCCAGCCGCTCATGTACAAGACGATCAAGACGCATCCGGGCGTCAGCGACGTCTATGCTGCGCGGCTGGTTGCCGAAGGGGTGATCGACAAGGACTGGGCCGCCGATCATGTCACGCGATTCACGGCGATGCTGGAGGACCAGTTCGCCAGTGCCGCCACCTATAAGGCCAACCAGGCCGACTGGTTTGGCGGACGCTGGGCGGGGCTACACAAGCCGACCGACAGCGAAACGGCGCGCCGCAACGTCGAAACGGGGATCGAGAAAAAGCTTTTCGACGGCCTAGGTCGTACGCTGACCACCGTTCCCGGCGATCTGACGATTCACCCAACGCTCAACCGCGTCCTCGACGCCAAGCGCGCCATGTTCTCCACCGGAGAGAATTTCGACTGGGCAACCGGCGAAGCGCTCGCTTTCGGTTCGCTCTTGTCGGAAGGCTATGGTGTCCGCCTGTCGGGACAGGATTCGGGGCGCGGCACGTTCAGCCAGCGTCACGCCGTCTGGGTCGACCAGACCGACGAGCACAAATATGTGCCGCTGTGGAATGTGCCGCACGGCCGCTTCGAGGTGCTCGACTCGACGCTCAGCGAATTCGGCGTTCTCGGCTTCGAATATGGCTATGCCGGGGCCGATCCGAAGACGCTCGTGCTCTGGGAAGCCCAGTTCGGCGACTTCGCCAATGGCGCACAGGTGATGATCGACCAGTTTATCGCAAGCGGCGAAGCCAAATGGCTGCGCGCCAACGGACTCGTGATGTTGCTGCCACACGGCTACGAAGGGCAGGGGCCGGAGCACAGTTCAGCGCGCCCCGAACGCTATTTGCAGCTTTGCGCCGAAGATAACATGCAGGTGGCGAACATCACGACGCCCGCGAATTACTTCCACGCCCTGCGCCGCCAGATGCATCGCAGCTTTCGCAAGCCGCTCATCATCATGACGCCCAAGTCGCTGTTGCGCCACAAGCGTGCCGTGTCGAAGGCAGCGGACTTCCAGGGCGCGTCGCATTTCATGCGTATCTTGTCGGACCCTAATGCACCTGCGGACAAGGACGTGAAGCGCCTCGTCCTGTGCAGTGGCAAGGTCGCTTATGACCTGATGGATGCGCGCGATGCGGCAGGGCAGACCGACACGGCGATCGTGCGGATCGAACAGCTTTACCCTTTTCCGGGCGACCCGTTGGTGATCCGTCTGGACCGGATGACCAACCTCGAGGAGGTCGTCTGGGCGCAGGAAGAACCGAAAAACAACGGTTACTGGTTCTTTGTCGAGCCATTCATCGAGGACTGCCTGGCGCGCGCCAAGGTAAATCCGTCGCGTGCGCGCTATGCCGGGCGCAAGGCCGCCGCGTCGCCCGCAACGGGACTGATGAAGCGCCACCAGGCCGAGCAGGCCGCGCTTGTTGCCGATGCGCTTGGCCATAGCGTCCGCGAGGAAATCCGCCGCCAGCGCGGCACGAAGACAACTGCAAAACCCATCGCCGGCAACCCCGGTTGAGGAGCTGAAATGAGCACCGAAGTCAAAGTGCCCGTGCTGGGCGAATCGATTACCGAAGCGACCCTGGGCGAATGGCTCAAGAAGCCGGGCGAGGCGGTGAAGGCCGACGAACCCATTGCCTCGCTCGAGACCGATAAGGTGTCGGTCGAAGTGCCCGCGCCGGTTGCCGGGGTGATGGGCGAGCAGCTTGTCAAAGTCGGCGATACCGTGAACGTCGGGGCGGTCATCGCATCGATCGAGGCGGGTTCCGGCGCGTCGGCCACTGCCGTGCCTGCACCGGCTGCAGCGGCACCCGCTCCGGTTGCGGCTGCCGCGGGCGATGGTGTCGCGCCCACGCTGTCGCCGTCGGTCCGTCGACTTGTTCTCGAAAAGGGTGTCGATCCCTCAGCGATCAAGGGTACGGGGAAGGATGGTCGTCTGACCAAGGAAGACGTGCTGGCAGCCGCGGCTCCCGCGCCGGCAGCGCCTGCCGCGCCTATGGCCGCGCCCGCTGCTGCGCCCGCACCGACCTCCGAGCGCCGCGAAGAGCGCGTCCGCATGACTCGCCTGCGCCAGACGGTCGCCAAGCGCCTGAAGGACGCGCAGAATACGGCAGCGATGCTCACAACGTTCAACGACGTCGACATGAGCGAAGTCATGGCCGCGCGCGTCCGGTACAAGGATAGCTTCGAGAAGAAGCACGGCGTGCGCCTTGGCCTGATGAGTTTCTTCACAAAGGCCGTCGTGCTGGCCGCCAAGGATATCCCCGCCGTCAACGCGCAGATCGATGGCGAAGAAATCGTCTATTTCGATTACCTTGATGTGTCCGTTGCCGTTTCAGCGCCGAACGGCCTTGTCGTGCCCGTTGTCCGCAACGCGGATAAAATGTCCTTTGCCGGCATTGAAAAGGCGATCGGCGACCTCGGCGCCAAGGCCAAGGCAGGCACGTTGACGATGGAGGATATGAAGGGGGGCACCTTCACGATCAGCAACGGTGGCGTTTTCGGCGGGCTGATGTCGACGCCGATCATCAATCCGCCGCAGTCGGCGGTGCTGGGCCTTCACCGCATCGAAGACCGCCCCGTCGTCCGCGACGGGCAGATCGTGATCCGCCCGATGATGTACCTCGCGCTCAGCTACGACCATCGCCTGATCGACGGGCGCGAGGCCGTGACCTTCCTGAAGACCGTCAAGGAAGCGATCGAAGACCCGACGCGGTTGCTCATCGACCTGTAAGGAATTGCCCGTGGCAGAATACGACTACGACGTCCTCGTCATCGGCAGCGGACCCGGCGGTTATGTCGCGGCGATCCGCGCCGCGCAGCTGGGCCTTCGCACGGCCTGCATCGAAAGCCGTGAGACGCTCGGCGGTACCTGCCTCAATGTCGGGTGCATTCCGTCGAAGGCTCTGCTCCATGCGTCCGAATATTTCGACGCTGCCGCCAATGGCACGATGGCTAAGATGGGGATCAAGGTCACGCCGGAGCTCGACTTGCCCCAGATGCACGCCCAGCGCCTCGACGCGGTCAAGGGGCTGACTGGCGGCATTGCCTTCCTGTTCAAGAAAAACAAAGTCGAGTGGCTGAAGGGTCGCGGCAGCTTTGTCGATGCGCACACCGTAGCTGTCGACGGCAAAAACTTTACCGCCAAGGACATCGTCATCGCAACCGGCTCGAGCGTCACGTCGCTCCCCGGTGTCGCGGTCGATAATGACGAACAGATCGTGGTCGACTCCACCGGCGCGCTCGAACTGGCGGCGGTGCCCAAGCATTTGGTCGTCATCGGTGGCGGCGTGATCGGCCTCGAACTCGGCAGCGTCTGGCGCCGCCTGGGCGCCAAGGTCACCTGCATCGAGTTTCTCGACCAAATCTTGCCCGGCTTCGACGGAGATATCCGCAAGGAAGCGAACAAGATCTTCAAAAAGCAGGGGATTGAGTTCCGCCTGTCGAGCAAGGTCACCGGCGTTGCCGTGAGCGACAAGACCGCCACCGTCACGGTCGAGCCTGCCGCGGGCGGAGCTGCCGAAACCATCGAGGCCGATTGCGTCCTCGTCTCCATCGGCCGCCGCCCGAACACCGAAGGCCTGTCGCTGGAAAAGGCCGGCCTCAACGCCAACGGTCGCGGGCAGATCGAGATCGACCACCGCTTCCAGACTGCCGTGCCCGGCATCTGGGCGATTGGCGATGTCGTGCCAGGGCCGATGCTGGCGCACAAGGCAGAGGACGAGGGGATCGCGGTCGCAGAGAATATCGCGGGACTGACCGGCATCGTGAACCACGATGTCATCCCAAATGTGGTCTACACATGGCCCGAAATCGCCGGCGTCGGCCTGACCGAAGAGGCTGCCAAGGCCACGGGCGCCGAGATCAAGGTCGGTAAATTCCCGATGGCGGGCAATAGCCGCGCCAAGACCAACCATGAGGCCGATGGTCTCGTCAAGGTGATCGCCGACGCCCAGTCTGACCGCGTGCTGGGAGTGTGGATCGTCGCGGTCCCGGCGGGTACGATGATCGCCGAAGCCGCGCTGGCGATGGAATTCGGCGCGACATCGGAGGACATCGCCTACACCTGCCACGCGCACCCGACCCACAGCGAGGCGCTGAAGGAAGCGGCGATGGGCGTGCAGGGGAAGCCGATCCATATCTGACGGCGACGCCTTTATGGCCGCTTGCGGGCGCGCGCTGCCGTCGTCTTGTAGCCAGGTCTGGTCTGGGAAAATCCAGTCTTTTGATACGATTCTGCCGTCCGATTTAAGCTTGCCTTGAGAAAAGTGCCCTAAGATAGATCATCAGTTCTCGGGGCTTATCGTGTCAGAATTATCCGGTAACGCGCTCGCGCAGGGCGCAGATCATGACGGCTCGTCATTGCGACTGTTGCAACATGTCGATTTTGCCTATCAGCCGATCGTCACGACAGGCTCGCTGCGCGTTCATGGGTTCGAAGCGCTCGCGCGACTGCCGCCGACTTTCCCCGGCATTTGCAGCCTCCTCGACAATGCGGCGCTGACACAAGATATACGTGCGTTCGACCTGGCACTGCTCAAGAAAGCGGTGGTCAAATTCTCCGCATTCGAGGAAGCTGCGGCTACGCGCCTGTTCTGCAATATCGATAACCGCAGCTATTTGGGCAGGATTCCGATGGCGGGCGATGTACACGACTTGCTGAGAGACACGGGCCTCGGCGCGGAAAATCTGTGCATCGAGATATCGGAACGCACGCCCATCCATACGACCGAGAACCTTATCAAGGTTACGAACCTGATCAGCGGTCTAGGCATGCGCATCGCGCTCGACGATTTCGGCGTGGGCACGTCCGGATTGCACATGCTCCTCATGATCGAACCCGAGTACGTCAAAATCGACCGAATTTTTATCGACGGCCTCGCGCTGAGCACGCGCAAGCAGGCGATCGTTTCCAAAATGTGCGGCCTGGCGCATTCGCTCGGCTTCCTGACAGTTGCCGAAGGCGTCGAGAACGAGGCCGACTTTCGCATGGCCCGCGATCTCGGCTGCGATTTGGCGCAAGGCTTTCTTATCGCGAGGCCAACCGTCGAGCTTGGCGAACTGTCGATGGCTTACGACAGTGTCCTCAAAACGCCGTTCCAACGAACGATAGACCCGCGGGTCGCCGTTTCGATGTTTCCGCTCCAGCCTCTCTATATCGATGCAGACCTGAACGAAGCGGTTGCCATCTTTCGAGCACACCCAGATCTGCGGGCAATTCCGGTCATCAACCGCGACAATACGATTGCCGGCGCCATCCTCGAAGAGGAAATGCGCCGGTACCTCCTGAGCGATTACGGCCCTGCACTGCTGGCAAACAAGGGCGCCATTCAGCGGATCGGGCAACTCGTGCGTCGCTTTCCGACAACCGATGCCCATGGCACTATCGAGACGATCGTGAACAGCTATGTCGCGGCGGCGGGCGTCTGCGGGTTGATCCTGGGCGACGAGGGGCAGTTTGTCGGTTATTTACCCAACCTCGCCATCGTCCGCCTGGCGGGCGAATGCGAAGTCTCAATTGCCCGCGAGCAAAATCCGCTGACCCAGCTTCTCGGCAATCGCGCCATCGAGAAAAATATCGCGGCCTTGCTCACGGTTTCGGGCACCCATTCGCTGGTGTTCTTCGACTTCGACAATTTCAAGGCGTTCAACGACAAATATGGCTTTTCGATGGGTGATCGCGCCCTGATGATCTTTGCCGACATTATCAGGAAGCTGCGCCATGGTGCCGGTGGAATGGTCGGTCACATCGGTGGCGATGACTTTTACGCGAGCATCGAGGGCGACGAAACGTACACGATCAATGTCGTCGGTTCGATCTGCGACAAATTCGCAACGGCGATCGAAAGCCTCTACTCGGCCAGCGACCGCGAGGCCGGTGGCTTTAAGGCAGTCGATCGCTTTGGAACCGAGCACTTTTTTCCGCTGCTCAGGGTTTCGGCGGGCATACTCCACCTTCCGCCGTCGAGGGCGCATGTCACGCCCGCTATGGTCAACGACCGGCTGGCAGCCGGCAAGAAGAAGGCCAAGGCGCTGGAGCGCGGGATCGCAGTCGTCCGCATTGCCCCGAATGTTCCTTCCGCTCTGCTCGACGAGCTGGGTTCTGCTTTTGGAGAGCCAGTCACACAAAATAATTTTTGGGCGATGTAGCGCGCGGCTTCGTCCCCGCTGCAATGCTCCAGCCTAACGCCGCGGCGCCTTCGACTCGATTTGATATCGCTACTCGTCCCACACGCCTGCGGCCTGACAGACGTAAAAAAAACGTCACAAACAGCAATAGCATCTTCATCGAATCATCGGCATAACCTGTCGGATGTCCGTTGCACCCTATGCGCCACCTAGCAAAGCCCGATGGGCTGCCGATTTTCCGCGCGCACTCTGGGGCGCGGCTTCGCTGATGCCGGCACGGGCCAGTCTGAACGCGGCGCCACGGGGCGACGGGCGGCCGGTGATCATCCTGCCGGGCATGTGCAATACCGAACGCTCGATCTTCGTCATGCGGCGCTATCTCGAACGCCTCGGCTATGATGCGCGCGGCTGGGGTCTCGGGCGTAACCTTGCCACTCGAACTGTCGGTGCAGACGGCGAGCGGCTGTTCGCGGCAGTGGCAGCTTTTGCAGCTGAAGCGGGCGAGCCGGTCACGTTGATTGGCGTCAGCCTCGGTGGCATTTTGGCACGGCTGGTCGCGCATCGCCACCCCGAGCTGGTGCGCGAAGTCATCACCGTCGCTTCGCCCTACGCCGGCGATCCGCACGCAACCAATGTCTGGCGCATGTTCGAGTTCATTACTGGCGACAAGGTCGATAGCGCCGCCGCGATCGCACAACGACTGGAGATCGCTGCCCCGCTGTCCATGGCGGCAACCGCGATCTGGAGCCGGACCGACGGGTTCGTCAATGGCATGATCTGTCATGCGCCCGACGAGCCGGGTTGTCGCGCGATAGAGGTCGAGAGCGGCCATGTGGGCGTTCACCTACGGCCGCAGGTGCTACGCGCGATCGCCAATGTGCTGGCCGGGACGCTCGCCCCGCGCCATTGAGGTGCGGTTCATATCGTTGTGAAATTTGGGGCGTGACGGCGCGCGCACAGCGGTTACACCGGACTCCATAACAGGAGACCGCTTGAATGTACCGTCCCGCCACCGCGCTTGCTCTCATCCTGTCCGTTGCTGCCCTTCACACGCCGCTGCACGCGCAGGTCGCGCCGCCCCTTGGTCCGGAGCCTCTCCAGAAAACGCAGGCGCCCGAAAATCAGGCGACGAACCCGGACAAGCCCGCAACCGCGTTGCCCCCCGCAGCGGCGCCTGCGCCCGTCGCCAAGTCTCCGACGGTGCCCGGGGCCAAGTCCGCCAAATGGGACGTCAATGCGCCTACGGGAATGCGCACACGCGAGATTCGCATTGATACCGACGAGGGCAGCTGGATGAATCTCGACGCGTCGCCCGACGGGCGGCTGATCGCATTCGACCTGCTTGGCGACATCTATACCATGCCGGTCGCGGGGGGCACGCCGACACGGATCGCCGAAGGGCTGGCCTATGAGCACCAGCCGCGCTTCTCGCCCGATGGAAAGCGCATCGCGTTCACGTCGGACCGGGGCGGCGGTGACAATATCTGGGTGATGAATGTCGACGGCAGCGACAAAAGGCAGGTGACCAAAGAGGACTTCCGCTTGATGAACCAGCCGACATGGAGCCCCGACGGGCGCTTCATCGTCGCCAAAAAACATTTCACCACGGGGCGCAGCCTGGGAACGGGCGAGGTGTGGATGTACCATGTTTCAGGCGGCGGCGGCGTACAACTCGTCAAGCGGGCCAGCGAGCAACTTCAAAAGGAATTGGGCGAGCCCATCTATGCCGCCGACGGCAAGAGCATCTTCTATACGCGCAACGTCACGCCGGGACCGATCTTCGAATATGCGCAGAACTCGCGCACCGACCTTTTCGATATCGAGCGCTACGACATCGCCAGCGGTGAGGTCGAAACCGCAGTGAGCGGCGCAGGCGGGTCGGTCCGTCCGACGCCGAGTCGTGACGGCAAGCGTATCGCCTTCGTCCGCCGCGAGGGTAGCCAGACCAAGCTTTGGGTAAAGGATTTCGCGACCGGTGTGGAGCGCGTCGTCTATGACGCACTCGACCGCGACGTGCAGGAAACCTGGGCGGTCACGGGTGTCTATCCCAACATGGCCTGGACGGCCGACGACCGCGCGATCCTGTTCTGGGCCGGGGGCAAGCTGCGCCGCGTCGACGTGACAGGCGGGGCTTCGACCGTCATTCCCTTCCGGGTTGCGGATACACGCGTCGTCATCGATGCGACCCACCCGGTGGTCGAAGTGTCCCCCGATCGCATCCAGACGAAGATGCCGCGCTGGGCGAGTGTGTCGCCCGACGGGCGGCAGGTGGTGTTCGAAACGCTGGGCCGGTTGTGGATCAAGTCGATGGCGGGTGGTGAGGCGCGCCGGCTGACGCGTGGAAATGAAATGGAGCTTTGGCCGAGCTGGTCGCGCGACGGGAGGCAGATCGTGTTCGTTGGCTGGACCGATGCCGGGCTGGCCGCGGTCAAGGTCGTGGGCGCTGGCGGGGGAACCGCGCGCGCGGTAACGACAGTCGCGGGGCATTACAGCCGCCCGCGCTTCTCGCCTGATGCCAAGACAATCGTGTTCGAACAGACCGAAGGCGGCGGGCTGACAGCGGCGCGCGGCAATCCGGGCAGTGGCGTCTATCGGGTCGCGGCCACGGGCGGGGCGCCGGTACGGGTCGCAAAAGACGCCGCCGGCCCGCAGTTCGGCGCCGACAACGACCGCGTTTTCCTTGTCAAAAACGACAAGGGCAAACGCCAGCTGGTCAGCACCGACCTGAATGGAGAAGCGCAACGCGTCCACGCGACCGGCGAGCTCGTCAATGATTTCCAGGTTGCGCCCGGCGGCGACTATGTCGCGTTCCGCCAGAATTACGAAGCCTTCCTGATGCCGTTGATGGCGGGCAAGCAGGCGGTCGAGGTCGACAAGAAGGGTGGCCCGCTGCCTGTCGTCCAGGTCAGCGCCGAAGGGGCGGACTTCATCAACTGGTCCGACAATGGAAAGCGCGTCCACTGGAGCATGGGGCCGACGCTCTTCACGGCCGATACGGCGGCGCTGTTTGCCAATGCGCCTGCTGCGGAAGGGGCGCCGAAGTTCGTGGCGCCGCGCACCGGCATATCGCTGTCGATGAATGTTGCGGCAGCCAAACCGACGGGCACCGTTGCACTGACGGGCGCGCGTATCGTGACGATGAGCCGGGCAGATGGGGGTATCATCGACGACGCGACGATCCTGATCCGCGGCGAACGCATCATCGCAGTGGGTCCGCGCGGGACGGTCGCTATTCCCGCGGGGGCGGTCACGGTCGATGTCGCCGGAAAGACGATTATTCCCGGCTTGGTCGATGCCCATGCGCACGGCAGCCAGGGCGAGGACGAGCTGATCCCCGAGCAGAACTGGAACGCCATGGCCAACCTCGCCTTCGGCACCACGACGATTCACGATCCCTCGTCGCGCTCGGCAGAGATTTTCCCGGCGGCCGAGATGCAGCGGGCAGGGATGAGGCTCCAGCCTCGGACCTTCTCGACCGGCGAGATCATTTATGGGGCAAAGGCGGCCGACGTCTACGCCGAGATCAACAGCTACGACGATGCGCTGGCGGCGGTGCGGCGTCTGAAGTCCCAGGGCGCGCACAGCGTCAAGAACTACAACCAGCCGCGGCGCGAGCAGCGCCAGATGGTCGTGGCGGCAGCACAGGCCGAAAACATGGAAGTCGTCCCGGAGGGCGGCTCGCTCTTCACGATGGACGTGACCCTGGTGCAGGACGGCAATTCGACCCTCGAGCACAATATCCCACTCGAGCATTTCTATGGCGATCTCGTGCAGTTCTGGACGCAGACCAAGACAAATTACACGCCCACGCTCGTCGTGACCTATGGCGGGCCGGCGGGCGATCCCTATTGGCGGGCGCACACCGATGTGTGGCGTCAGCCGCTTTTGATGCGCCATGCGCCACCCTCCGCCTTGTCGGCGCAGAATGCCCGGCGCGTGCTTGCGCCCGAGGAGGACTATGTCGATGCTGCGAGCGCGCGCGAAGCCAAGAAGCTGGCGGACAAGGGTGTGCAAGTCTCCATCGGCGCACATGGCCAGCAACCGGGACTGGGCGCGCATTGGGAGATGTGGAGTTTCGTGCGTGGCGGCTGGTCGCCCATTGAGGCGCTGCGCGCGGGCACGATCATGCCGGCAACATCGCTGGGCTATGCGCGCGACATCGGGTCGCTGGAGGTGGGCAAGCTCGCCGACCTCGTCGTGCTCGACGCCGATCCCACGACCGACATCCGCAATACCGAGAAGGTGCACCAGGTAATGCTTGGGGGACGCCTTTACGACGCGGGGACGCTCAACGAGGTGGCGACCGGAACGTTCAAGCGACAGCCCTATTGGTGGGAAGGCAGCAACGGGGGCCGGAGCGCAGGCGCCTCACTGGCAACCGGGCATGGCTATGGCGATGCGGACCAAGATTGAAGTCGCCCGTCAGGGAGTGACAGGCTCGCCCGAGCGCTTCGGCTCGCGGGTGACAACTGCCGCGAACTAGGCGCCCCCGTTCGGCTGTCTGGCGCGTCTAGCTGTTGGTTGCGCTGCGCGCTCGCATACGCTCGAACGCAGCGACCTCGCTCAAGTTGGCGATCTGCCAGCCATAGTAGCTGCGGACCATCAATTTTCGGCAGCGCCCGCAAATAGTCCAGTAACTATATTTGCTGTTGGTCGTGTCGTGCCTGACCGGCCGGTGGCCGCGAAGATAGCACAAAATCCTATTCAACATGGCCTCCAATGTTCGCCGGCGCTGTCGATGCAGGGACCATCTTCATCGGGTTCGGCCCTGCGGACTATAGTTACGCTCGCTCGTTCCGCAGTCCAATCTTCTTATTCCGGCCAATATCTTGAAATGTCCCAGAATGGCTCGGTTGACACAATGGCGGGCATGACTGCCCATCCGGCATTGTCCGCTTCCCGAGCCAATGGTTCGGCCGGCCGGAACCCATGGCGCGCCCGACTGTTCGCTCAGCGGACAGGAGGACCCGATCATGGCGGACACCAAATCAAAGACGAGCAAGGCAAAACCCAAGAGCGGCGCGCGGGCCACGCGCAAGGCGACGCAGGCCGCTGCAAAGCCTGCCGACGCGATCAAGTTGCTCAAGGACGACCACCGCGAGGTGAAAGACTGGTTCACGGAATATGACAAGACGGACGACGATGCGAAAAAGCAGGAATTGGCGGACCAGATCTGCAAAGCGCTGACCGTGCATGCGCAGATCGAGGAAGAGATCTTCTATCCGGCGGCCTATGACGCGCTCGACGAGGAAGGCGACGATATGCTCGACGAGGCCGAAGTCGAGCACGCGAGCGCCAAGGAATTGATCGCGCAGATCGAGGCTTCCCGCGTAGGCGAACCGTTGTTCGACGCAAAGGTCACTGTGCTCGGCGAGTACATCAATCATCACGTCGAGGAGGAGGAGTCGGAACTGTTCCCCGAATGTCGCGCCAGCGACATGGACTTGAAGGCACTCGGGCTCCGACTTGCCCAACGCAAGGCAGAACTGATGGCTGCGGCCTGAGCCAGCGGGTGACTTACAATTGGGGCCGTCGCCGCTGTGCCGACGGCCCCACAGCCTGCCATGGCTTACATCGCTGCAACGTGCGGACGCGATGACGAATGACCCCCGTTGCGGTGCAGGATCTGTTCGGCTTGCTGCCGGTCCACGCTGATTGCCGAGACCGTCACAAGCACGCCGCCTTCCTTGAGGCGCTCGCCATAATAAGCCGAGTCGGCGTCGCTGACTCCGTGGCTCTTGAGCGCCTCGTTGAAACTGCCGGCAGCAGCTCCTGCGACCGCGCCGATGGCAACCGCTTCTGGCACGGCAGACGCAGCGATCGCCCCGAGCGCGGCAAGCGGCCCGACGCCGGGGATCGCTAGGGCAACGACGCCGAGGCCCGCGCCCAAGGCGCCGCCGCCCAATATGCCGCGCAGGATGTTACTGTGCTCTTCGTCGACGATGTCGCCGCTGCCCTCACGTGTGGTCATCGTGCCGCGCGACTGGGCGATAATCGACAGATCGCCGTCGTCGATGCCGATGGCGCGCAGGTCGCGGACAGCGTTCTGGGCCTGCTCATTGTGGTCGAAAACTGCCGACACGACGCCGGTGCTCCCGACGGTGCCGGAGCCCTCGACTCCTGCAGGCGGGTCGCCGGATCCGGCGCTCGGCGCGTTTGATGCCTGGGTGAGTGGGCTGCGATCGTTGAGGCCGAAGCCCAGCGCACTATTCTCTCCGTTGGTCATTATCTCGCTCCTTGACGCTTTGCCGAACGACAGGCCGGACCGGCGCGGCCCGGTGTCGCGACCGGGCAAAAACAAACGGCCGGGCGGAAAGGTTCACGGCCGGCCATCGCAAAACTCGCGCCGATATCGTGGCAACCCACTGAAACCTTTCGACTTCGCGTGGGGAACGGGCGCTGGACGTACGGGGGGTGGGCCATGCGACGAATGCGCTTGCCCGACGCGGGCGGGGCGCTACGCAAGCCGGTGGACGCAGGCGACCGCACGCGAAATTGCGCCGCGACCGGGTAAAGGGATTGAACACAATGGCCAAGGTCCAGGCGGCGGCGCCGGCGAAAGACGGGTGGGAACCGGTGGGAATCGCCGTTGCCGGCACACGCGACAGCCAGACTGGCGATCTTGACCCTGGCTCAGGTCCGGAATCTTTGGCTACCAACATCGGCAGGCTGTTCGGGCTGACCTGCGGGGTCGTGGTCGTTGCCGCGCTGTACTTCGGGCGCGAGGTCCTGCTGCCCATCACACTTGCCGTGATGTTGTCGTTCATTCTGTCGCCGGTCGTGAATTTACTGCAGCGTCTGCGAATTCGCCGCGTGCCTGCCGTGGTCTTCACGGTCATGGCTGCACTCGGCATGATCGGCGCGGTCGTCACGCTGATCTGGACGCAGGCGGCCGTGCTCAGCGTCCACGCGCCTCAATATGCCGGTGCCATCGAATCAAAGGTCGTCGGGCTGCAAGGATCGGCCACGTCGCGGATCGACGCGCTGACCCGCGTGTTCGGTGAAGCGCGCAAGCCCCGACCGCTCGCGCGGCCTACAGCCCGCAACGAGCCGGGAGCGCGGCTGACGTCGGCAGCCCCGGCACCACGTGCTCCCGTCCCGGTCGAACTCGCTCCGGCCAAGACCACGCCGCTGTCAGTTGCCAAAGCAATCGTCGAGCCGCTGGTCAAACCGCTCGGCACGACTTTCATCGTCCTCATGGTGGCGATCTTTGTGCTGATGCAGAAGGACGACCTGCGCGACCGCTTCATCCGGCTGTTCGGATCGACCGACCTTCATCGCACGACGATGGCACTCAATGACGCAGGGGCGCGATTGAGCCGCTATTTCATCGCGCAGCTCGCCGTGAACACGGGGTTCGGGATCGTAATAGGGGCGGGGATGTGGCTTATCGACATTCCCTCCCCGGTGCTGTGGGGTGTCCTGGCGATGGTCCTGAGGTTCGTGCCCTATATCGGCGCGATCCTGGCGGCGGTCGTGCCCGTGGCGCTGGGCGCGGCGATCGATCCGGGTTGGACCACCGCCGTTCTGATCGCAGTCTATTTCGTGATTGTGGAGTCGGTGATCGGCTATGTCGTGGAGCCGATTCTGTACGGCCATTCGACCGGGCTTTCCCCGATTTCCGTGATCATCGCCGCGATTTTCTGGACGTGGATCTGGGGTCCGGCGGGACTGGTGCTCTCCACGCCGCTGACATTGTGCCTCGTCGTCCTGGGCCGGCATGTCAAGGCGCTCGAATTCTTCGAAGTGCTGCTCGGCGACCGGCCGGCGCTGACACCGGTGGAGGAACTGTACCAGCGCATCCTTGCGAATAATCCGGACGAGGCGCTGGCACAGGCCGAAACCTTGCTCGCCGACTGCACCCTGCCCGAATATTACGACACCGTGATGGTCGGCGCCTTGCGACTCGCGGCGGCGGACGAGGCGATGGGTTCGCTGTCTCCCGCCGACCTGCACCGGATGCGGCGCGCGACGACGGCGGTGCTGGAGGACCTGCCGATCATTGCCGCTGCGCGCAAGGGAGAGGCCGCCGAACGGCCTGCGCTGCCGGCTGTCCGACTGGCCTGCGTCGCCGGGGCAGGACCCTTCGACCAGATCGTAGCGGCTATGTGCGCCAAGGCACTCGACGAGCGAGGCGTCGCCGCGCGGCTCGTTACGCAGGCAGAGGCAACGCGCGAAGCCATTGCGGAGTTGGACCTGAGCGGAGTCGACACGATTTTGATCTGTTACCTGGAGCTGGCTGGCTCCCCCGCTCAGCTGCGCTTTCTTGTGCGACGGCTTCGCCAGCGGGCACCGCAGGCGACGTTGATTGCCGGCCTGTGGACAGCTGCGTCCGAAGTGCCGGGCGAAGATGTTCGTGCCCTGATCGGTGCCGACGACCATGTCGCTTCGATCGGCGCTGCCATCGACCTGATCGCAGCGGTGCCAGACAAACCCGCCTAGAACTTGCGGCCGACTGACACGTTGATGCGGGGCGACTTGTCGCCGGTTTCAGCGCGCGGCGAGGACAGCGGGATGGCGACTTCGGCGGCGAGCTGCAGCTTTCCGAGCGCGGCGCGGGCACCGCCTCCCACCGAAGAGAGGTCACCGCCGCCATATCCACGCCCGAGATTCCAGACGCGACCTGCGTCGGCAAATGCATAGGGCTCGATCCAGTCGATCCAACCCGCCGGCTGTGGCCAGCGCCAGCGCAATTCGCCCGACCCCATAAAGCCGTCGTCGCCGAACCTTTCCGAAAACTCATAGGCGCGACCAAAGCTTGCGCCGCCGAGACCGATTTCCTGCGCGGCGAGCAAGGGTCGGTCGGCGACTTGTCCGCTGGCGCTCAGCTTCACGCTGAAGCGATGGCCAAGCGGCTGGGTCCAGTCCGCCCAAAAATATCCTTTGGTGAAAACGCCGTCGCCATCGAAGCGCGAGGCGCGTGTGTCGCCAAGGGCAGTGGTTCCCGACAGCTTCAGGCCGCGCGACACGCCCATCGCGCCGGACAAACGGCCGGGTCCGGTGCGTGTGGTGGCATAGAGCCATGCCGTTGCGACGGCCATGTTATCATATTGGTCCGGAACGCCGTTCGACCTTCCATCGACGCGCAGGAAGCCGAGTTCGGCATTTGCCCAAACGCTGGCTGCGTTGGCGCGGACAAGCGGGGTACTCGCCGATACCGCCACATAGGTGCTCTTGCTTTCAAAGCTGCCGCCAGCAGGCTCTGCACGGCCGAGTGCCCCGCTCACGGCGACCTGCGCTCCCGAAGTCCCGATATTGGCGGCATAGCGCGCCCAGAGATAGGCAAGCTGGCGCGGGTCTGCCGGTGTGACAACCGCTTGCATCGAGAGAACATCGCCGTCGTCGGCCAGGCCGGTAAAATCGTAGCGCAGTCGTGCACGCACGGGCCCCAGGTCGGCGGCGCCATAATTGTCCACGCCCGCATAGCCGTCACCGCGCGTTTCGCGAACCTCGACGACCAGAACGTTTCCGATGTCTTCGCGGGCAAGCTTCGTCGTCAGGATTTCGATGCCCGGCACGTCTCCCGCGAGCAGAAGCTGACGTTCCAGCAGGTCGCGCCGGATGCCGCGGCCCACGATCAAATCCAGGGTGCGCTGCAGTCGCGCGCTGCGCGATCCGATGACTCGTACCGCGGCGATGTCCCCCGCGTCGATCTGCACAGTGACCAGCCCCGCCTCGATCGTCTGGCGCGGAATGGTTGCGGTCGCAAAAACATAGCCGCGCGCGCGGGCGACCGAAGCAACGGCGCGTGCCAGCGACTGGAGATCCTGGGTGGTCGCCTGCTTGCCGAGATAGTCGGCATAGGCAGGCGCGAATGCCTCACGCGGCAGGGACGGGACCCCGTCGACCTGGATGGCGCCAATTGTGAACCCTTCCGCGGCCGGAACCTGCCCGACCGGTCGCGCATCGGGCAACGCCTGTATGGCGCCCGATGTCTCGGACTCGCGTGGCGCCGGTGTCGCTAGGTCGCGGCCCACGCTGCCGGCATCTCGCGCCGCCTGCGCAAGTAAGGGGCTGGCCGTCGCTGACAGCAACAAGGCGAGAGGGCGGTGACGCATGAGGTTTCCGGAATCGTGTCCGGGCCGCATTACGGGCCGAGCGGAAAATAATCCGTTAACCGCCTGTTATTCTTAATGTTCTGGAAACCGCGTATCTTATTCTCAATGCTACGGTTGTTGGCGCAGTCTGGGGGATATCGACTGGCGGGCATGCGCGATGGGACACGCCGTGAAACGATTGAAAACTGTTCTGGTCCTCGCCGGACTGCTGCTGGGTGGCAGCGCAATGGCTGGCGTCCCCGACTGGACGATGTCGGAATCGTCCGGACAGGTCATGGTTGCCTCAAGCGGCATGGTGCGGGCCGCAAGCCGCGGGGCCACGCTCTCCCCGGGGGACGTCATCGCGACGGGGCCGAAAGGTCGGGCTGTCATCGTGCGCGGGCAGGAATATCTGGTCGTCGCGCCCAACTCGCGGATCCGCGTCGCCGACCCCGTTAAAAGCGGCGGTATGACGCAGATCGTCGAACAGATCGGTAACGTCGTTTTCAAGATCAAGAAAATGGCAACCCCGCATTTCGCGGTAGAGACGCCGTTTCTGGCCGCCGTCGTGAAGGGCACGACCTTCAGCGTGACCGTGACCGAGGCCGGTGCCAGCGTCCAGGTGATCGAGGGTCGCGTCGAAGTCGAAACGCGCGATGGCGGCGCCCGCTATCTGGTCCTGCCGGGCGACATCGGATCCGTTTCCGGCAAGGCGTTGGGTCGCCTAAATGTGCAGGGCCGCGAGACCAAGACGCTGGTGTCTCCGAACGGAGGAACCGTTGCAACGGCTCCGACCGCCGAGATCTTGCAGGCCGATCCGGTAAGCACCGAGGCGGTGCGGCCAACCGTCATCGCTTCTGCGGTGACAGAGCCACCGGTTCGTCTCGATTCGGCGACCGGAGGCATAGTGTCCGGCGCCCTCGTGGCCTTCACCGCAACCACAGCCGAACGAGACACGGGCCCGGCTTCAAAAGGACGCGCCGCCGATGCGGGTGCAGCCGGTGAGCCGGCCGGTCTGCCAAGTTCAGGCGGATCGAGCAGCGTGAATTCCGGTAATGGCAATGCGAACGGTGCCAGCAACGGCGACGGTGACAATTCCGCCAAGGGCAACGCGAACGGTGCCAACGGCAACGACGACAATTCCGAAGGGCAACGCGAACGGTGCCAGCAATGGAAACGGCGGCAACTCGGGCAATGGCAACACCAACGGTGCCAGCAACGCCAATGGCGGGAGCGGCAGCAATTCCGGCAATGGATCGGGCGGCAGTAACGGCAGCTCGGGCGGAAGCAACAACCAGGGCTCTGGTGGCAGCGGAAGCTCGGGCCATGGCGGGGGCAATGCGGTCAGGGGACCGGATGATCCAAGCGCCGACAAAAAGGGTGGCCGTTTGAAATAATACCGCCTTTACCTGTCTTTAGCGCCTGAGTGCTAGCGGCCATCCGACAGGTATTGGGAGGGGCGGAATTTTTAAGCGCGAGACCTTCGTCCGCCGAGCCAGCCCTTTGCAAGCGGAACGCCCCCAGTCGTTCCGTCAAAGCTGGTGGATATCCTACGCTGGCCTGTCGCTGGCCATCGTGACTGCCGCCTTCATTCTGCTGACCGGTGCGGCGAGCGGCATCGAAGAGCAGTGGCGGCAGAGCAGGGAGGCGCTCATCCCGCATCGGGCGAGCGGCAAGATCGTCCTTGTCGAGATCGACGCCAAAAGCCTTGCACGTTTCGGCCAATGGCCGTGGCCGCGACGGCTTCACGGCGCAATGGTCGACCGGCTCGACGCCCTGGGCAGCTCGACAATCGCGTTCGACGTGGATTTCTCGGCACGCAGCAATGCGCGCGACGATCAGGCCTTTGCTGCATCGCTGGCGCGGGCAAGGGCCAGCGTCATCCTGCCAACATTCCGCCAGCCGTCGTCGAGCGGCAGCAGCGAATTTACCGAGAATTTGCCGATAGAAAGCTTCAGGCAAAGGGCAATGCTCGCCTCGGTCAATGTCGTGCCGGACGAAAATGGGCAGCTGGCGCGCTATCCCTATGGCATCGTCACGGGGGGCGTGCCGCGGCCGTCGCTCGCTGCCCTGCTGGCCAATGTTTCCGGAGCGACGGACGAGCGGTTCCGGATCGATACGTCGATCGACCCCATCACGCTTCCTCGGATCAGCGCGGCCGACCTGCTGGGCGGCCACGTCGACCCGGCACGTGTCCGGGACAAACAGGTCGTCATCGGCGCGACGGCCATCGAACTTGGCGATCGTTACGCAACCCCGCGTCACGGCGTTGTGCCGGGCGCCCTCATACTGATCCTCGCCGCCGAGACGCTGTTGCGCGGCACCCAGTCCTCTGCTGTCGGCCCCGTTGCCGCAGTCCTCGCAACTCTTTCAATCATTGCGATGGTGGCGTCGACAAGGCGCGCCTCGTTGCGGCGCCTTGCTCGCGGCGCCTGTCTCGTCGCCCTGCTGATGGCACCCCCGATCAGCGAAGGGCTGGGGTGGCCGGCGATCGAAATCATGCCTGCCGCGCTCGCCCTCGCAGCAGAGGCAGTCTGGGCCTCCATGCTTGGCTACGCAGCTCGTCTGCAGGCGGAGCGATCCACCGATGCGACGACCGGCCTGCCCAATGCGCGCGCCTTTGCGCAGCACAATGCAGACGTGGGCGCGATGATTGTGGTGGTCGTCCGCTTCAAGTGGTTTGAGGAAATGGAAGCCCAGCTCGACGACGCGACGCGTGCCCTTTGGCTTCAGCGCACGCTCGACCGGTTGTCGCTGGGCCTGCCCGGGCAAATATTTCATCTGCTTGCGCCGGGTATTTTTGCCTGGAGCGAAGCCGAAGGCGACCCTCAAGCGCTTATCGCTCGCATCGAGTCGACGTCCGCCTTGTTCCGCGCGCCGCTCCAGCTTGGTGAGCACCCCGTCCTTGTCACGCCCGGCTTCGGCATCTGCACCGGCGAGGGAGTCTCCAGCCGCAAGGTCGTCGCACAGGCCATGCTGGCGGCACGCCAAAGCCAGGACAATGGACAAATTTGGTCGATCCACAGCGACAAGTCGTCGTACGACACCGAACGCGCGTTAACCTTGCTGGCCGACGCACAGGCCGCGATCGACGGGGGACAGATCTGCGTGCACTATCAGCCCAAATGGTCCATCGGCGAGGCCCGCGTCTGCGGGGCCGAAGCGCTCGTGCGGTGGACCCACCCGACGCTGGGGCCCATCGCGCCCGATGATTTCATTCCCCTGATGGAAAACAGCGGAAACATGGCGCGCCTGACACTGGCCATTGTCGATTGGTGCCTCAAGGATCTGGCAAGCTGGCATGCCGCAGGGCGCGCGATTTCGGTAGCCATCAACATTTCGGCGCCCTTGTTTGAAGATGCGCTATTCGTGCGCGACCTCAATGCGCGGCTCGGTGGCGCCGGGCCCCTCATGTCTTTTGTCACCCTCGAGGTCACGGAGTCTGCCGCCGTGAACCAGACCCAGATTGCTGTCGCGGTCCTGACGAGCCTGCGTGCGCTCGGCATCCGGATCTCGATCGACGATTACGGAACCGGGCGTGCGACCCTCGCCTATCTGAAGGCGTTCCCTGCCGACGAGGTAAAGATCGACAAGTCCTTCGTGACCAACATGCGCGAATCGGTGAGCGACCAAATTCTGGTGCGCTCGACCATCGAGCTTGCGCGCGAGCTCGATTTCCAGGTCGTGGGAGAGGGCGTGGAGGACGCGGCGTGCCTTGCGCTCCTCGAAGAATATGGCTGTGACATCGCCCAGGGCTGGCATATCGACCGGCCGATGTCCGCCAAGGCGTTCATGGAAAAATGGATTATGCCGGGACCGCCCTTGTCACTGGCTGCGGCAGCCTAGCCCGGCGGCCTTCACAGGATACGCTTGTCCGCAGCAAGTACGGCGCGTGCAAGCTCGGGAAGCGACTTGGCGTTCATGATCCGCATGATGGCTGCCCGGTGGTGCTCGACGGTCCGCTGGCTGATCCCGAGATCGGCTGCGATCACCTTGCTTGCCTGCCCTGCCAGAACACGCTCCATGACCTGATACTGGCGCGGTGTAAGATCGGCGACCTGCCGCGCTGCGACATCCTGCTGCGCATGGGTCACACCATGTTCGCGGGCCTGCTCCAAGGCGAAGGCGATACTGGCCAGCAACTTCGCCCGGCTTACCGGTTTTTCGATAAAGTCGCACGCTCCCGCCTTCATTGCCGTCACCGCAAGATTCACGTCACTGCTTGCCGTCATCATGATCGTCGGCAGCGGATCCTGCATTTCCCTCAGGCGGACGAGCAGGTCCATGCCGCTCATGCCGGGCAGGGTGGCGTTGGTCAGCAGGCAGCCCTCGCTCCCGGCTCGATGCGCCGCGAGAAAAGTTTCGGCATCGGGAAAGCAATCGACAGGCAGGCCTTCCTTTCCAAGGACCTCGCGGATGGACGCGCGAACCTGCGCCTGGCCGTCAATGACATAGACGACGGCGGTGCCCGCGCTGTGCGCGCCGTGGGACGTCGGGTCGCGCCCGATCAATCCGTTGATGGCGTTCATGAGCTCGGCAGGCTTCACCGGCTTTGTAAGGAGGCGGCAATCATGGTCGGCGATGATTGCCTGCGCTTCCTTCGAAATTGCCCCGGTGAGAATGATCCCCGGTATCCACTGATCCAGCCGGCGGCGCATTTCTGCCAAGGCGCCCAGGCCATCCAGAGACCCGGGCAAGTTAAAATCTGCAAGAACGAGATCGGGCCTGATTGCGCCATCGGCAATCATTGCGAGCGCCGCGTCGCCCGTTTCTGCCTTTCGAACAAGATGGCCAGCGCTGGTGAGCAGCAATTCGAGAAGGTCGCGCACATCGGGGTCGTCCTCGATGACGATGATCTTGCTATGGCTGGGCCCTTCGGGCGCGTGCGGCTCTCGCGCCGCATAGGGCGCGATGGCATCGTCTTGCCCCGCGGCCGGCACCCTGACCGAAAAGACCGAGCCCTTGCCGAGGAGCGACCGCACGCTGATGTCGTGCCCCAATAATGTCCCCAACCGGTGGACGATCGACAGGCCGAGCCCGAGCCCCTTGCTGAGCTCGCGCGCTGAATTGTCGACCTGGTGAAACTCGTCGAAAATCGTCCGCAGGTCGGTTTCGGCAATTCCGATCCCGGTATCCCAGACTTCAAGCCTGATACGATCCTCATCACGCCGGCAACCAAGCAAGACACCGCCTTCGCGCGTGTACTTGATCGCGTTCGCCAGCAGGTTGCGGATCATCTGCTCGAGCAGCCGGGGGTCGCTATGGACGCGCAAACCGCAATGGGGAATGCGCAAATCCAGGCGTTGCGCCTGTGCCAACGGAGAAAATTCGGCACGCAGGCGCGCAAACATGGACTCGATGGGAAAATCGATCTTGTCCGTTTGCACAACTCCGGCTTCGATCTGGTTGATGTCGAGCAGGACGTTGAGCATGCCAGTCATGTCGTCCAGCGTCTGTCCGAATCTGTCGATCAGGCGCGCCGATTCTTCGTCCTTGACCGTCTGGGCCAGAAGCGCCTGCAATAAATTCAGTGATTGCAGCGGCTGGCGCAAATCATGGCTCGCCGCTGCCAGAAAGCGCGACTTGGCAATGTTGGCGGCTTCGGCCTGTTGCTTGCCGAGAATCAGAATGCGCTTGGCCTGCTTGCGCTCGGTGATGTCGGCGAAAGTAATGACGACGCCATCGATCCGCCGTTCGTGCGTATGGAAGGGCAGGACGTTGCGCTGTACCCATCTTCCTTCGGCAAGCTCGAGCTCGCACTCGATCGGAAGCGCGCCACCGAGCACTGCACGACAATCCTCAATCAGTCGCTCATCGCCCGAAAGCGGGCGAAGATCAGCGAGGGGGCGGCCGATGTCGCTGTCGATGATGGCGAACATGCCGCCAATGGCCGGGGTGAAAAACCTTATCCTGAGCCCCGCGTCCAGACACAAAGTGGCGACATCGGTGCTGTAGAGCACGTTTTGCAAATCGTCCGACGTCGAGCGTTGGCGCTCCAGGGCGTCATGCAATTGCGCATTGAGCACTGTAAGCTCCTCGTTGAGGGCCTGTAGCTCTTCCTCCGAGGTCAGCAGCTCATCATTTGTGGATTCATATTCCGCCGTTACCGCCAGTGCATCCTCGTTGATCTCCTTTTGCTGTTGGCGCGACTTTTCCAGCGCTTCCAGAGCGAGTTGCAGCTCCTTTCTGGTTGCCGCGAGTTCACGCTCGAGGTCGCCCGCAGACGCCTTGGCAAGTCGTTTCCGTCGCAACGCACCGGTCAGGTTGCTGCCATCCTCGATGAAGGCAACCAGCATCAGCCCCTCGCCTTCGGCATCGGCGGCCCTCACATCGATGCTGAAACTCGTGCTCCCAAGTCGATTGTCGGTCACCATGACCCGGGGCATGCCATTGGCGACCCGATCGATGGCCAAGCGCAGCTTTGCGCGCAGTTCGGGCGGCACCATATCGAGCAGGTCGGTTGTGGGATACCCGCTGGCGACCTGCAGAAATCGGGAGGTCGGCCCGATCGAGTACAGACATTTACCCTCGCGGTCGATCAAGACGGAGGCGGGTGCGTGCATTTCGAGCACGAGGCGCCGCGCAAGCTGCGCCACGACAGCTTCCCGCGGCCGCAGCATGGGGAAAGTCATGCGGGCGACCCTTGCGCGCAAGCTCGCGGGCGCGATTCTCGGCGGTGGGTTCTCGCCAACCGCCTCGACCTTGCGAAACAGACGCTCCGCCTTGGCAACGGTCTCGAAGCCGCTGGCCGGCTCGCCGATCGCTTCGGCGCTCCCCAGCAAGAGCAGCCCCTTGTCGCGCAGGGCGAACCGACATTGGGAGAGCACTTTCGCCTGCGCCGCAGGCATCAGATAAATCAGCACATTCCGGCACGAAATCAGGTCGATCCGCGGAAAAGGCGGGTCCGCGAGCAGATCGTGGACAGTAAATACGACAACATTGCGCAGCTCGGCATTGACCCGGTAGCCATGCTCGTCGCGGACAAAATATTGCTGAAGCCGGGCCGTGCTCACGGCAGCTTCGATCGCGTCGGGGTAGTGGCCCTCGCGGGCAGTGGCCACCGCATCCGCACTCAGATCCGACGCAAACACCTGCAACTTGATGGCACGACCGTCGGCCGCGATGGCTTCAAGGAACAAAATCGCAAGCGAATAAGCCTCTTCGCCCGTGCTGCAACCGGCACTCCAGACTCGCAGGGGCTCGTCGGTGCCGTGCGCGCGGACCAACGAGGGAATCACTGTTCGTGCCAACAGGTCAAAGACTTTGGGATCGCGGAAAAACCCGGTGACATTGATGAGCATGGCCTTGGCCAGGTGCTCTTGCTCCGCGTCATTCTCGCGCAGGTGGGCCAGATAGGCCGCCGTATCGCCGCGTTCGAATTTGGACAGCAGCATCCGCTGCTCGATTCGTCGTCGCAACGTGCCAAATCTGTAGGGTCCGAAATCATGGGAAGACTTGGCGCTGACAAAGTCGACGATGGCGCGCAGACCATCCGTCATTGTCCCTTCGCCGGCCTTGGCAAATGCTGCCAGCGTTTCCGGTATCGACGCGATGGGGAGTATCAAATCCAGAGCCGAAGGAGCGCTCTGATTGTCGCCCGAAGGGGAGGCCGACGCGTCGAATGGGTCCGCCCGGATGATCAAGGCCCCCGCCGCCTTGGCCGCCGCAAGGGCGTCGTCCCCCGCGTTGGCAGTTTGCGAAAGTATGACCATGGCGAAAGGGTGGCCTGCTGTCTCGCTGATCGAGTAGATCAGTCGATCGAATACGGACCGCGGCGTGCTCTCGGGCGAGACCTCGAAAACCAGGCCAATGTCCGTCATCCGAAGCGCGGTCCCCGGCCTACAAACATAGAGATGGTCCGGCGCAAGCGTCAGGCCGTCGATGCCATCGACAGTAGTCAGGGAGGTAAGCTCCGCGAACATTGACCTTGACGGCTCGGGAACAGCCGAATTTGCCTCGACCAGCAGCAAAAAGGCGATGCCTGCCTTGCGCGGAAACGTGTCGAGCAAAGGCGCGGCCAGGTGCGCGTCGTCCGCAGCCACGCTGATCGCAACGAGAGGGAAGTTTTCACCTGAAACAGGCTCTGCAGCCATGGCTTCCCCCCAACCGAGAGGGAAAACTGCCCTGTCGGGTAGACGCGGCGAAACGGCCCCGCTGCGCGTTATGAAGTATTTGATAGCACATAGTTTTTCTAGCACAAGCAAGGTTACGGGGGCGATATGGGGCAGTCGCCCGCCTCGCGCATGCCCAACTTTGATTTCGCCAACGTAATGACTATATTTCAATGAGTTAACTGGTTTTTTGCGAAATGGGTCCAGTTGAATGCGTGGCGCAGTAATGCCGTGTATTCAGGTGATGCGAAGTGGGTCGCAACGGGGAAGCAACAGCGGGCGCACGGAATCGTGGGCTTGACGATCGACGAGACTGCGCGGGATCGGGATTCGGGCAGTGATGGCGGCCGACATGCTAGCCGTCGCCTCGTGCACGTCGCTGGCACTATGTGCCTGCTCAGCCGTGGCAATCTGCCTGCGCCAGCGCGCTCTTTTGCGGCGTGCCTCAGAACGTCTCGTGATGGCAATCTCCGCCAATGGCGGCGACGGTCATGTTCAGGTCGGGGCAACGGGGATCGAAGATGACATCGACCGGCTCTGCCTGCATCTGAAGTCGCTGCAGCACCGCGCCTTACGTCGTCATCCGGTCACCGGTCTGGAAACCAGGGACGTGCTGCTCTCCAAAATTGCGGCAGCGACGAAGGATCCGCTTGCCCTGGGAGTTGTCTCGCTCGCCGATTTCGACGCGCTTGCAGCCTTCGACATTGACGCTGCCGATCAGGTTCTCAACATCCTGGCGCAGCGCCTTATCCGCATGATGCCCGCCAATCGCCTGCTCGCCCAGATCGACCGCGGTGCCTTCGCCATCCTGTTCGAGCCCGAAGTCGGCGAAAAGCTCGCGCGCGAGCTCGATGCGCTGGCCTACGCGTTGAAAGGCCATATCCAGGTTTCGGGCGTCGAATACCTGCCCCAGATTGCGTTCGGTCATGTGCTTGTAGAGGCGCCCGTAGAGCGGGCTGCTGCCGTGCTCTCCCGCCTGCTTGCCTCGGTCCGTGCAGAAAATTCGATTGGCGGTCCCGGCGACTATGCCGCGCGCGCCGAGAGCTTTGCGCTCGAGCAGGATCTGCGACAGGCGATCGACCGGCACCAGTTCGAGCTCCACTATCAGCCCGTCGTCGATGCCCGCACGGCCGAAATGTGCAGTGTCGAAGCGTTGATCCGCTGGCGGCATCCGCAACGAGGCTTTGTCTCGCCGAACGAGTTCATCCCCATCATGGAGCGTATGGGCCTGTCGGACGAAATCGGTCGCTGGGTGCTCGACAGGGCGGCCCGCGACGCTGCCGCCTGGTCCCGCGCCGGTCTCGGGCATGTCAAAGTCGCCGTGAATCTTTCGGCTCATCAGCTTGCCCGGGCCGATCTCGACGAGGTGATCGAACGGATTATCGGCCGGCACGGCCTTGCGCCGGCACGATTGGAACTGGAGCTGACTGAGACGGCGGCGGCGGTCGATCCGGTTGCGGCGCGCGCGCTGTTCGCACGCTTGCGGGCCCGCGGGATCACGATCGTGATCGATGACTTTGGCGCAGGCTACGCCAGCCTTTCGTATTTGAAAAAGCTCAGCTTCGACAAGCTCAAGATCGATCGCGAATTCGTGACCAACGTCGATACGGACAAGCATGCACAGGCGATCTGCCTCAGCATCATCGCGCTCGCGCGGGGCCTCGACCTGACCGTTCTCGCGGAAGGCATCGAGCGGCCCGAGGAATACGCTTGGCTGCGGCGACACGGATGCAATCTGTTTCAGGGATATTATTTCGCGAAGCCGCTCGATTACGAAGCGCTGCTTTCCTTTGCGGCGACGCGACCGGCTTGCAATGCCGAGGCAATCCCCACCGACGCGCCCCTTTCGCTCCGCTGGCGGGCGCTCGCCGCATGACGAACCGTCGCAACTTTGCTCCGCAAGCACGCGCCGTCCGCTTTGGCACAGCTCTGCTGCTTGCGCTCGGCGCATGCGCCCATGAGCCCAAGAGCCGCCCGGGCCCCGTCCTCGTGCAGCCGACCGGAAACGAGCAACGTATCGAAGACGTCGTCGTTTCCCTGAAAGCCGGCGACACCCGGCGCGCGCGAAAATTACTGAGAACACTTTCGAGACAAAAGCCGGTCGACGCCAGGGTCGTTCTTTTGACGCAGGGGCTTGATGGCGACCCGGTGCAGTCGCTTGGTGCAGCGTCATTCACCTATCGGGTCGTCGAGGGAGACCAGCTGACGTCGCTCGCGCAACGCTATCTGGGCGACCGCCTCAAATTTTACATGCTCGCCCGGTACAACGGGCTGACGGCGGACGCCCTCCAGACGGGTCAACTGGTACGCATTCCTGGCGCGGCACCCCTGCCGAAACCGAAAAGCGAAGCGAGGCCCGAGCCGCGCCCAGAAATCCGGTCCGAATCGCGGCGCGAACCTCGTGCGGCGCTTCCCGCGTCGCTACCTCGGACGGGAACACAGACGCCATCTCCGCCTCCAAACCCCCAGGCGGCCAGCAAATTGCGCGGATTGGCGTTGGCAGCCCTCAACCGGGGCGCTGTTGCCAATGCCGTCGTGCTGCTGAGGCGCGCGCAGGCGCTCAACCCCGGAAATCTGCCGATCCGCAATGATCTGGCCCGGGCCGAACGCCTGCTGTCCGTCGTGAGGGCGCGGCGATGACGGCGTTGGCTGCGACCAAGCCTGGCATGCCCCCCACCATCGGGCGCTACCAGATCGAGGGGCTGCTGGGTGCAGGTGCCATGGCCGAGGTGTACCTCGCGTTCGACCCGAGCATCGAGCGCAAGCTGGCGATCAAGGTGCTTAATCCGGCACTTCGCAACAATCCCGACGTCGCCCGACGGTTTCTGGCCGAAGCGCGCGCAGCCGGCATGTTGTCGCACCCGCATATCGTGACGATCCACGACGTCGGCGAAGTCGAGGGCGTGCCCTATATCGCGATGGAATTGCTGCAGGGTCGTCCGCTCGACGAGGTCTTGCAACAGATGCCGCAGCTGCCAGTCGACATGGCGGTCGAGCTTTGTGTCCAGATCGCCTCGGCGCTGTCGTTTGCGCATGGACGTGGTGTCGTCCACCGCGACGTGAAACCGTCCAACATCATCGTAGAAGCTGAGGGAACGCGGGCGAAGCTGCTCGATTTCGGGATCGCCAGGATTGAGGAATCCGCCGACAGCGATGCCGGACTGCGCAGCACCCAGTTCGGGCAGGTCATCGGCACACCGCGCTACATGAGCCCCGAACAGGCGATGGGACTTGCCGTGGATGCCCGTACCGACCAATTCTCGCTGGGTAGCATCCTGTATGAGATGATTACGGGCGAAGCCGCGTTTCCCGGAACCGGGCTGGCGACGTTGGCCATACAGATCGCGCAGGAAGCGCCGGCTCCCGTCGAGCGGCGACGGCCGGAGTGCCCTAAGGGGCTGTCGTTCATTATCTCCAAGCTGCTGTCCAAGCGCCCTGCCGACCGCTTTGCCGACGCCGATGCCGTGCACACCGCATTGTTGCGCGAACTGGCCGACCTGCGAAGCGACAAGACATCTTCCCGACGCGGCCTTCCGGTGCGGCTGAAATTGCCGCTCGGGCTTGGCGCGGCGACAGCGTTCGCGCTCGTGCTGGGGGCTGCCGTGGTCATGGATCGCCAGAACGCGGTGCTCGAGGAAATGGCTCGCATTTCGGGCGGGTCGACTGCGGACTTCATCACCCAGAATGTCTCGATGCGTGTCGCCGAGAATGCGGGGCTTCCGCAAGGCGAGCAAGACTGGCTACCGCTTCAGTCGTTCATCGATGCTGCGGCGCGAGACAGCAATATCCGGCATCTGGCTGTGTACGACGAACACGGCATTGTCCGCGCGCTGGCAGGTAGTGCCAGAGCGACCCGTGCGGGTAGCGGAACGCCCAAGGCGAGCGATATAGTCGGCGCGGCTGGATTCAAATTCATTCGCCCCGTGCGATATGCCGGCGCCGATTTCGGCCGTGTCGAGATGGACGTCGGCCGCGATGCGCTCGATAACGCAATTGCCAGGGTCGCGACCCTACTCCTGGCGCTGTCCGCTTTCGTCGTCGCCATGGTTGTCGCCGCCGGCTATTTTGCGGCTCGCCAGCTGACCCGGCCGCTGAGCAGGTTGCGCGCGGCAATCGATGACATGGCAGCGGGGAGCCCGGCTTTCCGCGTTTCCCACAAGCGTCGCGACGAATATGCCGGGGTATTCGACAGCCTGAACCGGCTGGCCGCAGCCCTTGACGATCAGCGCCCGGCACAGGGCCTGGGGAAAGCCGATCACCAGGCGCTGATGACTCGTCTCGAAAGCGCCTTCGAGCCGGCAGCGGCCCATGGTTGACCAATCCCTGTTTATCCTCCGCCTGTTCGACAAGGGGCTCGACAACCCGCCCATGGATGCGCGCCTTCTGCGCGAAGGCAACATCAGCTTTGGTCGCGATCCGTCGGCCGACTGGGTTCTCGACGATCGCGAGCGGCGCCTGTCGCGACAGCATTTCGACCTCATGGCAACCGGAAACGAGATCGCGCTGCGCGCATGCGGTGCGAATGGCGTGTTCGACGACCGCACCGGCATCCGGTTCTCCGACGGCGCGTACAGCCCCTTGCCGGTGCCGGCAGTACTTCGCTTCGGCGACTTTCGCCTGACTGTGGAACACGCCGCGCAATCCGGTTGGGACGATGACCGCGGTGGCCAAACGCTGATCCTCTCTCCACCGCTCGGCACGACGTCGTCAGTGCCAATCGACTATACGGATGGATCTGGCGCGATCGAGCTTGTCGGCGACGGATCGCTGCTTGATTGTTTTTGCCAGGGGGCGGGCATCGAGCCATCCGCATTTGCCCTTGAGGAACCGGCCGAGGTCATGCGGCGGGCGGGCGCAGTGTACCGTCAGATGGTCCTTGGCGTCGGCGACCTGATGGCGGAGCGGGAACGCGTACGCCGCCGATATGAAATCGCACGCACGACGATCGGAGGCGAAGGCAATAACCCATTCAAATGGGGTCCGACGCAACGCCTGGCGCTCGACCTGCTGCTTGCCGAGGGGCACGGTTTTCTGAGCGGACCGGCTGCTCTGGCCGCCTCCTTTGCAGACATTAAGAAGCATCTGATCGCGACTTTTCATGGTCTGCACGCGACCTTGCGTGCCGCGGTGGGCACCTTTGACCCCGAGGAGATCGAGCGGGAAGCAAGCAAGCGCCCCGGCCTGTTGAGCACTCGCGCGTCGCTGAACTTCGCCGAAGTCGTCCGCCGCCACGCCGATCTTCAGCACCAGCTCGATGGGGGCGTCGAGGGCGCATTAAACGCGACCTTCGTTCAAGCCTATGACGCGGCTGTGGCCTGCGTCGAGGGTGCCGAAGGATGACGGGCTTGGTCCCCTCCGGCCGCAGCTTGGCGCTGACATCATGTGCGCGGACGCATATCGGGCGTATTCGCGCGGTCAACGAAGACCGCATCCTGAACCGTGCCGATCGGGGATTATTTGCCGTTGCGGACGGCATGGGCGGCCACAAGCGGGGCGACGTTGCCGCCGATGCCGTCATCCATGCGCTCGCCACGCTCGCAAACGGTCGTGCGACGCTGACCGATGATCTGCTGTGCGCGGCGATAAGTGATGCCAATGGGCTTATCTATTGCCGGGAAGGCCTGTTTGCCGGGCAGTCGGGTTCGACCATTGCAGGGCTGCATATCGCAGGCGACCGGGCGCTGCTGTTTTGGGCCGGAGACAGTCGAATCTATCGCATGCGCGGCGGGCGGTTTCACGTCCTGACCCATGACCATCGTGTCGTTCAGGACCTGATCGACGCCGGCCTGCTCGACGTCACCTCGGCCAAGGGGCACCCGCATGCAGCCGTCATCACGCGCGCCGTAGGCGCCCGGCCGACGGTAGCGCTCGCCACCCGGCACGACGCTGTAGAGGCAGGGGATATCTATTTGCTTTGTTCCGACGGACTGAGCGACTTGGTCGAGCAGGATGTCATCGCGCACATCCTGAGAGCGTCCCAGGCCGAGGCCGCCGATGCCTTGCTCGAAGCAGCGATGGCTGCCGGCGGGCGCGACAATATATCGCTCGTCATCGTGTCGGTTGCCGCACAGCTTGACCTGGCGAGCCAAACATATTCCGATCCAGGCCGGGTGACCGCCCACCATGGCTGATCGCTACCCGTTTCTGACGCGGGCCTCGCATGCCGAGCTGCGCCACGCCGACCGCGTCGAGGTGGCCGTTCAGGTCAAGGTGCGCCAGAGCGGTGCGAAGGGCATCGCCGTTGTCATGGAGGATGTGTCCTTCCTTGGCTGCCGGGTGCAATGGCCGCATCTTGTGGTGCCGGGGGACAGGATCTGGATCAGCTTCCCCGGACTTGAAGCGATTCCGGCGCTCGTCGTGTGGACGGCAAATTTCAAATTCGGATGTCGCTTCGAAGTCCCGCTGCACACGGCCGTCTTCCGGCGCTTGATTCGCCAGCAACTGCGGTGAACAGTCCGTTGCGGCCAGTCGTGCCGTAAGCCGGGTCCGTCAGTTCGCATTCACGGCAACTTGCGAGAACATCGCGCGGGAAATTCGATAGGGCGTATCGCTGCTGACAAGGAGACCGGCAAGTATGGCTCCGGGGAGGTTGTTGGAGGTCGTCTGCCCGACCGTCTTCCAGCTTGTGCCGCCATCGGTTGAGTAGCATCCGATAAAAACATTCCCCTGCCGTTCGAGGCGCAGGGTCACAGCCGAGGGAGCGATGGGAAGGGACGCCAATTGCACTGTGCTGGTCCCTTGGCGCGACTGCAACACGATCCGTGTACCCGTCGACTGGCCGTTCGCCGGTATATAATAGACCAGCGATATTTCGGGGTTGCTGCTGCTCCGGCCGGTGCGCATCGCTGCGCCTGCCCATAATTGCTGGCCGCTGATCGCAGTGACCGAGTCGACCGTGGCGGTGATCTGGCCGTTTGCCGCCAGGCTCGTGCCCGCGAATTGCCCTTGGCTGCCGTCGCCCGCGCCCTTTACGATCCACTCCCCGGTGTACGGATTCCACGTGCTGGAACCGCTCAGGGTCGGAGAGCCCACTGGGCCGATCGTCCAGTCGGTCGGCAGCGGGCCGGTCGCAGGCCCCGGCACGACGCGGAGGCCCGCTGGCAGGACTGACGCGATGTAGCCGGGTTGCGGCACGGCCGCAGGGATCGCAGGATCGTTCGAGTAGACTCTGAAATAGTCGATTTCTATCGCGTTGGGGAAAACCGTGTTCGCGTTTGGGTTCCCGGGCCAAAGATTGGCCGGGTCTTTGCCGACCACGATGTCGATCAGCGTGTACATGGGAATATTCACGCGGTTCGGATTAGTAAATGCGACTTGACCGTCGATGTACCAAGTAACGGATGTCTTGTCCCACAAGAAGCCATATGTATGGAACTTGCCGTCGAAAGGGTTGACCTTGGAATAGGTCGCTTCCACCTTGCTGTGGGTTCCTGCGGCATCCAGGTAATGGATTCCTTGGTGGACAAGGCTCGTGTCTTTTCCGAGAATTTCGAAAATGTCATACTCGCCGGCGCCGGGCCAAGCGCCGTCATCGGGCAAAAGCCAGAATCTTGACCAGAGTCCCTTGCCAGCGGGCACCCGCGCTCTGAGTTCGTAATAGCCATAGCGCTGCGTGAATCGTGCGGCACTTGTCAATTGCCCGGACACATAGGGCTGACGACCGCCCGGCGCCCCGTCGCCGGCATAGATGGTTGCCGGCGTCGGCTGGGTCGTTATCGATAAGATCCCATTTGACGATGAAAATGCATTGTAGGCCAAGAGGTTCGGGAAATTCGCCACAGAACTCGGGCGCGGATCCGCGAACCATGTCTGGTCGTAGGCCTGCGCTCCCGTGTTGTGCCGCATCTGCCAAAAGTCGGAGGTCGCCCACGCTGCCAAATCGACGTTGTTGAACTCGTCGCTGAACGTGAGGTGATAATCCGTCGATACTGGGGCCGCGGGTGTCGGCGTGGGTGTCGGCGTTGGGGTCGGGGTCGGGTGTCGGGGTCGGGGTCGGGGTCGGGGTTGGTGTCGGCGTGGAGCTCGACGTCTGTGCAAGCGCCGTCAGGGCGGACTCGGCGCCCCCACCGCAAGATGCAAGTAATACCGACGGAATTACGACACATGCAGTTCGCGCCAGGTAAGCATTCAGTCTCATCGGTTCACTCCGCGCGGGGTTGATCGCGCAAAGACTGGATCCAACTGCGTTCTCCAGACACCAACAGATATGGTTAATTATTGATGGTCGAAGTCGAAGATTTGCGAATATACAGTAAACACAGACGCATAGATCGGTTATTGACCGACTAAAAAAAATTTCGTCAATATGGAGGAAAGTGGGAGTGTCGATCCTTCGATCTTTAGTATAGCCGTCGATCTCAAATACAACAGCCTATTCAAATGGAATGATTTTTGACATAAATTATTGTGTAGACTGGTTTTTTTTTGGTTGGCAATTTCGACTTCGCGCCACTTGCGAACATCCTGCGCCCCGTTCGACCGTCAGCTGCTAGCCACAGTCGCCTTGCGCCCGGAAAAAGCTTCGCCGTTCGCGTCGCAATCCATCGGCGTCCAAGCAGATAAGTTCGTTGAGTTCGGCGCGCAACGCGACTGCCAGGCGTTTGATCGTGCCATCATGATCGCGGTGCGCTCCACCCTTGGGCTCGTAGACGATCTTGTGAATAACACCGAGCCGCAGCAAATCGGCCGCCGTCATTTTCATCGCATCGGCCGCATCGGGCGCGCGCTCGGCACCGCGCCAAAGGATTGACGCGCAACCCTCGGGAGAAATGACCGAATAAACTGCATTTTCAAGCATCAGTACGCGATTGGCTGCGGCAAGGGCGACGGCGCCGCCCGACCCGCCTTCACCCACGATGACGGCGATCATCGGGACGCCGAGCGACAGACATTTCTCGGTGCTGCGCGCGATCGCTTCGGCCTGACCCCGGGCCTCGGCATCGATACCCGGAAAGGCCCCAGGCGTATCGACCAAGGTCACGACCGGGAGGCCGAACCGGTCAGCGAGGTCCATCAGCCGCATCGCCTTGCGGTAGCCTTCGGGCCGAGCCATTCCGAAATTATGTCGGAGGCGCGAGGCCGTGTCCTCGCCCTTGGCATGGCCGATGACGACCACAGCGATCCCCTCGAACCGTGCGAAGCCGCCGATTATTGCCGTGTCATCGGCAAAGGCCCTGTCCCCGGAAAGTGGCATGAAATCGTCAAACAGTCCGGCGATAAACCGGGGAAGGTGGGGCCGGTCGGGATGCCGGGCAACCTGGGTTCGCTGCCACGGCGTGAGGCGCGCATACAGGTCGGCAAGTAGGCGATCCGCTCGCTCGTCGAGCATTGCCGCTTCGCCTTCGGGCCCGCCTGAGTTGCGCAAATCGGCCGCTTTTGCGGCCAGCGCCTCGATCGGTTTCTCGAACGACAGATAATGCATCACACCGTCATCGACATGCCGCGATAGATGCGCGCACGATAGCGTGAGTCCTCGGCGTCGGGAAGCGGCGCGCCCAGCAGCAGGACCGCCCGCGCAAAGCGCTTCACCTCTTCGAGATGTTCGTCGAGGTCGCGCGGTTCCTCGGACTGGACGCGCCGCGTGAGATTGACCTGATTGACGGGTACGTCATGGACCAGCCGCTCGTTCTCGACGGCGAGTGTCGCCGTAAAGGCGTGCAACGTCGTCTTTATGAAATTGGCGAGTGCAAAGGCGGGGCTCTTGTCGCCGATCGGGACGTCGGGCGAGGCAAGCACGAGCTGGCAATCGTCATAGAGCGAAGCCTTGCGCGCCACCCGGAAGTGATTGGTGAGATTATTCGCGACGACCAGGCGAAAATCATCGGGCGGGAGCGGATCCTCCAAGCCGAACAGCTTCTGCGGCAGCCCTTCGAACGGCGTCGAGAGGATGGTCGTGGGTCGGCCCCATTGCAGCATTGCACTATCCATGGCGGTTTCGACCGAATTCCCGCAAACGACCGATTGAAGCGCCGTCACGGGCATGTCGCCGAGACCGGCGCGCAGGGCGCCGAAGCCTTCGGCTGTTCGCGTGATCAGCACGACGCGGGCGACATGGCATTCCTCGACGAAGGCGCGCGTGGTCTCAGCGATGTAATCGACCAAGTGCTCGCCGATGATCCAGACGGTCTTCCCGCGCAATTGATCGAGCCGCTCCTGCTTCGGGCTCCCGAACAGCTCGCGCTCGGTGGTCGAGCGCTCGACCGACAGCCCGCCCGAAGGCATAAACGTCTCGCCCGAGGCGGCGCGGTCGGCAAGAAAGAATACGGTTGCCTGCGCGACATCGGCCTCGGTCGGCATCTTGCCGAGGTGGAGCTTCGACAACACACCCGTGCCGACCTTTTTGGCTTCGGCAGCGATCTTGTCGGCAGGCAAGAACGGTACGTCCTCGGGTGGCGTGCGAAGCAGCCAGCCGCCATTGGCTTCGAGGGTGTCGGGGCGGTCGGCCCAGCCCGGCGCATCAAGGAAGTAGCCGCCCTGCCGCAATCGCGAAACCAGCGCTGCAGCAATAGGCTTGGTCAGCAGATACTGGTCCCAGCTGCACACGCCGTCGCCCTCGCGCGCGCAGGCTAGCGCCAGGTCGCGGATTTCACGCGGGTTGTTGGTGTCATGCGACATCCGAACGGTATCGTTGCGGGCAAGCCGCGTCAGCAGCGCCTCGACCCGGACGCCGCGGCGCAACGCTTTTATCGCCGCCGCATGGACTGCATTGAGTCGCTTGTTCTCAAGGATCAGCTTGCCGCGCCGTTCGAAGAGGCCCGGCTTGCCGCCCGTGCCCGCAAGCCGGTCGCCGTCGACAGGCCCGGGCGCGATGGCATTGAACTGTATCTCAGGCCCAAGGTACCGCGCCATCGATTCGACCATCGCCCGCTGGCCGGACTTGGACACGGCGTAATCGGCGCGGTTGGGGTAGGCGACGGCCAAATATTTCTCGCCGCCGAAATAGGAGGAGACGTTGAGCACATAGCCAGATCCCTGACGCTTCATCAGCGGGGCAACGTGATGGATCAGGAAATAATTCGAGATGAGATTCGCATCGAGGGTGTGATTCCAGGCATCGATGTTCATGTCGACGACCATGTCCTCTGCCCCAGCGACCCCGGCATTGTTGATGAGATAATCGATGCGCCCGAACGCAGCGATCGTTGCGTCGACTGCGCCCTTCAACGAATTGAAATCGCTGACGTCGACGTCGGCCAATGTCCGTACGCGCCGCTCGACGCCGGCAAAGCCGATATCCTCGAGTTCGCTGACAATGCGGGCGCGGGCAACGGCAAGTTCGCTTTCGCGGCGGGCGACCATCATGACCCGCGCGCCCGCAAGGGCCAGCAGCCGTGCAACTTGCCCGCCGATGCCCGCCGAACCGCCAGTGATCAGCGCCACCTTGCCCAGGTGAAGCCCGGTGATGTTTTCGCTGAACCCCGGCATCGACTTGCGCGCGCCCGTCGCCTCGCCGATGCTGCTCGGCAAATAGAGCGTGACCTCACGGATCTTGCTTTCCTTGAGCAGGATGCGGGCGGCATGGCCGCCGGTGAAGCGAATGTTTTCCGGCTCGGTATTGGCGAAACGAACGATCTGGTTGCCCCATTCGGTCTGGCGCCGTCGGCCGTGCGCGACATCGACTTCCGACTCGTCGCGCCAGATGCGGATCAGCTGCTCGGTCGCGGCGCGCAGCATCTGGGCATAGACATTGCCCTGCCCGTCGCTAGGATTGGTTATGAACAGAAAACGCGGTTCCTGCAGCAAATTGTCGTTGCGTTTCCAGTAGCGGCTCAACGTTCGCGCAAGCGCCATGCTGCCGGCGAGTTCGACATCCATGAACGTCGCCACGTCTTCGTCGCTCGCGTTGACGAGGTTGCCGACAAGTTCGCCCGGCCCAAGCACGGGCAGGAAGATAGCGCCATTTATCGGCGCTTGCTCAGCGGTATAGGCGTCGAGCGCGTCTTCCATGGCCGCGGGCTCGGTGCGGTTGAAGCGCACGATGGTCAGCTTGTCGCCAATGCCTTCGGCCTTGGCCTTCGCTTGCGCAATCGCGACGTCGGCTTGCCGGGAAAGCCCCAGCAGCACGCGTGCGCCGGCGGCGAGCTGGATCTTCGCGATCTCCAGCGCGTCCTGCCATCCGTCACCAGCGGCAATCAGGACCGCCAGACCTTCGCCGTCCATAGACCGCATCGTCGGCCGTGCTAGATAAACCGAGCGTTCCTCTTTGCGCACGGTCATGCCATGCGTCACTTCAAAGTCATGGCCGTTGAACGAGGCGGAATCGTCGCTGCCGAGAAAAACGCAGGTCGTCGCGATGTCGGTTGGCGTCGGATAGGTCTTGGCCTTGGCATTGCCGTTGGTCGACCGCTCGAGCGACATCATGTCGAAGAAGAGGTTGGCAGTCGTGCCCGGGGCATCGCCGCGCATCGTATCCATGGTTGCGAAGACCGACCGTATCCGTTCGCTTTCAATGGGTCCCGGAAACACGAGATTTACGCGAATGCCGCGGGGCCCGAGTTCGAGCGAAAGTTCGCGCGACCAGGCATTCATCGCCGCCTTGGGGACAACATAGGCGGTCCGCGCGTAATATTGGGTTCGTGAGAAGATCGTGGAAATATTGATGATCGAGCTGCCTTCGCCCATGTGGGGCGCCGCAGTACGGACAAGGTTCCAGCCCACGCCAAGCAGGCTGCGCAGGGCATCGCCCACGGTTTCTGTGTCGTTCGACCCCCGTTTTTGAAGCGCGGCAAGCTCATCGCGGCTGATGGGCAAATGTTCGATCGGCTGTTTTGGACCTGTAGATCCGGCATTGTTGACCAGGATGTCGATCCGCCCGAATCGCTCGACGATGCCGGCTACAGCATCGCGCACCGATTGTGGATCGGCCCCATCGAGCGTTGCCGTCGCGACGCGCGCGGTATCGATCCCCAAACTCTCACAAATCGCCGCAGCGGCGGCTTCGGTCCGGGCAGCCGTCCGCCCGGTCATAACCACCGTCGCGCCCTCGGCAAGATAATGACGCACGATATGGCCGCCGAGGTTGCCAGCGGCACCCGAGATCACGGCGATCTTGCCGGCAAGCCTGCCGGAAGTGGTAGAGATCATTGCCGTTTTCGCCTTAGCCATATCGCTCTCCCAATCGGTTCGGCGCTGCCAGCTCGTGCGCCTCAAAAGTCAATTGCCTGGGGAGGGCGGGGCTCGTGTATCGCGTCGAACCGCGACTGGACATCACGGATCGGGCGGCCGCGCCTCCATGCTCGCCCATGCCTCGAGCAAGGCGTCGCGGCTGCGCAGGCCGAGCTCAGGCAGTGCATGATTGACGACATAGGTCGCGCCCGAATGGCGGTTGTCCCACATCGACTGGTGTGCCTCGGGAAGCCCGTCCCACGGCACGACCTGCGGTTCGGTCACTTCGAGCAGCCCCGCTGCGATCATGTCGTTCATCCGCGCGACTTCGAACGCGTTGCACAGATGCGTGCCGAGGATCGAGGCGGTCGGCATCAAAATCTTGCGCTGCCGCGTCCACACCTGCGGCGCGTAAAAAGTGAAACGCTGGCCTGCCAGGTCCTCGGCGAATACGACACGCCCGGTGAACGGCTTTACCAGCGACGTTGAAACGCCGAGCGTGTCCTGCGCGGCGCGCTCGATGACGAGATCGGGGCTGCCGCGCGGATTGTCGGGCGAGCGCAGGATCTTGCCGATGGCAGAACCGAACGGCTTCATCACCCGGTCCTGATAGTCGCGCACCGCCGCCTTGAAGACCTCGATATCGGCCTTGGCATCGGGCAGGCGCGGCATGGTGTCGGGCCAGAGGAAATTGGCCCCCTCACGACGCCTGATCGCTTCGAGGCTGACGATCCCTTCGATCGCGTCCTCAAGGCCCAACGACTGCAGGAATTCGCGCTGGCCGTCGGTCGTCGTCGCGACGACGGTGCGCGCGTTGAAGCGGCGCGCCGCCTCGATCATCTCAAGCCCGGTCTCGTCGAGCAGCTCGGTCGAACGCGGACCGTAATAGATCAGCACGGCCTCGCCGCCGCGAAGTGCGGCACGACGCAGCATTTCCTCGGGCGATGCGGTGCCGGGCTTGCCCATGAAGCTGAAATGATAGCCCGACGACGCGCCGTAGAAGGCAAGCGTACCGCCCTCTGCGAGCATCTGGAAGCTACGCGGGAACGCCGTTTCTCCCGCGTGGCTGACGACATAGTCGGCGAGCTTGCCATCGTTCAGTGCGCGATATTCGGCAACCAGTGGTGCCCCTGCCGCTTCCCACGCACGTGCAGCATCAGGCGCCTCGGGCACGGTCGTAAACAGGGCGGCGAAGCGCGGGTCCTTGCGATCGATCGCGCCGACCGCCCCCTGCTGCGTGGTGATGAATGCGGCACGCTCGGGATTCGAGACGAGACCTGTCACCTGCAACCCGGTGCGGACCGAACTGCGCAACGCGTCGAGGCCGGTGCCGGTCGCGGCCCCTTCGACGAACAGGGTGCGGCCGGGCGCGATCTGCAGCGTCGTGAACAGGCAGCGTGAGATCGTGCCGAGGTTGAGCACATAGCTGCCCGCCTCCTCAAGCGTGAGATCGGGCGGGATCGCGTGCATCTGCGGCGCCTGCACGGTCAGGAATTGCGCGTGGCTGCCGGTCTCGGTCTCATAGCCCTGGATCGAGAAATCGGCGTACATCGGGTCGTTGCCGACCTGCGGGCTCAGCAGGTCGTTGGTGCCCGAATAGACGGTGACGAGATCGCCGACCTTCACCCGCCCTTCGGCGCGTGTCTCGCTGCCGAGCGCCGCGACGAGCGCGATGCCGCCCGAGCCGGTGATCTGCACGTCTTCCTCATGCGCATCGAACGGCGAGACGGGAATGCCCGTGAGCGCCCAGATGTCGTTGAAGTTGACCTCGCTGGTCAGCATGTAGAGCAAAGCTTCGTTCGGTGCGGGCTCGGGCACTTTCACGATCAGTTCGCGCTCATGCGTGGCGGGCGGGCCGAAGCGCGGGGCGCCCGTCTCGGCATCGCGCGCGATGCCGAACGCATATTGAAATTCGGGGATGCGCGTCACGCCGGGGTAGAAGGGCGCGCCGATGGGGAGCAGCTCGCCCGCCGCCTCAAGCGTGCGGCTGCGCGGCTCATGTTCCTCGTCGATCCAGACGCCGTCGCGGCGGACGGGAAGCGGCGGGCTGATCTTGTCGATGAACTGGCGGATGCCGGTCTTGCCGCCCTCGGGATCGACGATCGCTTCGGCGAAAAGGGCGGCTTCGCGCGCAAGGCCCGCACTCATGCCCTGTTCGAGGCCCGTGCGAACCGCATCGAGCGCGCGTTCGCCGGCCGTGCCGCGTCCGGCCCAATCGAGCTGGCGGAGGATGCGCTTGAGGAAATCATCCTCGAGTATGGGATCGAGACCGACTGGGGACGCGCCTTCCCAGCGCGCGGTTGCCGCTTGCCGGGCAGCAAAGGCGGCGCCAAGCGGGCTGTTTTCGCCATCGCGCACATAGCCGCGCACGGCAGCATGGGCCTCGGCCAGCGCGTCGCGCGCGCCGTCGACGAGCACGTCGATCAGGCCGATATCGGTTGCCGCAGCGCCGTCGATGCTGCGCCCGCCGAGGATGAGATCGAGTGCATCGCGCAGGCCGGTCGCGCCATGCCGGTCGGCAAGTAGGCGCGGCAGGCGCTGCGTTCCGCCATAGCCGGGCAACAGCCGCAGACGGATTTCAGGCTGGCCGAAGCGCGCGGTCGGCTCGGCGATTCGATAGTGGCAGGCGAGCGCGAATTCCATGCCGCCGCCGAGCGCCACGCCCTGGACCGCGGCGATGCACGGCTTGTCCATTGTCTCGATCTTGCGGAACGCGAGCTGCGCGTTGTTCGGCAGCACCATTGCCTCTTCGAGCGTATGGATTTCCTCGAGCATCTGGCGGATGTCGGCGCCTGCGACGAAGGACGACGTGCCCTGGCCGGTGAACACGACCGCGACGACATTGTCCTTGCGTGCGAGGTGATCGACCACGATCACCAGCTCGTCGATCGCACGTTCGTTGAGCGCGTTGACCGGCGGATTTGTGACCGTGACCGTCGCAACCCGTTTGCCCGGTGCCACGCTATTGTACTGGACGAGGAAATAGCGGTTGCGCTCGAACAGCGACTGTTCCTCGGACAGGCGCTGCTTGCGCTGCCAGTCGCCGATGACGGTGCGCAGTTCGTCGAGCGCCTCGGGATTGCGCAGGGTCGTGACATCGCCGACATCGCCGCCCTCGACCAGGGCACGCACCATGCGGCGCATGTATTTACCCGACCGCGTTTCGGGAAATTGCGAGACTTCGATGAAGTCGGCAGGCACGGCGACCGCGCCTTTTTCGCTGCGGACCAGCTCGAACAGGCGGCGCTTGTCGTCGAGCGTCAGCTTGCGGCCTGCGACGGGCACGACGAAGGCAAGCGGGGTCAGACCCTTTTCGCGGTGCGGAGCGCCGACGACGAGCACATTGCCGACGGGCGAGTCCGGGTCGAGCGCCTTGTCGCGCAGGACCGCACCTTCGATCTCCTCGGTGCCCATGCGGTGGCCGGACACGTTGATGACGTCGTCGCTGCGCCCGTGGAGCGAGAACGAGCCATCGTCGTGCATGATCGCGAAATCGCCCTGGGTATAGGCCCAGGCGCCACGCCAGCGTTTCCAGTAACCGTCGACCCAGCGCGCCGCATCGCCATGCCAGCCTGGCTGGACGCTGCCGTTCTCGACAAGGAAGTTGTCGACATCGCCCCAGATCGTGCGCGCGAGATAGGGGTAGGGCGCCGCAATGACGATCTCGCCCTTTTCCCCCATTTCGGCCCGACGCCAGGGGACGCCGCCCTCGTCTGACCGCGCGAAAGGCGTTTCGCCGCTTGCGGCGTCGGCATCCTCGACCCAGACGTCGCCGACGATCCAGGGCAGGGGATAGGTATGCGCGTCGGGCCGCAGCGGGAAATCGGTGTTGCCGTAGAAATGCGTCCAGGCAATGCCACCATGCTCGGTCGCCCAGTAGCTGTTGATGTACTGCGGGACGACATGCTGCATCCCGAAGGCCTGCACCGAGGGCGAGGTCGGCTCCGCGCAGAAGGTCGCGACGCGCAGGCCGCCCATGCTGTAACGCTCGAGATCGGCGAGGTTCGAGGGATCGGACATCACCGATTTCAGGAAGGTCACGCCCGCCTTAAAGATGGTGACGCCGTGCCGCTCGATCATTGAGGCAAAGCGTCCCGCGTGCGGGAAGACCGGCGACCCTTCGGAGACGATGCTCGTCACCCGTGTCATCAGCGGTGCGCAGATCAGATAGCTCTGCCCGGTGATCCAGCCCGGATCGGCAACGACGAACAACGTGTCGCCTGGCCGTGCATCGAAAGCGACCTTCATCGTGTGCGCGACGCCGGCCGCGTAGCCATGGGCGTGAACGATGCCCTTGGGCTTGCCGGTCGAGCCCGAAGTATAGATGAAGAACATCGGGTAGTCGGAGTCGACCGGGAGCGGCTTTGACGACGCCCAGATGGCCTGCACGAATGCGCCATCGGGCAGGGCAAGCAGCTCGGCCTGCGACGTTACCGCAAATCCGGCCGCGCGCGCCGCGGCGAGCAGCGTCTCGAGCGCGGCATCGGTCAGTTCATGGCTCCACCGGTCGCGTTCTTCGCGCCAGATGATGTCGGGTTGAGCCGTGTGGCGGACGACGATGACCGTCTCGACGCGAGGGGGCAGGGTGACGAGGCTCGATGCGATGGCGATGCGAACGCGCGCCGCATCGGCAGTGCTGATCCGGCCTTCCTTGCCGAGCGTGATCAGAGCGCGACCGACGCCGCGCATGACGTCCGACCGTTCGACCGTGACTTCACCCGCCAGCGTCTCGCGCACCGTGTCGAGGATGGTCGCGGCGTCGGCCTGCGGCAGGCCGAGGTCGATCTTGCCGAGGATATCGAGGGCAACGGCGACGGGCACGAAATTGTCGAGCGCCGGGTCGGTATAGGCGTTCTTGAATGCCGCCACCTGCGCGTTGCGGTAGCTGCCGTCGGACGTGACGATCACGCGCGCGCCGGCGTCGCAGATACGGTCTGAAAGCGTCTTGTCGCTGAATCCGCCGAAGACCGCGGTGTAGACAATGCCCAGACGCTTGGCGGCTTCGGTCCAGAAGATCTGCGGCACGATGCTCGGCATGTTGAGCGCGATGCGGTCGCCCGCCTTCAGCCCGAGGGCCTGCAGCGCCAGCGCGCATTTTGCGGTTTCGAGCAGCAGTTGTTTGCGCGACACGCTAAAACAGTCGAGCGCGCCGCCCTTGCCGCTGTTCGCGGACATGTCCCAGCGGTCGCCCTCAAAGATCAGCGCCGTTTCGTCGCCGTGACCCGCGAGCACGTGGCGATCGACTTCGCTGAAGCAGGCGTTGGTCCGCCCGCCGACGAACCAACGCCAATGCGGTGGTTGCGATGCGTCGAACGCCGTCTTCCATGGCCTGAAGTCGGCGGGCAACGCGGCGGTAACCGGGCTGCCGGTCTGAGCGTCCCAGCCCAACCAGCGTCCGTGCTCGTCGCGGGACAGCCAAGCGCCCTCGGCACCGACCTCGGCAAGGAACCAGTGCATTCCAGTTGCAGCAATGTCGCCATGGAAGGCACCGGGGTCGGCAAGTGCCGACGCGCGCATCGATACCCAGTCGAGCCGCGAGCGGACAGGATTGTGCCGAGGAGCCTCAGGGCCAATATTTTCAGCCCCCTGCTGCATGCTCGAATCACTCCCGAAATTCTATGTTCTTCATGTATTCAGCCCCAATGCGTAACGATTGGCAAGTGTAGCCGAGCGTCACATTCCAAAACTGTTGTCTCAGGGTGAAGCAGCAGCTGCGGCGGCGGCATTTTTACGGCGCGTCTGGAAGGGGCCGACCGACGCCACCATATACCGTCGCGAAATGGAGGTAGGCATGACCGAGTACCGCAAGACCGACGAAGCGCTTGCCAAGCTGACGCCCGAAGAATTCTACGTGACGCAAAAGAGCGGCACCGAGCGCCCCGGCACCGGCAAGTACCTGAACAACAAGGAACCGGGCATCTACGTCGACATCGTGTCGGGCGAGCCGCTGTTCGCCTCGTCCGACAAATATGAATCCGGCTGCGGCTGGCCGAGCTTCACCAAGCCCATCGAGCCCGCCAATGTCGCGGAACTTCGCGACGCGAGCCTCGGCATGGTGCGCACCGAAGTGCGCTCGTCGCACGGCGACAGCCATCTCGGCCATGTGTTCGAGGATGGCCCGCGCGACCGCGGCGGGCTGCGCTATTGCATCAATTCGGCCTCGCTCCGGTTCGTCCATCGTGACGACATGGAGGCGCAGGGCTATGGCAAATATCTGGACCAAGTGGAGGACGTGAAATGAGCGAGGAACGTGCCGTTCTTGCCGGGGGATGTTTTTGGGGTGTGCAGGACCTTGTCCGGCGCCAGCCCGGCGTCATCTCGACCCGCGTCGGTTATTCTGGTGGCGAGGTGCCGAACGCAACCTATCGAAACCATGGCAATCATGCCGAGGCGATCGAGATTATGTTCGATCCCGATGTGACGAGCTACCGCGCGCTGCTCGAGTTCTTCTTCCAGATCCACGATCCGACGACGAAAAATCGCCAGGGTAACGACCGTGGCGCCAGCTACCGCTCGGCAATCTATTATACCAGCGAGGCGCAGAAGGTGGTTGCCCTCGACACGATCGCGGACGTCGATGCTTCGGGCCTGTGGCCGGGCAAGGTCGTGACCGAAGTTGAGCCAGTGGGTGACTTCTGGGAAGCTGAGCCTGAACATCAGGATTATCTGGAGCGCATTCCGAACGGCTACACCTGCCATTTCGTGCGCCCGAACTGGAGGCTGCCAAAGCGCGCCGAAGCAGCCTGACCAAATGCTTGTGGAGAAGCTCCACCAGCAAACCTGCAAAGCAAAGCCATCGTGTCGAAGATCGTCAACGGATCGAGTCTTCAGCCCTTATCGGGCGGCCGTCCCAAGCAGGTCATACTGCTGCTGCACGGCTTCGGCTCGAACGGCGCCGATCTGATCTCGCTGGCGCCGCATTGGCGGTCGCTTTTGCCCGACGCGCTCTTCCTCGCGCCCAACGCGCCGCAGCGGATCGGCAGTATAGCGTCCGGGTATCAATGGTGGCCGCTGTCGGCATTCACGCCGCAGGCACTGGCAGCCGGGGCCGCGACCGCGGCGCCGGCCATCGATAGCTTCATCGATCGAAAGCTGGCGCAATACGGCCTCGCCGAGAGCGATCTCGCAATCGTTGGGTTCAGTCAGGGCACAATGATGGCGCTTCATGTCGGGCTCAGGCGCTCGCACCAGGTCGCGGCGATCGTCGGCTATTCGGGCATGCTGACCGGTGCTTCCGAACTTGCCCACTTGCCGCTTTCAAAGCCGCCCGTTCTTCTCGTTCACGGTTCGGCGGACCCTGTCGTCCCCGTCGCGGCCGTGCACGCAGCGAAGGCGGCGCTCGACCAGCTGGGGATCGACGCGACCACCCACATCTCCCCCGGAGTCGGCCATAGCGTGGATCCGATTGGCCTGCGCCTGGGTGGGGAATTCGTGGCGAAGGCGTTGGCAAGCGGCAAATAAGGGCCTGTCTCCCCGGGCCCAAGAGGCATGTTGATATTGCTGCGCCTCGAGAATTCAACGATCCATCACGGAGTTGCGGACCGGTATTCCGCAAGAGGGAGACTCGGACCCCGTTTTTGAAGAACTCACGCGCAGGCCGCTTTGCGGGACGCGAGAGCCGGCATCTCCTGACGTATTTGACAGGCAGCCTTATCAGCTTGTTTCGCCGCCGAAACTATGATGACCTTCGAGCTGTCGGGGGGCGATGTGCCGACTCGGCAATTCGGGAGGACTGGATATGAAGCGAGTGACTGGTGCGCTATTCGCGTTGGCAGCGTTCACGGCAACGACGGCTGTACGATCTGAGCCCTATGTCGATTACACGCCTCAAAAAGGGTATTGGGAAATCAATGCCATCGAAGTCGACCCCAACCATGTCGACGACTATCTCACCGGGTTGCGCCAGTCGCAGGTGTCGGGATTCGAAGTGCTTAAAAAGCGCGGGTTGATCGACGACTATAAATTCATGGTTCGTAATGGTTATGTGAAAGGGTCACCCAATGTCCTGATCATGACCCACGCGCCGACCTATTCTTCGATGGATGCAGAAAAGGCCCGGGACCAGGCCATCGACAAGGAAATCTACGCAATCTTCAGCAAAGAGCGCGGGCAGGCAGCGGTTGCCGGCTATGAAAAATACCGGACGTTCCTCGACGATGGCCAGTGGACCGACATGGTGATGGCAAAATAAACCGGGCGGCGGGGCGCCTGAGCGTCCCGCCAAACCCTTCGTTTCAGAGCGTTATTCGCCGCCCGATCGCAGCGTTTCGATACGGGCTTTGCGGCGTTCGAAGTACGCCCGACGGGCCGCGATATATGGATCGGGTTCATCGCGCAGCGTCTGGATCCTGGCATCGTTGCGGCCGCGACGATCGACCGCGCTCAGCAGCCCCACAGGAATCGTGTAGCCGGCCCTATTGAAGGGTTTTCCAACCGCCAGCGGCAAAAAGGCCCGGTCGACCAGTCCGCCTAGAAAGTCGCGCACGGTCGTGGGGCCTACCAGCGGCACGTAGAAAAATGCACCCGGCTTTACCCCGTAAAATCCGAGCGTGTCTGCCAGGCCCGTCCGGTGGCGTACCATGCTGAACGGCCGGCGCTTGGCCATGTTAAAAAGGCCAACGACCCCGAGCGTTGAATTGATGACGAAGCGTGCTGCCGTTTTGCACGCACTCAAAGGCTTGAGCTGCAAGACATAGTTCAGGAACGTTACTGGCTCGGCCAGATTGTCGAGCACGTTGCGCACGCCCTGTCTCATGGGTTCCGGCACTGCGCGCACATAGGCGAGCGCCAGCGGGCGCGCGACCGCGTCGTCGACGGCAAGCGTAGCTTCATACGATTTCTCGTTGACGGCACGCAGGGGGTCAGTGACGGCGTTGCGCGTGGTGCTCGTCACCACGATTTCATGTTCGACCCCTGCGTCAGGCGTTGCGGCGGCGTAATCGCTGGCAGCCCCACCCGGGACCTCGACATTGAACGGCCCCACCACATCTTCGGGTGCAGCACTCAGCAACAATACAGGTCCCAGGACCGTCGTAAACGCGCCCCCGATCATATGGTGGCCGCTATACTGGAGACGCGTCCGTGATCTCGAATGACGAGCGCGAACCACAAGATCAGATGCCCCAGTGTCAGCAGCAAGCCGGTGACCATCACTGTTGCGCCCACTTCCGGGCTTTGCGGAAACATCGTGCCGGCAATCGCTGCCAACGCGAGTTCCTTGCCGGGCAGCAGTGGTAGCCTTGAGACCACCATTCTCGCAGCGCCGAGCATCACCCAGCACTGAAGAGGTTCGGCGGGTAACAAAAGGTGCCAGCAGAGCGCCATCAAAACGATATTGGCTAGTGTGCGCGCTGCATGAATGGTCCCGATCCGGCAAAGTTCAGCACCGGTCAGCGTGAAAATGTCAGAACGGCCGAGCAGCGCAACAAGCGGGACGGCCGACAACAGCCCAAGGCTGGCGATGAGTGACGAGGGTGCAATGTCCAGAGCGGCCGACAGTGTGCCCCAGACAGGTATCACCATCGTGATGGTAAAAATGCTTCCAACGATTCCGGAGAGAATGGCGGCGTCTTTCGTCGCATCAAAGCCTCGGATCTCGCGCTGGTGCGCCCAAGCGACGACCAGAGCCTCCCCGGCGTAAGGCAGCGCGGCGGCGTTCACGATCTGCTTGCGGCACAGGGTCACGAACAGCCCCTTTGGCTTTGACCATAGGGGGCCGAAGATTGCCAAGTCCGCAAGCGGCGCGTGAAAATAGCTTGCAATCAGCGTCACCCAAAAGAGCATGCCCGCCGAACGGGCAAGCCCGAGCGTAGCCCACTCGGTCCGGCGTACGGCATAAAGAACCAGCCCGAGCACAATTGCGGAAGCGAGTCTGCCGCACCACTTTGCCACAGTGCCGTTGGCGCGCATCGAGGCGATGCGTGCCGCGATATCGGCCAATTTGGGCAGGGCTCGGTTGCCCGACCTGCCTATTGCTCCGCCTTTTCCCGCGACAACGATCATTCATGCCCCCAACCCGTTCTGGATCAGAGACGTTGTCGAGCGGCCGGTGCCTCACCTTGAATTAACAAATTATTTTCCATGTCAGACATTGCGTGCCCGAGACGTCTGACGAACAAGAGGACATGAGCGATTTAACCGGGCTGAAAGCGGTGCTGATGGCCGAGCGCCCGCTGCTGCTGCGCTTGATGCGTGCGCGGATCGATCCTCCGGACGAGGCGGAAGATCTGTGGCAGGAACTGTGGCTCAAGATCGATACGGTGCCGTCCGGGCCAGTCGCCGACCCACTCGCGTTTCTATGTCGTATGGCGATCAACCTGACGCGTGACCGGCGCCGGTCGATGGCACGGGCTGCTGTTCGAGACGCTGCATGGCACGAACATCAGCCTGCGGCGCTGGAGCAACCGCAGCTCGACCGCATCCTTGGCGCACGCGATCACCTTCGGCGCGTCGAGCGTGCCATTGCCGCGATGCCGGAGCGGACGCGCGAAGCCTTTCGACGATTTAGGCTCGAAGGGGCCAGCCAGCGCGACATTGCAAATGACATGGGGATCAGCGTGAGCGGAGTCGAGAAGCTCTTAAAAAGGGCGTATCGTATTCTGGACGACCTGCAAATCGAGGCAGGTGCGGAAGACAAGGATCGGCAACGTCTGTGGGATAGAGGAGCGTCGAGCAATGACTGATGCACGGGATGCTGTAGCATTCGAGGAAGCGCTCGATTGGCGTCTGCGCGAGAGCGACCTCGATGCGGCGGGCTGGCGCGCTTTCGCGACTTGGATCGACGCATCGCCCGTGCATGCGACAGCGCTCGCGCGCGTCGATGCAATCGACGATGTCGCCGGGGATGCAAAGATGTCCCTCGCGCGTCCGTCGTCTGGCGATACCATGCGTTCGCCGCGCTGGGCGAAACGCGTCCTCGCTGGCGGCGCCGCCGTGGCGGCAGGCATTGTCGCCATCGCGGTTGGCATGCCGAGCGCAGAGTCCGTCACAGAAATTGCCACTCGTCCGGGGGAGCAGCGTACGGTGGCATTCGGTGACGGCTCGCGCGTTACGCTCAATGGCGCGACCTTGCTGCGCTATGCCAAAGCGACGCCGCGAAGTATGGAACTGGCAAGGGGTGAAGCGATTTTCACGGTACGGCACGACCTTGCGCATCCGTTTCGCGTAACATCGGGTGGCGATACGATCGAGGATGTCGGCACGGTCTTCAATGTCGTCCGGGACGACAGCGGCCTGCGGGTATCCGTTGCAGAGGGTAGCGTCGTTTTCGACCCCAAGGGTGCCGCTGTGGCATTGACGGCCGGTCGTGAACTGGACATGGACCGAGCGACGCGTAAGGCGGTCGTACGCACGCTGGGCGTCGAGGGAATTGGCGGCTGGCGTTCAGGCATGCTCAATTTCTCGGCCCACAGCCTGAGGGACGTGGCTCAGGCGTTCGAGCGCAGTACAGGGGCAGACATCTCGGTGGACGCGGACTTGATGGACCGGCCGTTTACCGGCAGCGTACGCGTGTCGGGCAGCGCCGACCGCGACGTTCCGCATCTCGCCGCGCTGATTGGGGTTGACGCACGACACGATGGAACGCGCTGGATCTTGTCGAAGTCGCGTTAAGTCTTTTGCAGTACTGGCGCTTTTCCTAGCTCCATCCTCCCTTTTGGCTGGGCCCAGGTTAAGCGTGCCCGCGGGCACTCTCGATCGCGCTATCGCAGCGCTTGCTGCCCAGAGCCGGCAGGAGATCGTCAGTCTGGAGCCACGTCTCTCGACGGTCCGGGTTCCTTTCGTCGAGGCTGCCACAGTTGACCGGGCACTAAAAAAAATCCTCCGCGGTACGGATTATCAGGCAGTTGCACACGCCGGCGGCTGGCGGGTCATACGCCGTCCACCCCGTTCTCGCGCATCGCCGCCGCCCGTCAGCGGGGGCGAAATCATTGTGACGGGCGGCAAGCAGAACCAGACCCTTGCCCGGTATCCAGGCAGCGTCACCATCGCGCTTGACGGCTTGAGCTACGGGACCGCGACACCCCCCCGTGATCTTGACGATGTTGCCCGGGCCATTCCCGTGCTTCAATCGACCAGCTTTGGCGAAGGTCGGAACAAGGTGTTTGTTCGGGGTATCGCCGACAGCAGCTTCAATGGCGCGACCCAGTCACCCACGAGTGTCTATTTCGGCGACGCACAGCTCGGCTTCGCAAGCCCCAATCCGAGTATAAAGCTTTACGATATCGAACGCGTCGAGATCCTCGAAGGGCCGCAAGGGACGCTTTATGGCTCGGGGGCAATCGGCGGCATCATCAGGATCGAACCGAAGCGGCCCGACCTCTCGCGTGCGGCGGCCTCGGTCAGTATCGGGGCCAGCATGGGCATCGCCAGCGACCCGGGGTTCGACGCCGCGATCATGGCCAATCTGCCGATCGCGGATGAAACATTCGGCGTTCGGGCGGTCGTTTACCGGACGCGCGACGGGGGCGTGCTCGACCTGCGCGACCGGGGGCTGCTTCCTAACGAGGTCGACACCGAAGGGGCGCGCCTGGCCGCAAGTCTGAGCGTCGCGGGGTGGGATATCGAAGCCAGCGGGCTGACGCAGAACATTGACGCCAAGAATAGCCAGTACGCCGAAACCGTACCGGTCAAGATGAGAACCGCAGGCCTGGCCCAACCATTCGACAGCACGATCCAGGTCGGACGGCTGGTCGTGCGGCATGATTGGGGTGGGTCGCTGAGATTCGTCTCGGCGACGGCTGTTGTCCGGCGAGCTTCGCTTGACATCTTCGACGCGACTTCCGCGACACAACAGCCAACCGTGTACACGATTTCCCGGTCGGCATCGCTTTTCGCCCAGGAAGTCCGTCTCTTGAGGGAATGGCGAAATGGCGGCTCCTGGGTTCTTGGTGCGAGCTTCCTTCGTGCGAATGACGCGCAGGCGCGATCGCTCGGCGTTCCTGATGCGCCCACCGAACTCGACGAGGTGACAAATACGACTTACGCCCTTTCGGGCTTTGCGCAGGCATCGGTGCCAATCGATCAGCAGTTGCAAATTACGCTGGGCACCCGCGTCACCTATTCTCGAACCGACGGTCAGCCGGCCACCACCCGGGGACTTGCCCCCGTCGTTCGCGGAATGCCAACGACCCGCGTCGATCCGACGCTGGCAATTGCGTGGCAGGCGTCACCCCGGCTCTCACTGTTTGCGCGTCTGCAAACCGGATACCGGACGGGCGGCATCGCGGTCGCGCGCGGCGTCGGACGGGTCGCCGATTTCAAGCCGGATGCAATCGTAATGGGTGAAGTAGGCGTGCGGCGGCGCGGGGCTCTTCATCACGGCCCGTCGCTTTCGCTCGCGGCTTCCTATGCCGACTGGACGGGTATTCAAGCCGATCTCATCAGCGCGCGGGGACTCCCCTATACGGTCAATCTGGGGAACGCTCAGCTCGCCGCTGTCGAGGGATCGATCGACTGGGAAGTCGTGAAGGGGCTTTCGCTGGTAGGCTCCGTACTCATGGCCCACAGCGATTTGACGGGCCAGCTTGTACAGCAATACAACCGGGCCGACCAGCGCTTGCCCGATACGCCCGCGTTCTCAGCCGGGGCAGGGGTTCGCTATCGCTGGACATGCTGGGCTGCAGACTGCCGCGCGACGGCGGATTATCTCTACCGGGGGCGTTCGGTTCTGGGTCCGAACGCATTGCTCGATGTCGGCCAGGGGGATTACGCCCTTGTCGGGGCGAGCGCAGGGGTGGCCCTGAAGAAATTCGATATTGCGCTGAACATCGACAACATCCTGAACAGTCGGGCCAATCAGTTCGCTTTCGGAAATCCGCTGACCATCTCGGCACGCAACCAGATCGCGCCCCTGCGGCCGCTGACCGTTCGGCTCGGGGTTTCATACGCGTTGTGATTTCCCGGCGTATCGCACCCGCGTCCGTTCGGCATGCAGTGCGGCCAGGCTCGATTTTCCGAGGCGCGAGCAGGACGTCGCATCTTAGCGGGCTGGATCTGCCTGTTGTCGTGGCAAGGTCAGGCGAACGCGCAGACCTGGACGGTTATCCTCGATCAGCATGCGTCCGCCATGGGCCGATGCAATAGCGGACACCAGATTGAGACCCAGCCCATGTCCTGGCGTCGCACGACTGGCGTCGAGCCGCGCAAAACGTCGCCGAATTCGTTCGTGTTCACTTTCGGGGACCCCGGGGCCGTCGTCGAACACCGTGAGCGAGACCATCGTGTCCTCGGTCTCGAGGGCAACTGAAATCCGGGTTGAGGTCGGCGTATGGCGCTGGGCGTTGTCGAGCAGGTTTATGAGTGCTTGAGCGAGGAGCTCGCGGTCACCCAAAATTCGCGCATCTGGATCGATACGGCAGTCGAGCGAGCGGCCGTCGTCGCTAACCGCGGGCTTGTAGGTGTCGCAAATTTCGTGCGTGATCGCGGACAGGTCGACGCAGTCAAAGTGCCGAGTCAGCGCACCCGATTCCACCTCGGCAATGCGCAGGATTGCGGCGAAGAGCGACAGAAGTTCGTCGCTTTGCGCGAGGGCACGCTTCAGCGTCTGCCGGTGGGTGGAGGGGTCGCGGTCGATGTCGAGCGCGGATTCGATCTGTCCGCGCAACCTGGCAAGCGGTGTTCGCAGGTCGTGCGCAATATCGCACGACACCTGGCGGAGGTTCTCGAGCAATAGCGAAATCCTGTCGAGCATGGCATTGAGTGCAATGCCGAGTTCATCGAACTCGTCCTTGGTTCCGCCCAAGGTAATGCGCTGGCCGAGATCGCCCGCAATGATTGCGCTGGCCGTGCCGCTGATACGGGCAAGGCGGCGGCGCAGATATGAACCAAGTATCAGGGCTCCCGCCAAGCCGAGACACAAAACCAAAATAAAGGCGGCGCCGAAAAGCCCCAAGATCGTGGCGTCTATACGCTTGAGCGCACGCAGGTCGGCAGCGACAACCAGCCGCTCGCCGCCCGGGAGCACGTTCACCAGCGCCCGCGCAGGGATGGTCGATCCGGTTCCCACGTCGAGCGCCAGATCCGCGAATCCGGATGACCTTCCTGCGGCGGCGAGCTTGCCCGCGCGGTGCCTGCCCGTGGCATCGAGCAGGGCGTAGCGGTAGCTGCTGCTGGCTTGCACCGCCTCGCGCTTGGCGATCGCGTCGGTCACGTCGGGGATGCCTCCTTCGCGATATTCGCGCAGCAGCAGGCTACTCTCTTCGGCGATACCGGCGTCGTGTTGCCGCCGGAATTCCGCATCGGCGGCAAGATAGACCGACACGCCCAGGGCAAGTATCGCGAGCGCAAAAACGCAGGAGTAGGTGAAGGCGACCCTATAGGCCGCGCTTGCGAAAATCCTATGCATCCGGCCGCATCCGATAGCCGATGCCGCGCAGTGTCTCGATCGGGTCAACCACATAGCCCTCGTTCAGTTTCGAGCGCAGGCGGCTGAGGTGGCTTTCCACGATGTTGGTCTGCGGGTCAAAATGAAAACCCCAAATGCGCTCCAGGAACATCGTTCGCGTCACCACCTTTCCGACGTCACGCATGAGCTGTTCGAGGATCGCAAACTCGCGGGGCTGCAGGTAGATTTCGCGCCCCTCGCGATGTACTTCGCGCTTCAGGAAGTCGAGGGTGATCGTGCCCACTTCGAGGCGCGTCGGCAGCCCGGCAATCGCCGGGCGGCGTTGAAGCGCAGTGAGCCGGGCGGCAAGCTCCGCAACGGCGAATGGCTTTACGAGATAGTCGTCGGCGCCCGCCTCGAGCCCGTCGACCCGATCGGCAATGCCGCCGAGAGCGGTCAGCATCAGAACGGGTGTTCTGACGCCGGCGGCCCGCCACCGCCTGAGCACCTCGATGCCGTCGAGGCCCGGCATCAATCGGTCAAGAATAATGACGTCGAACGTCCCCACCACGCCGTGGTGCAGGGCATCGCCGCCCGTCGTCACCTCCGTTACCAGGTGGCCGAGTTCGCCGAGGGCGCGCGCAACGAACTGGCTCGTTTCGGCGTCGTCTTCCGCTATTAGCACGCGCATCTCTTACCCCCGGGTCTTCGCCCTATCGATGCGATAGCCTGAGCAACCCATGCACACGCTATGGAAATCCCCAATGTAGATGAACGGGGTTCTATAAAACTTCCCAATGTCGTTTGCGCCACTGGCGCAGTCGAGGCCGGTCCGTACACAGGGCATTCCTGCAGCGAAACAAGTGAGTCGCCGACATGCCCCGTCTTGCCAACCGAATTTTGCTCGCTTCAATCGCAATCATCGCCCTTGGCGCGGCCGCCGCCGGGCCCGACCTAGCGCCGGTCTATGCCGTCAGTGGATCGATCCCCGGCATCGATGGCGGTTGGGATTACGCCAGCATCGACCGCGATGCCCGCCAGCTCTATGTCGCGCACGGCGACGTGGCTATGGCGGTCGACCTCGCGCATGGCAATGCGGTGCGATCGCTGGGCGCCATCGCAAAAGCCCATGCGGTCGTTCCCATAGCCGGTAAGCCGATCCTGCTTGTCACAAGCGCGCGTGACGACAGCGTGCGGCTACTCGATACGGGCGATGGGCACGAAGTCGCGAAGATTGCTGTCGGCAGCGACCCCGACGCTGCCTTCTACGATGCGGCAACCGGCCATGCGGTCGTCATGAATGCCAAGGATGGCAGTGTTTCGGTCATCGACGTCGCCCAGCATGCCGTCGTTCGCACGATCAAGCTGAAGCCCGGCCTCGAGTTCGGCGTGCTCGTCGGCGCGTCGACGCTCTACGTCAACAATGAGGATCTGAACGAGGTTGAAACCGCTGACCTGAACACGGGCAAGGCCGGCGCCGCCATTGCCCTGCCCGGGTGCACGGGGCCGACTGGACTTGGTTACGACGCCCGTACAGGGACGCTGATCAGCGCATGTGCCAACAACAAGGCGGCCGTCATCGACGCCAAGTCCGGCCGCATGACGAAGTTGCTGGATATCGGCAGCGGTCCCGATGCCGTGATCATGGACCAGGCAGGACGAACCGCGCTTATTCCGTGCGGACGCGACGGTACCTTGAGCATTGTCGCAATGGACACGGACAAGGGGCCCATGGTTATCGGGAAAGCCAGGTCCGAAATCGGGGCCCGGACCGGTGCAATCGATCCGATCACGCGTAATCTGTACCTGCCGACGGCCAAATTTGCGCCTGCGGCGACACCGGGTGCGCGCCCAACCATGGTTCCGGGCTCGTTTCATATCGTCATTTTGGCGCCGGCCAAGGGAGCCTGAGCGACGCTCAGCGGGCAACATTGAAACTTCCCAACGTGTCACAGCACTGAATGGATTGACGCCGATACGTCACATAGCACGACCATCGAAAACCCCATGACGGCCCCAGGGGCCCGACCGAAGAACACTCAGTTCGGCAAAGGGGACAAAGCGATGACTATCCGTGCAGTGGCGCTCGTTTCGACCTTCCTCCTGCCACTTGCGGCAACGCCGGCCTTTGCTGCACCTGCAGACGTTCCCGCCGCGGAAAGTGCGGCCAACGACCAGATCGTCGTAACGGCCCCGCGTGCCGAGGAAGCGGCGCGCGAGACGCAGAAGCTTGCGCCGAATATCATCAATGTCCAGTCCGCCGAAGCGATCGCCAAATATCCAGACTTCAATGCAGCGGAGTCGCTGGGGCGCATCCCGGGGATTTCGCTGTCGAGCGACACGGGCGAAGGGCGATTCGTCAATATCCGCGGTATCGACGGCAACCTGAACGGCGCGACCTATGGGGGCGTGGTGCTCCTCAATACGAACCCAGGCGGCACGGTCTTCGGCAGTGGGCGCGCAGTGGAGTTCGACACGATCCCCACCGGCGCGATCGATGGCATCATCGTGACCAAGACGGGCCGCCCCGACCATGACGCGGAAGGGCTGGGCGGATCTGTGGAGCTCACTCCCCGGTCGGCTGCGAACGTCAATCATGCTTTTGCGGACGGGGCGATCGGCTATGGTTATGAGCCAGCCCACAAGCATGGCGGCCCCCTCAATCTCGACTTGGCGCTCGGCGCGCGCTTCGGCGGCGACAGCAAACCGTTCTCCTTCGTCGTCACGGGATCCCGTCGCGACGACCGGCGCGGGTTCGACGACCTCGAGGCCGACTATATCAACGACGACGGCCTCGTGCCGGCATCGGGTCCGGCGTTTTCTGCGCTCCAGCGCAACAAGGCGCTCGCCGATATCCAGCTCCGCCGGTACGACTACAACCGGCGTCGCTTCGGCTTCGGCGGCGAGTTCGCCTACACGCCGAATGCCGACCATCAGATCTACGTCCGCGCCTCGGTGGCGGGATACATCGAATCGGTCCTGAAGAACCGCTTGACCTATGACAGCCTGGATGGATCACCATCGGTCGATCCCAAGAACCCCGCCGGGTTCGCTGCACTGGCCGACCTGACGATCAAGTCGACCGACGAAGAGGAAACGCATCGCAACCAGGTCTATGTCGCGGGCGGACGCGACCGCTTCGGCGACTTCAAGCTCGACTATCATGTTGCCTATTCCCGGGCGACGTTCTCAGTCGGCCGAAACTTTGGCACGACCTTTGTCGGCCCCAGCGGCGTCGCCATCACCTATGACAACATCACCAACGCCGAAACGCCGACGATCAAGATCACCGACGGGACCAACCCGAACGATGCCAGCCGCTACGCGCAAAAGGCCGGAAAACTGAAGAATGCGACCGAGCAGGCCACCGACGAAGAATGGTCGTACGCCGCGAACGGCGCGCTCGAAACTCATTTCTTCGACGACGACCGCCTGCAATTCGGTGGCCAGGTCCGCAACCGCACGAAAAGCGACACGCCGTTCAGCCAGTCCTTTACTTCGGCGACAACGAACCTCTCGGCGGTTTCCAACCCCGCCATCACCAGCTTTTATGGAAATCTATATACGAACGGCCCGCAGGTCAGCGCACCGGCGATCCAGGCGCTTGCCCAGGCATCCGCAACCAAGGGGTTGATCGCGGACTACACAGGCTATTTCAAGGCCGTCGAAGACATTTATGCCGCCTATGGCATGTACACCTTTACGACCGGGAAGTTCGGCGGGCTCGCGGGTATTCGCGTCGAATGGACTGACGCCCGTTATACCTATGACGGGGTGGGCGACGGCAAAATCGGCGACCTGATCACGCAGAAGCGCAACTATATCAATACCTTCCCAACTGCGCAGCTGCGTTACGACTTTTCATCGCGTTTGGTTGCGCGCGCCACTTATTCGACCGGCATCGGTCGTCCGGGCTTTGCGCAGGTGGCCAAGCCCGTATCGGTGGACACCGATAACCTGGTCATCACGCGCGGCAACCCCGGCCTGCAGCCGACGACGGGCGCAAACTACGACGTCTCGCTGGAGCTCTATCTCCCCCATGCCGGGATCCTGTCGGTCGGCGCCTTCGACAAGGAGTTCAAGAATTACGTTGTCTCGCGGACGCGCACCGTGGCAACGGACCCGCTGCTTCCTGGCGAGACCAACATCCAGATTGTCAGCTACGACAATGTGCCCAAAGCCTATGCTCGCGGGTTCGAAGCAGCTTATGTCCAGCGGTTCGCGTTTCTCCCCGCACCGTTCGACGGGCTGGGCCTCGACCTCAATGGCACCTACGTCGACAGCCAGGTCGAGCTGCGCACTGGCGAAAAGCGGCGCCTGCCGGCGACTTCCGAATTCACGGGGAACGCCGCGATCTTCTATGAGGCACATGGCCTGCAGCTGCGGCTTGCCGTACAATATGTCGGCGCCAATCTGTTCGGGATCGGCGACGCGGCGCGGTTCGACGTGTATCAGGACAAGCGCACAACGGTGGACTTTACCTCGGCATATGACGTGACCAAGAATTTCCGCGTCTATTTCAACGTGAAGAATCTGACCAACGAGCCGTACCGGATCTACGAGGCCAGCTCGAACCGCCCCATCCAGCGCGAATTCTACGACGAGACCTATGAAGCGGGCATAAAATTCAAATTCTGACGAGGAGGCACCCGGTGACAGCTATGGATGCAACGCGTCGCGCGGTTTTGGGCGGTATCGCCGCGACGGCGGCGCTCGCGACACTGCCAGCCAGCGCATTCGGACACACCGCGCCGGGTTTCCTCGTCGTCGGCGACTGGGGGCGCGATGGCACGCAACATCAACGCGACGTTGCCGTGCAAATGGGCAGGGCTGCGTCCGCCAGGACCAGCCGCTTCGTTCTGTCCGTTGGCGACAACTTCTACGAAAACGGCGTGAAATCGGCGAGCGACCCGCAATGGAAGAGCTCTTTCGAAGATGTCTACACGGATGCTTCGCTTTCGGTTCCCTGGCACGTAGCGCTCGGAAATCACGACTATCGCGGAAACCCGCAGGCGCAAATCGACTATGCCGCGACAAGTCGGCGGTGGCGTATGCCCAGCCGGTACCGGGCTGTGCGCGGCGGCGAACTCGGCATCCCGGATGTCGACCTTTTCGTCATCGACACCTCGCCGCTCGTCCATTCCTATCGCGACAAAGTAGAATCGGTGATTGCGGCAAATGTCGCGACGCAGGATGTTGCCCGACAGCTGGCTTGGCTTGACCATGAACTGGGCGCTTCCAAAGCCCGCTGGAAGCTTGTCGCGGGTCATCACACGATCCGTTCGGGGGGTAGCGGCCATGGTGACACGCCAGAACTGGTCGCCCTGGTGAAGCCTATGCTCGAAAAGCACGGCGTGAACGCGTACATCAACGGGCACGACCACGACCTCCAGCACCTGCGCGACAATGGCGTCGATTATCTGTGCTGCGGCGCCGGCTCCGAAGTGCGACCGGTAAAGCCAGTCGACGGTACGCTTTTTTGCCTGGAGCGATCCGGTTTTGCCTCGATTGCCGTCTCGGACGACCGTCTTAACGTCGAATTCCACGATTATCTGGGCAACAGCGTCTATCAAGGCGCCATCCTGCACGGGTGACGGCCGGAGCGGTACCGGGTGGAGGGGATCTGAGCGGCCGCCTCCACATCGGTCATCAGGCCTTGCGCCGGATCGACCAGACAAGCGCCGACACGCTCATGATCAGCGTTGCAAGTCCGACAAGGGCCGAATCGTCCAAGGTAATCATCGGTTTCACTCCTCACTGTCCGATTCGCTTATCACCTATCTGGTTTGCTGTAGGACAGTGAAATCAGGCGTTGAATCAACGCTCGTCCCACTGGCAGCGTTCGTCCCGAAGGTCGAACAGCGTTCCAATCCCGACCGTCGGTCCATAGTGCTGGCGAGCAAAGCTATGCGCGCCGACCCGATCGTTGAGACGCTCGCTAGGCGGTCCGATCATACCCGCGGTTGTTTCGCAGTTCCTGCCTTGCGGAATCCCAGCTGCCATTCGCTGGCTCAGTGAGTCGGCAAACTGTCACTCGGCCCGGGTAGACTGCGCGACGAGCAAGGGGAACGCCATGTCGTGGTTACGACCGATTGACATTTGGTTCGGTGAGCGGGTGTTCCCTTTTCAAACCATCCATCGCCGCTACGCGCACAAGTTGACGCGCGACGAACATGAAGCCGAAGACCTCGTTCAGGAAGCTTACGCGCGGCTTTTTCAGCTCTCCACTTGGGCCCAGATCAACAATCCGCATGCGTTCACGATGCGCATTCTGCACAATCTGGCAGTTGAAAAATTCCGGCGGGCAGATGTTTTGCGGATCGATCAGGCTGCGGCCATGCAAGCCTTCGATCCGATTGACGAGGCGCCAGGGCCAGACGTTGCCGTGATGGCGCGATCGCAGCTCGCTCTTGTTGCTTCTGCGCTCGAAGTGCTGCCCGACCGTTGCCGCGAGGCGGTGCACTTGCGGCGCGTCGAAGGATTTACGCCGTCCGAGGTGGCGGAGAAAATGCAGATTTCCGTCTCTACAGTTGAAAAACACCTTACAAAGGGCTTGCGCCTTCTTTTTAGCGTGCTTTCCAAACTGGAGAACACCGGCCAGACTGGTTCTGGCTCGGCAGGATTTGTGAGTGAATGGGATCGGAGGACAATTCGCGAGCGGCAGTAGCCGATCAGGCCGCTGACTGGCTGATGCGTCTCGATGCCGGGAAGGCTGACGTCGATGCCTTCGAAGCATGGCGTAATGCAGATCCAAGTCACGCCGCCGCTTTCGCGCAATGCGCAGCCATTTGGCAGACAACGGCTAATCTGCGCGGCACGATCACCTCACGCCAGCCGCGTGACCTAACCGTTGAACCGACATCGGCCGCAGCTTCCGGCGCGGGCCGACGTCGCTTCCTGGCGGGTATCGCGGCCAGCGTCGTGGCCGTTTCAGGATTGTATGTTTGGGTCAACCGCCGCGCCTATGCCGAAACCGGCGTGGGCGAGCGTCGGACGGTTCAGTTGCCCGGCGGCAGCCGGGTCGAGCTGAACACCGACACCCGCCTCGCCTGGCGGATGGACGAGCAGCTCGACCTGTGGATCGAGCGCGGGGAGGTTGCGATCACTGTGGCTGCACCGTTTAGCGTCGGCGTTCCACGGTTGTTCCGGATCCAGACCGCGCTGATGAGCGGGCTTCTGCACAGCGGGCAATACAACGTGCGCGTGGACCGGAACATGGTCGGCCTGATCGCCGCCAGCGGCGATGCGATTATTTCCGGGCTAGACGGCACCCGGTTAGAATTGCAGTCGGGTCAGGGGTTGCAAGCGACCGGTGGCGGCGTGCGCAAGGCAGCATTGTCAACCGCTGCGCTCGAATCCGCGACAGCCTGGCAGCGCGGCGTCATCGTGTTCGACGGCATGACCTTGGCGACGGCCATCGGCGAATTCAACCGCTACCTGCCGCACCATATCGAACTGGCCGAGCCCGGGCTTGGGGCCGTTCGCTTGGGAGGTCGGTTCAGTACCGACGACCCCGGCGGATTCCTCACGGCGCTTCGCGACGGTTTCGGGATCGATCATCGTCTGGAAGGTGACCGCATCGTGTTGTTTTCAAGCGCAAAAGCAAGCTGACCCGTCCAGCGCGGGAAAATTCTTTTCGATTTCGATAGCGGAAGTCGCGTCGCGCTTCGTCTGGTGATCGAGGGTCACGTTCGATCGAGCAGCGGATAAAGAGCTTCGGAGCGCAGCGGCGCCCCGTTCCCTTCGTGCGCGCTCGATACATCGTGATGGCTCGCCCGTATTTCCTTGAAGGGGGACGAGATGAACAGGTTGTTTCTTGCAGCTTCGATGGCTGCGCTCGCACTGGCCATTGCAGCGCCGGCGATGGCGCAGAACGGCCCTGCGGATGGCGCACAGGGCGAAGCAAGCGCAGCGCGAGGAGGCGGCTTTGACGAGATAATCGTCACCGGCCGAATTGCAGCTTCGACCCAGCGGAAAGCCGAAGCGAGCTACGCCATCACCACGCTGAACGATGAGGCGCTGCGCATCACCAACCCGGTTTCCGCCGCCGAGGCGTTCAAGCAGGTCCCCGGCTTTTGGGTCGAGGCGTCGGGCGGCGAAGGGTCGAACAACGTGCGCGCGCGGGGCATCCCGACCGACGGCTATTCATCGATCGCCCTCGAAGAAAATGGCGTACCGGTCCAATATGATGGCAGCCTCGGCTACCTCAATGCGGACCAGTCGTTCCGTTTCGACGAGACCGTTTCGCGCGTCGAAGCGGTTCGCGGCGGTCCGGCTTCGATCTATGCGCCCAACGCGCCCGGCGGCATCGTCAACTTCATCACCCGCAAGGGCACCGATGCGCCCGGCGGCCTCGTCAAGCTTACCTGGGGCGATTACGATCTTGCCCGGGTCGATGCTTATTATGGGCAGAAGATCGGCGAGAATTGGGGCATATTCGTGGGCGGCTTCTACCGCCAGAGCCACGGTATGCGTGACATGGGCTTCATGGCCGAAAAGGGTGGCCAGATCCGCGGCACCGTCAACTATGACGACGGCCGCAATCGCTTCTCGATCGACGTCAAGCACATCGACGACAAGGTGCCCTTCTATCTGCCGGTGCCGTTGACTTACGATTCCAGCGGCAAGATCGTCGCCGTCACCGGTTTCGATGCGTTGAAAGGCACGCTGGCCGGAGGCGAGACCAACAATATCCAGATTAAGAACGTCGGCTCACCCTATACCTTCGACCTGACCGAAGGTTCGCACACCAGGTTGACCCAGATATCCTTCGAGGCCGACCTGAAGCTCAGCGATGCGATCGGCTTCCACACCCGCAATCACTACAAGGACGCCAATATCCTGCGAAATGCCTTGTTCCCGACGGGCAACGTCACCGAAATCGGAGCTTTCCTGACCTCGCTCAATTCGAGGCTGTCGGCGTTTCCGGGGGCGACGTCGCTGCAGGCGCGCTACGTCAACGGCGGCCAGGCGGTCACGGCGACATCCAACGGCAACGGGCTGGTCGTGGGCGGCAACCTGTTGTCCGTGAAAGTACCAATCACCGAAATGATCACCGACAACCGCTTCACCGCCGATTTCGAAGCCGCAGGCCACCACAGCCTGGCGGCAGGCATGACCTATGGCGGCTACAGCTATCGCTTCGATCGCTACATGGGCACAACGCTGCTTGACGTGAAGAGTAATGCGAAGCTGGTCGATGTCGTCGCGCTCAATGCGGCCGGTGCCGTCGTCGGCAAACTGACGGACAACGGCTTCCAGCGTTATGGCTCGTTGTACGACAACGTCGGCATGAACGGCGACAACTTTGCCCTTTACGCGGGCGATGAATGGCAAGTCACGCCCAAGCTGCGGATCGACTTTGCGGCACGCTGGGAAAAGATCAGCATCAGCGGGCTCGTCGCCAACAAGACCACGGTTAACCTGGGCGATGCCACGACCCTGGCCGACGACAGCGTGATCACGGGCGCCGGCACCTTCGTCACGGTCAATCAGCACTTCGACGATTGGGGATGGACTGCCGGCGCGAATTACCAGTTTACGCCGAGCGTTGGCGTGTTTGCGCGTTATACCAGCACGTTCCGCTTGCCCAGCGCAGCCGACTGGAACGGCAATCCGACCAAGTCCGACGGCCGCTCTGTCCCGATCCAGATGGCCGAAGTGGGCCTGAAGTACGGCAGCCCGGTCTTCAACCTGTTCATGACAGGCTTTTACACGAAGTTTCAGGGCATCAGCTTCACCAACTTCCGCTTCAACACGGTCACCAACCAGTATGATAACCCCCAAACGGTGATTGCCGATACCAAGACTTACGGAATCGAGGTGGAGGCGCTGGTGCGCCCCAGCCGCTATTTCGACGTGTCGTTCCAGGCGACCTACCAAGACCCGCAATACAAGGGCTTCGTCTTTACCAGCGCCGCTGGCGTGGTCACCAACTACGACGGCAAGCAGTTGATCCGCGTGCCCAAGTTCGCACTTCGCGTGGTACCGGCAGTTAACTTGTTCAACGACCGGGTCCGCGCTGAGCTCGAGATCGAGCGCTATTCCACACGCTATCCGGATATCGCCAACTCGCAGAAGCTGCCTTCATTCACGCAGCTCAATTTCAATCTGCGCGCCGCGTTGACAGACGCATTTTCTTTGGGGCTCAACATCAACAACTTGACCAACACGTTGGGCCTAACAGAAGGAAACCCGCGCGCCGGCGAGTTCAACGCCAGCGACGGCAATGCCAAGTATTTCCTCGCCCGCCCCAATTTCGGGCGGACGTTCCGGGTGACAGCGGGCTACCGATTTTGATGATACTTGCGTTTCAATGGTTTCGCACGTGGCCGTCGATCTTCGGATTGGCGGCCGTTGCGTTCTTCGGCCTCATGTCGGAGGTAGCGGCTGCTGCTGACACGTCGCTTCCCGGGCGCCCGGCCAATCTTGTGCTTGCCGGTACGATCACACGAGCCGATTTCCAGACCTACCGGCGCATCCCGTTCACCGTGCCTCTTGGCGTCGACAGGATCGTCGTTGCATTCGAATTCGACGGGCGCGACCAGCGCACGGTCATTGATCTTGGTGTCGAGGATCCGCACGGCTTGCGCGGGGCAAGCGGAGGTAACAAGTCCGGCTTCACCATCGCCCGAACTGACGCGACGCCATCCTATCTGCCCGGCTCCGTTGACCCCGGGAAATGGCAGTTGGTACTGGGCATTCCCAATATCCGTCGCGGCGTTACAACCCACTGGAAGGCGCGAATCTGGTTCCTCAAAGGCGCCGACGCCGAAGCGTTGCCGGGCCCTACTGCGGGGCGCGGTCCTGGCTGGTATCGCGGCGATTTGCATGTGCATAGCGCCCATAGCGACGGATCGTGCCCGAACCAGTCAGGACAGTTGGTCCCTTGCCCCGTGTATTTCTCCCTTGAGGCCGCTGCCGCAGCGAAGCTCGATTTTATTGCCCTGACCGATCACAATACGCCAAGCCAGGCTCAGGCCTTGCGCGAGGCGCAGCCATATTTCGACCGGATGCTGCTGATCCCCGGGCGCGAGATCACCACCTTTTTTGGTCATTTCAACGTCTTCGGCGTCACAGCACCGCTCGATTATCGCGTCGTGCCCGGCGGGGCGATTGGTTTCAATGATATTGCCGACCGCGTTCACGCGCTAGGCGGCCTGGTATCGATCAATCACCCGGCTCTTCCCTCGGGCGAAATCTGCATGGGGTGCGGCTGGATGATGCCGGGGGTCGACTATGCCAAAGTCGATGCGGTGGAAGTCGTGAACGGTTCCACGGTCGGCGAAACGGGCGGCGACGCGGAAAGCGGGGTCTCGGGCGTTCCATTCTGGCTCGCGCGGCTTCGCGAAGGGCTCGCTCCTTCGGCGCTGGGCGGCAGCGACAACCACCGCCCGGGCCGGACCGGCTTGGGCGCGATCGGTTCCCCGGTGACGGTGGTCTTCGCCCGGGATCTCACACAACCGGCGATATTGGCCGGACTGCGCAGCGGCCGGACTTTCATTGTGCTCGATCCATCGATGCTAGCGCTTCATCTCGACTTCGCCGTCCGTTCGGGGTCTCAGACGGTGCCGATGGGCGGGCGGATCGAACTGGGCTCGGCTGCTTCGGTCGAGGTTGTTCCGGATTTGTCTGGGCCGGCCGGGTCGGTTTGCGAAGTGGTCGTGGATGAAAATATAGCGGGCCGCATCGCATTGACGGGTACCGCAGCCGCGCCTGTGCCGTTGGCAGCTTTACCCCATGGTCTGCACGTGGTTCGACTCCAGTTGCGTGGCGCGACGGGCCGGGTCATCGCCTTCGGCAATGCCGTACGGCTTCTCGTGCATTGAGCCTCCAGATCGGGTCGGAGCGACGTGCAAGCGCCCCGTTGCCGGGAGGTGACATGACACTGTCGCGCTGATCGGTCACGTAGCGCGAATGGATCGGCGCACTCCCTCGAGGTTCCCGCGGGCCGGACTGAGGCTCACGCCGTCGGCGAGGTTGGTGGCAGCCTCCCTTTGTGCATCCGTCCTTGCCGCCTCGCCGGTTTCGGCACGTACGCAGCAGGTACGCTTTGACATTCCCGCGCAGGACCTGGCCAGCGCGTTGCAGGTCATGGCCCGGCAAGCCAACGTGCAGATCCTGTTTCCCTACGCTCTGGCAACTGGCAAGCGCAGCAAACCGGTTCGCGCAACACTGCCTATCGATGCTGCGTTGCGCCGGCTGATCGCCGGTCAGGGACTGGAAGCGGTTACGGTCGCGCCCGGCCAGATCACGCTCGGGCCAGCGCGGCCGCCAATTCGTGCTGCAGTTGCGCGAGTCGTTCCCCGACAGCGTGCGGCACCGCCGCCGTTGCGAACCCAGCACCTGCCCGTTGCGATCGAAGGCCCTGACATTATCGTCACCGGGCGCATCGTCTCGACCCATCTGACGGCAACGGCCTACAGCTATGCCGCCACCTCGATCGACTTTGCCGGTACGACCACGCGAAGCGCGCCCCCCGTCGCCGATCTATTCCGTCAGGTGCCTGGGTTCTGGGTCGAATCTTCCGGCGGGGAAGGCTCGAACAACGTACGCTCGCGCGGCATTCCCACCGATGGCTTTACCTCGATCGCGCTGACAGAAAATGGCATTCCGATCCAATACGACGGGGGTCTGGGCTACCTCAACACCGATCAGTCATTCCGACTCGACGAAACCATCGCGCGGGTCGAAGTTGTCCGCGGCGGCCCATCGGTTTTGTTTGCGCCCAATGCGCCGGGTGGGGTGGCCAACATGGTCACGCGGACCGGGCTGCGCGATCCCGGCGGTTTGATCAAGGCTAGCCTTGGCGATCACGATTCTGTTCGTCTCGACGCAGTATACGCTGCGCGGATCGCGTCTGATCTCGGCGTGATGGTGGGAGGGTTCTATCGACGCGATGGCGGACGGCGGCGGCCCGGCTACCTTGCCGACGGTGGCGGCCAACTGCGCATAGGGCTCGATTATGACGATGGCACCAACCGCGTTTCGCTCGACTTACGGCACCTCGACGATCGTGTGACCTTCTATCTGCCTGTCCCGCTGCGCTTGGATGGTGAGGGTCGCGTCACGGCGATGCCCGGGTTCGATCCGTTGCGCGACTCGCTGTCCGGACCCGAGACGCTCCATCTGCCGATTCTGACGGCGTTCAACGCGTTCGACTTCGACTTGACACGCGGCACGAAAAGTCTGGTCACCGCACTGGGCCTGCGTGGGCATTTTCGCCTTGGCAACCACCTCGAGCTGATCACCGGTACGAGCTGGCGCAGCAGCGACATCCTGCGCAACGCGCTGTTCCCCGTCGGCAATCCGGTGCCGCTGGGCGATTTTCTCACTTCCGTCAGGGCAGCTACCTTCGCCGCCTTTCCTCAAGGGACGCAGTTGGCGGCGCGCTACGCGACGAACGGTGTGCCAGTCCCATTCGACGCGAATGGGAATGGTCTGGTTCTGGGGGCAAACCTGCTCTCGGTTCATGTTCCGCTGGACGAATTCATTTCCGATAATCGACTGACATGGCAATTCGACCAGGTCGGCCACCACGCCATCGGTCTGGGCGTGACGTTGGCGCATTACGCGTACCGGTTCGACCGTGTGATGGGTACAATACTCCTCGATGTCCGCAACCAGGCACGACTGGTCGATGTCGTCGCGCTCGATGCGCAAGGCGCGGCAGTCGGCAGTTTCACTGATCATGGCTTCCAGCGATATGGTTCGATTTTCGACTCCGCAGCGATAGGCGTCGACGCGATGGCCTTCTATGCGGGAGACGAATGGCAGGTCGGGCCCCGCTTGCGTATCGATCTGGGTGCGCGCTGGGAAGGCAATCGCATCCGCGGCGAGGCCGCGGGCAAGGCGGTGTTCAATCTCGGCAATCCCAATACGCTCGCCGACGATCAGGTTCTCGGCCCATCCGGTTCGTTGATCGGCGTTGACCGGTCGTTCAGCGCTTTCGGCTGGTCGATCGGCGCGAGCTACACGCTGGCGACCCGGTTAGGCCTGTTCGCGCGCTATACCCATTCGTTCCGCCTTCCGAGCGCGAGTGAATTCAATGGCAATCCTCGTCGGACCGACGAATCTGTGGTCCCGATCCGGCTCGCGGAAGCGGGGCTGAAATATTCGGGCCCCGACCTTAAACTATTCGCGACCTGGTTCTATACCCAGTTCGACCGCTTGCCGTTCACCGATTTCCGCTTCGACAATGCCAGTAATGCCTATGTCGAACGGACTGCCATCGCCGGATCGCAAACGCTGGGCGTCGAGCTGGAGGCATATGTTCAACCGGTTGAATGGTTTGAGCTGAATGTGCAGGCGACGTGGCAACTGCCGCGCTACCGGAACTTCGCCTTTACCGATCTTCTCTACGGCGTCCCGGTGCAGCGCGATTATTCCGGTCGACAACTGATCCGGGTGCCCCGGTTGTCGCTGCGCGTCGTTCCCACCCTCGACCTTTTAGATCGTCGCGTCCGCGTGCAACTCGACGTTTCTGCCTTCAGCGAGCGATATTCGGACATCGCCAATACGCAGCGGTTGCCGGGTTACGCATTATTAGGCGGCAGCGTCACTTTCAGTCCCGCCAAGCGGCTGACGATGACCCTGGAGGGCAGGAACCTGACCAACACGCTCGGTCTGACCGAAGGTAACCCGCGAAGCGGATCGTTCGAGACCGGGTCCTCGATCCAGTCGTATTTCCTCGCACGGCCCGAATTTGCGCGAAGCTTCCGGATTGTGGCGGCTTTCAAATTCTAGGAGCCATCACGAATGCCGCCGGAAGCACCAATCGTGAATTCGTCAGCTGTGCGTCAGGAGCGGATAGACGTCATTCACCCGATTTAAATGCGATGCGATCGGCAGCGACCTGAAGGGGTTCCGCGAGGCGATGGAACTGAACATCGAGGCGCTCAATCGCGCGACTGCTAATATTCCCCCGGAACGTATGCCATGCACATGTGCTGGGGCAATTATCCGGGGCCGCACCACCATGATGTGCCGTTCCAGGATGTGATCGACCTGATCTGGACGGCCCAGCCGTACGCGATCCAGTTCGAGGCGGCGAACCCGCGTCATGCCCATGAATTCGCGATTTTTGAAAGCGTGAAGCTGCCTGTGGGCAAGGTTCTGATTCCCGGCGTCATCGAGTGCCAGTCGAACTACATCGAGCATCCGGAACTCGTCGCCCAACGAATCGGCCGCTACGCCGACCTTGTCGGCCGCGACAAAGTGATCGCAGGATGCGATTGCGGATTTTCGATCCATTCAGGGTCGGGCGATGTCGACCCTGCCGTTGTGTGAGCAAAGCTTGCTGCGCTGGCAGAAGGGGCGGCAATCGCATCCACGCGCTACTGGCACTGACAAAGCCCAGAAATTTACTGGCTGGATAGCTGGAGCCTGTGTTGTGGCGCGCCCGACATGACACAGATGGGCACTCAAATCATTGGGAAATTTCGGTGAGCCTGACCCGCTAGCACCCAAAATGCCCTAACAAGGCCATTGAGTAAGCGCATATTCGATCTAGCAAACAGCCTCGCATCCATGGCCACTAGGAAGGCTAATGAACGGCCGGAAGTGGGACTTTCCCGCCTGTCTGCTTCTGGGTGGCGAGCCGTCGAGTGCTGCCATTCTGCTTGTCGGTGCAAAAGCGATTCGGCTCCTCGCGGGTAGCGAGGAGCCGGACTGGTCATATTTCAGTGCCTTCGGCGAGGGTCAGCGCATCTTCAACGTCGACACCCAGATATCTAACCGTGTTCTCGATCTTGGTATGCCCGAGCAAAAGCTGAACAGCACGCAAATTGCCCGTGGCCTTGTAAATGATCGACGCCTTGGTTCGACGCATCGAATGGGTTCCATACTCTTCACGGCGTAGTCCCACTGCCGTGACCCATTCATCGACCAGGCGCGCGTACTGGCGTGTGCTGAGATGTCCAAGGTGATCGACCCGGCTTGGAAAAGCATAATCGCCGGTCGTCCCGCCACGACGTTCCAGCCAGGCGAGAAGACTGGCGCGGGCATCGGTCATCAGTTCGAACTGAACCGGCTTGCCTGTCTTTTGCTGGATCACGATCGCGCGCGATCGCATGTCCGCTCCGGCTACCAACTCTCCAATCTTGATTTTCACGAGATCGCAGCCCCGCAACTTGCTGTCGATGGCGAGATCGAAAAGCGCGCGATCGCGCATTCGGCCTTCGCGGTCGAGAAAGAAGCGGATTGCCCAGATCTGACGCGGCTTGAGCGCGCGCTTGGCGCCGACCTTTTGCCCAGCGTTCCACGCTGCGCGGTTCTCCATCGCCGGATCGTATTGCGAATGTCCCATGATTTGTCTCCACGGCCGTGATTGGCCGCCACGGGACTGCCGCAACGCGGTGAATCAGAGAAACGATAGCTGCCCGACGGCAACCGCCCCAACCCCAGCCGTTTAAGGGCTTGATCCACAAGCCCGAAAGCGGCCGTTCGTTAATGATCAACCTTGCGGTCGTATCTCTTGGATAAGATCGATCAGCAGTCGCAGCCCGGTCGGGAGGTGCCGTCGACCCGAATAGTCGGCATGAAAGCCACTCCCGGTCGGTGCCCAGTCCCCAAGGACCGGCAGCAAAGCGCCACTGACAAGATGCGAGCGAAGGAATGCCTCAGTCGCATAAACGATGCCTGCGCCACACAATCCGAACGCAACACCAGCGTGGCTGGAATCGACCGTTAGCGGGCCGGGCGTCGCGACAGCGACGTCATCACCGTCGCGTTCGAATTCCCATTGATAAACTTGGTCGTTTCCGAGGCGGATGCCGACGCATCGGTGGTTTCGGAGGTCTTGCGGGTCTGCCGGCGAACCGAAACTATCAAGATATGCAGGTGAAGTTGCCGCGATCCAGCGCAGATCCGGCGAAAGCCGCTGCGCGATCATGTCCTCGGGCACCGTCCCGCCATAGCGAATGCCGGCATCGAAACCGCTGCCAACAACATCGATCATGCGATTGCTCACACTGATATCAATCGCGACCTCAGGGTAGCGATCCACAAACGTCGGCATCACAGGCTTGAGCAGCAGTTCTACCGCATCCTCAAGGACGTTGATCCTCACGCGGCCGGCCGGCGCGTCGCGATATCGGTCGAGGTCGTCGCCCGCAGCTGCGATGACCTGCATAGGGCCTTCGATGGTCGCACGCAGTTCTTCCCCTGCCGCCGTCAGGGTGACGCTGCGTGTTGTCCTGTTCAACAAGCGTACGCCGCGACGATCCTCAAGCGCTCTGATGGCATGGCTAACTGCAGACGTGGTGACACCCATGGATGCAGCCGCACGACGGAAACTGCCGTGCTTGGCTACTGCCAGGAAATAGACGAAATCTGCCAAGTCGGCTCTGTTCATGTGCATGATACCCCGTAGGCGATTGTTGAGTATCGTTCATCAGCTCATTGCTAGCGAGGCTGCTAATAGTCCCACGTCGGACACCCTAAATCCTGCTCCTAGACGTTCGCCATGGTGACGATCGGCTGATGGGAAAAGGCAGCAACAACGATGCGTTTCTGGATGTGCATCGCCTTGCTGTTGCTGCCCGCAAGCGCGCAAGCGCAAAAAGGAGCGACCGAGATGAGCATCGCACGCAAAGCAGACATGAAGAGCGTCGACGGCCCGGCGGATTATTTTACTGGCAAGGCCACCATCACCGGTCAGTTTCAGCGCGAGGAGCCATCGCGGGTTTCTGGAGCCATTGTTCACTTCGAGCCCGGTGCACGTACAGCGTGGCACACGCACCCTGCTGGCCAGACCCTGATCGTCACCGATGGTGTTGGCTGGACACAGATTGCGGGTGGACCGAAGCTGGAATTTTATGCCGGCGACATACTGTGGTGTCCTGCCGAGCATAAGCATTGGCACGGTGCGACCCCGGACCGAGGCATGACCCACGTCGCCATTCAGGAAGCAGTCAACGGAACGCCTGTGACCTGGATGGAGAAGGTGACGGACGAGGAATATCTAGCGCCGCTCGGCAAGGAGTGAGGCCATGCCGCACGTCATCGTGAAACTTTGGCCGGGCAAGTCCGACGTACAGAAGCAGCACCTGTCCGAGACGATCACGCGCGGCGTGAGTCATGCCCTCGGATACAGTGAAGATGCGGTGTCGGTAGCCTTTGAAGAGGTCGCTGCGAACGAATGGATGCCCAAGGTGTAAGAGCCTGACATCGTCGCCAAATGGGCGAGCCTGACCAAACGACCGGGTTACGGCAACTCTCCAGCTATCAAGGGAACAAAAAATGATCCTTCATGAAACTTTCACGCTTGCCGGCGGTGTCCAAATTCCGAAACTGGGTCTCGGCACATGGCGCATCGACAACGCCGACGTTGCTCAGGTCGTTCACGACGCAGCAGCGATTGGCTACCGCCACATTGACACTGCCCAGGCCTATGGAAACGAGCGCGGGGTTGGAGAAGGCGTGCGTACCAGCGGCGTCTCTCGAGATGATTTTTTCATCACCACCAAGCTCGCTGCGGAGTCGAAAAGCTACGACGATGCGAAAAGCCGTATCGAGGGCTCGCTTCAAGCGCTTGCGCTCGATTTCATCGATCTGATGCTGATCCACAGCCCGCAGCCATGGTCCGAGTTTCGCGAGGGCGGCGATTTCGACGGCGGCAACCTGCAAGCATGGCGCGCTCTGGAGGAAGCACAGCAGGCCGGCAAGGTTCGCGCGATCGGCGTTTCCAACTTCGAGCGTGCCGACCTCGATAACATCATCCGGCATGGAACGGTGAAGCCGGCAGTTAACCAGATGCTGGCGCATATCGGCAACACACCGTTCGACCTGATCGATTATTGCCGCGACAACAACGTACTCGTCGAAGCTTATTCGCCGGTCGCACATGGCGCGGTGCTCCTCAATCCTTCGCTGGCCGGCCTTGCGGCCAGATACAAAGTCGACGTGGCGCAGATCTGTATTCGCTATTGTCTACAACTTGGTCTGCTGCCGCTGCCCAAGTCGACCAACGCCGATCACATCCGCAGTAATGCGGCCGTCGATTTCGAAATCGCCGACGACGATATGGTGACGCTCAAAAACCTGTCGAACGTGATCGATTATGGTGAAGCGAGCGCTTTTCCAGTGTTCGGCAAGCCGCGCAACGTCACGAACCGGGCCTGACCGCTCGACGCTTCCCACGTAATTAAAGAGGTTTATCCATGTCTGACAACCTGCGTTTCATCGACAAAGTTGCGCTCGTCACCGGTGCTGCCAGCGGCATTGGCCGCGCCACCGCCATCGCTTTTGCAGCCGAGGGCGCTCGCGTTGCCATCCTTGACCGCACCGAGGATGCACTGTCTGAAACTGCCGGTGCGGTTAGGCACGCGGGTGGTGAAGCCCTGGTCATCGCCTGTGACGTGTCCCAGCCCGATCAGGTCGAGGAGGCGGTCAATCGGATCATTCAGACTTTTGGCCAACTGGACATTGCTTTCAACAATGCCGGCGTCGAAAACAGGGCTGCGCCTGTTCACGAGATTGAATTAGCCGATTGGGACCGCATCCTCGACATCAACCTGAGCGGCACCTTCTTGTGCATGAAGCATGAGCTTGCGCAGATGGTGCGTCAGGGTGGCGGGGTCATCGTCAACACGTCCTCGGGGGCGGGGGTTCGCGGCGTCGCGGGTGGTGCGTCCTACACTGCATCCAAGCATGCAATCATCGGCCTGACCAAGGCGGCCGCGCTCGATTATGCCAAGCAGAACATCCGTGTGAACGCGGTCTTGCCGGGTAACATCGAAACGCCAATGATGGATCGCTTCACGGACGGTGACATCCAAAAGGCGATCGATCTTGAGCCGGTTGGGCGTCTGGGCAAGCCAGAGGAAATCGCCGATGCAGTGCTTTGGATGTGCGCTGATTTAGGTGCCTTTGTGACCGGAGCAGCGGTTTCAGTAGATGGGGGTTGGTCACTCTGATTGGTGGGACAGGATTTTGAGCGGCGAACGTCTCGTCTGCATTGACCGCAGCTAGATAAGAGCACGACGGAGCCGAAAACAGCGTCCTTTGGGCGTATGTTACCGGCGAATCTTACCACACCAGATTGTCCGCAATCGCTCCAAACGCGGTCATTCATCTGAGGAAAGCTCGAACTCGAAAGCGGTCGGCCGTTCAGAATCTCGCAAACATCCGTCGGGCCCTTAAAGTCGGGAGCCCTAGTCGGCGCCGCTAGTGGCCAAGCCACTGCAGCCGGAATTCATAACGACTTCAAGCGGGAGTTTTTCAACAGAATCGCCCCAGATGTGGCCATTCCGGCGCTAATGCCATGCACCCGAAAGCCGACAGGCGGCTTCTCTAGTCTAACAGGTGCGCCGTTCTCAATCTGCCGATGCATGATGCGCTCAGCCTACCCGTGCCGCCGGATATGACCTGGCGGTTGGTCGAAGCTCGAATTGAGCCGATCTGCGCATCTTCAAACCAGTTTAATCGCCCGCGCAGTCTCCCAGCGCGAGCACCCGCTAGGCCGTCCTTATTATGATGACCATGCGTCGCCGCCACCGCCATCCATTGCAATCCTGCTTGCTGCCTTTCCGGTACGTTAGAACCGGACTACGAACCCATTTGTGCTCCTGATGGGTTGAACGCGAATAGCGAGGGCACCAACGAAAGCTTTGATGATGAAGACCGTAGTCTTCCCCGATGGAGAGCAGGTCCCTGCGCTTGGACAGGGTACGTGGATGATGGGGGAAGTCCACGTTCGGCGCGCCGACGAAATCGCGGCACTAAGGGCCGGATTGGATCTTGGCATGAAGCTGATCGATACGGCCGAGATGTACGGCGACGGGGCGGCCGAGCGCCTGGTCGGCGAAGCATTGGGCGATCGGCGCGACGAGGCGTTTCTCGTCAGCAAAGCATACCCCCAGAATGCTTCGCGCGGGCGACTTACGACCGCTTGTGAAGCGAGCTTGCAGCGGCTCGGTACCGATCGGCTTGATCTTTATCTCCTCCATTGGCGGGGAACAGTGCCGCTAGGCGAAACGGCTGAGGCGATGGAGGCGCTGAAAAAGGCCGGCAAGATCCGGCATTGGGGTGTCAGCAACCTCGCAATGGAAGAGATGGAGGAACTTGAGCGTGACGGCGGCCGCGGCTGCGCTACGGATCAGATCCTCTACAACCTGACAAGGCGGGGCCCGGAACGAGACCTTCTGCCTTGGTTGTTCGACCGGGGCATGCCGGCAATGGCGTACAGCCCGGTCGAACAGGGTCGGCTAGTGAGGAACGGCAAGCTGGCACAAGTGGCGAAACGGATCGGCGCCACTTCGGCGCAGGTGGCGCTCGCGTGGACAATGCGTCACACCGGGATCATCAGCATCCCGAAAGCAAGCAGCACCGAACATGTGGAAGAAAACCGGGCGGCAGCTGAGCTCGTCCTTACCGAGGCAGACCTGACCGCCCTTGATACGGCCTTTCCCCCGCCCCGCGAGCGGGTGCCGCTTGAGATGCTCTGAGCTGCGGCATGGCCGGTGTCACGAGGCTAGATGTCGGCGCCTGCCTTTCTGCTCAAATAGCCACCCGCCGGGTTTCGCCTCAATTGTGGTCGTCCGACCGGCTTACGATTTTGCCAAAGCTGCCGCTCATTCCTAAATTGTAATTATTCGCAATGGGCGCTTCGCAGAATCCCTAGCAATTGGCGTCGACTTAGAGGCCGTCGACCTCGCCGCTTGAAGGAGCAACCAAAGCAGACTTGTTTCGTTTTCGTATCAATGATGTTAGAGTCTAAACGGTCTGTCGTTCTGGTTTCAACCGACTATTGCCGGCAAAGAGGCGGTGCTCAACTGATGACGATAGCAGAGCTTTTGCCGATGGAAGGAGCCAGTGCCTTCGCGAGCGATCTCCTAGCGAAGATCGGTGAAGCAACGCCGGACCTGATCTATGCCAAGGATCTGCAGAGCCGCATGATTTTCGCGAACAGGGCCGTTCTCGCGGTGCTCGGCAAAAATTGGGAAGAAATTCGTGGTCGCTCCGACGATGAATGGCATGACGATCCAGTAGAGGGACGCAAATTTGTCGAAGCCGACGCTCGCGTCATGGCGAGCGGCGAAACAGAAGAACTCGAGGAAAACCTCACGGGTGTCAGCGGACCGCAGACTTACCTGTCGAGCAAGTCTCCCCTGCGCGCGCAAGACGGCACCGTCATTGGAATTTTCGGCATCAGCAAGAATATCACCGAACGCAAGAACGAGGAACGCCTCCGACAGGTCTTGCTGAACGAGCTAGACCATCGCGTTAAGAATACGCTCGGTTTAGTGCAGGCAATGGCGCGGCAGACATTCAAAAACGCCGGAATCGACAAGGAAATATGGGCCGCGTTCGAAGACCGACTCATTTCGATGTCGAAGGCGCATGGCCTCCTAATACAGCAAAGCTGGGTGGGCGCAGAAATTGCAGACATCGTCGCAGAGGGGCTGATTGCTCATGGCGGTCAGGATCGAAACGCTTTTATCATCTTCGGTCCCGAGGCGTGGGTCGACGCCCGCACTGCTCTCGCACTGGCAATGGCCCTTCATGAACTAGGCACAAACGCCACAAAATACGGAGCACTGTCTGTTCCAAACGGGCGCGTGACCATTTCGTGGGAGCTTGACGACAGCGGCGAGGTCCCCAAGCTGCAGCTTTATTGGCGCGAAAGCGGCGGTCCGTCGGTTAGCGCCCCGGCCCGCAAAGGCTTTGGTTCACGTCTGATCGAGCAAGCTTTCGCCCAGAGCACGCAATGCGTTGCCAAGGTAAAATACTTACCTGAAGGCGTCGAATTCTCTCTTCGCTGCGGCGTGGGCGAACGCGTCGCAAAATAGCTTTTAGCGTGACCGCCTATTCCAAAAAAAGATTGGTAGCCGCTTGTTCTCAGGTCAGAAGCGGATTGACCGTGACTAATCCAAACACTGAGATTTGCCGCATGCCTGGGCGGCTTTGCTTATTCTAGGCTATGCAGCCGATCGCAGGGGCTCGGGCTTTTTTCCGTCTGGCAGTGTCTCGCGCAGGTGGTCGCGTACAGTGTGATTATCGAATGGTTTCCTTATAAAAGTTGCTTTGGCGGGCATATCCCCCTCCTCGGGCATTGCCCGCCCGCTTGCGATAACGATCTCGATCCACGGCCAATGCTCATCGACATAGCGAGCCAGCGCGAACCCATCGGTTTCGCCGGGCATCTCGACGTCTGAAAACAGCAGGGTCACGGTTTCCGCAACATCGGCCAGCAATGTCTTTGCCCCGTCACCGGTGCTTGCTTCTGACGTGCTCCCCTTTTCTCCTCCACTCATAAGTAGAGTCCGGGGTTATCATCGTGCCCTTGCGGGCGGGGTTGTACAACCCGCCTGGCAGCATCGGCGGGCGTCAGCCCGCCTATCCCGCTATGCGGTCGCACATGGTTGTAGTCGTCGCGCCAGTTGCTCAGCACCGAGCGGGCATGGCTCAACGACGCGAACAGCGTCTCGTTCAGGCATTCGTCGCGCAAGCGACCATTAAAACTCTCGACGTAGCCGTTCTGCTGCGGCTTGCCCGGCGCGATGTAGTGCCACTCGATCCGCCGGTCCTGCGCCCAGCGCAGGATCGCCAGGCTGGTCAGCTCGGTCCCGTTATCACTCACGATCATCAGCGGCTTGCCACGAACCGCGATGATCGCATCGAGCTCGCGTGCAACACGTGCGCCCGAGAGCGACGTGTCGACAACCAGCGCAAGGTTCTCGCGCGTGAAGTCATCGACGACCGCAAGGATGCGGATCCGTCGGCTGCAGACCAGCGTATCGCTGACGAAGTCCAGGCTCCAGCGCTGGTTCGGCCCCTGTGGCAACGTCATCGGCGCCCGCGTTCCCATCGCTCGTTTGCGGCCGCGCCGGCGACGCACCCGCAGGTTCTCCTCACGGTACAACCGCAGCAGCTTCTTGTGGTTCATCACGATGCCTTCACGCGCCAGCATGATCCCCAGCCGCCGGTAGCCGAACCGGCGACGCTCAAGTGCGATCTCGCGAAGACGCGACCGCAGGTCGCCATCATCATCACGCCGATGCGCATAGCGCATCGACGATCGATCCACGCCAAGGATGGTACAGGCCCGACGCTCGCTGATGCCGAAGAGCTGCCGAACATCCTCGACAGCCCTTCGACGAACGGCAGGCCTCACCAGTTTTTTGACGCAACTTCCTTCAGCACCGCATTGTCCAGCATCGCGTCGGCCAGCAGCCGCTTCAGCCGCGCGTTCTCGTCCTCGAGCACCTTCAGCTTGCGCGCCTGCGACACGTCCATGCCGCCATAGGTCGCCTTCCACTTGTAAAACGTCGCACTGCTCACACCGTGCTTGCGGCACACGTCCGCCGTCGAAGAGCCTGCCTCCTGCTCACGCAGGATCGCTATGATCTCCTCCTCGGTAAACCTGCTGCGCTTCATCGTCGTCCTCCTTCATGAAGGACTCTAGCTCAGATTGGCAGAGTTTCAGGGGAGCACGTCAGGCGGTCTCGGTCTATGACATCAAAGACTGAGTGGCGCGCCCGACAGGAGTCGAACCTGTGGCCTCAAGATTAGAAGTCTCGTGCTCTATCCAGCTGAGCTACGGGCGCGTCTCTTGTGTCCTAGCCTGAATTGGCTCTAGGCACCAAGGCCATGAGCACCGGGGAAACACCAAGACACGTCAGCGCGCGCGACGTCGGGCGCGATGGCTTTCGCTATTTCGATTTCATGATGGCCGCGTTCGTTGCCATCTTATTGTTATCAAACGTAATAGGCGCTGCAAAACCTGCGCAGCTATGGGGCTTCACGTTCGGCGCAGGCATACTGTTCTTCCCGCTTAGCTATCTGCTCGGCGACATCCTGACCGAAGTTTATGGCTATGGCCGCGCCCGGCGCTGCGTCTGGGCGGGCTTTGCGGCGGTTTTGTTCATGGCATTCATGTCTTGGGTTGTCGTCTCGCTCCCGCCAGCACCCGGCTGGCAGGGGCAGGCCGCCTATGAAAGCGTGTTCGGGCAGGTCCCACGTATCGTTTTCGCCTCGGTCGCGGCGTTCTGGGCTGGCGAATTCGTCAACGCCTTCGTCATGGCCAAGATGAAGATCGCGACGCAAGGCAAGTATTTGTGGACGCGCACGATCGGATCGACACTCTTTGGCCAGGGCGTCGACAGCCTGCTTTTCTATCCGCTCGCGTTTCTTGGCGTTTGGGAGACGTCGACCGTGTTGTCCGTCATGACGGTCAACTGGGCGCTCAAAGTGCTATGGGAAATTCTTCTGACGCCACTAACTTACGCCGTTGTAGGTTTCCTGAAACGACGCGAGGGCGTCGATGTGTTCGACGAAGGGACCGATTTTACCCCGTTCCGGGCGCGCATCTAGGCGGATTCAAGCAACCCCTCGAACAGGCGTCGTCCGTCGGTGCCCCCGTGCGCCGTTTCGATCATACGTTCGGGATGCGGCATCATCCCGAGTACATTGCCGGCATCGCTGACGATCCCCGCAATGTCGCGCGCGCTGCCATTGACCGGCTCTGCATAGCGGAAGACGACGCGGCCTTCGCCTTCCAGCCGATCGAGCGTCGCTGTGTCGGCAAAATAATTGCCGTCGTGATGGGCGACGGGAAAAGTCACTTCCTCGCCCGTGGCATAACCGCTGGTGAAAGCCGTCTGGCTATTTGCGACGGTCAACCTTGTGTCGCGCCCGACAAAGCGGATGCCCGCGTTCCGCATCAGCGCGCCGGGCAGCAGCCCGGCTTCGGTGAGCACCTGAAAGCCATTGCAGATGCCGAGCACGGTGCGGCCTTCGCCTGCCGCGGCGACCACTGCCTGCATGATCGGCGAGCGGGCCGCCATTGCGCCTGAGCGGAGATAGTCGCCATATGAGAAACCGCCGGGAACGCCGATGATGTCGAGGCCGTCGGGCAGGGCAGTTTCGCGGTGCCAGACCATGGCGGGTGCCAACCCGGTAACCGACTCCAAGGCCACGGCCAGGTCGCGGTCGCAATTGGAACCGGGGAAGACGATGACCGCAGCGCGGGTCAACGCTCGATCCGGAAATTCTCGATGACCGTGTTGGCGAGCAATTTATTGCACATCGACTCGATTTCCGCGTCGGTGGTGTCGTCGGCCATGTCCAGTTCGATGAGCTTGCCCTGCCGCACATCGTTCACGCCGGTAAACCCAAGCCCTTCAAGGGCATGATGGATGGCCTTGCCCTGCGGGTCCAGCACGCCAGGCTTGAGAGTGACGAAGACGCGGATTTTCATGCGACGCAGCCTATGGACGCCCGTGTGTCTACGGGCAAGTTCTTCATCCATTTTTAAGGAAAGAGGGCGACGGATTGCGTAACGAGGAAGGAGCGGGGCATTGGGCTTTATTGCTACTGTAATGTTTGTTTGCGTCTTCGTTTTCGGCTCGGACGTGTTCGGTTATTCGGACGAGAATGGCGCAGTGCGGCTGGCGATCTTCGCCACGTTTCTGTTCGGCGTGCTCGCGGGCTATCGCGCGCGCGACTAGAAGTAACGCGCGAGGCTGAACGCGAGGCGCGAGCGCTTGCTTTCGAATAACGACAGCGACGAAGCATTCAGCGTGTAGGTGTAGCTAACGCTGGGCGAAAATCCCATCACGCGTAGCGAACGGACGCCGGCATAGACGCGGCCCGCCAGGCGCCAGTCGGCGCGTGGGTCGCTCGAAAGTGCGACAAGCGGCGCGTCGTAGACGGCGCGGCTCGCTGTGCCGGTTATACCTGCATTGATGCCATGCGGAAGCTCTCCGCCGATGCCGAGGGACACGCCGAACTCATTGCTCGAATACGCGGCTTCGTTAAGTCGGTCGGCCCGTGCGAACACGCTGGCGCTGGCAATCATAGAGCGGGCAATCACCCGCTCGTACGTCGCGTAAAGTGCGAAATTCCAGCCGGAATATCCCGGTTGAAGGCCCGATGCCGAATGCCGTGTGTCGAGCGTGAGGCCGACACGCTGCGAATCGCCAATCGTGTGCTGGACCGCCAGTCGCGTGCCGATCTGCGTTACGGCCCGCGCGCCGCCATACCAGCGCTGCAGTCCAAGGCCCTGCAACGATATGGATGTCGCTTCCGAAGGGCGGAGTTCGGGTCCGGCGGCAAGTTGTACCGTGTAGTCGTCGTTGGCCGTGCCCTTGTAATTGACGCCTTGAGCGTCGCCGTCGACGAGAAGCGCCCCACGATCGCCGATCTTCAGGCGGTATCCGGCAGACAGGCTGCCGGTTTGGCCAAGGCCGGAACGGGCGCGGGCGTTTTCGTCCAGCGTCAGCGGGATCGTCTGGTTACCGACCACCAGGTCAACGGTTTCCGCGCTGGTGCCGTTCGTAATGTTGCTGTCCGGCGCGAAGCCGAAATCGGTCGAGAAATGCCAGGGACGCCGGTCGCGAAGAATACCGCGTTGCGCCTGGATCGTCGCACGAATTTCGGGCGACAGGGCATTGTCCTGGGCCGCGAGCCGGAAATGATAGGCGGCGCCCCCGTCTTTCCCCTGCATCATGAGCGCACGCGCGAGTTCGAGGCGGACGCGCGTCTGTTTAGGATCGATGGCGAGCGATGCACGGAATTCCTTGACGGCGGTGGCGACGTCACCCGTCTCCACGGCGACATAGCCCGCCAGGAAATGCGTCTCCATGCCAACGGTGGGAGCCATCGCCAGGACCGCGATCAGGGGGCGGGCCTCGTCGAACCGTCGCTGCTCGACCAGCACAGTGGCGTGATTGAGCAACTGGTCGGCCGTCAGGTGAATCTGGCACGTGCCGTTGGTGCAGGTTTCTGGCAGGGGGGCCGCGGCGAGAGAAGCTCCGTAACAGGCGAGGAGGACGAACGGCAGGCCAAGCGCCGCGCGCACTTTACGGCTTCTTTCCCTTGTACGCGCCCGCAATATCGATGCGCTGATCGGGATTTCCGCCCACGATCCGGAATCCCCCGCCGACTTCTTCGGCAGCTGGACCGAAGAAGGCACCGTCGATGCTCGAACCGACGACGTTGACCACGGGGTTCGAACCTTCGGTCGTCGCCCCGAAGCTGGCCGACTGGAACTGTCCCGTGAAGCCGCCGGTGTTGATGAGGTTGATGGTCGCCGTTCCGCTCGCCGTAAAGGTCGTGCCGGCGGCGATCGCCGACTGGAATGGCGTCGTGAAACGATCGAATTTCGGCGCGCCGACGATGCCGTCGAGGCGAAGGCTGACCGAATTCGTCGCAAAGTTTACCGTCGTGCTCGACGTGCCTGAAATCCATTGGAAATATGTCGGGTAATTGTTGACCGCGTCCAACGTCGGGTTGAACACCATCGTGGCGATCATGTTGCCCGTATAAGTGCCGCTTCCGGTTTTCGGCACTGCAGCATTGTCGGTCTGGATGCCATAAGCAAATGCACCGCGCTCAAGCTTCCATGATGTTTGCTTGATGAGTGCCGTGCCCGCGGTAACATCGGCCCAGCTGAGTGCGTTGCGGACATAGCCGGCGAGCGACACATATTTGGTCGAGCTGCCCGGCGTCTCGTAGAACAACGTGGCTGCCTGATAGGTTGCGCTTGCATCGCCGTCGGGCGGCGTCGTGTTGTTCCCTGGGCTGACGAAGCCCGTGCCGCTGCGGCCGTAGGGCGAGAGCGGATCGCCGTCGCCAGCCTGCAGGAACTTGATGTTCGCATTGGCGCCAATGCCGGCGTAGGTCGCGAAATCGTCGACGCCCCATTGCGGCTCGACAGCACCACCGAATGCGGTGCGGCTGGCGGGATCCTGAAAGCGCGTATTGGCCGTCGCATTGCTCATCGGGTCGGTGACCGACAGGGTGAAGACCGCCGACCGCGGATCATAGGCAATAGAGATTTTGCTGTCGCGAACCGTCGATGCATTGCCTGCATAGGTGGGGCCCTGTTGACCGCGCGACCCGGTAAGGCCGGTCGTGCCGTTCGACGGCGTGCGATCGTCCGTCAAATAGCTGTAGACCTGGCTGGCGCCGATGCCGGAATAGGTGCGGGCCGCCGTCGGCGACACGAACTGCGCGTAGACGTCGGTCGACGCGGTCGTTGTGCCCGCGGCGGAGGAGCCAACTGTGGCTGCCGTCGCGCTCACACTCTTGGTATCGCCGCCGCTGCAGGCACTCAGCGTCGTCAGTGCGGTAGCAGTCAGCAGGATTGCGAGTTTACGCATCGGGTCGCTCCAGGTGGGGGCTCGTGAAGCCCGGTCACCTCGAAGTAAGCCCTAAATGGTTAACGCCGCGCTAAAACGGGGATAAGATTTGCGGCAGACCAGCCGGTTTAACGGCCGCGCTTCTTTCGCTGAGTCTCGAGGTCGAGCACCACATTGTCGGCGCCCTCGGGCAAAAGCCCCAGCCGCCTTGCGACTTCCTGATAAGCTTCAACCTCTCCGCCCAGATCGCGTCGGAAACGGTCCTTGTCGAGCTTTTCGCCAGAGATCATGTCCCACAAGCGGCAGCCGTCGGGACTTATTTCGTCGGCCAGAATGACCCTGGCATAGTCATTGTCCCAGATGCGGCCAAACTCGAGCTTGAAGTCGACCAGCTTGATGCCGATGCCGGCGAACAATCCGCACATGAAATCGTTGATGCGAATCGCCATGTCGGCAATGTCATGCATCTCGTCCTGGCTCGCCCAGCCGAAGGCTGCGATATGCTCGTCCGTGATCATCGGATCGCCGAGCGCATCGTCCTTGTAGTAATATTCGATAATCGTCCGGGGCAGCTGCGTCCCTTCCTCGATCCCCAGTCGCGTCGAAATTGAGCCCGCAGCAACGTTGCGCACGACGACTTCGATCGGGATGATCTCGACCTGCCGAATCAGCTGCTCACGCATGTTCAGGCGACGCATGAAATGGTGCGGTACGCCGATGGTGCCAAGCAGGGTGAAGATGTGCTCGGAAATCCGGTTGTTGAGCACACCTTTGCCGTTGATCGTGCCCTTTTTCTGCGCGTTAAACGCCGTCGCGTCATCCTTGAAATACTGGATCAGCGTGCCGGGTTCGGGGCCTTCATAGAGGATCTTGGCCTTGCCTTCGTAGATCTGGCGGCGGCGGGTCATGGGCATGTCCAACGTCTAAAGAGCAATGCCCCGGCAAACGCGCTGTCAGCAAGCGCGCGGGCCGGGGCTTATAGGCGATATAGCGGGCAAGACGGTCAGGCGCAACGCGCTCGCTTGCGATCTTGGGCTTGCGGCGCACGCCTCGCCCTGTGAAGCAGCGCGCATGACCGAGAAAGTCTATCTTACCGCCAACGACCTGCTGCGCGATTCCTTTCGGCTGGGCATGCAGGTGCTCGACAGTGGCTTTGCGCCGACACATCTCGTTGGCATCTGGCGGGGCGGGGCGCCTGTGGGCATCGCAGTTCAGGAATTGCTCGAATATAAGGGCATCGCGTGCGACCATATCGCCATCCGGACGTCATCCTATTCGGGCATTGACCGACAGGATGCCGAAGTTCGCGTGTTCGCACTCGGCTATCTGGTCGATACTTTGAATCCGGAGGACCGGTTGCTGATCATCGACGATGTGTTCGACAGCGGGCGGAGCATCCGGGCGTTTCTGGCCGAGCTTCGGGCGCGCTGCCGCCATAACATGCCGCGCGAAGTCCGGATCGCGACCGTATACTATAAGCCGACGCGCAACCGGACGGCGCTGCAGCCCGATTTCTATGTGCACCGGACCGAGGAATGGCTGGTGTTCCCCCATGAAATCAATGGGCTCTGCGAAGCGGAAATTCGCGCAAGCAAGCCCGATGCCGATATTATCCTGGGTGAAAGGGCATGACTGCAGGCTTCGCTTGCTCGCAGGAACGGCGCACGTTCATCACAGCCCTGCCAAAGGCGGAACTACATCTGCACATAGAGGGATCGCTCGAGCCCGAACTGATGTTTGCCCTTGCGGCACGCAATGGCGTCGCCATTCCGTTTGCGACTGTGGAGGACGTGCGGGCAGCCTATGCCTTTTCAAATCTCCAGGACTTTCTCGATATCTACTATCAGGGCATGGGAGTGCTGCTCACCAGCCAGGACTTCTACGACCTGACGATGGCCTATCTGGCGCGGGCCCACGACGACGCGGTTCGCCACGCCGAGATTTTCTTCGATCCGCAGGGGCATACGGCGCGCGGGGTGAGCTTTGCGACGGTTATCGGGGGCATCACGCAGGCGCTCGACGAGGCGCAGGCGAAATGGGGAATGACGTCGAGGCTTATCATGTGCTTCCTCCGCCACTTGAGTGAGGCCGAGGCCGAGTGGACCCTCGACCTGGCCCTGCCGTTCCTCGACAGGATCGAGGCCGTCGGACTGGACTCGTCGGAAAACGGACACCCGCCCGCCAAGTTCGCGCGCGTTTTCGCCCGGGCCCGCAAGCTGGGGTTGAAGCTTGTCGCACATGCGGGCGAGGAAGGGCCGCCTGCCTATGTCTACGAGGCGCTGGATACGCTCGGCGTCGACCGCATCGACCATGGCAACCGCTCGCTTGAGGATCCGGCGCTGGCGGAGCGGCTGGCACAAAGCGCGATCACGCTCACGGTTTGCCCGCTGTCCAACCTGAAACTGTGTGTCGTCGGCGATATGGCCGCCCACCCATTGCGCCGAATGCTCCAACTGGGACTTGCCGCTACCGTGAACTCGGACGACCCCGCTTATTTCGGGGGTTATATCAACGAGAATTTCGTGGCGGTGGCCGATGCGCTCGACCTTTCGCGCGCCGAACTGGTCAGGCTCGCCCGCAACAGCTTCGCCGGCGCCTTTCTGAACGGCAACCAGCGCGAAACCTATCTCGCCGATCTGGACCGCTATAGTTCGTGAGCTTTGCTCAGGCGCGCCGGGGCGCCCCAGACCTGCTTGCCGGTCAAGAAGACGTACCAGCCCCATGCCGCGCCGGCATGGCGCAGCAACTGGAAAGTGACCGGCTCGACGATCGCGGCCAGCAGGGCGCCGCCGATCGACAGATGCTCGCCATGACCGGTCCAGCGGCGGTAGAGCACCAGTGAGCGCAGCAGCCAGGCGAGATCGATCGCGACCTTTGCCAGCATCGCGAACAGCACCGGCCAGATAATGTTGAAATTGCCGCTGGTGAGCCCGACGATGATGAAGCCGATCAGCAGGCCGAACGCAGAGAGGCCATAGATCGGCTGTACTGTGTCCAGCGCCTTGACCGGCAGCATCGCCGTCCCCAGCGCGCCGTATCGGGGGTTGCCGATCATGTCGCGGTTCCACATCTGCGTCTGCAGAAATCCTGCGAACCATCGGCGGCGCTGGCGCAGGAAGGTCATCAGCTCGGCCGGGCTGTCCGTCGTGGCGAAGGCACTCCCGATGACGCGGACTTCCCAGCCCAAGCCATGGTCGACACCGAAGCGGTGCAGCCGGTGCATCACTTCATAGTCCTCGACCAGACATTCAGGATCGAATCCGCCGACCCGGATCAGTGCCTCGCGCCGGAAACCGGCGAATGCGCCCGAAATCAGCAAAAGACTGTGCGCCTGCATCCAGGCGTAGCGCGACAAGAAGTTTCGCACATATTCATAAGTCTGGAACCATTGGAAAAGCCGACCCGAGCGTGTGGGAGGGCAGACGGGGCGCAGCACGCCGGTTGCTGCCATCAGCTGGGGCTCATGCTCGAACGCGCGTCGCATTGCCGACAGGGCGCCGGGTTCCAGCAAGGTGTCTGCATCGACCGTGACAAGAACATCGCAGTCGATCAGCCCGATCGCCGCATTCAGAGCCCGAGCCTTGCCGCCGCGGGGCAATCGCAGCCAGTGCACATTGGGTTGCAGCGGCGCCGCAGCGCCCATCGTTCCCAGCACGGGAACCGAAAGCCCGAATTGCCGGGCAAGCACTGCGGCCGTGTCATCGTCCGACCCGTCATCGGCAATGACGATCAGGTCCGGCGGCACGTCCTGCCGCTGCAACGCGGCAATGGTGGCGGCGAGGCTCGATGCTTCGTTGTACGCGGCGATGATCACGCCGAGCCGAATCCCAGATGTTGCCGATTGCGCGGAATTGCCGCTGATTGACCGTGTCTGGGCCGCCACGAACAGCAACAGTGCCGTGTCGTAGATGATATAGACGATCCCCACTGCCCAGGACAAAATGCCCGTCCGGAAAAAAACCTGTGCGAATAGGGCGATGAACAATGCGATTGCTGCCCCCCAGATCGCGATACCGCGCCAGGCATGGCGCGGCGGGTTGAGGCGGGGGGACAGCGCATCGAAGGCGCGGGTGAGTTGGGCGGACAATCGGGTGCCTCGGGTTTGATCGGCGCGCCATTAGGTGCTGGACCCGCCGCGCGCGACGACTAGATTGTGCAGTGCAACTGAACGGGAGCAGAACGATATGGGCCAGACGCGATATGATGGCGTCGCGATCGGCTTTCACTGGCTGGTCGCGCTGCTGATCTTCACCAATATCGGCCTTGCTTGGGCATGGCCCAATGTCGCCGACGAGAGCGTGCGGCCGCTGATCAACAATCACAAGACGATCGGCATCACCTTGCTCGGATTGGTCACCATGCGCTTGCTCTGGCGCTTGGCCCATGCTGCTCCGCCGCTGCCCTCGCATCACCAGCGCTGGGAGAAGCGGGCGGCCCATTGGGTGCATGTATCGCTGTACGTGATCATGTTCGTGATGCCGCTGTCGGGCTGGATCATGGATTCGGCCTATAAGGACGCCGCCAGCCATCCTAACCTGTACTTCGGCCTGTTTGAATGGCCGCGCATCGGTTGGGTGATGGGCCTCGACCCCGCAACCAAGGAACAGGTCCACGCGATCTTCGGGGCAACGCACGAAATTGCGGCCAAGATTCTATATGCGCTCGTGTTTTTCCATATCGCGGGCGCCCTGAAGCACCAGTTCGTCGACAAGGACCGGGAACTGGCGCGCATGGGAGTGGGACGCGCTTGACCGATCGGCTTGCCGAAACGGTCGCGACCATAGTTGCCCAGGCAGCGACGGTGGCGGACCGGGGCAAGGTCGCCGACTATATCCCGTCGCTCGGCAGCATCGACCCTGCGCATTTCGGCATCGCCGTCGTCACAGCCGACGGGGCCGTGCACGTTGGTGGCCACGCCGACATGCCATTTTCGATCCAGTCGGTGTCGAAGGTGTTTGCGCTGACGCTGGCGCTCGGCAAGGTCGGCGGGGATTTATGGAAGCGCGTCGGCGTCGAGCCCTCGGGCTCGGCTTTCAATTCGGTCGTGCAGCTGGAAGCGGAGAAGGGCATCCCGCGCAATCCGTTCATCAACGCGGGTGCAATAATCGTCAGCGATGTCGTGCTTGGCGGCGGCGAGCCTCGCGATGCCATCGGCGATATCCTGCGCTTTGTGCGGTTCGTTTCGGGCGATGAGAGCGTTTTCATCGACAGCACGGTCGCCGATTCCGAAGCCGATACCGGCTTCCGGAACGTGGCGCTCGCCAACTACATGCGCTCGTTCGGCAACATGGAACATCGGGTCGACGATGCCCTTCGCGTCTATTTCCACCAGTGCGCGATTGCCATGTCGTGCCGTCAACTCGCCATGGCCGGGCGCTACCTCATGCTCGAAGGGATAAACCCGGATACGCACCGCGCCGTCGTCACCGCGCAGCGTGCGCGGCGCATCCTGTCCTTGATGTTGACGTGCGGCCATTACGACGGATCGGGCGAATTCGCTTTCCGCGTCGGCATTCCGGGCAAGTCGGGCGTCGGTGGCGGCATTCTTGGCATCGTGCCCGGCAAAGCGAGCATCGCCGTTTGGTCGCCCGGACTGAACCATCGCGGCAACTCCAAAATCGGGAGCGAAGCACTCGAGCATCTGGCGGCTGCGATGAACTGGTCCGTGTTTACCGCCTAACCTCAAGATCGACCGCACCCGGAACAATCGATCGAAACACCCGTTTGCGACTGACTGAATTAAAACAGGAGGATCGCATGACTGAATATCGTAATGCTGACGGGACGACGACTCGTGTCGAGACTCGCGACACCTATGTCGAGCCGCGCCGCAGCAGCGCCGGCCGGTTCATCCTCATCCTGTTGATTCTGGCGGTCGCAATTGTCGGCGTGCTTTTCGCAACGGGATTCTGGAGCGCATCGGTAAAGGGCGGCAACTTGCCCGAGGTCAGCGTCAAGGGCGGCAACTTGCCCGACGTGAACGTGGACTCGAAGGAAGTCGTCGTCGGCACGGAAAAAACGACGGTTGATGTTCCCAAGATCGAAACGAAGAAGACGACGATCGACGTACCGACCGTCGGCGTGAAAGACGGCAAGGACAAGTAAGGCGCAAGACTAACTGGTCGTGCCAAGGCACCTGCTCCCTCGGGCAGGTGCCTTTTTCTTTTCTGGCGCCGTTCATGGCCGTTGACCTCTGCTTTACCAAGCGCAGGTTAAGGCGCGCAGGTGATCGAGGATGTCGCCCAGTCCCTGTTTGGCCCGCTCGCGCAGCTTCTGCTTTCGCCGGGGTCTTCACTGTCTTTATGGTCGCTCGCCGTCGCGTGTTTGATCGCGGTCGGCGTGGCCGTGGTAAGACGGCGTGGTCGTCCAATTCCGATCGGTGTCATGGTTCGCGCGATGTTTCCGCGCCACCGACTGGTTGGCGCCTCAGCCCGAACCGATGCAGCATTTACGTTGTTCGCGACCTTTTTGAGCACGGCACTCTTCGGGTGGGCCGTACTCTCGCAGGTCATGATTGCGAACAGCGTAGCTGCCGCCCTCGGCGCGCCGCTGGTGCGAGGATTGCCATCATGGGCCGCAGTGGCGATCGTGACGCTTGCCGTGTGGATCGCTTATGAATTCGCCTATTGGTTTGACCATCTGCTCAGCCACAAGCTTCCGGCGCTCTGGGCGTTTCACAAGGTCCATCACAGCGCCGAAACCTTGTCTCCGCTGACGCTCTTCCGCGTCCATCCCGTGGACAGTATCGTGTTTTACAATATTGTCGCCGTGGTGACGGGGGTGACAGCGGGCGTGATGCGCTGGCTGGTCGGGTCGGGCATAGCGCCGCTGACTTTGGCAGGCACGAACGTCATCATGATCGTTGCGCTCTTCACCGTCAAACATCTCCACCATTCCCATGTCTGGATGGCCTGGCGGGGTGTATGGGGAATGGTGATACTCAGTCCGGCGCATCACCAGATACACCATTCAGTCGCACCCGAACATCACGACTGCAATTTCGGCGAGTCGCTGGCCATATTCGACTGGCTGGCCGGAACGCTGCACCAACCTAAAGCCAAGCGCGAGCCGCTTCGTTTCGGCGTCGAGGGCGCACGCGACCCGCACAGCGTGCACGGGTCGCTGATCGAACCCTTCGCGGACGCGCTCAGTCTGCTTTGGCAACGAAAGGCTGCGGCCGCCGCGAAGCGCCCTGAAACGCGACCATCCAGCCCGGATATTCGGTCGGCATTGCGCTGACCTTGGCGAGCGTGGCGAGGTCGTCGGCGCTCAGCCTGACGTTGACCGCCTTGAGATTGTCGTCGAGCTGCTCGATCCGCTTGGCCCCGATGATCACGGTTGTGACCACCGGCTGGTGGAGTAGCCAGGCGAGCGCCACTTGCGCAACGGTGGCGCCATGGGCCTCGGCGATGGGTCGCATGGCATCGATCACGTCGAACGCGCGCGGCTTGTCTACAGGCGGGAAGTCGAAAGCGGCCCGGCGGCCTTCCTTGCTTTCCGTTTCACGATCGTACTTGCCCGACAGCAAGCCGCCGGCAAGCGGCGACCATACCATCAAACCCATTTTCTCCGACTGGAGCATCGGTACGATATCGCGTTCTAGGTCGCGTCCGGCGATGGTATAATAGGCTTGCAGCGTTTCAAAGCGCGCCCAACCCTTTGCTTCGGACCGTTGGAGCGCCTTGGCGATCTTCCACGCGGCCCAGTTCGACACGCCGACGTAGCGGACCTTCCCGCTGGTCACGAGATCGTCGAGCGCGCGCAGCGTTTCATCGATCGGGGTCACGCTGTCGTCGGCATGGATCTGGTATAGGTCGATATGGTCGGTACCGAGCCGCGACAGGCTGCCCTCCACGGCGTCCATGATGTGCCCACGCGACGCGCCCTTGTCATTGGGCCTGCTGCCCATCGCGCCATAGGCCTTTGTCGCGATGACGACGTCGCTGCGCTTCAGCCCCAGGTTGCGGATCGACTGACCGAGGATCTGTTCCGAAACGCCGTTCGAATAGACATCGGCGGTGTCGATGAAGTTGATGCCCGCATCCACCGACCTTCTGACAATCTCGTCGGCGCCCGACTGGTCGAGCCCGGCGATCGCGCCCCACATCGACCCCTCGACCGCCGCGCCGAACGTCATCGTCCCCAGGCAGAGTTCCGAGACGAACAGGCCGGTGTTGCCCATCTGATTATAGCGCATGGCAGGACTCCCTTTAAATTGACGAGGTCGTAACGACCGCATTTGCATCGCAGGGGATGCGCGCTTAGCGGACGGTTATGGGCGACAGGTCTTCGACGTCGGACATGGTGCTCGGATCCCCGATCCGCAACCTGCTGTCGGTGCTCGCCTTCCTCTTTTTCGTCTGCGTCGCGTCGACGCTTGGCTATCGCGCCGCCGGATGGAGTTGGACCGACGCAACGTACATGGTCACGCTGACGATCTACACGGTGGGCTATGGCGAAGTCCGGCCGATCGACACCCCCTATCTCCACGCCGTGACGATGGCGACGATGGTGCTTGGCTGTACGGGCACGATCTTGCTGACCGGTATCCTTGTACAGGTGTTCACCGCGATCCAGCTCAACCAGCTACTGGGAAAGAACCGCATGAAAAACCAGATCGATCAATTGGAAGGCCATGTGATCGTATGTGGCTATGGGCGGATCGGGCTTATGCTCGCCAGGGACCTTGCCGAGGCGAATTGCGGCGTCGTCGTGGTCGAGCGCGATCCCGCAAAATGCGCTGACGCCGAACGCGCGGGCCTACTGACGCTGACGGGCGACGCCACGGAAGAGGCCGTGCTGCTGGCCGCAGGGATCGCGCGCGCGCGGACGCTGGCAACTGTCCTGCCCGACGACAGCGCGAACGTGTTCATCACGCTCACGGCGCGGAGCCTGCACGACAGGGTCGAAATCATCGCGCGAGGCGAAGCCCCGACGACCGAGCGCAAGCTGTTGAGCGCGGGTGCCAACCGTGTCGTCCTGCCGACGCACATCGGTGCGGAACGCATCGCCGAAATGATCCTGTTTCCCAAGACCGCCGACTTCGTTCGCGAGAATGACACGATTCGCGAGCTGAAGCGCGGCATGGGCGACTTCGGGCTGGAGATCGAAGTGGTCACGGCGGCCGTTGACGGCATGCTGACCGACATGACCGTCGCGGAGGCCGAGCGTGCCGGCAACGGGGCCTTTTTTATCGTCCAGATCGACAAGGCGGTCGGCCCGACGATCCTGCACCCCGGACCCGATGCGATGGTCGCTGCAGGCGACACGCTCGTCCTTGTCGTCCGGTCGGGCCGCGTCGCAGCCGGGACGAAATTCGGCACGCCCCGGGGACCGGTGCGCGTCGGCCGAGGGATGAGGAAATGACCTAGGCCATCCGTCGTCGCGCCGCCTTTTGCAGCGTTTGCGACAATTGCTCCATCGAATAGGGTTTCTGCAGCAGTTCGAACCCGGCGCTCCCGCGCTGCGCAAGTACATGGCTGTAACCGCTGGTCAGCACAACCGGCAGATCCGGATGACGTCGGCGGATTTCCTCGCCCAGCTCGAGTCCCGACATTCCGGGCATCATGACGTCGGAGAACACGACATCGACCGCGGCGTCCCGCTTGGCCAGCTCGTCAAGGGCGGTGGCACCGTTGTCGGCAAAGATCGCATGGAATCCGAGTTCGGCCAAAGTCTGTTGCGCGAAAATGCCGACTTCGGGATTGTCCTCGACAACCAGGACGCAGATGCCGTCGCCGTCGGCCGTCAAGCCGCCGGGCGGGAGCGTGGTTGCGCTCTCGGCGGGGGCGGGCACCCGCGGCAGGTAAATCGTGAACGTCGATCCCTTGCCCATCTCGCTTTTCAGCCTGACCTCGCCCCCCGACTGCATCGTGAATCCATAGACTTGGCTGAGGCCGAGACCTGTGCCCTGGCCCAGCCCCTTGGTCGTATAAAAGGGCTCGAAGATCTGCTCCTGGACTTCCGGCGGTATCCCGGTGCCGGTATCGGTGACGGATATCGCCACGAAGTCGCCCGCGACGTCGCGCCCTCCGTCGCCCGGAATCCCCTCGCTTGCGCTAACTTTGATCGTCAGGGCGCCTTCGCCTTCCATAGCATCGCGCGCGTTCGCGACGAGGTTTACGACGGCCGTGTCGAACTGGCTGGGGTCGGCATCCACGTGCAGCGCTTCGGCAGGTAGCTGCATGTCAACCTGTACGCGCGACCCGGTAAGGGTTCGCACCATGTCGGTGATCGCGGATACGTCTGCGACGACATCGAATACATCCGGCTGCAACGCCTGCCGCCGGGCGAACGCCAACAGCTGGCCGGTCAGCTTGGCAGCGCGTGTCACGGTGTCGGAGATCGCCTCGATGTACCGGTCACGTCGCTCGTCGGTAATGCCCGGACGCTGAAGCAGGTCGACCGACCCGCGGATCACCGTCAGGAGGTTGTTGAAGTCGTGCGCGACGCCGCCAGTCAGCTGCCCGATTGCCTCAAGCTTTTGCGATTGCCGCAGCTGTTCCTCGGCATCCCGCAGTTCGGCGGTGCGCGCTTCGACGGCGCGCTCGAGTTCCTCGCGCGACCGGGCCAGCATGTCGCGCGCAGCGACGATGGTTTCGAGTTCGGTCGCCGTCCCGATCCATCGACCCGTATCCGGCTGCTTTTGTGCGCGGGCAAGCCACCACATGTAGCGCCCCTCGCTGTTGCGCAGACGGAATTCGACTTCATAGGGCTCGCTGGTCGCCAACGACGCTTGCCACTGGGCAATGGCGAGGGGCTGATCGTCGGGGTGGACGAACGCGAGCCATCCGAGCCCCATCGATTGTTCCGGTGTTGAACCGGAATAGCCGTGCCACATCGGGCTGGTATATTCGATCAGCCCGCCCTCGTCGGCGGTCCAGACGAAGCCCGGCAACGCATCTACCACGCCACGCAGCTCGCGCGCTGCCTCGAACGCCTTCACTTCGGCGCGCTTGCGGTCATCGATATCTTCGGTTGCGCCATACCATTTGATGATCCGGCCGCTCTCGTCGCGACGCGGGAATGCGCGCGAACGGGCCCAGCGATAGCTTCCGTCAACGTGCGCCACACGGTGCTCGACGTCATAGGGTTCGCCGGTGGCCACCGAATGCGACCAGGCGTCGATGGAATAGTCGAGATCCTCGTGGTGCAGGCCTTGCCCCCAGGTATCGCCGAGGCCCGAACTGCCGGTCCATTCGCGCCACCGTTCCGCGACATGGTCGAGCAGGCCATCAGGTCCCGCAGTCCAGGCGACTTGCGGATGAAGCTCGACAGTGAAGCGATAATTTTCCTCGCTCTCGCGAAGCGCTGCCTGGATTGCGCGTTCCTCGGTGATATCGGTATGGATCCCGATCCATTCGCGGATGGTCCCGGCCTCGTCGACCGCCGGGATCGCGCGAACCGAAAAGACGCCCCACGCACCATCGTGGCGCCGGACACGATGTTCGAAGTCGAACTGCCGCTGTTCGGCGACGGCGTCGCGCCAGGCGTCGATCGTCGGACGGGCATCGTCCGGATGGATGGCGTCCGCCCAGCCATAGCCGTCATACTCGCGAGCGGTCTGCCCCGTCAACGCGCACCAACCTGGTTGTTCGCCAACCATTTCGCCATCGGGCGTGTTGGTCCACACCACCCCATGCACTGCGGCGATGGCGGCCCGGAAGCGCGTCTCGCTCTCGCGCAGGGCCCGTTCAGCACGGGTCCGTTCGGTCGTTTCATAGCCCTCGACGAAAATGCCCGCCGGCTGGCCGGCATCGTCGAACACAGGCTGATAGACGAAATCGATCACCGCTTCGCGCGCCGCAGTGGAGGCCGTCGCGCCGAGCTTGAGCGACTGCCCCGCCAGCCGCCGGGGCTGGCCGGTCGCATAGACCTCGTCGAGCAGTTCGAAAAATCCTTGCCCAGCAACTTCGGGAAGCACTTTTCGGACAGTACGCCCGATATAGTCGCGCTCGCCCGCCAGTGCGCGATACGCATCGTTCACATAGGCATACCGGTGGTCGGGTCCTTCCAGGATCGCGATGAAGCCGGGCGCATGGGTAAACATACGCTCAGTGCGCGCGCGCTCGGCGTCGCGCGCGCGCTGCGCAAGCACGTCCTCGGTGGTTTCGCGGCAGACACAGAACAGGCCGACAATATGTCCCGCGGCATCGCGCACCGGCGTGTAGGAAAATGCGAAATGCGCTTCGCTCAGCCCATGGCCCCGGTCGATGAAAAGCATCAGGTCGCTGTCGTGGATAGGTTCGCCGCGGTAGATCCGCTGGATCATCGGCTCGAGTTCGCCCATGGCCTCGGCCCAGACCACGTCGAAACGCTCGCCGAGTCCGGCAGGATGCTTGGGACCCATGAGTTCTGCGTACAAATCGTTGTACAGCATCGTGCGAGATGCGGGGCCCCAGGCGACGAACATCGGTTGGGCCGCGGAAAGCATGACGCCGACAAGCGTGCGCAGTTCGGCGGGCCAGCTTTCGGGTAGGCCAAGGGGCGTTGCTGTCCAGTCATGGGCGCGCATCAGCGCACCGGTCACGCCGCCGCCGTCCAGAAACCTCAGCTTTCCGCCCTGCAATTCGATCCCCCTGCCGCGCGCGACGCGCGTCAACGTTTGGCCAGACGGTAAGGTTCCTTGCGACAGACGAATTGGATGGTAGAGCGCCGCCACAATGACAGAAACGACATCCGAAGCCGACGTGCCCGATCCCTTCGACGCCATCGTCGATGCACCCTTCGATACCGCGCTTAGCGACCGGTACCTTGTCTATGCGATGTCGACGATCACAGCGCGGTCGCTGCCCGATCTGCGGGACGGTCTGAAGCCGGTCCACCGTCGATTGCTGTGGGCGATGCGTCTGCTGAAGCTGTCACCGAACGAGGCGTACAAGAAATGCGCCCGCGTCGTTGGCGATACCATCGGCAAATATCATCCGCATGGCGACCAGTCGGTCTATGACGCCATGGTTCGTCTCGCGCAGGATTTCGCGCTGCGTTATCCGCTGGTCGACGGGCAGGGCAATTTCGGCAACATCGACGGTGATAACGCCGCCGCCTATCGCTACACCGAAGCCCGGCTGACGCAGGCGACGATCGACCTGATGGCGGGCCTCGACGACGGGACGGTCGATTTCAAGCCGACCTACAACGGCGAAGAGGAAGAGCCGGAGATTTTCCCCGGGCTGTTCCCCAACCTGCTGGCCAATGGCGCCAGCGGTATTGCTGTCGGCATGGCGACAAGCATTCCGCCGCATAATGTCGCCGAGATTATTGACGCTGCATCCCACCTGATCGACGCGCCAGATGCCGAAGACGCCGCGCTTCTGCAGTTCGTGCATGGCCCCGACTTCCCGACCGGCGGGCTGGTCGTCGATCCGCCCGCCGGCATCGCACATGCCTATGCGACCGGACGGGGCAGTTTTCGTGTTCGCGCGCGCTGGAACGTCGAAGATCAGGGCCGCGGCACCTGGATCGCGGTCGTCACCGAAATTCCCTACGGTGTGCAGAAGGGCAAGCTCATCGAGGCGCTGGCGGCGCTGGTCAACGACAAGAAACTGCCGATCCTCGCCGATGTCCGCGATGAAAGCGATTCCGAAATCCGGCTCGTCATCGAGCCGCGCAGCCGCACCGTCGACCCACATGTCCTGATGGAAAGCCTGTTCCGCATGTCGGAGCTCGAAGTGCGCGCACCACTCAACATGAACGTGCTCGGCGCCGACCGGACGCCGCGCGTCATGAGCCTGAAGGGCGTGCTCGGTGCATGGCTGGTCCACCAGATCGAAGTGCTGGTACGCCGTGCGCAGCACCGCGTCGCGAAGATCGACGATCGGACCGAGCTGCTCGACGGCTATATCGTCGCCTTCCTCAACCTCGACCGCGTGATCGAGATCATCCGGACTGAGGACGAGCCAAAGCCGGTCATGATGGCGGAGTTCGCACTGAACGACCGTCAGGCTGAGGCCATTCTCAATATGCGCCTGCGCAGCCTGCGGCGGCTCGAGGAGATGGAACTCAAGACGGAACGCGACAAGCTAGCCAAGGAGCGGGCGGAACTCATCGCGCTGATCGAAAGCCCGGCGCGGCAAAAGACGCGTCTCAAGAAGGATCTGGCTGGGTTGCGGGCGCGCTATGCGCCGGAGACCGAATTGGGAAGGCGTCGCACGACGGTCGCGGAGGCGGCGCCCGCCCGGGAAATTCCCCTCGATGCCATGATCGAGCGTGAACCGATCACGATCATCCTGTCGCAGAAGGGGTGGATTCGAGCGCTGAAGGGGCATGCCGACCTCGGCAGCGCCGATACGTCGAAATTCAAGGAAGGCGATGGTCCCGCCTTCGCACTTCACGCGCAGACCACGGACAAGATTGTCATCGCTGCAGCGGACGGCCGATTTTTTACGCTTGGCGGTGACAAGCTGCCGGGAGGGCGCGGTTTTGGCGAACCCGTGCGATTGATGGTCGACCTGCCAGGCGAGGTCGCGATCGTGCAATTGCTGGCTGCCCGCCCCGAAACGCGGTTGCTACTCGCCGCGAGTGACGGGCGTGGCTTCCTCGCCAAGGTCGCGGACGTGATCGCGGAGACGCGCAAGGGGCGGCAAGTGGTCAACCTGCGGCCCGGTGCGTCGCTGGTGGTCGTGCGACCGGTGCGTGCCGACGACGATGCCGTCGCCACCATTGGCAACAACCGGCGGTTGCTGGTTTTCCCGCTATCGGAGCTCCCCGAAATGGCCAGGGGGCAAGGCGTCCAGTTGCAGAAGTTCCGTGACGGCAGCCTGACCGATGCGAAGACGATCGTGCTTGCCGAAGGATTGAGCTGGGCGATGGGGGGCGAAAGCGGACGGACACGCAGTGAAACCGACCTGATTCCCTGGCGCGCAGCGCGGGGGGCCATCGGTCGGGCGCCGCCGATCGGCTTCCCGCGCGACAACCGCTTCTGATGGATACTACGGGGCCGGTTTTCAGACCGATTTAACGGTTTGCGGCATAGGGCCGCAGCGTGAAGGAATCCCGGCGCCCGCAGGTCATGGATAAGCCAGAGGACCGCGCGGTCGCCGCCGCGGCCGTAGGCCCAGCTTATGCCGTTGAAGGCCAGGCGTATCTCGATGCGCTCCCCGTACCTGCGGCCGTGGTAGAGCCTTTCGGCGACTCTGCCCGGGTCATTGCTTCCAACGCGGCCTTTGCCCATGCTGCGCGCGCGCGCGGCAAACATGCCGACGACTTGCTGCACCGCGTGGCCGCCTCTGCAGTCGTCCAGAACGGGATGTCGGACGAGAGCGGCAGCGCACAGTTCGAATGGCGCAATGGCGGACTGGTCGACGGACGCTACTACAACGTCGCGATCGCGCCGATGGCGCCACGTTCGGAACTCGGCCCGCGGGTGCTGGTAACCCTGATCGAGCGAACGGGTGAAGTCCGCGCGGGCGAGTCACTTCGACGCCAGATGCTGACGGACCCGCTGTCGGGCCTTCCCAATCGGGCGGGTTTCGTCGAGGGCCTCGAACTGCGTATCGCGGACGACGGGCTGGACTGTTTCGCGATGGTGATGGTTGACCTCGCCCGCTTTAGCCGCGTCAACGAATGCATGGGTTCGCTGGGTGCGGATGAACTCATCATCACGGTCGCGCGTCGGCTGTTGACGCAGTTGCGTCGGTCGGACCTGCTGGGGCGCACAGGTGCCAATGAATTTGCGATTGCAGTCCGTCTCGACGACGGTCCGGGTGACGTCCTTCACGTGGCGCGGCGCGTAGAAGAGGCGCTGACCCAGCCATTTCGCCTTTCGGATTTCGAGATCAAGATCGACTGCGCGGTCGGTTGCGCGCTCGCAATCGACGCTGGCGAGAACGGCGACGCCGAAACGCTGATCCGGCACGCCCAGCACGCGCTCAAGACCGCGAAGCGCACGAACCGGATGGAGGTCTACCAGCCGGCCGCACTAAACGCGGCGCGCAGGCGCTTCACGCTCGAAACCGAATTGCGACGCGCAATCGAACGCGACGAACTGACGCTTGCCTTCCAACCTCTGATGTCGCTGGCGACCGGCAAGGTTGCCGGCTTCGAAGCGCTCGCCCGATGGGATCATCCTGAAAAGGGGCCCATTCCGCCCGCCGAATTCATCGCCGTGGCCGAGGATTGCGGGCTGATCCTTCCTCTCGGCCGTTGGGCGCTCGACCGGGCCGTGAAGACATTGGCTGGCTGGGATGCGGCCGCAGCCCGAGAATTGCCGCTGTACATGGGCGTCAACCTATCGCCGATCCAGATGGCACGTGACAATGTCGCGGATTCCGTCGCCGATGCCCTTAGAACTTACCGCATGGCGGGCCACCGCTTGTCGCTCGAGGTGACCGAAGGGGTGATCATCAGCGACCCCGTGCGTGCCGGCCGAACTCTGGAGGCACTGAAGGCGTGCGACGCGCAAGTGGCGATGGACGATTTCGGAACTGGCTTTTCCAATCTTGCCAGCCTTCAGCGGCTGCCGATCGACGTTCTCAAGATCGACCGCAGCTTCATCACGGACATGCTGGGCGATCCCGACCGCATTGCGATCGTGCGCGCAATCCTGAGCCTTGCTCAGGCCCTGAAGATGACGATCACGGCAGAGGGGATCGAAACGCCGGAGCTTGCGGGGGCGCTGGCGGCGCTTGGTTGCACGACAGGCCAGGGATATTGTTTCGGGCGGCCGATGAGCGCAGAGGACGCGCTCGCCTACACGATCAAGTCGCTCGGCTGAGTTCCTCGGCCACGATTGCATCCAGTTCGCCGCCGACCGGAAAGCCAGCAGCGACCCAGCGTGCTTCAATCGCAGCAAGCGTCGCAGCGACGACCGGGCCAGCGGCAAGACCGCTTGCGATCAGGGTGCCACCGCCGATCGGCAAACGGGGCCGCTGCCAGTTCTCCAGCGCGCCGAGCCCAACGGGCGGGCCGTTGCCGAGCAGGACAAGATCAATCGCGCTGTCGAGGCCGTGGTGATAAGCCAGTGCCTCCGGGCGGTCCGTCTCGCGCGTCGCGGCGGCCGCCAGGCGGCGCACCGCAGTGTTCGACAGTTTCAAGCGCGCCCCGATGTCCCGGGCGCGTGCCACGTCGGGGCCAATCAACGCCGCCAGTCGTCGCAGCGGGGCGCCCGCGACCCGCGCCGCCTCCTCGCGCTCGACGAGTCGTTCAAGAGGTGATGCATCAACGATTTCGGGCAGAACGGGTGCCAGAATACCGTGTTCGATCATCAGGCCGATGGTCGGCGCCGGATTGCGCGCGGCCAAAAGCTTCAGCAATTCCGCCGCGATCCGTTCCCGGCTGAGCGCCATCAAGTCATTGGCCCTTGCGGCACAGGCGGCTAGCGCCATTGCATCGGGTGCGTCCCGGCCGAAACGCGCATGAAAACGAAAAAAGCGCAGGATACGCAAATGGTCTTCGGCGATGCGAGTCAGCGGATCACCGATGAAGCGAACGCGGTGCGCCTCCAGATCGGCAAGTCCATCGAACCAGTCGAAAACAGCGCCTGTTACCGGGTCGGCATAAAGGGCGTTAATTGTGAAATCACGGCGGCTGGCGTCTTCTTGCCAGTCGTCGCTGAACGCGACTTGGGCATGGCGACCGTCGGTGGCGACGTCGCGGCGCAGTGTGGTCACTTCTACCGGGCCGCCTTCGGTGACCGCGGTCACCGTGCCATGGCCAATACCGGTCGGAACTGCCTTTATTCCGGCGGTTTTCAATCGTTGCATAACGATATCCGGCACAAGCCGAGTGGCGACATCGATGTCGCTTACCGGTAGCCCGAGCAGCCCGTCACGTACCGCGCCGCCCACGAGTCGCGCCGCCGGCGGGCCGCCGAGCGCCGCAATCAGGGCCGCCAGCCCGGGTCGATTTCGCCACGCGGAATCGGGAAGCGTCACCACTTCAGACGCACCGACAGGTTGACAAGCATTGCCGCCGTCGCGCCCCATATCCGTCGTCCACGCCACATCATCTCGATATAAGTTCTTTCTTCACCCTCGAACATCACGGACTTGGTGCCCTGATTCGCCGCGTCGAGAACAAAGCCGAGCGGTACTTCAAACACGTCGGCGACTTCGCGGGCGTGCGCAACGAGCGGCAGGTCGGGCGGAATTACGCCCAGGACGGGGATGATATCATATCCCGTTGTCGTGCGGTACGGGTCGAGCGTGCCGATTAGATCCACTGCGGTGCGCGAAAGTTCGATCTCTTCCTCCGCTTCCCGCAGCGCCGCTGCCACCGCATCCGCATCTTCCGGATCGACCCGACCGCCCGGAAACGCGATCTGGCCCGCATGATGGCGCATCGTATCCGGCCGCTGCGTCAGGATCAGCCCTGGCTCGGGCCTGTCGGTGATGGCCACCAGCACCGCCGCGGGCGTTCCTGCACCGATTGCGGCGCGCCGCATGTCGCTCGCGAACGGGACGGCGGTGCCGTCGGTTACGGCAAGGCGCCCCCGCAGCCGGTCGGCAAGCGTCATGCCTGCATCAAGCCGTCATCGGGAAAAAGGCGCCGCCGCTCCATACCCCCGGCTGGTCACCGCCGTCCTGCAACGCCATCTCGGCGAGCTCGTAATATACCGGGCGAACGACGAGCGCCTCCAGCCCGCCGCGCACCTGCAAATAGGGGTGCGGGCCATCTTCGCGCTCTTCGAAGCGCAAGCCATGCTGGCGGTCCGCCAGGACAAGCTCCCCGGTGTTGAGCCTGAACGCGAGCTTGCGTGTCGGGCCGGCACCTTCGTTCTTCACTTCCACTGCGAGAAAGGGTGCGTCATCGACCGCGATATCGAGCTTTTCGCCCGGCGTTACGAGAACGTGCCGTCCGTCGGCTTCGCGCCGCAGGATGCTCGAGAACAGACGGACCATCTCGAGGCGGCCGATCGGCGACCCTTGATGGTACCAGGTGCCATCGCGGGCAATGCGCATTTCACTATCGCCGCAGTGTCTTGGGTTCCATTCCTCAACCGGTGGCAAACGTTTTTCGGCAACGGCTCGCGCAACTTCGGCCAGTGACATCGTGTTCAGGTCGGGCAGGGCATCCATTGGCATTGCGCCGATCTAGGCGCTGACCTCGCCGAGCGCAAAGGTACGAGGCCCGAGCATGCCGGTCCGGGGGAGCCTGTCGACGTTTCGTGCCAGCAGCCGGTGCCGATCGACCGGCCCCGGGACATCCCAATCGCCCGTCGCAGCAGCGCTGAACCCAAAGAACCGCTCATAATATTCGGGATCGCCGATCATCGCCATCGCCGTATCGGGCGCCGACGCAATCAGCTTGCTCATAAGCATGCGCCCGAGCCCGGCTCCCTGCCTGTCGCGCACCACCGCGACTGGTCCGACGAGCACCACGGGTGTGTTCCCGACAGCGACGGGCCAGCATTGGATCGTCCCGACCAATCTGCGACCTTCATAGGCGGCAAAGCTCAGCTCATCGATCGCCGACATGCCAAGTCGGATCCGGTAGGCCGTGCGCGCATGCCGATCGCTTCCGAAAGCCTCGTCGAACAAGGCCTCGATGGCGTCGGGATCGGCTGTTGAAAGGGGTGCAATGCGAATCGTCATGGGGCGCGGCCGTTTAGCGCCCTTTGCGTGAATTGAAAGCAACGCTAGGGACGCCCGCACATGAACGATCTCCTTCAACTCTGCGTCCACGACCTCGAAGTGCCGGTGCTGACCGGCATCTTTTCCGAAGAGACGCATCTGCCGCAGCCACTGCGCATATCGATCACGGTCGATATCGACGCGCCCGAGAGGTTCGATCCCGACACGCCGTTGCCTGCGTCCAAAAACTACATGGATCTGAAGCACGCGGCGACCGCGGCGCTTCCGCCGGGTGTGCACTTCAAGCTCGTCGAGGCCGTTGCCGACCACATCGCCGAAACGCTAATGTACGGCGACCCCCGCGTCGCGCGGGTCGACGTTGCGATCGTCAAGCTCGCGCTCAGCGAGGCTGGCGAATCGATCGGCATTCGACGTGTGCGCTACCGCAAGTGAAGCTCGCCCTCGTAACCGGCGGCCATCGGCGGCTTGGCGCAACCATTTCGGCGCGGCTGGCGGCCGACGGATGGATGCTGGCGATTCATGGCGCGCATGATGCCGAGCCCGACGCGGCTTTAGCTCGGGCTTTTTCCGCGTACCGGACCGAGTGGCGCGGCTTTGTTGCAGACCTCTCCGACGCAGCCGTCGTCGATGGCCTGATCCCCGCCGTCGCCGCGCATTTCGGCATGTTACCGCATTTGCTCGTCAACAACGCCTCGCGCTTTGTCGATGACACTGCGGCAAGCGCGACGACCGGCGAACTGGCCTTGCACCATGCCGTCAATGCGGCAGCACCCGTCGCGCTCGCCCTCGCGCTGCACCGGGCCGGGGCCCGGGGGGCGGTCGTCAACATCGTCGACCAGCGCGTTCGCAACCCTGTGCCCGACCAGTTCAGCTATGGCCTGTCGAAATCCGCATTGGCCGCAGCGACCCGCATGCTCGCGGTTTCGCTGGCGCCGCAGTTGCGCGTCAATGCCGTTGCCCCGGGGCTGACGCTGCCCACTCCCGATTACGACGAGGCGCTGATGGCCAGGATCGCGTCCGCCATGCCGCTTGAAAAACTTGCTGCGCCATCGGACATCGCCGATGCCGTGATCTACTTGGCGAACGCGGTCAGCACGACCGGCCAGACGCTGTTCGTGGACGGGGGTGCAAGCCTGAAAAGCTTCGACCGCGACTTCGTATTTCTCTAGGTCCTCGTCCGCTTGCAGGGGCCTAACGCATTCATGACAAAGCCATAGTCCTCGCGCGCCGCGGTCGCGTCGACTTCCGACAGCTCGGTGACGGCGCTTTTCGGAAACTCGCGCGGCAGAAAACAGGCGAGGCGATACCACGCCAAGGTTCCGGGCTCCGGCGCACGCGCCGCTTCATCGACGATTTCGCCCAGCGAAACGGCCCATGTCGCTAATTGGCCCGGCCGACGAAGGACATTGATCGAAACCGGCTGCGCCGTGGCTGTAGTCAGGAAAATCTGGGTCTCGCCTTCGCCGGGCAAATTGCCCGGGCTGTGGAAGGCGCTGGCGATACCCGTGATGCGCGGCGCCGCATCGGCGGCAAGTCCGCTCGCGACGATGGTTCGGACGCGGTCTTCCAGCGCAGCGCTCCAGGGAACCATGGCGTCTGGCGCCGCAAGCCGAAGTTCGGCGGGTCGGCCGGGAACCGGCAGGGCGGCCAGGATGACCAGCAACTTTTTGAGTTTGGGCGGCCTACCTCGCGAATCGAGCGGCACGTCGGCGATCCAGCTGACTTTGGGCGACACGCCGCCGGCCCCGCGAATCAGGGCGACGACGTCGGCAACGAAATAGTAACGAATCACGGTGCGTTGCCCGACTGTGTTACCCGGCTGCGGCACCGGAATGGCCTCGGTGATGCGCGCCGAGGCGACGATCGGCGTCGCCAGAAAGAGATCGGCAACGTCCGCATAGGTCCAACGGTCTGCCGCGGAAATAACCGGTGAAGGAGAATAAATCGCCGTATTTCCAGCAGTTGAGCCAAAAAAGCCGATGGTGAGCGCTACCTGAACGGCTACGGTCCGCCACCCTTTGAGGCGGGTGCCGACGGGAAAATGCATCATTGAAACCTCGCTGCCATATGGGCGTGTCACCTAGTCGAACGCAGGGGAAAAGGCGATTGCGCCGCGAACGGCTCGTCGATAGACTTTGGCCGTTCATCCGGGAGCAGGGTCGCTTTCCGGCGGGACGCAGGGTTCTGGTCGTGGCCATGTTTTCTGGTCATGCACGTCCCTCGGGAACTTGAGTTGGAGGGAGTTTAAGAGCTGAATGGCCTACACTGACCCGAGACCTATGACGCCGGCGCGCGTCTGGTCGATCATCCTCGTTATCGCGATCCACGTGCTAGGCCTCTATGCCATGCTCAACGGTGGGTATGAGGTGGTGAAGAAGAAGCTCACCGAGCTTGAAGTGATCGACGTGAAAACGCCGCCACCCCCGCCCAAGCCGTTGCCGCCGCCCCCGCCGCCGGACACAAAGCTGCCGCCGCCGCCGGTCGTGCCGCCACCCCTTGTTCAGACCAATACGCCGCCTCCGCCTGCTGTGATCGTATCGCAGCCGACGCCGCCGCCGGTAGTCTATGCGCCCGCGCCCGCTGCCCCGGTGATTACGCCGCCGGCGCCGCCGCAGGTCGCCGTCAAGCTTACGCCGCGCGGCAGCCCGGGTAGCTGGGTGACGAACGACGATTATCCACCTTCGGCCCAGCGCGATGGTGTCGAAGGGGTGACGGGGTTCTCGCTCGCCGTTGGCCCCGACGGTCGTGTGACGGGATGTTCGATCACGGCTTCCAGCGGTTCGTCTATCCTGGACGATACGGCTTGCCGGTTGCTCACCCGACGTGCGCGCTTCAACCCGGCCAAGGAGGCAGGGGGTACGCCCATTGCTTCTACGTACGCCGGGCGTTTCAGATGGCAGATTCAGAAATAGTTTCGATTAACCGGGTCCCTGCGGCCCCCACAACCCACGCAAACATTCATCAAGGAAGAAACTACCATGCTCATCCAGATCGCAGCCGCCGCCGCAGGTGCCGCGCCGAAAAGTGCAGAATACGGACTGCTTCCCGCGCTTCGTGACGGCGGCGTCGTCACGATCGCGACCTTCAGCATCATGGTGTTGATGTCGATCGGCACGTTGTTCATCTTCTTCGTCAAGCTCTACGAACAGCAGAAGGTGCTGGCACAGGGCAAGAAGGTCCAGGCCAGCTTCTGGAACCACACGACGCTTCAGGAAGCGGCTGCGAAGGTCGAGAAGGACACGCCCTATCGTCAGATCGTCGATGACGGCTTGCGCGCTCAGGAGCAGCACACGCTGCTCGCCGACTCGCAGGACCAGCATGACTGGACCCTGATCGTCATGAACCGTGCAAAGGCGGCCATCGATTCGAAGCTTAAGGGCGGGCTGTCCTTCCTCGCCACTGTCGGTTCGACCGCGCCGTTCGTCGGCCTGTTCGGTACCGTCATGGGCATTCTGTCGGCGCTGGTGAAGATCGGCGCTGCCGGTCAGGCGTCGATCGACACCGTCGCCGGTCCGGTCGGTGAGGCGCTCTACATGACCGCTATCGGTCTGGGCGTCGCTGTCCCCGCCGTGCTCGCGTTCAACTGGCTCCAGGCCCGCAACAAGCAGATCTCGGAAGAGCTTACCGCCTTCGTCAACGGCGTGCAGGCGTGGCTGTCGTCGAACGGTGCGGTCAAGCCGATCATGAGCCGCGCTGCTGCCGCCCGTCCGGCCGCTGCCAAGCCGGCTGCCGCCAAGGCCTGAACCGACTGAATTCCGGGCGACGGCGGTGCCGTCGCCCGCACCAACACCCGACAGGATTTTAGACTATGGCAATGGCAGTAGGCGGTGACGACGACGGCGAAGAAAAGCCGATGTCCGACATCAACACCACGCCGCTGGTGGACATCATGCTCGTGCTGCTGATCATCTTCCTGATCACGGTGCCCGTCGTGGTCCAGGCAGTGAAACTTCAGCTGCCGAACGTGCGGTTCGATCCGACCACGACCAAGCCGGAGAATGTTTCGCTCTCCATCAAGGGTGGCCCGAACAACAGCTGCGAAGTTTACTGGAACCTCACGCGCGTCGATTCTAAGGAATTGCTCGACCGGGCGGTGGCAAAGCTGAAGCTCGAGATCGACAAGCAGGGCGGGCCCAACGCCCCCGGCATCGAATTGCCCGAAGCGCATATCCGTGGCGATGTGAATACGCCTTATATGTGCATCGGTGGCGCGATCTATAACATGCAGCTGGCAGGCTTCCAGAAGGTGGGCTTCATTTCCGAACCCCCTGCCGGTGGCACGACCCGACTTTAAGACGCTCGCAAGGCGCGCAACTCTTTTGAAAGACATTTCGTTATGGCAATGAGCTCAGGCGGTGCCGAAGGCGAACCGATCATGGAAATGAACACGACGCCGCTGATCGACGTCATGCTCGTTCTCATCATCATGTTCATCATCACCATCCCGATCCAGACCCACGCGGTGAAGATCAACCTGCCAGTCAACAACCCGAATCCGCCCCCGGTAATCATCAAGCCGGACTTCAATACGGTTTCGGTCGACACGCAGAACAACATCACCTGGAACGGGTCGCCGATCGACATCGAAACGCTGCGTACCTATCTCGACCAGACCAAGGCGCTGCCTGTCGAACCGGAGCTGCACATCCAGCCCGATCCCTATTCGCGTTATGCACGCGTCGACGAGATGCTGGCGGTCGTGAAGAAATCCGAAGTTTCCAAGGTCGGCTTCGTCGACAACGAGAAATACGCCAACTTCGCCAAATAGGCTTTTACAGCCAAATGTGCATGAGGGCGGGCCGGCGACGACCCGCCCTTTTCCATGGCCGATCGTCCTTCGAGCCGGTATGGATCGCAGCATTAATGCGCTTGCCGGATGCGAGCCGCCGCAAGTCGCCGTTCGAGACCCCGGCGAGCATGCGCGCTTGCCCAACCCCCTGATTTGGAGGCACGGCAATGACGATGCTGCGCGAAGGCGACAATTGCTGGAAAATCGCGCGCGCCGACCGGATGTCGGTCATCGTCGACGCAGACGACTATTTTCGGCTCGCCCGGGACGCGCTTCTCAAAGCCGAACGCCGGATCATGCTCGTCGGATGGGACTTTGATGCACGCATTCGGCTGACGAATGCGGAACGCCTTCCCGGTGAGCCGGAACAGGTCGGCGACTTTCTCTACTGGCTTGTCGAACGGCGGCCGGAACTCGATCTCTATCTCCTCCGCTGGGATGTCGGCGCGCTCAAAACGTTGGGGCGAGGCACAACAATCTTCACCGTGCTCAAATGGATGAGGCATCCCCGCATTCATACGAAGCTCGACGGCGCCCATCCACCCGGCGGATCGCAGCACCAAAAGATCGTGTCGATCGACGATCGATTCGCCTTTTGCGGCGGGATCGATATGACCGGCGACCGCTGGGACACGCGCGAACATCGTGAAAGCGATCCGCGACGAAGGGGCCCGGGCGGGCATCTCTATGGGCCGTGGCACGATTCAACGTCCGCCTTGTCGGGACATGCGGCGTCGGTACTTGCGCAGGGGTGTCGCGACCGCTGGCAGCGAGCAACGGGCGACATGCTGGTCCCCGTCACCGATGGCGTTGACGCATGGCCGGACGGCCTGCCGGCGCAGTTCAGCGACGTTGATGTCGGAATCGCACGTAGTTTGCCGGCCCATGCCGATATGTCCGCCGTGCATGAGATCGAAGCCTTGTTCGTGGCCCAGCTCGCGGCGGCGCGCTCGACGATCTACATGGAAAGCCAGTATTTCGCCTCACGCAGAGTCGCCGAGGCAATTGCGCGGCGGCTTGACGGGCCCGAGGGCCCGGAAATCGTTATTATCAATCCCGTTGCGGCGCAGGGCTGGCTAGAGCCGATCGCGATGGATACTGCCCGCGCCCGGCTCATGGAGGCGCTACGCCGACGCGACATACACGGCCGCTTGCGCATGTATCATCCTGTGACGACCGCGGGCAATGCGATCTACGTCCATGCAAAGATGACGTTCATCGACGATGCGCAATTGCGCATCGGCTCGGCAAACCTCAACAACCGCTCGATGCGCCTTGATTCCGAATGCGACGTTATTGTCGATGCTGGACTGAACGGGGGCGGCGCGCTGAAGACAGCCATCGTGGCGCTGCGCAACAATTTGCTTGCCGAGCATCTGGGGGTGAGCCCCGAGGCGATCGCCAGCTCGCTTGACGAAACTGGGTCGTTGATCGCGACCATCGAGCAGCTGCGCGGTGGGGGACGTACGCTCGTGCCTTACGAAGTCCCCGATTTGTCGTCGGTGGAGGCCTGGCTTGCAGACCATGAGGTCCTCGATCCTGAAGGCCCTGACGAGATGTTCGAAGCGCTCAGCGCGCGCGGTCTGTTCAGGCGCTTGCGAAAGCCCCGGACCTAGGCAGCAATACCTTCGAACTGCAGGCGGGCAAGTCGCTCGTACAGGCCGCCGGCGCGCGCGAGCTGGTCGTGCGTCCCCTGCTCGACGATCTTGCCGCCGTCCATCACGACGATCCGGTCTGCGGCGCGCACCGTCGCGAGCCGGTGAGCGATAACGATGGTGGTGCGCGAGTGCATCAGTCGGTCGAAAGCGTCCTGAACGAGCCGTTCGCTCTCGGCATCGAGCGCCGATGTCGCCTCGTCGAGAAGCAGGATCGGTGCGTCGCGAAGAATGGCGCGCGCGATCGCCACGCGCTGGCGCTGCCCACCTGACAGCCTCGCGCCTCCTTCGCCCATGAACGTGTCGAGACCGCCGGGCAGCTTCTTCAGGAATTCAGCCGCATTGGCAGCTTCCGCCGCTGTCCACAGTTCCTCGTCGGTGGCATCCCACCGGCCGTAACGCAGGTTGTCACGGGCCGAGGCGGCAAAAATCACGGTCTCCTGCGGCACCATGGCAATGCGCGCACGCGCCCAAGCCGGATCGGTCTTGGGCAGCGCGACACCGTCGATGCTCACGCTACCTGAAGCAGGATCGTAGAAACGCTGGATAAGCTGGAACAATGTCGTCTTTCCCGCTCCCGACGGACCGACGACCGCCACCGTCTCACCCGGCGATATATCGAGCGAGAAGTCGTCGAGAGCGCTGACTTCCTGCCGCGTCGGGTAGCGGAAGCTGACATGGTCGAAGGTGACGCGTCCCTGCGGTGGCTCGGGTAGCCTGACCGGATTCGGCGGCGCGACGATGCCTGGCTCCTCGCGGAGCAGTTCGCCCAGCCGCCCCGCAGCGCCGGCTGCACGCAACACGTCGCCCCAGGTTTCCGTCAGCGATCCCGCCGCGCCAGCAAGCAGCCCGCCCGAAAGGACAAAGGCGGCAATCGACCCGCCGGTCATGCGCCCGGCCGCGACGTCGATCGCCCCCTGCCATATCACCAGCGTGATCGCGCCAAACACGAGGAACATGCCCATAGCGGTCAGCGTGGCGCGGATGCGAATTCGGCGTTGCGCGGCCGAGACGACGGTTTCGGCGGCGTTTGAAAAACGCATCGCTTCACGGCCTTCTTGTCCGAAGGCCTGCACGATCTTGATTGCACCCAGCACTTCGCTGGCGATGACACCGACATCGGCGATCCGATCCTGGCTGTCGCGCGACGCGGAGCGCAGCCGCCGACCGAACAGCGCGATCGGCCCGATCACGAGCGGAAGGCCGAGCACGAGCATGGCAGCCAGCTTGGGCGATAGCGCGATAAGTACGACAAGGCAGATGATGGCCATGATGACGTTGCGCAGCGCCATCGATACCGTCGTGCCGACCACTTGCTCGATGATCGTCGTATCGGCGGTCAGCCGCGCCGAGATTTCAGCCGGGCGGTTTTCTTCGAAGTAGCTGGGCGACAGGCGCACAAGATTGCGGAGCAGCGCAACCCGAAGGTCGGCGACGACGCGCTCGCCAAGCCAGGAAACGAAGTAGAAGCGAAAGGCCGTTGCGATCGCCATCGTCGCGATGAGGATCAGCAGATAGCCGAACCAGCGCCCGATGTCGCCGCCGCCGATAAACCCCTTGTCGATGATCGCGCGAAAACTGACCGGGATTGCCGAGGTAGCCGATGCCGCAACGACAAGGGCGGTGCCTGCGGCTGCGATCTGCAGGGGGTAATGTTTGGCAAAGTTCCAGATTAGTCGCAAATTACCGATCTTGCGGCTGGGCTGCGGTTCGACCTTCGAAGTGGCGTTAATGGTGTCGGGCATGTGTCGCGCCTAGCAGCGTTGCCAGTCCGTCTCAATCCGCAACGAAACTCCGTCAATTGTGCGTTGCACAACATGAGTCGCGCGGCGTAAACCCGAAGTCCCGAGGGAAGCGAACAACATGCTCTACAATACCTACGAGATGCAGAAGAACTGGCTGGCGGGCGCGTCGGCGATGGCGAGCATGTCGGCGGAGCTGCTGCAAAGCCCCGGCCATCCCCTTGCCTATATGGGCGGGCCCGTGTTGGCCTCTGCGCTTGAAGTGTTCGCCCATGCCTCAGCGCCGCGTGGTAAGCCCGCCTTCGGCCTGACGAGGACTGTCGTCGATGGCAGGGAAGTCGCCGTTCGCGAAGAGATCGTGATGCAATTGCCGTTCGGCCAGCTGAAGCGCTTCGTGAAGGCAGGCGTTGAAGGCGCCCCGCGGCTCCTGATCGTTGCGCCTATGTCAGGCCACTTCGCCACGCTGCTGCGGGGTACCGTCGAGCGGATGCTGCCCAGGCACGACGTCTACATCACCGACTGGCGTGATGCGCGGCAGGTCCCCTTGAGCGCCGGACGTTTCGATCTCGACGACTATATCGACTATCTCGAGGCGTTTCTCGATCACATCGGCCCCGGCGCGCACATGCTCGCTGTCTGCCAGCCGTCGGTGCCCTGCTATGCGCTCGCGTGCCTGATGTCCGCGAAAAAGAATCCCAACCGCCCGAAGACGCTGACCATGATGGGCGGGCCGATCGACACGCGCGAGGCGCCGACCGCAGTAAACGACGTCGCGACCGAGCGTCCCCACGCCTGGTTCCAGCAGAACGCGATTCAGACCGTGCCCGTGATGTATCCCGGGGCCGGACGGCGCGTCTATCCGGGTTTCCTGCAGTTGACCGGCTTCCTGTCGATGAACCTCGGCAGCCACATGCAAAGCCATTTTGCCATGTTCAAGGACCTGGTGAAGGGTGACGACGATGCCGCCGACTCGACCAAGGCTTTCTACGAAGAATATCGAAGCGTCTGCGACATGTCGGCGGAGTTCTATCTCCAGACCATCGAGACGGTGTTCCAGAAGCATGCACTGCCCAAGGGCGAGATGATGCATCGAGACAAGCGCGTCGACCCTGCGGCCATTACCGATATCGCCATTCTCGCGATCGAGGGCGAGCGTGACGACATCTCCGGGATCGGCCAGACAAGGGCGGCTCTGAAGATATCAACGGGCCTGCCCGACGAAATGAAGAAATATCATCTTGCGCCAGGTGCCGGTCACTATGGGATTTTCAACGGCTCGCGTTGGCGCTCGCTGATCGCGCCGGTGGTCGAGGACTGGATCGCCGCGCATAATTAGGCCCTGCGGCCGGTATCTCAGCTTTTGAGTCGGTAGCCTGTCCGGAACATCCATCCGATGATGGAGAGGCATATCACCATGAAGCCGACCGTCGCGCCGAGACTGGCGCCAAAAGCCACGTCGCCCGTGCCGAAGAATGTCCAGCGAAAGCCGCTGATCAGGTAGATAACGGGGTTGAAGAGCGTCACTGTGCGCCATCCGGCGGGCAACATGTCGATCGAGTAAAAGGCGCCGCCAAGGAAAGTCATGGGCGTGACGACCAGAAGCGGGATGACCTGGAGCTGCTCGAAGCTCTTTGCCCAGATGCCGATGATGAAGCCGAAAAGGCTGAACGTCGCGGCGATCAGGACCATGAAGGCGAACATCGCTGCCGGGTGGGCGACATCGATCCGCACGAAGAGCGTCGATGTTGCGAGGATGACGAGCCCGAGCAGGGTCGATTTGGTCGCTGCGGCGCCGACATAGGCGAGCACGGTTTCGACCGGCGAGACCGGGGCGGAGAGCAGCTCATAGATCGTCCCCGACCATTTCGGCATGTAGATTCCGAAGCTGGCGTTGAAGATGCTTTCGGTGAACATCGACAGCATGATGAGGCCCGGCACGATGAACGCGCCATAGGGCACGCCACCGATCTCCGTCATGCGGCTGCCGATGGCTGATCCAAAGACGACGAAGTACAATGAGGTCGTGATCACCGGAGTCAGCAAGCTGGTCAGCAAGGTCCGGCGAAACCGGTCGAGCTCGAACCGGTAGATCGCCCAGACGCCATGCGCGTTGAAGCCGTTCATGCCGCAGCCTTTTCGTGAACGAGCTTGACGAAGATGTCCTCAAGCGAACTCTGTTCGGTTTTCAGGTCCTTGAACGCGATCCCTGCGTCGTCGAGCGCGCGGAGCAATGCTGGAATGTCGTTGTGTTCGGCTGTCGCATCGAACTCATAGCGCAGCTCGTGCCCCGCATCCTGCAGGGACAGCGGCCAGGCTGCCAGCGTTGCGGGGACCACAGCGTGCGGCTGGGCCAAGGTCAGCGTTAGCGTCTTGCGGCCGAGCTTCGTCATCAGCATCGCTTTGTCCTCGACAAGGATCAGTTCGCCCTTGCTGATGATGCCGACGCGGTCCGCCATTTCCTCGGCTTCCTCGATGTAATGCGTGGTCAAGATGATGGTGACGCCCCTGTCGCGAAGCCGGCGAACAAGCGCCCACATGTCGCGGCGCAGCTCGACGTCGACGCCGGCGGTCGGCTCATCGAGAAACAGGATATCGGGCTCATGGCTCAGCGCCTTGGCGATCATCACGCGGCGCTTCATGCCGCCCGACAATTCCTGAATCTTCGTGTCGCGTTTGTCCCAAAGTGACAGGTCGCGCAGCAGCTGTTCGATCAGTTGCGGATTGCGCGGCTTTCCGAACAGCCCGCGACTGAAACTCACGGTCGCCATCACTGTCTCGAACGAGTCCGTGAACAATTCCTGCGGCACCAGCCCGATCGTCGCGCGGGCTGCGCGATAATTCCGAACGATATCGTGCCCGCTGGCGATAACGGTCCCGCCGCTCGCGCGGACGAGTCCACAGGCAATGCTGATCAGTGTGGTCTTGCCCGCGCCGTTGGGGCCGAGCAGCGCGAAGATCTCGCCCCGCTCGATGTCGAGGGTAACAGGTTTCAGCGCCTCATGCCCCGAGGCATAAGTCTTCGTCAGTGATTTGATTGAAATGGCGGCGGGCACGCAAGTCTCCTATCGGGTGCTGCGCCCCGCGCCAATGATCGGTCGGACTTAAAGCGACACTTCGGCCACTTTGTCCTTGTAATCCTTCTTGGGATCGATCCCCATCAACATCTTCACGCCGGCAACGATGCTCGACGCGTCGATCCAGATCTGAGCCTGTTCCGCGTCAAGCCGGATAAGCGCGATTTTGGGATCGTCCTTGCCCTCGTACCAGGCGGCAACATACGGGTTCCAAAGCCGTTCGATCGTCGCACGGTCCTGCGTCGTCGACAGGTCACCGTGGACGGTCGCCCAGACATCATGACCCTTCGACACGAAATGCGCCATGGCGCGGCTGTGTCCGCCAATCTGGCCGTAGAGCGCATTATCGACCGAGGTGAAGAACCAGATCGGACCGGCCGTCTCGCCGTCCTCGGGGTCGCCTTCGACCTGAGCCGTCATCGGACGGGCATGGCCGTCGTCGCCTTCGGCAAGACCCAGGAACATCGTCCGGTCGGATTTCAGGGCTTTCCAGAATTTAGCTTTGATTTCGGCGTTGTCGGCCATCGTCTGATCTCCAATTGATTTCGGAGTGCAAACGATGGCCGCCGTCTGCGGTTCCGCTTAGAGAACCTCGAACAAGCCTGCGGCACCCTGGCCGCCGCCGATGCACATCGTGATCACGACATATTTTGCACCGCGACGCTTGCCCTCGATCAGCGCATGGCCGGTCATGCGTGCGCCGCTCATGCCATAGGGATGACCGATCGAGATCGCGCCGCCATTGACGTTGAGCTTGTCCATCGGGATGCCAAGCGTGTCGGCGCAATAGAGCACCTGCACGGCGAAGGCTTCGTTGAGCTCCCAAAGACCAATGTCGTCCATCGTCAGGCCGTTGGCCTTGAGCAGCTTGGGGATCGCGAAAACGGGGCCGATGCCCATTTCGTCGGGCTCGGTGCCGGCGACTGCCATGCCGACATAGCGGCCGAGCGGGGTCAGGCCCCTCTTCGCGGCCAGCGACGCTTCCATCAGGACCGAGGCCGAGGCGCCGTCGCTCAGCTGCGACGCGTTGCCCGCCGTGATGTTCATGTCGGGGCCCATGACCGGCTGCAGCGCCTTCAGACCTTCGAGAGTCGTATCGGCGCGGTTGCCCTCGTCCTTCGCCAACGTGACCTCCTTATGGGTCACTTCCTTGGTTTCCTTGTTGACGACCGCCATCGTCGCGGTGACGGGCACGATCTCGTCATCGAATTTGCCGGCAGCCTGCGCCGCTGCGGTGCGCTGCTGAGACTGCAGCGCATATTCGTCCTGCCGGTCGCGGCTGATGCCGTAGCGCTTGGCAACCACTTCTGCGGTCTGCAGCATTGGCATGTAGATGTTGGCGTGCATCGCGAGCAGCTCGGGGTCGGGCGCGACGCGCATCTGCGGGGTCTGGACCAGCGAAATACTCTCGACGCCGCCGCCAATGGCGACGTCCATCCCGTCGACGATGATCTGCTTGGCGGCGGTCGCGATGGCCATCAGGCCGGAGGCGCACTGACGATCGACCGACATGCCCGCGACCGTGACAGGCAGCCCGGCCCGCAGCAGCGAGGTGCGGGCGATGTTTCCTGCCTGGTGGCCCTGCTGCAGCGCCGAGCCGAAAACGACGTCGTCGACTTCGGCGCCGTCAATCCCGGCACGCTCGACGGCGGCCTTGATCGCATGGCCTGCCAAAGTCGGTGACGGCAGGTTGTTGAAGGCCCCGCGATAGGCGCGGCCGATGGGGGTACGGGCGGTGGATACGATGAGCGCGTCGCGCATGGGAATTCTCCTTTTGGGGTGACTCGGTTAAACGGGAATATGGGGAGTTCCGGCCTCGGGTTGAATGCCGAATGCGCCGACGATGAGGCCGACGCCCTGGTAGAAGCCGACGAGCTGGACGATTTCGAGCTGCTGCTCGGGCGTGAAATGTGCGGCCATGCGGGCATGCTGCTCGTCGGACAGGTGCCGATCGGAGATCAGCGCGTCGACGGTCGCGACCAGTGCACTTTCGGCTTCGGTCCAGATCGTGTCGTCGGCGGTCCCTTTGACGAGCGCGTGCAGTTGCGCTGCATCGATGGCGCAGCGTTCGGCGAACAACGTCGCGTGCATGCCCCATTCGTAATCGGCGCCGATGCGCGACGCCGTCCGGAAGATGACCAGCTCGCGGTCGCGCATCGACAGCGGGCCGGGATCGAGCATCGAGCCCGCGATGAACTTGCCCCACGCGCGCGGCGAAGAGGCGATGACGCGGAACAGCATCGGTGCCGTTCCGTCGGGCAGGGTCCGTCGCGTCATCGACGGCGCGATGTCTGCCCCATAGGGCGGCGACAGCGGCGGAATGCGCGGCGTCATACGAAGAACTGGCTGATCCATTCGGCGATCAGCGCGGGCTTGTCCTCGCCTTCGATCTCGAGGGTGTATTCGACCGTCTGCTGCCACTGGCCGGGGCGTTTCTCCTCGATCTCGAGCAGCTTGAAATGACCGCGCACCCGCTTGCCTGACCGTACGGGTGCGAGGAACCGCGTTTTGTTGCCCCCGTAGTTGACGCCCATCTTGATGCCCTCGAGCCGGGGCATGTCGGTCATCTGCGTCAACACCGGCATGATGGACAACGATAGGAAACCATGCGCGATCGTGCCGCCGAATGGCGTCAGTTTCGCTTTTTCGACGTCGACATGGATGAACTGGTGATCGCCGGTCGCCTCGGCGAACTTGTCGATCATCGGCTGGTCGATGGTCAGCCAGTCGGACGTACCGATATTGCTCCCGACCAGTGCCTTTAGTTCGTCCTTTGTGACGACGCCCATGGTGCATTCCTCGCGTAATTTTATTACAAGGGTTCGAGTCCCCCGTTGCGGCGCTTTACGTCCGCGTAAACCCCAAAGTCAAAAGGTCGTCGAAAGCCATGGATGCCGTTACGTCAGATTTCGCTGAGCGGATGCGCGCTCTTCACCGCGCGCCGGAACCCGATGTGCTTGGTCCGCTGCTGGCCCGCGCAAAGCTGACCGATGACGAGCGGCAGGGCGTCGTGGCGCAGGCATCGGGCTTGCTCGCCGACCTGCGCGCGGCGCAGTCGACGGGGTGGGTCAACCAGTTCCTGCAGGAATACCGGCTGAATACGTCGGAAGGGGTGGCTCTCTTGTCGCTGGCGGAGGCGTTCCTGCGCGTGCCCGATCCGGGCACGGCTGACGCCCTCATCGCCGACAAGCTGGGCGACGCCGACTGGCGGGCGCACATGGGCAAATCGGCCTCGGGCCTCGTCAATGTCGGCACCTGGGGCCTTGTCATCGGTCGCGCCCTGGTGAGCGAGAAGGAAGAAGCCGGCGTCCTCCGTCGGCTCATCGCCCGGGCCGGCGAGCCCTTTGTCCGTCAGGCGGTCGGTGCCGCGATGAAGATGATGGGCGAAATCTTTGTCATGGGCCGCACGATCGACGAAGCTACGAAGCGGATGACCCGTCCCGAGAACAAGGGTTTCACGGCCAGCTTTGACATGTTGGGCGAGGCGGCCCGGACGTATCCGGACGGTGCGCGCTATCTGGAATCCTATGCGGACGCGATTGCGGCTGTCGGCGCGAACCCGGCGGCGGGCCATTCGATCTCGGTCAAGCTTTCGGCGCTGCACCCGCGCTACGAAGTCGCACACTGGGATCGCTGCGTGCCAGAGCTGACGGCGATGCTCGAAGACCTGGCCGTTCAGGCGGCAAAGGCCGGCATCGCCCTGACCGTCGATGCCGAGGAGTCCGAACGGCTTGAGATGAGCCTTGCGATCATCGACAATGTGGCCAGCTTGCCCGCACTCAAAGGTTGGGATGGATTTGGCATGGCCGTGCAGGCCTATGGCAAGCGCGCCCGCGCGGTCATCGGCTGGGCCGATGATCTCGGTGGCCGTACGGGTCGACGGATTGCGGCGCGGCTGGTCAAAGGTGCCTATTGGGACAGTGAGATCAAGCGGACGCAGGAAGCCGGCCTTTCCGATTACCCCCTGTTTACGCGCAAGGCCGCGACCGATGTGTCCTATATGGCAGTCGCGCGCGACATGCTCGACGCAAAAAATATCTATCCGGCGTTCGCGACGCACAACGCATTGACGGTGGCGACTCTTCTCGAATGGGCGGGCCCATCGCGCGACTTCGAGTTCCAGCGACTGCATGGCATGGGCGAGGGGCTGTATGAACGTCTTGTCCGGGAGGAAGGGTACCACTGCCGCATCTATGCCCCCGTCGGTGGGCACCGTGACCTGCTTGCCTATCTTGTGCGACGCTTGCTGGAGAACGGTGCCAATTCGAGCTTTGTTCACCAGCTAGCGGACGAGAATCTGTCCGACGCAGATCTACTCGCCGACCCGGTGGCGAAGATCGCGGCCGTCGGTGGCGCGCGCCACCCGAGCATCCCGCTACCGGCCGATCTTTTCGGAGAACGGCGAAACTCGAGCGGGATCGACCTGCACGACCGGACGATCCTGGCGGATACGGTGCGTGCCCTGCGTGACTTCGCGCCGGTGCGCGAAGAGGCTGTTCGTGGCCCGCAAAAGCGCCAAGAGGCAACAGGAACCGTCGCGGCAGCGAGCACGGGCTTCGATGCATGGTCCGCTGCTTCCCTGGAAAGCCGCTGTCGCGCGCTCGAGCGCTTGGCGGACTTGCTCGAGACTCATCGCGCAGAGCTGATGGCGATCCTCGTCGACGAGGCGAAGAAGACGTTGCCCGACGCCTTGGGGGAAGTGCGCGAGGCAGTCGACTTCTGCCGCTATTACGCAACGCAAGCGCGCACCGGCCTTCAGCCCCTGGAGCTGCCGGGGCCGACTGGCGAGCGCAATGTGCTGCGGATGGAGGGACGCGGGGTCTGGGCATGCATCGCGCCCTGGAACTTTCCGCTCGCAATTTTCCTGGGACAGGTCGCAGCAGCGCTGGTTACGGGCAACACGGTCGTCGCCAAACCGGCGCCACAGACACCAAGGATCGCCGCACGTGCCGTCGAACTCGCACATAGCGCGGGCATCCCGGCGGAAGCCCTTGTGCTGATGACCGGTGGGCCAGAGGTCGGCGCCGAACTCGTCGCCGACCCGCGCGTCGTCGGCGTCGCTTTCACGGGATCCACGGCCACCGCCAAGCGGATCGCGCGCAGCCTGCTCGACGACGAGGCCCGAGCCATCGTGCCGCTGATCGCCGAAACCGGCGGCATCAACGCCATGATCGTCGATTCGACGGCCCTCACCGAGCAGGTTGTGCAGGACGTCGTGACGAGTGCGTTCCGTTCGGCGGGGCAGCGCTGCTCCGCCTTGCGGCTGTTGCTCGTCCAGGAAGACGTCGCGGAACGGACGCTCGAAATGCTGGCCGGCGCTCTGGACACGCTGGTCGTCGGCGACCCGGCCGATCCAGCGACGGACGTCGGCCCCGTAATCGATGCCGCTGCTCACCAACGGCTGATGGACTATCGTGATGCGAAAAAGGCGAGCTGGATTTACACGGTGGCCGCGCCCGCAGACGGCTATTTCGTACCGCCAACCGCCATTCGGCTGTCCTCGATCGACGACCTCACCCAGGAGTGGTTCGGGCCAATCCTCCATGTTGCAACGTGGACGGCGGGCAACCTCGAATCAACGATCCGCGCCATCAATGCCAAAGGATTCGGACTGACGATGGGCCTTCACAGCCGCATCGCGCGCAATGCCGAAACGGTCGAGGCGATGGCCCGCGTCGGCAATCTTTACGTCAACCGCAGCATGATCGGGGCCATCGTCGGCAGCCAGCCGTTTGGCGGCGAAGGGCTGTCGGGTACAGGGCCCAAGGCGGGTGGACCGCACTATCTCCATCGCTTTGTCGCCGAGCGGGTGACATCGACCGATACGACAAGCGCGGGCGGCAATGCGACGTTGCTGAGCCTTGACGACGTTGGGCTCTAACGGGCGGGCGCAGCCAAAGTGATCACATTGCCGTCAGGATCGCTCAGCTGAGCAATGCCGGCGACATCGCCCGGCTGCTTTTCGCCGACATCCAGCCCGCGCCGCAACAGGCTTTCGCGCGCCGCGCCGATGTTCTCGACCATCAGGGTCACGAACCCCTTGCCGGAGCGGTCCGGTCGCTCAAGCACTTGCAGCCCGCCCTGGCCATGCCATTCCGAAAGCGAGGGCATTGGTCGCCGATCAGGCGAACGCTCGAATAACATGCTGTACCATTAGGTGGCCCGCTCGATGTCAGCGGTACATACGACAGCGAAGAAGCGCTCTGCAGCCATGATCGTCTCCCGGGGGTGCGATTTTGACGAAACGGCGGCGCTGCGGTTCAGGTTCCTGACACTGCGGGCGCGGGCGACGCAAAGGCAGGCTTGTCGGTTGCCTGATAGCTGATGCCGATCCTCTCGCGCTCGAGATAGGCGAGCGTTGCGACCATCGCCTCGTGTCGGACCCGGTCGCGGACGTCCGCATCGCCCTTGGTCGAATGAAGTATCAATTCGAGAGTTACGGCATTGGCCTCGAACGCAGTCAGAAGCGCATGGTCGAACTTGCTGTCGGGAATGGCACCGACGATTTCCTCCAATGCCTGGCACAGCCCGGAAAGCTTCGCCGTAGGGTTCGTATAGTGCAGCGGCAGCGTAAGCACGATGCGCCGTGACGCGATGCCGTGATAATTGCGCAGCTGCTGGTCGAGGAGCTTGTCGTTCGACATGATCACTTCTTCGCCGTCCAGCGAGCGGATGCGCGTCGTTTTCAGCCCGATCGTATGAACGCGACCGATGACGTCACCGAATTTGATCAGGTCGCCCACTGCGAAGGGACGGTCGAACAGGATCGAGAGCGCCGCGAACAAATCCTTGAAAATGCCTTGCGCTGCCAAACCGATCGCGATGCCACCGACGCCGAGCCCGGCAACGAGTCCGGTCACGTTGACGCCCAGGTTCGACAGGATGAGGACGATCGCCACGGCAAATAGCGTCACTGTGACCAGCAGCCGGATAATGTTGAGCGCGCTGCCCAGCGAGTGATGCCCCGTTGCGCGGTGCTCGATCGAGCCGATGATCAGTTCGCGCGCGAAGATCGCAGCCTGCAGGGTGGTCGCGATGACAAACGCAAAATGAATGGTTTTTGCCAGATCGGCAGGCGCATGGGCATAGGATGCGACGATTTCGGCGGCGACCGCGACCATGAACCAGAGTTTCGTCTTGGCGAGCGCTTTGCCGAGCACGCTGCGCCAGTGGTTGCGATCAGGATCGGTATCGCAGATGCGCTTGCCCAGCCATTTTGTGGCGAGCAGGAAGGCTACGATCGCGGCGCCCATGGTCGCGGCGATGACGACCTGCGTACTGTGGTTGAACAGCCAGTAGAGGCTATCATGCCACAGTTGCTGGACACGCTCCGCCAGTGGCGGATCGGGACGGTCGACGACGTTCTTCATCAGGCTGCCTTGGACAGGGCCTCGGCGCCTTCGTCAAGGATGGCGATCAGCGCGCGCTCGACGGGTGACAGCCAGCGCGTCGTGCGGGGAAGCCTGATGCCTTCGCCACCGGCATCGCACAGGCTGAGCACCCGTGGATGAACATAGGATTTTCGCGCGATGGCAGGCGTGTTGCCCAGCGCCTCGGCAACGGGTGTCAGGATGTCGATGAGCTTGATCTTGCCCTCCGTCCTGGCCCCTTCGACAACATGCTCCAGCGCAATCACGCTGGCGCTCCACGTCCGGAAATGCTTGGCGGTGAAATCCTCGCCTGTCGCTTCCTTGATATAGGCGTTCACGTCCGCGGAACCGACGGGGCAGGGCGTGCCGTCGTCGTTAAGATACTGGAACAGGTTCTGGCCGGGAAGGTCCTGCACGCGGCGTACGACGCGCAACAGGCTTTTATCCGTCACGGTCAGTTTGCGCATCACGCCGGACTTCGCACGATATTGCAGGCTCAACTTGCCACCGACGACCCGGGCATGGCGGCTGCGCAGGGTGGTCGCGCCGAAACTCTTGTTCGACTTCGCATAGGCTTCGTTGCCAACCCGAATACGGCCGATGTCGAGCAAGCGGACGATTGCGGCAAGGACGGTATCTCGCGCCGTAGGCTTGCCGCTCAGATCACGTTCCACCTGGGCTCGTAGCAGGGGCAATACGCGGCCGAAATCGGCACACCGGTCGTATTTAGCGGCCTCCTGCTGTGCCCGAAATCCCGTGTGATATCGATATTGTTTCCGGCCCTTCGCATCATAGCCGATGGCCTGAATATGGCCATGGGGGCTCGGGCAATACCATGCATCGACATAGGCAGGTGGCAAGGCGATCTTGTTCAGCCGGTCGATCTCGTCACGGTCGGTGATGCGCTTGCCTTTCGGGTCCCAATACCCCCAGCCGTTGCGGACTTTCTTGCGGCTGATGCCCGGCATCTCCGGGTCGACATACACGATCATCCGACCAGAACCATTCAGCCGGTTGCGGGTTCCCCTTGGTCGAACGGCGACGCGCGCAGCCCGGTCTTCTCCGCTTTCTGGCGTCGCGCTGCGTAGGTCGACAGGCCGATCTGGGTGCCTACCAGCATATAGACGAACGGCTGGAAGGCAATTCCGACAAAGGCGCCGCCGACGAGGTAGATCAGGTGGGCCTGCATCAATGCACCTGCCAGGGGCGACAGCCAGGGCGTGTCTTCCCAGCGCCTCGCGCGCGACCGCAGACGCTCCATGCTCAGCAAGCCTCCGACGTGGATCGCCAGCCACAGGATCAATCCAGGCCAGCCCTGTTCGCCCAGCATCTCGAAATACGAACTGTGATAGGCGCGTGCCTGATCATATTCGACCGTTCGGACTACATCGGTCTGACCGCCCGATTCCTCGACCGAAGTCTTGTCGATGCGGAGTTTGTTGCTGCGATAGGCGTCAAAGCCACCACCAAAGGGATGGTCGTGGGCATAATCCATCGTCCATTTCCAGACCGCGATCCGCGTGGAGGCCGAGCTGTCGGCCTGGTACCCTTTGATCGTGTCCATCCGCTTGGTGTAGCTTTCGGGCAGGTTGGGAATCGCGATGGCGAGTCCAATCCCGACAAAGCCCAGGTACAGCAGCCGGCGCTTTGTATGCCGCAGCATCAACACGCCAAGGACGCCGATGCATACCAGGCCTGTTCGCGCCTGTGTGCCGACCGGAATGAGGAGACATGCAAAGATCAGCGCGCCTGCGAAAATGCGCACGCGCCAGTCCGGGGGGAAAACCGTGCCATATTGGGCGAGCCAAAGGATGATTGGCACGATGGCGACAGCGACGGTCGCGAGGATGCTGCCTTCGTAAAGGCCTGCGTTGTTCGCCACCATCAGGTTCAGCACACCATAGCCGCCGCCCGAGGCGAGCGTCTTGATGCCGCCCACGATGATAATCGACGCGGCGCACAACACCATGAACAGCATTAGCGCTTCGATCCTGAGCCTCGTGCGCAATGTCAGCGGGAGGAAAATGGCAAAGACGAGCGCCTTCCAGACCCAGTCCCATTTGGCCATAGCATCGAGCGGGAAGTCGGCGACGGTAGTGGTGACGCCACAATAGACGAGCAGCAGGCACAGCAGGGCCTGGCGTGGCGCAATGGTCAGCCCGCGCTTGTCGTCTGCAATGGCCCAGCCGACAAAGGCCAGGATGAACGCGATCAACGACACCGGCACAGCATTGAGCAGCCAGTAAGTGAGGCGCTGTGGCGACACGATATCGACGTACGCATAGACGAGAACGAACAGAAAGGGCCTGCGAAAGCCCAGTCCGACCAGCGACAGGAGGAAGAGGACGAAGGCGAGGTCGCGCATCTACTTGCGGCCCCATCCCCGCCTTGGTGCCGGCCCGCCTTCGGTGTCGAGATCGGTTCGGAAGCACAGCCGCCATGCTGCATAGATCAGCAGCGCATGCGTCAACCCGAGCGAGAAATTATCAATCATCGTAGTTTACTGCCCAGGATCTTGCGTTCGCCGCTTGCAGATAGTGCAAGGCGGTTGACGTCGCATTAAGTGCGATGTGGCAGGGGAGTGGTCATGCGCATCCTTCACGTCCTCGACCACAGTCTGCCACTGCACAGCGGCTACACGTTCAGGACGCGCGCGATCCTGAAGGCGCAAGTCGCGCGCGGTTGGGACGTCATGGGCGTGACAGGCTGGCGCCATTATGCGCCAGGCCCCGACCCCGAAGTCGCCGACGAGCTGGTCTTCGGCCGAACCGCCAAGGGGCGGGGCGCACCGGCGCCGCTCGGCGAGCTCCTCGAGATCACTTCCTTTTCGCGCCGGATCAGCCGTGCGATCGACAGCTTCAGGCCGGATATCATCCATGCGCATTCGCCCGTGCTCGACGTGCTCGCCGCGCTCATGGCCGGGCGCGCGCGCAAGCTGCCGCTCGTCTACGAAATCCGGGCTTTCTGGGAGGACGCGGCCGTCGGCAACGGCACGGGAACGGAGAAGAGCGCGCGCTTTCGCGTGACGAAGGCGCTGGAGACATGGGCGGTCCGGCGGGCCGATGCAGTAGCGGTCATCTGCGAAGGGCTCCGCAGCGACCTGATCGCGCGCGGCATCGCCCCGGACAAGATCGTGGTGTCGCCGAACGGAGTCGACCTCACGCTTTTCGGTGCACCGATCCCGCCGGATCCGTTGCTGGCGGCCGAGCTCGGGCTCACGGGCGCGGACGTCGTCGGCTACATCGGCAGTTTCTACGATTATGAGGGGATCGATGATCTTATCGCGGCGATGCCCAAGCTGGTCGTGGCGTGCCCCAGGGCAAAGCTGCTGCTCGTCGGCGGGGGGCCGATGGAGGCGGCCTTGCGCGCCCAGGCTGCGGCGTCGCCCGTTGCGGACCGCATCGTCTTTGTCGGGCGCGTGCCGCACGAACGCGTCGAGGATTATTACGCGCTCACCGATGTACTTGCCTATCCCCGCAAGAAGATGCGCCTCACCGACCTGGTCACGCCGCTGAAGCCGCTGGAGGCGATGGCGCAGCGTCGGCTGGTTGCCGCGTCGGATGTCGGTGGACACCGCGAGCTGATCGCGCACGACGTCACAGGCACCTTGTTCAAGGCCAACGACCCGGCGGCAGCTTCCGCTGCCCTTGCCTCGATCTTTGCCGACCGGGCGAATTGGGAGGCCCGGCGCGACCGCGCGCGTGCCTTTGTCGAGGCCGAGCGCAACTGGGCGTCGAACATCGCCCGTTACGAACCTGTTTACCAAAAGCTCCTAGGGTCGGCCCGGTAACAAGGACCGCATTCATGGCTAAACGCCGGACTCTCATCGATCGCTTGCCGCTCGCGCCCGTCTTTGCGCTCATGTTCGGTACGGCCGTCGCGATCGTCGTCGCGGCCATGCCGCAATGGCGGTACGAGCAGGCGATCGGATGGACCGGACTGGGCTCGCTACTGGCCGTTGCCCGCCCGCCGCTGGGGCTGAAGGCGCGCCTGCTGGGCGTCATGCTCGTCTTTGCCCTTGTCGCGATCATCATGTGGCTTGCCGTCACGGTCGTCGAGCGCGCCCTTGCCGCACGTTCGCCCGCGCAGGACGACGACGATCTGCTCGACCTCGCAGCCTTTGCCGAAACCCTGCCGCCGCTCGATAAGCCGCGCCGCCCGATCTTTGCCGACAAGGAACTGGGTGCCCCGTTCATGTCGGACGAAGCGCTGAAGACCGCGCCGATCGCCCAACCCTTTGTGGACGAGATGGAGCCGGCACCGCCCATTGCGGATATCGTGGCGCCCGCCGTCGCCGAAACGCCGGAAGCGGCCATCGAGCCCTCCGCGCTCGAGGCGCCGCTCGACGTTGCGGAATTCGATTTGCCGCCGGCTCCGCCGGACTTCGCCGTTCTGCCTGGCGAAAGCAGCATCGACACGCTCATCCGTCGGCTCGAGGCGGGGATGGCCCGCCGGGCCGGACCCCGGCCGCCCGGTCCGCCCACCTTTCGGTCGCCGAGTCCCGGGGCTGGCCCGCTTTCGGCCATGCGCGATCTGATGGAACGCAATCGCGACGGGGACGTGCCTGACGAGAGCGGTGCGGCACGGGCGCTCGACACGCTCCAGCGTCTGGCGTCGCGTCGCCTGGCCGTCTGATCAGGTCGTAATCGTCAGCACGTCGATTGTCAGCCGCAGCCCATCCCCGGTCGGGCAGGGGGTCACCGCGACGTCAGCGACGAAGCCGCCGGGAACGTCAATTTCGGCCTCCGCAATTTCCCGGGCGAACAGCTGCACGTCGGCCGGCATTTCGGTGACCAGCCCGAAGGCGTGGCGTGCGCCGGAAAACGTGGCGCTGTGCCACGGCGCGATGACGTGCGACGTTACCTCGAGCCGACCGAGCCGCGTGGCAAAGGCCGAGGTCAGTGCCGCCGCCACGTTCATTTTGCGCCCCCCTCGATATAGGTCATGACGCGGCGAAGGATCCTGTCGCCTGCCGTTCGACCGCGGCGCAGGTCGTGAACAAGCCGTGGATCGCGTACGGCCTCGCGTCCAAACCGAGTCGGCGGCATCCCCGTGCGCCGTAAATATGCTTCGATGTGAGTAAGTAACATGGCGATGCTCCAAAGAATGATTCGCTAGGGAGTTTCCTATCTCAGAGGGATCTTCCTACTTGTCTAGGGTTTTTCCTATCGCTATGGTAAATCTATGACTGACCCCCGCACTGCCCTCGACCAGCTGATCCGCGACCGGGGGGAGGACTATGCCTCGCTGTCGCGGCTGCTGGGCCGAAACGCTGCCTATATCCAGCAGTTCATCCGGCGCGGGACGCCGCGCAAGCTCGACGAAGAGGATCGCCGGACACTGGCGCGCTATTTCCGCGTCGATGAGGCCGTGCTCGGCGGGCCGCGGGCGACGGTCATAGCCAGGCCTCAGGCGCGTCGAGGCGCCGATTTCGTTCGCATCCCGCGACTTGCAGTCGGCGCCTCGGCCGGTGCGGGTGCGCTCGACGCGGAAGACGCGGCGGCGGGCGAGTTCGTGCTCGACGCGCGTTCTGTTCGGGCGCTCGGCAATGCAGGGATGCTGTCGATGATCCAGGTCAGTGGCGATTCGATGAACCCGACGCTGGGCGACGGCGACGACATATTGGTGGATCGCAGCGACGCCGGCGACCGGCTTCGCGACGGCATTTATGTGTTGCGCTTCGACGACGCGCTCAACGTCAAGCGGATCGCGATGAATCCGGAAGGGCGTCGGTTTACCGTCCGCAGCGACAATCCTGCCTATCCGTCATGGCCCGACCGCGACTCCGCCCAGATCGACATCATCGGGCGGGTGGTCTGGGTCGGGCGACGGGTGCGCTGAGCGCGCTATTCCTTCGCCAGCCCCTCGACCTTCGCCAGGTCGACTCCCGCCACTGCGGCCTTCAACACATCGATCGAGTTCGCGCGCCCCTCGGCCTGAATCATCACCCGGTCGCCGACGATCGTGCCATAGCTGCCGCGCTTGTCGGCGCTGTCGAATTTCTCGGTCGTCATGCGACCGTCGACCTTCCCGACCTTTTCGTAGCTCGTGCCTTCCTGCTTGGACGACTGGACGTTGAAGGCCCCGCCAAGTGCCGCAAGGCCGCCCATCGACCCCATGTCGGTCACAGACAGCCGGATCTCGCTGTCGCCCGAGCCATAACGCGCTTCGGCATTGGAGCCGCCGATCCCGCCGGCACCGCCGGACTGGCTCTCGATCGAGGTGCGCGGCAAGCCGTTGAGCGATGCGGGCAGCAGGGCTTGCAAGACGTCGGGCGCAATCACTGCCGGGGCCTGCCCGTTTTTCGCTCGCTCAGCCGCGGCTTCCATCCTCTTGGTCGCTTGTTCGAGCTTACCCATGTCGAGCGACCCGGCGCCTGGCACATTGACGCTGCCCGACAGGGTGCCACCGCTGGATACGAGCCCGCCGCCGCCGAACATCAGCGCAATGGGCGCGGTTATCACGCTGACGAGCAGCACGGCGACAATCATGACGAGGATGACGACGCCGGTATAACCGACCGCCCTGTCCTCGGGTGCCTTCATGAGGACGGGAAGGCCGAGATAGATGAGATAGAGGCTGTAGAGTCCGCCAAGCAACCCGATCAAGCTGAGGGCAGGAATCAACCCGAAGATAGCGGCCGCCCAGCCGGCGGTCGCGCCATAGGCGGCAACCTTGAACGCCGAGACCTTGTTCTTCACACCGCCAAACTGCGGTGCAAGTGCGTCGATCACCAGCGACAGGATGAAGACCATCGCCAATGTCAGGACATAGCTGACGACCGCAGTTGCGACCGCGCTCAGGAATGTCGGCCGGTAAACGATGCCGAATGCACCATGCCCAAAAACTTGCCCGCCGATCAGCGTAGCCACCGGCCCGATGGCGGCCAACGGGATGACATGGTTCTTGTAAATGTCGGCGATCGTGGACGGCTCTGCGTCGATGCGTGGCCATTCGAGTTTTGGCGCGAGGAGAATGCCCTTCACGCGTTCGACAAGCCCATGGCTGGCTGGCGCCGGCCCCAAATTGTTCATGTGCAGTCCCCCTTGTGCGTCAAGTCAGGGCTGTGTCCGTTCCAGCGAGGTGCGACCGTTGTTATTTCTCGAACCCCCGCGCCTTACCCCAGCTCCGCGCCGCTGTGTAGCCCAGATAACCCGTGCCGAAGAGTGCCCACATCGATTCGGGAATTGCGAGCAGATAGGCCGTCATGCCCGCCGCGATATTCGACGCCATTTTGGGCTGGACGGCCGCGATCAGGCCCATCGGGATCGACCAGAGGATCATCGCGTACATGACATAGAGGAACGAGGGCCGCGCGCGGCTTGTCCAGGGGTCGGCACTGTTGGCCTCGGCGACGATGGCCGACAATTGCGTCCGCAGCGCTTCCATGTCCTGCGATCCCTGCAGCTTGAGCAGCTCGAGCTTTGCCGCGTCGCGCGCACGCGGGTCCGGAATGATCTTGTCGATCAGGCTGGAAATGGGGGCAATCAGTGAATCGATGATGGGCATGTCGGTCTCCAAAGTTCACAAAAGTCACACCTGAAATGCTGTCACCTGGTCAGCCGAGGCGATTGGCGAGCCAGCCGTACAGAAAAGCCTCATTGGCCGGGCGGCGTTCGGCGAGGTGGAGGTAGCGTTCGCCCTGCAGCGCTTCGATTGCCTTCAGCAGGACAGCCTCGCCATGGGGCTTGCGCCGCTTGAGAAATGCCGAAAGCGCCGCCAGCGTGGCGTCGTCGACACGCGGCCCGGGCACGATGTCTGGATAGTCGGATGCGCCGCGGTTGAGCGCGTTGAGCGCGCGCTGCAGGAACGATACGGCGACCGCAGGGCCCATGTTGACCCCGGTATCGAACAGCTCGGCCGCGACAGCGGACGCCAGGGTGGCGACGCGGTCGAGACCGGGCCTCGACCAATAGGCGCGGCGGTAGATGGTCGCCGCCTCGGCGCGGGGAAATGCGCGCATGTCGCCGCGATAGCCATGCGCGCACGCGACTGCTTCGGTAATGCCCCATCGCGTCGCCCCGCCCCGGTCGGCCGGATGGTCGCTGTACCCGCCTTCGCGATCGATGACCGCCTCGATGATCTGGTCGATGTCCATATCTTGAACCTCCTGCGCTTCCGATTCGGATACGAGATAACCAGATCGGTTCTCTGTAGGACAGCGCATATTCGATCGGTGCAAGCGGCGGTTGCCAATCCGGCGCGGCTTGCCTAAACGCGCGCCTTCGGTCGGGACGTAGCGCAGCCTGGTAGCGCATCACACTGGGGGTGTGGGGGTCGCAGGTTCGAATCCTGTCGTCCCGACCAACGCGTCCGGCGCGAGAAGATAGCAGTGCTATCGTTCCACCCGCGCTGCGCGTTCTGGGCTGCCCCACATCGGCCGCTCGCAAGCCCCGCTGGTTGCGCGAGCGCCGCCCCTCTGTTAGGCGCGCGCCTTTCCCGATCACAGGCTTAACAAAGACCGATGTTCACGTCCCCCGCCTATGCGCAAGCCGCCGGTGCCGCTGCTGCGCCCGACGGCTTTTCAGCGCTCCTGCTTCAGATGATGCCGCTGCTGCTGATCTTCGTCGTTTTCTGGTTCCTGATCTTTCGCCCGCAGCAACAGCGCGCGAAAGCGCACACCGCAAAACTTGCTGCCGTGAAAAAGGGCGACCAGGTCGTGACCGGCGGAGGCCTGATGGGGAAGGTGACCAAGGTCGATGCCGACACGGTCGAAGTTGAAATCGCGCCGAATGTGCGCGTGAAGGCGATCAAGACCAGCCTGGGCGACGTTGTTACCAACACGCCCGGCAAGGCAGCGAACGACTAACATGCTCGATTTCCCGCGTTGGAAAGTCTGGGCGATCGTCCTGGTCCTCGTGACCGGCGTCCTGCTCGCCATTCCCAGCCTGATGCCCGAGTCCACCGCCAAGCGACTTGGCATCGGGGCGGCGCCGCGCATCAACCTGGGCCTCGACCTTTCGGGCGGCAGCCATTTGCTGCTCGAGGCGGAAACGGGTGACGTCGCCAAGCAGCGGCTCGACCTGATGGAAGATGCGGTGCGGAGCGAACTGCGCCGCGCCACGCCCGAAATCGAGATCGGCGATATCGCGACGACCGATGGCGCGCTCAGCTTCTTCGTCCGCAACCCGACGCAGGTCGATGCGGCCGTGGAAAAAGTCCGTACGCTGACGAGCCCCGTTGGCGTGACCGGGCAGCGCGACTTCGACGTTCGCGTCGTCGATTCCGCGCGCGTCACGATGACACCGACCACGGCCGGCCTGAACGCAGCCGTCGAAAGCGCGATGCAGGTCGCGACCGAAGTCGTGCGCCGGCGCATCGACGAACTGGGGACGCGCGAGCCGACGATCATCCGTCAGGGGACCGATCGAATCATCGTGCAGGTGCCCGGCCTCCAGGATCCGCAGGCGCTCAAGAACCTGCTCGGCAAGACCGCCAAGCTCGAGTTCAAGCTGGTCGACCTGACCGCCGATCCGGCCGATGTTGCCAAGGGTACGCCGCCACCGGGTAGCCAGATCCTGCCTTATCCCGAAGCGCGCGGCGGGGCGCCCGTCATCGCGGTCAAGCGCCGCGTCATCATCAACGGCGACGAACTTGCGGACGCGACCCAGGGCTTCGACCAGCAGTCGAACGCGCCGGTCGTGAACATCAAGTTCAACAGCCAGGGCAGCCGCAAGTTCGCGCGCGTCACGCAGGAAAACACCGGCAAGCCCTTTGCCATGATCCTCGACAATGTCGTCTTGTCGGCGCCGAACATCAACGAGCCGATCCTGGGCGGCTCCGCGCAGATTTCGGGCAGCTTCACGGTCGAAAGCGCCAACGCGCTGGCGATCCAGCTGCGGTCGGGCAAATTGCCCGTGCCGCTGAAAGTGATCGAGGAACGGACCGTGGGTCCGGGGCTCGGCCAGGACTCGATCAACAAGGGCGTGACCGCAGCGGTCATCGCCACGATCCTCGTCATCGTGTTCATGCTCGTGACCTATGGCCGGTTCGGGGTCTATGCGAATCTCGCGGTGGTGCTGAACGTGTTCATCATCCTCGCCGTCATGGCCTTTTTCGGGTCGACGCTGACCTTGCCGGGCATCGCCGGCTTCGTGCTGACCATCGGCACGGCGGTCGATGCCAATGTGCTGATCAACGAGCGCATCCGCGAGGAGCGACGGCGCGGACGACCGCCCGCACAGGCTGTCGAGCTTGGCTACAAGGAAGCGAGCCGGACGATCTTCGAAGCGAACACCGTCCATTTCATTTCGGGCATCGTCATGCTGCTGATGGGATCGGGGCCGGTGAAGGGTTTTGCGATCGTGCTGCTGATCGGCATTTTCGTGTCCTATTTCACCGCCGTGTTCTTCACGCGGATGCTGGCGGCGCGCTATATTCGCCGGACGCGTCCGGCCGATCTGCATATCTGATCCGGGACCGACTCCATGCGTTTGCTCAAACTCGTTCCCGACAACACCAACATCCACTTCGTGAAGCTGCGCAACTGGGCGTTCGGCCTGACGATGCTGCTCAGCATCCTGTCTGTCGTGGCGGTCGGCGTGCGCGGCCTGAACCTGGGCGTCGACTTCGTCGGCGGCCTGATGATCGAGGAAACGTTCACGGCGCCACCTTCGCTCGACAAGGTGCGTGCGGTCGTCGACGGTCTTGGCGTGGGAGAGGCGCAGCTGCAACAGCTCGACAGCGCCAATACGGTGCAGATCAAGCTGCCCCTGCCGAAATCGAACGACCCGGGCGCGACCAACGCCGTGGTGGGCAAGGTGAATGCCGCGCTCGCCCAGGCCTTTCCGGGTGCCAAGTTCTCACGCCAGGATGCCGTGTCGGGCAAGGTCTCGAACGAGCTCATCTTCTGGGGATCGCTGGCCGTGTTGATCGCCGTGCTCGCGATCGCGATCTTCAGCTGGTTCCGCTACGAATGGCAGTTTGGCGTCTCGACCTTTGTCGCGATCGGGCACGATCTCCTCATGACGCTCGGTTTCTTCGCGATCACGCGGCTCGAATTCGATCTGAACATCGTCGCCGCGGTGCTGACGATCATCGGCTATTCGATCAACGACAAGATCGTCATCGACGACCGTATCCGCGAAAACATGCGCAAATACCGCAAGATGGACATGGGGGCGCTGATCGATCTCTCGGTCAACGAAACCCTGCCGCGGACCGTCATGACCTCGCTGACCATTCTGCTGGCGCTGACGTCGCTGCTGCTGTTCGGCGGCCACGTGCTGCGCGGCTTCACGGCGGCGATGATGCTGGGCATCATCGTCGGAACCTATTCGTCGATCTATGTTTCGTCGTCGCTTCTGCTGCTGCTGGGGCTGCGCCCGGAGAATTTCGACCGCAAGGTGGAAAGCAAGGCGGCGAGCGGTGCCGAGCGCGTCACCCGCCGCGACGAGGGGCAGGTCTAGGACCGCCGACCCCGGTTGCGGAGCGCAGCCAGATGCGCGTAGAGCGCCGCGGTATTCGCTTCCCAGCTGAACCGGTCGACACAGGCTGCCACCGCAGTGCGGTCGGGCGGCGCCGCGAGCAGATCCGCAATTGCCGATCCGATGCGCGCTGCGTCGCGGTCGACCATTCGCCCCGCCGCCGGCCGGTCGATCACTTCGCGCGCGCCGCCGACGTCGCAAGTCACGACCGGTGTGCCGGACGCGAGCGCCTCGACCCACGCATTGGCGAGCCCTTCCGAGGCTGAGGGGAGCGCCATCACATCGGCGGCGGCCAGCCAGTCGGCAATCACACGCTGCGGCAGCGTGCCCATGAAACGTACACGGTCGGCGACGCCCAGCCCTTGCGCGCGCGCCTTAAGCGCATCTTCGTCCTCGCCCTTGCCGACGAGGACCAGCGTCGCGTCGGGAATGGCGGGCAGGGCGTCGATGACGAACGCCTGGCCCTTGCGCTCGATCAGCGCGCCGACACTTACGATCAGCGGGCCCCGAATCGCGAGCGCCGCCTTGGCGGCTGTGCGGTCGCGGACGCGGAAGATTGTCTTGTCGACTCCCGTCTCGTGCACCGCAATGCGCTCGCCCGGCATGCCGAGCGCGACCATGTCGGCCTTCATCGCGGCGGAGACGGCGAGCAGGCCCTCCGCCGCTCTGCCGGCGGCGACCACCTGTGCGGCGGTTGCCGGGTTGTTTCCCCAGTAATGGATGTCGGCACCGCGCGCCTTGATCGAGACCGGGACGCCAAGTTCGCTCCCCAGGGCCACGGCCGCCGGACCATCGGGCCAAAAGAACTGGGCATCGATGACATCATAGTTGAACTGCTCGCGAATACCCTTCAGCGGACGTCGCAGGGCGCGCGCCAGCGCCCGCGCGTCCCAGCCGCCGCCGACACCGGGGATGTGGCCAAAGGGGGTCCGGTAAACGGCGAGTCCCTTCCACGTCTCGACATCGGGCAATTGGGCGAGGCCGCGGTACCGGGGGTGGAAGCGACCCAGCGGTGGAATTCCGATCGGCGCCATAACGCGCAATTCGACGTCGGGATGGGCCGCCAAGCCCAGCGTCTGCCGCTCGACGAATGGGCCGAATGTCGGCCGGGTAGCATCGGGAAACAGGGTTGAAAGGGTCAGCACACGCAGCATGGCAGCGTGTTATCGTGGATAAGTTGCGGTTATGCTATGCGCGCAGCCGCCGCTTGCCCGGGCGTGCTTGTTTCTTGGCCATGGGCGACTTCAGGCGCGGGGCGAAATTGGCAGATGATGCGTGACAGATTGGCAATGCAGGTCGCGCTGTTGGGCGACGATCCCGAAATCGCCGAAATCCTGGCCGATGTCTGCGCCATCACCGGCATGGGTTTTGCCGCAGTCGCCCGAGTCACGGATCACCGCTGGATCGCCTGCCAGGTGCTCGACCAGATTGAATTCGGGCTGAAGCCAGGCGATGAGCTGGAGGTCGCGACAACGATCTGCAGCGAGATTCGAAAGAGTGGTCAACGCGTCGTGATCGACCATGCCGAGCACGACCGCGACTGGTACCTGCACCCGACCCCGCCGCTCTACGGCTTCCAGAGCTATGCTTCGCTACCCCTGCGACTTGCGGACGCAAGCTTCTACGGCACGCTGTGCGCCATCGATCCTGCCCCACGTCGCTTGCGGAACACGGCAATCATCGCCCAGCTCGAAAGCCTCGCGCGACGGGTCGAGGCAATCCTCTCGGCGCGGGGGCTCAGGACTGAGTGAACAGGGGCAGGCGCTGGGCCAGGGGATAGGCAAACAACAAGTCGCAGCCGGCCCCTGGCGCGACCTCGCTCTCGCCGTCGACGATCCAGCATTCGCCCGCGCGAAACGCATTGCCGTCGATGATGCCGCTTCCGGTGACAGGCACAAGCCAGGCTTGCACGTCGGGGGGCAGAGTGACCGCCCTTTCTCCTTTCCATGACCAGCGCTCGAGAACGAATTTGCCGCCTTCGCACAGGATTTCACGGCCATTGCCGATGTCGCCGACGATCGGCGGCGCGTCATAGGGAACAGGGTCGCTCACCGCGATTCCCTCCGCCAGATGCAACTCGCGTGGGCGGCCATAGTCGTAGAGGCGATAGGTCAGGTCGACGTTCTGCTGAACCTCGATCAAGGTGATCCCCGCGCCGATCGCGTGCACCGCGCCCGCTGCGGAGTATATGAAGTCGCCCGCCTTGACCGCCCTCCAGTCCATCATGTCGACGATTGCCCCGTCGAGTGCACCGGCGGCCAGCGCCTCGCGGCTCGTGACCTCGCGCGTGCCGAGCGCGATCGTCGCCTCGGGTTCGGCGGCGAGTACAAGCCACGCCTCGTCCTTGCCGCGCCGGTGCCCTGCTGCTTGCGCCGCGATATCGTCGGGGTGGACCTGGATGGACAGTCGTTCGCTGGTAAACAGATATTTGACGAGCAATTCGGGATCGGCCCCGGGCCCGGCATCGAACCATATTTCTCCGACAGGCGCGCCGCCCTCGGCCACATCGCCGAATCCCGGCCAGAGCTTGTGGCGGCCCCAGGGCTTCTCGACCCTCAGGGTGGTCAGGCGAGTGGCTGGCATGGCGAAATCCTTCGGTGGCCCGTTGTTGCGGTGCTTATGAGGAAGACTGGCGCTTCGACAAGTGGACGGCGAACGGTTGCCCGTCATGTCGGTTCCGCTTGGCGCGCCTCGCCAACCCCGCTAAGACGCCGCCGATGCGTAAATCCTTCCGCCGTTCCGCCACCATTGCCGCGCTCGCCGCAATCGCCCTCACCGCCGGTTGCGCGACCAACCGCAAGAAGGGCGACATCGGTTATGTCGCCCGCGATGTCGACACGCTCTACTCGGCGGCGAAGGACCGGCTCGACCGGCGCCAGTATACGACGGCCGCGATCCTGTTCGACGAGGTCGAGCGCCAGCATCCCTATTCGGTGTGGGCCCGCCGCGCCCAGCTGATGAGCGCGTTCAGCTATTACATGGGGCACGACTATCAGAAGTCGATCGAATCATCGCAGCGCTTCCTGTCGATTCACCCGGGCAACAAAGACGCGCCCTATGCCTATTATTTGATTGCGCTCGATTATTACGAGCAGATCAGCGACGTGACGCGCGACCAGAAGATCACGCAGCAGGCGCTCGATTCGATGAATGACATCATCCGGCGCTATCCCGACTCGCGTTATGCGGGCGATGCGCGTCTCAAGATCGATTTGATCCGCGATCACCTTGCCGGTAAGGAAATGGAAATCGGCCGTTTCTACCAGCGACGCGGCCAATGGCTCGCGGCCGTGACGCGCTTTCGCAAGGTCGTCGACGAATATGATACGACGTCGCACACGCCAGAAGCCTTGCAGCGCCTGACCGAAAGCTATCTGGCGCTGGGCGTGCCCGAAGAAGCGAAGAAAGCCGCGGCCGTGCTCGGCGCGAACTATCCGGGCAGCAAGTGGTACCAGCGCGCGTTCGACCTGATGCAGAAGCATCCCGCCTGAGGCGCACGACGCTTCCCCTTTTGTTCCTCGCGAGGTAAGGCACGCCATGCTCCTCGCGCTCTCCATCCGCGATGTCGTGCTGATCGAGGCGCTCGACCTCGATTTCGCCGGCGGGTTGACCGTCATCACCGGTGAGACGGGGGCGGGTAAATCGATCCTGCTCGATGCGCTTGGCCTGGCGTTGGGGGCGCGCGCGGCAAGCGGACTGGTGCGGCAAGGTGCAAACCAGGCCAGCGTCGCGGCCACCTTCGAGCGCGACGATGCGACCGATGCGCTGCTTGCGGCCAACGGCATCGATCCCGAGCCTGGCGAACCGTTGATCGTTCGCCGTATCGTGAAGGCCGATGGCGGCAGCCGCGCGTTCGTCAACGATGTCGCTGTCTCAAGCGCGCTGCTGCGGGCGCTGGGGGAAGGGCTGGTCGAAATTCATGGCCAGCACGACGATCGCGGCCTGCTCGCCCCGGCTGGCCATCGTGCGTTGCTCGACGCTTTTGCGCGATCGGACCTGGTCCCGGTACGCGCGGCTTTTGCGAAGATGCGCGCTGCCGAATCAGCGCTCGCCGCGGCGCAGGACGCGCTTGCCCATGCCGAGGCCGACCGTGACTGGCTGACCCACGCTGTGGCCGAGCTCGAGGCGCTGAATCCGGCACCGGGTGAGGAAGAGGCGCTCAGCACGTCGCGCGCGGCGATGCAGAAGGGCGCCAGAGTCGCCGACGATCTCGAAGCCATCGACGCGCTTGTCGCTGCTGCCGATGGCGGACTGTCGAAACTGCGCCAGGCCGCCCGCGCGCTCGATCGGATTGCGGCCGACCACCCACAGCTTGCCGAGGCGCTGGCCGCGGTCGATCGCGCTATCATTGAGGGATCGTTCGCGGAGGACTATCTGCGTGCGGCAGCCGAAGCGCTGTCGTTCGATCCGGCCCGGCTGGAAGCCGAGGAAACCCGCCTGTTCGACCTGCGTGCCATGGCCCGCAAGCACAGGGTCCAGCCCGATGAACTTGCCACCCTTGCCGCGGAGCTGCGGGGAAGGCTGTCGGCGATCGAGGCTGGCGGGGAGGGGCTCGCCGGGTTGGCGCGCGAGGCCAAGGCCGCACGCGCGGCGTATCGGGCTGCTGCCGACGCACTGACCGGGACGCGCCAGGCAGGAGCAATGCGGCTGGACGCTGCCGTCGCCGGCGAACTGGTGCCGCTGAAGCTCGACGCCGCGCGCTTCCGCACGGTGGTCGCCAGCGGCCCCGAAAGTGCCGATGGCGCCGACCGCATCGAATTCGAAGTCTCGACCAATCCCGGCGCGCCATTCGGCCCCTTGTTGAAAATCGCGTCGGGGGGCGAACTCTCGCGCTTCATCCTTGCCCTCAAGGTCGCGCTGGCGGAGGAAGGCGCGGCTGCAACGATGATCTTCGACGAGATCGATCGCGGGGTCGGCGGTGCCGTGGCGAGCGCCATCGGCGAACGCCTGTCGCGGCTCGCCGCCCGGACGCAGCTGCTCGTCGTGACCCATTCCCCCCAGGTCGCCGCGCGCGGGGGCCATCATCTTCTGATCGCCAAGAATTCTGACGGGCTCGTCACCCGGACCAACCTGCGCACCCTCGACGCCGGTGAACGGCGCGAGGAAATCGCCCGCATGCTCTCGGGCGCCGAGGTGACCGATGAGGCCAGGGCCCAGGCTGCCCGTCTGGTTGCCGCCTGAATGAACGCCTGTTAGCGTGACCAAGGTCGCGTCCAGAAAAACTGATTCGCTTGCGTTTAAACCAGGGGAAAAATTGATGCGCTTCTCGATCCATGCCGCCGTCGGCGGCCTAATGCTCGCCGCCTGCACGCCTGCTGTTAGCGGCCCGACCATCGACGGCACCTACAAGGCCGATGTCGCTTCGGCCAAATTGTCGACCAAACCCGATGTGTTCACGATTGCGGGCGGTCAATATGACTGCACCTCGTGCACGCCGCCGTTCAAGATCCCGGCCGACGGCAATCCCCATCCGGTGGCGGGCCGCGATTATTGGGATGCGATGGCGGTCAAGATCGTCGATGCCAATGCGCTGGAAATGACGCGCTATCGCAAAGGCGTTGTCGTCGGGACCAACAAGGCAGAATTGTCGGTGGACGGCGATATGCTGACGTACACCTCGACGTCGTCCGACAATGCCGAGGGAAAGCTCATAACGAATTCCACGAAGTCAAAGCGTACGGGGCCGGCACCCGCAGGCGCCCATGCCGCGAGCGGCAGCTGGGTCGGGGTCACCGACGGTGCGCAGCTTGCGGATGAGGCGATCACCGCCACCATCGGCATGAAGGACGGTACCGTCACACAGCGGTTTCCGACGGGCGAACATTACGAGGCAAAGCTTGGCGGGCCGCAGGTGCCGCTGGTGGGCGACAAGGCCGGCACGATGATTGCCGTCGTCGCCGAGGGCAAGGGCTTCAAGGAAACCGACTTTGTCGCGGGAAAGCCGGTGGGCGAATATGTCTACACGCCTGTGGACGACACGACGATCACGCTGAAGGCCAAGAATTTGAGGGCGGGTACAACCGACGAATTCACGCTCAAGAAGCAGTAAGGCCATGGGCGGACGGTGCGTTGCGTCGTCCGCCCGACACGTTCTAGAGCAGGCGGCATGACCGAAGCCGAAGCCGCCAACCGCCTGATGCGTCTCGCGCGCGAGATTGCGCGGCACAACAGGCTGTATCACGACAATGACGCGCCGGAGATTTCGGACGCGGATTACGACGCGCTGGTGCGCGAGAATGCGGCGCTCGAGGCGGCGTTTCCACACCTTGTCCGCCCGGATTCTCCGTCGAAACTGGTCGGCGCGCCCGCGAGCTCGCCACTCGCCAAGGTACCCCATGCCCGGCCGATGCTCAGTCTCGAAAACGCCTTTGCCGATGACGAGGTTCGCGACTTCGCAGGCCGGGTTCGCCGGTTCCTCAATTTGCCCGACGACGCGCCGGTTGCGCTGACCGCCGAGCCCAAGATCGACGGGCTGAGTTGTTCGCTGCGCTACGAAAACGGCGTCCTCGTCCAGGCGGCAACGCGGGGCGACGGCATGGTGGGGGAGGATGTGACCCCCAATGTGCGGACCATCGGGGACATTCCCCAGCAGCTCCACGGTGGAGCGGTCGTCCCCGCCGTTTTCGAAATCCGCGGCGAAGTCTACATGGCAAAAGACGATTTCGCCGCCCTCAACGGCCGCTTGCGGACCGAGGCCGAGGCGACGGGCAAGGACGCGCGCCAGTTCGCCAATCCGCGCAATGCCGCCGCCGGCTCGTTGCGCCAGAAAGATGCGGCCATCACGGCCAGCCGCCCGCTGCGCTTCCTGGCGCATGGCTGGGGAGAAGCGTCGGCGGTGCCGGGGGATACGCAGTCCGCCGTCATGCATCAGATCGCGGCCTGGGGCCTGCCGGTCAGTGCGCTATTCGATCTGGCGCCCGAGGTCGACGTCGCGCTGGCGCATTACCGCGCGATCGAGCGGCAGCGGGCAGACCTGCCGTTCGACATCGATGGCGTGGTCTACAAGGTCGACCGGCTCGACTGGCAGGCGCGCCTGGGCTTCGTGGCCAAGGCACCGCGCTGGGCGATCGCACACAAATTTCCGGCGGAGCGCGCCGAAACGACGCTCGAGGCCATCGATATCCAGGTCGGCCGGACCGGAAAGCTCACGCCGGTCGGTCGCCTCAAGCCGGTCACCGTCGGCGGGGTCGTCGTATCGAACGTGACGCTCCACAACCGCAACGAGATCGCCCGACTTGACGTCCGCCCCGGCGATCGTGTCGTTGTCCAGCGCGCCGGCGACGTCATTCCGCAGGTGGTGGATGTAATCGCGCGCTCGGCCGAGCGACCCGCGTTCGTTTTCCCCGATCATTGCCCGGAGTGCGGGTCCGAAGCCGTGGCAGAAGAGGGCGAGGTCGATGTCCGCTGCACCGGCGGCCTGATCTGTCCGGCGCAGCGCATCGAGCGGCTGAAGCATTTCGTTTCGCGCGGTGCGCTCGACATCGACGGGCTCGGCGAGAAGACCATCGTCGAATTCTTCGGGCTCGGCTGGTTGCACAGCCCTGCCGATATCTTCCGGCTGAAGGCGCACCGCCAGGAACTGCTGTCGCGCGAAGGCTGGAAAGAGAAGTCGGTCGACACTTTGCTTGCCAGCATCGAGGCGCGGCGCTCGCCCGATCCGGCGCGCTTCCTGTTCGGGCTTGGCATCCGCCACGTCGGCGGCGTGACGGCGCGCGACCTCGTCAAGGCGTTCGGCACGGTCGAGCGCGTTGCCGAAGTCGCTCAGCACGAAGAGGCGGTGACCGAGCTGTCGTCGGTCGAAGGCGTCGGACCCGTCGTCGCCAAGGCGCTCGTCGATTTCTTCCACGAAGAGCACAACCGCGCCGCCTGGGCCGACCTGCTCGGCGAGGTAAATCCGCCCGCCTATGTCTCAAACGTCAAGGCGTCCTCGGTCACCGGCAAGACGGTTGTCTTTACCGGCGCCCTCGAGACGATGAGCCGTGACGAAGCCAAGGCGCAGGCCGAGGCGCTGGGCGCGAAGACGGCGGGATCGGTGAGCGCCAGGACCGATCTCGTCGTGGCAGGACCGGGTGCCGGATCGAAACTCAAAAAGGCCGCCGAATTGGGCATCGAAGTGATCGACGAGGCAAGTTGGGCGGCAATCGTCGCGGCGACGACGGGCTGAACATCTAAACGGGGGAAACGACCATGCGACTGTTGTTCGTGATCATTGCTTTGGCGTTCGCCTGCCCCGCCGTCGCGGCGCCGCGCTACGCGATCATCGACATGCACATGCACGCAGAGGAAGCGATAGACAGTTACGGGCCGCCGCCCGTGACCGTTTGCGCACCCTATGACGTCTGGCCCGCCCGCGATCCCGGAAGGCCGATCACCGACTATCTTCGCGATTTTTCCAGTGCGCCCGACTGCGTCCACCCGGTCAAATCGTCACCGACGCTCGAGGCGCTGCGCCAGCAAAGCCTCGCCCAGCTGGTGAAGCACAATATGCTCGCGGTCGTCAGCGGTAGCGAACACCGTGTCGCTGAATGGAAAGCCGCCGGCGGCGACCGGGTCATCAGCGCCATCGGCAACATCGACCTGCCGTCGATCGCGGCTCTGCGCGGCGCGCACAAGGCCGGGCACCTTCAGGTGCTCGGCGAAATCGTCGCGCAATATGACGGCGTGCCGCCGAACGATCCGAGCCTCGAGCCCTATTACGCGCTGGCCGAGGAACTCGACATACCCGTTGGCGTCCATGTCGGGCCCGGTCCGCCGGGAATCGCCTATGTCGCGTCCCCAAAAATGAGGATGACGATGAGCCGGGCGACGTTGCTCGAGGACGTGCTCGTCCGGCATCCGCGCCTGCGCCTGTACGTCATGCACGCCGGCTGGCCTTTCGCCGATGACATGATCGCGCTGCTCTATGCCCATCCGCAAGTCTACGTCGATACGGGCATCATCGACTACGCGTTTCGTCGGAGCGACTTTCATGCCTATCTGAAACGGCTGGTCGACGCCGGATTTGCAAAACGAATCATGTTCGGCTCCGACCAGATGATCTGGCCGGGAGCGATCGACACGGCCATCGCCGGGATACGCGACGCGCCCTTTCTTACCGAAGCCCAGAAGCGTGACATTCTTCACGACAATGCCGCACGGTTCCTGCGGATCGAAGGATGAGTTACCAGCAGCGATTGCCGCCCAGGCAGGTGCCTGTTAGCGTTGGAAAACAGCCGAAGCGCCCAGCTTCGCCAATGGTTTAGGGGATGATCATGTCGCTTCGTTTGACGACCGCGCTGGTGCTGGCGCTGCCGTTCGCCGCCCAGGCGCAAACCGCCACGCCGCCGGTCGCAGCCAGGAAGCCTTTTCTCGTTAAGGGTCCCGACGGCGTGCCGCCGCGCAATGACGATTATTACTGGCTTCGCGACGACACCCGCAAGAATCCGGAAATGCTTGCCAATTTGAATGGTGAAAATGCCTATGCCGACGCCATTCTCGCGCCAACGAAGCCGCTGCAGGAGGCCCTGTATTCCGAAATCGTCGGCCGCATCAAACAGGATGACGCGAGCGTCCCCTACCTGAAGCACGGCTATTGGTATTACACCCGGTTCGAGGCCGGCAAGGACTACCCGATCACCGCGCGCCGCAAGGGCAATATGACCGCGCCCGAAGAAATCATGTTCGACCAGAACGCGATGGCCGCAGGGAAGGGCTTCTTTGCCCTCGACTCCGTCGAGGTCAGCCCCGACAATAATTTGGTCGCCTATGGCGAAGATACCGTCGGGCGGCGGCAATGGGTGGTAAAGTTCAAGGACCTGCGCACCGGCGCACAGCTTGCCGACGTCATTCCCAACGTCGACGGCGGTGCCGCCATCTGGGCCGACGACGGCAAGAGCGTTTTCTATATCGACAAGGATCCGACGACGCTGCTGGGCAATACCGTCAAGCGTCACGTGCTGGGGACTGCGATCGGCGCCGATACGGTGATCTACAAGGAAACCGACAGCACCTTCTACATGGCGCTCGGCCGGACAAAGTCGGACAAGTATATCTGTTTCTACTTGCAGAGCACCGTCAGCAACGAACAGCGCTGCACCTCGGCCGCGCGCCCCGGGGCGTTCACCATCCTGGCGCCGCGCCAGCGCGACTTTCGCTACACGGCCGACCATCTGGGCGGAAACTGGGTGATCCGGACGGATTGGAATGCCCCCAATTACCGTCTGATGACGCTGGCAGACGGCACGCCCTGGGGCGACCGGACCAAGTGGCGCGACATGGTCGCTCACGACCCCAAGGTCTTCATCGACAGCTATGAATTGTTCGACGGCTTCACCGCCATCAACGAACGCTCCGGCGGCCTGAAGCGGCTGCGAACGCTGACGACGACAGGCAAGAGCAGCTTCATCGCGAGCGACGAACCGGCCTATGCCATGACGATCGGCGTCAATGCCGAGCCGGCGACCGACTGGCTGCGCTACACCTACACCTCGCTCACGACGCCGACGCGGACCTATGAGGTCAATGCAAAGACCGGCGAACGCAAGCTGCTGAAGGAGAACCCGGCGCCCGGCTATAACGCCGCCGACTATGTGACCGAGCGCGTCTGGGTCCCGGCGCGCGACGGCAAGGTCCGCGTGCCGGTCAGCATCGTCTACAAGAAGGGCTTCAAGCGCGACGGCACTGCGGCGATGCTCCAATATGCCTATGGCAGCTACGGCATTTCGAGCGACCCCGCCTGGTCTCCGACGGTCGTCAGCCTGCTCGACCGCGGCATGGTCTATGCGCTGGCGCATATTCGCGGCGGTCAGGATATGGGCCGCGCCTGGTATGACGACGGCAAGATGTTCGCCAAGAAGAACACGTTCACCGATTTCATCGATGTGACCGAATATCTGGTCGCGCAGAAATATGCGGCCAAGGACCGGGTCGCGGCGCTTGGCGGCAGCGCCGGCGGGCTGCTGATGGGGGCTGTCGCCAACATGGCGCCGCAGGACTACAAGGTCGTGATCGCGCAGGTGCCATTCGTCGATGTCGTGACCACAATGCTCGACGAAACCATCCCGCTGACGACTGGCGAATGGGACGAATGGGGCAACCCCAAGAACAGGGCCTCATATGATTATATGCTCAGCTACAGCCCCTACGACAATGTCGTGGCCAAGGCCTATCCTTCGCTGTTCGTCGGCAGCGGCCTGTGGGACAGCCAGGTCCAATATTACGAGCCCGCCAAATGGGTCGCCAAGCTGCGCGCGACGAAGACCGACACCAACCCATTGCTCTTCCGGGTTAACATGGAAGCCGGTCATGGCGGCAAGTCGGGCCGTTTCCGTCGCTACCGCGAGACGGCCGAATACTACGCCTTCATGTTGGGCGAGCTCCGAGTGAAATAATTCCAGGCCGGCGTGTCTGAATTGCCCGGCCTCACCGCTCATCGGCATGAGCCGTGACGCTCGACCTTTCGGAGAATTCAGATGCACTATGTTTTGCTGTACAGGGAAACCGCCGAAGAGCTCGCAAAACGCCAGGACCCGGGACAGTCCGAAGCCTATTGGGGCAGTTGGTCAGCCTATATGGGCGCGATTGCGGGCGCCGGCGTAATGGTCGGCGGCAACGGCCTGCAGCCGCCCGAAACGGCAACGACGCTGCGGATCGAGGGCGGCACGCGGCATGTCCAGGACGGTCCCTATGCCGACACGAAGGAAATGCTGGGCGGCTATGTCGTCGTCGATGTGCCCGACCTTGATGCCGCGCTCGAATGGGCTGCACGTGCGCCGTGCGCGAATGCGGGCTCGATCGAGGTTCGACCTGTGCTGCCGCCGCCTTCCGCGCGCTGACGGAGGGCTGACGGGTGAAGGCGCGCCGCGCGGCTGAGTCGGCGGCGCGCACGTCATACGGACGGCTGGTGGCCATGCTGGCCAGCCGGAGCGGCGATATCGCCGCGGCGGAGGATGCTTTGGCGGACGCACTGGCGGCGGCGCTCACGGCCTGGGCCGAGCGCGGTGTCCCCGCCAATCCGGATGCCTGGCTGCTCACCGCGGCACGGCGCAATCTCGGCCATGCCCGCGGTCGTGCCGGAACCGCCACCGCGAACGAGACAGCGGTGATATTGCTGCATGAGGAACGCGTCGAAGCCTCTCCGGCGCCTTTCGGCGACGATCGACTCAAGCTGATGTTCGTGTGCGCGCATCCGGCCATCGCGACGGACGTGCAGGCGCCCTTGATGCTGCAGACGGTGCTCGGCCTCGATGCGGCGCGAATTGCCGCGAGTTTCCTCGTTTCGCCTGCCGCGATGGGGCAGAAGCTCGTGCGCGCCAAGATCAAGATCAGGGACGCCGGCGTTGCATTTGTCGTGCCCGATCCCGAGGCTTTGGCAACCCGCACGGGTGCCGTGCTGTCGGCAATTTATGCCGCCTATGGCACCGGCTGGGAGGATGTGCTGGGGGCCGATGCCAAACGAAAGGGACTGGCCGACGAGGCAATCTGGCTGGGTCGACTGCTCGCCGAATTGTTGGCCGACCACCCCGAGGCACTGGGTCTATTGTCGCTGATGCTCCATTGCGAGGCGCGGCGACCGGCAAGGCGCGGGGAAAATGGTGCCTTTGTTCCGCTCGCCGGCCAGGATCCCCAGCAGTGGTCGCGGACCATGCTGGCCGAAGCCGAGTCGCTGCTGCGCGCAGCCGCCCGCTTCGCCGAGCCGGGCCGCTTCCAAACCGAAGCCGCCATCCAATCGCTCCACGCTCAGGCGGTCATGACGGGCGAGGATCTACGCGCACCGCTCGCACGGCTTTACGACCTTCTCGTGACGCTGGCACCTTCGACCGGCGCTGCCGTCGCGCGGGCGGTTGCCCATGCGGAGGCCGGTTCGGCGCATGCCGCGCTCGCCCAGCTCGATGCCGTCCGCGGGTGTGGCAGCTACCAGCCCTGGTGGGCCGCGCGCGCGCGGGTCTTGTGGTTGCTCGGCGACGAGCAGGCCGCGCGTGCGGCGGCGGCAACGGCGGCGGGCTTGAGCGACGACCCGGCCGTGCGGACATTCCTGCTCAGCGGCGGGGCGTTTCGGGGAGGGGGATCCACCGCATGACGTCGTTGGCAAAGGGCGTCCAGGCGCCGATGCGCACGCCCGCCGACCTCAGCGCGTTGCCGGTCCAGACGTTGCACGTGCTGATCGCGCTGTAGCGGCCGCGTCCAGGGTAGAACCGATCCTGCGACGTATAGCCTGGAATCGCCGGTCCGGGGCGCAAGGTCGCGGCGATATAGGCACGAAGCCGCTCATATTCCTGCGGACGCAGGCGCAGCGGGCGCCAGTTTTCGTCGGCAAGAAAGTCGCCGAGATCGTCGACATGGACGACGGTCGCGCCGCTGCCGACCAGCGCGCGCAGGACCGTGCCGGGGCGCATGTCCTGCCACCGCGGGGTGTTCAGATAAAAGTCGCGATCTCCCCAGCCGAAGGCGCGCCACCGGCCTCGTCCGGCCGGCAGCACGATGCCGGTGTGGACGCCATTGGTCTGGACGAAGATCGTGGTGCCTGCTTTGGGCTCGCGCCAGCCGGAATTCGCCGGCACGTGACCGAGGACGGCGGCAGCGGAGAGATAAATGCCCAGAGGAATCAATGCGAACGCTGCCATGATCCGGAACATGTTTTGCGGCTTCATCGGCAACCGTGTACGCTATTGATATGGATGCTGCCACGCTCGAACGTCCGCCCGAAGCTGCGCCCGACTGGACCGTGCCCCAGAACTGGGATCGCTTCACCGCCGAAGAACATGCCGTCTGGGACACGCTGTTTGCCCGACAGACCGCCATGCTGCCCGGTCGGGCCTCGGAAGCCTTTCTGCGCGGTCTCGACGTGCTAAGACTGTCCAAGCCGGGTATTCCCGATTTTGCCGAATTGTCCGCGCGGCTGATGGCCGCGACCGGCTGGCGCGTCGTCGCGGTGCCGGGGCTGGTCCCCGATGATGTGTTCTTCGACCATCTCGCCAACCGTAGTTTCGTGGCCGGCAACTTTATCCGCCGCGCCGACCAGCTCGACTATCTTGAGGAACCCGATGTGTTCCACGACGTGTTCGGCCATGTGCCGATGCTCGCCGACCCGGTATTCGCCGACTATATGGCTGCCTATGGACGCGGGGGGCAGCGCGCGGGCTCGCTCGGGGCGCTCAAGCGCCTGGCGCGGCTGTACTGGTACACGGTCGAATTTGGTCTGGTCGAGGAAGCAGGCGCGCTCAGGATCTATGGCGCAGGGATCGTGTCGAGCCGGGGCGAAAGTGTGTTTGCTCTCGACGATCCCTCACCGAACCGCATCGGCTTCGATCTCAAGCGGGTCATGCAGACCGAATACCGGATCGACGATTATCAGCAGAGCTACTTCGTGATCCCGAGCTTCGACGCATTGCTGCGCGTGACCGTCGAGACCGATTTCGCTCCGCTTTACGCGGCGCTCGACGGGCTGCCCGATTATGCTGTCGCCGATATTGCGCCGACCGACACTGTCCTGACCCTCGGCTCGCAGGCCTATGCACGCGCGGGGGGCTTGAAAGCCTAATTCGCCGCCACACATTGTGGCCAATGAGCCACACCGAAAATCGCCTGCCCAGCTGGCATGGCACCACCATCGTATCTGCCCGCAAGAATGGCAAAGTCGTGATCGCCGGTGACGGCCAGGTCTCGATGGGCCAGACCGTGATGAAGCCCAACGCACGCAAGGTTCGCCCGATCGGCGACGGCAGCGTGATCGCCGGCTTTGCGGGCGCCACCGCCGACGCGTTTACCCTGCTCGAGCGGCTGGAGCGCAAGCTGGAGTCGCACAACGGCCAGCTCATGCGCGCCGCCGTGGAGCTTGCGAAGGACTGGCGCACCGACAAGTATCTCCGCAATCTCGAGGCGTTGATGATCGTCGCCGACAAGGACGTGACACTCGTGCTGACCGGTAACGGCGACGTGCTCGAACCCGAGGGCGGCATTGCGGCGATCGGGTCGGGCGGCAATTATGCGCTCGCCGCGGCCCGGGCGCTCGACGAGTACGAACCCGATTGTGAAACACTGTGTCGCCGCGCGATGAAAATCGCGGGTGAGATCTGCGTTTACACGAATGACCGCCTGACCGTGGAATCGCTCGAAAGCGCAGCGTGAACGCCGCGTTTCGGACCGTATCAACTTCGCCAGAACCGAAAGAATTAGATGAACGACGCCCTGACTCCCAAAGCCATTTGCCGTGCCCTCGACGAACACATCGTCGGGCAAGCAGACGCCAAGCGTGCGGTCGCGGTTGCCATGCGCAACCGCTGGCGCCGGCAGCAATTGCCGCTCGACCTGCGTGATGAGGTCAGCCCGAAGAACATTCTGATGATCGGGCCGACGGGTTGCGGAAAGACCGAGATCTCGCGGCGGTTGGCCAAGCTCGCCGACGCTCCGTTCGTGAAGGTCGAGGCGACGAAGTTCACCGAGGTTGGCTATGTCGGCCGCGATGTCGAGCAGATTGCGCGCGACCTGGTCGAGGAAGCGATCCGGCTGGAAAAAGAACGCCGCCGCGCGTCGGTGCAGGACAAGGTCGAGGAAGCCGCAATGGCGCGGCTGCTCGATGCGCTGACCGGCAAGGGCGCGAGCGAGGCGACGCGCGCGGCATTCAGGCAGCGCTTCGAAGACGGGTCGCTTAACGACACCGAGATCGAGATCGAAGTCGATGCCACGCCGCAAATGCCCTTCGACATTCCCGGCGGCGGCAATGTCGGCATGATCAATCTCAGCGAAATGATGTCGAAGGCAATGGGCGGTGGGCAGCTGAAGCGCCGCAAGATGACGGTGCCGTCGGCCTGGACCAAGCTGACCGAGGAAGAGGCCGACAAGCGCCTCGACCAGGACGATGTCGCTCGCGTTGCTCTCGCCGATGCCGAGTCGAACGGGATCGTGTTCCTCGACGAGATCGACAAGATTGCAGTTTCGGACGTTCGCGGCGGCAGCGTAAGCCGCGAGGGGGTACAGCGCGACCTGCTGCCGCTGATCGAAGGGACGACGGTCGCGACGAAATATGGGCCGATGAAGACCGACCACATCCTGTTCATCGCAAGCGGTGCTTTTCACGTGGCCAAGCCCAGCGACCTGCTGCCCGAACTTCAGGGCCGCCTGCCGATCCGGGTTGAGCTGAAGGCGCTTACCGAAGCTGATTTCGTGCGTATTCTCAATGACACGCGCGCCTCGTTGACGACGCAATATTCAGCGTTGCTGAAGACGGAGGGTGTCGGCATCTCGTTCACCGAGGACGGCATTGCCGCGATCGCGCGCACTGCCGCCGAGGTGAATGCGAGCCTCGAGAACATCGGCGCGCGCCGGCTGTCGACCGTTATGGAAAAGCTGCTCGATGACATCAGCTTCGATGCCGAGGACCGGCAGGGAACCACGCTGATCGTGGATGCGGCCTATGTCGACCAGCAGCTTGCCAGTGTGGCCCGCAATACCGATCTGTCGAAGTACGTGCTCTAGGGCTTCCCCGCCGGCAGCACGACCATCGCAAAGCTCTTGTCGGGCGCGAGCCAGCGCCGGGCGGAGGCTTGCAGCTCCTCGGGCGTGATGCGGGCATAGTCGCTCGACAACGTGCTGAGCGACTGGAGGCGGCGGGGCTCGGTCGATGCACCCTGCAGCTGTTGGAGCCAGAAGCTGTTGCCGCTCGATGCCCGCGCGATTGACTGGCGCATCGGCCCGACGGTGCGCAACAGTTCGTCGGCGGTGACCGGCTTGTTGGCAAGATCGGCCGCTATCTGTTTGGAAAGTGAATAGAAGCGGTCAACTCCTGCTGGCTTGAGCTGTGAGGTGACAACAAAGCTGCCGCCTCCCGGCATGAACGCCGGCCAGTTGCTGCTGACATTGGGGCTGTAGCTCGCTCCCTCGCCCTCGCGCAGCGTGTCGAACAGCCGGTCGTTGAAGATTGCCGAAAGGATGTCGAGTTTGCGGCTTTCATAAATTTCGTCCTGGCCGCCGGCGGTTGGCCAGGCGAGGACGGCAATTGCCTGATCTGCGGGCCCCGTGTGGGTCAGTACGACCGGCGTCCTCGACGCCGCGACGCCCCTCGACGTCGCGCTGGCGGGCGTCACGACCGCAGACTGGCGGGGGGGAAGGGCGCCGAAGGTTGCCGCGACGGCCGCGATCGCTTTTTCGGCGTCGACATCGCCGAACACCGACACCTCGATGGGCCCGGTCTTGAGCAACGGTTCCCACAGGCTGCGGAATGTTGCCGGCGTCATTGCCTGGACCTGCTCGAAGCTGGGGAAGGTCCAGCGCGGATCCCCCCCATGCAGGCGGCCGGTGAGCTCGCGATTGAGCACGCCGGCGGGCGATGCGCTGGCCGAGGCAAAACCCATGGCCATCGCGGCCTTGGCCCGCAGCACAGGTGCCGGGTCCCACCCTGGGTAGGCCAGCTTTGCGGCCATCAGGCGCAATTGGTCGTCGAGGTCGGCAGCGCGCGTCGTGCCTGTCAGCGCAAAGGCATCATCGCTGATCCCGAAGCCCAGGTTGATGCGCCGCCCGCTGGTCAGTCGGTCGAGCTCGTCCTGCTTCAGGTCGCCGATGCCGCTTGCCACCAGGGCGGTGCTTGCCGCCCAGGCATCGGTCGGCCGGTCGGTCGGCAGCGCCTGCATCCCCTTGCCGAAGCGTGCGGTCACATAGACGCGGCCGGCCTCCGCCGGATTGGCGAATATCTGGACGCGTACACCATTGGAGAGCTCGACGAACTGGAGGCCAAGCTCAGTGATCGGCGTCTTGCGAACGACGGTTGCCGGGGTGCCAAGCCTGGGCACGCGGTCGAAGTTGACCGGTGCCCGCGACACCGAAGACAGGGGCTTGGGTTCTGCCGTCAGGGCCGCCAGCAGTTGTGCTGCAGCTTCGGGCGATGCCTTGGGCAGGGTGAGCACCGCGCGCATCGGCGTGCCCGTGAACATGCGCTTCGTCGCCGCCAGCATCGAGGCGGGCGTCAGGCGGTCTTTCATGTTTGAAAACACGTCGCGCGCCACTTCGGGACTGGCGACGGTTTCGCGGATGTTCACGGCCTCGACCAAATCATCGGCGAGGCCACCGCCCCCCTGGGTGCGGGCCTGTTCCACCTGTTGCTCGAGGGCGGCGGCAAACTCGTTCGCCTCGCGGTCGATGTCGGCCTGGAGCGGCGGGTTGACGAGGGCGTCCGCGATCACGGCGCGGACGTCGCGAATGGCCGCCTGCCAGTCGTCGCCCAGCGGCACGATTTGCACGAACGTACCGTCCGCAGAGCGCGCGACGTCTTGCTGATCGACGCCTGCCGACAAGAAACTTCCGCCCGCGCGCGCGCGCTCTTCAAGCCGGCGGCTGATCAGGCGAAGGGCGAGGCTTTCGGCCAGCTTGCCGCGGTTATATTCGATCGTGTCGTTCTTTGGGTACCATGGACGCAGCACCGCCAGGCTCGTGATCGTTGGCAGGCCCGCCTCGACAACCACGTTGGTACGCGGCGCGGCCGGATTTGGCTTGCCGAAGTCGGGGTCGGGAGGTGTCGGCCCCTTGCCCTTCCAGTCGCTGAAATATTTGCGGATCAATGTCTCGAACGTGGCGGTTTCGACGTCGCCGACAATGACAAGCGTGGCCCGTTCGGGGCGATACCAGCGATCGTGAAATGCACGCAGCGTCGACGGCGTCGCGGCGCCAAGTGACGCGGTATCCCCGATCGGCGAATGATCCCCGAGCGCTTGTCCGGCAAAGAATGTCGCGCGCGAAGCATCGCCGGCGCGTTGCTCCGCGCCGGACCCTTCGCGCAGCTCGGCCAAGACGGTGCGGCGCTCAGCGTCCACTTCGGCCTGGGTAATGTCGGGTGCGGCCATCATGCCCGACAGCACCTTGACGCTTTCCTCCAGCCCATCAGGCGTCGCAGCCGGCAGGTCGAGCTTGTAGATCGTTTGCGTCGGCGTAGTCGAGGCATTGGTATCGGAGCCGAAGGTCGCACCCAGCCGCTGCCACAGCCGCTTTGCTTCGCCGTCGGGCACATATTTCGACCCGCGAAAGCTCAGATGCTCGTTGAAATGGGCATAGCCGGCTTCGCCCTTGCGCTCGTGCAGCGAGCCCGCATCGATCGCCATGCGGATCGAGACCTGCCCGGGCGGCACGCCATTCTTGCGCACGGCATAGCGCAGGCCATTGGGCAATTCGCCGAATACCCAGGCCGTGTCGGGCGGAATGTCGCTGCCCCGGTAGAGCCAGGGTCCGGTCTGCGCTGTCGCAGCGGGTGCCTTGACCGGGGTCGGCCGCGCCGCGACGGGCGCGACCAGCGCGAAGGCAAGAAGAAGGGCAAGCGGACGCGCGACGCGCTGGGCGAAAGATATCATCGCCTACGCCTATCGGGGGTTGAAGCTGTGCGCCAGATGAATGGCGGCTTAGCCCGCCAGAATGATTTCGGCGATCTTGTCGATCGCGCCTTCGACCAGCAGCTGGTCGCCGCCGACCATGCCGACCTTCGTCTGGCCGTTTTCGTCGGCGCGCAGATAGGCGATATTGGCCACGACGACCATGTAGTCGCCGCCGCGCGATCTGAGTTTGACGAACTTCATCTGGAGTCTCCCGGTTCCGCGATGCGATAGCCGGGAGACTTCAGTTTCGGGTTAACGTGCGGCCTCAGCGTGCGCAGCCGATCAGCGTCCGCCGCCCGAGCGCTTGACGGCGCCCCGATGCGTGCCGACGCCGGGCGCGCGCTTGGGCGCGAAACGGCGCTTCTCGCCCGTGGGGGCCGCAGGTCCGTTTCGGCCGCCACGGCCCGCATCGCGACTGCCATGGGGAGCTTCACGAACAAAGGCAGGCTTGGGCAGGGCCGCCGCCTTGGTTGCGAAATCGGCGGGAAGCGGTGCCGTCTGCAGCTTGACGCCGGTCAGCTTCTCGATGTCGCGCAGCCAGCCCTTTTCCTCGCCCGCGACGAAGCTGACCGCAATGCCCGTGGCACCCGCCCGCGCGGTGCGGCCGATGCGGTGGACATATTGCTCGGGCACGTTCGGCAAGTCGAAATTGAAGACATGGCTGACACCCGACACGTCGATACCGCGCGCGGCGATATCGGTTGCGACAAGGATCTTGATGTCGCCCTTCTTGAAGGCGTCGAGGGCATCCATGCGGGCATTTTGAGACTTGTTGCCGTGGATCGCTGCCGACCGGATGCCGGCGGCAGCAAGGTGCTTCACGATCCGGTCGGCGCCGTGCTTGGTCCGGCTGAACACCAGCGCGCGCTCGATCGGCTCGTTCTTGATCACGATCGTCAGCAGCGCCTGCTTTTCGGCCTGATTGACGAAAGTGGCGTACTGGTCGACGCGCTCGGCGGTAGACGACACGGGCGTTACCGAAACCTGGACAGGATCGGTCAGGAACCGGCTGCCGAGTTCGGCAATCGTCTTGGGCATCGTTGCCGAGAAGAACAGCGACTGGCGCTGCTTGGGCAGCAGGCGGTCGATCTGCTTCAGGGCATGGATGAAGCCGAGGTCGAGCATCTGGTCGGCCTCGTCGAGCACGAAGATCTCGACATGGCGCAGGTTGAGCGCGCGCTGTTCGATCAGGTCGATCAGGCGGCCCGGCGTGGCGACGAGGACGTCGAGGCCCTGGCCGCACATCTTGATCTGCCGACCGATCGGCATGCCGCCGAACACGACGCCGACCGACAGGCGCTGGCCCTTCGAATAGTCCTCAAACGACTGGGCAATCTGCGCCGCCAGTTCGCGCGTGGGCGACAGCACCAGCATGCGGCAGCCGCCGGGCGGGCGCGGCTTGGGGTTTGCGGTCAGGCGCATGATGCTCGGCAGCGCGAAGGCCGCCGTCTTGCCGGTGCCGGTCTGCGCGATGCCGCACAGGTCGCGGCCTTCGATCAGGGCCGGGATGGCCTGAGCCTGGATCGGGGTCGGCGTGTCATAGCCCTTGGCGGCGAGCGCCGAGAGAATCTGCGGGCTGAGGCCGAGATCGGTGAATTTGGTCATGGTTATGCTTTCGAGTGCCCGTGCACGTCGTCTGGACGCACCGAACGAGCGGGGTTGATGACAACCCGCGTGAAAAGGGAAGCCGATTGGCTGAGAGCGTCAGAGGGGTCTGGCCTGTCCGGAAATCCGGAAATTCACGCTGGCCGACCGGGCGAAAACGGATATCGCTTCGCTGCGCTGCGGCATGATATGGCAGAGGGCGCGCTCAAAAGCAATGGGCATGACGGGTGCGGAACGACGAATGCGGAACGGCTGCTCTGGTTGCCACCGACACATGTCCTCGCCAGGCGGTTCGACAAGCTTGGCCGAATAGGGGTAAGAGATTGGCATTCGTCATCAACCCGTCACAATTCGCGGTTCTGGCTTTGCGGGACGGAGCGCGGTGGTTGTCCGCCATATTGGTTCCGACGGGGAGATTCGATGGTCACGCAATCACTGCCGAACGCCGAGCCTTCGTTGCTCGAGCGCGGCATCGGACACAGCCCGATCCACGTGCTCGGCAAGGTCGCGTTCGCGGCCGTACTGCTCGCGGGGATAGGATATGCGGCTGTGAGCGTCGTGCTCGACACGTCGCATGTGGGCGAGACGCTGGCCTGGGAGGCGCTTGCCTTTCTGGGCTTTGCCCTGGTGATTGCCTTGGGCTTCGAGTTTGTGAACGGGTTTCACGACACCGCCAATGCGGTCGCGACGGTGATCTACACCTCATCGTTGAAGCCTGTCACCGCGGTCGTCTGGTCGGGTGTCTGGAACTTTATCGGCGTGCTGACGTCATCGGGCGCGGTGGCCTATGCGGTCGTCACGCTCCTGCCGGTCGATCTCATCCTGGATGTCGGCTCTGCGGCGGGGTACGCGATGATTTTCGCGCTCCTGCTGGCGGCGGTGACGTGGAATTTGGGCACCTGGTACCTGGGCCTCCCCAATAGCTCGAGCCACGCGCTGATCGGCTCGATCCTCGGCGTCGGATTTGCCAACCAATTGATCGGCGGCAGTGCGAACGGAACGGCCGGGGTCGACTGGAGCCAGGTGACGAAAGTGCTGACGACGCTGATGGTCAGTCCGCTGGTGGGCTTCATCGGAGCCGCGGTGCTGCTCTGGACGATGAAAAAACTGATTCGAAATCCAGAACTTTTCAGAGATGCCGGGCAAGACAAGCCGCCGCCGCTCGGAATCCGCGCCGTGCTGGTCGGCACGTGCACCGCAGTGTCGTTCGCGCACGGCAGCAACGACGGGCAAAAGGGCATGGGGCTGATCATGCTTATCCTGATCGGGGTTGCGCCGACCGCTTATGCGCTCAATCGCACCATGCCGGACAGTTCGACGCCGATATTCCTTGCGGCATCGCATGAAGCGCAAAAGGTCTTCACCGTCAAAGCAAACGGGCTGACCGTCGCCCCGAATGACGCGATGCGGGTATTGCGTACCGGCTTGCGCGAACATCAACTCGATACGCCCCAGGTCTATGCTGCGCTGACGACGGTGTCGGCGGGCATCGATCACGACCTGCGCCAGTATGGCGCGATAGCGCATGTGCCTGCGGCAGCGACGAAGAACCTCCGCAATCAGATGTACGCCGTGGAAGACGCGCTGCTCACGCTGACCAAGGAACCGGCCAAGACGGCTCGCATGCTCGCCCCAGGCGAAGACAAGTCCCTGAAGGCCTATGCTGCGCTGCTTCAGCAGGGCACGCGCTACATTCCGACCTGGGTCAAGATAGCGGTGGCGCTCGCGCTCGGATTGGGCACGATGGTCGGCTGGAGGCGGATCGTGATCACGGTTGGGGAGAAAATCGGCCGCTCGCACCTCACTTATGGAATGGGCGCGGCCGCCGAGATCATGGCTGCGAGCACGATCCTGCTCGCCGATTATCTCCACATGCCGGTTTCCACGACGCACATCCTCTCCAGCGGTGTGGCCGGCACGATGGTCGCGGATGGCGCAGGGGTGCAGATGAACACGATCCGCTCGATCGCCATGGCATGGTTCACAACGCTGCCCGCCGCGATGGCCATTTCCGGAGGCATCTACTGGCTCCTCCTGTCCGTGGCGCGTGCGACGGGGCTGAATTGACCCTCGACAAACGCTGCCGGCGTTTCGCAACGGAAGTCACGACCGGAGGATGGCGCCGTCGCAAAAGGGACGATCCAGCTGCGCGACATGCGCGGCGCGCAGGAAGCAACCGGCGCGGGTTCCATGGTTGGCGTTCCTCCGCTAGGCCCGCGCGCTCATCGAACGCCCGACCAGGACAAGCATGAGCGCGTACATCGAACATATCGTTGGCTGGCTCGCCGGATTTACGACCGCCGTCATCGTCGCCATGGGCTATCCCGGCGTCGCGCTGCTGATGGCGATCGAAAGCGCGTGCATTCCGCTACCCAGCGAAATCATCATGCCGTTCGCTGGATATCTCGTCGCCCAGGGTCATTTTACCCTGTGGGGTGTCGCGACAGCCGGAGCCATCGGCAACAATATCGGGTCCGCCGTCGCCTATGAAGTGGGCAGGCGGGGCGGCCGGCCGTTTGTCGAACGCTACGGCCGCTATATTCTTGTCGACGCCCATGACATCGACAAGGCCGACCGCTTCTTCGCAAGGTTCGGCGATTGGGCAGTGCTGATCGGAAGGCTGTTGCCGGTCATCCGCACTTTCATCGCCTTTCCGGCGGGTGTCGTGCGCATGCCTTATGTCCGCTTCCACATCTTCACCTTCATCGGGTCATGGCCCTGGTGCTTTGGCCTCGCCTGGGTCGGGATGAAGCTCGGCGCCGCTTGGAACAGCGACCCGCGCGTGAAAGCCGTGCTGCACAGCTTCGACGTGGTAATTGTCGCGGTGGTGCTGGGGGCTGCAGCATGGTTTGTGTGGCACAAGGTCAGGAAGCCCGCATGAGCGAGCCGGCCCGCAACATCGCGTTGCTGATCGACGCGGACAATGCGTCGCACAACAGCCTCGACGACGTCTTGACGGTGCTGGCGGAACTGGGGGCGGTAAACATCCGGCGTGCCTATGGCAACTGGTCCAAACCCGCACTCAAAGGCTGGGCTGCGGCAACCCAAACGCACGCCATCGAACCGCAGCAGCAATTCGACCTGACCAAGGGCAAGAACGCGACCGACATGAAAATGACGATCGACGCGATGGACCTGCTGGCGGGCGGGCGCGTGCAGGGGTTCGGCATCATGTCGTCGGACAGCGACTTTACGCCGATTGCCATGCGGCTGCGCCAGAATGGGCTACCCGTTTATGGCTTCGGAACGTCGAAGACGCCTGAGGCCTTCCAGCGCGCGTGCACGCGCTTCATCGACGTCGGGGCGCTGGGCGAAAACATTACGGAAATGTCGCTACCCCTGCCACCGCCGCCGAAGAGCGAAGTCGATCCGGCGGTGCTCGAACTCCTTGCCAAGGCCTGGAAGGCCGCCAAGCGTGACGAACGCGGATATGCCAAGCTTGCCGAGGTCGGCCAGCTCGCCGGCAACCAGTCCTCGTTCGATGCGCGCAGCTATGGCTATTCCCGCCTGTCCGACCTTCTTGCCGACGTGCCCGAGTTCGCGAGCGAAAAGCGCACCGACGGTGTGTGGGTCAAACGCGTCCGCTGAGTCTCAATCGTCGGCGCCCCCGGGCTCGGCCATCTTGCGGTGCATTTTGGCGGTGACCGAGGGCGGCGTGATGCCCGAACCCGCGACCTGAATCTTGTTCATCAGCCCCGAGACGATCCGGTCCTGGCCCTTCATCAATGCTTTCCAACCATCGCGCGCCGGCTTGGCTGCGTCGGCCTTGCTTTCCGACTGGCCAACTTCGGTGTCGAGCATGTCCGCGCGGGCAAAGAATTCGGTATCCGTCGCGCCGGGCATCAGCGTCGTCAGGACAATCTCGGCGTCGTAATCCTTAAGCTCTTCACGCAGTGCATCGGTGAAATTGTCGATGAACGCCTTTGTCGCGTTGTAGACAGCGTTGAACGGACCCGGGACATAGCCTGCGATCGATCCGGTGACGAGGATCCGGCCCTCGCCGTGGCTGACCATCTGTTTCAGCACTTTCTGCAGCAGATAGGACGTGCCGACGATGTTCGTGTCGACGGTCCGCCGCCAGCTCGCAAGCTCCTGATCGAGAAAGGCGCCGCCATGCGAGATGCCGGCATTTGCACACAGCACATCGATGTGGCGTCCGGCCGCCGCAGCCAGCAGCTGGTCGACGCCCTCGATCGTGGAAAGATCCGCTTCGACCGACTCGACCTCCACGCCATGCTTGCGGAAATCGGCTGCCGCCGCATCGATGAGTGGCTCATCCGCCACGACGAGCAGATTATAGCCATCCTCGGCGGCAAGGCTTGCCAGTTCGAAGCCGATGCCTGTCGAAGCGCCGGTCACGATTGCGAATTTGTCAGCCATTTCGCGTACTCCTAAGCTGCGACCATGTCGGTCTTGAGGACAACCTTCGTCACTTCGTTCTGGTCGTCGTGGAACATCTTGTAGCCTTGGGGCGCCTCTTCGAGCGGCAGGCGGTGGCTGATCAGGAAGGTGGTATCGATCTTGTCTTCCATGATCGCGTTCAGGAGCGCGGGCATATAGTGCTGGACGTGGGTCTGGCCGGTCTTGAGCGTCAGACCCTTTTCCATCAGCGCGCCGAGCGGGAATTTGTCGACATAGCCGCCGTAGACGGCGGGCATCGACACGCGTCCCCCCTTGCGACACGCAAAGATGGCCTGGCGGATCGCATGGGTCCGGTCCGTCCCGAGGAACGTCGACTTCTTGATCTGGTCGACCACGTTGTCGAGGCTCATGCCGTGGGCCTCGAGCCCGACGGAATCGATGACGGCATCCGGACCGATGCCGCCCGTCATTTCCATCAACGACTGGTAGACGTCCGACTCTTCGAAATTGATCGTCTCGGCACCGAACTGCTTGGCGAGGCCCAGGCGCTTGGGGAAATGGTCGATCGCGATCACGCGGTCTGCGCCCATCAGGAACGCCGACTGCACCGCGAACAGGCCAACTGGGCCACACCCCCAGACGGCAACGATGTCGCCGGGCTCGATGGCGGCATTCTCGGCCGCCATCCAGCCTGTCGGCAGGATATCCGACAAGAACAACACTTTGTCGTCGTCGACTCCGTCCGGTATGACGATCGGGCCGACGTCGCTGAAGGGCACGCGCACATATTCGGCCTGTCCGCCCGAATAGCCGCCGGTCATGTGGCTATAGCCGAACAGTCCCGACATCGGCGTGCCATACAACGTGTTGGCAATGTCCTGGTTCTCGGCGGGAAGACCGTTCTCGCACGCCGAATACTGGTGCTTGCCGCAATGATAGCACCCGCCGCACGCAATCGTGAAGGGGACGACCACACGCTGGCCTTTCCTCAGTGTCGACTTGGGACCGGTCTCCACGACTTCGCCCATGAATTCATGTCCGAGCACGTCACCCGCCTGCATCGTCGGGATATAGCCGTCGTACAGATGCAGGTCGGACCCGCAGATCGCTGTCGAGGTAACCCGGATGATCGCGTCGCGGGGATTGACGATTTCGGGGTCGGGGACGGTATCCATGCGGACATCATGGCGACCATGCCAGGCGAGCGCGCGCATCAGTTCTTCTCCTCTTTGGCCTTGGCCCGGGTGTTTGCCGCGACGGCGATCTCGCCAGTCTCCATCAACTGCTTGAAACGCCGAAGGTCGCGGCGCGCCTGCACATTCGGTTCGCGCTGGAACAGTTTTGCGACGACCCTGCCGATGAAGCCGGCAGGCGGATCGTACAGCAGCGTGGCGGTGACAACCGTCCCGCGTGCTCCGGCATCCTTGAACTCCACGCGTCCGGAATTGGCGACGTCTGCATATTCGGACGTCCAGGCGATCGCCCGGCCGTCCTCATCCTGGGTCACCCGCGCGTCCCATTCGACGGTGCTGCCACCCGGCGCCTTCACCACCCAATGGGATCGGCCACTGTCGAGAACGTCGATCCGCTCGATGTTTTCCATGAACGTCGCGAGGTTCCCGAAGTCGCGCCAATAGGCATACAGCTCATGGGCGGGACGGTTGATCGTCACCGACCGGCCGACCAGCTCGTCGCCTTGTGCGGCGGGAATATCCCGCTTCGCGATCTCTGCGGCATCATCGCGTTTGGAAGTGGTCAGCGGGGCGTCATCGACGTCTGCATCGCTTGTCATAATCGTCTCCAAGCTTTGAGCCGGGAGAGCGCACGAAGTCTGAAAAGGGTTCCGGACTTTATTCGGCGGCGAGCAGGTTGACCGCCCCGCCGAGGTCGACGGACACCAGCCGGCTGATCCCCTGTTCGATCATCGTCACCCCATAGAGCCGGTGCATCCGGGCCATGGTGACCGCATTATGCGTGACGATCAGGTAACGTGTGTCGGTCGTCCGCGTCATTGCGTCGAGCAGGTCGCAGAACCGCTCGACATTGGCGTCGTCGAGGGGCGCGTCGACCTCGTCGAGCACGCAGAGCGGCGCGGGATTGGTGAGGAACAGGGCAAAGATCAGGGCAACGGCGGTCAGGGCCTGTTCGCCGCCCGAGAGCAGCGTAAGCGACGTCAGCTTCTTGCCGGGCGGCTGCGCCATGATTTCGAGTCCCGCATCGAGCGGGTCGTCGCTGTCGATCATTTCGAGATGCGCTTCGCCACCGTTGAACAGCGTCCCGAACAGCTCCCGGAAATGCCCGTCGACGGCTTCGAAGGCCGCGCGCAGCTTGAGCCGCCCTTCGCGGTTGAGGCTGCCGATCGAGCCGCGCAGCCTGTTTGTCGCTTCGGTGAGCTCGGCCATTTCGGCCGCATTGCTTTCGCGCGTGGCGTCGATCTCGGCGAGTTCGTTTTCCGCGACAAGATTGACCGGGCCAAGACGCTCGCGCTCCAGTGTGAGGCTTTCGAGCGTGCCGGACTCGGAGGAAGCATCGCCAACGCTGTCGGCAGCGAAGCCAAGTCGTTCGGGCAGCACAGGTGGCGGGCATTCGAAACGCTCGCCCGAAATGCGGCCCATCTCGACCCGGCGCAGTTCCTGGTTCTCCGCGCGCGCAACCGCGCCGGCACGGGCCTCTCGGGCCTCGGAAAGCGTTTCGCCGACGCGGGCGGTCTCGGCCTCGCGGTCGCGCAGCACCGCCTCTGCCTCGCGCTCTGCCGCAAGCGCGGCTTCTGCGCGCAAGCTCGCGTCTTCGGCAATCCCCGTGGCCCGGCGCACCGCCCGCGCGGCGTCGTCGGGCGCGTTTTCCAACGCCGATTCCTCGGCATCGAGGATCGCCGCGCGGCGCGCCATGTCTTCGATACGCCTGGCAGCTTTTCCACTGCGCGCTTTCCAGCCTTCTGCCTCGGCAACGGCTGCGGCCCGGCGCGCGCGGTCCGCAGCGAGTGCCGCATCGAGCGCGGCAAGGTGCGAACGTGCCGCGACGACAGAGTCGCGCGCTGTGCGCGATGCGTTGTCGAGCGCCGACAGGGCGGCGCCGTGATCATCTGCGGGAAGTGCAGCGCGGTGCGCCTCGGCCGTCGACAAATCGCCCCGTGTTGCTGCGAGTTCGAGCGTTGCCGCCTCGATGCGTTCGGCGACCTGGGCATGAGCTGCCCGGGCGCGTTCGGCATGCGCCGTTGCGGCGTCGACCGCGCGCAACGCCAGACGGAGTGCGGCGTCGGCGGCGTCACGGGCCTGTCGCGCCTCCGACAGCTGGTGGGTTGCCGCGTCAATCGCTGCCCGCGCGGCGGCGTCAGCGGCGCCCGCTGCTTCGGCGGCGGCGCGAGCGTCGGGGAGGACTGATTCGATTTCGGCCAGGCGGTTGCGCCGGACCAGACGTTCCGCTTCAGCGGCGCCCGTGCCCTCGCTGATGAATCCGTCCCAGCGGCGCAGCATGCCATCGCGCGTGACAAGGCGTTGACCGACGGCGAGCACACCGCCTTCGTCATGATCGACGACGGCAATTTGCGAAAGGCGACGCGCGAGTTCGGGCGGCGATGTCACGTAATGGGCCAAGGGCAGTCCCGTAGCGAGCGGGGGATCGTTCTTGGAAATCTCGGCCCCCGTCCAGCGCCGCTGCGCCGTCGAGGTGCCGCCGACATCGGCAGCAAGATCGTCGGCAAGCGCGGCGGCAAGCGCGGCCTCGTACCCTGGCACCGCGCTGACGAGTCCGAGTGCGCCCATGGCATCGCGTGCCGGGGCCAGGGCCCGCGCCTCGCTTTCGAGCGTCGCGAGAACGGTTGCGGCTTCCGATTTGGCGATCTGGGCCGAGGCGAGTGCGCCCGCTGCGGCTTCCCGCCGCGCCTCGGCCGCATCGAGCGCCTTGACGGCAGCGGCCGACGACGTTTCTGCAACGAGCCGGGCGCTCAACGCACGGCCATGCTCGGCCTCGACGTGCGACATGGGCGTCAAGGCATCGCGGTCCGCAATCGCGCGGGCATGGCCCTGCCGGGCACGTTCCAACTGTGCGCGCGCCACGGCAACCGCCGCATCGGCTACCCGTCGTTCCGCACCGCGTTCGGCGGCTTCGGCAGCGGCCTTGGCAACGGCGAGTTCAGCTTCGCGCGCCAGGGCCTCCACGTCTGCGACGCGCGCCGCCCGTTCGGCGCGTTCGCGATCGGCGGCGGCAATGCGCCCGGCGAGGGCCTTTACTTCGTCGGCAAGACGGGCGAGCGCCTCTCCGGCGTCGCTCGCGAGCTCGCCTTCCCGTTCCCGGTCGGCGACAAGTCTTTCGCGCTCGGCGGCAATGGTCGCAATCCGGGTTTCGACGGCACGCATGTCGCCCTCGGCGCTGGCGAGTGCATGGCGCGCGTCCGCCGCAGCGTCACGCGCGCTCTGCGCCTCGGCACGCAAATGTGCGAGCTTTTCCGTTGCATCACGGGTCAGCGCCGCCGCCACACGCTGCGCCTCCGCTGCCGATACCACGCGATCCTCGGCGCGTGTTGCTTCGGTCCGTGCGACATCGGCCGCGGCGGCGGCATCGCGCCAGCGCGCGAAAATGAGCCGCCCCTCGGCAAGCTTTATGGCATCGGACAGCTTGCGATAACGCTCCGCCGAGCGCGCCTGCCGCCGCAAGACGTTGGCGCGGACCTCCATCTCGGCCACGACTTCGGCGATGCGCTCAAGGTTGGTCTCGGTCGCTTTCAGCCGGATCTCGGCCTCGCGGCGACGCACGTGCAGGCCGGATATTCCCGCCGCTTCCTCGAGCATGGCACGACGCTCGGCGGGCTTTGCCGCAATAATGGCGCCAATCTTGCCCTGGCTGACGAGCGCGGGTGAATGTGCCCCGGTCGCTGCATCGGCAAACAGCAGCTGGGCGTCACGTGCGCGGGAGTCGCGGCCGTTGATGCGATAGGCCGATCCGGCGCCGCGCTCGATGCGGCGCGAGACTTCGACCTCGTCATTGTCCCGTTCGGCGAGGATCGAGACTTCGGCGAACTGGCGCTGCGGGCGGGTCGCGGTCCCCGCGAAGATCACGTCTTCCATGGCGCCACCGCGCAGGGACTTGGGACTGCCTTCGCCCATGGCCCAGCGGATCGCTTCGAGCAGATTCGACTTGCCGCAACCATTGGGGCCGACCACGCCGGTCAGTCCGTCCATGATACGCAGTTCGACGGGATCGACGAACGACTTGAATCCCGACAATTTGACCCGCGCGATCTTCAACTGGTCCACCCCCTGGGGAGGAGGCTAGCGCGCCGTCACGCCGCCGTCACGAGCGGCAGTGTGAAATCTGTGGATAGCTTGTCGCCCGGTCAGGCGCCGGCCGCGCGCAGCTGCGGCTCGAGATCGCGCCACGACGAGACATTGGGCACCATCTTGCCATTGATGAAGAACGTGGGCGTGCCTTGAACGCCATATTCATTCGTGCCGCGATCGCGCTGCTTGACCAGCTTGTCGGGCGTCGCAGGGTCGGTCAGGCATTTCTGTACCGCTTCGCTGCTGATGCCGCGCTGGATCACGAACTGGTCGAGTCCGCTGATGCGGGCCATTTCGACGTTCTGGGCCGCGACCGGCAAGCTTTGGATCCGCGCAAGCTCAGCCTGCGGCAGCGAGATGATCTTGCTCTCCCACTCGTTCAACCCGGCATAATTGGCCTCGAGCAGCGCGAAGAACGGGTCGGGCCCGCCGCACTGGAGCAGGCTGGTCGCCATGACGTCGGGGCCATGGATCAGGAAGCTGCGGAACTCGTAGCTGACCTTGCCGGTCGAGATGTACTTTGCCTTCAGCGGCTCGGCGCCCTGGATCGAAAAGGCCTGGCAGGTGGGGCAGGTGACCGACCCATATTCCATCAGCTTGATCGGCGCATTGGGATTGCCCATCAGGAAGCCGCCCTCCGGCGTTGCGCTGACCGTCGTGGTCCATTCGGTTCCGGCCGGCGGCGCGACCGTGGCCACCGGGCCCGAAGCAGCGCCCGTGCCATTGCCGGTGCCCGAATTGCACGCGGCAAGGGCCAGTATCGCGACGCAGGCAACCATCATTTTCTTCATCATCATCAGGCCTTTGGCTTTAGGTTGAGGGCGGCGCGGAGCAGCGGCTCGAGGCCCGCCCATTCGTTGGTCTCGACGGCCTTGCCGTTGAGGAAGAAAGCGGGCGTGCCCGGAATTTTGCGCGTGCTCCAGGCGTCGTTGGTCATGGTGATCACGGGCGCCTGTGCCGCCTTGCTGGCGTAGCATGCGTCGAGCGCCGTGGGTGAGACGCCGCGCTTTGCCATGAGCGCGGTCAGCCCGCTGGCCCGCGACATCGCCTTCATGCCTGCGATGGGGTCCTTGGCGGTCGGCGCGGGGTCGAACTTGCTGGCGCCCTCGAAGAGCGACGCCTGGGCGGCGAAGATCGCCTCGTGATTGCCCGGGAAGCGGGCCGGCGGGCCGCAGCGCGCCGCAATCGCTGCCGCCAGGTCGAGCGGGTCGCGCACCGCATTGCGAAGTTCGAACGCGACGGTGCCCCGCTTCACATAGTCCTGCATCAGGGGCGGGGCGCCTTCCGCCGCGAAATGGGCGCAGTGCGGGCAGGTATAGGACATGAATTCGATCAGCCGCACCTTCGCCGCCGGGTTGCCGATGACATAGGACCCCGTGGGCGTCCGCGTGACGGTCTTCGTCCAGTCGACGGGGCTCGCCGCCCCGAGGGTCAACAGGGCCAGCAGCCCCAGCAGGATGCGCATCAGCTGATCTTTCCGAGAACAGGAATCTGGCGCGTGGCGGCAATGCCGCGCGCTAGCGATTCGAGGACAGTCTTGAGTTCGGGGTCGGCGATCGTGCGCAGAGAATCGCCCAAGTCGGTCGGGATCGGTATCGAAGGCATGGGGGCCGCGCGACGCGGCTGGGGGGGCAGGCTGCCCTGGCGAATCACGACCTTTTCCACGGCGGCATAGCCGAAGAAGCGATTGACCCGCTCGATCAGGGTCGGCGCGACATGCTGCATCATCGGGGCATGCGCACCGGTGGCGACCACGGTCAGCACGCCATGCTCGCGCTTGCCATGCGGAAACCGGATCGATTCGGGTGCGGACGCGTGGGCGTAGCGCTCGCCCACGATCTCGCTCCAGCGACTGACGACCGACGACTGGACGAAGCCGAACTTGCGGAACGCGGCACGACCGACGTCGGGGACGATATCGGCGACGGCACGGGCCCGGTTGGTGCGGGTCGGCTCGGGAGCAGGTGGGGATCGTTTCGCCATTTCGGTGGTCCATGCCACAAGCAAAGCGTGTCCGTCGATATGTCTCGCATCCCCGAACTCTTATTGCCCTGGTACGACGCGAATGCGCGCGTCCTGCCTTGGCGCAGCCCGCCGGGCGCGCCGCGCGCCGATCCGTATCGGGTGTGGCTGTCGGAGATCATGCTGCAGCAAACGACAGTCGCGACGGTGAAAGATTATTTCGACCGATTTACCGCGCGCTGGGCAACCGTCGCGGCGCTCGCGGCGGCGGATGAAGCCGATGTCATGGCGGCCTGGGCAGGGCTCGGCTATTATTCACGGGCACGCAATTTGATCGCCTGTGCCCGGGTGCTGGCGGCCGAAGGGTTTCCGCCCGACGAAGACGGCTTGCGCGGCTTGCCGGGCATTGGCCCCTATACTGCGGCCGCCATCGCCTCCATCGCGTTCGGACAGCGTGCCGTCGTTGTCGATGGCAATGTCGAGCGTGTGGTGGCGCGGCTGTTCGGCGTGGAGACGCCCTTGCCCGGCGGGAAGCCCGAGCTGCGACGGCTGGCCGAAACCATCACGCCCGAAAAGCGAAGCGGGGATTTTGCCCAGGCCATGATGGATCTCGGTGCGACGGTGTGCGTGCCCCGCAATCCGCGTTGCGACATGTGTCCGCTCACGTCCCGCTGCATCGCCTTTACCGGCGGCGACCCCGGTCGCTATCCGCGCAGGACGCCCAAGGTTGCAAAGCCCGAGCGCACGGCGACGGCATGGTGGGTCGAGCGGGAAGGGAAGGTGCTGCTGACGCGCCGGCCGGCCAAGGGGTTGCTCGGCGGCATGAGGGCGCTTCCCTCGACGCTCGTCGCACCGGCCGGGGATGATGTTCCTGACAGCGCACCATGGCTGCAGCCGGCCCCGCCTTGCGCGGGGGCGACGCTGGGGACGGTCACGCACGTCTTCACCCATTTCCGCCTGACGCTGACTGTCGACCGTGCCGTGTTCGATCCCGGTTGCGTTTTGCCACCGGACGCACAATGGTGGCCGCTGACGCAGCTGGGCGACGCAGGCTTGCCGACGCTGTTCGCCAAGGCTGCAGCGATCGCAATGAGGGGAGAATGAGATGTTCGAAGCGCGGGTTGATCGTCGGCAGTTCCTGGGTTCGGCAGCCCTGTTCGGCGCGCTGGCGGCGACGCCCGGCTGGGTCCTTGCGCGGGCCAATGGTGGCGCATGGCCAAAGGTTCAGGCCCTTCTCGACGATTATGTGGCGACCAAAAAGCTGCCGGGACTGGTCGCTGCGCTCGCCCGCGGCACCGACGATGCCGAGTTCCTGATGGCCGGGACACTCGCGGTCGACAGCCCGCGCGCCGTGGACGCCGACAGCCTGTACCGCGTTTATTCGATGTCCAAGCCGATCACCGGCATGGCGGCCATGATGCTGATCGAGGATGGCAAGCTGCGCCTCGACCAGAGCGTCGGCGATTTCATTCCGGGATTCGCCAAGCCGATGGTCGCGCTCGACTCCGCAAACAGCCTCGATGCCAAGCCCGCGTCGAAGCCGCTGACGATCCGTCACCTGATGACCCATTCGGGCGGCCTCGGCTATATCATCACGAGCAAGGGCGCGCTGCTGAAGGAATATGCACGGCTGGGCCTGACCGGCGGACCGCTGAGCCATAAGCCGGTGCCCGGTTTCCCGCCGATCACGCCGCCGCCCAGCCTTCAGGAATTTGCCCGGCGGATTTCGACCCTGCCGCTGATGTACGAACCTGACACGCGCTGGAGCTATTCGGCGGGGCTCGACGTACTGGGCGCCGTGATCGAGATCGCAAGCGGCATGCCGTTCGAGGCGTTCCTGCAACGGCGGCTGTTCGGTCCGCTCGGCATGACGTCGAGCTTCTTCATCGTGCCCCCGTCGCAGCTCGGTCGGCTCACGACGAACTACGGGTTCGTCAAGGACCAGAAATTTCCCATCGATCCTGCGGGCGACTCGGCGTTTGCCGACACGACGAACATACCGCTCGGGGGCGGCGGGCTGGTGATGTCGCCGCGCGACTATGACCGGTTCCTCCGCATGCTTGCGGGCAAGGGGGCCGTCGGCCGCACGCGCGTGATGGCGGAAGCGACGGCGCGACTCGGCATGTCGAACCTGCTCAACCCGGGCGTGGCGACCGAAAACACCTATGTCGCGGGTCAGGGGTTTGGCGCCGGCGGGCGGGTCACGCTCGAAGCGGATCGCTTTGGCGCCGGTGCCGGTACGTTCGGCTGGGGCGGTGCTGCCGGGACGATCGCCTGGGTGGACCCCGCCAAGGGCGTGCGCGCCTCGGGCTTCGTCCAGTATATGCCGGGCGAAGCGCTGCCGTTCGGCAAGGATTTCGGCAAGAGCGTCTACATCAGCTTGTGAGCCTGGGTCGCGTTCAGGACAGGCTCGGCTTTACCGGCAGCCCGCTCGACCGGGTCGACCATCTCCGCAGCGACCCGGAGGCGTTCGTCGCGTTGCTCGGCGACTGGCGCGCGCGTGTCCTTATGCTCGACGGCCTGTCGCCGCAGATCGCCGATGACGGGCGGCTGGTCTGGGGCAGTCTTGCCGCCGTCGCTGAAGAAGCCGAACTCATTCTTCTCGGGCTGCTCGACGAAAGGCCGCATTTCGTCGAACTGGTGCGGACCGAAACGCCCACGATCATGCGTTCGCCCGCGATGTTCCGCGCGCTACAATTGCTGGTCGCGGAGGACGCCGCGACGTTCGGCACTGCGCTGAGCCTGATCACCTGGCACAACAACCACAGGTTTTGCGGGCGATGCGGCGCGACGACGAGCTTGTTCCGCGCAGGCTGGGGCCGCAAGTGCGATGCGTGCGGCACAGAACATTTCCCGCGGACCGACCCCGTGGTCATCATGCTGGCGGAATATGAGGGAAAAGCGCTTGTCGGGCGCCAACCGCGCTTTCCGCCGGGTAATTATTCGGCGCTGGCAGGCTTTCTCGAACCCGGCGAGTCGATCGAGGAGGCAGTGCGGCGCGAGATCATGGAAGAGGCGGGCATTCCGTGCGGTGCCGTGCGTTACGTCGCGAGCCAGCCCTGGCCGTTCGGTGGCGCGCAGTTGATGATCGCCTGTGTCGCCGAGGCGCTTGCCGACCAAATCACGATTGATCCCAAAGAGCTGGAGGCCGCAATGTGGGTGACGCGCGAAGAGGCGATTGCAGCGCTTGCGGCTGAGCCGGGCGCAAAATTCAACGCCCCGCCCCCTTTCGCCATCGCCCATTCGCTCTTGAAGGCTTGGGTTCAGCAGGCCTCGGTCGAAGCGACGGTATAGACCCGCAAATCGCGGTCGGTAATCCCAAGTCCCGCCCAGGCGGATCTCCAGGCAACGATGTGCGCCGATTCGAAATGCGCAGCCAATGCTTCGCGACTTCGCCAAATCTCGTTGACGTGGACGAGGCCCGGCTCAAGCACGTCCTCGGCATAGGAATAGGCAAGGCAACCGGGCTCGGCACGGCTCGCCGCGATCATCGTTGCCATGGCGGGTCGCGCGCGCGCCAGATGACCGCCAGGCACGCGTATCGTGCCGACGATCAGGACCATGCCGCCCAGGTCCATCGCCCCGCTCACCCCCGCTTGCGTGCCTCGGGATACGTGCCCAGAAGCCGCACCCATTTCGTGTGATAGGCCAGCTCGTCGAGCGCGCGGGCGACGGCCGGGTCCTCGGGATGACCCTCGATATCGGCGAAGAATTCGGTCGCTGAAAAACTGCCGCCGCGCTGGTAGCTTTCGAGCTTGGTCATGTTGACGCCGTTGGTCGCGAAGCCCCCCATGGCCTTGTAGAGCGCGGCGGGAATGTTCTTCACTTCGAACATGAGCGTCGTCATCACGTCCGATGGCAGGTCGCGTGCCGGAGCCTCGCGCGCGAGGATAACGAAGCGCGTCATGTTGTCGGCCGAATCCTCCAGCCCGTCGGCAAGGATGTCGAGACCGTAGATGGCGGCTGCGCGCGGCGGGGCAATGGCGGCGACACGCGGATCCTGGCCCTCGACGACAAGCGCCGCGGCACCCGCCGTGTCCGAGTAGGGCACGGGCTGAATGCCCCGCGCCCGCAACCAGTGGCGGCACTGGCCCAGCGCCTGCGGATGGCTGGTGGCTTGCCTGATCCCGTCGAGCGGTCCCATGCCCATGAGCGCATAGCGGATCGGAAGGAAATGTTCGCCGGTGATCACCAGGCCCGATTCGGGCAGCAGGAAATGGATGTCGGCGACGCGACCATGAAGCGAATTCTCGATGGGAATCATCGCGCAGTCCGCGCGACCCTCCTTCACGGCGTCGATCGCATCCTCGAACGCGAAGCAGGGGAGGGGAAGTGCGTCGGGAAACGCTTCTTCCACAGCAATTTGAGAGTTCGCGCCAGGTGCTCCCTGAAACGACACGGCGCGCGCCGGGTCGGCCTCGGCGGCGTCGGTCATTGCCGCAACGACAGGCAGGGCGGGGGCGGGGTAGTTCTGCATCGGCCAATTCGCTCAAAGGTTATGGCGCGTAAGGATGATGTTGCGCCGCCGCAAGCGCGCTTGCGGTTGGCGGGGCGCAGCGATAAGGGCGACGGCACTCGAACACCCGCAAGCTTTCAGGACATTCGGCAGACTTATGGACAATCGGCAGAATATCGTCGCGATGATGGGCCTTGGCGCCGCAATCGTGGCCCTCGGCGCAACGCTGGTCAGCAGCGAATTCTTTGCCACCGAACGTCCTGAGAAAATGGGCTATGTTGTCGAAGGCGTCGAGGAGACGGCCGGGGCCGGCCCCGCCGCTGCGCCCGTCGCCATCGCGACGCTGCTGCCGACCGCCGATCCTGCCAAGGGTGCGGAGATATTCAAAAAGTGCGCGTCGTGCCACACGGTGACGCAGGGCGGCGCCAATGGCGTCGGCCCCAACCTCTATGCCACGCTCGGCGAGGAAATCGGCAAGGGCAAGGGCGGCTATGCCTTCTCCGACGCGCTGTCGGGCAAGGGCGGCAAGTGGGACTTCGAGAGCATGAACGCCTGGCTCACGTCGCCCAAGGCGTTCGCGCCTGGCACCAAGATGAGCTTTGCCGGCCTGTCGAAGCCTGAGGACCGCGCCAACGTGATCGTTTACCTCAATGCGCAGGGGTCGAACCTGCCGTTCCCGGCAGCGCCTGCTGCAGCGGCGCCTGCTGCGGCGGCGCCGGGGAATGCCACGGCGGCGGCCGGCAACACTGCGGCACCGGCCGCGAATGCAACCGCCGCGAACACCGCCGCGCCCGCCAAGTAAAGGCTCGCCCGGCCTTTGCCGGGATGAGACGGGCTACTTCGCGTAAAAGTCCTGCACGATTTTCCAGGCTTCCTCGGCGCTTTCGACGAAGGTCATGAGCTCGATGTCCTTCGCGGAGATGACGCCCTCGGCGGCCAGCGCGTCGAAGTCGACGACCCGGTGCCAGAAATCTCGGCCGAACATCAGGACCGGCATCGGCTTGATCTTGCCGGTCTGGATCAGCGTCAGCAGCTCGAACGTCTCGTCGAAGGTGCCGAAGCCGCCGGGAAACACCGCAACGGCGCGCGCGCGCAGCAGGAAGTGCATCTTGCGCAACGCGAAATAGTGGAACTGGAACGACAGGCCCGGCGTCACATATTCGTTCGGCGCTTGTTCGTGCGGCAAGACGATGTTGAGGCCGATCGATTCGGCACCCACGTCGGCCGCCCCCCGGTTGGCCGCTTCCATGATCGACGGGCCACCACCCGAACAGACGACGAAATGACGACAGCCGTCGGCATCGCGGGGCGTGGCGCTGGCGAGCGCGGCAAGCTTGCGCGCCTCGTCATAATATTTCGATTTCGCCTCGAGGCTGGCGGCAACGTCGGGGTCCGGGTTCGTCGATTTCACTCCGGGCGCCGGAATGCGCGCCGATCCGTAAAAGACCATCATCGACCCGATCTTGGCCTTGTCGAGCAGCATGTCGGGCTTGAGCAGCTCGAGCTGGAACCGCACCGGGCGAAGTTCCTCGCTCAGCAGGAAGTCCATGTCCTGAAATGCCAGCTTGTAGGCAGGGTGCTCGGTCTGCGGTGTCGAGACGATGTGCTTGGCGGTTTCGGCTTCGGCGGCGGCACGCTCGAAGACGCGCTCGGGTATCTGGGTTTCTTTCATCCCGCGCGTCCTAACGGCAGATAGGCCCTCTTCCCATATCGAAATGCAGATGGTCGTGGTGCGCGGCGTTATAATCGGGGCTGAGCACCGTGTTGAAGCGGCGGCAGGCCGAGGCGCGCACGCTGCGCAGGAAGCGGGCTTCGCGCGCGTCGCCGTTCCAGCCGTTCAGGACGCTGATCCGGCGGCCGTCCTTCAGCACGAAGGCGGCGACATCGACCGCATTGGCATAGGCGTGCTCGGACAGCCTGCCTGTCGCGGCGCCGTTTACGTTGCGGCAGTTGTAGGTTCCAAAGGTTTCGACCTTGGCGACCGGCGAGCCGAATTCGCCCATCGCGGGCACCTGCAGGTCGGACTGTACCCACACCGTGAAGGCATAGCCCAGGCCACAGGTCATCGCGCCGAGGTTGGTCACCGGCGTCCCGATATCGCGCAGCTGGACGCTGCCGAGCGCCGAACAGCCGCCGCCGAAGGTCCGGTCGGGCAGCAGCGCATAGCGGGCGACGATCGCGTCCATCTTGGCAATACACTGGCGCAGCGCCGCCGGATTAGTGCCGCGTACCGGCTGCTGCACCGGCGGGCGACGATAGGTCGGGCCGGAAATGCAGGCCGAGAGGGCGAGCGTGAGAAGAAGGACGGCGCGGCGCATGACAGCTGCATAATGCCCGGCGCGCGAATTCGTTACCCCCATCAATCTGGTTGACGCGACCGCTACAACCCTTACAGCCGCCGACGGGCCACGCGGTCCCAACGCCGCGCTGCTCTCTGTGAGGAGAGAATACATGACTGAGTTACCCCGTCCCGACGCCCGACCTGCGCGTCCCCACTTCAGCTCCGGACCCTGTGCCAAGCCGCCCGGCTGGGAAGCGTCGCGCCTGGCAACCGACTCGCTCGGCCGTTCGCACCGGTCGAAGATCGGCAAGGCCCGGTTGCAGCGCGCGATCGACCTGACCCGCGAAGTCCTTCAAGTTCCCGACACCCACCGCATCGGCATCGTCCCCGCGTCCGACACCGGCGCCTATGAAATGGCAATGTGGACCATGCTGGGCGCCAAGCCCGTCACGGCGATCGCCTGGGAAAGCTTCGGCGAAGGCTGGGTGACCGACGCGGTCAAGCAACTGAAGCTCGACCCGACCGTGATCCGCGCCGATTATGGCGCGCTGCCCGATCTCGATGCCATCGACTGGTCGAACGACGTACTGTTCACCTGGAACGGCACGACCAGCGGCGTCCGCGTGCCCGATGGCGAATGGATCGCCGCCGATCGCGAAGGCCTGACCTTCAACGACGCGACCAGCGGCGTATTTGCGTACGACATGCCATGGGACAAGCTCGATGTGACGACCTTTTCCTGGCAGAAAGTGCTGGGCGGGGAGGGGGCGCACGGCGTGATCATCCTGGGGCCGCGCGCTGTCGAGCGTCTCGAGACCTATACCCCCGCCTGGCCCTTGCCCAAGATTTTCCGGCTCGTGTCGAAGGGCGGACTGACCGAGGGCGTGTTCAAGGGCGAGACGATCAACACGCCGTCGATGCTCGCCGTTGAGGACGTGATCTTCGCGCTCGAATGGGCGAAGGAGCTGGGCGGCCTGAGCGCGCTGATGGCGCGCAGCGATGCAAACGCCGCGGCGCTCGACACGATCGTCGCCGAAAGGCCGTGGCTCGGGCATCTCGCGGCTGACCCCGCGACGCGGTCGAAGACCAGCGTGTGCCTGACCGTCGAAGGCGCGGATGAAGCGCTGATCAAGAAGTTGGCCGGACTGCTCGAGGCCGAGCATGCGGCCTATGACATCGCCGGCTATCGCGACGCGCCGCCGGGCCTGCGCGTCTGGTGCGGCGCGACCGTCGACACTGCCGACATTGTGGCGCTGGGGCCCTGGCTCGACTGGGCCTGGGCGCAGGTGAACTGATTTCCCCCTTCCCCTTCCCGGGGGGAGGGTAGGGGAGAGGGGCAGTCTGCTCCCCCATTTTCATCGTCAACCGGGTTGGGAAGCACTGCCCCTCTCCCCAGCCCTCTCCCCTGACGGGGAGAGGGAGATTGAAATGCCAAAAGTCCTCATTTCCGACAAAATGGATCCCAAGGCCGCGCAGATTTTCCGCGAGCGCGGCGTCGAGGTCGACGAGATCACCGGCAAGACCAAGGAAGAGCTGATCGCGATCATCGACCAATATGATGGTCTCGCAATCCGTTCGGCGACCAAGGCCACCAAGGAGGTGATTGCCGCGGCGAAGAACCTGAAGGTCATCGGCCGCGCGGGGATCGGGGTCGATAACGTCGATATTCCGGCGGCCTCCGCGGCGGGCATCGTCGTCATGAACACGCCGTTCGGCAATTCGATCACGACGGCCGAACATGCGATCGCGCTGATGTTCGCGCTCGCCCGCCAATTGCCCGAGGCCGATGCCTCGACCCAGGCCGGCAAATGGGAAAAGAACCGCTTCATGGGCGTCGAACTGACGTCGAAGACCCTGGGCCTCATCGGCGCGGGCAATATCGGCTCGATCGTCGCCGACCGGGCGCTGGGCCTCAAGATGAAGGTCATTGCCTATGACCCGTTCCTGACGCCCGAGCGCGCGGTCGCGCTGGGGATCGAGAAGGTCACGCTCGACGAGCTCTTGGCGCGCGCCGATTTCATCACCTTGCACACGCCGCTCACCAACGAGACGCGCAACATCCTGTCGGCCGAGGCACTGGCCAAGACCAAGAAGGGCGTGCGCATCATCAACTGCGCGCGTGGCGGCCTGATCGACGAAGCGGCGCTCAAGGCCGCGCTCGATTCGGGGCAGGTCGGTGGTGCGGCTCTCGACGTGTTCGTCGAGGAACCGGCAACCGCTTCCCCGCTGTTCGGTACGCCGAACTTCATCTCGACGCCGCATCTGGGCGCATCGACCAGCGAAGCGCAGGTCAACGTGGCCATCCAGGTTGCCGAGCAGATGTCGGACTTTCTGATGACGGGCGGCGTCACCAATGCGCTGAACATGCCGAGCCTGAGCGCCGAGGAAGCACCGAAGCTGAAGCCGTACCTGGGCTTGGCAGAAAAGCTCGGATCGCTCGTCGGCCAGCTCGCCCACGACAACCTCACCAAGATCTCGATCGAGGTCGAAGGTGCGGCAGCGCAGCTCAACATCAAGCCCATCACCGGCGCGGTGCTGGCAGGCCTGATGCGACGCTATTCGGACACGGTGAACATGGTGAATGCGCCTTTCCTCGCCAAGGAGCGCGGCCTCGACATTCGCGAGGTGCGGCATGACAAGGAAGGCAACTACCAGACGCTCATCCGCATCTCGGTGCAGACCGAGGCCGGCGAGAAGTCGGTCGCCGGCACCTTGTTCGGCGACGGGAGCGCGCGGCTCGTCGAGATCTTCGGCATCAAGGTCGAGGCCGACCTGGCGGGTGACATGCTCTACATCGTCAACGAGGACGCGCCGGGCTTCATCGGCCGCCTGGGGTCGACGCTGGGCGAGGCGGGCATCAATATCGGTACCTTCCATCTGGGCCGCCGCGATGCGGGGGGCGAGGCGGTGGTCCTGCTGTCGGTCGATGAAGCGGTGCCTGAGCCGGTGCTGTGGCAGCTGTGCAAGCTGCCGGGGGTGAAGACGGTGAAGGCATTGCGGTTTTAGCGAGCTCCCTCTCCCCTCCGGGGAGAGGGTCGGGGTGAGGGTATATGCCATCAACAGACTTTGAATTGCTGAAGCGCGCTAAAGCCACCCGCCACGACATGTCCCCGGTCGAAGCTCAATTGTGGTACCGTCTTCGCGACAGGCGGCTCGATGGACTAAAGTTCAATCGTGGCTCCATCGTCGAGGGTTATATTGCTGACTTCGTCGCGCGAAGTTTGAAACTGATTGTCGAGCTTGATGGCGACTCGCATGGTGGGCGTGAGCATTATGACGCGCAAAGGACGCTGAAGTTGGAAGCAAAGGGATATCGCGTCCTGCGTTTCTCGAACGCCGAGGTGGTGGGCAATATGGACGGCGTACTTCAAACGATCATTGCGGCTGTTTCAGGCAGCCCCTCACCCCGGCCCTCTCCCCGCAAGCGGGGAGAGGGGGACAAATGAACGGCCTCCTCCCCCAGGGACTGCGCGATCGCTTGCCCGGCGAGGCGGCGGCGCAGGCACGGACGGTGCGCGCGTTGCTCGATCGCATCGAGCAACATGGCTATGACCGGGTCTCGCCGCCGCTCGCCGAATTCGAGGATGGTCTGGCGGCGCGGCTTAAATCGTCGCGCACCGACCTTGCGCGATTCGTCGATCCGCTGTCGCAGCGCACGCTGGCGATCCGGCCCGACATTACCCCGCAGGTCGCGCGGATCGTATCGACCCAGATGGTCGAAGTGCCGCGTCCTTTGCGGCTGGCCTATGCCGGCCCGGTGCTGAAGCTCGGCGCCACGCAGCTCAACCCGCAACGCGAAGCGATGCAGGTCGGTGCGGAGCTGATCGGCGAGGATTCGGTCGAGGCGGCATGCGAAATTGCCGGCGTTGCCGTCGCCGCGCTCAAGGCGGCGGGGGTCAAGGGCATTACGGTCGACCTGACGCTGCCCGATCTCGTGCAGACCCTTGCCGGGCTGGTACTGTCCTCGGGCGAGGTTGCCCAGCTCGACGCGCTGCTGGACATGAAGGACGCGGGCGGGCTGGTCGAAGCGGGATTTGCCGACTGGCTGCCCCTGATCGCCGCCACCGGCCCTGTGGCCCCGGCGCTCGACGCGCTGCGCCGCTTCGACCATGCGGGACTGATGACGTCGCGCATCGCGGGGATCGAGGCCATCGCCGCATCGATCGCCGACAGCGAGGTGCGCGTCACCCTCGACCCGACTGAGCGCCACGGTTTCGAATATCAAAGCTGGTTCGGCTTTTCGCTGTTCCTGTCGGGCGGCACGAACGCCGTCGGGCGTGGCGGGACTTATGCGATCGCCCATGGTGACGGGCATGACGAACCGGCGACGGGCTTTTCGGTCTATCCCGACAGCTTCGCCTGATCAGCGCGCGAAGACCTTTTCCAGCCAGCCATCCACCATTGCGGTTGGCGCATAATCGGGATCGCCGAGGCGCCGGTTGATCTCGGCATGCCCCTGGAGTCCCTCGCCGGGAAAGCTGCCGACCTCGACCTCGCTGCCGCCCTTGCGCAGGGCAGTGCTCAGGGCATTGGCCTGGCGGATGCCATCGGGGCGCTGGACATGAAGCAGCAGGAATCGCGGTGCGTTCGGCGCACCCGCCTGAAACGTCGGTGACAAGGCCCGCTGCCGCGCGGGATCGGACCCGAAGGCCTCGCGGTAGGTGGCCTGCATGATTTGCGGGCCGTCGCTCATCTGCGCGGGCACGTCATAGGCCGCGCCGTCGATGGGAATCACGCCGGCAATATCGGCGAAGGACAGGCCCACGCCCTTCAGGTAGCGCTCGTCGGTACCCACTAGCGCGACGAGGTGCGCCCCCGCGCTGTGGCCCATCAGGACGACGCGCCGCGGGTCGACATCATTTCGCGCCAAGAGCGCCTTGAGCGCAGCGGCGACATCGGCGGCTTGCTGTTCGACCGTCGCCGCGGGGACGAGGCGATAATTGATCGATGCAAAGGCGTAGCCTTCGGCCGGAAAATGCGTTGGCTTGGACCGGCCCGTCGCATTGTCCTTGCTGCCGCGCTTCCAGCCTCCGCCATGGACGAACAGGATGAGCGGGGCCCTGCCTGACCTTGCGCCATCCTTGGTTGCGGGCCAGAAGTCGAGAGCTTGCGCCGGGTCGCTGCCATAGGACATTGCCTGTGCACCCGCCGGCAGCGCCGCAACCATGCCGGTGCGCTTTGCTATGGCGGAGAGAATTTCGGTTTGGCAGCCTGCGGGGAGTGCCTGGTATTTCTCGGTCAGGCAGGCACGGATGCCTTCGCGACCTCCCTTCAGACCACAGAGCCCGATCACCTCGCGGCGGCATTCGCGCGAGACGCGTGCACCCGGGCGCTGGGCAATTGCGATGCCGCTCAGCGCGACGGAAGTTGCCGCCGCGCCCAGGGCCAGTCGGACCGTTGCCGTCCTCATTGCGGCGGGGGCGCCGGCTGCGGATCGCCCGACATCGCGCCCGGCGCCGACATGTCGCCGCTGCTGCCGCGCGCGGCTTCGCGCGCGGCGCGCATGGCGGCCATTTCCTTCTTGCAGCCGTCCGACAGCTTGTCGCGGTTGGTCATCATGCACGTGCGGCGCGCCTGGCGATCGCCGGTCGCCGGACACAGGTTCATGATCTCGGTGCGGCACGCGTCCGACATCATCGGGCGCGGCATGGCATCCTGCGCGCTGGCAGTCGTTGCAAAGGCAAGGGCGGCAAAGCTGATGAAAAGTCGCATCGGACAAACTCCTTCGGCCGTCCGGGGCGAACGGCGTGTCCGGCAGTTTACGCGCGCTGGTGGATTTCCCTTCGCTGAACGACGCGGCGACCTCTTAATTCTCGTGCGTGAAGCGCTTGACCTTGTTCGGCAACTCCTTGCCCTTGGTCCGCCGCGAGGGGATTTGCACCGGGTTCTTCTTCTTCCATTCGGCCCAGGTCATGGGGCCATCGGGTGTGTCGATCATCCGGTCGTCGAGCGAGTCGGTCATGGGGTCGTGTCTCCGTTGCTCGACGATAACAGCCTGCGGCCGCGACCGGTCCCAAAAAAGTGGACGCCGCGCGTGCTCCTCAATACGGACACCGCGAAGATTGTCGTACAGCAAGAGTAGAAACCTAGTGGCCAACGTCACCGTGATCGGCGCGCAATGGGGCGACGAGGGCAAGGGCAAGATCGTCGACTGGCTCGCGAGCCGCGCCGATGTCGTGGTTCGTTTTCAGGGCGGCCATAACGCCGGCCATACGCTGGTCGTCGGGAATGAGGTCTACAAGCTGAGCCTCCTGCCGTCGGGCATCGTGCGTGGCACCCTGTCGGTGATCGGCAATGGCGTCGTGCTCGACCCCTGGCATTTTCGCGACGAAGTGGGCAAGCTCGCAGGGCAGGGCGTCGCGATCACGCCCGACAATCTCCAGATCGCCGACAATTGCCCCCTGATCCTGCCGTTCCACCGCGACCTTGACGGGCTGCGCGAGGATGCGAGCGAATTCAAGATCGGGACGACGCGGCGCGGTATCGGGCCCGCCTATGAGGACAAGGTCGGCCGACGCGCGATCCGCGTCTGCGACCTCGCGCATCTCGACGACCTCGATCCGCAGATCGACCGGCTGTGCGCCCATCACGATGCGCTTCGCTCCGGTTTCGGCGAGCCGCCGATCGACCGGGCGGCGCTGAAGGCCGCGCTGGCCGAGATCGCGCCGCACATCCTGCCCTTCGCCAAGCCGGTGTGGCACACGCTCGGCGAGTTGCGGCGCGCGGGCAAGCGCATCCTGTTCGAAGGCGCGCAGGGCATGCTCCTCGACGTCGACCATGGCACCTATCCCTTCGTGACCTCGTCGAACACCGTGGCGGGGACGTCGTCGTCGGGATCGGGGCTGGGCCCTGGTGCGGCGGGCTATGTTCTCGGGATCGTCAAGGCGTACACGACGCGCGTCGGCGCCGGCCCTTTCCCGACCGAGCTGAACGACGCGACCGGCCAGCGTCTGGGTGAACGCGGCCATGAATTCGGGACGGTGACCGGCCGCAAGCGCCGCTGCGGCTGGTTCGATGCCGTCCTGGTGCGAAAGGCAGCCGCCGTGTCGGGCGTCTCGGGCATCGCGTTCACCAAGCTCGACGTGCTCGACGGGTTCGAGACGCTGATGATCTGCACCGGCTATCGGCTGGGCGATACGGTTCTGGATTATTTCCCGGCGCACGCGGCGGACCAGGCAGCGGTGGTGCCGATCTATGAAGAAATCGAGGGCTGGAGCGAATCGACGGCAGGTGCGCGGTCATGGGCCGATCTGCCCGCACAGGCGATCAAGTATATCCGCCGCGTCGAGGAGCTCATCCGCTGCCCGGTTGCGCTCGTCAGCACCTCGCCCGAGCGCGAGGACACGATCCTCGTGCGCGATCCTTTCGCGGACTGATCAGCGCCGCACCATCCCGGGGATGAGCAGGGCGTCGACCAGCCACCACAGACCGAGCACGCCCCAGATCAGGAAGCCGAGGCCGAACCAGAAGGTCAGCCAGCCCAGCCCGTTGAGCAACAGCATCAGGAGGCCGCTGCCGACATGGCCGGTAATGAAGCGGTGGACGCCGAGCATGCCGAGAAAGAACCAGGCGACATAGACGAGAATCGTTACGCCCGTGGCGTCGGCATTGGAACGGTAGCGATCAATCACGGCCATGGCAGGGTCCCTTCACTGTGTTAGTGATATAGGACGCTGGGTGCGCCTGCCAAGTGGGCGCGCGCAAAAGGGGCGACGTGCGCCGGCGGTGAGATCCGGGAAAGGCCACCGACGCACGCACCCTCAACGCGTGACGGTGGCTATTCCGTTGCGCCCATTGGCTTTTTATTTTTTCGCGCCGATTTTCCGGCCGCCGTTGACGGCGTCGACGTTGTGGAATTGGTTGTCCTATCGGTCGTCGTGGCATCATTCGGTGCCGACGTTGTGTTGGTCGACATGTCGTTCGACACGCTGTTCGTGGTGTCGCTTCCCAGCGTATTGCCGGCCGGTTCGCTCGGCGGCACGCTCGGCGCTGTCGTCTGGGCGATGACAGCAACCGGCAAGGCTGCAGCGATGAGCCAAAGGAATGTTTTGGTCATGATATTCGTCCGTCTTCTGGTCGGTCAGGGGGCAACCGACCCCTGCTAGGTGCGGGCGCGCCACGCGAAAGGCGAGGGGGGCAGGAACGGCCGGTCGTGCGCCGGCGGCACTTCACGGACGAAGCGTGGCGCCAATATGATGAACGAAATCAATGGGCTGGCTGCGGACGCAGCTTGCCGAGCAATGCGCCCGCCATGTCGATGAACTCGAGCCGTGCGGGATGGCGCACGATGAACAGCGTCACCGCCCAGCACAAGCACCCGGCCAGCGCGAGCCCCGCCAGCATCGGCAGGGCAAGGGCCTGCGGCGTCGTGACGAGCCGGTAGGCGAGCAGCAGGGGCGCGACAGTCGCCAGCGTACACGCCAGGCTCTGCAGATAGACGACGATCATCGGAGTCCAGCCAAACCCGATCAGCCGCCGCATGAAGCCGGCATAGATGGCGTACCAGAGCACCCCATAGGCGATTCGCGACGCGGCCGCCCATTCGAGGCTGACCGTGGCGGCGGCAACCAGCAGGACGACCGAGGCAGCCGTGTCGAGCAGGTTGAGCATCAGCAGCGCCCGCATGCGGCCGAGCACGACCGGCACGTCCATGTGCAGCGGCAGGGCCGTGAACGCGATCTCGCTGAGGGCCACGAGCATGAGGATCGGCGCAACGCCTGCCCAGACCGGACCGTAGAGGATCGACACGACCGGCACCGAAGCGGCGGCAAGGAAAGCCATCGCGGGCCAGGTCGTCACGCTATAGGCCGCCACGACGCGCAAATAGGCAGGCGCAAACGGTTCGCCGCGGTCACGCATGCGGGCGAAGGCGGGAAAGAACACCCCCCCGATGGCGCCGGAGACAAGCAGGCGCAGCTGGCCCGACAGGCTGACGCCGCGACCATAGAGGCCAACCGAAGCAAAGCCGAGCAAGCGTCCGATGATGAGCTCGGGCGATCGCATGCCCAGCGCGCCGCTGAGCGACAGGGCGGAGGACTGGCTGCCGAACTTCAGAATCGCGCCACTGCCGCGCAGGGTCAGCGGCAGGTGTGGGCGTTCGCCGCTCATGGCCTGGCCGATCAGCGCGCGCGCCGCAGCTTGCGCCACCGTGCCGAGCGCCATCGACATCGCCGACCAGCCCGATGCCGCGAGCGAGATCGTCACGATCGCCATCGCCGCGGCCGCCCCCGTGTTGACGAAGAACAGGCCGCGAAAGTCGAGCCGCCGCTGCAGCAGCGCTGCCGGCACGATGCCGAACGGCACGAGCAGATAGGAACCCGCGATCACGGCGAGGATCGGGAACAGCCGCGGATCCTTGTAGAAGACCGCGGCGGGCCAGGCGAGCGCCATGATGAGCGCGCCGATCGCAAAGGCAAAGACGATGGACACTGAAAAGCAGCGCCGAAGCTTGTCGTGGTCGAGGTCGGGCTCGCCGGCGACATAGCGGCTGATGCCGAAATCCTGGAAGATGGCGACCATCATTGCCGCCGCCAGCGCCGTGCCGAACAGGCCGACTTCTCCCGGTGTCAGGAAAAAACGCGAAATGACGACCGATGTCGCAAATTGCGCGAAGAACGCGACATATTGGCTGGCCATTCCCCAGATGGCGGCAGTGCGGACAGAGGGCCCCGCGGAGCTATCGGCGCTCATTTGAACAGCAGCGTGGTTGCGAGACGCGCGGCGCGCGTCGGCTCGCCCAGCGTCAGCAGGCGTATTGCCGTGCGCCACAACCCGTCGGTCGCACCGCCGTCCTGGATGTGGCCCAGCATCAGCTCGAACCCTTCGGCGCGCAGGGCCTCGGGCGTATAGACGATGCCCAGCGCCACCTTTTCACGCACGGTCGCAAAGACGCCGGTGCGCCCGAACACGGCGTCGAGCTGTTCCATCGGGGGGAGCGCGGTCAGCGTCTCGGTCGGGTCGGGGCGCCCGTTCGAGCGCTCGACATGCGCTTCCCAGGCAATGGCGGCCCCGATCTTCTGGGCATAGGCATGCCGGTAGCTGACCTGCGTCGGGCTCTGCCGGTAAAGCAGCAGTCGCTCGGGCAGGTTGGCCATGCGCACGCGTTCCGACAGCCGCAGCCACAAGTCGTAATCCTCGCAGTGGCGGTAGGCCCGGTGATAGCCGCCGACTGCAAGCAGCGCGTCACGGCGCATCATGACCGACGGGTGGCACAGCGGGGGGCCATTGCGCAGGTCGGCAACCACTTCTTCGGGCGTCGTGACATTGTCGAACTTGAAGGTGCTCGGCCGGCCTTCCTCGTCGATGCAGGTGCAGCCGGTGCCGAGCACGCCGATGTTCGCGTTGGCATCCAGATAGTCGAGCTGGCGGGCAAAGCGTTCGGGCAGGGCGATGTCGTCCCCGTCCATCCGCGCGATGAGCGGAGCGCGGGCCGCCTCGATGATCCGGTTCAGGCTGACGATCAGCCCGGCATTGGGCTGGTGGAAGACCCTGATTCGCGAATCCGTGGCCGCGAGTCGGTCGATGATCGCCCCCGAACCGTCGGTGGATCCGTCATCGAC
>CBDFMO010000016.1:0-307500 GCA_965249705.1 Sphingomonas sp. | reverse complement strand
GATATTTCCAGAGATGAAGACAACAGTTTCGCGTGTCGTTCGACGATACGCGGATGGGGGATTTGCCCCCGCTTTGACATTGTGAATGGGTTCTTAAAATCGATGCCGTGGCATCGGTGGGCAGTCGGGCAACCGGATGTGTGCTGATGTTACTGAAATCAATTTAAGGCTGAGATTAATTATCCGCATTAGCGGCGATCATGCTGATCGGCCTCGCAAGAGGTTTTCCAGTGTTGTCGTTGGTGGTGCGGACTCTCAAGCGTGAGGTAAGGGCATTTCGTGGATGCCTTGGCATGCACAGGCGATGAAGGACGTGGCACGCTGCGATAAGCGTCGGTGAGTTGTGAGCAAACTTTGACCCGACGATTTCCGAATGGGGAAACCCACCTTTACCATTTAATCCTGATGCTGGTTCGCCAGCTGCAGGGTTAAGTGGAACGAAGGTATTACCGAGGTGAATAAAATAGCCTTGGTAAAGCGAACCCGGGGAACTGAAACATCTCAGTACCTGGAGGAAAAGACATCAACCGAGATTCCGTTAGTAGTGGCGAGCGAACGCGGACCAGGCCAATGCCTGAAGTTCAACCAGCAGAATAACCTGGAAAGGTTAGCCATAGCGGGTGACAGCCCCGTATGCGAAAGTGAGACTTCAGGATTCGAGTAGGGCGGGACACGTGTAATCCTGTCTGAACATGGGGGGACCACCCTCCAAGCCTAAATACTCGTGCATGACCGATAGCGAACTAGTACCGTGAGGGAAAGGTGAAAAGCACCCCGATTAGGGGAGTGAAACAGTACCTGAAACGGAATGCCTACAATCAGTTGGAGCTCCCTTGAGGAGTGACAGCGTACCTCTTGTATAATGGGTCTGTGACTTAATGTATCGAGCAAGCTTAAGCCGTTAGGTGTAGGCGCAGCGAAAGCGAGTCTGAATAGGGCGACTGAGTTCGATGTATTAGACCCGAACCCCGGCGATCTAGGCATGGCCAGGATGAAGGTGCAGTAACATGCACTGGAGGTCCGAACCGATTAACGTTGAAAAGTTATCGGATGAGCTGTGTTTAGGGGTGAAAGGCCAATCAAGCCGGGAAATAGCTGGTTCTCCGCGAAAACTATTGAGGTAGTGCCTCGTATGTTTACCGATGGGGGTAGAGCACTGGATGGATGCGGGGGTCGCGAGATCTACCAACTCTAACCAAACTCCGAATACCATCGAGTATAGTACGGGAGACAGACGGCGGGTGCTAAGGTCCGTCGTCGAGAGGGAAACAGCCCTGACCAACAGCTAAGGTCCCCAAATCGTATCTAAGTGGGAAAGCATGTGGGATTTCCAAAACAACCAGGAGGTTGGCTTAGAAGCAGCCATCCTTTAAAGAAAGCGTAACAGCTCACTGGTCTAAACAAGAGATCCTGCGGCGAAGATGTAACGGGGCTCAAGATACGTACCGAAGCTTTGGGTTCATCGTAAGATGAGCGGTAGCGGAGCGTTCCGTAAGCCTGTGAAGCGATCTGGTAATGGGTCGTGGAGGTATCGGAAGTGCGAATGCAGACATGAGTAGCGATAAAGGGGGTGAGATGCCCCCTCGCCGAAATCCCAAGGGTTCCTGCGCAAGGCTAATCCGCGCAGGGTGAGTCGGCCCCTAAGACGAGCCCGAAGGGGGTAGTCGATGGGAACACGGTTAATATTCCGTGACCTGGTGGTGTGTGACGGATCTCGTAAGTTGTTCATCCTTATCGGATTGGATGGGCTTCGAAGAGGTTCCAGGAAATAGCCCCACCGTATAGACCGTACCCTAAACCGACACAGGTGGGATGGTAGAGTATACCAAGGCGCTTGAGAGAAGTCTCCTGAAGGAACTCGGCAAATTGCCTCCGTACCTTCGGAAGAAGGAGGCCCCATGTTAAGGCAACTTTTCATGGGGGGCACAGGCCAGGGGGTAGCGACTGTTTAGCAAAAACACAGGACTCTGCTAAGTCGGCTTCAAGACGACGTATAGGGTCTGACGCCTGCCCGGTGCCTGAAGGTTAAGTGGAGTGGTGCAAGCTGCGAAATGAAGCCCAGGTAAACGGCGGCCGTAACTATAACGGTCCTAAGGTAGCGAAATTCCTTGTCGGGTAAGTTCCGACCTGCACGAATGGCGTAACGACTTCCCCACTGTCTCCAGGAGATGCTCAGCGAAATTGAATTGCCCGTGAAGATGCGGGCTACCCGCGGTTAGACGGAAAGACCCCGTGCACCTTTACTGCAGCTTCAGAGTGGCATTAGGAAAGAACTGTGTAGCATAGGTGGGAGGCTTTGAAGCGTCGGCGCCAGCTGGCGTGGAGCCATAGGTGAAATACCACCCTGTTGTTTTCTGATGTCTAACCACGCACCGTTATCCGGTGCTGGGACCCTCTGTGGCGGGTAGTTTGACTGGGGCGGTCGCCTCCTAAAGAGTAACGGAGGCGCGCGATGGTGGGCTCAGGTCGGTTGGAAACCGACTGTTAGAGTGCAATGGCATAAGCCCGCCTGACTGCGAGACTGACAAGTCGAGCAGAGACGAAAGTCGGTCATAGTGATCCGGTGGTCCCTCGTGGAAGGGCCATCGCTCAACGGATAAAAGGTACGCCGGGGATAACAGGCTGATAACCCCCAAGAGCTCATATCGACGGGGTTGTTTGGCACCTCGATGTCGGCTCATCACATCCTGGGGCTGGAGCAGGTCCCAAGGGTTTGGCTGTTCGCCAATTAAAGTGGTACGTGAGCTGGGTTCAGAACGTCGCGAGACAGTTTGGTCCCTATCTGCCGTGGGCGTCGAAATTTGAGAGGAGTTGACCCTAGTACGAGAGGACCGGGTTGAACATACCTCTGGTGGACCTGTCATCATGCCAATGGTGCAGCAGGGTAGCTATGTATGGACGGGATAACCGCTGAAAGCATCTAAGCGGGAAGCCTCCCTCGAGATAAGATTTCATCGAGCCGTGGAAGACCACCACGTTGATAGGCCAGGTGTGGAAGCGCAGTAATGCGTGGAGCTAACTGGTCCTAATTGCTCTGTTCATGCTTGAGAGTCCCACCATCAACGACAGCTCTGGCTGTTCGTCGGTGACGGATAATCAATCAGACGCCTTAGAATTTGGTCACAATACAAAGTGCACGTCGTCGATTTTAAGAACACCAGTCACTCGTTTGCGTTTTATCGACGCCAGCGGGTTGGCTGGTAAAACCCCACCGCATATACGCGCCTGCTTCATAGCTTGGTGGCCATAGCGTCTGTGACCCACCCGATCCCATCTCGAACTCGGCCGTGAAACCAGACAGCGCCGATGGTACTGCCGCTTAAGCGTCGGAAGAGTAGGACGTCGCCAGGCTTTGTAGCGGGCGCGCATGTGCATGAGGGTGTTCTGGTACGAACCCATTCCAATGTTGATCTTCGGCTGCGAGGCCACACGCTTTACCTTCGGTATCGCGGGATGGAGCAGCCCGGTAGCTCGTCAGGCTCATAACCTGAAGGTCGCAGGTTCAAATCCTGCTCCCGCAACCAGGCCTCGCGCGCGACGACAGCTAACCGCCAGACAGGCTCCGGATTTCCGGGGCCTTTTTTGCGTGTCCACCGGTCACGCCTGGCCAGCCCATTTCAGGTGCGCGGCCAGCCAGGGAAATTGGTCGACGAGCGGCGGCAGCGTCTTGTCGCGCAGCTCGCTTGTGGCCAGCGCGGCGATTTCGCGCGGCAGCGATCCCAGTTCGCCGACGCGCGCGACCACCTGCACGGCGCGCGAGAACTGGCCGCGCGCCATGGGCTCGATCCGCAGCCGTCCGAAGAGTTCGTGCTGCGCGGCGAGGCACACGGGCGTGGTGATGGTCCACCCATAGCCGGAAGCGACCGTACGCAGCTGCTGGTCGGCCGATTCAACCTCGACGGTCTGCGGTATCCTGAGCTTCATCCGCACGAGCTGGCGCTCGATCTGCTGGCCCATGCCCGTCAGATGCGAAAAGCGCACGAACGGCAGCGACGGCGGCCTGGCCGGAAGATCGATCGGCCCCTCGTAACCGACCGGAAAAACAAGCACGAACCCCTCTTCGAAGACCGGATGCAGCTCGACCATATGGCGATGTTCGAGGTTGAAGCTGCCCGTCACCAGCATGTCGATATCCCGCGCCAGGAACTCGCCCTGGTGCTCGCGCGAAATGCCCGACCGGATGCTCCAGCGTTCGGCACGTGCGCCCAGCGCTTCGAGCAGCGGCGCGGTCAACTGGTTGGCGAGGCTGAACGACATCGCCACGGTTACCTGCGCCATGGGCAGCGTCGCCCGCTCCCGCACCGCGTCATAGGTAAGCTTGGCCTGGGCCAGCAGGCGTTCGCTGCGCTCGTAGAGTGCCCGTCCGCTCGGGGTCAGGGCGAGCGGACGAAGGCCGCGGTCGAAAAGGCGCGTGCCAAGACCCGCCTCGAGCTTGGCGATCGTCTGCGAGACGGCCGACTGGGTCACCTGCAAATGTGCCGCGCACTGCGACATGCCGCCAAGCTCGACCGCCAAGACGAATGTTTCAAGCGCGTGCAGATCGAAGTCCGGCGGAAAACGCATCGCGTCACGCTATCATCCAGCTACGCTAATACAATGGATTACATCCAGCTGTTCCACAATCGCTCGAGCAGCCGGCGCGCTGCGCCAAATCGCGCGTCGGGCCCCCCGTGCGACCCGGGTGCGGCGTGTCAGTTGAGGCGCGCGCCCTGGCGACGTAATTCGGCCTGCACCGACACGACGTCGACTTCACCAAAACCGCGATCGGTTTTGATCCCGGTTGCCGCCGCGACACCCGCGCCTTGCCCGGCAACGGCGCAGCACATCATGTTGCGCACCGCGGCATGGCTGACCTTGTCGCCGCCGATGGTGCGGCCGGTAACGATCAGGTTCTTCACATTCCGTGGCAGCATCGCGCGATAGGGCACGTGGAAATAACGCCCGGTCGTCGGCAGGATCAGATAGCCGTAACCGTCGATGAATTCGGGGAAGATGCCGATGCTGTCGTCAAACCGCGCTTCCCCGCGCACATCGTTGTCGGTCAGGTTGTAGGCGGCATCGATCTTGCGCGTGTCGCGAATGCCCAGCGTCATGCCGAAATTGCGCAGCTTGGCGTCCTCGCACCCCGGCATGAAGCCCTTGAGCGCGTCGACGGCGTACATCGCCTGCTTGCGGCCTTCCATCTCGCCATAGGTCAGCGCATCGGGATCGGTCCCGTCGAGATAGAGATGGCACATGTTGAGATAGGTCAGGTCGCCCTGGTCGGACACCGTGCCCCAGGTCCCCGCCATGGTCCTGACACTGTCGGGGATCAGCCCCGCCTCGAGCGCCTTCTGGAACGGCTTGCGCAGGAACGGCGAGAACATCGCGTCTTCCTTGCCGCTGGTCGTCACTTCCCATTCGCCGCCGACGGCCCAGTCGCCATAGGTTTGCGGGTCGGCCTTCACAGCATCGATGAAGCGCCGTTTGTTGACCCCGCACATCGAGAACATGACCGACACCGACATCATCTCGTCGACCGGGTGCTTGTGCGTCGGCGCGCCTGCCCGGTGGGCGATGTCGGCGTCGCCGGTGGCGTCGATCACGCGCTTGGCCAGTATCGCTTCGCGCCCCGCCTTGCTCTCGACAATCACCCCGACGATCGTGTTGCCCTCCATGATAGGGGCAACGAACAGACGGTGGAGCATCGGGATGACGCCGGCCTCGGCAACCAGCGTATCGGCGACGAACTTGAAGCTTTCGGCATCGAGGCTGTGGCTGATCGATTGCGGTTCGGGCATCGCCGCGCCCATGGCCTTGGCACGCTCTTCGAATTCGCGGCCGATGCCTTCGCTGTCGATGGTGGCGGGGTGGCGATACCAGGCGAAGCCCTCGACGCCGACCTGGGTGATGTTGCCGCCGAAACATCCGTAACGTTCGAGCAGGATCGTCTCGACGCCCGCCCGCGCCGAAGCGATCGCAGCCGCAAGCCCGCCGGGTCCCGAGCCGACGACAAGCACATCGGTCTCGCGGATCACGTCGATCTGCCGGGCTGGTTCGCTGACCGTGCGCCTCATCTCTGCGACGTTTCCCAGTTGGGTGCGGTGTAATAGGGGGCATTCGACGGCGCGAGCAGCGGTTTGCCCAGGATATGGTCGGCCGCCTTCTCGCCGATCATGATCGTCGGTGCATTCAGATTGCCGGTCGTGATCTGCGGCATCACCGACGCGTCGACCACGCGTAGCCCCTCCACGCCGATCACCCGCAATTCCTTGTCGACGACGGCCATCGGGTCGTCGTCGCGCCCCATCTTGCACGTGCCGCAGGGGTGGTAGCCGCTTTCGACCTTCTCGCGGATGAAGTCGTCGATGGCCGCGTCGGTGGTCACGTCCGCGCCGGGCGCGATCTCGGCCCCCCGAAATGGATCGAACGCCTTTTGCTCGAAGATCTCGCGCGTCAGCCGCACGCCCGCGCGCATGTCGGCCCAGTCGTCGTCATGGCTCATATAGTTGAATTTGATGACCGGGGCGTCGCGCGGATCGGGCGAGCGCAGGGTCACGCTGCCCCGGCTTTTCGAGCGCATCGGCCCGACATGCGCCTGAAAGCCATGGCCGCTGACCATTGCCTTGCCGTCGTAGCGCACGGCGAGCGGGAAGAAATGATACTGGATGTCGGGATAGGCGATGCCGGCCCGGCTGCGGATGAATCCACAGCTTTCGAAATGGTTGGTCGCGCCCGGCCCCTTGCCGGTCAGCAACCAGCGCGCCCCGATCAGGCCCTTGGCAAACCAGTTCATCGACGAATACAGCGTTACCGGCTGGGTGCAGGCATATTGGAAATAGAATTCCAGGTGGTCCTGCAAATTGGCGCCCACGCCCGGGCGGTCGGCAACGACCGGAATGCCCATCGCGCCAAGCTCCCCGGCCGGGCCGATGCCCGACAATTTCAACAGCTGCGGGGCATTGAAGGCACCGCCCGACAGGATGACTTCGCGGGTGGCGCGCGCCTCGTGCAGCGTTCCGCCCCGCTCGTACGCGACGCCCACGGCCTTGCGCCCGTCCATCAGCACTTTGGTGGCCAGCGCATGGGTCAGCACGGTCACATTTGGCCGTTTGGCGGCGGGGCGGAGGAACGCCTTGGCCGCGCTACACCGCGCGCCGTCGCGCACCGTCATGTCCATCCGGCCAAAGCCTTCCTGCTGCGCGCCGTTGATGTCGTCGGTCAGCGGATAGCCGGCCTCGGCCGCGGCATCGATCCAGGCCTGGTAGAGCGGGTTCTTCATCGTGCCGTAGCAGGTGTCGAGCGGGCCGTCGCCGCCGCGCCAGGCATCGCCGCCTTCCTGCCGCCGTTCGGCGCGCCGGAAATAGGGAAGCACATTGGCATAGCCCCAGCCTTGCGCGCCCAGATCCTGCCACAGCTCGAAATCGCGCGGGTTGCCGCGGACATATACAAGGCCGTTGATCGACGACGAGCCGCCGAGACCTTTGCCGCGCGGCGCATGCAAGCAGCGGCCGCCGAGATGCGGTTCGGGCTCGCTTTCATAGCCCCAGTTATATTTGCGCGTGTTCATTGGAATGGCGAGCGCGCTCGGCATCTGGATGAAGACCGACCGGTCCGAGCCGCCGAATTCCAGCACGAGGATCTTGTGCCTGCCATCGGCGCTCAGCCGGTCGGCGAGCACGCAGCCGGCCGATCCTGCGCCGACGATGATGTAATCGAACGTCTCGCCCGTGTGCACGCTCATTTCCCCCTGCGACGACAGCGCACGCCGTCAGTCTGACGCCCCGCACCCCCGCGTCAATCGGTGCACCTCGCGGGGCGCCGCATCAAGCAAAACTGATTGCTTGCATTACCGGTTGTTGGGTTGGCCGCGCAGGATCAGCTCTGCCGCCGCGTCGACGATGGCGTCCGGATCGAGCCGATAGGTGCGGTAGAGGTCGGGCAGGTCTCCCGTCTGGCCGAAGCGGTCGGTGCCGAGCGGGCTGACGCGCATGCCCCGGACGCCACCCAGCCAGGACAGGGCTGCGGGCGATCCATCGAGAACGGTCACCAGGCCCGCGTGCGGGGCAAGGCGGTCGAGCAGGGTTTCGACATGGCTCGGGGCGCCGTTCGAGCTCGCTGTCCAGCGGCTGGCATGGCCGGCAGACCAGTCGCGATGCAGGAGATCGGGCGAGGTGATGGCAAGCACGCCAAGGCCCGGCACATCCTCGCGGAGCATGTCGAACGCGGCAAGCGCCTCGGGCGCAACGGCCCCGGAGAACACGATCGCCAGCTCCGCACCGGGGGCCGGTTCGCGCAACCAATAGCCGCCTTTCAGCGCATCGGCTTCCCAGCGATCGTCGGTGCGCGCGACCTGCGGAATCGAGCGTGTCGTCAGCCGCAGGTAAACCGCGCTGCCGTCGGGCTGCTGCATATGCTCGAACGCCCAGCGCATCATCAGCGCCACTTCGTCGGCATAGGCGGGCTCGAAACTGACCAGATTGGGCTGGCCCATACCGATCAGCGGGGTGTTGATCGACTGGTGCGCGCCGCCCTCGGCCGCCAGGGTGATGCCCGAAGGCGTGCCGACCAGCAGGAAACGCGAGTCCTGGTAACAGCCATAATTCAGCGCATCGAGGCCGCGGGCGATGAACGGGTCATAGACCGTGCCGACCGGCAACAGCCGCGTGCCGAAATGCGGCCCGGCGAGGCCGAGCGCCGTCATCATCAGGAAGAAATTGTTCTCCGCGATGCCCAGCTCGATGTGCTGGCCGGCGGCGTGGGCCGCCCATTTCTGCGCCGAGGGGATCTTGGCCTCGCGAAACACGTCGGCCAGTTCCTGCCGCCGGAACAGTCCCCGCTGGTTGACGAAGGCGCCCAGGTTGGTCGTCTGCGTCACGTCGGGCGCGGTCGTCACGATATGGTCGCCGATCGCCTCGTCGCCCTTGGCCAGATCGTGCAGCACATGGCCGAACGCCGCTTGCGTCGAAAGTTCGCTGCCGTCAGGGACAGCGAACCGCTCCGGAACAGGGATCATCGGCGCCATCGGCTCCGGCGGCCGGTCGTTGAGCGCGCAGCTCGCGACAAAATCACGCACTTCGGCCGCCAGATTGTCGCCCAGGCCGGCAAAGGGCAGCCATTCGTCGCCAGCGGCAATGCCCATGCTCGCGCGCAGCTGCTCGATCTGCGGCGGGTTCATCATGCCCGAATGGTTGTCCTTGTGGCCCGCCAGTGGCAGCCCATAGCCCTTCACCGTATAGGCGATGAACAGGGTCGTCCGCTCGTCCTGGGCCCGGTCGAAGGCGTCGATCAGCGTCTCGATGCAATGCCCGCCCAAATTCGTCATCAGCGCCGCCAGCGCGTCGTCGTCATAGCTGTCGAGCAGCGCCGTCACATTGGGTTTGCTCCCGATGTCGCGGATCAGCCGCGCACGCCATGCCGGGCCGCCCTGATAGGTGAGCGCCGCGAACTCGGCATTGGGGCAGTTCTCGATCCAGTCCTCGAGCGACGCGCCGCCGGGCCTGGCAAAAGCCTCGCGCTGCAGCCGTCCGTGCTTCAGCGTGATGACGCGCCAGCCGCAGGTTTCGAAAATATCGTCGAAGCGGCGGAACATCCGGTCCGCCGTCGTGCTGTCGAGCGACTGGCGGTTGTAATCGACGACCCACCAGCAATTGCGGATATTGTGCTTGTACCCCTCGATCAGGCACTCGTAGATATTGCCCTCGTCCAGTTCGGCATCGCCCATCAGCGCGATCATGCGGCCCGCGTCCACCGCGTCCATCTGCCCGTGCGCGATCAGATAATCCTGCACCAGGCTGGCAAAGGCGGTGATGGCGACGCCGAGCCCGACCGAGCCGGTGGAGAAGTCGACCGGGATCCGGTCCTTGGTCCGCGACGGATAGCTCTGCACGCCGCCCAGCCCGCGAAACCGCTGCAGCTGGTCGAGCGACTGGCTGCCGAGCAGATAGTGGATCGCGTGCAGCACCGGGCCGGCATGCGGCTTGACGGCGACCTTGTCCTGCGGCCGCAGCGCGTGGAAATACAGCGCGGCCACGATCGCCGTCATCGACGAACAGCTCGCCTGGTGGCCGCCGACCTTGAGCCCGTCGCGTTTCGGCCGCAGGTGGTTGGCATTATGGATCGTCCAGGACGACAGCCAGCGCAGCCGCCCCTCGAGCGCCTCGATGATCGGCACCACGTCGCTTGCCGCCCCGCGATCCGCGGCTGCCATGGCTGATTGTCGTGTCACGTCATTCTCCCGTCCTACAACCTAGGAGACGCGGGAAATCGCCGTCCAGTCGCATTATGTGATGACGCCAGAACTTGCCCGCCTGCCATCGATTTGCTGATATCTTGCATTAGAGAAATGCATATTAGTCGACATGGTTGCCCCGCCGCGCCCAATCGACGTAGCGAAGCGGGAACACCGGGGCGGGCAGAACCACATGAAATCGACAGCACGGGCAGTGGTCATCGGCGGCGGCGTCGTGGGGGTCAGCACGCTGTACCACCTGGCGAAGCTCGGCTGGACCGACAGCGTCCTCCTCGAGCGCAAGGAACTCACCTCGGGCTCGACCTGGCACGCCGCCGGCCTGCTGCCCTTGTTCAACCTCAGCTATTCGGTCGGCAAGCTTCACCAATATTCGGTCGGCTTCTATCCCACGCTGGAGGCGGAGACCGGCCTCAACGCCGGCTTTTCGCAGGTCAGCAACATCCGCCTGGCGACGACGGCCGACCGGATGGACGAGTATCGCTACTATGCCGGCATCGCCCGCACGCTCGGTGTCGACGTCCGCTTCCTCACCGCCGCCGAGGTCAAGGCGATCTGGCCGCTGTGTAACACCGACGGCATCCTCGGCGCGATCCAGCACCCCGACGACGGCTATATCCAGCCCGCCGACCTGACGCAGGCGCTGGCCAAGGGCGCGCGGCAACGCGGCGCGACCCTCCACCGCAACACCACTGTGACCGCGATCACCCAGCTTCCGGGCGGCGAATGGCTGGTCTCGACCGACCAGGGCGACATCACCTGCGAACACGTGATCTCCTGCTCGGGCAATTTCGCCCGCCAGACCGGCGCGATGGTCGGCCTCGACGTGCCGGTCATGCCGGTCGAGCACCAGTATATCGTCACCGAACAACACCCCGAGATCATGGCCCGCCGCGCCCAGGGCCTGCCCGAAATGGGCGTGCTGCGCGAATCCGACGCCAGCTATTACATGCGCGAGGAAGCGGGCGGCCTGCTGCTCGGGCCCGTACGAGACCGGCGCCCCCGCCTGTTATGTCGACGGCCCCGCCGCCAACAGCGAGTACGAGCTGTTCCCCGACGCGCTCGAGCGGCTCGAGCCCTATATCCTCGCCGCCATGAACCGCGTGCCCGCCTTCGGCGAGGTCGGCATCAAGAAGGTGTACAACGGCGCCATCGCCTATACGCCCGACGGCTCGCCCATCGTCGGCCCGGCCTGGGGCCTGAAGAATTTCTGGCTGAACGAAGGGCACAGCTTCGGCATTACCGCCGCCGGCGGCGCCGGCTGGCAGCTGGCGCACTGGATTGTCGACGGCGAGCCGACGATCGACATGATGGGCGTCGATCCCCGCCGCTTCGGCGACTATGCCAGCCGCGGCTTCCTCCGCCAGAAGAACGAGGAGGCCTATGCCAAGGTCTTCACTGTCCATTATCCCGACGAGGAGCGCGAGGCCGCCCGCGGCCTGCGCCGCACCCCCTGCTACGACCGGATGAAGGACCTGGGCGCGGTCTTCGGCAGCGTCTTCGGCTGGGAACGGCCCAACTGGTTCGCGCCCGCGGGCTATGCCCTCACCGACGCCGACCTCGACCGCCCCGATGTGCTGCTCAACCACAACCATCCCGTCACCGGCGACGACGCGCCGATCCGCGAGAAATGGTCGTTCCGCCGTTCCAACTATTTCGAGCATGTCGGCAACGAATGCCGCCACGTCACCGCGCATGTCGGCCTGCAGGACATGAGCGCCTTTGCCAAATGCGAGATTTCGGGCCCCGGCGCGGAAAGCTGGCTCGACGGGCTGCTGACCAATGCCGTGCCCAAAAAGACCGGCCGCGTCTCGCTGTCCTACCTGCTCACCTCGCGCGGCGGCGTGCGCGCCGAATTCACCGTCTACAAGGCGGGCCCGCAGCGATATTACCTCGTCTCGGCGGGCGCCTATGAACGCCACGACCATGATTATCTCCGCAAGGCGATGCCGACCGACGGCTCGGTCCGCTTCGAGCGGCTGACGACCGCGATGGGGGTGCTCGTGCTCGCCGGCCCCCGGTCGCGCGACGTGCTTGCCAAGCTCACCGATGCCGATCTGTCGAACGCGGCCTTCCCCTGGCTCACCGGCCAGTCGATCAGCCTCGGCGCCGCGCCGGTCGAGGCGCTCCGCGTCAATTTCATCGGCGAGCTCGGCTGGGAAATCCATCATCCGATCGAGATGCAGAATTACATCTTCGACCTGCTGATGGCGGCGGGTGCCGAATACCGGATCAAGCCGTTCGGCATCCGCGCGATGACCGCCATGGCGCTCGAAAAGAGCTACAAGCTCATCCCGCGCGAACTTTCGATCGAATATTCCGCGCATGAAAGCGGGCTCGACCGCTTCATCGGCCTGAAAAAGCCGGGCTTCTTCGGCAAGGAGGGCCTGCTCGCCGCCCAGGCCCGCGGGCTTGCGAACACGCTCGTCACGCTCGAGGTCCATGACGTGACCGACGCCGACGCGCGCGGGTCGGAAGCGATCTGGCAGGGCGACCGCATCGTCGGCCGCGCGACGTCGGGCGGCTATGGCTGGCGGGTCGGCAAATCGCTCGCGCTCGCCATGGTCGATCCCGCGCTGGCATCGCCAGGCGCCGAATTCGAGATCGAGATCCTCGGCACCCGTCACCGCGCGACTTTGATCCCCGATTCGCCCTTCGACCCCGACAATACGGCACTCAGAGGCTAGCCATGTCGTACCAGAACAGCATTTCCGCCTGGCTTCAAAGCAACCGTGATGGTTACACCCTGCCGCGCGAACTTTACGTCAGCGAAGAGGCGCACACCTTCGACACGCATGTGATGCTGAAGTCGGTATGGCTCTATGCCTGCACCGTCGCGCATGTGAAGAACCCCGGCGACTATTTCGTCTTCGAGCTCGGCATGAACTCGATCATCATCGTGCGCGGCCGCGATGGCGAGGTGCGCGCCTTCTGGAACAGCTGCCGCCATCGCGGCGCGCGCATCTGCCAGGAACAGCGCGGGCGCGCGCCCCGGCTGATGTGCCCCTATCACCAATGGACCTATGGTCTCGACGGCGCGCTGCTCGCCGCGCGCTCGATGGCGCCGGGCTTCGACAAGAAGGCGCATGGCCTGTCACCGGTCGCGCTCGAAAATATCGGCGGCCTCATCTTCATCTGCATGAGCGACACCCCGCCGCCGATCGACCGGGTAAAGGCCGACATCGTCGACCAGATCGCGATCTACGACCTCGATCGCATGAAGGTCGCGGTGCAGGACAATTACATCGAGAACGCCAACTGGAAGCTCGTGATGGAGAATAATCGCGAGTGTTATCACTGCGATGTCGGCCATCCCGAACTGATCAGCGTGCTCGGCACCTATGGTTTCGGCAAGGGCCTGCCCGAGGATGGCGAGGGCGATGTCGTCGACGACCGGGCGTTCGACGCAATGGTGGAGGCCAAGCGCGCCGAGTGGAAGGCGCTCGGCATTTTCCGCGACCTCATCGAATTCCCCGACGGCTGGTGGCACCGCATCGCGCGCCTGCCGCTCGCCAATGGCGCGCTGACGCAATCAATCGATGGCAAGCTTGCCTGCCAGAAGCTGATCGGCCCGTTCGCTGCGCCCGAAAGCTCGAGCCTGTCGGTGTGGACGCAGCCCAACAGCTGGCACCATTTCTGCTGCGACCATGTCGTCTCCTTCTCGCTGACGCCCGTCGCCGCCGACAGGACCTTGCTCCGCACGAGCTGGCTCGTGCACGAGGATGCGGTCGAGGGCGTCGATTACGACCCCGGCCATTTGGCCGCGCTGTGGCGGACGACGAACACGCAGGACGGCTATTTCTCGTCGATCAACCATCTGGGGATCAGCACCGACGGCTATGTCCCCGGACCCTATGCGGTCGAGGAGAAACTGGTCCACGACTTCAAGAGCTTCTATGTCGATCGGGCGCGCGCCGCGCTCGCCGGCAGCGATTTGGCATGACCCGCTTCAGCGCGTTCAGCCTGTTTGCCAAGGCGCTCGGCGGCCACCAGTCATGGCCCGAACAATGGCCCGATGCGGCGCCCAAGCCCGCCTATGACGCGATCATCGTCGGCGCGGGCGGTCATGGCCTCGGCGCGGCCTATTACTTGGCCAAGAAATACGGGATCACCAATGTCGCAGTGATCGAAAAGGGCTGGCTGGGCGGCGGCAACACCGGTCGCAACACGACGATCATCCGCTCGAATTATCTCTACGACGAAAGCGCGCATCTCTACGATCACGCCGTCAAGCTGTGGGACGGGCTGAGCCAGGAACTCAATTACAACACCATGTATTCGAAGCGCGGCGTCATGATGCTCGCGCACAATGTCCACGATGTGCAGAGCTTCAAGCGCCACATCCACGCCAACCGGCTGAACGGCGTCGACAATGAATGGCTGAGTGCCGAGGAAGCCAAGGCCTATTGCCCGCCGCTCAATATCGATCCGGACGCGCGCCACCCGGTGCTTGGCGCGGCCCTGCAGCGGCGCGGTGGCACGGCGCGGCACGATACCGTCGCCTGGGGCTACGCCCGCGCCGCCGCTGCACTGGGCGTCGACATCATCCAGAACTGCGCCGTCACCGGCATCCGGCGCGGTGCCGATGGCGCGATCGAGGGGGTGGAGACCGAACGCGGCTTCATCGCGTCGAAGCGGGTCGGCGTTTCGGCAGCGGGGAACACTTCGGTCGTCATGGAAATGGCCGGGCTCCATTTTCCGCTCGAAAGCTATCCGCTGCAGGCGCTGGTGTCGGAGCCGATCAAGCCTGTCTTCCCCTGCGTCGTCATGTCGAACACGGTGCATGCCTATATGAGCCAGTCGGACAAAGGCGAGCTCGTCATCGGTGCCGGCACCGACCAATATGTCAGCTATTCGCAGCGCGGCGCGCTTCATATCGTCGAGCATACCCTGGCGGCGATTTGCGAGATTTTCCCGATTTTTCGCCGGATGCGGATGCTGCGCACCTGGGGCGGCATCGTCGACGTCACGCCCGACCGCTCGCCGATTCTCGGCAAGACGCCGGTCCAGGGCCTGTACGTCAATTGCGGCTGGGGCACCGGCGGCTTCAAGGCGACGCCGGGGGCGGGCGACCTGCTTGCCTACACCATGGCGCATGACGAACCGCACCCGATCAACGCCCCCTATAACCTCGATCGTTTCCGCAACGGGCGGCTGATCGACGAGGCGGCGGCGGCTGCGGTGGCGCACTGACATGATCCTGATCCACTGCCCCTATTGCGACGAGCGCCGCCCGGAGATCGAATTCGCCAATGCCGGGCAGGCGCATATTGCGCGCCCCGCCGACCCGTCGACGATGAGCGACGAACAATGGGAAAACTTCCTGTTCATCCGCGCCAATCCGCGCGGCCGCCATCATGAGCGCTGGCGCCATATCCATGGCTGCGGGCGTTTCTTCAACGCGGTGCGCGACACGGTCACCGACAAGTTCGAAACGACCTACAAGGCCGGGGAATCCCGGGCATGAGCGGCTACCGGTTGCAAAGCGGCGGTCGCATCGACCGCGCGACGGCGCTGCGCTTCGACTTCGACGGTCAGCACTTTGCGGGGCAGGGGGGCGACACGCTCGCCTCGGCGCTGCTTGCGAACGGGACGATGCTGTTCGGCCGTTCGTTCAAATACCACCGGCCGCGCGGCTTACTCGGCGCGGGTAATGAGGAGCCGAACGCGCTTGTTTCGGTGACGCGCGGGCCGGGGCGCTTCACGCCCAATTTGCGCGCGACGACGGTCGAGCTGCACGACGGGCTGGTTGCCGAAAGCCAGAACCGCTGGCCCTCGCTCCAGTCCGACTTCGGCGCGATCAACGACCGGCTGGGCATGTTCCTGCCGGCAGGCTTCTACAACAAGACCTTCATGTGGCCGCGTTCCTTCTGGGAAAAGCTCTATGAACCCGCCATTCGCAAGATGGCAGGTCTGGGCAATGCGCCGACCGACATCGACCCCGATCATTACGCCGCTACCTATGCGCATTGCGACCTGCTGATCGTCGGTGCCGGCCCCGCCGGGATCGACGCGGCGCTTGCCGAAAGCGCCAGTGGCAAGCGGATCGTCCTGATCGACGAGCAGGACGAACTCGGCGGCGGTGCACTCGCCGACCCTGCGTTGTGGCCTTGGCTCGAGCGCAGCGTGGCCGACCTTCGCGCGGCGGCGAATGTCCGCATCCTCTCGCGCACCACGGCGTTCGGCTATTACCATGACAATTTCATCGGGGCGGTCGAACGGCTGACCGATCACCTTGCCGACATCGGCACCGGGCCGCGTGAAAAGCTATGGCGCATCCGCGCGGGCGAAGTCGTGCTGGCACAGGGGGCGATCGAGCGCCCCCTCGTGTTCGACGGCAATGATACGCCGGGCGTGATGCTGGCGTCGGCAGGGCGGACCTTTGCGCTGCGCTACGGTGTGGCGGTCGGCAAGTCGGTCGCGCTGATGGCGGCGCATGACAGCGGCTGGCGCGATGTCTTTGCGATGGCGCGCGCGGGCGTCGGGATCGCCGTGATCGTCGACGTGCGCGACGCGGTCGATCAGGCACTGCGGGAGGAGGCGCGGTCGCTGGGTATCGAGGTCCGGCTCGGGTCGAGCGTGATCGGCGTCTCCGGCCGGCATGCGGTCAGCGCGATCACAGTTTCGCGCAATGACGGGACCGCGCGGACGACCTTGGGGTGCGATGCGCTGCTGATGGCGGGCGGCTGGACGCCGAGCGTGCATCTCTGGTCGCATAGCAAGGGCAGCCTGGCCTGGCGCGACGATATCGGCGCCTATGTGCCCGACCGGCCCAATGAAAACGTCCGCTGCGTCGGTGCCTGTTCGGGCAAGTGGGATTTCGGCGGCGGGCAAAACATCGACATGCTGCCGACGCCGAAGGATCCGACACGGATCAAGGCCTTCGTCGATTTCCAGAACGACGTGACCGCGAAAGACATCAAGCTGGCGATCCGTGAGGGCTTTCGCTCGATCGAGCATATCAAGCGCTACACGACGAACGGCATGGCGACCGACCAGGGCAAGACGTCGAACCTCAACGGCCTGCAGATCGCGTCGCATGCCTTGTCCCGGCCGGTGACCGAGATCGGCCTGACGACCTTCCGTCCGCCCTATACGCCGCAGACGTTCGGCGCGCTGGCGGGCCATGCCAAGGACGCGTTGTTCCAGCCGCTCCGCAAGACGCCGATCGACGACTGGGCCGAGGCGAATGGCGCGGTCTTCGAACTTGTCGCCCAGTGGCGCCGTGCCCGCTATTTCCCGCGCGGCGGAGAAGATATGCTGGCGGCGGTCAACCGCGAGTGTCTGGCGGTGCGCTCGGCGGTCGGGCTGTTCGATGCCTCGACCCTGGGCAAGATCGAGGTCGTCGGCCCCGACGCCGCCGAATTCCTCAACCGCATGTACACCAACCCGTGGAAGGCGCTCGAGCCCGGGCGGTGCCGCTACGGGCTGCTGCTCAAGGAAGACGGCTTCATCATGGACGACGGCGTCTCCGCGCGCCTCGCCCCCGACCGTTTCCACCTGACGACAACAACGGGCGGCGCGGCCCGTGTTCTCAACATGATGGAGGACTATCTTCAGACCGAGTGGCAGGATCTCGACGTCTGGCTGACCAGCACCACCGAGCAATGGGCCGTCCTCGCCCTCCAGGGGCCCCACGCCCGCAACGTGCTTGCACTTCTTGTCCAGGACATCGACCTCTCCCCCGACGCCTTTCCCCATATGGCGATCCGCGAAGGCCATATCTGCGGCATGCCGACCCGCCTGTTCCGCGTCAGCTTCACCGGCGAACTCGGCTTCGAGATCAACGTCCCCGCCGATCAAGGCCGCGCCCTGTGGGACCGCGTGATGGAGGCCGGCGCGCCCTTCGGCATCACACCCTATGGCACCGAGGCCATGCACGTGCTGCGCGCCGAAAAAGGCTTCATCATCGTCGGGCAGGACACCGACGGCACGGTGACGCCGATGGATGCCGGTCTCGACTGGGCAATCGGCAAGAAGAAGCCGGATTTCGTCGGCAAACGCTCGCTCACGCGGCCCGATATCGTGGCGCCGGGCCGCAAGCAGCTTGTCGGACTGCTGACCGAGGACCCGAATGTCGTCCTCGATGAAGGCGCGCAGATTGTCGCCGATCCGGCACAGGCCGTGCCGATGACGATGATCGGCCATGTCACCTCGTCCTACTGGAGCGCGACGCTCGGCCGCGCGATCGCGCTGGCGCTGGTGGCAGGCGGGCAGGATCGAAAGGGCCAGACGCTTCATGTCCCGATGCCGGACCGGACGCACCGGGTTACGGTCAGCGACATGGTCTTCGTCGATCCGGAAGGGGCGCATCTCAATGTCTGACACCCTCTCCCTTTGGGAGCCGATCGTGCGCCCCGGCGTGACCGTCTCGGCGGCCGCGCCGATGCGCCGTTACGCCCTGCGTGCGCGCGATCCGGCGCTGCTGGCAACAGTCATCGGCCGCGCGCTTCCAGCGAAGATCGGCGAGACGTTGGCGGGCATCGCCTGCCTCGGCCCTGACGAATATTATGCCCGATTGCCGATCGACACGTTCCTCTCCGATAGCGCAGGGCAATCAGTCAGTGTCGTTGATGTCAGCGCACGGGCGGTCGGCATCGTCCTCGAGGGCCCGCGTGCCACCGAAGTGCTCTCAGCTGGTTGCCCGCTCGATCTCGCAGGCTGGCCAGTCGGCCGCACGTCGCGAACGATCTTCGAGACCGTCGAGCTCGTCCTCGCGCGCGAAGCCGAAACGCGCTGGCATGTGGAGGTCTGGCGCAGCTTTGCACCGTGGCTGTGGGCGGCTTTCTCGGCCGCTGCCGCCGACTAGCGATCTGCCAGAGTGCCCGCCACGATCAGGATGGCATCGGGCCTGGCCAGACCGACGAGCGTCAGGCCATGCGCCTTGGCCCGCTCGACAGCGAGCGTGGTTGGCGCTGAAATCGTTACCAGCAGGGGGCAGCCCGCAATGATTGTCTTCTCGACGAGTTCGTAACTGCAGCGCGCTGTTAGCAAAAAGAAGCCGGATGCCGGGTCAATGCCTTGCCGCGCGAGCGCGCCGATCAGCTTGTCGAGCGCATTGTGGCGGCCCACATCCTCTCGCACGAGCATCACGTCGCCGGTGTCGGTACAAAACGCCGCGCCATGCGCAGCGCCAGTCTCGCGGTTGAGCGGCTGGCGCCCGTCGAGATTGCCGAGCGCGGCGAAGATGGCGGCACCATTCGCCCCGACACGTGCCGAAATCGGGGGAAGCGGGCGCATGACCTGCTCAAGGTTTTCCAGACCGCACAAGCCGCAACTGCCCTCGCTAACGCGCAGGCGCGCGCGCTCGAAGATGGGCGCCATGCGGTCAGGATCGACCCGCATGCGCACGAACCAGCCGTTTGCCGTCTCGCAGATGTCGACATCAATGACTTCGCTTGGGGACTCGATTACCTTTTCGGACAGGCTGAACCCGACGGCAAAGTCATGCAGATCGATGGGCGTCGCCATCATCACGGCGTAGCCCAAGCCGTTATATTCGATGGCGATCGGCGCCTCGATCGCCATCGGCCGGGAGTTGCCGACGATCTTGCCGTCCGGAAGGACCGTCAGCAGCGCTAGAGGCTGAGTGCCGCCGTCAGGCATCCGCACGCGCGAGTCGTGCCAGCGCGGCCACTGCTGTTTCGGAAAGCCCGGCGGCGCCGTGCGCATGGATCAGCCGCTTCATGCGCGGATCCCAGAACAGCGCGACATGTTCCGCCACGGCCCCGGCCGGATCGGGTTCGTGCACCATATTCGCCGCGATCTGGTTGAGCATGCGGACAAGGGTGTCGGTCGTGGTCATTCGGCGGCGACCGCCTCGATCCGGCGCGATTGCGCGGCATGGGTTTCATAACCGGTCTGCCAGTCGGTCGGCCCGTTCGAGGCACTGATCTGGACGGCGGTAACCTTGTATTCCGGGCAATTGGTCGCCCAGTCGGAAAAGTCGGTCGTCACGACATTGGCCTGTGTCGCCGGATGGTGGAACGTGGTGTAGACGACGCCGGGCGCCACGCGATCGGTGACGGTAGCGCGCAAGGTCGTTTCGCCGGAGCGGCTCGACAATTTGACCCAGTCGCCCGTTTTGAGCCCTCGATCCTCGGCATCGACGGGATGGATCTCGAGCAGATCTTCGGGATGCCAGGCCACATTTTCGGTCCGCCGCGTCTGCGCGCCGACGTTGTAATGGCTCAGGATCCGTCCCGTCGTCAGGAGAAGGGGAAAGCGCGGGCCCGTCTTCTCGTCAGTCGGAACGTAATCGGTGACGACGAACTTGCCCTTGCCGCGAACAAAGCTGTCGACATGCATGATCGGCGAGCCGTCCGGGGCGTCGGCATTGACTGGCCATTGCAGCGAACCGACCGCGTCGAGGCGGGCGAACGAGACGCCGGCAAAGCTTGGCGTCAGGCGCGCAATCTCGTCCATGATTTCGGACGGATGCGCATAGTGCCAGTCGAGGCCCATTGCCTGTGCCAGCCCCTGCGTGACTTCCCAATCCTCAAGGCCATTGAGCGGCGACATCACCTTGCGAACCGGCTGGATGCGGCGCTCCGCATTTGTGAATGTGCCATTCTTTTCGAGGAAGGTCGAACCCGGCAGGAAGATGTGAGCGTAATTGGCGGTTTCGTTGAGGAAGAGGTCGTGAACGATAACGCATTCCATCGCCGCCAGCCCAGCGGAAACATGTGCGGTATTCGGGTCCGACTGCAAAATGTCCTCGCCCTGACAGTAGAGCGCCTTGAACTCGCCATCGACGGCAGCGTCGAGCATGTTGGGGATCCGCAGCCCTGGCTCGGGGTCGAGGCTCACGCCCCAGTCGGCTTCGAACAGGCTGCGTGTCCCGGCGTCGCTGATGTGCCGGTATCCTGGGAGTTCGTGGGGAAAGCTCCCCATGTCGCAGGCGCCTTGTACGTTATTCTGTCCGCGCAGCGGGTTCACGCCGACGCCGCGCCGCCCGATGTTGCCGGTCACCATCGCCAGATTGGCGATGGCCATGACGGTCGAGCTGCCTTGGCTGTGCTCGGTGACGCCAAGGCCATAATAGATGGCGCCGTTGCCGCCAGTTGCGAAGAGACGGGCAGCCGCGCGAAGATCGGCGGCGGGTACTATCGTCACGGGCTCGAGCGTTTCAGGCGCATTGCGCTTGTCGGATACGAATTCGGCCCAGTGCAGATATTCGTCCCAGTCGCAGCGCTCCTTAACGAAGCTTTCGTCCGCCAGTCCTTCGGTCACGATGACATGGGCCAGCGCGGTCAGCACTGCGACATTGGTGCCAGGGCGAAGCGGCAGGTGGAAATCGGCTTCGATATGCGGCGTGCGGACCATGTCGATCCGCCGCGGATCGACCACGATCAGCTTGGCACCGCTCCGCAGCCGACGCTTCATCCGGCTGGCGAAGACCGGATGCCCGTCGGTAGGGTTCGCGCCGATGATCAGGATCACGTCGCTGTCTTCGACTGAGTCGAAGTCCTGCGTGCCTGCGCTCGTTCCGAACGTCGTCTTCAGGCCATAGCCGGTCGGCGAGTGGCAGACCCGGGCGCAGGTATCGACATTGTTGTTACCAAAGCCTGCCCGCACCAGCTTCTGGACGAGGAAAGTCTCCTCATTGGTGCAGCGGCTCGAGGTGATTCCGCCAAGGGCGTTGCGGCCATAGGTCGCGGCAATGCGCTTCAGTTCGGAAGCGGTATAGGCAAAGGCCTCGTCCCATTCGACTTCACGCCACGGATCGGTGATTTTCGCGCGGATCATCGGTTTCAGGATGCGTTCCTGATGCTGGGCATAGCCCCAGGCAAAGCGCCCCTTGACGCAACTATGACCTCGATTGGCTTTGCCTTCCTTGTTGGGGACCATCCGCACGACCTGTTCGCCACGCATTTCGGCGCGGAAGGTGCAGCCGACGCCGCAATAGGCGCACGTCGTGATCACGGCGCGTTCGGGCGTGCCGACCTCGACAACCTTCTTCTCGATGAGCGTTGCCGTGGGGCACGCCTGCACGCACGCCCCGCATGAGACGCATTCGGAACCGAGAAAGTTGTCGGAAGCGAGCCCTGCCGAGATCTTCGAGGCGAAGCCGCGCCCGTTCATCGTCAGCGCCAGCGTGCCCTGAACCTCGTCGCAGGCGCGGATGCATCGCGAGCAGGCAATGCACTTCGACGGGTCGAAATCGAAATAGGGATTCGACTGGTCTTTGGGCTGGTTGAGGTGCGACGCTTCAACAAGGTAACGTACATCGCGTAGGCCGACCGCCCCGGCCTGGTCCTGCAGCTCGCAATCGCCGTTGGCCCCGCAGGTGAGGCAATCGAGGGGGTGGTCGGAAATATACAGCTCCATCACGCCCTTGCGCAGCTTGGCGAGGTGCGGCGTCTGGGTGCGGACGACCATCCCGGCTTCGACCGGCGTCGTGCAGCTTGCCGGCGTCCCGCGCCGCCCCTCGATCTCGACGAGGCACAAGCGGCATGATCCGAAGCTCTTGAGGCTGTCGGTCGCGCAGAGTTTCGGGATCGACGTGCCCTGCTCGGCGGCAGCGCGCATAACGCTCGTCCCGGCGGGCACGGTGACCTCGCGCCCGTCGATGGTGCAGGTCACCATCTCCGGTGAACGGCTTGCCGGAGTCCCGAAATCTGCCTGCGCCTGATAGGTCATGCCGCCAGTCCTTGCGTCTGTGCATAGTGCCGAAAATCGGCCTGGGTGTTAAGGTTGTGAAGCGTCGCCAGCACCGGGATCTGGCGCGCGCCGGCAACGCGCATCCAGTGGCGCATCGACCGGTCGCCGGTCGCTGCCAGATGTGCGTCGAGCAGCGGGGCGAGCGCCACGGGCCATTGGCCGAACAGATAATGGCCCGCGACCACGGCCGCTTCGGACCCCCCGCCCGCAATCATCGGCACGGGCAGCGTGTCGCACCCGGCGGTCACGACCATGTCGAACCCGTGTGCCAAACCATAGTGGAGCGCCGCGCACAGGCCGCCGAGCGGCCCCAGCCCTGGCAGGGGACGATCAGCGACCCAGGGCCGGTCGCCCCACGCCCTCCCGCAGACGAGCACGGCGTCGCACTGCGCGTCGAGACGGTCGGCGACATGATCGAGCAGGGCGCGCCCGCCGAGCATCGCTTGCGCCTTGTCCGTGCCGAAGCGCGACGATTGCCCGCCGGCAATGATGGCGCCCAGCCGCCTCACCGGAAATCCTCCGGGAAGTGCCGGATCGCCGACATCACGGGATAGGGGGTGAACCCGCCCAGCGCGCAAAGCGAGCCGAACTTCATCGTCTCCGAAAGATCGGCGATCAGCGCCAGATTGGCGTCCACATCCTTGCCCGCGATAATCTGGTCGAGCGTCTCCATGCCGCGCGTGCTGCCGAGGCGGCAGGGCGTGCATTTGCCGCAGCTTTCGATGGCGCAGAATTCCATGGCGAACCGCGCCTGTTTTGCCATGTCGACACGGTCGTCGAACACGACGATCCCGCCATGCCCGATCAGCCCGTCATTGTCGGCGAAGCTTTCATAGTCGAAGGCAAGGCCGAACTGAGCCGGGGGGTGATAGGCGCCGAGCGGTCCGCCGACCTGAACGGCACGCACGGGGCGCCCCGACGCCGTGCCGCCGCCAATGTCGTTCACCAGTTCGCCCAGCGAGACGCCGAACGCGGTCTCGAACAGGCCACCATGACGAATGTTGCCTGCGAGCTGGATGGGGATGGTGCCGCGCGATCGCCCCATGCCGTAGTCGGCATAGGCCTGTGCACCGTTCGCCATGATCCATGGCACGGCAGCAAGCGTCAGGACGTTGTTGATGACGGTCGGCTTGCCGAAGAGCCCCTCATGCGCGGGCAGGGGCGGCTTTGCGCGCACCTCGCCGCGCCTGCCCTCCAGGCTGTTGAGCAGCGATGTTTCCTCGCCGCAGACATAGGCGCCCGCTCCGACCCGCACCTCGACCTCGAATGGCGCGATTTGTGCGGCGCACAGCTCGACGGCGGCCTCCATCTTGGCGATCGCGTGCGGATATTCCGACCGGATATAGACAAATCCCTTCGTCGCCCCGACGGCGAAGCCGGCAATCGCCATGCCTTCGATCAGCTGGAACGGGTCGCCCTCCATCACCATCCGGTCGGCGAAGGTCCCGCTGTCCCCCTCGTCGGCGTTGCAGACGATATACTTTCGGTCGGCCACGGCGGCAGCCACTGTTTTCCATTTGATGCCAGCGGGAAAGCCTGCACCGCCACGCCCGCGGAGACCGGAGTTGAGCACGGTTTCCAGCGTTTCGGCCGCACCGGCCGCGCGCGCCGCCGCAAGGCCCGACCAACCGCCCGTCGACACGTAATCGGCCAGCGACAGGGGACGGGTCTTTCCCGCACGGGCAAAGGTCAGGCGGGTCTGGGCCGCAAGAAAAGGATGTTCGGCGATGACCCCGATACCGGCCGTTTCGCCCGAAAGGATCGAGGCGACGCCGTTGGCGGTTGCGTTAGGAAAGCCAATGCCTTCGATCTCGACGAGCGGCTCGAGCCAGTGCATCCCCCAGCTCGACACGCGTTCCACCGTGCAGCCGGCCTCGACAAAGGCCTGGGCGACGCGGTCGGCACCGCAGGCAATTGCGACCGCATCGTCCGGGATGCGGACGACCGTCACTGGCTGTCGACCAACGCCGCAAACAATACTGCGTCGAGTCGCGCGTGCACGTCGGTTCCGACGAGCGCCGCCGGACCGACCGAGCACAAGCCCAGGCAATAGATTGCCTCGACCCGGACCCGCGTCTGCGCATTGGCGATGGCCCGCAATTCGGCCACGCCGCGCGCCTGGCACGCCTCGGCCTCGCAGAGCTTGACGCAGGGACGATCGAGCCTTTCGGGCCGGAAGTCGTGGTAGAAGCTGACCACGCCGTGCACTTCGGCGCGGGTAAGATTGAGGTCCGCGGCAATCTGGCGAACCGCGCTTTCGTCCACACAGCCGAACGCCGCCTGAACGTCATGCAAAATGGGCAGCAAGGCCCCTTCGCGCCCGCGGTGGCGCTCGACGATCTCTGCCACGGTCATGCCCGTTCCCACGACCGAACTGTCGAGCGGCTGACTTGTTTTGTCAAATAGCCATGCCGCGTTTACGATAGAGAATGACTATCAAACCTGGCTTTTTCCAGCGTCGACGCGACACGATGTAGTCCGGCGGCAAGCGGGGGGAGGGGCGCCCTGTCGCCGATGACAAGGCCGATTTCGTTCGCCGCCATCGGGTCGGCAATCGGCACGCTCACGAGATCGGGGTGTGCCGCGACCAGCGCCGCATGACTGTCGGTGATGATGGCCTCCAATCCCCCCGACGAGACCATCGACAGCAGGGCGACATAGCTGTCCGCTGTCGCAACGGGCGCAGCGGCGAGTCCATGCGTCGCCAGATGGCCATCGAGGATCCGGCGGTTCTGCATACCCTGATGCAGCAGGCACAGGCGTTGAGCCACCATATCGACAAGCGTTACGGCGCTGCGCCGTGCCAACGCGGAGCCGCGCGCCGTGACCGCGACGAATCGCTCGACGTAGAGCGGGACGGACCGGACCTGTGCCAGCGGCTCGCTGTTGAGATAGGTCAGGCCTGCATCGATATCGCGCGCCAACAGTGCGCGTTCGATCTCGCGTGAGGTCATCGAGGCAATCGCCAACTTCACCTCGGGGTGTGCGGCCGTCATCGCGGCGACGAGCTGGCCGACATTGGGCATGGCGGCGGGGATGACTCCCAGGCGCGCGGTTCCCCGCAGGCCGCCCGCCTCAATGTTCAGCGCCGCGCGAATCGCGGCCTGGTCGGCGATCATCTGCTGGGCATAATGCAGGATCGCATGGCCCTGGCCCGTCAGGTCGACGAAGCGCCGGTCACGGATGACAAGGCGTTCACCCAGCATTTCTTCCAGCGCAACAAGGCCGGCGGACAGTGTCGGCTGGGATACCTGGCACGCCTGTGCCGCCCGCCCGAAGTGGCGTTCGCGCGCGATCGCGACGAAATATTCGAGGAAGCGCAGCTGCATGTCGGCACGGGCTAATCGGTGCCCGGGACGATTGGCAAGCGGACAAAAAGCGATTGTCGCGGGTTGCGAAGCGCCTGCCTGGGGACGTCATGAAATTTTCCGGTCGCGATATTCTTTTCAGTCGAACCGCGGCGCGCTGTCGCGTCATAGTCTCATTGGGGCAGCATGGTGGAGGACTTGCCGGTGAAACTCGAAAACGATCCGCTGGCGGCCTTTTGGATGCCCTTCACGGCGAACCGCGCGTTCAAGGCAAGCCCGCGCATGCTCAGCAGCGCCCGCGACATGCATTACACCGCGACTGACGGACGCACGATCCTCGACGGGACGGCCGGCCTGTGGTGTGTCAATGCGGGCCATTGCCGCGAACCGATCGTCGAGGCGATCCGCAAGACGGCCGGCGAACTCGACTTCGGGCCGACGTTCCAGATGAGCCATCCGCTGGCTTTCGAGCTCGCCTCGCGCGTTGCCGCGCTCATGCCCGAGCCGCTCAGCCGCATCTTCTTCACCAATTCGGGCTCTGAATCGGTCGATACCGCGCTCAAGATCGCGCTCGCCTATCAGCGGGCGCGGGGGCAGGGGACGCGGACCCGGCTGATCGGGCGCGAGCGCGGCTATCACGGCACAGGTTTCGGCGGTATCTCGGTGGGCGGGATCGTCAACAACCGGCGCCAGTTCGGCACGCTGCTGACCGGGGTCGACCATCTGCCGCACACGCATTCGGTGGCGCACAATGCCTTTACGCGTGGACAGCCGGCATGGGGCGGGCATCTGGCCGAAGAGCTGGAGCGCATCGTGGCGCTGCACGGGGCAGAGACGATCGCGGCGGTGATCGTCGAGCCCATGGCGGGGTCGACCGGCGTGCTGATCCCGCCCGTCGGCTATCTCGAAAAACTGCGCGAGATCTGCACGAAGCACGGGATCGTGCTGATTTTCGACGAGGTCATCACGGCATTCGGCCGGATCGGTGGGGCGACGGCGGCGGGAACGCTGGGCGTGACGCCCGACATGATCACCATGGCCAAGGGACTGACAAACGCCGCCGTGCCGATGGGGGCGGTCGCCGTCAGCCGCGAGATCCACGACACGGTCGTCGAGGGCGGGCCCGACGGGATCGAGCTGTTCCATGGCTATACCTATTCGGGTCATCCGCTCGCGGCGGCCGCAGGCCTGGCGACGCTCGACCTCTACAAGGCGGAAGGAATCTGGGAACATGCGGCCAGCCTGCACGGCTATTGGGAAGAGGCGGTGCACAGCCTGAAGGGCAGCCGCCATGTCATCGACATCCGCAATATGGGGATCGTCGCCGGGATCGAGCTCGAACCGCGCCCCGGCGCGCCGACGAAGCGCGCGACCGAGCTGTTCCACAAATGCTTCGACAATGGGCTGCTCGTCCGCGCCACGGGCGACATCATTGCGCTGTCGCCGCCGCTCATTCTTCAAAAGGCGCACATCGACGAGATGGTCGGGCGAATTGCGGAACTGGTCGAGACGGTCGACTGATCAGAGCCGAAGGACGATCTTGCCCACGTGGTGCTTGGTCAGGAAGGCCTGCTGCGCGGCCACGATCTCGTCGAGCGGATAGGTCGCGGCAATGAGCGGCCTGATCTCGCCGCGCTCGATGATGCCGATGAGGTTGGAGAAGACTTCGGGTTCGAGCACGGTGCAGCCGATCAGCCGCAGGTCCTTCAAATAGAGCGTGCGGAGGTCGAGATCGACGATGGGTCCGGAGATGGCGCCCGAGACGCCATAGCGCCCGCCGCGTTTGAGCACGTCGAGGATCGCCCCGAATTGCGGGCCGCCGACGATGTCGACCGCGGCGTCGAATTGCTCGGGGCCGAACCGGGCCGACAGGTCGGCGCCGCGCGGAACCACTTCGTCCGCACCCAGGGCGCGAACGGCTTCGGCCTTTTCAGTGCCGGCGATCGCCACGACCTTTGCGCCGCGCCGCTTGGCGAGCTGCACGGCCGCCGATCCGACGCCGCCGGATGCGCCCGCGACCAGGACGCGCTCACCCCCCACCAAGCCGATCCGGGTCAGGATGTTCTCGGCAGTCGCATAGGCGCAGGGGAAGCTCGCCAGTTCGACGTCCGACAAGGCTGACTCGACGCGGTGCGCATGGGCCGTGGGGACGCAGGCATAGTCGGCGAACGCGCCGTCGACTTCGGAACCGAAATAGCGGACGTCATACCGGCTGGCGCCATGCCACACCGGCTCGACGAGAATGCGCTGGCCGATCCGCGCGGTATCGACGTCGGCGCCCACCGCGACGATGCGCCCGCAGGCGTCGGCCCCCTGGATGCGCGGAAAGCGGAAGGGCTCGCCCGACCAGCCATCGTCTTCGGCACCTGCAAGGCCAGAGGCCGCCCCGGCGTCGGTCGCCTGGGCCACGGCTTTCGAATACCAGCCGATGCGCGTGTTGATGTCGGTATTGTTGACGCCGGCTGCGCCGACCTTGATCAGGACCTCGTCTGCGCCCGGTGCGGGCACCGGCACGTCATCGCGGATGTCCAGACAGTCATAGCCGCCATTTCCGGTCAGCAGCACGGCGCGCATGACCGCAGGCAGGGTCATTCGGCGCGCGCAAGCCCGAACTGGTTGAGATACCATTTCTGGAATTTGATGACGCTGCCTTCCTGGTCCGAATAGCGGCCGGGGCGGTAGCGGCTCGACATGATGCCGGCCTGGTTGTTCTCGGTGATCACCTTGTCCTGCGTCGTGGTGGCGTGATAGCCCCAGATCATCTTGTCGATGTCGACCTCGTCCGCGCGGGCGCGGCCGTCGACCAGCCAGATCATCTCGACATCGGTTTCGAGCGCGCTGCGCGGCGTGAACTGGAACAGGATCGCGAAATGGTCGTCGGCCACGATCTGGCTGAACGGGCTGAAGCTCAGGTGCATGCGGCCGCCATCGGGCGCGGTGCGCTTGCCCATCAGGGGCGCGGGCGCCGTGCCGTCCTGCGTTTCGGCGGCCCATCCCTCTTTGTTCATGCGCTGCATCAACAGGCGGATGTGCGACGAGTCCGGCGCGTCGTCGATGTTGCCGATCGGGCGACCGAGGGCGGCCGCGCTCGCCTCCCAGGCCTTGAGACGCGGCGTGACGCTGGCGAGGGCATCGGCCGGGCCCGAGCTCGGCCCGGCACCGACGGCCACGATCGAATCCGCCGCATGCATCGAGCAGAACTCGGGATGCGACGGCACGCAATGATAGCATTCGAAGAAATTCTCGACGACGAGCTTCCAATTGGCCGTCGTCGGATAGCTGCCGGCATGGGCGATGCGCGCGTCGGCAATGCCGTGATAGTCGAGGATCGGGCCCATGTCGCCGAAGGTCGTGTCGAAATCGTCGGGCTCGTCCTCGCTCAGGTTGACGAAGATCAGGCCGTGGCACACGCGGATGTGGCAGGCGAAAAGGCCGTTCTCCGCCTTGTCGAAATCCTCGGGCATCAGCCGCGCGGCGATCAACCGGCCGTCGAGGCCGAAAGTCCAGGCGTGATAGGGGCAGACGAGGCGGGGCGCGTTGCCGCTGTCGGCCTGGCAGATCGTCGAGCCGCGGTGGCGACAGACGTTGAAGAACGCGCGGACGCTGGTCTCGTTTTCGCGGATCACGATGATCTGCTCGCGGCCGACGCGGAACAGGAAATAGTCGCCCTTGGCCGGGATGCGCGAGACATGCCCGGCAAGCAGCCACTTGCGCCCGATCACCTCAGCCATATCGGCGTCGAACACGGCGTCGCTGGTGTAGAATTCCTGGTCGAAGCTGTAGCCTACGCGGGTGTTCGCGGCGAGGCGGCGCATGACTTCGGCGTGCGACATCAGATTTTGATCCGGGCGTTGACGGGGTCGTACAGGGGTTTCAGCGAGGCTGTTGCCGGGTAGCGTACACCGGCGATTTCGATCTCGTAATCATCGGCGGCAATCGGTCCCACCGTGCCGCCGTCGGGGGCTGTGACGTAGCCGAGCCCGCAGGCGCTGCCGAGCGTGTGCGCATACATGCCCGAACGGATGTAGCCCGCGATGCGGTCGCCCTGCCAGATGGGTTCATTGTGGTAGAGCATCGGTTCGGGCGATTTGAGGAGGAACTGGACGAGCCTTTGCTTCAGCCCGTCCTGCTTCTGGCGGAGAAGAGCCTCGCGCCCGATGAAGCCGCCGGGCTTGTCCATCTTCACCGCAAAGCCGAGACCCGCCTCCAGCGGCGTGTCCTCGTCGGTGATGTCATGGCCCCAGTGGCGATAGGCCTTTTCCATGCGCAGCGCGTTGAGCGCGTGATAGCCGCAATGTTTAAGGCCGAACGCGGCGCCGGCGGCGACGATCGCGTCATAGACGCCGGTCATGAACTCGGTCGGGATGTAGAGTTCCCAGCCCAGCTCGCCGACATAGGTGATCCGCGATGCGCGCACGATCGCATAGCCGAGCTCGATCTCCTGGCTTGTCGCGAAGGGAAAGGCCTCGTGCGACAGGTCATTGGGGCAGATCGACTGAAGCAGCGCGCGGGCGTGAGGTCCCATGATCGAGATCACGCCCATCGCCGAAGACACGTTGGTCAGCACCGCATGCGCCTCGGCCGGGATATGGCGCTTCAGCCAGTTGAAATCCTTGACCTCGGTCTCCGCCCCGGTGACGATCAGATAGGCTGTTTCGCTCAGCCGGGTCACTGTCAGATCGGCCTCGATCCCGCCTTTCTCGTTCAGCCACTGGGTGTAGATCAGCTTGCCCGGTGCGACGTCGACATCGTTGGCGCACACCCGGTTGAGCACCGTACAGGCGTCGCGGCCTTCGAGCCGGAATTTGGCGAACGAGCTCTGGTCGAACAGCCCGACAGCTTCGCGCACCGCCTTGCACTCGGCGGCATTGGCGTCGAACCAGTTCTGGCGCCCATAGCTGTATTCATATTTCGGCGTGCTGCCGGGTTCGCCATACCAGTTGGCGCGCTCCCAGCCGAACGCTTCGCCGAAGCACGCGCCTGCGGCTGCCAGCCGGTCGTGCAGTGCGGACTTCCGCACGCCGCGCGCGGTCTCATATTGCTTGAACGGATAGTGGGTCGCGTACAGCAGGCCCAGGCTCTCGGTCACGCGCTCGCGCAGATATTTGCGGTTGATCTGGAACGGCATGTTGCGACGGATATCGACCGTCCACAGGTCTGCCGGAGGGATGCCGTCGCGGATCCAGTCCGCCATTACCTTGCCGACGCCGCCGGCCGATTGCAGCCCGATGGAATTGAGGCCTGCCGCGACGAAACAGCCCTTCAACTCGGGGCTCTCGCCCAGGTGATAGCGTACGTCGGGCGTGAAGCTTTCGGGGCCGCAGAAGAATTTCTGGAGTCCTGCCTTCTCCAGCGCCGGCACCCGTCGCATCGCGTCCATAAGCAACGGTTCGAAATGTTCGAAATTCCCGGCGATTTCGTCGAAGCAAAAGTCTTCGGATATACCGTCCATGCCCCAGGGACGGGCATTGGGTTCGAACGCGCCGACGAGCAGCTTGCCGGCGTCATATTTGTAATAGCCGCAATAGTCATAGTCGCGCAGCACCGGCAGGGTGGCGTCGATCCCCTCCACGCCCTCGAACAGGACGTAATAATGCTCGCACGCGTGCAGCGGGGCGGCAACACCGACGCTTGCCGCCAGGTCGCGCGTCCACATGCCGCCACAGATCACGACGAATTCGGCGTCGATCGGCCCCTCACCGGTGTCAACGCCCGTGACGCGTTCGCCATTATGGCGGATACGGGTCACCTTCGTGTTCTCGAAGATCTGCGCGCCGCCGGTGCGCGCGCCCTTGGCCAGCGCCTGGGTAATGTCGACGGCATTGGCATAGCCGTCGCTCGGGATATGGATGCCGCCGACGACATCGTCGACATTGACGATCGGCGCCATCGCCCGGATCTCTGCGGGCGTCACGACATGGACGGGCAGGTCGAACACCTTGGCCATCGAAGCGCTGCGCTTCAGCTCCTCGAAGCGCTCCGCATTGGTCGCCATCGAGATGGAACCGCATTGGCGATAGCCGGTCGCCTGGCCGGTCTCCGCCTCGAGCCCGCGGTAGAGTTCGCCTGTGTATTTGGCGAGCTTGGTCATGTTGATCGACGGGCGCAGCTGCCCGACGAGGCCGGCGGCATGCCACGTCGTGCCGCTCGTCAACTGCTTGCGTTCGAGCAGGACGACATCGTCCCAGCCGATCTTGGTCAGATGATAGGCGATCGAGCAGCCGATGACGCCGCCGCCGACGATGACGACGCGCGCCTTTCGCGGGAGTTCGGTCGCCACGGTCAGGCCTTCATCTTCGAATTGTCGGGGTCATAGGCAGGGTCGGCGAGGATGGTCGCGCGGCGCCGCTCGCCTTGCAGCAGGATATCGAACTGCGTGCCGGGCGCGGCGTGGCCGGGCGGCACCGCGGCAAAGAACAGGCTCTTGGCCGTACGGTGGCCATAGGCGCCCGACGTTGCCAGTCCGATGCAGGTGTCGCCTTGCAGGCAGGGTTCGCCGCCGCGGACATCGACATTGGCGGCATCGACCTCGCCATAGACGATCCGCATCCGGTCCGGCGCGTCGAGCGTCGCCTGCTTGCCGACGAAATCGTCCTTCTTTAAGTTGATGAAGCGATCCATGCCTGCTTCGATCATCGTCAGCTCGTTGGTCAGCTCGGACCCCCAGGCCTTATAGCCCTTTTCGACGCGCATCGCATTGGCGGCATAGAGCCCGTAATTGACGATGCCGAATTCCTGACCCGCCGCCCAGATTGCGTCATACAGGGCTGCCAGCTGACCCATGGGCGGGTGCAATTCCCAGCCCAGCTCGCCGGCATAGGACACACGGAGCGCCTTCACGGCGATGCCCGCGAGCGTGATTTCCTGCCCGCTCAGCCAGCGGAACCCTTCGTTGCTCAAATCCGCGTCGGTGAGCTTGGCCAGCACATCGCGCGCGCGCGGCCCGTTCATGACGAGCACGCCGAGATCCATGGTGAGATTGCTCAGCGTGACGTCTTCTTCGGGCCGCTTGCTCTGGACCAGCAGGTCCCAGTCGCGCTGCTCGGCGGCGGCGGCCGACAGGCAATAGAAATGATCGTCGGCAAAGCGCGTGACGGTCATCTCGCCAAAGATGCGACCGCCGCGCGAAAGGGGATGGACGAGACCGATGCCGCCGGTCTTTTTGGGCATGCGGTTGGCGCAGATCCGGTTGAGGAATGCCTCGGCATCGGGGCCGCGGACGTCGTATTTGGCAAAGCCCGACAGGTCGAGCACGCCGACGCCGGCGGCGACGGCTTTCACTTCGTCCGCGACCACCTCGAACACATTGGTCCGGTGATAGCCGCCTTCTTCATCGCGCCCGTCGAGCGAGAACCATTTCGGCCGCTCCCAGCCATAGGTCTCGCCGTAGACGGCGCCCCGGGCCTTGAGCTTTTCATAGAGCGGGCTGGTCTTTTGCGGGCGGCCATCGGGTTCTTCCTCGCCCGGCAGGCGGGTCGTGAAGGTCAAGCGGTAGTCGAGGAAAACCTTGGCCCGGCTGTAAGCCTCGTCGGCATAGGGGCCATAGCGGCGCGGGTCGAACTCGGTCATGTTGATGTCGGCGTCGCCCTCGACGATCCACTGCGCCAGATATTTGCCGGCCCCGCCGCCCTGCGCGATGCCGAACGAGGTACCGCAGCAGTGCCAGAAATTGCGCAAGCCGACAGCGGGGCCGAGCAACGGCCCGCCATCGGGCGTGTGGGGAATGGCGCCGTTGAAGATCCGGCGGATACCGACTTCGCCGAACACCGGCATGCGCTCGATGGCGCGCTCCAGCCATTTCGAGATGCGCTCGAGATCGTCGATGAAGAGCTCGCTGGTCGACTCCCATTCGGGCATGCCCTTGGGCGCCCAGGCCTCTGCCAGGCCGGTATTTTCGTAGATGCCGATCAGGCCGCTTTTCTGCTCCTGCCGGAAATAGCCCGAAACATAGGGGCAGCGCATGACCGGGATCTCCTCCTCGCGTTCCATGAACGCGGGGATGGGATCGGTGACGATGTAATGGTGCTCCATGTTGGTCACCGGGATATCGATGCCCGCCATCTGCGCGACCTGGCGGGCGTAGCAGCCGGCCGCGTTGACGACGATTTCGGCGCGGACAACGCCTTGTTCGGTGATGACGTCCCATTCGCCCGAGGGCAATTGGGTGAGGCCGGTCACGCGGTTCTTGCGGACGATCTTCGCGCCGAGATTGCGGGCACCGATGGCAAGGGCGTTGCAGATGCCCGACGGATCGGCATGGCCGTCACCGGTCGTGCGCGCGCCGGCGATGACGCCTTCGGTGGTGACGAACGGATTGATCCGCCGGATTTCGGACGGATCGATAATTTCCATGTCGAAGCCGATGCTTTTCGAAAAGCCCAGAATGGTTCTGAACCACGCCAGCTCACGTTCGTTGGTGGCAAAACGGATGCCGCCGGATTTGTGCCAGCTGACATATTGGCCCGTCATTCCCTCAAGCCTGGGGTAGAGTTCGTTGCTGTAGGCGTGGATCTTGGCGAGGTTGTAGCTGCCCGTGATGCTTGGGCACTGGCCGGCGGCGTGCCATGTCGATCCCGAAGTCAGCTCGTCCTTTTCGATCAGCAGGCAGTCGGTCCAGCCCAGCTCGGCAAGGTGATAGAGCAGGCTGGCGCCCATGATGCCGCCGCCGATGATCACCACGCGTGCGCTGTTCTGCATCAGGATCCTTTCCCCCGAGCCGTACCGGCCAGAGCGGTCAACCTAGGCACGCCCGCCGCGCGCCGACAATTGAGCGTTTCGGCGTATCGGCTGAAAAAATTTTTGGACTGTGCAGCGCGAAAAAAATTCAGCCGTGATCGCTATTTTTTCATTTGTGGCGCGGGCGCGCCGTCATTCTATTCATCGTCGGACGGGGGAGCAGCGGACGGCATATGAAAATCGGTTTCATCGGTCTGGGCAACGTCGGCGGCAAGCTTGCCGGCAGCCTGATCCGCAATGGCCATGACGTGACGGTGCGCGACCTCAACGAGGCGCTTGTTGCCGACTTTGTCGCCAGAGGCGCAAAATCCGCCGAAAGCCCCCTTGCGCTTGGCGAAGCCGTCGATTTGATCGTCACCTGCCTGCCTTCGCCGGCGGCCAGCTCGGCGGTAGCCGAAGGGGAAGACGGCTTTCTTCACGTCATGCGCCCGGGCCAGATCTGGCTGGAGATGAGCACGACCGACTATGCCGAGATCATCCGGCTCGGCGCGCTCGTCGAGGCGCGGGGCGCGCTGTTCATGGAATGCCCCGTTTCGGGTGGCTGTCACCGCGCCGACACGGGCAACATCGCGATCTTTGCCGGGGGCCCGCGCGAGGCGTTCGAGCAGGTGCTGCCGGTGCTGACCACCATGGGTCGCCGCATCCTGCACACCGGCGATTACGGCACGGCATCGCAACTCAAGGTGATGACGAACTATCTGTGCACGGTGCACCTTGTTGCGCTCGCCGAAGCGCTGACGACATGCAAGGCCATCGGTCTCGACATGAACACGACTTATGAGGCGATCCGCATTTCTTCTGGCAACAGTTTTGTGCATGAGACCGAGAGCCAGGTCATCCTGAACGGCAGCCGCGACATCAATTTCACGATGGATCTCGTGTCCAAGGACATCGGCCTGTTCGACAGGATCGCGCGACAGGCAGGTGTGCCCGTCGAAATTTCGCCCCTGATCGTCCGCTTGTTCAAGGAGGGGGAGGCCGCGTACGGGCCGCGCGAACATTCGCCCAACATCATCCGCCGGTACGAAGAGCCCCTTGGCATCAAGGTCCTGGGCACAGGCTTTCCGGCCGAAATGGTCGACGACGAGCCCGAAGAGCCGGGGTATGAGGTCGTGCCCCGACGCTAGTCGCAGTTAGCCCGCCGTGCCGGCGTGCTCGACGACCCAGTCGATGAAGGTCCGCACCCGCACGTTTTCCCGCATGTCCTTGCGGCAGATCAGGCCCCATTCGCCGGGGCATACGACCTTGTGGCTGACGGGCTGGACGAGACGGCCGCTGGCAAGGTCCTGCTCGACGAAAGGGCCGTTGACGAGGGCAATTCCTTCGCCGCCGAGCGCCATTTCGAGCGCCACCGCCAGCGTGTCGACGACCAGATAGGGCGAAGACGCGTTGAACGGCACGCCTGCGGCCGCAAACCAGGTCTCCCAATTGCGGGTTTCGGTATAGATGGTGACGAGCGGCTGGCTGAGCAGGTCCGCCGGCGTTGCCGATTGGCCAAGGCGGGCGGCGAATGCCGGGCTGCAGACCGAATACAGCGCGTATTCGAACAGCGGCACCCAATGGTAGCGCGTCGGATCGGGCAGCGTTTCGCAATAGACCAGACCGACATCGGCGTGCACGTCGTCGAATTCCCATTCGACCGCGCAGGTGTTCAAGGTCAGCTTGATCTTGGGGTGGTCTGCCAGGAACTGCGGGACGCGCCGGGCAAGCCAGCGGATCGATGCGGTGACATAGGTCTGGACCCGGAGAGGCTTGTCGAGTGCGTTGCGATGCACCGCTTCCACGCCCTCGATCAGCGATTCAAAGGCAGAGCGCACATAGGGATAGAGGACACGGCCTTCTTCGGTCGAGACGATATGCCTTCCGTCCTGCTGGAACAGCTGCACGCCAAGCGCGTCTTCGATAAGTTGAACCTGATGGCTGACGGCAGGATGGGTGAGGCAAAGCTCGTCCGCGGCGTCCCGGATGCTCTGGCGCCGCGTTGCCGCCTCGAACCCCTTCAGGGCCTTGAGCGGCGGGAGCTGCTTGAGGTCGATCTTCGATTGGCCGGTCATTACGGTTAAGTCTTGGCAGGCTTCGGCTATTCCGCAACCGGTTAATTTAATTGATGCCTCTCACCTGCGGCGCGCGCTGGCGATAATCATTTCCGCACCCTTTTCGGCAACCATGACGGTCGGGGCGTTGGTGTTCCCCGAGGTGATCGTCGGGAACACCGACGCATCGACGATGCGAAGGCCGTCGATCCCGTGAACGCGCAGCTCGGGGTCGACCACCGAGGTCGCCGGATCGGGGCCCATCCTGCAGGTGCTCGTCGGGTGATAGACGGTGTCGGCGCGCGCGCGGAAATCGGCAAGCTGGGCCTCGTCGCCCGCGATCTCGCGCCCCGGGATGATTTCCTCGGTGATGATGTCCGCCAGTGGCCGTGTCGTCGCAATCCGGCGCAGCAGGCGGTTGCCGGCGAGGACGTCGTCGATATCATGCTGCGTCGCCAGATAATTGGGGTGTATCGCGGGATGGGTTGCCGGGTCCGGTGAGCGCAACTCGAGATGCCCGCGACTGGTCGGCCGGCACGGGTTGTGGGACAACAAGAACGCCGAGAATGGGTCGGGATTGAGCAGCTTGCGATCCGACAGCGGCGTTTTCGTGTAACTGACCGGGCTGAAGTAGAGCTGAAGATTGACCGTCGGTTGCGCGGGGTCGGTGCGTACGAAGCCGCCACTCTGGTTCACGCTCAATGACAGCGGCCCGGCGCGGTCAGCCAAATAGCGCAAGCCCGCCCGCATCTTGCCGAGCATCGGATGCAACAGGTCGTTGAGCGTCGCCGTCCGGGTCTTGTAGAAATAGGAAACGGCCAGATGGTCCTGCAGGTTTTGGCCGACCTGCGGCGCATGGATCACGGGGTCGATCCCCAGCGATTTCAGTTTCTCGGCGTCGCCGATGCCCGAGAGCATCAGCAATTGCGGCGAGTTGATCGCGCCTCCGCTCAGGACGACCTCGCGCCGCGCGCGCGCTTCGAAAGTCCTGCCCCGCCGTGCGTAGCGGATGCCGGTTGCGCGCTTTCCGTCGATCAGGATTTGCGTCGCGAGTGCGCGGGTCTCGATCTTGAGCGTCTTGCGCGCGCGGGCAGGGTAGAGAAAGGCGTTGGCGGTCGACGCGCGCCAGCCGCCGCGCGTGTTGATCTGGTACATGCCGACGCCTTCGCTGTCGGCGCCGTTCAGATCGGCACTCGGCCTGAAGCCCAGCGCCTGCGCGGTTTCGATGAAGCTGTGGCAAACCGGGTGAACATGTGAGCTGATATCGGTGACATGCTGGAGGCCGCCGCGGCCGTGATGGGCGCTGTGCCAGTCGAAATCCTCGGACTTCTTGAAGAAGGGAAGGACGTCGTCCCATCCCCAGCCGGTGTTCCCCAGCGCCTTCCAATCGTCATAGTCGCGCGGCTGGCCGCGGACATAAACCATCGCGTTGATCGACCCCGAGCCGCCGATAACCTTGCCCCGCGGCCAGTAGCTGCGCCGCCCGCCCAGGGCGCCGACGGGCTCAGTATCGTACATCCAGTTGATTCGCGGATCGAAAAAGGTGCGGCCATAGCCGATCGGCATTTGTATCCAGATCGACAGGTCGCTGCCGCCTGCCTCCAGCAACAGCACGGTCGTCGTGCCGTCCTCGGTCAGCCGGTTTGCTAGAACGCACCCCGCGGTGCCCGCCCCGACGATGATATAGTCATATTCCGGCGTCACGGCACCGGATGCTGCGTCATTTCGAGGTGCAGCATCGTGCCCCCATAGGGGTTCGCGCGCGCCACGTCCTCGTTCAACTCGACACCCAGGCCCGGTGCCGTCGAGGGGATTACATGGCCCTGCTCGAAGCTGATCGGTGTCTTCAGAATGTCGCTGTGGAAGCCGCCCCACTGCTCGATGCTTTCCAGGATCAGGAAGTTGGGCGAACAGGTGGCGATCTGGATATTGGCTGCGCCGACCACGGGCCCGCAATAGAGATGCGGCGCGATCTGGACATGGCGCACTTCGGCCATGCCGGCGATCTTCTTGGCTTCGAGCAATCCGCCGACGCGACCGAGGTTCATCTGGAGGATCGCCGCCGCCCCGCAATCGAGCAGCCGCGCAAAATCATATTTGGTTGCCAGCCGCTCTCCGGTAGCGATCGGAATGCTGGTCGCGCGCGCGACCCTGGCCATTTCCTCGGGTGCGTCGGGCGGCACGGGCTCTTCGAGCCATAAGGGATCGGCAGGTTCGAGCCGTTTCGCCAGCCTGATCGCGCCTGCCGCCGTCATCTGTCCGTGCGTGCCGAACAGCAGATCGGCCTTGCTGCCGACCGCGTCACGCAGGGTACGCGCAAAGCGTTCGCACAGGTCGAGCGCCTCGAGCGAGAGTTGCCGCCCGTCGAAGGCGGAATAGGGGCCCGCAGGATCGAACTTCAGCGCCGTAAAGCCCTGGCCCAGATATTCGGCGGCGCGCGTCGCGGCGAGATCGGGGTCATGATAGACGTCGGTCGCATCGCCAGGACGCGGATAGATATAGGTATAGGCGCGCAGCCGTTCGTGCACCTGACCGCCGAGCAGCTTGTAGACCGGCTGGTTAGCTGCCTTGCCCACGATATCCCAGCATGCCATTTCGAGCGCGCTCAACACGCCCATCAGCGTGAGGTCCGGGTGCTGCGTGAAGCCGCTCGAATAGACCCGCCGCCACAAGGTCTCGATGTCGTGCGGGTCATTGCCCGCCGCATAGCGGGCGAATACGTCCTCGATCATCCGCGCCACGAGATGCGGCTCGAAGGGCACGCAATAGGCTTCGCCGATCCCTGATATCCCGCAGGCGGTCGTCAGCTTCACGAAAACAAAATAGCGGCCGCCGAAATGGGGCGGCGGATTGCCGACGACGAAAGTCTCGATGTCGGCAAGCTTCATGCCGGGAAAAAGCCGTTGACGACCTTCACCTCGAGGAAGTCGTGGAGCCCGTATTCGCCCCACTCGCGGCCATTGCCCGATTGCTTGTAGCCGCCGAACGGAGACTCATAGCCTTGCCCCGCGCCGTTGATATGGACGCTGCCCGCGCGGATGGCGCGCGCGACGCGCCGGGCCCGCTCCAGATCGCCGCTCTGGACGTAGCCGGCAAGGCCATAGGGCGAGTCATTGGCGATCGCGATCGCTTCGGCTTCGGTCGTGAACGGGATCATGACGAGGACGGGGCCGAACACTTCTTCCTGCGCGATCGTCATGGCGTTGTGGACGCCGGCGAACACCGTCGGCTTCACATAATAGCCGCGATCGAAGCCGTCGGCGCGACCGACACCACCGGCCACGGGACGGGCGCCTTCGTCGATGCCCGCCTGGATGAGCTTTTGGATCTTGCCGAATTGCAGGGCACTGACGACCGGGCCCAGGTGTGAGCCCTTTTCGGTAGGATCGCCAAGGCGCGTCTCCGACGCGACGCGCGCGGCGATCGCCACGGCTTCGTCATAGACTGATGCCTCCACCAGCATCCGCGTCGGCGCGTTGCAGGACTGGCCGGCATTTTCGAAACAATGCTTCACGCCGCGGGTTACCGCTGCCTCAAGGTCGCTGTCGGCAAAGATGATGTTTGCTGATTTGCCGCCCAGTTCCTGGCTGACGCGTTTGACGGTGTCGGCCGCGGATTTCGCCACCTGGATGCCCGCGCGGGTGGAGCCGGTGAACGAAATCATGTCGACCTGCGGGTGGCTGGTCAGCGCATCGCCGATGCCCGGGCCGGTGCCATGGACCATGTTGAACACCCCCGCTGGAAAGCCGGTCTCATCGATAAATTCGGCGAAGAGCTGGGCAGAAAGGGGGGCCACTTCGCTGGGCTTGAGCACCATGGTGCAGCCCGTGACCAGCGCCGGACCGACCTTTGCGGCAAGCTGGTTGATCGGCCAGTTCCACGGCGTGATCAGGACACAGACGCCGATCGGCTCGTGCACCAGATTGGCGCCCGGCGCGATTGCCCGTTCCCACGACAGGGCGCGCGCGGCCCTGATCGTTTCCTTCAGATGGCCGGGGCCGCATTCGGCCTGCGCATTGTACGACAGGTCGTAGGGCGCACCCATTTCGGTCGAGATTGCGGTGACCATTTCTGCATAACGACGCTCGAAGATTGCAATCAGCTTTTCGACGAGCCCGATCCGCGTGTCGAGCGGCAGTGCGGCGTAACCGTCGAACGCGGCACGTGCGGCCGTAACGGCAAGATCGACGTCGTCGGGTCCACACAGCGCTACGGTCGCCGCTATTTCCTCGGTCGCAGGGTTGATGACATCGACCGTGGCGGTCGACGTGCGCGGGAGTACCCACGCGCCATTGATGTAGGATTTCAGCATGATGTCCTCAGACGTAGCCGATGGCACGCTTTTGGTCGGCAATAATGTGCTTGGCGGCCATGAAGTAGTGGAACGCCGCCCAGAATCCGGTGGGGGCGAGTACCAGCAACGCCATCCGCAGCGAGGCAGCGTCGGCACCCGCAGGCCCCGCGAACCAGTCGCTGAGCAGGCCCACGCCCTGCGGCGCGACGATCAGGTTGAACACATTGGCGATAAGGAGCGCAACGGCGCTGAACATCGCCCGCATCTTCGGCGGGGCAAGATTCTGTCCGAGAGCGAAGGCGGGGCCGATGTAGAAATAGATTGCCGGAATGAACAACCACCACATCAAGGTCGCGACCGGCAGCGAGTGGGTGTAATATGCAAGGATAGACGGGATAGTGGCGACGGCCGTCACCCCGCCGAGCAGCCAGACGATCCGCCGCGGATCGACGAATGACGGTCGCGCGAGCAGCCATGCCGTCAGCAGCGAAGCGGCAATGCCCATCACCAGATGAATCGGGCCGACCACGGCACCCGCCGCCCCTACGTCGAGGCCATAGGTGCGCTGGATGAACGTCGGCGTGAACCACATCAGGCCCCAGCCCCAGAGCGCGGACACGCCGCTGCCCATCAGCACATGGACGGCCGACTTCTGGCTCCACAGGAAGCGGAGCGTATCGGCAAGGCTCGGCGTGTCGTCGTGGCTGACAGCATCGAGGCATCCCCGCTCGGGTTCCTTGACCGTCAGCATGATGATCGCCGCCAGAAGGATGCCGGGAATGCCCAGGACGAGGAAGGCGGCGCGCCATGTATAGGCGTGCGCGACGGCGCCGGCCATGTCGGCGCCGAGCCAGGCGCCGATCGGGGCGCCGAGCGCGAAGATCGTCAGCGCCATCGGGCGACGGCTGGCCGGGAAATAGTCGCAGACGATTGAATTGCAGGACGGTGTTCCGCCCGCTTCGCCGATGCCCACGCCGATGCGCGCGAGCAGCAGGTCGAAATAGCCCCGCGAGAGCCCGCAAAAAGTGGTCATTGCCGACCAGACGGTAATCGAAATTGCGAGAAGGCTGCGCCGGTTCCACCGGTCGGCGATCCACGACAGCGGAATGCCCATGATCACGTAGAAGAACGCCAGCGACACGCCCGTCAGGAAGGCGACGCCGCTGTCGGTCAGGTGCAGTTCGAGCCGGATCTGCTCGAGTACGGTCGACATGACGTAACGATCGGCGATGTTGATCGTGTAAGCCAGCATCATGATGAACAGGACGTACCAGCGGACCCCCACTGACGGCAGCTTTGCCTCGTCGATTGTGGCGCCCATCGTCGGTGCAAATGCCATCGTCAGTCCTTCATGTCGCTGAAAGTTCGGGGCCGAGCGCGGTCCGGAGCGGTTCGAGCCAGGGAGAGAAATTCTTCCATTGGTCGAGCCCGTCACGGAAAATGGGTTGGCGCACCTGTTCGGAACTCGGCGTGCGCACGCTGCGCTTGGTCTTGTGGAAATCGACGCACGCTGCCTCGAAGTCGAGGCCGCAATAGGCAAGGATCCGGCGGACGCTGCCTTCGAGATCTTCGATCACGTCCTCATGCTGCACACGCAGCACACGTCCCGGCAAAACTGTGTCCCAATGGTCCATCAGCTCGACATAAGTCCGGTAATAGCGGGCGATTTCCTCGATTCCGTAGGTGAATTCCTGCCCCTGCGCGAACAGCTGTTTGAAGTTGCTGAAACAGCACGCCATCGCATTGCGGCGCGCGTCGATGATCTTTGCGTTGGGCAGGATCAGGTGGATCAGCCCGATGTGCCGGAAATTGTTCGGCATCTTGTCGATGAAATAGGGGCGGCCCAACATGCGGTTGGGCATGGTGTCGGCGATATATTGTTCGCCGAAGCGACGGATCTCGGCGGCATCGAGTTCGGGCAGGATGCCGGGGTAGCGCGGATTGTCGAAATTGATCTCGCGACCCTGCAATTCCTGGACGATCCGCTGGATGTCGGGCAATTCCTGCGTGCCCTCGACAAGGCTGTGCGAGGCCAGAATCTGTTCGATCAGCGTCGAGCCCGAACGCGGCAGGCCGAGCACAAAAATCGGTGCAGGGTCGTCGAGACCCCAGCCGGCGCGCTCGGCAAAGAATTCCCGCGTACAGACGCGACGCTGCTCGCGCGTGTTCGTCTCGAAAACCTCCGGAACATAGCCGTTGCTTGCGCGGTGCATGGCGCTGCCGCGCGAATAGGCGGCCCAGGAACCGGCATAGTCGCCCTCGTCCTCCAGCGCCTTGCCCAGGGCATAGGCAATGTGGATCCGGTCGTTCTCCGCCGTGGCGTCGTCGTCGAGCCGTTCGCGCATCACCGCGATGGACTCGGGCGCGAAGCGATAGGTCTTCAGATTGGCGAGGCTCCACCAGGCGTCGCCGAAATCGGGTCGGTCGGCAGTCGCCGCCAGATAGGCCTCCACCGCCTCGTCGGTAAGTCCCTCGGTCTTGAGCGCATGGCCCAGCCACAAGTTGAGGTCGGCGCGATGCAATCGCGCCTGGAGCGTGTCGCCCGTCGTCTCGCGAAGCATCTCCCGATAGACCGGGATCACACCTTCGAAATCGCCAAGCCCGACCTGAATTGCCGCGGCCTGGGTGCGGTGCGCATGGTTGGCGGGATCGCGTGCGAGCAGGGGCTCGAGCGCCGACCGTGCCTGTGGAAATTTGTGGCGCGCAATCAGGACCTGGACATATTCGTGCCGGGCTTCATGGTGATCCGGAACCATGGCCAGCACTCCGGCATAGAGTGTCTCGGCATCGTCGAGCACGTTGCGCAGATGGCCGATTTGCGCGAGCAGGCGCATCGCTTCGGGGTGATCCCCGAAATCGAGCAGGAACTTGCGGATCAGCGCTTCGGCCTTGTCGACCTCGCCATCACCGAAGAGTGTCTTGGCGTCGACGACCGCTGGCGGAATGCTCGCGAGGTGCGTGAAGTGCTTGGCGGCAACGCCGGCGCTGGCCATGTCGCCCTTCATGCGGAACAAACCGTCCAGCATGCGCCAACCCATTGCGAGGGCGGGGTTGATCGTCACTGCGAGGCGCAGATCCGCAATTGCGGCCGGCGCATCGCGTCGAGCGACATGGCAGAGGCCACGCTCGAGAAATAGCTGGCTGAAGTGCGGATGGTGCTGCGCCAACCGCTCGAGCATAGCCAACGCAGCTTCGGTCTGCTGGGCCATGCGCAGGGCGTGCGCGGCGATCAGCAAAAGGTCACGGTTTGCCGGATAGGTGGCGATCAGGCGGTTCGCGCGCGCTGCTGCGCCGACATGATCGTTTTTGGCGAGCAGCGCGCGTAAGCTGATCAGTTCAGCCTCGACCGAGGCGGAAGAAGACGGTGGAGGCTCGGCGAGCTGTGCCGTCGGCAGGTCGGTTTGCGTGGCCATTGCGCCCTGTTGTGTCAGCAATCGCCGCGCCCTTGTCAAACGCCCGACGCCCTCGAACGGCAAGGGGTGTTGCCTGTTGCATCACCCCTTGCCTGTCGAGCTGACGACATCAGAATTTGGTGCTGATCTTGAGGCCGTAGGTCGTTGGGCGAACAATCGTCGAAGTCTTGATGAACTGCGACGAGTTGGTGAACGTCGCGGCGTGGCTGTTGAAGATGTTGTCGCCAAAGATTGCCACGGTCCAGTTTTCGCGCGTGAAGCCGATCTGCGCATCGGCAAGTGCATAGCCCGGCATCTTGTAGCGAAGCACCGTCGTGGCGGGCACGATGATCCCGTTCGGGCCAACCACGTTACCGTTGCCGGGGACATCGCCCGACGGGTACGTCGCCGGCTCGTTATAGGTCGAACTCGTGTAGTTCACGCCGCCAGCCACGAACCAGTCCATGCCACCCGGGCCGTTCCACTCGTAACGGACGCGCGCGTTGCCCTGGAACTGCGGGCTGAAAGGTGTGATTCCGCCGACATCGCCGAACGGGCTCTGCACCGGGATCACCTTGCCGCCTGCAAAGGTCTGGGTGATGCACTTGCCAAAGCTCGAGGCGGCGGGATTGTTGCCGACGAAACATGGCGAATTCGATTGCTTCGATTCATTGTAGGTCGCCGAACCCTGGATGGTCAGGCCATCCGTCGGGCGCGCCGTGATCTGCACTTCGGCGCCCTTGATGCGATAGTTCGGCCCGTTGGTTGCAAAGGCCGTGTTGCCGAAGCCGGCGGCGGGATTGAAGAAGCCGATCTGGGTATTCGACCAAATCATGTAATAGGCGGACATGTTCAGCGTAACCTTGCTGTCGAACAGGTCGGTCTTCAAGCCAACTTCCCAGTTGGTCAGATTGTCCGGATCATAGGCGGCCGGGACGAGGAGCTGCGCGGGCCGGGTGCCGGTTGCGCTCAGCACCGGGTCAGCAAGGCGCGACGACGGGCCACGGTTGAAGGCACCGGGACGGAAGCCTTGGCTGAACAGGCCGTAGACCAGCGTGTGAGGCTGCGGCTTCCACGTGATCACGCCCTTGCTCTTGAAGCCCGAGTAGGTCGACTTCAGGTTCAGGGCGTCGAGGTTCGACCCCGTCACGCATGTCGGAACCTGGTAACAGGCCTTGGTGAACGACGAATAGACCGATCCCGTCTCGAACTCCTTGTATTTGTAGTAGCGGGTGCCGGCGGTCACGGTCAGGTTGGGCAGGATGTCGAAGTCGACCGAAGCAAACGCCGCATATTGCTTGTAGCCGCGCTGCGTATCCTCACCGAAAGCGACGCCCGAGCCGCGCGGACCGGCGACATTGAGCGTCGCTGCGGGATTGGGGGCGACAAGCCCGAGGCAGACAGTGCCCGCAGCCTTGATCACGGCTGCCGTCAGCGAGGAATCACATGACGGGATCGTCTTGTAATACCAGTCCTGGTTGTCCTGGATCTTGAACGACTCATAGTAGAGGCCCGCAATCACGCGCAGCCGGCCGCTGTCCGGCGAGCTGATACGGAATTCGTGGCTCTCATGCGTATTGCGGACGTTATCGACCCAATAGCTGTTCGGCTCATGGCAGAAAGGTGGCTGTCCCGCGCCCCAGTAGCTGTTGGCGCCGCCGGTGCACTGATAGAAGATGCCATAGGTTGCGCGAGCGTAGTTGGTATAGTCGCCCTGCTGCGAAATGTGGCGGGTCAGATAGGCACCGGTGTAGATCAGCTTGAAGTCGCCGATCTTGCCGTTCAGCGTCCAGGCCGTGTTGTAATAATCGTCCTTGCTGTACTGCGGTGAGAACAGCGTCGACGACAGGCCGGTGAGAGGCGCGTAATCGTAGGTATAGGTCTGGGTCGCAAACGTGCCCTTGACGTCCAGTTTCTGATAGGACTGCGAAACCAGCAGGTCCCAGTCGGGCGCGATCTTCCAGTCGAGCGAGACGCGGCCACCGGTATAGTCGACAGGGTTGAAATTGTCTTCGACCAGCGAGCTGTTGTTATACTTGCCATCGTTGGTCTGCTGGGCCGGCGTCAGCTTGTTGCCGTTGCCCTGATAGGCCAGGTAATAGGAGCCGAGGTCGCTCGGCAAGCGCGTGAAGGTCGAGAGCTTGTTGTCGATATAACCACCATGGTGATCGGTGTAGACCACCGCGCGAACCGCCAGCTTGCCCTCGACGATGGGTACGTTGACCATAGCGTTGAAGGAGCCGTTCGCCGAACCGCCGATGGTGCCGCCGAAGCTGCCTTCCATCCGGCCTTCGAACTTGTCGAGTACGGGCTTGTTGGTGATGTAGCGCACCACGCCCGCCTGCGCACCGCCGCCGAACAGGGTGCCTTGTGGTCCCTCCAGCACTTCGACGCGTTCGATATCCGCGACGTAGACGTCGACGTTGCGCGCCGGGAACTGCATCGACTGGTCGTCGAGATAGAGCGCGACGTTCGGGAAGCCGCCGATCGTGGCCGACGATTGCTGGCCGGCAAAGCCCGCCGACAGGCCGCGCATGAAGATCGCGCCTTGCCCCGGGCCGTTATTGGAGAAGGTGATGTTGGGGGTGTACTTCAGCAGGTCGTTGAAGGACGTGACATTGAGCTTGCTCAGCGTGTCGGTGCTGAATGCCTGCAGAGTCATCGGCACGTCCTGCAGCGACAGGTTTCGCCGAGTCGCCGTGACGACGATGTCGGGTGCGCGGCGGTCGTCTGCGGTCGTGGTATCAGCAGGGGCAGCCGCGGCTGGGGCAGTCTGGGCATAGGCCGGCGCGCCACCGGCACCCATGGCCGCCAATACGAGCGCTGCCGTCGAAAGACTCCACTTGGCCTTCATATCGATTACCCCCCATTTTTTTGGCCAGTCAGCTGGCCGCTATCACCCCGAGCACCCCAAGCTCGCCGCAAGGCTGGCTGTCGGGTCCGGTGTTAGCAACTGACTGATTTTTCTTCATTGGCAAATATAATTTAGGAATGCGACATCGTGCATGTCGAGCGCCGGACATGACGGCATGCGCGAATTTGGCGGATTTGCGGGGATGCGCGCGTGCAAGGCGTTCGTGCCTATTGCGAGAAATGAGAAATTCTTCAGCAACGAATCATAAAAACTAACGCGACGCGGCTTTCGCGGGGGCTAGTAGCCCGCTTCATTCGGGGCACGCGCTCCGCTGGGGGGCAAAAAATGGCGAGTGGAAACGATTTCGTCCTGTTGGTCGCGAGCGAGGATCGCAAGGGCATTGTCGCGGCAGTGTCGAACTCGATCCTGAGCCAGGATTGCAATATCGTCGAGAGTGCTCAGTTCAACGAACGGAGCACGGGCCGGTTCTTCATGCGGATTGCGTTTGCCGTGCCCGCGGGCATGACCCGCGAGCGATTCACCGAGGCCTTCATGCCCGTCGCCACCGCGTTCCGCCTCGACTGGCGGGTGCACGACCTGAGCCAGAAAGCCCGGGCCATGATCATGGTCAGCAAGGGCGGACACTGCCTGAACGACCTGTTGTATCGGACATCGACGGGCCGCCTGCCGATGGATGTGACCAGTATCGTGTCGAACCACGCGACCTGGGAGGGCCGGGCCGTCCATGAAGGCATCCCCTTCTTCCTCCTGCCGATTACGCCGGAAAACAAGCTCGAGCAGGAAGCACGGCTGCTCGCGATGGTGGAGGAGCAGCAGGTCGACCTGATCATCCTTGCGCGCTACATGCAGGTGCTGAGCGACCAGCTCTGCCGCAAGCTCGATGGGCGGGTGATCAACATCCACCACAGCTTCCTGCCCGGCTTCAAGGGAGCAAAGCCCTATCACCGCGCCTATGACCGCGGCGTGAAGATGGTCGGGGCCACCGCCCACTATGTGACGCCCGACCTCGACGAGGGGCCGATCATCACGCAGGATGTGTCGATCGTCGATCATGCCGATACCGTGGAAGACCTGATTGCCGAGGGCCAGGACACCGAGAGCCGGGTGCTGGCGCGGGCGGTCAAGCTGCATCTCGAGCACCGCGTCATGCTCAGCGGGACGCGGACGGTGATCTTCAAGTGACGTCGGACGCCAGCGAACTCCGGCTGTTGGCGACGCTTGCGCGGCTCGACATCGCGCACGAGCGGCACGAACACGAAGCCGTGTTCACGGTGGAAGCAAGTGCAGATCTCCACGCGCTCATCCCGGGTATGCATACAAAGAACCTGTTCCTGAAGGATGCGGCAGGGCGCTTCTGGCTGGTGAGCGCGCCTCATGACGCACGGGTCGACCTCAAGGCGCTGCCGGCGGCGATCGGGTCGAAGAAGCTCAGCTTTGGCAAGGCTGAGGATATGGTGCGCCTGCTGGGTGTGACGCCCGGATCGGTGACGCCCCTTGCGGCGATCAACGATGACGAAGGGCAGGTAAGCGTGGTGATCGACAGCTGTCTCGCCGATGCTTCCCGTGTCAACGTGCACCCCTTGCGCAATACCGCCACCGTCGGCGTGGCGGGCGCCGACCTGCTGGCGTTCCTGGCAGAGGTGGACCATACGCCGCTCGTCGTGATGCTTCCCGGGACCGATGCGCGCTAGGCCGGGCCCGACTTTGCCTTGCGGGGAAAGGCGCTGAAGCGATTGATCAGCCAGCGACGGAACATGGCGATGTCAGGATCCGACAAGTCGTCAGCGTGGAGCTTCAAATAATAGCCGTAGCCGTCCTCGAAGGTCAGGTCATAGGGTTTCACAAGCCGGCCGGCTTCTATTTCCTCGGCGAACATGTCGATGTCGCCTAGAAAGACACCGCTCCCGGCCATCGCATATTGCGCGGACGCAATGGCCGTGTCGAACGCGAGGCCGCCCGTCGTCGGCACGTCGATCCTGCTTTGGCGCAGATAGGACGACCACAGCAGGTCGCGGGGCTCGCCTTCCAGCTTCAGGTGCAGCATTTCCTCGTTTGCGAGGAAATCCGAAAGGGTTTTTCCCGCCGCCGCTCGGGCTGTCTGGGGTGAACACAGCGGCGCGACGCGTACCATCCACAGCAGATCGGTGATCCGGTCGTCGACATTGGGCCGGTCGTAGACGATCGCCATGTCGAAATGCGTCGACGGCAGGCCCGTGACATGGGCACTCGACACGTCGAGCCGCACGTCGGGATGCTCGGTGCGGAAATCGCGCAACATCGGCATGAAGAGCTGCTGCAGCAGGGAAGGCGGAATGTGGATGCGCAGCGCCGGGCGCGTCACCGTATCGTCGCGGATCGCATTCATCGTCTGTTCGATGCGGTCGAAGCATTTACTGACGACGGGCAGCAGCGCTTCCCCCTCGGCCGTCAGGGTCAGCCGCGACGCTTCGCGCAGGAACAGCGGCTTGCCGAGCAATTCCTCGAGGCCGATGACATGGCGGCTGATCGCGCTTTGAGACACCGAAAGAGCCGCCGCGCCGAGCGTGAAACTCGAGTTTTGGCCGACCGCATCGAAAGCGCGCAGCGCGTTCAGGGGCAACCACCGACGGTTGATACTGCTGCGGTTGGCGATGATCCTGGCCCCTTTGCGAACAAACGTTTCCGCGCTTGCTAGACCGGAACGCTGTCGATTTGACATAGGCTTATGCGAAAATCGGATTGGCGGCACCCCGGGCCATCGTTCACGTCCCACCCCGATAATGTTCAAGGGGTGAGATAATGGATCTGGTTCGGATCGGCGATTTGTTCGACGCCCGCCGCGACGGCCATTGTTTGCCCGGCGGCCTCTACAATGATCCGCAGGTTTTCGATTTCGACCTGCAGGCCATGTACGGCACGAGCTGGCTCATGGCGGGGTTCACCTGCGAATTGCCGAAGCCGGGCAGCTACGTGGCGCTCATGATCGGGAAATGGCCCGTCATCATCATCCGCGACCGCGCCGACGTCATTCGTGCGTTCCACAACAGCTGCCGCCACCGCGGATCGATCCTGTGCCAGCCGGGCAGCGGGTCCGGGCCCAAGCTCGTGTGCCCCTACCACCGCTGGACCTACGATCTCGACGGCTCGCTGTTCGCGGCGAACCGCATGGCCGAAGACTTCGACAAGAGCACGCACGGGCTGAAGCCGATCGCGCTCGAAATCGTGGCAGGGGCAATGTTCATCAGCTTCGCCGACGCGCCGCCGCCGTTCCAGGATTTTGCCGAGAAACTGGCCGTCTATGCAGCTCCGCACAAATGGGCCGATGCCAAGCTGGCCTACCAGAGCGTCCTCGTTGAAAACGCCAATTGGAAGCTGGTGATGGAAAACGGGCGCGAATGCTATCACTGCGCCACCGGCCATCCCGAGCTTGCGCGCACCTTCCCCGTCGGCATGTCGAAGCATTTCGACATCGAAGGCGATGCAGCGGCGCAAAAATTTCTCGACGACATGGCGGCAATCGGGCTTGCGACGGACGCGGTCGAAGGCGATTGGTGGCAGCTCGCGCGTTTCGCGCTGAGCGCCGGCTGCGTCTCGATCACGATGGATGGGCGGCACGCCGTCAAGAAGCTGATGTGCGACTTGAACGGGGGTTCCATCGGGTCGATGCGCATGGCCATCGATCCGCATTGCTTCGTCCACGCGACCGCCGACCACACGTTCATGTTCAGTGCGATGCCGATCAGCCCGACAGAAACCCATGTTACGGGCAAGTGGATCGTTCATAAGGATGCCGTCGAGGGCGTCGACTATACCGTCGAGAACCTGGCCGATTTATGGACCCGCACGAATCTGCAGGACAAGGAGCTGGCCGAGAACAATCAGCTGGGCGTGAACAGCCCGGGGTTCACACCCGGGCCCTATTCGCCCGATGCCGAAATGCTCGCGCTGCGTTTTTCGGATTGGTACTGCAACACCGGCAAATCGTATCTGCAGACGCATGGCAACTGACCGCGCAAACCTTCGGCCGGAAACGCTCGCCGTCGCGTTCGGCTATGATCCGGCAATGGGTCAGGGTGCGGTGAAGCCGCCGATCTTCATGACATCGACCTTTGTGTACCCGTCGGCGCAGCACGCCAAGCAGGTGCACGAGGCCTTCTTCGACGGCACCGGTCCCCTCGTCGGGCAGGCCAATCATATCTACTCGCGGCTCGGCCATCCCGGGCTCGATATCCTCGAAGCGCGGCTTGCGGCCATCGACGGCGCGGAATCGGCGGTCGCATTTTGCAGCGGGATGGCGGCACATTCCTCGATTGCGCTGGCCTATGTCCGCCCCGGCGACAGCGTCCTTCATGGCCGCCCGATCTATGGCGGGGTCGACATGCTTTACGGTGCGGTGATGCCGCAGTTCGGCTCGCATGTGGCGACATACACCGATGGCACCGACGAAGCGCATGTTCGCGCGGCGGCCGATACCGCGCTGGGGAAGGGCCCACTGGCGCTGATCGTCGCCGAAACGCCCGCCAATCCGACGGCGGCGATCGTCGATCTCGACCTGATGGTTCGGCTGGCGGATGAGATCGGTGGCCGGCAGGGGCGACGGCCGCTCGTCGTGGTCGACAATACCTTGCTTGGCCCCTTTGCGCAGCGGCCGATCGAATGCGGCGTCGACCTGTGCATGACGTCGCTCACCAAATATTGCGGCGGTCACAGCGATCTGCTTGCGGGTGGGATCACGGGCCGCGAACAGGTCATCGCGCCGATTCGAACGCTGCGGACCACCTGGGGCAATCATCTCGATCCCTATACTGCCTGGCTCGTCACGCGGTCGCTGGAATCGGTCGACGTGCGCATGGAGCGCGCCATGTCCAATGCGCGGGCCGTGGCCGAGTATCTGCGCGATCACCCGAAGGTTGCCGGGGTGACCTATCTCGGTTTTCTCGCCGAGGGCACGCCGCAGCGCGCCGTCTACGACCGCCAGTGCAAGGCTGCCGGATCGACGTTTTCGTTTCATCTCGAAGGGGGCGAGGCCGAAGCCTTTCGCATGCTCGACCGGTTGAAACTGCTCAAGCTCGCGGTCAGCCTCGGCGGGTCCGAGACGCTGATCTGCCATTCGGCCAGCACGACACATTACGCCGTCGCGCCGGCGGACCGGCTGGCGGGCGGCATCACCGACGGCACAATGCGGCTTTCGGTGGGACTTGAACATGTTGACGACCTGATCGCGGATTTGCGGCAGGCGCTGGAGGCTGTGTGATGGACCTTCGTTTTACCGGGACCGACATCTGCGCCGTAAACGGCACCCGAACGCCGCCGGAAGCCCGCTACGACGTTGTCGTGGTCGGCGCCGGGCCGAGTGGCATCGATGCCGCCATGGACGCGGCAAGGGAGGGCAAGTCGGTCCTGCTGGTCGACGAGAACCCGGTCTCGGGCGCGCTGATGGGCAATGACGTGCCACTGTATTTCGGCGGGCGGATGACGGCCGCGACAGCGAACAGCGAGCGCATGGTCGAAGCGGTGTTCATGAGCATGCCGGCGCTCGAAACCGCGATGGAGGCCGGTGTCGAGGTGCTGCTCGGCACCACCGCCTGGGGCGTCTATCGCAATGGTCCCGGGGTCGCGAGCTTGCCCGAGCAGGTCGTGGGCCTTGCCGATGCCGAACGGTCATGGCTCGTCGGCTTCGAGCGGATCGTCCTGGCCACGGGCGCGCGTGACCTGGCCATGGCCTTTCCGGGCTGGAACCAGCCGGGCGTCATGGGCGCTGCCGCGCTGCAGATGCTGCTGGGCCGGTACGATGCCTTTGCCGGAGAGCGGGTTTTGATCCTCGGTTCGCACGACCTCGCGCTGGAAACCGCGCTGCTGGCGCATGGCCGCGGCATCGACGTGGCGGAGTTGATCGAAGTGCGCGATGCACCGCAGGGAAGCGCGGAACTGGTCGCCAAGGTCCGTGCGGCGGGCATCGCGATCAGCTGCGGCCGGTCGATCGCGTCGGCCAAGGGCGGGATCAACGGCGTCGAAAGCGCGACGCTGACGTCCGGCGAGACTATCGCTTGCGACACGATCTGCCTCGCCATCGGCCTTGTGCCGATGGTCGAACTGGTCGATGCCATGAACGGCCCGCGCACGCTCGATCCTGCGCGCGGTGGCTATATTCCGGCGGGCGAGGCCACGGTTTCCGCTGTCGGCGACTGTGCGGGCCTGCCCGACACCGGCTTCGACCATATCGCCTATCGCATGGACTGGATGCGCGCGTGCGCCGACGTCAGCGCCGATGACACGATCATCTGCCAGTGCGAGGAGGTGACCCGTGCCGACCTGATCGGCGTGCAACCGCCCCATTACCTCTCGCGTCCGGCGCCGATGTGCGCGCGCTCGCTCGACACGCTGCTGAAGGATGGCCCGGCGAATCCGGACCAGATCAAGCGGCTGACCCGCGCCGGCATGGGCGTGTGCCAGGGCCGCCGCTGTCGCGACCAGGTTGCCATGCTGCTCGCACTTGAATCAGGGACGCCGTTCGGGACGATCCCGCTTGCGACGCACCGGGCCCCCGTCCGCCCGCTGCCCATGAAGATCATGGCCGACTGGAACGAGCCCGAAGCGATGACGGCGGCGTGGGACGTGTGGTTCGGCATTCCGACGCAATGGGTGCCCGTCGAGGACATCGGCACGGTGCATGAGGACGAGCACCGCGCGATGCTCTACACGGGGATGTACGAATGAGCGGCGCAGATGTGGTGATCGTCGGCGGCGGCGTGACGGGGCTCAGCGCCGGCTGGTGGCTCGCGCGCTCGGGCGTGAAGGTCACGGTGCTCGACAAGTTCATCGTCGGCTGGGAAGCGTCGGGTCGCAACGGCGGCGGCGCGTCGCATTACCAGAGCCCGCTGTTCGACGAAGAGCAGCGCATGTGGCCCCAGATGGACGAATTGCTCGGCTATCCGACCGAGCACCAGAAGGGCCGCATCATCATTGCGATGACCGAGCGGCAATGGGAACAATATCGCTTCGTTGCGGACCGTCATCACCGTCTCGGCCACCCCGTCGAAGTGCTCGACGTCAAGCAGGTGCAGGATGCCGTGCCGCTGGCGGGCGATAATTGCTTCGGTGGCGTGCATTACAAGTTCGGAGGCCATGCCAACCCGCAGCGCAGCGTCCAGGCCTATGCCTGGGCGCTGCAGGACCTCGGCGGCACGATAAGGCAGCACAGCCCGGTGACCGGTTTCGAGACCGCGGGCGGAAAGGTGACGGCGGTAAAGACCGCCACGGCCACCTATGGGTGCGACGCGGTTGTGGTGGCCGCAGGGCCACAGATCCCGCAGCTCATGGCCCAGCTGGGCGTTACCGTCCTGCTCGCGCCGGCGCGGGCGGAGATGATCATCACCGAGCCCGCGCCGATGATGCCGCTGGGCGGCGTCGACGGACACAAGCTCTATGGCCGCCAGACGATGCGCGGCAATCTGGCCTATGGCGGCGGCCCGCATGAGTGGATCGACGTCGACGAGACGGGTCCCCACGCGCGCCCTTCGACCCCGCTGATGCGCAATCTCGCCAGCCGGCTCGCCGAGTTGCTGCCAAAGGCGGCGCATCTGAACATCATCCGCAGCTGGGCGGGCGTGATCGAAAACTCGCCCGACGGCCGCCCGATCATCGACCGGCTGACCAGCCCGGACAATGTGGTGGTCGCGTCGATGTCGGGCGTCGGCTTCGGCCTGTCCCCCGCCTCGGGCCATGCGATCCGCGATCTGGTGATCGATGGCGCCTGCTCGTTCGCGAACATCGACATCCTCAAGCTGTCGCGCTTCGACAATCTCGAGTCCGACTGGCGCGAGAAGCGCGGGTGGGTGCCAATTTCATGAGCCGATACTCGGCATTCGGATTGCTGCGGGGCGCGCTGACGGGGCAGAAGCACTGGCAACCTGCGTGGCGCGATCCCGATCCGAAGCCGAGCTACGACATCGTCATCATCGGCGGCGGCGGCCACGGTCTGGCGACGGCCTATTATCTTGCGAAAGTCCATGGCCTGCGCAGCATCGCCGTGCTGGAAAAAGGCTGGATCGGCGGCGGCAACACCGGCCGGAACACGACGATCGTCCGTTCCAACTATCGCCTCGCGCCGCTCCACGATCTTTTCGAATTCGGGCTGAAGCTCTGGCACAACCTGAGCGACGAGCTGAACTACAACGTCATGTTCAGCCCGCGTGGCGCGATGTTCCTTGGCCACAGCGATGCCGATATGGTGAAGCTTGCCGAGCGCGGCGACGCGATGCGGTGCGACGGGATCGATGCCGACCTCATGACGCGCGACGAGGTGGCAAAGCTCGAACCCCTGCTCGACATGTCGCGCACGGCGCGCTTTCCGATCGAGGGCGGGTTGATCCAGCGGCGCGGCGGCACCGCGCGCCACGATGCCGTGGCGTGGGGCTATGCGCGGGGCGCCGATAGCCTGGGCGTCGACATCATCCAGAAATGCGAAGTGACGGGTTTCGTGCGTGACGGCGACGCGGTCATTGGGGTCGAGACGACACGCGGCCGCATCAACGCCGGTCGGGTCGGCATTTGCGTGGCGGGCAACAGCGGCCATGTCGCGGGACTGGCGGGGCTGCGGCTCCCGGTCGAATCGCAGACGCTGCAAGCCATGGTGACCGAGGGCATAAAGCCCATGATCAACAGCGTGATCATGTCGCAGTCGCTCCATTGCTATATCAGCCAGTCGGACAAGGGCGGCATCGTCTTCGGCGGCGATCCCGATAACTGGCCGAGCTACGCTCAGCGCGGCCATCCGATGGTGATGGAAGGCGCGATCGCACAGGGCGTGGCGCTCGTGCCCGCGCTGTCGCGGCTGCGCATGGTCCGCACCTGGTCGGGCGTGACCGACATGAGCTGCGACGGGGCGCCGATCATCGGCGAGACACCGGTCCGCAACCTCTATCTCAATGGCGGCTGGTGCTATGGCGGCTTCAAGGCGACGCCGGCTTCGGGCTGGACCTATGCGCACACCTTGGCGACCGGCGCGCCGCACGCGCTGAACGCGCCCTTTTCGCTGGAGCGTTTTGCCCTTGGCGCGACGATCGACGAGACAGGGACCGGCCCCATGCCGAACAGCCGCTAGATGATGCAGTTTGCCTGCCCCCATTGCGGCCCGCGCGCGCAAAGCGAATTCGTGTTCGAACGCACGGTGGATTCGGTCGTCGCGCTCGATGCCCCGGCAGAGGAGGCAATGGCCGCGCTTTTTACGCGCACCAATCCGCGCGGCCCGGACGACGAGATCTGGCGCCATACCTATGGCTGCCGCGCCTGGATGGTCATCACCCGCCACCGCGTTACCCATGAGGTGAGCGCCGTCCGCGCGGTCGGGCCGGAGGCGCTGCCATGATCGGCTTCATCTTCGACGGTGTGCGTTACCAGGCTCAAGAGGGCGATACGCTTGCCGCGGCGCTACTGCGCAACGGTGTCGGCCTTGTTGGCCGCAGTTTTAAATATCATCGACCGCGCGGGATCATGACGGCGGGGGTCGAGGAACCCAATGCGCTGGTCACGGTGGGCGAGGGGGGCCGCCGCGAGCCCAATACCCGGGCCACCGACGTGTTCGTCTATGACGGGCTGGTCGCGACGAGCCAGAACCGCTGGCCGAGCCTGTCCTTCGACGCCGGTGCGGTGCTGGGGCTTGCGGCACCGGTCTTTTCGGCAGGGTTCTACTACAAGACCTTCTTCGGCCCGGCGAAGCGCTGGATGCGCTACGAATATTTCATCCGGAAAGCGGCGGGGCTCGGCGACGCGCCGACCGAGGCCGATCCGGATCGCTTCAGCCAGCGCGCGGCCTTTTGCGATGTGCTGGTGGTCGGTGCGGGCCCTGCAGGCCTGCAAGCTGCGCGCGATGCGGCTGATGCCGGCAAACGCGTCATTCTTGTCGAGCAGGACCGCATTCTCGCCCCCTCGCTGATCCGCGATCCGCAGGAACTCGACGCTGCCTGGATCGAGGCGAGTGCCACGGCGATCCGCGCCGCCGGGGGCCGCATCCTCACGCGCACGACCGCGTCGGGCTATTGGGAGCACGATCTCGTCACGCTCACCCAGCGGCTGAGCGAACCGGGGCAGGTGCCCGCCAACGGTGTGGCGCAGCGGCTGTGGCATGTCCGTGCCGAAGAGGTAATCCTCGCGCCCGGCAGTATCGAACGACCGATCGCCTTTGCCAATAACGACCGGCCCGGCGTGATGCTGTCGCAGGCCGTGCGCAGCTATGTCCAACGTTTCGGCGTGGTGCCCGGCAAGCGCGTCGTGATCGCGACCAACAACGACGATGCCTACCGCACGGCGGCGTCGCTCGAGGCGGCGGGCGCGGAGGTCGTCGCGATCCTCGACGCACGCCCGGCGCCTGCCGGTGCGGACTGCGGATTTCCGGTGCACAACAGCGCCGTACCACTGTCGACGAAGGGCGCGCGCCATTGCCTGAGTGGAGTCAGCGCGCTTGTCGACGGCGCGGTAAAGAACTGGTCGGCTGACCTTCTCGCCGTGTCGGGCGGCTTCACGCCGGTTGTTCATCTCCACATGCAGGCAGGCGGCACGCTCGACTGGAACGACGCGGCGCAGGCCTTCGTGCCGGCAATCGCGCGCCAGAACGTGAGGACGATCGGCGGCGCGGCACGCCCCGATCCCGTATTCACCGTCAAGCCGGCCGGAAGCGCCAAGAAGAGCTTTGTCGATTTTCAGAACGACGTCACGCTCGCCGATGTCGATCTCGCCTGGGCCGAGGGCTATCGCTCGGTCGAGCATCTGAAACGCTATACGACCCTCGGCATGGCGACCGACCAGGGGAAGACGAGCAACATGGCGGCACTCGGCCGCCTTGCCGAGAAGCAGGGCGTCGCAATTCCGGAAGCCGGGCTCACCACCTTCCGTCCGCCCTATACGCCGGTCACCATGGGTCTGCTGGCAGGCGCAGGCGCGAAGGATGCGGGCGCGCATGTCCGGCGCCTCGCACTCTACGATCTTCACGCTGAGAAGAAGCCGGTCTGGCAGCCGCTGGGTTATTGGTTCCGCCCGCGCGCTTATCCGCGAGGCAGCGAGACACTGGCTCAAGCGGCGCTGCGTGAGGCTCAGGCGGTGCGTACGAGCGTGGGCATGACCGACGTATCGACGCTCGCCAAATTCGAAATCTCCGGCCCCGACGCCGTTGCCTTGCTCGAAATCATCTGCGCGACCAGCGTCGGCAAGCTCGCGGTCGGCCGCGGCCGGTATACGTTCATGCTGCGCGAAGACGGCTTCGTGTTCGACGACGGCACGGTCTGGCGGCTGGCAGAGAACCGTTATCTGCTGACGAGTTCGACCGGCGGTGCGGACCGGATGGCGACGCACATTTCCTATGTCCGGCAATATCTGCGGCCCGACTTTAAAGTCTCGGCCGTCAATGTTCAGGAACATTATGCCGGCATCGCCATTGCCGGGCCGAAGGCGACAGTGGTGCTCGAAAGGCTGATCGGCGAAGCGCCGCCGCGTCATATGTCGACCGTTCCTGCGACCATCGCGGGCGTGCCGGTGGTGGTGCTGGCGGCCAGCTACAGCGGCGAGCGGGCCTTTGAAATCTATGCCGAGGCAACCCAAGCAGCCGAAGTCTGGGCCCCGTGCGAGGCGGAAGTCGTGGCGCAGGGCGGCTGCCTTTATGGCATGGAAGCGATGGAATTTCTCCGCATCGAAAAGGGGCATCTGGTCGTCGGCGGCGAGATCGACGGGCGGATGACGCCACACGATCTGGGCCTCGCGGGCATGCTCAACAAAGCTGGCGGGTTCATCGGCGCGCAGGGGCTCACGCGCGCGGCTCTGGCCAAGCCCGACCGTCGCCACCTGGTCGGTCTGGAGAGCCTCGACGGCGACATCCCTGAAGGTGCCATGCTCGTCGCCACGAACGGCGGCACCGTGCAGGGCCATGTCAGCGCTGCTGCTTTCCGCGTGATGGAGGGCGGGTCCATCGCGCTCGGCCAACTGGTGGGCGGGCTGGGACGACATGGCGAGGAACTGATCGCGACATCGCCGACCCGCGGCCAAGGGGCACGCGTTCGCGTCGTCGCGCCGCATTTCTACGATGCGGCCGGGGAGCGTTATCGTGACTGACGTGACGATCACCGTCCTTCCTGCCGCGCCGTTGCACGCGTTTGAAATCTGGAGCTCACCGTCTGAGGTGGCGGCACGTTTTGCGGCGGGAACCGGGTTCGCACTGCCGGCGACGGGCCGTTCAGCGGGCAGCGATGGGTTACGGCTCATCCGATATGAACCGACTGTCTGGCTCGTCGAAGGAGATGCGACGCCGCTTGCCGCAATTCTGGGGGAGGACGGCGCGCTTACCGCCATCGGTGGGGGCGTGGTCCGCGTCCGCTTGTCGGGTCCGAGCTGGCGCGAGCTTTTGATGGAAGGCGGGGTGTTCGATGCCGAAAGCCCCCGCTTTGCGCCCGGGTGCAGTGCGGCGACGATGATCGATCACGTCGCCGTGCGTCTGCACGTCGTCGCCGAGGATGCGTGCGACGCCTATGTGCCGGCAAGCTTCAGCGCGGCGCTTGTGCATTTCTGGAAAGAGGCATCCGGACATTTGGTTGGGGGAGCAGAATGACATGGCGATCCCGGACCGCGTTGGCGATTGCACCCGTCATATTGCCTGACTAGGCGTCGACATCAGACTGAGGAGACTTGCCCGTGAAGACCCGCGCAGCCGTTGCTTTCGAAGCCAAACGCCCGCTCGAGATTGTCGAGGTTGACCTCGAAGGCCCGAAGGCGGGCGAAGTCCTTGTCGAGATCATGGCGACCGGGATTTGCCATACCGATGCCTACACGCTCGACGGACTCGACAGCGAGGGCATTTTTCCGAGCATTCTTGGCCATGAAGGCGCGGGGATCGTGCGGGAAGTGGGCGCGGGCGTGACGAGCGTCGCCGTCGGCGACCATGTCATCCCGCTTTACACGCCCGAATGCCGCCAGTGTAAGTCGTGCCTCAGCGGCAAGACCAACTTGTGCACCGCGATCCGTGCGACACAGGGCAAGGGGCTGATGCCCGACGGGACAAGCCGGTTCAGCTATAACGGGCAGCCGATCTTTCACTATATGGGCTGTTCGACCTTTTCGAATTTCACTGTCCTTCCCGAGATCGCGGTGGCCAAAATCCGGACCGACGCGCCGTTCAGGACAAGCTGCTACATCGGCTGCGGCGTGACGACGGGTGTGGGCGCGGTCGTAAACACGGCGCAGGTCCGGCCCGGCGACAATGTCATCGTCTTCGGGCTCGGTGGCATCGGCCTCAACGTGCTGCAGGGCGCGCGGATGGCGGGCGCGAACCTGATCGTCGGTGTCGACATCAATCCCGACCGCGAGGAATGGGGCAAGAAGTTCGGCATGACGCACTTCGTCAATCCGAAGGACGTGGATGGCGACATCGTCGCGCACCTCGTCGCGCTCACCGACGGCGGCGCGGACTATACGTTCGACTGCACCGGCAACACGACCGTCATGCGCCAGGCGCTCGAGGCCTGCCACCGCGGCTGGGGCACGTCGATCATCATCGGGGTGGCCGAGGCGGGCAAGGAAATCAGCACGCGGCCATTCCAGCTCGTCACTGGCCGCAACTGGCGCGGCACTGCGTTCGGCGGCGCCAAGGGCCGTACCGACGTGCCCAAGATCGTCGACTGGTACATGAACGGCAAGATCGAGATCGATCCGATGATCACCCACACGCTGTCGCTCGAAGAGATCAACAAGGGTTTCGACCTGATGCATGCGGGCGAAAGCATCCGCAGCGTAGTCGTCTACTAATACCGACAAACAACAGGAGAGCACGAGATGTACAGTCACATGATGGTGGGCAGCAACGACATCGACCGGTCGAAGAAATTCTACGATGCGACCTTTATCGCCATGGGCGGCCGTGCCGGAAGCGTCGATCCCAAGGGGCGGCTGATGTACGTCCATAACGGCAGTGCGTTTCTCGTCACGCCACCGATCGACGGCCAGCCCGCGACGCACGGCAATGGTTGCACCATCGGCTTTGCGATGACCCCCGAACAGGCCGATGCCTGGCATGCCGCGGGCGTCGCGAACGGCGGCACGGCCATCGAGGATGCGCCCGGCATTCGCGAGGGCGGTGGCGCAAAGATGTATCTGGCCTATCTGCGCGATCCGGACGGCAACAAGCTGTGCGCCCTGCACCGGCTTGCAGCCTAGGCCGCCGATGACGATCGACACCGTCAGCGAAGTCCGCAGCCACGGCGGGGTGCAGGGCGTCTATACCCATGCCTCGACAGCAACGGGCACGCCCATGACCTTTTCGGTCTTCGTGCCCGAGCATCCGCCGGGGGCAAAGCTCCCGGTGGTGTGGTATCTGTCAGGCCTGACGTGCACCCACGCCAATGTCACCGAGAAGGGCGAGTATCGCGCAGCCTGCGCCGAGCGGGGCCTGATCTTCATCGCCCCAGACACGTCGCCGCGTGGCGAAGGTGTCGCGAACGACGAGGCCTATGACATGGGGCAGGGCGCTGGCTTCTACGTCGACGCAACGAAGTCGCCCTGGGCACCGCATTTCCGGATGCGCAGCTATATCGAGCAGGAACTGCCCGAACTGGTTGCGGCCGCGTTTCCGGTCGACATGTCTCGACAGGGCATTACCGGCCATTCGATGGGCGGCCATGGAGCGCTCACGATCGGGCTGCGCAATCCCGGCCGGTTCCGCAGCATCAGCGCTTTTGCGCCCATCGTCGCCCCGTCGCAGGTTCCCTGGGGACAAAAGGCGCTGCAGGGGTATCTGGGCGACGACCCCCAAGCCTGGCGCGCGCACGATGCGGTTGCGCTCATCGAGGACGGGGCGCGGGTGCCCGACTTGCTTGTCGATCAGGGGGCTGCGGATACTTTCCTTGCCGACCAGCTGAGACCGGACCTGCTGTCGCAGGCGTGCGCCGCGGCCGGCATTGCGCTGACGCTGCGCATGCAACCGGGCTACGACCATAGCTATTACTTCATTTCGACGTTTCTGGCCGACCATCTGCACTGGCACGCAGAGCGCCTCGGCCGTGCTTGACGCCTGACGCCGAAGGTCGAGAAATGGCGCACCGGAAGGGATTCGAACCCCTGACCCCTGCCTTCGGAGGGCAGTGCTCTATCCAGCTGAGCTACCGGTGCTTCGGGACGCCCTTAGCAAGCGTCCCGACGCTCGGCTAGCGGTTATCGCGCCGGGGCCTTGGTGAGCTTGACGGGATTGAACTGGCCAAGGCCGCAGCTCGCGCCCTGCGACAGGCCGGGCGATTGCAGCACGGTGATGATGTCGACCGAACAGAGCTGGCTCGTCGAGGTCTTGTAGAGGAAGCGCTCCTCGAAACCGAGACTCGGGCAGCTCATCGGCAAGGTGTTTCGGTAGACCTTGCCATTGGTCATGTGGAAGTCGATCACCTGGTCGCCGTGGACGCTGGTGGAGCGGATGTTGGTGGTCTGGACGCAGCTGACCGGCTTGCCGTCGGGCACGGCATCGGGAACGGCGTTGCGGTCACGGGCGGCGGCCGACGCGAGCGTCAGCGCCAGGGCCGCCGTCGTGGCGAGAAGCTTGATCATGTCGGTTCTCCTTCGACTCGGGTCTTTTTAGCCTGAACCGGCGCGGCTGTCTTTGGCCTGAACGTGCACAGGTCCGTCACCACGCAGCGCCAGCATTCGGGTGTGCGGGCCTTGCAGGTGTAGCGCCCGTGCAGGATGATCCAGTGATGGGCCTGCACGCGAAAAGGGGCGGGCGTCTGCCGCTCGAGAATCTTCTCGACGGCGTCGGGCGTCTTGCCCTTGGCAAGGCCGGTCCGGTTGGCGACGCGGAAGACATGGGTGTCGACCGGAAACGTCTCGGCACCCAAAGCGACGTTGAGCACGACATTGGCGGTCTTGCGCCCGACGCCCGGCAGCGCCTGGAGCGCATCACGGTCGGTCGGCACGTCGCCGCCGTGCTGCTCGACGAGCATGTGCGAGAGCGCGATCACGTTCTTCGCCTTGGTATTGAACAGGCCGATCGTCTTGATGTGCGCCTTGAGCCCTGCCTCGCCCAGGTCGATCATGGCCTGCGGATCGCGGACGTCCTCGAACAGCGCGCGGGTCGCCTTGTTGACGCCGGCATCGGTCGACTGGGCGGAGAGGACGACCGCGACCAGTAGCTGGTAGATGTTGGCGAAGGCGAGTTCGGTTTCCGGCGCGGGATTGGCCTCGGCCAGCCGGCGGTAGAATTCGAAGATGTCCGCGCGTTTCAAAGTCCGAGTACGTCCGCCATGGTGTAGCGCCCCGCCGGCTTGTCCACGAGCCAGAGCGCGGCCTTGACGGCACCGCGCGCGAAGATCTCGCGGCTTTCGGCGCGATGGCCGAGCTCGATGCGTTCCCCTTCGCCCGCGAGCACGACCATATGGTCGCCCGCGACCGAGCCGCCGCGCAAGCTGGCAAAGCCGATCGTGCCCGGTTCCCGGGGGTCGGTGCTGTCGAAGCGGTCGAAGCGGCTGAGCTCGGGCAGGCTCTTGCCCCGGCCATTGGCGGCGGCCTGCGCCAGCAGCAGCGCAGTTCCCGAAGGCGCGTCGACCTTGTGCCGATGATGCATCTCCAGCACCTCGACATCCCAGTCGTTGCCGAGCCGCGCCGCTGCCTGTTCGACCATGGCGGCGAGGAAATTGATGCCGAGCGACGTGTTGGCTGCCTGGATCAGCGCAATGTCGCGCGTGGCATCCCTGATCATTGCCTGATGGCTGCCGTCGAGCCCCGTCGTACCCACGAGCAGTGGCGTGCCCGCTAGACGTGCGGCGGTCAGGTGCTCGGCGAGCGCCGACGGTGAAGAGAAATCGACGAGGACGTCGCTGTTCGCAGCAAGCGCGGTGCAATCATCGCCGACGTCGGCCCCGCCGGCATGAATGGCGCCCAGCATCGGGATGACCGTCGCGATGGCGGCACCCATGCGTCCGCGGCTGCCGAAGATGCCGATTCGCGTCATGAGGCGCGCCGATCGGCCTTGGCAAAGGTCACAAAGGTCCCGCGAATTCGCAGGAATCGCTCGACCAACCGTTGCTTGCGAGCGGTGAACCGAGTTGTGGGCCAGGGGGTCGTCATGGGCGCAGCCTATCCGCGCGGTGCGGCCGTAGGACAGCATTATTTTGCACGCGATCCCACCCCTGAGCCCGGCTCATTTCAGCCTGTCGATCATGGCCAGCGCCGCTGCCGGATTGCGGACCTTGGCGCCGCCAATGAAATAGGCGAACACGTCGCCGCGTCGCGCCCAGCCTCGCGCCAGGCTGACCCACTTGTCGAGCGCCCCGTTGGTGTAGCCGTGCGCGCGACGGGCGATTGTCCGTTGCAGCCGCGCATAGCTGAAGTCCGCCGTTGCCTCGTCAATGCAGGGAAATACCTCATCATCGGCAAAGACGATCGCCGCATTATGGTCGCGGGCCAGCGCGTAAAAGGCGGGATCGCGAAAGCTTTCGTGCCGAACCTCGAGCGCGTGCTGCAAGCGGATGCCGTCCTGCCGTTCGGGAAGCAGTTGCAGAAAGGCCGCAAAATCATCGGCATCGAACGCCTTGGACTTCGGGAATTCCCAGACGATCGGACCAAGCCGGTCGCCGAGCGACGTGAAGCCCTGCTTCAGGAAGAAGCCGACGGAGTCGCCGCTGTCCGCCAGCTTCTTGCGCGCCGTCGAGAAGCGCGACGCCTTGAGGCTGAACTTGAACCCGTCGGGCACGCTGGCCGCCCATTTCTCGAACGTCGCCGGCTTCTGGCTGCGGTAATAGGTCGCGTTGATCTCGATACTGGTCAGCCGTTCCGCGGCATAGGCGAGCTGCTTCGCCCGGCTTAGACCTTCGGGATAAAAGCTGCCCCGCCATTCGTCGAAGTCCCAGCCCCCGATGCCGACGCGGATTGTTCCCTTGTGCATAGCGCCCGTATAGGCCGCGCATGCATTCCATAAACAACATCGTTATACTCACCGGTGCCGGCATCTCGGCCGAGAGCGGCCTCGCGACGTTTCGCGGGCCGTGCGGGCTGTGGGAGGGGCACCGGGTCGAGGACGTCTGCACGCCCGACGCGCTGGCTGCCGACCCCGAGCTCGTGCACCGCTTCTACGATGACCGGCGCGCCGCGCTGTCGACCGTCGAGCCCAATGCCGCCCACCGCGCGCTGGCCAGGCTCGACGCCGCGTGGAAGGGCGGGTTGCTGATCGTGACCCAGAACGTCGACGACCTGCACGAGCGGGCGGGGGCGAAGCGGCTCATCCACATGCATGGCCAGTTGCTGAGCGCGCTGTGCGCAAGCTGCGGGGACCGTGGGCCGTGGGAGGGGCGCCTGCCGCCGGGAACCGCGTGCGGCGCGTGCGACAGCCTGTCGCTGCGGCCCGACATCGTGTTCTTCGGCGAAATTCCCTACGACATGGAAACGATCGATGCGGCGATACGCGGCTGCGACCTGTTCGTGTCGATCGGCACGTCGGGCGCCGTCTACCCGGCTGCCGGCTTCGTGCAGACCGCGCGCTACGTGGGGGCGCAAACGCTTGAAATTAACCTGGAACCGTCGCTCGGCAGCGTGCATTTCGAGGAGACGCGCATCGGCGCGGCCGGGGTGCTGGTGCCGCAATGGGTCGAGGGGCTGCTTGAATGATCGCGCTTTTGCTCCTGGCGCTGGCCGAGGCGACCGATGCCTTTGCCGTCAGCGTCGCCCAGGGCGCGACCGCGCGTCACGGCTGGCGCGATGCGATACGCGTGGCGGGCGCCTTTGGACTGGCGCAGGGCGTGATGCCGATTTTCGGCTGGGCCACGGCCCTGGCGCTGGGCAGCTGGTTCCAGAGCTGGGACCATTGGGTCGCCTTTGCCCTGCTGGGCGTGCTGGGTGCCAAGATGATCAAGGAAGGGCTCGAGCGCGATGCCGACAGTGCCCCTGAACCCTTTACGAACAAAGCCCTTTTTGTCGCGGCCATCGCCACGAGCATCGATGCTGCGGCCGCGGGGATCGTGCTGCCGACGCTCGGCCTGCCGATCCTGCTGTCGTGCGCGGTGATCGGCGTCGTGACGTTTGCGCTGTGCGTCGTCGGCGTGCACTTCGGCGGGGTGCTGGGCGCGCGCGTGGGGAAGCGGGCGGAGCTGGTCGGTGGCGTCGTGCTGATCGGGATCGGGACGATGATCCTCGCCGAGCATTCGGGCTGGCTCTAGGTCAGTCGACCCAGTCGAGCCCGATGTCGCGATAAACGCCCCGGTCCTCGTCCCATTTGGGCGAGACCTTCACATGCAGGTAGAGGTGGACCTTCACGCCGAGCAGCGTGGCGAGTTCGGCGCGCGACTTGCTGCCGATTTCCTTGAGGCGCGTGCCGCCCTTGCCAAGGACGATCGCCTTCTGGCTGTCGCGCGCGACGAGGATCTGCTGGTGGATCTCGACCGAGCCGTCGTCGCGCTCGCTGTATTTTTCGGTCTCGACTGCGCAGGCCTGGGGCAGTTCCTGGTAGAGTTGCAGGAAGATCTGCTCGCGGGTGATCTCGGCGGCCATGACGCGGTCGGTCGCGTCGCTGACCTGGTCGGCGGGGAACATCCATGGCCCCTCGGGCATGGCGCCCGCGAGTTTCGCCTTCAGGTCATCGACCCCGTCGCCGGTCGCGGCGCTGATCATCATCGTGTCGGTGAACTGCAGCCGCTCGTTGAGCGCGACGGCGTGGCGCAGCAGCTTTTCCTTGTCGGCCACGTCGACCTTGTTGAGCACGAGCAGCTTGGGTTCGGGCCGGTTTTCGAGGCCCGCGAGGATCGTCTCGACCCGGGGGCCGAGCCCGCCCTTGGCATCGATGACCAGCGCGATGACGTCGGCATCGGCGGCGCCGCCCCAGGCGGCCTGCACCATGGCGCGGTCGAAGCGGCGATTGGCGTCGAAGATGCCGGGCGTGTCGACGAGGACGATCTGGGTCTCGCCGGTCAGCGCCACGCCCATCAGGCGCGTCCGCGTCGTCTGCGCCTTGGGGCTGACGATCGCGACCTTTTGCCCCACGAGCGCATTCACGAGCGTGGACTTGCCCGCGTTCGGAGCGCCGACGACGGCAACGGTGCCGCAATGCTGGGTCATTTCAGTTTCTCCAGCAGGGCCGCGGCGGCCGCGGTTTCCGCTTCCTGTTTCGAGGTGCCGGTGGCGGTCGCTTCGCCGGCGGGGCCGATGCTGACCGAGACGGTGAACTGCGGCGCGTGGTGCGGGCCGGAGCGGTCGAGCAGCGCATAGACCGGCGCGCGGCGGTTGTGCGCCGCAGCCCATTCCTGCAGCGCGGACTTCGGATGGCGGGGAGCCTTCACCTGGCCCTCGACCAGCGCCTGCCAGTGCTTGCGGATGAAAGCTTCGGCGGCGGGCATGCCATGATCGAGGTAAAGCGCGCCGATCAGCGCCTCGGTGACGTCACCTAAAATATTGTCGCTTTCGGCGCCGCCATCGTCGCGCGCCTGCTTGCCGAGGCGCAGGTGCGGCGCGACGCCGATGGTCCGCGCAACGGCCGCACAGGCAAGGCCGGTGACGATGCTGTTGAAGCGCGCGGACATCGTGCCCTCGGGCTCGTCGGGAAAGCGGGTGTAGAGCCAGTGCGCGATGGTGAGGCCGAGGACGCGGTCGCCGAGGAATTCCAGCCGCTGATAGCTCAGGGCGCCATGGCTGCCATGGGTCAGCGCGCGCTCGTAAAGGCCAATATCCCCTGGCTCGACCCCCAGCGCGACCGTCAGCCAGCCGGCGAGGCTGGTCAAAACCGTTCCCCGATCCGGTGCCAGCGGGCCGCCGTGACCCAGGTCCAGGGCAGCAGCCAGTTTGCCGATCCGTCGGTGGAAAAGACCGAGACCCAGGCCCGGCCCTCGAGGTTTTCGACCGGCACGAAGCCGATGCCATTGCCCTCGATCGCGGGGAAGCGGCTGTCGGCGCTTTTGTCACGGTCGTCGCCCATCAGAAACAGGTGACCGGCGGGGACGCGGAAGACGCGGGTGTCGTCGGCATCGGTCTGGGCGACGTCGAGCACGTCGTAGCTTTTGCCGCCCGGCAGGGTCTCGCGGTAGCGCGGGTAGCGGCAGCGGGTCGAGCCGTCGGATGCCGCCTCGCTGAATTCGGGGGCGAAGCAGGGGCTGTTCGCGGTCACGGGCGCCACGAAATCATCGACGCGCTGCTTGGGAACGGCGACACCGTTGAGGAACAGCTGGCCGCCGCGCATCTGCACCGTGTCGCCGGGCAGGCCGATGACGCGCTTGATATAGTCGACCTTGTTGGCGGGCGGCGCCTTGAACACTACGACGTCGCCGCGCGCGGGCAGGGCGCCCATGAAGCGGCCTCCGCCGATCGGGGGTGAGAAGGGGAAGCTGTGGCGCGAATAGCCATAGGGCCATTTCTGGACGAACAGGTAATCGCCGACCATCAGGCGCGGCAGCATGGATTCGCTCGGGATCGAGAAGGTCGCGACAACCAGGCTGCGGATGACGAGAACGACCAGGACGAGCTTGACGAGAAACTCGACAAAATCGCGGGTCTCGGATTTCTTCGGTCGCGCGATCGGCATCGGGAGAGTATCGGTGGCTGGCATCGGGCGCGGCATGTGCCGCGCAGGCGGTGGCGTCAAGGCAGCGATCTCAAAGCTTAAGGAGACGAAGGTGAGTGCAGACTGGTCGGCCATCGAGGCTTTGCCGAAGGCGCCGCTTTCCACCCTGTTCGCCGCGGGCGACGACCGGCTGAAACTGCTGGCGCACGAGAGCTGCGGCATGCGGTTCGATTTTGCCAAGACGCACCTGACGGCGGACGCGATTGCCGCTTTCGAAGGGCTGGCGCGCGCGCAGGGCTTTGCGGCGAAGCGCGAGGCGCTGTTTGCCGGCGGCATCGTCAACCCGAGCGAAGGCCGGGCCGCCGAGCATACCGCACAACGCGGCGAAGGCAGCGCCGAAGGCGTCGCGCTGGCCAAGAGCCTGCACGACCGGATGCGCGCGCTGATCGATGCGATCGAGGCCGAGGCGCTGGGGCCGATCCGCCATATCGTGCACATCGGGATCGGCGGGTCGGCGCTCGGCCCCGACCTGATCGTCGACGCGCTGTCGGGCGACCGGCTGCGCTATGATGTCGCAATCGTTTCGAACGTCGACGGCTATGCGCTTGAAAACGCTGTGGCAGACTTCGACCCGGCAGCGACGCTGATCGTCGTGGCGTCGAAGACGTTCACGACGACGGAGACCATGCTGAACGCCGGCAGCGCGCTCGCCTGGCTCGAGGAGCATGACATCGACGATCCCTATTCGCGGGTGATCGCGCTGACCGCGGCGCCCGACAAGGCGATGGAATGGGGCGTCGACGAGACGCGCGTGCTGCCGTTCCCCGAAAGCGTGGGCGGGCGCTACTCGCTGTGGTCGTCGATCGGCTTTCCGGCGGCGCTGGCGCTGGGCTGGGAATGCTTCGAGGAACTGCTCGAAGGCGCGGGCGAGATGGACCGCCATTTCCGCCTGACCGCGCCGTCGCAGAACGTGCCGATGCTCGCGGCGTTCGCCGACCTGCTCTACACCCAGACGCGCGGCATCACGACGCGGGCGGTCTTTGCCTATGACGAGCGGCTGCGGCTGTTGCCGTCCTATCTCCAGCAGCTCGAGATGGAATCGAACGGCAAGTCGGTGACGGCGGACGGCGCGCCGCTCGGGCGGCCGAGCGCGGCGATCACCTGGGGCGGCATCGGCACCGATGCCCAGCATGCGGTCTTCCAGCTGCTGCACCAGGGCAGCCATGTCGTGCCCGTCGAGTTCATCGCGTGCATCGAGCCCGGCGACACGCTCGATCCCGAGCACCACCGGCTGTTGCTCGTGAACGCGTTCGCGCAAGGGGCGGCGCTGATGACGGGCCGCGCCAGCGACGACGGCAACCGCGCCTATCCGGGCGACCGGCCGTCGACGACGATCCTGCTCGACCGGCTCGATGCCCGGACCTTGGGCGCGCTGATCGCGTTTTACGAGCAGCGCACCTTCGTGAACGCGGTGCTGCTGGGCATCAATCCGTTCGACCAGTTCGGCGTCGAGCTCGGCAAGGAAATGGCGAAAAGCGTCGACGATCCCGCCGCGCGCGCCGGTTTCGACGTTTCGACGCGTGCGCTCATAGAAAAGGCGGGCGTGTAACCTATATCCCCCTCAGGCGAATTCTCGCGCTGGGGTGATTCATGGACAATTTCGACTACGACCTATTCGTCATCGGTGCCGGTTCGGGCGGCGTGCGCGCGGCGCGGATCGCGGCGGGACACGGGGCCAGGGTCGCGATTGCCGAGGAACACCGGGTCGGCGGAACCTGCGTCATCCGCGGCTGCGTCCCCAAGAAGCTGCTCGTCTATGGCGCGCATTTCGCCGAGGACCTGAGCGATGCCCGGCGCTTCGGCTGGGAAGTGCCCGAGACGAAGTTCAACTGGGCGACCCTGCGCGACAATGTGCTGGCCGAGGTCGATCGCCTCGAAGGCATCTACGGCGAGACGCTCGCCAACCATAAGGTCGAGGTGTTCAAGGAACGCGCGGTGCTGACCGGCCCGCAATCGGTGAAGCTGGCCGGCGGACGCGAGATCACGGCCAAGACGATCCTGATCGCGACGGGCGGATGGCCGATCCGGCCCGACTTCGAGGGCGCCGAGCATGCCATCACGTCGAACGAGGTCTTCCACCTCGAAACATTGCCGAAGCGCGTCGTGATCGCCGGCGGCGGCTATATCGCCAATGAATTCGCCGGGATTTTCCATGGCTTCGGCGCGCATGTGACGATCGTGAACCGTGGCGACCAGATCCTGCGCGGCTATGACGAACAGATCCGCGACCGGCTGCTCCAGATTTCCATGGTCAAGGGGATCGAGTTCCGGTTCAACGCCCCGTTCGAGAAGATCACGAAGAACGAGGACGGCACGCTGCACGTCGAGATGAAGGGTTGCGACGCAATCGATGCCGATCTGGTGCTCTTCGCCACCGGTCGCGCACCCAATGTCGCGGGGCTGGGACTCGAGGTCGCCGGTGTCGAGCTGAACGCCAAGGGCGCGATCAAGGTCGACGAGGACAACCAGTCGTCGGTGCCGAGCATCTATGCGGTGGGCGACGTGACCGACCGGATCCAGCTGACCCCGGTCGCAATCCGCGAAGGCCAGGCGTTCGCCGACACCGTCTTCGGCAACAAGCCGACGCGCGTCGATTATGCCAATGTGCCGAGCGCCGTGTTCAGCCATCCGCCGATGGCCGGTGTCGGCATGACCGAAGCGCAGGCGAAGAACAAGCTGGGCACGATCCGGACCTATACGTCCGATTTCCGAGCGATGAAGAACGTGCTCGCCGGACGCAACGAGCGGGCGCTGTACAAGATGATCGTCGATGCCTCGACCGATGTCGTCGTCGGCCTGCACATGATCGGCCCGGACGCGCCCGAAATCCTGCAGGCGGCAGCCGTTGCCGTGAAGGCCGGGCTGACCAAGGCCGATTTCGATGCGACGGTGGCCCTCCATCCCTCGATGGCGGAGGAACTGGTGCTCTTCAAATAGGAGCCCTTGCGCGCGGCAGGCCCGTCCGGCAGTCCTCCCTTCATAAGAGGGAGGATTCGTCCATGGTAAAGCGTTATCTTTTGGCGGCGCTGCTGGCCGCCAGCAGCACGGCCGCACTCGCCGAAACCGAGCGGTTCGCGGTGTTCCGCAAGGATGTGAACATCGGCCGCGTCGTCGTCGAGACCGACGGGCAGGCCGCGAAGGTCGAGTATGACGTCAAGGACAACGGCCGCGGCCCGACGGTCGCCGAGGCCCTGACCCTCGACGCCGGGGGCCTGCCGGCAAGCTGGAAAATCACTGGCACGCAGACCTTTGGCGGCAAGATCGACGAGACGTTCGGGCGCAGCGGCACGACGTCGACCTGGCGCGATGCGGCGGGGCCGGGCAGCGCCAAGGGACCGGCGAAACTGTATATCGCCCAGAGCGCGAGCCCCTATGCGCTGCAGGTCTATGCCCGCGCCATATTGAAGGCAGGCGGCACGCTGACCGTGCTGCCGGCCGGCACGCTGACCATGACCAAGCGCGACACGATGGTCCTTAAAGGGCCGTCGGGGGACGTGCCGGTCACGCGCTACGAACTGGCGGGGATCGACCTGACGCCGGAGACGCTGCTGCTCGACGGCGACAATCGCCTGATCGCGCTGCCCTCGGCCGGGGGCGGCGTGACGCGCGTCGGTTTCGAGGGCGAGAACCCGCGCCTGCGCGAGCTTGCCGCGAAGTGGCAGGGCGAGCGGCTGGCCACCATCCAGCGCGAGACGGCACGTCGCTATGCGGGACCCGTGCGGATCACGAACGTCCGTATCTTCGACCCCGCCACCGCCAGCCTGACCGGGCCGGTGTCGGTCGTCGTCAACGGGCGTACGATCGCGGGCATCCAGCCGGTCGACAGTCCAGTGACCCCCGGCGAGACGGTGATCGACGGTGCCGGCGGCACGCTGATCCCCGGCATGACCGAGATGCATGCCCACCTGTCGGGCGATGGCGCGCTGCTCAACCTGCTCGCGGGCATCACGACGGTGCGCGACATGGGCAACAGCAACACCGTGCTCGACGCGCTCGACAAGCGGATCGAGGGGGGCGAAGTGGCCGGCCCGCGCATCGTGCGCAGCGGCTTCATCGAGGGCAAGTCGCCGTTCAACTCGTCGAACGGGTTCGTCGTCGACAGCGAGGCGCGTGCGGTCGAGGCCGTCCGCTGGTATGCGGCGCGCGGCTTTTGGCAGATCAAGATCTACAACAGCATCGACCCCAAATGGGTGCCGGCGATGATCGCCGAAGCACACCGGCTGGGCCTGCGCGTGGCGGGGCATGTGCCCGCCTTTACCAGTGCCGATGCCATGATTGCGGCGGGGTATGACGAGCTCACCCACATCAACCAGCTGTCGCTCGGCTGGATCATCAAGCCGGGCGAGGACACGCGAACGCTGTTCCGGCTGACGGCGCTCGGTCGGCTGCCCGGGCTCGACCTCGACTCGGCACCGGTCCAGTCCACGCTCAACACGATGAAGGCCAAGGGGATCGCGCTCGATGCCACGCTCGGCATCCATGAAAACCTGCTGCTGAACCGCGACGGCACCGTCGCGCCCGGGGCCGTAGATTATGTCGACCATATGCCGGTCGGCGTGCAGCGCGATCTGAAACAGGCGTGGAGCAATCCCGACACCTTCGGCGGCGACGCCAATGCGCGGGCCGCCTATGCCCGCCTGCTCGACATTGCCAAGCGGGCCAATGCGAAGGGGATTTTCCTCGTGCCGGGCACCGATACCGGCGGATCCTTCACCTATCACCGCGAGCTCGAGATCATGACCCAGCTGGGCATGACGCCTGGACAGGTGCTGGCCCGCGCGACGGGGGACATGGCCAAGTATCTCGGCACCGACCAGCGGCTGGGCAGTGTTTCGCGCGGCAAGCTGGCCGACTTCTTCCTCGTGCCGGGCGATCCGACCAGGGACATCAAGGCGATCAAGTCGATCGCGCTCGTCGCCAAGGATGGCGTGTTCTACTTCCCGGCCGAAATCTACCCGCGGTTCGGCATCAAGCCGTTCACGCCGGCGCCCAAGGTGACGGCCCCCGACCCAGCGAACAAGGGGACGCTCACCGTGTCGCGCGACGACGGTCGGGTGCGGCAGGGCTATGCATCGCTGGCCGAGGAAATCATCGACGACGCGCACGCCCACTGACTTGCGGCGCGCACGCCTTCCGCGCAGACTGATCGGTAGCGAATCGAAACGCTTGGGAGGGGCAGGATGGCAGGCACGGTTCTGGTGTCGGGCGGCAGCGGCTATATCGCGGGCTTCCTGATCCAACGGCTGGTGGCGGACGGCTGGACCGTCCATGCGACGGTGCGCAGCCTGTCGCGCGAGGCGGAAGTGCGGGCACGTCTGGCTGTCGACAACAGCCGACTGCACTTCTTTGCGGCCGATCTCAACGCCGACGCCGGCTGGGCCGAGGCCATGGCCGGCTGTACCCATGTCGCGCATGTCGCGTCACCGTTTCCGCCCGCAGCGGTCAAGCATGCCGACGAGCTGATCGTCCCGGCGCGCGACGGCGCGCTTCGGGCGTTGCGCGCGGCCAAGGCGGCGGGAGTGAAACGATTCGTGCAGACGTCGTCGGCGGCGGCGATCGGCTATGGCCACCCGCCCGGGCAATCGACGTACACCGAGGCCGACTGGAGCGACCCGACCCATCCCGATTGCTCGCCCTATGCCCAGTCGAAGACCATTGCCGAGCGGGCCGCGCGCGACTGGATCGCGGCCGAGGGCGGAACGATGGAATTCGTTTCGGTCAATCCGTCGCTGGTCGTGGGCCCGGTGATGGACGCCGACGTATCGACGTCGATCGAACTGATGCAGAAGATGCTGTCGGGTGCGCTCCCGGGTTGCCCCCGGATCGGGTTCGGCATCGTCGACGTGCGCGACCTTGCCGATCTGCACGTCCGGGTGCTGACCGAGACCGGCCTGGCGGGGGAGCGCTTCATCGCGTCGGGCAGGTTCCTGATGATTGCGGATATCGCCAAGATTTTGAAGGCGCGGCTCGGCCCCAGGGCACGCAAGGTGCCGACGCGCACGCTGCCCGACTTTCTGGTGCGGCTGGCGGCGATATTCGATCCGCTGGTGCGCTCGGGCCTTTCCGAACTGGGCCGCATCCGCGACATGGACGCCAGCCACGCCAAGGCCGTGCTCGGCTGGGAAACCCGCCCGGAAGCGGAGTCGCTGGTAGATTGCGCGAACAGCCTGATCGACAAGGGCATCGTGAAAGTCTGACGCCCCGGGCCCGCGCGCAAGGTGGCCGCGGCGTGAACGGCAGGTAGTTTTCGGTTCATGCAACTTCGTTGCGCAGCCGGTTGTTCTGCTCCTTGTTCAAAGGAGATCACCATGAAGAAGTTCTTGCTTGCGGGCCTGACGCTGGCCACCCTGTTCACGGCCACAGCCCCGGCGCTTGCCGATCCGCCGTCCTGGGCGCCGGCCAACGGCCGTCGCGATCGCGACGCGCGCGACGAGCGGCGCGACGACCGGCGTGACGACCGGCGTGACGACCGGCGCGATGTCCGCCAGAACCGGCAGGAAGCCTGGCGCGACTATCGTCGATACGACTATAACCGCCCCGGACCGCAGGGCCGCTATTATGCGGAAAACTATTACCGCGACGGCCGCTATTACCGCCCGGTCCGCCTGACGCGGAACGACCGCATCTATCGTGGCAACGATAACCGCTATTACTGCCGCCGCTCGGATGGCACCACCGGTCTCGTCGTCGGCGCAGCGCTCGGCGGGGTGCTTGGCAACAGTCTCGACCGCGGTGGCTCGAACATCCTCGGCACGCTGCTTGGTGCCGGTGCGGGCGCAGCGATCGGTTCGTCGATCGATCGCGGCCAGGTCGTCTGCCGCTGACGAACGATCATCCGATCTTTGGGGGCCGGTGCGAACCGGTCCCCGCAATCTCCCGGTCCGCGCCGACGGCGGTTCCGCACCGGGGCACCCGATATCTGCCGCCGTCGCTCTAGGCGAATTACGAAAATCCGGTATAGCCCTGACCATCGGCAAACGGGGAAACGTCATGAAATCGTCCAGGGTCATGCAGGGCTTCACATTGGGTGCGATTGCGGTCGCGACCTGTGCCGTCGCCGCCACGCCGGCAGACACGGTTGCAGCGCGCCAGGCCCATTACAAGCAGATCGGCAAGGCGATGAAGGGCATCGGCGAAGAGCTGCGGAAGGCCGACCCGTCCGTGCCCGTGGTGCAGGCCAATGCCAAGACGATCGTCGGGCTGGCGCCGCACGTGCTTAAATGGTTTCCCAAGGGATCGGGCCCCGAAGCCGGGGTCAAGACGGGCGCGCTCCCGGTGATCTGGGAGAAGTGGCCCGAGTTCAAAGTCGCCGCCGTGAAGATGCTGACCGCGAGCAAGGCGCTCGACGCGGCCGCCGCGACCGGCGACCTGGCCCAGATCAAGCCCGCTGTCGGCGCACTCGGCGGTGCGTGCAAAGGCTGTCATGAAAGCTTCCGCGCAAAGGACAGCTGATGGCGCGCGGTCCGGTGCAGGTCAAACTCTGGGACGCGCCGGTTCGCATCATCCACTGGGCGGTCGTCGGCCTCATGCCGGCGTTGTGGTGGACCGCGGAGTCGAGCGACATGACGCGCCACAAGCAACTTGGCTATGTCCTGCTCGCGCTCGTCGTTTTCCGGATCTTCTGGGGATTTGCAGGCAGTTCCACGGCGCGCTTCGCCTCCTTTCTGAAGGGGCCGCGTGCAATGTTGAGCTACGCATCGGGTCTGTTCGGCCGGGATTCCCACGTCGTTGTCGGGCATAATCCGCTGGGCGGATGGAGCGCCGCAGTGCTGCTGGCGCTGCTCGCGTCCCAGACCGTCGTCGGCCTGTTCGCGCAGGACGTCGATGGCCTCGACTCGGGACCGCTGAGCCATCTGGTATCCTATGAGACGGCCGACGCGGCGCGTGGCTGGCACCATTTCCTGTTCAATATCCTCCTTGGCTTCATTGCCCTGCACATCGCAGCGATCCTCTTCTACCTCGTCGTCAAGCGCGACAATCTGGTCGGCCCGATGATGACGGGCATGAAGACCGTCGCGGCCGGGACACGGCAGCCGTTGCTCGCGCCCCACTGGCGGATGATCGTCGGGGCGGCCGGCAGCACGGCGCTGGCATGGTGGATTGCCGCGGGCGCGCCGATTTGAGCACAAGCCCGGACCATGGGCGCCGTGACGGTACAGTGGTGCCGGCTGCAGGGATCGAACCCGCGGCCCCCTGATTACAAATCAGGTGCTCTACCATCTGAGCTAAGCCGGCGCGGGCATTCCCTTAACGTCACAGGATGCCGAACGTCCAGCCTTCGGTTTCGCGGACGGCGTCGAGGGCCTTCGGGGACCACACGGCCGGATCGTCGGCGACCGTCCGCAGCCATGCCGCCGCGAGCAGGGCGTCGGTCGCGTGATCGCTATAGTTTGGCAGCGGCTCGTGCGCCCGGCTGCCGAGGTTGACCAGCGCCGCGTCAAGGGCAGCCGCGTCGCGGATCTTGCTGCGGCCCCGCGCCACGCCCGCCGCGCGCGCGGCCAGCGTCGTATAGATCTCGACGACGACCGAGCCTGTCCTCGGGACCGGGTCGACCGGCCATAGCGCCAGCTTGCCATCGAGCCGATGCAGCATCCGCATGCCCGTCAGGCTGGACTTGCCGACCTGCGCGGCGCCCACGAGATTGAAGTTGCTATAGGGACTGAGCCCCTGGTCGCGCTGGGCGTGCTCGGTGACGCGCAGCCGCCCGCGCCCTGGCGGGAAGCGGTCCCCGGTGCGGTCGCCATGGCGGCGGAAGTGCCGGCTTGCTTCGACATGATCGACGAAACTGCCCGACGACAGATGGGGATCGTCCGCGCAGATGCGCTCGACCAGTGCCCAGAGCGCGCGCGCATCGGCCGGGCTCTCGTCCCAGCCGGGAAAAAAGGCGCCGCGATCGGCGAAGGCGAACGAGGTGCTGAGGTCGAGCCCGACGAGCGTATCCTCGGGGAGGTCGTTCAACAGCCAGTCGAGCACCTCGGTCCGCGACCAGACATGGCGTGGGCGCACAAGGGTGGGCGCGTCGTCACCCGCTCCGCATATCGCCACGGCAATCCCCGGCTGGCGCGGCCCCACCGCGCCCGACCAGTCGATGGCGACGAAGGTGGTAAAGCGGTTAGGGCCGGTCACCAAAGGCCTTGCGCTGCGCCTTGTTGGCCCGATCCCACCAGGCGCGCATCACGACCAGCCTGACCCGATCGGGATCGCTGCTGGCATGGCGCACGAGCAACCCCGGCCAGCCTTCGTAATGCGGCGTCTGCCAGAAACTGTCCGGATCGGTTTCGAGCAGGACCGCCTTTTCGTCATGCGGGCACATGACGTGAAAGCTGTCCGGCTCGCGGCCGGGTGAGACGAACGCCTTGCCGTTCACCTTGGGGCAGGGCGTGCCGTAATAGCTCTCCAGCGATGTGTCGGGCAGCTTAAGGGCAAAGGCCTTCACAGCCTCCCAGCTGTCCAGCGCAGTCATCCGCGGGCACTCCGCAACTTGTCCCAATGCGCGATACGTTCGGCGATCCTGGCCTCGAACCCGCGATCGACCGGCGCGTAGAAGGTGGCAGCCGTCATCTCGTCGGGCCAGTAATTCGCGCCGGAAAACCCCTCCGCCGTGTCATGGTCATAGGCATAGTCCTTGCCATAGCCGAGGTTTTTCATGAGCTTGGTCGGCGCGTTGACGATGTTCATCGGCGGCATCAGCGATCCTGTCTCGCGCGCCGATTTCCACGCCGATTTCTGGGCCTTGTATGCCGCATTCGATTTGGGCGCGGTCGCCAGATACAGACAGGCCTGCACGATCGCGAGTTCGCCTTCGGGCGACCCGAGGAAGTCATAGGCGTCCTTGGCGGCGAGGCACTGCACAAGCGCCTGCGGATCGGCGAGGCCGATATCCTCGCTGGCAAAGCGCACGAGGCGTCGCAACACGTAGAGCGGCTCTTCTCCGGCGACGAGCATGCGGGCCAGCCAGTAAAGCGCTGCCTGCGGGTCCGAGCCACGCAGGCTTTTGTGGAGCGCGCTGATCAGGTTGTAATGCCCCTCGCGGTCCTTGTCGTAGACGGGCATCCGCCGGTGCAGCAGTGCCGCAAGCGCCTGCGGGTCGAGCGGTTCGTCGATCTGGACCGAGAACAGCGTCTCGGCCTGGTTGAGCAGGAAACGACCATCGCCATCCGCACTGGCGATCAGGGCATCGCGCGCCTCGGCAGTGAGCGGCAGGGCGCGACCCTCGACGGTTTCGGCACGAGCCAGCAACTCGCCGAGCGCCACCGCGTCGAGACGGTGAAGGACGAGCACCTGCGCGCGGCTGAGCAGCGCGGCGTTCAGTTCGAAGCTGGGGTTCTCGGTCGTGGCGCCGACCAGCGTGATCGTGCCGTCCTCGACGAACGGCAGAAAACCATCCTGTTGCGCGCGATTGAAGCGGTGGATCTCGTCGACGAACAGCAAGGTCCGCTGGCCGAGCGCCGCCGCTTCCCTGGCTGCGGCAAAGACGCGCTTGAGATCGGCGACGCCCGAGAAAACCGCGCTGATGCTTTCGAAGCGCAGTCCGACCGCATCGGCAAGCAACCGCGCGATCGTCGTCTTGCCCGTGCCCGGCGGGCCCCACAGGATCATCGACGACAGCTTTCCGGCCGCGACCATGCGCCCGATGGCGCCTTCGCTACCGGTCAGATGCGCCTGCCCGACGACGTCCGCGAGGGTGGCGGGGCGGAGGCGGTCGGCAAGCGGGGGGAGCGGGGCGGGGGCGGCGAACAGGTCCGTCATCGCCGGATTCTAGCCAAGCCGCCGACAAAAGTCACATCATTGGCAGGAGCGCACTTGACAGACTCAAGATATATCTTAGATAGGCCTCATGATAACGAAAGGAATTGATATGTTTCATATGTACGGAAGACGCGGTGGCTGCGGCCCCCGTGGTTACATGGCGGTCTGGGGACCGGCAGGGCATGGCGGCGGGTTCATGATGGGACATGGCCGTGGCCTGCGCGGCGGTGGCCCTGGCGATGGGCGCGGACGACGCGGGCGGATGTTCGACGGCGGGGAGCTGCGTCTCGTCCTGCTCAAGCTGATCGAGGAAGCGCCGCGCCACGGCTATGACCTGATCCGCGAGATCGAGGACCGCACCGGCGGCGCCTATGCACCGAGCCCGGGCGTCATCTATCCGACGCTGACCCTGCTCGACGACATGGGCCTGATCGACGCGACCGCCGAGGGAAGCCGAAAGCAGTTCGCGATCACCGCGGAAGGCAGTGCCGAGCTGGCCGACAAGGCGACCGAAGTGCAGGCGCTGATGGATCGGCTTGCCGAACTGGGCACCCAGCGCGCGAAGACCGATACGGGACCGGTAAGCCGGGCGATGGGCAATTTGCGCGCGGTCCTCGCCAATCGCGTCACGGCCGAGGGCGTGACCCCGGCTACGCTCCACGACATTGCGGCGTTGCTCGACGAGGTCGCGCAAAAGGTCGAGCGCCTCTGACACCGGCGGCGGCGCCGACGCCTAGCGCGCGCGCCGCCGCTCGATGACTTCGAGGTATTTCGCCGCCAGCGTACCGTTCACCGCGTCCCAGGTATAGCCATCGGCGACCTTTTCGCCGGCGGCGCCTGCGGCGCGGGCAGCGGCACGATCGGTGGCGTAATGCTGCAGGGCATCGGCATAGGCGGCAATGTCACGCGGCGGCACCAGCGCGCCCGTAATGCCGTCCTTCACCAGGCTCGACGTGCCGGTGGCGTCGGCCCCGACGACCGGCAGCGCACATGCCATGGCCTCGGACGTCACATTGCCGAAGGTCTCGGTTACGCTGGGCTGCAGGAGGATGTCGGCGGAGGCAATGGCCCGGCCCAGGTCGTTCCCGGCCTGGTGCCCTGCGAAGATTGCATCCGGCACTTGCGCGGCGAACGTCTCGCGCGCCGGGCCTTCGCCGATGACGAGCACCTTGTGCGCAACGCCGCGCCGCTTGAGCTCGACGACGACATCGCCAAAGACGTCGATGCCCTTTTCGAGGACGATCCGCCCGAAAAAGGCGATGGCAAAGTCGTCATCGGCAATGCCGAGCGACCGTCGCCACTCGAGGCTGCGAGCGGCAGGGTGGAATACCGTGCGATCGATGCCGCGCGACCAGATGCCGATGTCGAAATTCATGCGCTCGGCGCGCAGGACCTCGGCAAAGGATTCCGACGGCGCCACAATGGCATCGCACTTTCGGTAGAAGCGGCGCATGCCGGCGGTCAGCAGCGGTTCGAGAAAGCCGAACCCATAATATCGGCCGTAGGTATCGAAACGCGTATGGACCGAGGCGACCACCGGCAGGTCGTGCGCCTTGGCATAGCGCACCGCGCTGTGCCCTAGAAACTCGGGCGACGAGACGTGGATGAGGTTGGGCCGGAAGGCGTCCACATCCGGACGCACCGGCCCGAGGCCCATGGGAATGCGGTATTCGGGGCGCAGCGGAACCGGAAGCGACGGAATGCCGATGAGGTCGCCGGTCGGCGGAAAGGCCGGGTTGGGGACGACCGGTGCGTAGACGCGCACGGCCGCGCCCTGTTCGAGAAGCCAGCCGACCAGATTGTTGAGCGACCGGTTCGCCCCGTCCCGCACGTAATTATAGTTGCCGCTGGTGAGGGCAATCCGGAGGTCGGAGATCTTCATTACGGTCGCGTTAGCCCGCCTTGGCCGGGAGTTCCACATCCGCCCATACGGGCAGATGGTCGCTCGCGCGCGACGCCAGCGCGCTCATGTGCACGCCGCAGGCGACAATGTGCGTGTCATGATCCACCATGATCCGGTCGAGCCGCCCGACGGGACGGCGGCTGTGGTAGCTGGGGCCCGTCGGCGCGATGCTGAACTTGCGCGCAAAATCGATCAGGCAACCGGCGTGCGGCCGCCATTCGTTGGTGTCGCCCATCAGGATGGTGGCACGTGGATCGCGCTCCGCGACGGCAGCGGTGATGGCATGGCCCTGGCGCCGGCGGTGCAGGCCGGACAGGTCGAGGTGCATGCCGACGACTCGCACCGCCTGTCCGTCAACGACGAGATCTGCAAGCACCGCGCCGCGCGGTTCGAGCGTGGGCAGCGTCAGGCGGGCGTGATGCTCGACCGTGATGCCGCGCCGGACGAGCAGCGCGTTGCCATGCCAGCCGATGCTCCCCGCGCGTGCCGCGACATCGACGACGACATAAGGCGTGTGATGTTCGATGAGCTCCTTTGGCAGTGCAGCCAGCCGCGGGCCGAAACGGCGGTCCGCTTCCTGCAGGGCGATGACGTCGGCATCGATCTCGTTAAGCACGTCGAGGATACGCAGGGGCACGCGGCGACGGTCGGTGCCCAGAGCCTTGCGAATATTGTAGCTGGCGACCCTGAGCATGCGACGGGTGAATAGATTGAACGGCACAAAGTTGCACGTGGCTCTTGAAAGCCAAATTCCGGTTTCCTAGTTTGGCGCTATGCGGGCCGGGCCCCTCTGGCGGATGCGTCCTTGATGCATTCGTGATGTCGGACCGCATCGGGCGAATGCCCGTTGACTGGTGGTCCGGCGATATCTTGCGAACGCGACCATCTTCAGCGGACATCCGCTCGTCGAACATCGATTTGTTCTCGAGAGGAGTCCTGACATGAACCCCGTCGTTCACCGAATGAAGCTGGTCCACGCGCGCCTCGATGCCGAAGTGCGCCGTGAAATGAAGGCGCGTTTCCCCGATCAGGGGCGCGTCGCCCGGCTTAAAAAGCTGAAGCTGGCCATCAAGGACCGGCTCGCACGGACCGCACCGCGCTCCATCCGCGCAGGCTGACGGGGGTGGCCGGCGGCTGCTTCCCTGGGCTCGCCGCCGGTCACCTGTCCCGCCAAAGGGATTAAAGGGGATCCTCGTGGAATTTCTGGTGGTGGACTGGCTGGGTACGCCGGTCTGGTTCTGGCTGTCGTTCATGGGCCTGGTCGCGGTGCTGACCGCTTTCGATCTTGGCGTCCTCCACCGGCAGGACCGCGCGATGGGCATCGCGGAATCGTTGAAGCTGTCAACCTTCTACATCGCGATCGCGCTTTCCTTCGGTGTCTGGGTCTGGATCCAGAAGGGTGCCGACAGCGGTATGAAATATTATACCGGCTATTTCGTCGAAAAGGCGCTGTCGATCGACAATGTCTTCGTGATCAGCCTGATCTTCACCTATTTTGCCATTCCCCGGATGTACCAGTATCGTGCGCTCGTCTGGGGCATCATTGCCGTGATCGTGTTGCGCGGCGCGATGATCGGCGCCGGCGCGGCCATCGTGCAGCAATGGCATTGGGTGCTCTATATCTTTGCCGCGTTCCTGATGGCGACGGGCATCAAGATGCTGTTCGCCAGCGACCAGGACGCGAACCTCGCGGCAAACCCGGTCGTGCGCTGGATCTCGTCGCGGATGCGGGTCACGCCCGAACTGCACGCCCAGAAGTTCATCGTGCGCGTGCCGGATGCGAGGACGGGGCGGCCCGTGCGCGCGGCAACGCCGCTGTTGCTCGCGCTCGTGGTCATCAACCTTGCCGATATCGTCTTTGCCGTCGACAGCGTCCCGGCGATCTTCGCGATCACGACCGACACCTTCATCGTCTATTCGTCGAACATCATGGCGATCCTGGGCCTGCGTGCGCTTTATTTCGCGCTGTCGGCGATGGTTCACCGGTTCCACTATCTGAAATATGCGCTCGCCCTTGTCCTCGTGCTCATCGGGGCGAAGATCTTCGTATCGGACTTGCTGATGGACGGGGGGAAAATCCCGCCGATGCTCTCGCTCGGTGCTACGTTCGGGCTGATCCTCGGCGGCATCGGCTGGTCGCTGTGGAAGACGCGCGGAACCGGGACGGCCGCCGGCTGACGGTTACCAGAGCTTCAGCAGCTTCGTCGCCACCAGAAGCAGGACGAACGCCAGCACGATCCGCAGCAACCGTTCAGGGGCGCGACTGCCGATCAGGCTGCCGATGACGACGGCGGGCAATGATCCGACCAGCAAGCTGGCCAGCAGGCCGAGATCGACCGTTCCGATCAGCCAGTGGCCGATGCCGGCGACGAGGGTCAGCGGCACGGCATGGGCAATGTCCGAGCCCACGATGCGGGCCACCGGCAGGCCGGGATAAAGCACGATCAGCGCCGTCACGCCGATGGCACCGGCCCCGACCGAGGTCAGCGAGACAAGGATGCCGAGCGCAATGCCAAGCGCGACCGTCGTCAGCGCGCGATGTTCGCTGTTCCGGGTGCCGAAGGTGCGCGTTGCCCATACGACGATTCGCGTGCGGAACAGGACCGTCGCCGCCGTGCCGAGCAGCATGACCGCCAGGGTGATCGTGATCAGGCGTTCGGTGCTGTCGGCGAGCTTGCCAAGCCGCTGGATTGTCAGCAGCGTGGCGACGGCTGCGGGCAGGCTGCCGCTGGCCAGCCGCCTGACGATGCGCCAGTCGACGGTGTTGCGCAGGCCATGGACGCTGGTGCCGACAGTCTTCGTGACGGCTGCGTAAAGCAGGTCGGTGCCGACCGCGGTCGCCGGCGCGAACCCGAACACGAGTTTGAGAATCGGCGTCATCAGCGATCCGCCGCCGACGCCCGTGACGCCCACCAGCAGCCCGACAAGGGCGCCGGCAAGTGCGTGATACGGGTCGATGTGCGGCAGTGTCGTTGCTCCCAGTCACGCAAAGACTAGCACGCCGATAGACTAAGGGAAGGAAGCTATTGTTGGCGCCGGTCGCGCGAGACTTTGTTGCACGACTGATCGCGCATCGGATCCGATGCGTCGCCACGCGAAAGGCCCGCCGGAGCCATCCAGCGGGCCTTTTGCACGATTCGTTGTTGGCGATCAGGCGTGGGCGACGCGTGCTTCGGCCCGGCGACGACGCAGCGATACGCCGGCGATGCCGAACCCGATGATCATCATCGCCCAGGTTGCGGGCTCGGGCGCCGCCGCCACGAGCGCGCTGGCGTCGATGCTCAGTTCGCCCAGCGCGAAATCATTGCCGCCCCCGCCCGAGTCCTGATGGAAGGTGATCGACTGGATGCTCGCCGTGTCGCTCTTCGCGCCGATGAAGATCGACGTACCCGCACTACCGAGGCCGGCCGTGCCGGGCAGCGTAAGGGTGCTGCCATCGTTGAGCGTGATCCGCGCGATGAAGCTCGTCAGATAATCCGTGTTGAACTGGGCGCCGACGGCCGTGAGCGCCTGGGCGAAGGTGAAGGTGATGTCGCCGGCGGTCGACCGGTTGTAGAGCAATGCCGCGCCCGGGGCGAAACTCCCGCCGCCCCAGTCCGCTCCCTGGGTTCGGCGATCCATGGCCAGCTTCGTCGACGAGGTCACCGTTCCGGTGATGCCGTTGGTCGTCGTGAAGGCCGTGCCCGAGTTCACCAGGGTGCCGCTCGTGCCGAACTGCGAAAAGGGCAGTGTGGCATTGGCGCCCGTGCCGTCCCAGATCGTTGTCGTCGCCATCGCGGGCGTTGCGAAAATCAGGGCCGAACAGGCCAATGCCGTGCCAAAAGTGATTTTGAACATGCTCAAACCCCTCAAATCGGTGGAGACTTCGCGCCGCAACAAGCCGACTCGTTGACGGAACATTAACCTGCCGCAGAGTCGTGACAAGTTGCTAACGGTGTCCCGAAATAGGTCACAGCTTTCGATCCCGCCGTGCGGGTGACGCAAAAAAAAGGGCCTCGTGGACGCGTCCACGAGGCCCCGCAACGATCGGCTGAGCTCGATCAGTCGTTCAGATACTCGCCCGCGTCGGCATCGGTGCCATGGCCCGAAGAGACCACGGCGCCCAGGGCGTCGTCACCCGTGTCGCCCTCGATGGGCTGGGCGAGTTCGGCGGCATGTTCCTCGGCCGCGCTGTTCGGCGCGATGAGGCTGGCCTGCCAGGCGCGCTGCTGGGCGCGGAGAGCCGCGTCCTTGCTGTTCGCCGTGACGCGCAGACGGTTCATGCCGGCCCCCGTGCCCGCCGGGATGAGACGCCCGACGATCACGTTTTCCTTGAGGCCCGTCAGCGTGTCCTTCTTGCCCTCGACCGCCGCCTGCGTGAGCACGCGGGTGGTTTCCTGGAAGGAGGCCGCCGAGATGAAGCTGCGGGTCTGCAGCGACGCCTTGGTGATGCCGAGCAGGATGGGCTTGCCCTCCGCCGGAGTCTGGCCCTTGGCCAGCTTGGCGTTGATCTCGTCCATCTCGATCCGGTCGACCTGTTCGCCGGCCAGCAATGTCGTGTCGCCGCCGTTGGTGATCTCGACCTTCTGCAGCATCTGACGAACGATCGTCTCGATGTGCTTGTCGTTGATCTTCACGCCCTGCAGTCGATAGACTTCCTGGATCTCGGCGACCAGATATTCGGCCAGCGGCTCGATCCCCATGACTTCGAGAATGTCATGCGGATTCGGTGAACCGCCGATCAGGTTGTCGCCGCGCTTGACGTAATCGCCTTCCTGAACGTCGATGACCTTCGACTTCGGGATGAGATATTCCGCCAGCTCGCCGCCGTCCTCGGGCTGAATGCCGATCTTGCGCTTCGCCTTATAGTCCTTGCCGAACACGACACGGCCCGAAGCCCGCGCGATGATGGCGTTTTCCTTGGGGATGCGCGCTTCGAACAGCTCGGCAACACGCGGCAGACCGCCGGTGATGTCGCGCGTCTTGGCGGCTTCGCGGCTGACACGGGCAAGCACGTCACCCGCCACGACCGTGGCCCCGTCCTCGACCGACAGGGTCGCGCCGACCGCCAGCATGTAGCGGGCAGCATCGGCGGCATCCTCACCCAGCAGGGTCAGGCGCGGACGCAGATCCTCCTTGGTGCGGCCCTGGCGATATTCGGTCACGACCTTGTTGGCGATGCCGGTGGCTTCATCGACCTGTTCGGTCAGCGTCTGGCCCTCGATAAGGTCCTGATACTTCACGATACCGCCGGTTTCGGTGATGACGGGCGCCGTGAACGGATCCCATTCGATCAGCCGGTCGCCCTGCTTCACCTGTGCGCCATCGTCGAACAGCAGATAGGCGCCGTACGGAATACGGTGCACCGCCCGCTCGCGGCCATCGGCGTCGATGATCGCGATTTCGCCCTGACGCGACAGCGACACGCGCCGGCCCGCCTTGTCCTTGATGATGCGGACGCCGCGATATTCGAACGTTCCGTCGGCCATCGCATCGATGTTCGACTGTTCGTTGACCTGCGCCGCCCCGCCGATGTGGAAGGTCCGCATCGTCAGCTGGGTGCCGGGCTCGCCGATCGACTGGGCGGCAATGACGCCGACCGCTTCGCCGATGTTGACCGGCGTACCGCGGGCAAGGTCACGACCGTAGCAGGCGCCGCAGACGCCGCCGACGCTTTCGCAGATCAGCGGGCTGCGGATCTTCACCGCCTGCGTGCCGATGGCTTCGATCTGCGTGATCATCGCCTCGTCGAGCAAGGTGCCCGACGGGATGACGACCTCGTTGGTCTTGCTGTCGGTGATGTCCTCGGCCGTGGTGCGGCCGAGGATACGCTCGCCGAGCGACGCGATAACCGAACCGCCCTGGACGATCGCCTTCATCTCGAGCGCGCGTTCCGTGCCGCAATCGAGTTCGACGATGACGCAATCCTGCGACACGTCGACCAGACGGCGGGTCAGGTACCCCGAGTTGGCGGTCTTGAGCGCCGTATCCGCGAGACCCTTGCGGGCGCCGTGGGTCGAGTTGAAATACTCGAGGACGGTCAGGCCTTCCTTGAAGTTCGAGATGATCGGCGTTTCGATGATCTCGCCCGACGGCTTGGCCATCAGCCCGCGCATGCCGGCCAGCTGCTTGATCTGGGCCGGCGAACCACGGGCGCCCGAGTGCGCCATCATGTAGATGGCGTTGATCGGCTTTTCGCGGCCGGTCTCGGGGTCCTTCTTCACGCTGCGGATTTCGTCCATCATGGCCGCCGCCACCTGGTCGCCGCAGCGGCTCCAGGCGTCGATCACCTTGTTGTATTTTTCCTGCTGCGTGATCAGGCCGTCCTGATACTGCTGCTCGAAATCCTTCACGAGCGCGCGGGTATCGTCGACGGTGCCTTCCTTGCTGTCCGGGATGATCATGTCGTCCTTGCCGAACGAGATGCCGGCCTGGAACGCGTGCTTGAAGCCCAGCGACATGATCGCGTCGGCGAACAGCACGGTCTCCTTCTGGCCCGCGTGGCGATAGACGATGTCGATGACGTCGCCGATTTCCTTCTTGGTCAGCAGGCGGTTGATCGTCTCGAACGGCACCTTGTGGTTCTGCGGCAGGGTTTCGCCGAGCAGCATGCGGCCCGGTGTCGTCTCGACGCGCTTGAGGTAGGTTTTGCCCTGTTCGTCGACCTGCGGGACGCGGGTCGTGATCTTGCTGTGGAGCGTCACGGCCTTGGCGTTCAGCGCCTGGTGCACTTCGGACATCTCGCCGAGCAGCATCCCCTCGCCGGGTTCGCCTTCCTTCAGCATCGACAGGTAATAGAGCCCCAGCACCATGTCCTGCGACGGCACGATGATCGGCTTGCCGTTTGCGGGCGACAGGATGTTGTTCGTCGACATCATCAGGACGCGCGCTTCGAGCTGGGCCTCGAGGCTCAGCGGAACGTGCACGGCCATCTGGTCGCCGTCGAAGTCGGCGTTGAACGCCGAGCAGACCAGCGGGTGAAGCTGGATCGCCTTGCCCTCGATCAGAACGGGCTCGAACGCCTGGATGCCGAGGCGGTGAAGCGTCGGGGCGCGGTTGAGCATGACGGGATGTTCGCGGATGACCTCATCCAGAATGTCCCAGACTTCCTTGCGCTCCTTTTCGACCCACTTCTTGGCCTGCTTGAGCGTCATCGACAGCCCCTTGGCGTCGAGGCGCGCATAGATGAACGGCTTGAACAGCTCGAGCGCCATCTTCTTCGGCAGGCCGCACTGGTGGAGCTTGAGCTCCGGACCCGTCACGATGACCGAACGGCCCGAATAGTCGACGCGCTTGCCGAGCAGGTTCTGGCGGAAGCGGCCCTGCTTGCCCTTGAGCATGTCGGACAGCGACTTCAGCGGACGCTTGTTGGCGCCGGTGATCGTGCGGCCGCGACGGCCGTTGTCGAACAGGGCATCGACCGCTTCCTGCAGCATGCGCTTTTCGTTGCGGACGATGATGTCCGGCGCACGCAGTTCCATCAGGCGCTTCAGGCGGTTGTTGCGGTTGATGACGCGGCGATAGAGATCGTTGAGATCCGACGTCGCGAAGCGGCCACCGTCGAGCGGCACCAGCGGGCGCAGTTCGGGCGGAATGACGGGGACGACTTCGAGGATCATCCATTCGGGACGGTTGCCCGAATCGATGAAGCTCTCGACGACCTTCAGCCGCTTGATGATCTTCTTGGGCTTGAGTTCCGACTTGGTGACGGCCAGCTCGTCGAGCAGGTCCTTGCGCTCACCCTCGAGGTCGAGTTCCTCGAGCATGCGGCGCACCGCTTCGGCACCGATGCCGGCGCTGAACGCGTCTTCGCCATATTCGTCCTGTGCTTCGAGGAGCTCGTCCTCGGTCAGCAGCTGGAACTTCTCGAGCGGGGTCAGCCCGGGCTCGATGACGATATAGGCTTCGAAATACAGGACGCGCTCGAGCTGCTTGAGCTGCATGTCGAGCAGCAGGCCGATGCGCGACGGCAGCGACTTCAGGAACCAGATGTGCGCGACAGGTGCTGCCAGTTCGATATGGCCCATGCGCTCACGGCGCACCTTCGAGACGGTAACCTCGACGCCGCACTTTTCGCAGACGATGCCCTTGTACTTCATGCGCTTGTACTTGCCGCACAGGCATTCGTAATCCTTGATCGGACCGAAGATGCGCGCGCAGAACAGGCCGTCGCGCTCAGGCTTGAACGTGCGGTAGTTGATGGTTTCCGGCTTCTTGATCTCGCCGAACGACCACGAGCGGATACGTTCCGGGCTCGCGATACCGATCTGGATCTGGTCGAACGTCTCGGCCTTGGCGACCGGGTTCATGAAGTTGGTCAGTTCGTTCATCTTCTTTTCCTCATCTCCCTCTCCCCTTCAGGGGAGAGGGTCGGGGAGAGGGGCAGTCTCTCCCAACCGGGACTTGGTTTCGGGGAAAGGCACTGCCCCTCTCCCCAGCCCTCTCCCCTGAAGGGGAGAGGGAGCTATTTTTTTACTCCGCCGCGATCGCCGGTGTGTCGTCCTCGTCAGGCACCACGTCGTTCATGTTGAGTTCGACGTTGAGGCCCAGCGAGCGCATTTCCTTGACGAGCACGTTGAAGCTTTCGGGGATGCCGGCCTCGAACGTGTCGTCGCCCTTGACGATCGCCTCATAGACCTTGGTGCGGCCGACGACGTCGTCGGACTTCACCGTCAGCATTTCCTGCAGCGTATAGGCGGCGCCGTAGGCCTGGAGGGCCCAGACCTCCATTTCGCCGAAACGCTGTCCGCCGAACTGCGCCTTGCCACCCAGCGGCTGCTGCGTGACGAGCGAGTAGGGCCCGATCGACCGTGCGTGGATCTTGTCGTCGACGAGATGGTGCAGCTTGAGCATGTAGATATACCCGACCGTCACCTTGCGGTCGAACGCATCGCCCGTGCGGCCGTCGTACAGCTCGACCTGACCCGAGGTATCGAGCCCGGCGAGCGTCAGCATCTCCGACACGTCAGCCTCGCGCGCGCCGTCGAACACCGGCGTTGCCATCGGCACGCCGTTCTTCAGCAGCTTGGCCATTTCGACGATGTCGTCGTCGGTCCGCTCGTCGATCTCGGCGTGATATTTCTCGCCATAGACCGTCTTCAGCCGCTCGCGGACCGCTTCGGGCGGCTTGGCCGCCTTGGGATCCGGATTGGCTTCGCGCCACGCTTCGAGTTCCGCCGTGATCTGCTTGCCGAGACCGCGCGCGGCCCAGCCCAGATGCGTTTCGAAGATCTGCCCGACGTTCATGCGCGACGGCACGCCCAGCGGGTTGAGCACGATGTCGACATGCGTGCCGTCCTCGAGGAACGGCATGTCCTCGACCGGCAGGATGCGCGAAATGACACCCTTGTTGCCGTGGCGGCCGGCCATCTTGTCGCCCGGCTGCAGCTTGCGCTTCACCGCGACGAACACCTTGACCATCTTGAGCACGCCGGGGGGCAGCTCGTCGCCGCGCTCCAGCTTCTCGACGCGGTCCTCGTACTTGGCGTTGATCAGGCCGACGGCCTCGTCATATTGCACCTTCACCGCCTCGAGATCGGCCTGGCGCGCATCGTCGGCGACCGCGATCTTCCACCATTCGTACTTCTCGACGAGGTCGAGCGCGGCATCGTCGATGACGGTGCCCTTCTTGAGCGCCTTGGGCGCGGCACTGACCGTCTGGCCGAGCAGCATCTCGCGCAGGCGCGACCAGCTGGCCCGGTTGAGGATCGAGCGTTCGTCGTCGCGATCCTTGGCGAGGCGTTCCTTTTCCTCGGCCTGGATGGCGCGGGTACGATCGTCGATGTCGATGCCGTGACGGTTGAACACGCGCACTTCGACGACCGTGCCGGCAACGCCGGGCGGCAGGCGGAGCGAGGTGTCGCGGACGTCCGACGCCTTTTCACCGAAGATGGCGCGGAGCAGCTTTTCCTCCGGCGTCATCGGGCTTTCGCCCTTCGGCGTGATCTTGCCGGCGAGGATGTCGCCCGGTTCGACTTCGGCGCCGATGTAGACGATGCCCGCCTCGTCGAGGTTGCGGAGCGCTTCCTCGCCGACGTTCGGGATGTCGCGGGTGATGTCTTCCGGCCCCAGCTTGGTGTCGCGGGCCATCACTTCGAACTCTTCGATGTGGATCGACGTGAACACGTCGTCCTTCACGATGCGCTCGGAAATGAGGATCGAATCCTCGTAATTGTACCCGTTCCACGGCATGAACGCGACGAGCGTGTTGCGGCCCAGCGCCAGCTCACCGAGTTCGGTCGACGGACCGTCGGCAATGATCTGGCCCTTCATCACCGCGTCACCGACCTTCACCAGCGGACGCTGGTTGATGCAGGTGTTCTGGTTCGAGCGCTGGAACTTCATCAACGTGTAGATGTCGACGCCCGAATGGCCGCTGTCGACCTCGCCGGTCGTGCGAATGACGATGCGGGTGGCGTCGACCTGGTCGACGATGCCGGCACGACGGGCACCGATGGCGGCACCCGAGTCACGCGCGACCGTCTCTTCCATGCCGGTCCCGACGAACGGGGCCTCGGCCTGGACGAGCGGCACGGCCTGACGCTGCATGTTCGAGCCCATGAGCGCGCGGTTGGCGTCGTCGTTTTCCAGGAACGGAATGAGCGATGCGGCGACCGAGACGAGCTGCTTGGGGCTGACGTCCATCAGCGTGATCGTGTCGCGCGGCGCCATCAGAAATTCGCCCGCCTGGCGCGACGAGACGATGTCCTCGACAAAGCCCTTGTTCGCGTCGAGCTCGGCATTGGCCTGCGCGATCGTGTGCTTGGCCTCTTCCATGGCCGACAGGTACACGACGTCGTCGGTGACCTTGTTGTCGACGATCTTGCGATACGGCGTCTCGATGAAGCCGTATTTGTTGACGCGGCTGAAGCTCGCGAGCGAGTTGATGAGACCGATGTTCGGGCCTTCCGGCGTTTCGATCGGGCAGATGCGGCCATAGTGCGTCGGGTGGACGTCGCGGACTTCGAAGCCGGCACGCTCGCGCGTCAGGCCGCCCGGCCCGAGCGCCGAGACGCGGCGCTTGTGCGTCACTTCCGACAACGGGTTGGTCTGGTCCATGAACTGCGACAGCTGCGACGAGCCGAAGAATTCACGCACCGCGGCAACCGCAGGCTTCGCGTTGATCAGGTCGTTCGGCATGACCGTCGACACGTCGACCGACGACATGCGCTCCTTCACGGCGCGCTCCATGCGGAGCAGGCCGACGCGATACTGGTTCTCGAGCAGTTCGCCGACCGAACGCACGCGGCGGTTGCCGAGGTTGTCGATGTCGTCGATTTCGCCCTTGCCGTCCTTCAGGCCGACCAGCGTCTTGACGACCGCGAGGATGTCCTCGGTGCGCAAGGTCGTGTGATCGTCCGGCGCATCGAGGTCGAGGCGCATGTTGAGCTTGACGCGACCGACGGCCGACAGGTCGTAGCGGTCGGGATCGAAGAACAGACCGGCGAACAGCGATTCCGCCGTTTCGCGCGTGGGCGGCTCGCCCGGGCGCATGACGCGATAGATGTCGGACAGCGCGTGATCGCGGTCCTCCGCCTTGTCGGCGCGCAGCGTGTTGCGGATCCACGGACCCGTGTTGATATGGTCGATGTCGAGCAGCTCGAGCCGGTCGAGACCGGCCTTGTCGATCTTCTCGAGGTTTTCGGCCGACACTTCGTCGCCCGCCTCGATATAGATTTCGCCGGTCGCCTCGTTGATCAGGTCGAGCGCGGAATAACGGCCGAAGATTTCCTCGGTCGGGATCAGCAGCGCCTCGAGCCCGTCCTTGGCGGCCTTGTTGGCAGCGCGGGGCGATACCTTCTGGCCGGCGGGGAACACGACTTCGCCGGTCTTGCCGTCGACGACGTCATAGGTCGGCTTCTGCCCACGCCAGTTCTCGGCGACATAGGGAACCTGCCAGCCGCCGGTGCCACGCACCCAGGTGACGGTGTTGTAGAATTCGGCGAGAATGCCTTCGGGTGTCAGGCCCAGCGCGAAGAGCAGCGCGGTCACCGGCAGCTTGCGCTTGCGGTCGATGCGGACGTTGACGATGTCCTTGGCGTCGAATTCGAAAGTCGAGCCACGAGCCGCGATACGGAATGACGCGCGCGGCGAACAGATACTTGCCCGACGAATGCGTCTTGCCGCGGTCATGGTCGAACAGGACGCCCGGCGAGCGGTGCATCTGCGACACGATGACACGCTCGGTCCCGTTGATGATGAACGTGCCGTTCTGCGTCATGAGCGGCATGTCGCCCATGTAAACATCCTGTTCCTTGATATCGAGGACCGAACGGGTTTCCGTCTCCGCATCCACTTCGAACACGATCAGGCGCAGGGTCACGCGCATCGGCGCGGCATAGGTGATGCCCCGCTGGCGGCACTCGTCGGTGTCGAACTTGGGATCCTCGAGCTCGTAATGCACGAAATCGAGTTCGGCGGTGCCGGCGAAGTCGCGGATCGGGAAGACCGACCGCAGCGTCTTTTCGAGGCCGGAAACATAGCCGATCGCGGGGTTCGAGCGCAGGAACTGTTCGTAGGATTCCCGCTGGACCTGGATCAGGTTCGGCATCTGCGTGACTTCGTGGATATTCCCGAAGACTTTGCGGATACGGGGACGATGAGCTTCGGTGTGCGCGTCGGGCGCGATCTGCGTTGCCATGTAATAATGTGCCTTCGTTCGTGTCTCGAAACGCACATGCGGACGCGAAAAGCCCCGGGAAGGGCGTGATTTTCGGCGTCGCATGGAACCCGCAGCCGTTCATTCGTTCGGTGCACTGCGCGACGGCGCACCATGTCTCGAACGGTGGGGTGAACGAACCATATAGAAGGCCGGCAAGGCGTTGTCCAGCCGTCCGCGCAAATACCCGCCCGTCGGGCGTCCAAAGCCTGTCAACGTCGGGCGCGCTCGGCTCACCGACCAAACTACATCGATCCGGCGCATTTTAGACCGGAATATGCGGCCAATTGAATGACTTAGTCGTTGGTCGCCCGTTATGAAACAGTCATCCCCCGCATCGCCCCGCGCCCTGTTCCTGCTTGCAGCCACCGCGCTTTGTTCAACCCCGCTGCTTGCACAGGAAGCCGCGACGCCACCGCCGGTGGTCTCGACCGTGCCGCCGCCGGCCGCCCAGCCCGCACCAGCGCCGGCAGCGCCAGCGGCCCCGACATTCGCGCCGCGGCAAGAGGTCGTGCAGCCGCTGCCCGCACGGCCGGCGCCGGTAGCCGAGCCTGCCGCGGAAGAGGCCGCGCCGGTCGCGTCGACCGCCCGGTCTGCGGCGCGTCCCGCCCGCGCTCGTGTCCAGCCCCGGGCCGTTGCGGCTGCACCGGTCGCCAATCCGGCGCCCGTTGCCGAACCTGCGCCGACGCCGCCCGCGATCGCGGCCGCTGGCACGCCAAATGAGCCGGATGCAGCTGTTGCGCCCGCGCCCGAATCCGCTGCTCCGGCGGCCTCTCCTGCCGAGGCGACTCCCGCCAACGACGGCATCCCCACATGGTTATGGGCTGTCGGCGGTGCGCTCCTGCTGCTCGCGGCGCTCGGCTTGGTCGCTCGCTCACGCCGACGCTCTGTGACGACCTATGTCGAGTCCGCCTATGTCGAGCCCACCTATGTCGAGCCGGCCTATGATGCCGCGCCTGTCGTCCCCGTTGCGGCCGAACCTGTTGCTGCGGCGGTAGCGCCAGACCCGAGCGAGGCTGAGCGTCCGTGGATCCGCATGACGCTGGAACCGACGTCGAGCGAAGTGCGCGATGACGCCCATGTCATCACCTATCACCTGATCGTCGAAAACGAGGGGCCGGTCGATGCGCGAAACGTCGACGTTTCCAGCTTCCTGTTCAGCGAGGGTCGCTCGTCGGCGGCCGAGCGGTCGTTGATCGAGACCGGCGCTTTGCGCGGCCGCATCGACGTACCGGCCGGCGGCAGCGTTCGTGTCGAAGGCCATGTCGTCGTGCAGGACGCGGCGACCCGTGATGGCGAAGCCAAGATCGTGGCCGATGCGCGTTATCCGCTACCCGATGGCGGCGAGGGCCATCTCGCGGCGCGCTTTGCCGTCGATGCAGGGTCGGACATCATGACGACGCGCGTGGACGACGTGCTCGAACGCGTCTGACATCGGGCATAGGGACGAAAAAAGGGCGGCTCCCGAAAGGGGGCCGCCCTGTTTATTGTGGCTGACACGGGCAAAGCCCGTGTCGTCAGTCGGCGCGGGCGCCGCTGGCCGGCCTTGCGGGAGGTACGGCGCAGCGTGCGCCGTACCCCCGCTGCGGCTTACTTGAGTTCGACGGTCGCGCCGGCTTCTTCGAGCTGCTTCTTGAGCTTCTCGGCCTCTTCCTTGTTGATGCCTTCCTTGATCGCCTTCGGCGCCGATTCGACCAGCGTCTTGGCTTCGGTCAGGCCGAGACCCGTGATGGCCCGGACTTCCTTGATGACGTTGATCTTCTTGCCGCCGTCGCCGGTCAGGATCACATCGAACTCGGTCTTTTCTTCAACGGCCGGAGCGGCAGCAGCGCCACCACCGGCAGCCGGCGCAGCCACGGCTGCAGCAGCCGAGACGCCCCATTTTTCTTCGAGCATCTTCGAAAGTTCAGCCGCTTCGATAACGGTCAGAGCCGACAGGTCGTCGACGAGCTTGTTGAGATCAGCCATTTTGTATTTCCTTCAGATTTTGTCGGTTGAATTGAGGTCGGGTTACGCGGCTTCTTTCGCTGCATAGGCGCCGAGGACGCGGGCGATCTGCCCGGCCGGTGCCTGAACGATCTGCACGACCTTGGTCGCGGGCGCCTGTACCAGGCCCACGATCTTGGCGCGCAGCTCGTCGAGCGAAGGCAATGTTGCCAGCGCCTTGACCCCGTCCACGTCGAGGAGAGTGTCGCCCATTGCGCCGCCCACGATTTCGAACCTGTCGTTCGTCTTCGCAAATTCGACCGCTACTTTCGCAGCAGCGACCGGGTCGGCGGAAGTGGCGAGCGCCGTCGGACCGGTCAGGAACTGACCGATCGATTCGTACGACGTACCCTCGATCGCGCGCTTGGCCAGGCGATTTTTCGCCACGCGGTAGCTGGCCCCGGCGTCGCGCATCTTGCCGCGGAGGTCGGTCGATTGTGCAACCGTCATGCCCAGATTCCGGGTGACGACCACAACGCCCACATCGGCGAAAGTTGCGTTCAGCGCGTTGACCAGATCCGCTTTATCAGCACGATCCATGCCTTTACTCCACTTGCGGTCCCGGCGGGATTGCCGAAACCGTGTTGAGCCCGAAGAGGATCGCTGACGCGGGCCTCTCAAGGCCCGTCCGAGGGGTTGGTCGCGGGCACCGCCGACACGCCGACTGGCGCGGTGCGGGCCGTTAAAACTGTTCCCCGTCTCGGCGAGAAATCAAGCCGGGCAAAATCCCGGCACTCGCTGTCTCGAACGGAACGCCACAGGCGAGCCTGTAAGCGAAGCGCGCGCCTATAGCGGCAGGCGCGCGCGGGTCAAGCCATTATGCCTTGTCGGCGTAGAGCATACGGCCGGGCCCCAGCAGGGTGACCACGGCGTCGAGCATGTGTGGTGCCACCGCGAAACACCCTTCCGAACGGCCGAGCTTGCCGAATTTGGCAATATGATCCTCGGTCGCATAGGTGGCGCCATGGATGACGATGGCGCGCGGATCGGCTAGGTCGTTCGTCGGCTCCAGTCCGTTCAGGCGCATCGCGCGACCATGGACGCCATAATAGATGTCACCGGTCTTGTAGCTGCCCGCCGAGGTTGCCAGCGACCCGATGTCGTTGGAGAAACGCTGCAGATAACCGGTGTGTTCGGGATCCGATCCCCGCCCGTGGGCGACGAGGTATGACCAGCTCTGTCCGCTGATCAGATCGACGATATGGAAACGAAACGCATTGGACGCGCGGCTGAAATCCGCGAGCGCGATCCGGTCGCGCAGATCGAACTGATCGTGGTGGCGTTCGAGCGCGGCCTTGGCGCGCGCGAGCAGGGGAATATAGGCGGCCGTGGCAACGCTTGGGGGCGCGGCGCCGACCAGCGGAGGGGCCATCGGGGGCGCGACAGTGGGAAAACTTGCGCTCGTCTGGGCGCGCGCGAGTGCAGCCGGAACCGCGGCAAAGCCGAGGCCGGACAGCGCCAGTTTTGTAAATTCGCGACGGTGCATAGGCGTCATTTAAGGCATTTGTCGCAAAAACGCTACTGCGCGGGACGCGTTTCGTTGGCTTTTTGCCCCGGCTCCTCGTCGGGCAGGCGTGAAGTCATCCCCGTCGCGTCGGCATCGTCCTTGATCTGCTGCTCTTCGGTGAACCCGGGCGCGGGGGCAGGCTTGGCGGTTTCGTTCGTGGCGTTGGCCGCATTTTCGACGGGTGCGGGCGGAACCGCGACGTCGACATTGTCGGACAGGTTGCCGATTTCCGACATATTGTCGTCGGGCAGCTTTTCCGGCGCCGAGCTGTTGCAGGCGGCAAGCGCCAACGCCGCTGCGAGTGTCGAGAAACCGGCTTTGCGCATCATTGTTTTCCTGTCGGCGAGAGAGAGTTCGAGGCGACCTGCAGCGCGGCCGCCCGCTTGCCGGCCGCGTCGATCTTGGCAGCGAGCAGCTTGTCCCAGTCATAGGGATCGGCGCGGAAATTCATGGCGCCGTTCGCGCTCGAAAACGCAGTCCAGTAAAGAAGATAGACGGCGACCTTGTGCGGCAGTGTGACGCGCTGGGTCTTAGTCGTATCGATCAGCGTCTGGACCTGACCGCTTTTCGTCGGGTCGTCCTTCAACAACAGTTCGGCGAGCGGAATCGGTTTTTCGAGGCGAACGCAGCCATGGCTGGCGAGGCGGTCGAAGCTCGAGAATTTGGCACGACTCGGCGTGTCGTGCAGATAGACGGCGAACGGATTGTCGAAATCGAATTTCAGCTGGCCAAGCGCGCTGCCCGGGCCGGCGGGCTGGACGATGCGCTCGCCGCCCTCGGGCGTGCCGACGATCTTGTAGCCTTGCGCGACCAGCGCGGCGCGGCCCTTTGGCCAGAGTTCGCGTTTGGCTATGCTCGTCGGCACGTTCCAGGGGGGATTGATCACGATCGAGTGGATGGCGGACGCGAGCATCGGCGTCTGATTGCTCGGGCTACCCGTGACGGCGCGCATCGATGCCACGGGCGAGTCGCCCTCGAAAACGGTGAGCACGGCGGCCGCGATGTTTACCTGCACGCGGTTCACCGGCAGTTCGCGAGGCAGCCAGCGCCAGCGTTCCATATTCGCCATGATCGAGCCGATTCGCTCGCCGACGGGCACGTTCAGTTCGGCGAGCGTGCGTGCATCGAGCAAACCGGTGGGGTTGAGCCCATAGCGGCGCTGGGCGCGCTGCAGGACGCCCACCAGAGGCTCGTTCGGCGTGACGCCCCTGTCTTCCAGCGCCAGTCGGGCCCGGATCGCCGACGCGTCAGACTTCGCGGTCAGCATTTTCCAGCCACCGGCATCGCGAATGGCCTCGTAGGTCGCAAGGCCCGCTTTCAGCCCTTCATAACCCGAATAACGCGGCGTCAGCGAGGCTGCCCATTGTGGCAGCCGATCGGCGGCCACGGCGGCCGCAAAGCTGGGCAGGGGGTCCCAGATCACCGGACGGAGCGCCCAGACCTCGAGGAAGTCGGCACTGTCGATGCGCCCCGTGCGCAAGGCTCGCGCGCGGTCGAGCGCCGCACGGACGAGCGCATCGCCCGAAGGCATGTTGGCAACCGAGCCGATGACATCCCGGTCGACGGACAATCCCTGATCGCTCCCGCCGCTGAGCCACGCCGCGAGCCATGAGGCCTGAGCTGCGGACAGGGTCGGCAAAACGACCGGCGCTGCGGGGATGACGGTCGGCACGACGGGCGGCGGCGCCACATTGCCCGGCATGGCCGGGGCCGGAAGGCCCGCCGCCGGTGCGCGTTCGACCGGCACCATCTGCGCCAGCGACGGCGTCGAAATCGAAGCGGCAAGGAATAGGGTAATCAAACGAGTGTTCATTGGCGTCCGGACAACAAGGGGTTAATGCCAGATACAAGGTCCGGACGCCGGGGAAAACGCTTTCTTTGCTTTTCGCTCGGGCTTTGCTCTGCCAGGGGGCGGCGAGCTAGGCCAAGGTCGTTCCTCCCATTTTGGTCCCGTCGCGCGGATCGCGCGCCATGTCGTCGTCGCGATGGCGGGCAAGGTCTGCGGTCGCTTGGTCACGGACCTGGCCGCCGATCAGTCCGTCGTGCGATCCATGGCCTTGTCCCGTCTGACCGACGTAGCGGCTGTATTCCTCGTTGAAGCGCTGCCCGAGGACTTCCTGCTCGTCGCGCAACGCGGCCTGCTTCAGGCGTGGCAGCCAGGTGCCTTCCTCCTCGAACATATGATGGAGCACCGCGCCGCGGATATGGTCGAGCTTGTCGAGATACTCCTTGCTTGACGGGTCGATCAGTTCGAGCCGGGCCATCTGGACCTTCGTCATCGCCTGTTCCTCATAGGCCATGAGGGCCGATCCTTTTTCGCCGCCGCGCTCGATGGCGGGGTAGAGGACGATCTCTTCGGCCATGCTGTGCCCGTTCAGGATCGTCGCCAGTTCCTTGAAGCGGGCAGGGCGGTCGGCGGCGGTCGTGTTGCGCAGTGCGTCGAACGCCTGTTCGATCTCGAGATGCTGGTCGAGCACCGTCGTCAGCCAGTCGCCGGGTTCGGCTACGTCACGCGCCACACGGCGCGCATTGATCCGGTCTTCGTCGCTTTCCGGCGGGGTCAGCGCGGCAACGGCTTTGTCGAGAATGGACATGATGACGTCTCCCTCGGGGCTGGGTCCGGGAAAAACGTCAATCCCGCCGCAATGGTTGCGAGGGTCCGGCTCGGGCGGAGAAAAAGTCTTCCTTGAGAGCTACTTGCAGCAACCGGTTTCGGTGTCGGACGCCAGCCGGCAAAAAAAAGGCCGGAGCGCCATGCGCCCCGGCCCTTCGTGGTTCGCAGCAGATCGGGAAGTTACGCAGAAACCTCCGCGACATCGACCTTGATCCCTGGGCCCATGGTCGAGCTGACGGCAATCTTCTTCAGATACTTGCCCTTGGCGCCCGACGGCTTGGCCTTGACCACCGCATCGACCAGCGCATCGAAATTGGCGCGCAGGTCCTCGGCCGGGAACGACGCCTTGCCGATGCCCGAATGGATGATGCCGGCCTTTTCGACACGATATTCGATCTGGCCGCCCTTGGCTGCCTTGACCGCTTCGGCGACGTTCATCGTGACCGTGCCGAGCTTGGGGTTCGGCATCATGCCCTTGGGACCGAGCACCTTACCCAGCCGGCCGACGAGGCCCATCATGTCGGGCGTCGCGATGCAGCGGTCGAAGTCGATGGTGCCGCCCTGCACGATCTCGAGCAGGTCTTCGGCACCGACGACATCGGCGCCCGCCTCGCGCGCTTCGTCAGCCTTGGCGCCCTTGGCGAAGACGCCGACGCGCACGGTCTTGCCCGTGCCCTTTGGCAGGGTGACGACGCCGCGGACCATCTGGTCGGCATGACGCGGATCGACGCCGAGCGCGAGCGCGACTTCGATCGTTTCGTCGAACTTCGACGTCGCATTGGTCTTGGCCAGCGCGATCGCCTCATTGACGCCGTGCAGCTTCAGCGAGTCGACGGTTTCGGCGAGCTTCTTTGCCTTCTTGCTTACGAATGTCATGTCTTAGCCCTCCACCACTTCGAGGCCCATCGCGCGGGCGCTGCCTTCGATGATCCGCGTGGCGGCATCAATGTCGTTGGCGTTGAGGTCCTTCATCTTCAGCGTGGCGATTTCGGTCACCTTGCTGCGCGCGATCTTGCCCGCGCCGACCTTCCCCGGCTCCTTCGAACCCGACTTCAGGCCCGCGGCCTTCTTGAGCAGGAAGCTCGCCGGCGGGGTCTTCAGGATGAAGCTGAAGCTCTTGTCGGCATAAACCGTGATCGTCGTGGGGATGGGCGTGCCCTTGTCCTCACCACCGGTCTGCGCATTGAACGCCTTGCAGAATTCCATGATGTTGACGCCGCGCTGGCCGAGGGCCGGACCGATCGGCGGTGCGGGTTTTGCCTCGCCGGCGGGAACGTGCAGGTTGATGTACCCGCTGATCTTCTTTGCCATGTCTCACTCTTTCTCAAGTTTAGCGGTTCGAACGAAGCCGGTGTGGCTCCTCCCGCGGTTATTTCGAGCGTTCTACCTGCTCGAATTCCAATTCGACGGGGGTTGCCCGTCCGAAAATGCTGACCGAAACCTTCACGCGGCTGCGGTCGAAATCCAGTTCCTCGACGATGCCGTTGAAGCTCGCGAACGGTCCCTCGAGCACCTTGACCGAATCGCCGATCTCATAATCGACCTTGATCTTCTGCTTGGGCGCGGCGGCAGCTTCTTCCTTGGTGTTCAGGATGCGCGCGGCTTCGGCTTCGCTGATGGCCTGCGGCTTGCCCGAACTTCCAAGGAAACCCGTGACCTTGGGCTGGTTCTTGATGAGATGGTAGACATCGTCGGTCATGTTGAGCTTCGCCAGCACATAGCCGGGGAAAAACTTGCGCTCGGACTGAACCTTCTTGCCGCGGCGAACTTCGGTGATCGTCTCGGTCGGCACTTCGACCGACTCGACCAGCGGCTCCAGACCCAGCCGGGTCGCGTCCGCCAATATGGCTTCGCGAACCTTGTTCTCGAAACCCGAATAGGCGTGAATGATGTACCAACGCGACATAGGTGTCCCTGTTATCTATTTGTTATTTGGCAACAAAGCCCAGCAGGAACTGGACGATCCCGCTGAACGCGCTGTCGAGGGCGAAGAAGAACACGGCAAGCAGCACGGCCATGAGGACGACCATCATCGTCGTCATCATGGTTTCACGGCTGGTCGGCCAGACGACCTTCTTGGTCTCGGCCTGGACCTGCCGGACGAATTCACCGGGGGATGTGCGTGCCACGTGTCAATCTCCAGAGCGAACCGGACAGCCGCCCGGCCCCGCATGTTGCGGAAAGGGTGCTCGCCGATGTCGCGAAGGGGGGCCGTTAGCCAGATTTGGGGTCAAAAGCAAGGGGCCGATGCGGGCGAAAGCCATCTCGCGTCGGTCGCGAGCGGGGCCATAGCGCCATTTGCGGTCGGCGGTCAGGCCGCGCGGCGCAACTTCATGCTATGCGCGTCGCGGCGACCTGGCAGGAGTGAGGGGACTCGAACCCATGACCCTCGGTTTTGGAGACCGATGCTCTACCAACTGAGCTACACTCCTGCAGCCGGTCGTGGGCCCATAACCGGCGTGGCGGCGCTGCGCAATGCTGGCCTTCAGGCGACTTCCCGCTTGGAAGCTTCGAACAGCGCGCGGGCGTCGATGGGCGCCATGGGGCGTCCAAAGAGATATCCCTGGACCTTCCGGCAGCCAAGGCGCCTGACCAGCTGATATTCCATATCCGTTTCGACGCCCTCGGCCGTCGTCGCCATCCCAAGGCTGTCGGCGAGCGCGACAACTGCGCGGATAATCGCAAGCGCTTCGGGCACATTCTTCGAAGCTGCCTGGACGAAGCTCCGATCGATCTTGATCGTCGAGAACTTCGTTTTCGACAGATAGCCGAGCGACGAATAGCCCGTCCCGAAATCGTCGAGCGCCAGTCGAATGCCCAGCTTCATCAGCTGTTCGAGGACGGCCACAGCGCCCGTGCCTTCGCGCATGAAGACACTTTCGGTGACTTCCAGCTCGAGCCGGTTGGCCGGCAGCCTGCTATGGGCCAGCGAGGAGATGACTGCGGTCAAAAAGTTCGGATCGGTCAGTTGCTCGGCCGAGACGTTGACAGCGATCCGAACGGTATCCGGCCAGCGCATCGCTTCTTCGCAGGCGGAGCGCAGGACCCATTCGCCGATCGGCCCGATGAGCCGGGCTTCCTCCGCAACCGGAACAAAGCGCGCCGGGCTGACATTGCCCAGTTCGGGATGCTGCCAGCGGAGCAGTGCCTCGAACCCTTCGATCGCGCCGCCATCGGCGCTCACCACCGGCTGGTAGTGAATGTGGAACTGCTTTTTTTCCAGCGCCTGACGCAATGCGATCTCCAGGACCCGCCGTTCCTCCGCATGCGCATGGAGCTGCGGCTCATAGGCGTTATGCGCGCCGCCGCCCTCGTCCTTCGACCGGTAGAGCGCAAGGTCGGCCGACCGGATCAGCATCTCGACCGAGCGGCCGTCGCGGGGCCCAATCGCCGTGCCGACCGAGGCGCCGATGTACAAGGTGTGCTGGTCGACCTCATAGGGCTTCGACAGCGTCTCGATGATGTTGCGCGCCAGGCGCTGCAGCTTGTTGGTATCGCTCGCGTCACGCACGACCACGCCGAACTCGTCGCCGCCAAGGCGCCCGCACATGTCCTTGTCCTGCATCAGGCTCTGCAGGCGCTCGGCAACGCGCGTGAGCAGGCGATCGCCGATCGGATGGCCCAGCGTGTCGTTGACCTGCTTGAATCGATCGAGATCGATCATCATGAACGCGCACCGGCCGCGCCAGCGGTCGGCTTCCGCCATCGCTTCGCCCAGCGCTTCGGTGACCTGGAGGCGGTTCGGCAAGCCGGTCAGCGTGTCGAAGCGCGCCATATGGTTGATCTTGTCGGCCGAGCGGCGTTGCGCCGTGACGTCCGATCCCACACCGCGGAATCCGAGGAAGGACCCGCGCTCGTCGTAGCGCGGCGATGCCGACATTTCCCAGAAATGCGACTCGCCCTTGATGGTTACGGGCAGGATCAGATCGGAAAAGCTTTCGCGCCGCTTCAGCTTTTCGGCGAGGTCCCGAAGGCCGGCCGAAAAATTGCCGGCTTCCCAGCTTTCACCGGCCAGGATCTGCAGCAGCGGCTTCGTCTCGAGCGCATCGGTCTCGACCCCCAGCGCATAAGCGAAGCGGGGCGACACATGTGTCAGGCATTTCGAGGCATCGGTCTGCCACATCCAGTCGCCGCCCGAGTCGTCGAATTCGCGCAGCAGGAGGCTGACGACCTCATTCTTTTCCGCGAGCGCGAGTTCCGCCGATTCGTGGATGACAAAGGTGCGGCCGGCATTGAGGCACGCGCCGACGAACCCGCCGGTGAAGACTGCCGCAATCCCACTGATCAGCGGCAGCCCGAGGTGAAACATGACAAAGCTGACCGCGCTGCCAACGATCAGCAGAAAGACCGAAGTCGCCAGCGGCATAGCCGACAGCGCGAAGGCCGATCCGGCCATCAACGCCGTCATGACCGCCCATAGTGCGAGCAGTTGCGGCGCCGAGGCATGGGGCGCGAACAGCAGGACTGCGGCCGCCCAGGCAAGGCCCATCACGGCCGACCAGATCGTCTCCTGTTGCAACTCCGCACGCGTCGCGGTCTGGACAGTGAAGCCACGATGCCTGAGCTTTGGATAGGTCGCCAACACCATCAGCAGACTGCAGCCCACGCCCCAGCCGGCCACCATGAGAAGGGGTGCGCGGTCGAACATCGCCATGACGACGGCGAGCGTTGCGGACAGCGACACGAACAGCCTCGCCGCGGCAAGCTTGTGAAGCACGTTGAGCTGGGCGCCACGGACGCGGCTCCAGTTCAGCGACTTGGGCTCCTTCATCCCAAGTACGGTCGGCCAGTCGACGACAAGCGTCGTCGTTTCGGTGAGAGGGGGGCTTTTTCTGGTCACGATTTAGGACATAACGTCAACCTGTTAGCGATAGGTAACCGTTACGTCCAAAGTTTGCGGATCAGGCTGCCAAATCATAGGGCTGGATTTCGCCCGACAGATACAGGTTCCGCGCCTTTGCTCGGCTGAGCTTACCGGAGCTGGTTCGCGGCAAAGTGCGTGGGGGCACGAGCTCGACGACACAGTTTATGCCGGTGATGCCCCGCACCTTCTCGCGGATGGCATCGCGCAGCCGCGTGCGCTCCGCATCGTCGGTCGTACGACATTGCACCAGTACGGCAGGGGTCTCCTCCCCTCCCGGCGTGGTGATCGCGAATGCGGCGATGTCGCCCGGCTTGAAACCGGGCAGTTGCTCGACCGCCCATTCGATGTCCTGCGGCCAGTGGTTGCGGCCGTTGACGATGATCATGTCCTTGGCGCGACCGACGATGTAGATATAGCCTTCCGACATGTAGCCCATATCGCCGGTGTCCAGCCAGCCGTCCTTCATGCAGGCGGCCGTCGAGACGTCGTCCCGGAAATAGCCGAGCATGATCGACGGGCCGGAACACCAGACTTTGCCCACCGCGCGCTCGGGCAAGAGGGACCCGTCTTCCTCGCGGATTTCGATCTTCATGTCGCGCGCCGGCTTGCCGCAATTCACGATCGCCCGATATCGTTGCGGGCGCTTGCCCTTTTCGGCAACGCCGGACAGGTCGGTCTCCTCGACCAGCTCGACCACAATGCCTTCGCCCGGCGGCATGATGGACACCGCAAGCGTCGCTTCCGCCAGGCCATAGCTCGGCAGGAAAGCCGAAGCCTTGAACCCGGCCGGCGCGAACGCATCGACAAAGGCTTGCATGACGTCGGGGCGGATCATGTCGGCGCCATTGCCGGCGACGCGCCAGCGCGACAGGTCGAACCGGTCGGCCGGGTGCGACTGCGACGAGATCCGGCGCGCGCAAATATCATAGCCGAAGGTCGGCGAATAGCTGAGCGTCGTGCCGGGGTTACGGCTGATGAGATCGAGCCAGGCCAGCGGACGGCGGGCAAAATCCTCGGTCTTCAAATAGTCTGCGGAAACCTGGTTGGCGACCGGCGACAGCAGGCAGCCGACGAGTCCCATGTCATGATACCAGGGGAGCCATGAAATGCAGCGATCGCCGGGCACCAGCTCCATGCCGTGCGAATGCGCTGCAAGATTGTTGAGCAGGGCCCTGTGCGTAATGACGACGCCATGGGGGAATCGCGTCGATCCGCTCGAATATTGCAGATAGGCGATCTCGTCGGGCTCCGCTCGATGCGGCGCGAAATCGGGCACGGGCCGGGTCGCGAACGACTGCCAGTCGAACGCTCGCGTGCCGCCGGCGCGCGCCGCATCCGTCGCCATGGCGCCGAGCTCCTCCGGGTAGAGCAGCATCACCGGCTCGGCGCTCTTCAACTGAATGGCAAGCTGATCGACATAGGCATCGCGCCCGCCGAAAGACGTCGGCAAAGGGAGTGGCACCGGCCAGGCGCCGGCATAGATGCATCCGAAGAAAAGCGCCGCGAACTCGGGCCCGGTTTCGGCAATCAGGGCAACGCGGTCCTGCGGGGTCACGCCCTGGGCGACAAGCCGTGCCGCCATTGCGAGCGCGTCTTCCCGAAGCTCGCGATAGGGATAGGCCCGGACCAGGCTGCCCCGGGGATCGTGAAAGTTGAGCCCGCAGGCGCCGCCTGCGGCAAAATCCAGGGCGTCGCCCAGGGTATCAAAATCGGCAAAGCGCCGGGGACGGCCGTCTTCGCTCGACGTCGGGGCGCGCATCATGGAAATTGGCGACTCGGCGGCTTGCGGCAATCTGATCGCTCCGTTTGCGACTGTAACAGAACTGTTAAACGATACATTCTCATTCCGGTTCGACTGTGGCAGAAAAACGGCGCCGTGCCGCACAGCCCTCCACCCCGTCAACCGCGCCACCTGAATGCGTCGACATTACAGGCGCTCGCCGTCCGCTATGTGGGCAAATACGCGACGACGCGCGCCCGCCTGACCACCTATTTGCACCGCAAACTCGCGGAGCGGGGCTGGGAAGGGGAAGGCGCACCGTCCGTCGACGCGGTTGTCGATCGATGCGTGGATGCCGGCTATGTCGACGATCAGGCCTATGCAGAGGCCAAATCGCGATCGCTTGCGCGCCAGGGCTATGGGCATAGACGCGTCGAGGCGGCACTGAACCATGCGGGCATCGCGCGCGACTTATCGGCCGCACTCAAGCCTGACGAAGACGCTGCCTTCGAAAGCGCCCGAACATTCGCGCGCAAACGACGCATCGGGCCCTTTGCGACGCATCAACCCGATGATGCCCAGCGCCGTCGCCAGTTTGCCGCGATGATCCGCGCCGGCCACAGCCCCCGTCTGGCGGCTTATTTCGTCCAAAGTGTCCCCGATGCGGACGCCAACACGCAGAATTAGCAGGCCAGCTATATTGTTCGGCGCCGCCGTGACCCATATACTGGTCTAGGGGTAAAACGCTTATGGATACTGATCCGTCCGATCAGCAAGCGGGGGTGGAAACCGAAAAGGGCGAGGTTCGATGCTCGGGACCAGTCAAATGGTTCGACTCGACACGCGGCTTCGGTTTCGCCGTCACTGACATCGGCGATGTCCTTGTGCATTTCTCGTTGCTGCGGCAGCACGACCGGCGCACGCTGCCCGACGGCGCAATCGTCGTTCTGGACGCCTTGGAAACCGAGCGCGGCTGGCAAGCCACCAATGTGGTGTCGATCGACCTGTCCACGGCGACAGGGCCGGATGCCGATGCGCGCGCGGCCGAGCGGCGGGGGCGCGGGGACCCGCTGGCGCTGCTCGATACGGCGGGGCCCGCCGAGCCGGTCGAGGTCAAATGGTTCAACCGCCTGAAGGGCTATGGGTTTGTCGTTCGCCCCGGCGCGAACGAGGACATTTTCCTGCACATGGAAACGCTGCGCCGCGCAGGTTTCAACGATGTCGTACCCGAACAAAGCTTGCGCGCGCGCATTGCCTCGGGGCAGAAGGGGCCTCTGGTGGTTGAGGTGGAGCCTGAGTAATGCGTAGGTTAATGTCGGGCTGGCTGTTTCTGGCAGTCGCCGTGGCCGGGTGCGGCAGTGCCGGAAACGAGGCCGCGGCGCGCACCTCATCTGCCGCTGCCGTGCCGCTGACGATCTCGACAGCGGCGGCCAAGCACCAGTTCCATGTCGAAGTGGCGCGGACCGAGCTCCAGCAGGAGCGAGGCCTGATGTTCCGCAGCCATCTCGCGCCGGACGCCGGCATGATCTTTCCCATGAATCCGCCGCGCATGGCGAGCTTCTGGATGAAGAACACGATCATCCCGCTCGACATGATCTTCATCCGCGCCGATGGCAGCATCGCCAGGATCGCGGCAGAGACCGTTCCTTATTCGCTGGCGCCCGTGTCCTCCGGCGAACCGGTCGCTGCGGTCCTCGAGATTGCGGGCGGTCGGGCCGCTGAACTCGGGATCAACGAGGACGACAAGGTGGTGTGGACGGACAAGCCCTAGACAGCTAAGCGGCAGGGCATGAGCATCCTCGGCAAGATCTTCACCTGGTGGGACGGCGCAACCATCGGCACGGCCATCGGACTTGCTGGCGCAAAGCGCGTTGGCGAAGACGCAAACGGCGGCATCTACTATGAGGGAAAGGCCTTGCCCGACGGTCGCCTTCGCCGATTCGTGCGGTACAAGGGCGCCAATGACGCAAGCCGCGTGCCGCCCGAATGGCACGGCTGGCTCCACCACCAGATCGAGGCGCTGCCCGATACCAGCCTGCCGCCACCGCGCCGCTGGGAAAAGGAAGCCAAGGCCAATCTGACCGGCACCCGCGCCGCCTATCGCCCTGCAGGTGCGCTGGAGTCAGGTGGGAAGCGCGCACCCGCGACCGGCGATTATGAGGCCTGGACGCCGGACGCGGGATGAAACGTCCGGCCGTCATTGCCGTTCTCCTTGCAGCCGTCGGGGTCGCCGTGGCTGCGCCCATCGTTGGCAACCTGACGGCACCGGCAGGGCCTGCCGCGAAACCTGCGCCGCTTGTCGCACCCGTCGTGCAACCGCAAAAGGGCGACACCCCCATGGCGCAGCGCGTCGCGACGCTCGGCATCCTCAACAAGCGCAACGGTCTGTCCCGCGACGTGAAGTTGAAACCGGGGCAGGGCGTCCGGATCGGCGACCTCGTCGTCAAGCTGAAGGCATGCGAATCGACGGCCGACTGGGAGGCTGACAAGCTGACCGGTGCGTTCGTGCAAGTCATGGTCAAGAACACGACCGGCCCGAACTGGCGCAAGGTGTTCTCCGGCTGGCTGTTCAAGGAAACGCCGTCACTGAATGTCGTGGAGCATCCCGTTTACGACGTCTGGACCAAGGAGTGCACGATGCGCCATGCCGAAGTCGGGCCGGACACCGTCACGCTCTCCGGCGATGGGTCGGGCGAACCCGGCAAGCGATCGAGAGCGCCGAAATCGGGCGCCACGGACGAGCCGGCCGAAGCCCCGGCCAATGACACGGCAGCATCGAGCAACGCCATATAGGACGCCCGGCTGACTTCCACGGCGCCCATCGAGGCAAGGTGGTCGGTCATGAACTGGCAGTCGAGCAGCGCGAAGCCGCCGACCCGAAGGCGTGCCACCAGATGGGCCAGCGCCACCTTCGACGCATCGGTCGCCCGGCTGACCATCGATTCGCCGAAGAACGCCGCTCCGAGCGAAATGCCGTAAAGACCGCCGACCAGACGCCCGTCCTTCCAGGTCTCGATCGAATGGGCATGGCCACGTGCGTGCAGGACCTGCACCGCGCTTTCGATCTGGCCATTGATCCACGTGTCGGGCCGATTTTCGACCGATTCTGCACAGAGCCTGACGACACCCGCGAAGTCGCGATTGGCGGTGGTCGCGTATCGGCCCGACATCAGCGTCTTCTTCAAGGATTTGGACAGGTGGAACCCGTCGAGCGGCAGAATGGCGCGCGACTTTGGTTCGACCCAATAGACCGAGGGCGCGTCGCGGCTGTCGGCCATGGGAAAAACGCCGACGGTGTAGGCGCGCAGGAGCAGGTCTGGATCGAGTGGCGGGATGCGCCCGCTCATCAGGTGCGAAGCCGCGACAATTTGCGCTCCACGCCCGTCCACAACCCGGAGAAGGCTTCGCCCGCCGGAGAACTGGCGGCAAATGCCCCCACCGGCAGGCGGCGCACGGTCATCTGTTCGACGGCACTGGCCATCGGAACGACCGGCCAGGTCGCGTCGCGCTCGATGGCCTCGCGGTGGAGAAGGCGCCGCCGGTCGACCATCGAATAGACAGGGAGAACCGGCGCATGCTTGCCGTGCTCGCGGGCAAGATGGGCCAGCACCTCGTCGAGTGCCCGGCGGGAAAGCGGGGAGGGGATCACCGGCACCAGGATGAGGTCGGCCGCGCGCATCACCTGTTCGCTGGTTTCGGTGAGGCCCGGAGGGCAGTCGAGGATGATCCTGTCGTAGGTCTTGTCGAGGTCGCCCAGCAGTTTTGCCAGCCGCTTGCGCTTGCCCAGTTCGAAAAAGAACTGGTCGAGCCCGCGCAGCGACGTGTCGGCGCGGAGCAGGTCGAGGCCGGGCACAGCCGTCGGGATGATCAGCCTGTCGGGCGCAACATCGCGTGCAAAGACGGCATGCGCGGCGTCCTTGGCCTTGCCGCCCGGATCGAGCAGCCAGCTCGCCGCCGCTTGCGGATCGAGATCCCACAGCAACGTGCGCCGCGACGACTGCACGGCCGCGCTCCATGCCAGGTTCACAGCCAGCGTCGTCTTGCCGACGCCGCCTTTCAGCGAATAGACTGCGATGGTTGCCATGCCACCGCCACTACTGCGCCCGGGGCAGTTTTGCGAGCCAGAGTTTCAGGTCGCCGACGCTCCGCTCCGGAACCTCCTCCATCGGGACATGGCCGACGCCCGGGTAGATCACGACCTGTGCCTCGGGTACCAACCGCTTGAACCACGAGGCCGACGAGACGGGAATCAGACGGTCCTTCTCGCCCCACATGATCAGGGTCGGGATGGGATGCGGCAACGGCGTGGTGATTGGCGCTTCGCGCGGGGCGCTGAACCGGAACAGCGTGGCCGCCCGGTTGCCGGGATAACGAAGCAATTCCCAATATCGGTCGATCTTCGCGTCGCTCACCTTCGCCGGATCGCCATAAGAGGAGCGCAAGCCGTCGGCGATGAGCGACCGGGGCGTGATATAGGCCATCAGATCGGCGACGACCGGCACGCGCGCGAGCCGGAAAACCAGCGGTGGCGCCGCATCCTTCGGCTCGGGCTCGCCGCTCGCGTCGACCAGCACAAGGCCCGTCACCTTGAACGGATATTGGTGCGCGTATGCCCAGGCAACGCCTCCGCCCATCGAGTTGCCGCCAAGCACGAAGCGGCTGACCCGCAGCTTCTTGGTGACCTCATCGACGACATCGACATAGTCGCTGCGCTTGTAACTGCGCGCACGATAGTCACCGGTCAGGCCGTGGCCCGGCAGGTCCAGCCGGATGACGCGGTAAGTCGGTGTCAGCGCAGCAGCCCAGTCGTCCCAGGTTTGCAGAAAGCTGTTCGAGCCGTGGATCAGCACGATCACCGGCGCGTCGCGGGGCCCCTCGTCCCGATAATGTACGACGAAGGCGTCGCCCATGTTGAGGTATTTCGACGCCGGCGACCCGTATTTGGCGCGCATCGCCGCCTTGTCGGTGTCGGGCGTCCAATAGGCGACACCAAGACCGACAATGGCGACAAGCACCAGGCCAAGCGCCCATTTGACGAACCGCATCTCTCGAATTTTCCTTCCCTGAAATCGACTTCGCGCCTGAGGCTTCGGCCGTGCAGACACTGTGTAGCGCGCTTGGTGGCGACGTCGATGGTGTTCTCGCCCGACTTTGCAGAGCCGCCAGCCTGATCGACCTTTGGCCGGGTCACGTCGTGCTGGATCGAAACAGCCATGCCAGACCGAGCCTGGGCAAGGACGGCGCCCAGGTCGTGACATTTACGCAACAAGCCGTGAGTTTCTTACCGCGCCCCTTTTGTTACAAATGAATGAAATGATAGCACCGTGTCGTGCCGCGTATGGTCGAGGCAACAGTAATCGGTCGAAGCGATGTCAAATCGCTTCGCCTGAAATCGGGGTCGTCAAAAATGACAAAGATATGCAAGTCGCGATTGCTCCTCACGACCGTCCTGGTGGCGTCCTGCCCCGTGCCTGGCTTCGCGCAGCTTTCTTCTGCCAATCCGGCGCCAGCGGCGGCGGGCGCGACAGCGCCGGCCGAAGACGATGCGATCATCGTCACCGGCTCGCGCATCCTGCGCCCTGAAATTTCGCTGCCGAACCCGGTGGTGTCGGTTTCCGCCGACAACCTGCTTCAGTCGGGTAAGACCGATATCACCGACGTGCTTCTCGACACGCCTGCCCTGGTGGGCTCGCTCGGCAATGGCGCGAACGCAGGTTCGAACAGCCAGCAAGCCGGCGGCTCGTCCAGTTCGGCCAATGTCGGCACCACGGTTCTCGACCTGCGGAACCTGGGTTCGCAACGCACCCTCGTGCTCGTCAACGGGCGGCGGCACGTCAACGCCTATCCCGGCGAGAACTCGGTCGATGTGAACACCATCCCGATCGACCTTGTCGATCGGATCGATGTTCTGACGGGTGGTGTTTCGGCAATTTATGGTGCGGACGGGGTGTCCGGCGTCGTGAACTTCGTCATGAAACGCAAGTTCGAGGGGCTGATCGCGCGCGGACAGATCGGCATTTCGTCGCGCGGCGATGCCGGCAACCGGTTTGGATCGATCGTCGCGGGACAGAATTTTGCCGATGGGCGCGGCAATGTCACGCTCGCCTACGAATATAACCAGTCGGACCGGTTGAGCACCCGCGCGCGCGACTATCTCGGCGATCCGCTCAAGAATTTCCAGCTGTTGCGCGACCCCGCGGACTTCCCCGACAACCCGGCCGTGCCCGACCGCCGATTGTTCAACAACGTCAGCTGGGCGGACAGCGCACCCAATGGCGCCGTCGATCTCAACGGCGACGGAGTCGTGGATTTCGACGGGGACGGAAAGCCGTATGATTCGGGCACGTTCCTTCGTGGAACGGGCGGGCGGGCGATCAACAGTACGTCAAACACACCGACGGCCGGCTATTTCGGGGACATCAATCCCTACCTCGAACGGCACAATGTCAATCTGCTCACCAGCTACGAGTTCAGCCCGGCGTTGCGGTTCTTCGGCGAGGGCAAATATGTCCACATCAACGCCTTTACCGAAGTTCAGCCGTCGTTCGACTTCGGAACCTTCCTCACACCCGACAACTATTATCTGCAGCGGCGTTTCGGGGCGGCGGCTGTGAATGGCGCCTATGTCAGCCGCGACAATTTCGATTTCGGCGTCAACACCGAAACGGCGAAGCGCGATACGTATCGCGCGGTCGTGGGCTTCGACGGCGCGCTGACCCAGGGCGAACGCAGCGGCAACCTTCATTATGAAGTGTCCTATGTCTACGGGCGCGCCGACTCCGTGGTAACCTCCGGCAATACGCGCGTCACGGACCGCTACTATGCGGCGCTCGATGCCGTCGTCGATCCCCGCACCGGCAATGTGACCTGTCGCATCAACCTGCCGGGCGAAACGCTGATCGACCAGAACAACTATGGTGGTGTCGCGCCCATCGGCCTCGGCACGGCGACCGGCGCCCCGCTCAGCTTCAAGCCCGGCCAGTGCTCACCGATCACGATCCTGGGCGCAGGGCAGAGCTCGAAGGCGGGTCGCGATTTCGTGTTCGTCGACGATGTCACGCGCGCGTCGAGCACGCAGCATGTCGTTTCCGCATCGCTGAGCGGCGACCTCGGCTTTCTGTTCAGCCTTCCGGGTGGCCCGATCGGCTTTGCGGTCGGCGCGGAATATCGCAAGGAAAAGACACGCTCCACCCCGTCAGCCTTCGCCCAGGGCGGCTTTTTCGACGGCGGGGCGCAATCATTGCCCAGCGGCGGCCAATTCGACGTCAAGGAAGTCTATGGCGAGATCAACATCCCGCTATTGTCCAAAGTGCCGTTTGCCGAAGACCTGTCGTTCGGCGGCGCAGTGCGTTTTTCCGATTATTCGACGATCGGCTCGACGACGACCTGGAAGCTCGACGGCACCTACTCGCCGGTCCGGGACATCACGTTCCGCGGAACCTATTCGCGCGCGGTCCGGGCGCCGAACATCACGGAATTGTTCAGTCCGTTGCAGGGCGTCCAGAATTTCCTGAACGACCCTTGCGACCCGACGTTCATTGCCGAAGGAACGCAGTACCGGGCCGCCAACTGCAAGGCGGCGCTTGCGGCGGCAGGACTGACGCCGGCACAGATCCTGGCGTTCAGCCCGGCGACCGACCCCAAGCAGAGCACCAGCCAGGTCGGTCTGCAGGGCGGCAACCCGACGCTCAAGGCGGAGACGGCGAAGACCTGGACCGCCGGCATCGTCTTGCGGCCCCGTTTCATTCCGGGGCTGTCGCTGACCGCCGACTGGTATGACATCAAGCTGGCGAATGCGATCAACACGCCCGATGTCAACGAAGTCTTCAAGCTGTGCGTTGACCAGCCGACACTGGCCAATGTCTTCTGCAACGCGTTCAAGCGGAACCCGACCACCGGGTATATCGAGAAATACGTGGTGTCGGCGCAGAATGTCGCTGCCTTCACGACATCGGGCCTCGAGGTCAGCGCCAACTACCGCACGCAGCTTTCCCCCGCATTGGGGGTGGTCAACTTCCGGCTCTCCGGAGGCTATCTGAACGACCTGACCTTTGTGGCGACGGTTGGCGGAGTGCCCGAGCAGCAGCGCAACCGGACCTACAGGCCCAATTATTCGGGAAACCTCGATGTAACCTGGATCAAGGGACCGCTGACGGTGAACTATGGATTGGCGTGGCAGGGCAAGACCCAGCGCTACACGACGATCCAGCTTGCCGCCCAGCCTGACCTGTCCGATCCGAAATACTTCCTGTACAAGGAGCGTTGGGAGCACGACATCCAGGTCAGCTACGACATCGCGAGCCGCTTCACCCTTTATGGCGGCATCAACAATTTCACGGACCAGCAGCCCGATGTGGCGGCAGGCTTTGGCTATCCCGTCAGCGCGGTCGGCAGATTCATGTATGTCGGCGCCAAGATCAAGCTCGACAAGCTCCTGTAAGCCAGAGGCGATACGTCAAGGGCCGGCGCTTCGGGCGCGAAGGGCGGCGCGACGCCGCGGCGGGGCGAGCCCGCGGCGTCGCACAGGTCCAGCCGCCTAGTTTTCGCTGCGCTCGATCCAGTCGAACCTGATCTTCACCCATGCCCCGATCAGGGCCTGCCCGCCGCGCCGGGGCGGGCGGACCTTGAACTGCCAGGCGGCCTGGCGCAGCGCGTTGGCAAGGCGCGAGCCGGGCGGGGACTCGCTCAGCGACCGGCAGTTCTCGACGCGATAGGCGGGCGCGGTCTGGCACATGATCAGTGCCCAGCCGGGCTTGGGGCCGCCCGGCGGCAGGTACAGGGCGAGCTCGCTCGGCTTCGGCTCGACATACCATTCGGCATTGTAGAGCGGAGCGCCATTGGGGCCTTCGCCGGGGCCCATGGCGGTGCCGCTGTCGGCCAGGCCAGTCTCGCCTTCGCCCGCGCGCTCGGCCTTGCGGTTCGGGACTTTGGAAATGTCGCCGGCACTCAAATCGTTGCGGCTCAGCTCGACCCAGGCCGGCTTGGTCGGCAACGGCGGCACGATGGGGGGCGGGGGCGCCGGTAGCGGCGGCGGCGGCGATTTCACGGCCTTTTTCTCCGCCCGCTCGGGACTCCGGGTCGAGGCAGATGTTGTGCTTTCTGGCAGGATGGCGATGGTCGTCAACGCGGGGCTGGTCTTGCGCACGAGCGGGCTGAACGGCGCGAAGAAGGCAAGGAGGAACAGCACTTCGAACGCGAGCGCCAGCACGAAGGCGACGACGCGCCGCCGGTCCGGCGACTGGAGAGAGGACAGGCGGGACACCGCGCGCCGCCTAGTGCGCGCCGGGCACCGCGACAACCGTGCTGCTACAAAATCTCGCGCACCTGCGCCGGCGGCCGGCCCAGGCGAACGCCTTGCTCGGCTTCGACGAGCGGCCGGGCGATCGGCACTGGCCGCTCGCGGTCGGGCAGCAGGCCCTCGACAACGCTGGAGAGTTCACGTCGACCATAGGGCTTGGTCAGGACCGGACAGCTGCTGTAGTCGGCCCCGACGCCCTTCTGGCCATAGCCGCTCGAAAAGGCGAACGGGATGTGCCGCTCGGTCAGCGCCGCCGCGACGGGGTAGCTCAGTGCCCCATTCAGGTTGAGATCGAGCGTCGCGAAATCAAAGTCGTTGTCGGCAATGAGAAGCAAGGCCGAATTAACGTCATCGGCGACCATGATCGACGTGCATCCGAGGTCGGCGAGCATGTCCTCGATGGACAGCAGGACGAGCATCTCGTCCTCGATGACGAGGACGCGCTTTCCGCTGAGCAGGGCCTCAGGCATCGAGCAGCGCACGGTGCGCGGGGATGTCGATCGTGCAGACGAGTCCGTCAGGTGCGTAGTCGAGACGGGAATTTCCGCCGAGTTCATGCGGCAATCCGCGCTCGATCACGCGCGATCCAAATCCCTTGTGCATCGGCGGCACGACACGCGGTCCGCCGCGCTCGCACCAGCGCAGGGCCAGCCAGGGCGCATCTGGCCTGGCTTCGAGCTTCCAGTCCACGCTGATGGACCCGTCGTCATTGGCAAGGGCACCGAATTTGATCGCGTTGGACAGGAGCTCGTTCAACGCGATCCCGAGCGAAATCGTCGCGTTGGGCCTGAGTCGAAGATTCGCGCCTGTGAGCGAGTGACGGTCCGGCGCGTGCGCGCTTTGGGCCGAGGGTCCAACGATCTCGGCAAGCAGGTCGCACAACCCGACTCCTTCCCAGCTGTTCCGGCTGAGCAGGTCGTGGGCGTGCGACAGCGCCCTCAGGTGCGCATCGACCGACCGCCGGATCTCGCGCGGTTCGAGCGCCCCGCGAAAAGCCTGCGACACCATGGCCTGGACGGTCGCCAGCGTGTTCTTCACCCGGTGGTTGAGCTCGTCGATCAGCAGGGCGGCGTTCTGTTCGGCCAGCTTGTAGCGCGTGGTGTCGGCGAGCGAGAGGAAATGCTGGACGATGGCGCCCTGTTCATTGCGGACGGGGGTCACGAACAGGCTCGCCCAGCCTTCGCTCCCGTCCTTGCGCCGAAATCGGATTTCGGCATCGATCGCGGGCGATGTCGTGAACGCGGCCTCGATCTCGGCTCGTGCCTGCGCGGCGGCCTGGGGCGGAAGGATGAAGTCGAACGACTGCGCGAGCACTTCGGTGCGGTCGTAGCCCGTCAGATCGAGAAAGCTCTTATTGGCAAAGATGATCGGGTTGTCGGGCCTGCGGGCGTCGGTGAAGGCCATGGCCATGCGCGTTGAGTCTACAGCGACAACGAACGGCCCGAGCCTCCTCGTGAAAGCGTCGACCTCTGCCTCGGCGCTCTCCTGCTCATGATCCTTGGCGGCCTGGCCGTTCAATTCCTGTCTCGCTACGCAACTACTTCAAGCTATGGAACGCGCAAGACTCGGGAAAGTAGCGCGAAACTGCAGCACAGCGAAAATTAACAATTCTAGCCGGCTGCCAGCGTCCGCTGCATGTAGACGGTGTCCAACAGCCGCCCGAATTTCTCGCCAACTTTCTCGAGCCGTCCGACGTGGTGGAACCCGGCCTTGGCGTGCAGCGCGACGGAGGCCGGTTCGCCGCCGCCGATGACCGCGATCATTTCGCTGAAGCCCGCGGCCACCGCCGCGACGCAAAGTTCGTCGAGCAGCGCGGCGCCGATGCCGCGCCCGTGCCAGGCGGCGCGAACATAGATGCTGTCCTCGCAGGTTCGGGCATAGGCGGGGCGGTCGCGGAACTGGGTCGCATAGGCAAAGCCGGCGACTTCCCCTTCGGCCTCGGCTACGAGAAACGGCCAGTGGCGCTTGCCGATCGCCCCGATCTTGTCGATCCAGAATTCGGGGGCCGGAGGCTCGGTATCGAACGTCGCCGTGCCGTGGCGGACATGGTGGGCGTAGATCGCAGCGATGGCCGGGGCATCGGCGGCGCTGGCGGCCCGAACGCCGGGCACGAGGCTAGCCACGGCGGAGCTCGTTCGCGTCGTAGAGCGCCATCGACGGCGGTTCGGCCGCCACCTGCGCCAGTGCCCGTGCGAAGTTGCGCGATGCGGGGACGGCAAAATGGGCGGTCAGCGCCGCCATGTCGGCCCAACGTTCGATGAAGTGCAGGCGCAGGGGGTCTTCGGTGTCGCGGTAGACGGCATGGCTGAGGCAGCCGGGCTCCTCGCGCGAGCTCAGGACATGCTCGGTGCTGAGGCGCAGTGCCTCGTCAAAGCTTTCCAGAGGGGCGAGGACGGTCCCGGTGACGATAATCATCGAACTTTCCCCCTTGCAGCGATTCGGCCCACCTCGGCCAGGATCGCCTCGTCGCCGGGGCGTATATCCTTGCTGGTTGCCCCTGCGTCGAGATAGGCGGCGACGATGACAGGCGCGCGACGCGCGGGCCAGAAGATGGCGACGTCGTTGACCTTGTCGACCATCGGTTTCCAGTCCCACGAACTTCCGGTCTTGTCGCCAGCCCGCCACGCTGTCGGCAGGCCCTCGCGCAAGCGGCGCGCGGGCTCTTCACGGTCAAGGCGGCTGACAGGGTCGCCAAGGGCACGCAAGCGGGCCGTCACGGCCGCAGGCCCGCCGAGCTTGCGAATGAGCAGGTCGGCGGCCGTGTTGTCGCTGACCTGCTGCGCAGCCCGGAGTGCAGGGCCAACGCAGGAAAGGCGTGGCCGGTGCCGAGCGCACCCACCAGGCCCCTGCGCGAGAGGGTCAGGCCGTTCTTGCCAGCCACTCTTCCAGCCATTTGATCGTATAATCGCCGTTCTGGATGTCGGGATCGTCGAGCAGCGCGCGGTGCAGCGGAATGGTCGTCTTGACCCCGTCGATCACCGTTTCCTCGAGCGCGCGCTTCAACCGCATCATCGCGGCCTCGCGCGTCTTGCCGTAGACGATCAGCTTGCCGATCATGCTGTCGTAATACGGCGGTATCCGGTAGCCGGCGTAGAGGCCGCTGTCGAAACGGACGTGCATGCCGCCCGGCGCATGGAAGTATTTCACGAGCCCGGGCGACGGCGCGAAGGTCTTCGGGTCCTCGGCATTGATGCGGCACTCGATCGCGTGGCCGGTAAATTCGACCTCGTCCTGCGTGACGCTGAGGGGCAGCCCCTCGGCAATGCGGATCTGTTCGCGGACCAGGTCGATGCCGGTGATCATCTCGGTGACGGGATGTTCGACCTGCAGCCGCGTGTTCATCTCGATGAAGTAGAATTCGCCGTTTTCCCAAAGGAATTCGATCGTACCTGCGCCGCGATAGGCCATGTCGGCCATCGCCTTTGCCACGATGCCGCCCATACGGGCGCGCTCGCTGGCCGAAATCGCGGGGGAGGGCGCTTCTTCGAGCACTTTCTGGTGACGGCGCTGCAACGAGCAGTCGCGCTCGCCTAGGTGCACGGCATTGCCCTGTCCGTCGCCGAAGATCTGGAATTCGATGTGGCGCGGGTTACCGAGATATTTTTCCAGATAGACGGTCGCGTCGCCGAAAGCCGCCTTCGCCTCGGACCCGGCCTGCTGCATCAGGCTTTCGAGCTGGTCCTCGGAGGTGCAGACTTTCATGCCGCGCCCGCCGCCGCCCGACGCCGCCTTGATGATGACGGGATAGCCCGCCTTCGCCGCGATTTCCTTGGCTTCGGCCAGGTCGCTGATCGGGCCGTCTGAACCGGGCACGAGGGGCAGGCCAAGCGCACCCGCGGTCCGCTTCGCCTCGATCTTGTCGCCCATAGTGCGGATATGCTCGGGCTTGGGCCCGACGAAGATGATGCCGTGCTCCTCGATGATGTCGGCGAAGCGCGCATTCTCGCTGAGGAAGCCGTAGCCCGGATGAATAGCGTCGGCGCCCGAAATTTCGGCGGCGGAAATGATCGCCGGAACATTCAGATAGCTGTCGGTGGCGGACGCCGGCCCGATGCAGATGGCCTCGTCCGCGAGCCGCACGTGCATGGCGTCGGCGTCGGCGGTCGAATGCACCGCGACCGTCTTGATCCCCATTTCATGCGCCGCACGATGGATGCGCAGCGCGATTTCGCCGCGGTTGGCGATCAGCAGCTTCTCGATGGCGGGCATCAGTCGATCACGACGAGGGGCTGGTCATATTCGACGGGCTGGCCGTTATCGACAAGGATTGCCGAGATCTTGCCCGCCCGTGTCGCCGCGATCGGGTTCATCACCTTCATCGCCTCGATGATCAGCAGGGTCTGACCCTCCTTCACGGTGTCGCCGACGTTGATGAACGGCTTCGCGCCGGGCTCAGGGAAAAGATAGACGGTGCCGACCATGGGCGACTTGAGCGCATTGGCGGTGTCGTTGGCCGGCGCCGCGGCGGGGGCGGCGGCCTGCGGTGTCGCGACCGGCGCGGCAGCAGGCGCTGCGACCGGCGCCGACGCCATGATCTGGGCTGCCTTGCGCGCCACGCGGATGCGGCGCTCGCCGTCCTGGACTTCGATTTCGGTAAGCTTGGTCTCGTCAAGTAACTCGGCGAGCTGGCGCACCAGCGCCGGATCGACCTGCATCGCACCTGATTTTTCGGTCATGTGGACCCCTTTTTAAACCTAGTGCCCAATTGTCAGAGTCGCGCCGCCGCGTCCAGCGCCAGCGTGTACGAAGCCGCGCCATGTCCGGCGAAACAGGCGACGGCACCAAGTGCGACATAGCTGAGATGCCGGAATTCTTCGCGCTTGTGCGGGTCGGACAGATGTACTTCGATCACCGGCACCCGGATCGCCCTGATCGCGTCGAGGATCGCGATCGAGGTGTGCGTGTAGCCGGCGGCGTTGAGCAGTACTGCTTTTGCGCCGACCGCGTTCGCCTCGTGCAGCCACTCGATCAAATGCCCCTCATGGTTCGACTGTCGGAAATCGATGCTGAGGCCGAGTGGGCGTGCCTGGTCCTCGAGCATCCCTGCAATGTCGTCGAGCGTGTCGCTGCCATAAATCTCGGGTTCGCGCGTGCCGAGCAGGTTGAGGTTGGGGCCGTTGAGGACGAAGATCGTCGATGCGCTCATGACAGCGCCGCCTCGACCTGCGCGAGCCGCTCTTTCCCCCAGAACATTTCGTCGCCCACGAAAAACGTCGGCACGCCGAAGACGCCGCGCGCGACGGCGGCTTGCGTGTTGGCCGCCAGTGCCTCCTTGGCGGCGGGCTCCTGCGCACGGGCCATGAGCGACGCGGCGTCGAAGCCCGCGGCGCCGGTCACCTCGGCGATAACGTCGGGGTCGCCCATTTTGTGGCCATCCTCCCACATTGCGGCATAGGCCGTATCGACGAAGCGCGGCAGGACTCCATCGGCCTGCGCGACCATCGCCATGCGCATCAGGGTCAGTGAATTGACCGGGAAGTGCGGATTGAGGCGGAACCGGTCGAGGCCATGCGCCGCGACAAAGCGTTGCAGCTCGAGCTGCTCATAGGCCCATTTGGCAGGCACCTCGGCATAGGCCACGATCGGCGCGCGATTGTTCGTCGCCTTGAACACGCCGCCCAGCAGGATCGGGGTCAGGGTCAGCTCGGCGCCGGTGCGTGAAATGAGTTGAGGCAGCACCTTCCAGGCGAGATAGCCATTGGGCGCGCCGAAATCGAAGAGGAATTCCAGTGTCTTGGCCATCAGAAGCTCTCCGTCCAGGGGCGCAGGTCGAGCTCGTGCGTCCAGGCGCTGCGATGTTGCTTGTGCAACATGACATAAGCCTGGGCGATGGCATCGGGCGAAAGCACCGCGTCGCGCGCGCGCATGTCGTCGATATCGGGGACGCGCGTCGCGATGAAATCGGTGTCGATGGGCCCGTCGATGATCGAGTGCGCGACATGGATGTTTTTGGGGCCCAGCTCGCGCGCCATGCTCTGGGCGAGCATGCGCAGGCTCGCCTTCGCGCCCGCGAACGCCGCATAGCCGCTACCGCCGCGCAGCGACGCGGTCGCGCCGGTGAAAATGATCGTGCCCCTGCCGCGCGGGACCATGACCTTTGCCACTTCGCGGCCCATCAGGAAGCCGCCGAAGCACGCCATTTCCCACACCTTGCGATAGACGCGGCTCGTCATCTCGGTGATCGGGAAGTTCACGTTCGCGCCGATGTTGAACACCGCGACCTCGATTGCGCCGACCTCGCGCTCGATCGTCTCGACCATCGCGACGACCTCATTCTCCTCGCGCGCGTCACCGGGAAAGGCGCGGGCCTGATGCCCGGCTTCGCGGATCGATACAGCAAGCGCTTCCAGCTTGTCGGCATTTGTCGCGCGCCGGTTGACGCACGCCGTCAGCCCCTCGGCAGCGAACGCGCGTGCGATGGCACCGCCCGTGGCATCGCCCGCGCCGACAATGAGTGCTGCGCCGCCCATGATATCGCCTCCCCGGTTGCCGCGCTCCGGCTGCGCTCCCTATATGCGCCTCACACAGACACGCAAAGGCAGGCCATGACCGCAGACGGCACAATCAGTATCCGCGTGAACGGCGAGCACCGGCGCGTGAACGGCGGCATCAGCTTTGCCGACCTCGCCAACGACCTCGGCCTCGACCCCGCGCGCGTGGCGGTAGAGCGTAATCTGGAGATCGTGCCGCGTACGACGCTGGCCGACGTCATGGTGTCCGATGGCGACGAGATCGAGATCGTCACCTTCGTGGGTGGCGGCGATCATGAAGTCGATGACAGCTGGACGGTCGCGGGCCGCACCTTCACCTCCCGGCTCATTGTCGGCACGGGAAAGTACAAGTCGTTCGAGGAAAATGCGGCGGCTGTCGCCGCGTCGGGCGCCGAAATCGTCACCGTTGCCGTGCGTCGCGTGAACATCAGCGATCGCAACGCGCCGCTCCTCATGGATTATATCGATCCCAAGAAGGTCACGTACCTGCCCAACACCGCCGGCTGCTTCACCGCCGACGACGCCATCCGCACCCTGCGGCTGGCGCGCGAGGCCGGCGGGTGGAACCTCGTCAAGCTCGAAGTGCTGGGCGAGGCGAAGACGCTTTATCCCGACATGCGCGAAACGCTGAAGGCGACCGAAGTGCTGGTGCGCGAGGGATTCGAGCCGATGGTCTATTGCGTCGACGATCCGATTGCGGCGAAGCAGCTCGAAGAGGCAGGGGCGGTCGCCATCATGCCGCTGGGCGCGCCGATCGGCTCCGGGCTTGGGATCCAGAACCGGGTCACGATCCGCCTGATCGTCGAGGGGGCAAAGGTGCCGGTGCTCGTCGATGCCGGGGTCGGCACGGCGTCGGATGCGGCCGTCGCGATGGAACTGGGCTGCGACGGGGTGCTGATGAACACCGCCATTGCCGAGGCCAAGGACCCGGTGCGCATGGCACGCGCGATGAAGCTGGCGGTCGAAAGCGGGCGGCTCGCTTATCGCAGCGGGCGGATGGGCCTGCGCCGCTATGCCGATCCCTCGTCACCGCTCGCGGGACTCATCTAGGGAACCGTGCGCCCCAAACTTCGTTGAGCCCCCGACACTAATGTCGTCTCAAAGGAGTATCGAGATGGGTGAATTTACCGACAAGGTCAAAGCCGCTGGCAACAAGATTGCCGGCAACGTCAAGGAAGCCATCGGCGACGCGACCGACAACGAGCGGCTGGAAGCCGAAGGCGAGGCCCAGCAGGCCAAGGGCACGGCGCAGAACGTTGTCGGTAACGTCAAGGGCGCGCTCGGCGACGATATCTAAGCTGCTGGCTCAGCCAGATGAAAGGGCCGTGCCGGGCAACCGGCGCGGCCTTTTTTCTTGGCTTCAGCGGGCGTGGATCTTGCTGATCGTGGTACCCGCCGAAATGCGTTCCATATCGGTCTTCAGGTGCAGCAGCTTCACGCCCTTTTGCGCCAGCGCGCGGTCGAGCGCCGGCGCAAAGTCGGCTGTGGCCTCGACCGTTTCCGCCCAGGCGCCATAGGCGCGACCGAGCGCAGCAAAGTCGGGGTTTTTGAGTGCCGTACCGCTCTCTCTTGAGGGGTATTCGCGTTCCTGGTGCATGCGGATCGTGCCATAGCCGCCGTTGTCGATGACCAGCACCAGCATGTCCGCGCCATGCTGGATGGCCGTCGCCATTTCCTGCCCGTTCATCAGGAAGTCGCCGTCGCCCGCAAGCGCCACGACCTTGCGCTGCGGATGGCGCAGCGCGGCTGCGACTGCCGCGGGCACGCCATAGCCCATGGCGCCTGCCGTCGGCGCAAGCTGGCAGGACTGGCCGGCGTAGCGCCAGTACCGGTGCCACCAGCTGCTGAAATTACCTGCGCCGTTGCAGATGAACGTGTCGGTCGGCAGCCGCTCGCGCATCGCCGCCACGCACATGCCGAGGTCGAGCCTGGTATCGAAGGGCGCAGGCGTACTCCATGCCCGCCACTCCTCGTTCGCCTCGTCGCCATCCTTGAAGCGGATGATGTCGTCGTCCCACAGCGCCGCCATTTCAGCGAATTCGTGCGGATAGGCGCAGATCGGCAAGTCGGTGCGAAAGACGCGGTTGAGTTCGGTCGGGTCGGGGTGGACGTGGATCAGGATCTGGTCGGGGTGATCGGGCGTGATCAGCGTGTAGCCGTCGGTGGTGGCTTCCCCCAGCCGCGCGCCGATCACGAGGACCAGGTCCGCTGCCTTGATGCGCTCGACAAGCTTGGGATTGGGCCCGTATCCCAGGTTGCCGGCATAGACCGGGCAAGCATTGTCGATCGCGTCCTGCCGCCGGAAGGCAGCCGCTACCGGCAAGCCGATCCGCGTCGCGAACTCGGCAAAATAATGGCCGCAGCCCGCGTCCCAGCCGCCGCCGCCGACAATCGCGACGGGCGCGACCGCATCCTTCAACAGCGCCATGACCTGTTCCATGGCGGCGCCATCGGGGTCCTGCTCGGGCGGCATGATGCGGGGGCGGTCGCGGGCCTCGACGACATCGCAGAGCATGTCCTCGGGCAGGGCGAGCACGACCGGGCCGGGCCGTCCGGCCATGGCGGTGGCGTAGGCGCGCGCCACATATTCGGGGATCCGTGCCGCATCGTCGATGCGGGCCGCCCATTTGCACAGCGGCGCGAACATCGCGGCGAAATCGATTTCCTGAAAGCCCTCGCGGTCGCGCATGCCGCGGTCGACGTCGCCGATGAACAGGATCATCGGCTGTGAATCCTGCATGGCGACATGGACGCCGATACTGGCATTGGTGGCCCCCGGGCCACGCGTGACAAAGGCGACGCCGGGCCGCGTGGTCATCGCGCCATCGGCGCAGGCCATGAAGCCGACGCCCCCTTCCTGCCGGCAGGTTACCGTCTGGATTTGCGGTGTGTCGTGCAAGGCGTCGAGGACAGCGAGGAAGCTCTCGCCGGGAACATGGAAAATCCGATCGCAGCCCTGGAGCACGAGCTGATCGACCAGGATGCGGCCGCCGGTACGTAAGTTGGTCATCGGCGCGCCTTAGCCAAGTCGCGGCGCCTTTGGAATTGCTTAGGCGGCGACTTGCTGCAGCGCCAGCAATTGTCGCCGCAAGGCCGCGTTCTCGGCACGAAGGCGCGCTACCTCCGTGGCCTTGCGCGGCGTTTTTGGCGCGATCTTGACGGCGAGCTGCCACGCACGCGTCCGGATCCAGCGGGCGATGGCGTCGAGCGGGCCGGTCTTGCGCCAAGGGGTTACGGCGGCGCGACGGGGCAAGGGCGTTTCGGCCGCCTGCACCATCGCCGGCGTGGGCGTGTCGAACACGGGCTTTGGTGCGGGGGCAACATATATGTCTTCGGCCCAGAGCACGGGCTCGAGCAGGTCCGGCGCCTCGCCGCTCGCGATGGCTTCATCGAATTTTACTTCGGGCCGTGGCGCCTGCGGCTGATAGGCGATCAGCAGGATCGGTGCGGGTCGTTCGGTCTCTGCCCGGGGGGCGGTGGTTTCTTCTGCCGCCTTGAGTGCGGGTTCCGGCGCAACCACGACCGGCACGGTCGGGCGGGGAACCGAGAGGTCCAGCCGCGCGCGCTTGGCCTTTTTTGCGGGATAGCGCGACCGCGACCCCGAAGCGAGACCCAGCGCCTCGAACTCCGTCGCCAGGGGAATTGCCGGCTGGGGATGCACCGCGAGCGTCGCGACCGAAGCCGTCAGAGCGACGTTGGCACGGCGGTCAGCCCCCTTCGCGGGCCGCGGCGGGGCTGAACGGCCTGGCCCGACGTTGCGGTGCGCATTGCGGTCGACATGCTTGTGTCTGCGTGATTTGCCCACAATTCCCCCCGTCAGGATTGTGAAAGGAAACCGCGCCTCAAACGATGACGCGGCATGCCGCAACGCTCGTGAACATGTCCTTTAAATATCGCAATATCTTGTGATCGACAAGTATCAGGCCTACCAGATGGAGTAAGATATTGTACGTAGGCCGTGATCTTTTCACGCCGTATGCACGGCCTTGACGACGAGGTAGCTGTCGAGCCCTTCGCTGCCCCCCTCGCTGCCGAAACCCGAGTCCTTCACGCCGCCGAACGGCGCGTCATGGGCCGAAATGGCGAAGGTGTTGATGCCGACCATCCCGCTCTCGATCGCATCCCCCAGCAGATTGGCCCGACGGCCGTTTTCGGTGAAGGCGAAGGCGGCGAGCCCATAGGGCAGCCGATTGGCCTTTTCGACGGCCTCGTCGATCGTCTCGAACCGTGCCGTGACGGCGACCGGACCAAAGGGTTCGTTCGACATGATGTCGGCGCTGTCGGGCACATCCGCGAGCAGGGTCGGCTGGAAGAAAAAGCCGCCGTCGCCGCGCTCGCCGCCCGCCAGCACCCGGGCGCCTTTTGCCCGTGCGTCCTCCACGAGCGCACCGATCGCTGAAGGACGGCGAACGTTGGCGAGAGGGCCCATCTTCGTGGCGGCGTCGAGGCCGTTGCCCGTTTTCACCTGCGCCGTGCGCTTGGCGAAACCGTCGAGAAAGGCGTCATAAATACCCGACTGGACATAGAAGCGCGTCGGCGAGACGCAGACTTGCCCCGCGTTTCTGAATTTCTGCGGCACGACCATGTCGAGCGTCTTGTCCAGGTCGCAGTCGTCGAACACCAGCACCGGCGCATGGCCGCCGAGTTCCATGGTCATGCGCTTGATGCCGTCGGCGGCGAGGTGCATCAGGTGGCGGCCGACGGGTACGGAGCCCGTGAAGCTGATCTTGCGGATGACGCGCGACCCGATCAGGTGGCGGCTGACGGTGTCGGGCACGCCGAACACGAGCTGCGCGACCCCGGCGGGCAATCCTGCATCGGCGAGGCAGCGGATGACGGCGGTTGTGCAGCCGGGCGTCTCCTCGGGCGGCTTGGCGATCACCGAGCATCCGGCGGCAAGCGCAGGGGCCAGCTTCTTGGCCATCAGATAGACCGGGAAATTCCAGGGGCTGAACGCGGCGACCGGCCCGACCGGCTGCTTGATCACGATACTGCGCTGGCCGGCGGGGCGGACGAGGACGCGGCCATAGTTGCGCTTGGCTTCCTCGGCATACCAGTCGAACATGGCAGCACTGCTCAGCACTTCGCCGCGCGCTTCGCCGATCGGCTTGCCCTGTTCGAGAGTCAGGGTCTGGGCGATGCTTTCGGCGCGTTCGCGCATCAGCGCTGCCGCCTTGCGCAAGATGCCGCCGCGCGTCTCGACATCGGTCGCGCGCCAGACCGCAAAGCCGCGCTCCGCCGCTGCCAGCGCCTCGTCGAGGTCGGCGGCGCTCGCCAGCGGCAGTTCGGCGATGGTGCCGCCCGTCGCCGGATTGACCACGGCGTGCGCGTCACGGCCTTCGCCGATGCGCCAGCTGCCATCGACGAACAGGGCGAGGTCGGCGTGATAGTCGGTCATGGCGCTTCCTTTGATGGGGTGACGCGCATGTAGGACCTGCTAGCGTGCAAGCAAACAGCAGGAGAGCGACATGGGTTGGGAATTGATGACGAGCGGCCTGCGCTTTCCCGAAGGGCCCGTCGCCTGCGCCGACGGCAGCGTGATCGTCACCGAAATCGCAGCGGGGCGGGTGACGCGCTGCCTGCCCGATGGCACGACGCACGTCGTGGCGGAAACCGGCGGCGGCCCCAATGGCCTCGCGTTCGGCCCCGACGGCATGCTTTACTGCTGCAACAACGGCGGTTTCGACTATGTCGATGCCGGCGGCCTGCTGATCCCGCATGGCATCGCGTCCGATTATTCGGGCGGCCGCATCGAGCGGATCGACGTAGCGACCGGCAAGGTCGAGCTGCTCTACAAATCGGGGGACTTCGGCTGCACGCTGCGCGGCCCGAACGATATCGTGTTCGACGGGGCAGGCGGCTTCTGGTTCACCGATCATGGCAAGAACGACCATGCGGCGCGGACGCGCGACATTACCGGCATCTTCTACGCCAGGGCCGATGGCAGCCACCTCGAAGAAGTTGTCTGGCCGAGCGAAAATCCCAATGGCGTGGGCCTCTCGCCCGACGGCAAGATGCTTTATGCGGCGGAGACCTATACGTGTCGCCTCATGGCCTTTGCCGTGACCGCGCCCGGCAAGGTCGACCTGAGTGTGGGCCTCGGCGGTGCCGGCATCCCGCTGTACCGGCCGGCGGGCTATAAATTCTTCGACTCGCTGGGTGTCGAGGCCAGCGGCAACATCTGCGTCGCTACGATCGGTGAAAGCGGGATCAGCGTCGTCTCGCCCGCCGGTGAGCTGGTCGAATTCGTCGCGACCGACGACCCGTTCACGACCAACATCTGCTGGGGCGGCGAAGACCTCGGGACCGCCTATGTCACGCTGTCGGGCACCGGACGGCTGGTGAAGCGCCCATGGGCGCGGCCGGGCCTGAAGCTGGCGCATTAGCGTGGCCCGCCACAAGGAAACGCACCTTGTTGCCCGCATCGGCTGGCTGCGCGCGGCCGTGCTCGGCGCGAACGACGGCATCGTCTCGACAGCGAGCCTTATCGTCGGCGTGGCGGCGGCCAACGCGACGCAGCAGTCCATTCTCGTGACGGGCGTGGCCGGGCTGGTTGCCGGGGCGATGTCGATGGCGGCGGGGGAATACGTTTCGGTCAGCTCGCAGTCGGACACCGAAAAGGCCGACCGGGCGCGCGAGGCGACCGAGCTGGCGACCGTGCCCGAAGCGGAGCGCGAGGAACTCGTGCGGATCTATCAGGGGCGCGGGCTGGAGCGCGCGCTTGCCGAACAGGTGGCGGACCAGCTGATGGCGCGCGATGCTCTGGGGGCCCATCTGCGCGACGAGCTGGGCCTGTCCGCGACAACGGCGGCAAGGCCGATCCAGGCCGCGCTGTCCTCGGCAGGGAGCTTCGCGATCGGGGCGGCAATGCCGCTGCTCATGGTCTTTCTCGCGCCGGGCAAGCTACTGGTACCGGCGGTTGCGGTGGCGTCGCTGCTTTTCCTTGCGATCCTCGGCGTCGTGGGGGCCCGGGCGGGCGGCGCCAACATCTGGCGCGCCACCATACGCGTCACCTTCTGGGGTGCGCTTGCGTTCGCGCTGACGGCCGGCATCGGGCGGCTGTTCGGCGCGGCCGTCTAGGATCAGTGCGCCAAAAAGAGCGGGAAGCGCGCGGCATCGAGCAGGTACCGGGTGACGCCGCCGAACAGCATCTCGCGCATGCGACTGTGACCATAGGCCCCCATGACGATCCAGTCGGCACCCATGGCCTCGGCTTCGCGTTCGAGCGTTTCCTCGACGGTCAGCCAGTCGGTCTTCACCGTGCGCAACTCGGCATGCACGTCATGGCGAGAAAGATACTGGAGAACCGGTCCCGCCTGCATGTCATCCTCGGTCTTCCCGATCCGGATGACTTCCACTGCGGACGCGCGGCCCAGCAGCGGAACGGCGGCGCGCACGGCGGCAGCCGATTCGCGGCTGTCGTTCCAGGCGATCATCACCTTGCCGTTGAGCCGGACCGGCCTGCCCGGGACGAGCGCCAGCACCGGCGCATTGCCCGACAGGGTAACGGCCCCGACCAGCGAGCTTTGTGCGCTCGCGAACTTGCCCTTGTCGTCGAGGTCCAGAATGACGAGGTCCGCAAGTCGCGACGCCCGTGACAGGGCATCGGCCGGTTCGACTTCGCTGCGTTCCGTCGTGAACGGCACGTCCTCGTGCGTCAGGCGGGCCTCGATGCGCGAGACGAGCGCGCCGGCGTCGACTTCGGCGGCGGCAATGGCTTCGGTCATCGGATAGACTCCGCCAAAGCTGTCCATGGCATAGAGGCGCACGATCGGCGTGTTGACGTGCGCGGTGACATGGCCGCCGAAACCGCGCGCGATGTCGAGGGCGGTCTGGAGGCGGTTTTCGCCGCTGGGGCTGTCGTCGGCATGAACCAGGATCGATCGCATGGCATATCTCCGCTGAGTGAGGCGTATGCGGTGTTTTCGCCCGCTTTGCCGCAAGGCGCATTGACACCGGTCAAACCGGGCCGGCGAACCGCGAGATCCTCAAAACTGGGACGTTGCGACCCGCGCGCGGCAATCCTAAGGGCAGAGCCGCCTTCGAATGACGGGATGCCTTGATGCAGAAACTTTACCCAGATGCCACAGCCGCGCTCGACGGCCTGCTCCGCGACGGCATGACGATCTGCTGCGGCGGGTTCGGCTTGTCGGGCATGCCCGAACGCCTGATCGACGCGCTGGAGGCATCGGGCGTCAAGGACCTGACGATCGCGAGCAACAACGCCGGTATCGACGGTGTCGGCCTCGGCAAGCTGCTCCGCAGCCGTCAGGTGAAGAAAATGATCTCTTCCTATGTCGGCGAGAACAAGGAGTTCGAGCGACAATATCTGGCAGGCGAGCTCGAGGTCGAATTCTGTCCGCAAGGGACGCTGGCGGAACGCTGCCGTGCGGGCGGGGCGGGGATCCCGGGGTTCTACACCAGGACGGGTGTCGGCACCCTCGTCGCCGAGGGCAAGGAAGTTAAGAATTTCGACGGCGAGGACTATATCCTCGAGCGCGGGATCGTCGCCGACCTCAGCATCGTCAAGGGCTGGAAAGCCGACGAGAGCGGTAACCTCATCTTCCGCAAGACCGCGCGCAATTTCAACCAGCCCATGGCAACCGCAAGCCACATGACGGTGGCCGAAGTGGAGGAGATCGTTCCGGTAGGATCGCTGGATCCCGATGCCATCCATGTGCCCGGCATCTACATCAAGCGCCTGATCTGCGGCGCGCCCTATGACAAGCGGATCGAGTTTAGAACCGTGCGCGAACGGGAGGTTGCATAATGGCCTGGACCCGCGACGAAATGGCGGCCCGCGCGGCGAAGGAATTGCAGGACGGGTTCTACGTGAACCTCGGGATCGGCATTCCGACGCTGGTGGCGAACAACATTCCGGCGGGGATGACGGTCACGCTGCAGTCCGAAAACGGCATGCTGGGCATCGGGCCCTTTCCCTATGACGACGAGGTCGACCCCGACCTGATCAACGCCGGCAAGCAGACGATCAGCGAATTGCCCTCGTCCTCCTATTTCGGATCGGAGCAGTCGTTCGCGATGATCCGCGGCGGGCACATCGACCTGACCGTGCTCGGCGCGATGGAAGTGGCGGAGAACGGCGACATCGCCAACTGGATGATCCCGGGCAAGATGATCAAGGGGATGGGCGGCGCCATGGACCTTGTGGCCGGGGTCAAGCGCATCATCGTCGTGATGGAGCACACGTCGAAGAACGGCGACCCCAAGTTCATTCCCGCCTGCACCCTGCCGCTGACCGGCAAGAACGTCGTCGACATGATCATCACCGACCTGGCCGTGTTCCAGCGGCCCGATCATGCCAGCCCGTTCAGGCTCATCGAAAGGGCCCCGGGCGTGACGGCGGAAGCGATCGCGGCAAAGACGACCGCCCATTATCTGGCGGCCTGATCTTCGCATGGCCTATACGCTGATCACGGCGAACCGGAATTATTCGAGCTGGAGCCTGCGCCCCTGGGTGTTGATGAAGGCGCTCGACCTGCGGTTCACCGACCGGGTGGAGCCCTTCACCGCGGCGGTCAACACCGATTTCGCGCGCTTTTCGCCGACTGCCAAAGTACCCGTGCTGGTCGACGATGCGCGCCTGGTCCACGACTCGCTGGCGATCGCCCTGTACCTCGCCGACCGGCATGATGGCGTCTTTCCGACCGATCCCGACGCGCGGGCCTGGGTGCAATGCGCAGTGGCGGAAATGCACAGCGGCTTCGCCGCGCTGCGCAACGACTGCACGATGAATGTCGGCGTCCGCGTGCAGCCGAAGCCGATGTCGGACGCGTTGCGGGCCGACGTCGCGCGGATCGCCGCGCTGTTTGCGGAGGGGCTCGACCGGTTCGGCGGACCATGGCTCGCCGGCGCGGCGTTCACGGCAGCGGACGCCTTTTTTGCGCCGGTGGCCTACCGCATCCGGACCTATGGCCTCGACGTCGGGGCAGGTCAGGCATGGGTCGAGCATATCCTCGCGCATCCGGCGATGCAGCAATGGGAAGCAGAAGCACTGGCCGAGACCTGGCGGGAGGCGGCGCACGAGGCGGAACTCGCCGACTGCGGGGACGTTCTGTCGGATTACCGCCACGCTTGACGGCAGAAATTCCCATTTTGGCCAACCAGGTAGATGTCCTGCCGAATTTTAATCTTGCACCGCCGCCAAATCGCTGATTCTACTATGGTTAATAATTGGGTGGGTAATAAGCGGGTCATGGCTGCAGGACGGTATACACGGTTCTTTTCGCTCGGTGGAATTGCCGCCATCGGGGTCATGTGCGGTGCCTGGGGCCAGGCGACGGTGCCCGGCGCGGCCGAAGCCTGGCGTGCCTGGGGGAAGCCGGCAACCGCCTATGTGCCGGCTGCGGTCGAGGCCAATTATCGTGGCAAGGTCGACTATCGCGATTTCGACGGCCGCATCGCCGGCATCATGGCCGACCCTTCGATGGTCGGCCTGGCTGTCGCCGTCGTCGAAAACGGCCGCATCAGCTTTGCCAGGGGCTATGGCACCACCCAGGCCGGCGGCGGCACGCCCGTCGATACGCACACTGTCTTTCGCTGGGCATCGCTGTCGAAAGGGGTCGCCGCGACAATGGTCGGGGAACTGGCGGCCGAGGGCAAGGTCTCGCTGGATGCACCCGTCGCCGCCTATGCGACGACCTTGCGGCTGCCAATGGGGGGCGAAAACCGGGCAACGGTCGATGACCTGCTCTCGCACCGGCTCGGCATCGTGCGCAACGCCTTCGACAACAAGCTGGAAGCAGGGGCGGATCCCCGCGTCCTGCGACCGCAGCTCGTCAGCGCGCAATACCAGTGTGCGCCCGGCGCGTGCCACACCTATCAGAACGTTGCCTTCGACGCGGCCAGCGAAATCGTGCAGAACCTGACGGGGCGGACCTACCAGGCTGCGGTGCAGCAACGCCTGTTCGGCCCGCTCGGCATGGTCGATGCCAGCGTCAGCCGGGCAGGCCTGGTCGCCTCGCGCAGCTGGGCAAGGCCGCATGTCGGGCGGCGCACGATGACGGTGAACGACAATTACTACAGGGTACCCGCGGCCGGTGGCGTCAACTCGTCGATTCTCGATCTGGCGCGCTGGATGCAGGCGCAAATGGGTCAGGCACCCGAAGTGCTGCCCGAACGCGTGCTCGACGTCATCCACGCGCCGCGCATCTACACCGACCGCCACCGCGGCGTATTCAACCAGGCCATGGGTGCATCGCAATATGCACTGGGCTGGCGCGATTATAACTATCTCGGCCACCGGCTGATCGGCCACCAGGGCGCCGTCATGGGCTATCGGGCCACCGTGTTGTTCGATCCGGCTACGCGCTCGGGCATTGCGATGCTGTGGAATTCGCAGTCGAGCCGGCCGGTTGCCTTGCAGCTCGAATTGCTCGACCGGCTTTATGGATTGCCGCGCCGCGACTGGCTTGGCCTCGACAAGACGCTGGCCGTCAAGGCGCAGGCGGCCACGACAACGCCCGAGGACTGACTCGCCGGAACCATCCGTCGCTGCTAGGCGGCGACGATGAAGATAAAATCTTTGGTGCTGCTGGTCCTCGCCTGCCTGCTCGTCGGGGGCTCCGCCTATGTCTGGAATACCGCAGGGCCGGGGACCCTCGACCTGCTCGATCGCGCCGTGAACCGCGACAGCTATCGGCACGGGTCGGACATCGCATTCGGGACGCATGGGCAAAAGCTCGATGTGTGGCAGGCACAGGCCGGCACGGACACGGCCCGGCGCCCTGTGGTGATCTTCATCAACGGCGGCGGCTGGGTAAAGGGGACGCGCGGCGAATATGGCTGGGCGGCGCGGGGCTATGCCGACAATGGCTTTGTCGTGGTCCTGCCCGATTACCGCAAGGTTCCCCATGTCCGTTTCCCCGCGTTCCTCGAGGACGGGGCAGAGGCCGTGCGCTGGACGCGCGACAATATCGCCCGCTTTGGAGGAGATCCCGACCGCATTGCCATCGCCGGTCATTCGGCCGGTGCGCACACGGTCGCCATGCTCGCACTCGATCCGCAATGGCTGACGCGCGCGGGGGCGCCGGGTGCCGTGAAGGCCGCGGTCGGGCTGTCGGGCCCCTATGATTTCTATCCCTTCACCGGTCGCGCGGTTGCGGCGATGGGGCAATGGCCGCGGCCGCAGGAGACCCAGCCGCTTGCCTATGCCCGCAAGGATGCGCCGCCGATGCTGCTGGTCACCGGGATCGACGACACCACGGTGCGCCCGAAAAACGCGCGCAACCTCGCGGCAAAGCTGAAGGCGGTGGGGGCGGTGGTCGAGGAAAAGGAATATGCAGGGCAGGGGCATGAAGACATCGCCATGGCGCTGTCGCGACCGTTCCGCGGCAAGAACAATGTTCTCGCGGACAGCGTTGCGTTCCTTAACGCGCACCTTGGCAAAGCAGCATCGCCCGCGCATTAGGACCCATGGCCAGCCGACCCCGCACCCTTTACGAAAAGATCTGGGACGACCATGTCGTCGAACGCCGTCCCGACGGGACGTGCCTGGTCTACATCGACCGGCACCTGGTCCACGAAGTCACCAGCCCACAGGCATTCGAAGGACTGCGGCGCGCAGGGCGCAGGGTGCGGCGGCCCGACCTGACCCTGGCCGTACCCGACCATAACCTGCCGACGACGGCGCGCGTGGGCGCTGACGGCATGCGGCTCCCCATCGCCGATGCCGAAAGCGCGGCGCAACTCGCCGCGCTCGAAGCGAACGTCGCCGAATTCGGCGTGCCGTACATCGATGCCGTCGCTGCCCGGCAGGGCATCGTGCATGTCGTGGGCCCCGAACAGGGCTTTACCCTGCCCGGCACGACGCTCGTCTGCGGCGACAGCCACACGGCTGCGCACGGGGCGCTGGGCGCGCTTGCCTTCGGCATCGGCACCAGCGAGGTCGAACATGTGCTGGCGACGCAGACTCTGCAGCTATCCCCTTCCAAAACGATGGAAGTTCGCGTCGACGGCTCTCTCGGCTTCGGCGTCAGCGCCAAGGACGTGGTTCTCGCCATCATCGGCAAGATCGGGGCCGCCGGCGGCACCGGCTATGTCATCGAATTCACCGGCTCCGTCATCCGCGACCTCAGCATCGAGGGCCGCCTGACCGTCAGCAACATGGCGATCGAGGGCGGGGCTCGGTCCGGCCTGATCGCGCCCGACGAGAAAACGTTCGCCTATCTGCAGGGCCGCCCGATGGCGCCGCAGGGCGCGGATTGGGACGCCGCCGTCGCCTATTGGCGGACGCTGCCGACCGATGCGGGTGCGACCTACGACAAGACGGTCGTCCTCGATGCTGCGGATATCGGGCCGAACGTGACCTGGGGCACCAGCCCCGAGGACGTCATCGCGATCACCGGCACCGTCCCCGATCCGACGAGCTTTGCCGATCCGTCGAAACAGGAAGCAGCTGCCAAGTCGCTCGCCTATATGGGCCTGACGCCGGGCCAGCGGATGCAGGACGTCGCGGTCGAGAACATCTTCATCGGCAGCTGCACCAACAGCCGCATTGAGGACCTTCGCGCCGCTGCCGCCGTGCTGAAGGGCCGCAAGAAGGCCGATGGCGTCAAATGGGCGATCGTCGTGCCGGGTTCGGGCCTGGTGAAAGCGCAAGCCGAAGCCGAGGGGCTCGACCGCATCTTCACCGACGCCGGCCTCGAATGGCGTGAACCCGGCTGCTCGGCCTGTCTCGGCATGAATCCCGACAAGGTCCCGAGCGGCGAACGCTGTGCAAGCACAAGCAACCGTAATTTCGTGGGGCGGCAAGGCCCGGGCGCGCGTACGCATCTGCTGAGCCCCGCCATGGCGGCAGCTGCGGCGGTGACGGGTCGACTGACCGATGTACGGGAGTTGATGGGGTAGTCGTTAGTCGAGCGACTTCTCGATCGGGCCTGCTTTTGGGATATGGCGTTGACATATCCCATAATGCGGCCTAGGTCCGGACCATGAACGCCGAGACCAAGATCTTCCAGTCGAACCGCAGCCAGGCGGTGCGCATTCCAAAGGCGCTCGCCTTTCCGGAGACCGTGAAGGACGTCATCGTGCGGCGAGAGGGAAACCGTCTCGTGATCACGCCGAAGGACGATATCTGGGACGATTTTTTCGCGAGGGGGCCGAACCCCGATTTCCCCGAGCGCGAGCAGCCTCCGCATCAGGAGCGTGAGTGGGGAATCGACGGTTGACGCTTCGCTACATGCTGGACACCAATTTGTGCATTCACGTGATGCGCCGGCCCGACAGCAAGATGGCAGCGCGCTTCAAGCGACATCATGGCGAGATGGGCATCTCAACTGTCACGCTCCACGAACTTGTTCATGGTGCCGAGCGATCGGCCCGTCCCGATTTTCAGCGTGACTTGACTGAACGGCTGGTTTCCGGTCTTCGCCTGTTGGATTTCGACGAGAAGGCGTCCAGGCATTCGGGCGACATCCAGGCAACTCTTGCCAGGTCCGGGCAGATCATAGGGGCGTATGACATGCTTATTGCCGGACATGCGCGCAGCTTGGGGCTCGTCGTCGTGACGAACAACACGCGCGAGTTCGCGCGGGTCGATGGATTACGCCTCGAAGACTGGCTCATCGAGGACTCCGAATGAACCCCGTCACCACCATCGATGGCCGCGCCTATCCGTTCGGTCGCAAGAACGTCGATACCGACGTCATCATTCCCGCCAAATGGCTGAAGACGATTACCCGCGCCGGGCTTGCGAAGGGCGCATTCGAAACGGTGCGGACAGAGGAAGGGAACGTGTTCGACGATCCGGCCTATGCCGGTGCCCCGGTCCTGATTGCAGGCGACAACTTCGGCTGCGGGTCGAGCCGTGAGCATGCCGCCTGGGCGCTCGACGACATGGGCGTGAAAGCGGTGATCGCGCCGTCCTTCTCGGATATCTTCTCGGGCAACGCCTACAAGAACGGCATCCTGACCGTTGTCGTGCCGCAGGCCGCGATCGACCGGTTGATGGAAGTGGCCGCGCAGGGCGACCCCATTCACATCGACCTCGAGGCGCAGACGGTCACCACGCAGTTCCAGGATCGCTTCACCTTCGAGATCGACCCCTTCCGCAAGTCGTGCCTGCTGAACGGCACCGACGAGATCGGATTGACGCTTGCCAGCGACGCCGCAATCGGAAACTACGAGGGCCGGATGACCGCGGCGCGACCGTGGCTGAACGGGAGACAGGCAGCGTGAAGGCATTACTTTCGACGAGCGTCGGCGGACCCGAGACGCTCGAGATGCGTGACATCGACGCGCCGGTGGCGGGTCCGGGACAGCTGCTGGTCGCGGTCAAGGCCTGTGCGATCAACTTCCCCGACGTGCTGATCATCGAGGACAAATACCAGATCAAGCCGCCACGCCCCTTTGCGCCCGGCGGCGAGATCGCCGGGATCGTCGAAGCGGTCGGCGAGGGTGTCACCGGCTTCAAGGTCAGCGACCGGGTCATCGCGGTGACAGGGCACGGTGGGTTGGTCGAAAAGGTCGCGATTCCAGCGGTCTCGGCCTATCACTTGCCGGAAGGTCGCAGCTTCGCCGATGGTGCGGCGCTGCTCCTCACCTATGCGACATCGATCCATGCGCTGGTCGACCGCGGCCGGCTGGCCGCGGGCGAGACCCTCTTGGTGCTCGGCGCCGCCGGCGGTGTCGGCCTGGCCGCCGTCGAACTCGGCGTCGCGTTCGGCGCGCGGGTCATCGGCGCCGTATCGACCGAAGAAAAGGCGGCGGCGGTGCGCGCGGCGGGCGCGTCCGACGTGGTGCTCTACGGCTCGGCGCCGTTCGACCGCGACCAGTCGAAGGCACTGGCCGACACGTTCAAGGCGGCGCTCGGCAAGAATGGCGCCGACGTGATCTACGATGCCGTGGGGGGCGATTATTGCGAACCCGCGCTGCGTTCGATCGCGTGGGAGGGGCGCTATCTCGTCGTCGGCTTCCCGGCCGGTATTCCCAGGCTTCCCCTCAACCTGACGCTGCTCAAGAGCTGCGACGTCTGCGGCGTCTTCTGGGGCGCGTTCGCCGCGCGTTCGCCCGCAAGGAACGCCGACCATATCGCGCATCTTTTCCGCCTGTGGGCCGACGGCAAGATCGCGCCGAAAGTCACCGAGACCTTTTCTTTCGAGCGTGGCGGCGACGCGATCGCTCACCTCGCGAGCCGCAAGGCGATCGGCAAGGTTGTCGTGACGCTCGACTGACCCTATTTCCTTTCTGACCTGCCTGGAGGCCCAACTTGACCCAATTCGACGATCGCGAGCGCGCCTTCGAAACCAAATTCGCCCGTGACGAGGACATGGCCTTCCGTGTCACGGCGCGGCGCAACAAGCTCGTCGGCCAATGGGCTGCAGGCCTGATGGGCCTGACGCCCGAAGAGACCGCTGCCTATGCGACCGCCGTCGTCCAGGCCGATTTCGAGGAAGCCGGCGACGACGATGTCGTGCGCAAGCTGCTCGGCGACCTGACTGCCGCGTCGGTCGAGACCGACGAGACCGCCATCCGCCAGGCGTTGGCCGACAAGACCGTCGAGGCGCGTCGTCAGCTGATGGAATCGCAATAATGGCGATGGCCGCTGCCGAGATCGAGGCGCTGATCCGTGCCGGTATTCCCGATGCCGCCGTCGAGATCACCGACCTCGCCGGTGACGGCAATCATTATGCGGCGAAAGTGACGGCGGCGAGTTTTGCCGGACAAACGCGCATCGCCCGGACCAAGGCCGTCTATGCCGCGCTCGGCGGGCGGATGGGCGCCGAACTTCACGCGCTTCAACTCACCTGCGCGACCCCCGAATAAGGACGAAGACATGACCGACGACTCCCAAGCCCGCATCGCCGACCTGGTCGCAAAGAACGACGTGCTGCTGTTCATGAAAGGCACGCCGCTGTTCCCGCAGTGCGGCTTTTCGTCGAAGGCGGTCGCCATCCTCGAGCACATCGGGGTGGAGTTTGGCAGCGTCGACGTGCTTCAGGACATGGGCATCCGCCAGGGCATCAAGGAGTTCAGCGACTGGCCGACCATTCCCCAGCTGTACGTGAAGGGTGAATTCGTCGGCGGCAGCGACATCATGATGGAAATGTTCGAGGCGGGCGAGCTTGCCACGCTGATGCGCGACAAGGGCGTCGTCGCATCGGCGTGACGTCGGCGGGTGAGCCCGACCGGGCACAGCGATGACAACGAGTCCCGATTGATCGCCAAGTGCGGCATTCGCGTGCGTGATCTCTAGGCCGGTTTGACCGGTGCCCGCATTGTGGAGCGGGCGAGGGCGGGTCGGTGCGCGAGACCAGAAAGCTGCTACCGACCCGCCGCTCAGGCGGGGGACACCGCCGTTGGGGACACACGACACTATGCAGGGCGCGTGCCAACTCGCCACATAGCCGGAAAACCCTGCCACACAGTGGTTAGCAAAAGGTTAACGGACCGTCGGCCTGTAAGGTTTTCCGACAGTGCATTGCGCATTCGGGCGGGTGTCGCCACATGCCGGTCATGGAAGTGCCCGCGACCGACCAACAGCCTGACATCTCGCAGCCGCTGACGCCTCGCGTGCGTCGCCTATTGGCGGCCAATCCATCGCCCTTCACCTATACCGGTACCCAGAGCTATATCGTCGGGACGGGCCAGGTCGCCGTGATCGACCCGGGTCCGGCAGAGAGCGCGCATGTCGACGGCATCCTTCGGGCAACTGCGGGCGAACGGATCATGGCCATCGTCTGCACCCATACGCACCGCGACCATTCGCCTGCTGCCGCCCTTCTCGCCGCGGAAACGGGCGCCGAGATCGTCGGCTGTGCGCCGCTGGTTCTGGACGACAGCGGCCCGCGTGCCGATGCGGCTTTCGACCGGACCTATGCGCCAGATCGCATCCTGGCCGATGGCCACCGCCTGGCAGGTCCCGACTGGACTCTCGAGGCCGTCGCGACGCCAGGCCATACCTCGAACCATCTGTGCTATCATCTGGTCGAGGAGAAGGCGCTGTTTACCGGCGATCACGTCATGGGGTGGTCGACGACCGTCGTGTCCCCGCCCGATGGCGACATGGCGGATTACATGCGCAGCCTCGACAAGCTCGCGATGCGCAGCGACGCGGTCTACTATCCGGCGCACGGCGAACCGGTAACCAACCCCCAGCAATTCGTCCGCGGCCTCGGCGGCCACCGCAAGCAGCGCGAGCGGCAGATCCTGCATCTGGTGGGTGAGGGCGTCGGCGACGTCACCGCCATGGTCCCGCTGATGTACAAGGGCGTCGACGCGCGGCTGTATCCGGCGGCGGGCCAGTCGGTGCTCGCGCACCTCATCGATCTGCGCGATCGTGGCATCGTCGCGCAGGCGGAGGGGGCATGGCACCTCGCCTGAAGCTGCTGGCCGCGGCCGCCGTCCTGTTGCTCGCGGTCGCGGCAGTGATGGTCTGGCGAGCCCAGGCGCGTGCCGACAAGGCAGAGCGCGAGCTTGGCCTCGAATCCGCGCGCACACTTTCCGAGACCTTTGCCAAGGCGCGCGACATGCGGGTCGCGACGCTCAGCGGCGAGGTGATCGCCCGCGGATCGGATCCGGGTTTTGCCGGGCTGCTGCCAACCAGCCTGACCATGCGCTATCCCTATAGCGTCGATTATTTCGTCGATCTGCGTGGCGTCGACGCCCACGCCTATCGCTGGGATGCCGCGACCCGAACAATGACGATCCGGCTGCCCGATGTCGCGCCCGCAAAACCCAATGTCGACGCGAGCGGCGCGACCCGCATCGGCACCACTGGCATGTTCATGTCGCGCGACGCCGCGCAGCGCCTCAACGGCCAGGTCGCTGCCCGTGCCGCCCTGCGCGCGGCGGATTCGGCGAACAAGCGCGAACATCTCGAGCGCGCGCGGGCCAGCGCGCACGAGGCCATGCAGGAGCTTGTCGCTGCCCCATTGCGCGCGGCGGGGCTGGGCGAGGTCAAGGTCGTCGTGCGCTATCCCTGGGAGCCGGAAGGCCAGGGCGCGCCCGTGCCGTGGGACGAGAGCCGGCCGGCACGGGAAATCTATCCGCCAAACCGCTAGGCTTCGTTGATGGGCGCTGTCCGGTGTGGTACCCTTGGCACTTCCGGGGGGGAATTCGACATGGCGACCATCGCACCGCGTTTTGACGAGGCAGCACCGGGCGAGCGCTTTTTCAGCGGGCTCGCCATCGCCATGGCCCTCACGATCGTGGCCGGGTTCAGCTTTCAGCTGAGCATGGGCCGCTCGACCTTCGCGGCGCCGGCGCGCGTTCACTTCCACGCGATCGTCTTCATGGGGTGGGTCGCCATTTTCCTTGCCCAGACCTGGTTCGCGACGCGTGGCCCCCTGGCACTCCATCGCCGGCTGGGCTGGCTTGCAACGGGCTGGCTCGTCCTGATGGTGATCGCAGGCCTTGCGGTGACCACGGCCATGGCCCGCAATGGCACCGTGCCGTTTTTCTTCCTGCCGCAGCACTTCCTGATCAGCGACCCGATGACTCTGTTCGCTTTCGTCGGCCTGACCATTGCGGCCGTCGCGATGCGCAAGCGGACCGACTGGCACGCGCGTCTTCATATCGGCGGCATGACGATGCTCATGGGTCCGGGCTTCGGCCGTCTGCTGCCGATGCCGTTCATGACGCCCTGGCGATGGAGATCGCCTGTCTTGCGGGCGCGGTATTTCCGTTGGCAGGCCTGGCCCGCGATTGGCGCCGCGACCGGCGCGTCCATCCTGCCTGGCTGGTGTGCTTGGCGACGCTCGTCACAACCATCGTGGTGATCGACCTCATTGCCTATTCGCCGCTGGGCGCCCGCATCTATGCAGCGACGGTTGCAGGGTCTCCCGGCGAGTCGGTCCCCGGCCTTTCCTTTCCCGCCCCTCCGGCGACGCCGCTCGTGACGGGTCGCTGACGGGCAGGCGACGTCGTCTGCCCTCGGCTGCGGGCGCCCGCAGTGCGTTTCACCCGGGCTGTAATCGCGCGGCAATCCGCCTATATCGCGTCAGGCCCCCGGCGGGGCGCAGGAGCGGACATGAGTTTTCAATCGGGCAATTTGCACGGCACCGACCTTCGCGCCGAGATCGACCGCCTGCGCAGGGAGCGCAACGCGGTCATCCTGGCGCATTATTATCAAAAGCCCGAGATCCAGGATCTGGCCGACTTCGTCGGCGACAGCCTCGACCTGTCGCGCAAGGCCGCGGCAACCGATGCCGACGTCATCGCCTTTTGCGGCGTGAAGTTCATGGCCGACACCGCCAAGATCTTGTCGCCCGACAAGATCGTCGTCCTGCCCGACATGGACGCGGGCTGCAGCCTCGAGGATTCGTGCCCGCCCGACAAATTCGCGGCGTTCCGCGCCGCGCACCCGGACCACATCGCGTTGACCTACATCAACTGCTCGACCGAGGTGAAGGCGCTGAGCGACATCATCGTGACCTCGTCATCCGCCGACAAGATCCTGTCGCAAATCCCCAGGGACCAGAAGATCATCTTTGGCCCTGACAAGCACCTCGGCGGCTATCTTGCGCGCAAGACCGGCCGCGACATGCTGTTGTGGCCGGGCGTGTGCATCGTGCACGAAGCATTCAGCGAGACCGAATTGGTCAAGCTGAAAGCCAAGCATCCCGGGGCGCCGGTCGCCGCGCACCCCGAATGCCCCGCACATATCCTCGACCATGCCGATTATGTCGGCAGCACGAGCGGTATCCTGGCCTTTGCCAAGGATTTCCCCGGCGACACGCTGATCGTGGCGACCGAGCCGCACATCATGCACCAGATGGAAAAGGCCCTGCCCGAAAAGCACTTCATCGGCGCTCCGGGCGCGGACGGCAACTGCAACTGCAACATCTGTCCGTACATGGCCCTCAACACGATGGAAAAGCTCTATGTCGCGCTCCGCGATCTCCAGCCGCGTATCGAGATCGAGGAGGGGCTGCGGGTGCGCGCCAAGCGGAGCCTCGACCGGATGCTCGCCATGGCGGGCAACACGGTCGGGCAGGGGGATCTCGGGGCGCGCTAGCCGTCTCGCTCTTGTCGCGCCGGGTGGCCCGCACGTGTTTCTTTGGGCTGCCCTTTTCGACCGCGGAGCGGCGTGGCCGACCAAATTATCTTTCGCCGTCGGCATTCACACCCGCGGTGGTGCGGCCTAGGGCAGACTAGAAAAAGGGAAACGCCAGTGCTCTCCACCCCCGTCCTTGCCGCCATTGCCTGGGCCGTCATTCTGGGCGGTGTCGGCGGTCTCGTGACCGAGATCGGGCCCTGGTACAAGAATTTGAAGAAGCCGGCATGGCAGCCCCCTGACTGGCTGTTCGGACCGGCATGGACGCTTATTCTCGGCCTTGCCGCCTGGGCGGCCGTGCTGGCGTACAACGGTGCGACCAGTGAGGCCGGGCGGACCGCCGTCATCGTCCTTTATGTCGTCAATTTCGTCGCGCATTTCGTCTGGTCTCCGCTCTTCTTCAAGTTCAAGCGGCCCGATCTGGCGCTGATCGAAGTGGTCTTCCTGTGGGGATCGGTGCTCGCCCTGTGCATCGGCCTGCGCCCCTATTCGGTTACGGCAAGCTGGCTGATCGTACCGTATCTTGTCTGGGTCAGCTTTGCTGCCTGTCTCAACTTGATGATCGTCAGGCTGAACCGGCCGTTTGCGTGACCGGAGGATGCGCACACGTGAAATTTTGCTGTCCTACAGCCGGGCAGACCCGCTAACACTTGCCGCCATGCCCGGTCGCAACATCATGTGCTTCAACTCGTCGCTCCCTGACCACGGTTCGACAGACTCTTCCTGCAATATCGTGGGACTGTTGTGACCTTCGCGCTTGATCGTTTCGACCTCGATGCATTCGTCGCCGCGACGCTGGCCGAGGATCTCGGCAGCCCCCCGCGCGACGTGACGTCCGAAAGCGTCATTCCTGCGGAGGCGCGCTTTACGGGGGTGATGGACAGCCGCGATGCGATCACCGTCGCTGGCTTGCCGATTGCCGAAGCCTTTTTTCGTGCCCTCGACCCTTCGGTCGAGATCGAGCTGCTGGTGGGGGAGGGCGAAGCCGCAGCGCCGGGGACCGACCTCATGCGCCTGGCGGGCAATGCCCGCGCGCTGCTGACGGCGGAGCGGTCGGCGCTCAATACCGTGCAGCATCTGTCCGGGATCGCGACGATGACGCGTGCCTATGTCGATGCCATCGCGGGCACCGGCTGCATCCTGCTCGATACCCGCAAGACCATTCCCGGCCTGCGCGTGCTGGAAAAATACGCGACACGCATGGGCGGCGCGACCAACCACCGCATGGGCCTGTGGGACGCGGCGATGATCAAGGACAATCATGTCGCCGTCGCCGGATCGGTCGGCGAAGCCACGCGGCGCGCCAAGGCGGCAGGCGTGGAACATATCATCGTCGAGGTCGACTGCCTCGACCAGATCGAGCCTGCGCTGGCGGCGGGCGCGACGCATCTGCTGCTCGACAATATGGCTGCCGGGGCTTTGAAAACCGCCGTCGGCCTCGTCGCAGCCCGCGTGCCGACCGAGGCGTCAGGCGGCGTTACGCTCGACACGATCCGCGCCAAGGCTGAAACCGGCGTAACCTTTATCTCGGTCGGGCGACTTACCCAGAGCGCGCCCGCCGCCGATATCGGCTTGGATTTCGCGCTCGCCTGACTAGGCTGGATCAATTGGAAGCAGGAGCCCGAGATGGAACGCCCGCCGTCGATTATCACGTTCGAACGCTGCTATCTGGGGGCCATGGCGCTCGGGCTGGCCAATAACGCGCTGAACTGGACGAATTTGCAGGAGCAGATGGCCGCCGCGCCGAACAGTCAACTTCTCCCCGACTGGTTTCTGCCCGCGACGCTCGGCTTCGGCCTGCTGATCACGCTGCTGCTCTGGTACTTCGTCGCGCGCCGTGCGTCGGTCGTCGCGAAGTGGATTCTGGTCGTTTTCTTCGTGATCGGGCTTATCGGGGTGCCCGGCATCGTCATGGGGCTCACGACGGGCACGGTGGCGCCGCTCATGGCGATCGTGGCGCTGCTGACCCTTGGCCTGAACGCCGCGGCAGTGTGGATGCTGTTCCGACCGGACGCGAAGCATTGGTTCGCGGGCCAGCAACCGAGCCTCACGGACACGTTCTCGTGAAACACCTTGTCGCGGCTCTTTTGGCTGCCGTGCCGTTCGCTGCCGTGGCGCAGCCGGTGACGTGCAATGTCCCGCCCCAGATCGACCGCCCGCGCCCGGACCTGCCCGACACGCGCGTTGGCAAGCGCGTGCTGCCGACGTCCAGCTATACGCTGGCGATCAGCTGGAGCCCGCAATTCTGTCGGGAGCACGACACCGCATCCTTCCAGTGCGGGACCGACGGTCGCTTCGGGTTTGTGCTCCACGGCCTGTGGCCGGACGGGGCGGGCAGGGACTGGCCGCAATATTGCCGTCCCGTCGAACTGCTGCCCGAAGCGACGATCCGCGCAAATCTTTGCGCGACACCTTCGGCACAGCTGCAGCAGCATGAATGGGCCAAGCATGGCAGCTGCATGAATGTCACCGCCGAGGAATATTTCCGTCGCTCGACCGGCTTGTTCGGAAAATTGCGCTTTCCCGAAATGGACGCGTTGTCCCGGCGCAGCGGCCTGAGCGCCGGTGCGCTCGCCACCGCGCTTGCCCGCGCAAATCCCGGCATTGCGCCCAATATGATACGCGTCACGGCGACAAAGGGCGGCTGGCTCGACGAGATCTGGTTCTGCCTCGACCTGCAGCTCCGCTACGCGCGCTGCAGCCGGACACAGGAAGGCGGCATCGCGTCTTCGGCACGCGTCAAGATCTGGCGGGACGAACGCTAGCCGTCGATGACCGCCGTACTCGGGTGGTGCCGGTCCAGGTGCTTTTTGATGATATTCAAATTGCGCGTGTTCGAGCGGAAGAAAAAGTCGGGCACGACGCCGATGAGCGGGATTGCCCCCAACAGGGCGTCCACCCCGATATTGCCTGCGATCCTCAGATAGGCATGGCGCGGCATGCCGAGGTTGCGGGCTTCCCAGGCCAGGTAGCTGCCCATGGCGGCGGCAATCACGCTTCCCCCTACGGGGATGAAGTCGAGGATGACATCCAGCCCGACCCGGCGATTGATGCCAGGAATGACGAACAGGCCTTCGAGCAGCTTCTCCATGCCCTCGATCCGGCGCCGCACGGCGGCGGGGTCGGTGCCGCCAAGGCCGGCCTTGGCCGTCAACATGTCGAAATCGATCGTCTTGGGCATCGGCGTACAATCCCTTCATCCCGAATATGGGAAAGTTCTCCGCAATTGCCAGTGGCGCGTCAGTTCGCCGTGCGCCGTGGCGGCCGTAGCTCGTTCAGCGGATGGCTGCCCAGGGCATTCTCCTTCCATCCCGACAGCGACGGATCGACGAGCGACCAGCGCACCGGCACGCCCAGAGGAATGAAGCTTGCCCGCGCCGTCGCATCCGCATCGGCATCGGCAAGGCGGGCCGATCGCAATTCCAGCGTCTCTGCGGCGCGGGATGCAACCAGCGCTGCGTCGCCCCGGGCATCGCAGACCAGGCCCGCGGCGCATGACACTTGGGTCAGGAACCAGTTGCTGCTTGCGTTGGGTGCCACGGCATCGATGAGCCGCAGGTCTGCGTTTGGATCGCGCAGTCCGACGGGCACAGCCGCCACGCCGATGGCGCGCCAGTCTGCGGCGATCCGCGCGAACAACAGGCGCATGCCGGGCCCGGGCGGTAACGCGATGCGCACGGTAGGTGGCACGCGACCGCCGCTGCGCCACTCATTGATCTGCGCGGCAGCCATGGCGCGGCGCTGGGCAATGGCAACGCTCGCCCAATCGGGACGTTCGGGCACACGCGCACTGTCGAACTGCGCTGGAAGAATGGCGTCGGATACGGCCCAGCCGTCAAGGTCGAGCGCGCGGGGGAGGGCGGCCCTGTCAATCGCCATCGACAGGGCGCGCCGCACATTGCTGGTCGAGAGGAATATCGACTTGCCGACCACCGCAAGGCCGAACAGCCCTTGCCCCGCGTCGAAGCGCAGGATCCCCGGGCGGGTCCGCGCCGTCCGCGCGATCGGCCAGTCGGCCAGCGTACCCCCCATCACGAGATCGCTGCGGTCTGCCTGAAAACGGGCAATGGCAAGCGCAGCGCGTTCATGGCGGAGCAGGACCACGTCCGGCGCCTCGTCTGTGGGATCGTCTTCGTGCACGACGGGGACAAGTCGGACGGTCGTGCCGCGAATGCGGGCAATGCGAAAAGGCCCGGTTCCGCGCCCGTTTCTCCGAATACCCATCTCGGGCTGGGCCAGCAGCTGCAGCAAATTCGGCCGCGGGACTTTCAGCCTGACTTCGATAACGCGTCCCGTCATTCCGACAAAGGCATCGACGGCTGTGAGCAGCGGCTTGATCGGGTTCCGGCTGCCAGGCGCGATTGCTCGGTTGAGGCTCTGCGCGACATCTTCACCGGTGACTTCGCTGCCATCGGGCCATTGCGCCTGGCGGATACGAAATATCGTGCTCAGGCCGTCGCCGGTCACAATCCAGCTTTCGGCAAGGGCAGGCTCGACCTGCCCGTTACCGTCGAGAGCGACGAGCCCCATGGCGGTTGCGTTCGCAAGCACTGCATCGCTTTGCGTCAGCGCCATTCGATCCGGGTCGACAAGCCGCGGGCGATCACCAATGACGCTCACGGTGATCTCTCCATCATCGCGTTGACTGCCGCACGAAGCGAGCAGACCGAGCAGCGCGATCAGGACAGGGCGGAATGGAACGGACATGCCGCACTTATGGAGCCCAGCCGACGGCGGGGCAACGTGCCTTGCTCTGCGTGCGGCGATGATGGTGCGGACGGCGGGACTCGAACCCGCACTCTCTGTGAGAAGCGGATTTTAAGTCCGCTGCGTCTACCGGTTTCGCCACGTCCGCACGGCACATCACCCATAGCGCCAGTTCGATTTCTGCAGCCATCGAAATTTTGACGGGCGTAGCGGGCTGCCGGTTTCGATGACATCGGCGACCTCGTCTCGGCCGCGAATTGCCAAGCTTATTCCCAAAGTTATCGCCAGGCCGCCCGCCTCTCGCTCTTGGCTGCGTCACCGGCCTGCTGAATTTTGGGGCGCTCAGACGTTAAGTCGATCGCGCATTTCCTTGCCGGGCTTGAAATAGGGGACACGTTTCGATGCCACGGCAACGGCGTCGCCCGTTCGCGGGTTGCGGCCGGTTCGACCGTCGCGAGCACGCGTCGAGAAGGTGCCGAAGCCCCGGAGCTCAACCCGTCCGTTGGCGGCCAATTGCTCTATGATGTCGTCGAAAAAGCATTCGACGATGGCTTCGACTTCGCGAACGGTCAGATCTGAATTTTCAGATGCCAGGTGCGTAACAAGTTCAGAACGGATCAAGACAGTTTCCCCGCTTATCTGGCCCGGGACTGGTCCAGTGGCGTGCCCGGCGAACTCGCGAAATGACTGCCAGAGCAGCTTGAATTTAGCGAAGGCGGCAGTGAGCGCAAGCAGCGCGCCCATATTAGAAAATTTTATTTCGGAAGCGAATTGAATCAGATAGTTACAAAGCTGGTAAATGCTCCGTTAAGGAGTTCTCCCAGAAACTTTCATAAAAAACCGCGCGAATCGGTCGTTTTTTACAGCCGATTCGCGCGATATCAGACGAGGTATTCCTATATTCGGATCGGGCGTTCAGCCAGGTCCAGCTTAACTCTTGGGTTCGCGTGCTTTCAGCGCTTCACCCAAGATGTCGCCGAGCGATGCACCGGAGTCCGACGATCCGTACTGCGCAACGGCCTGCTTCTCTTCGGCCATCTGCATGGCCTTGATCGAGAACGTCGGCTTCTTCGAGCGATCGAAACCGGTCACCATCGCGTCGAACTTCTGACCTGTCTGGAAGCGTTCGGCGCGCTGCTCGTCACGGTCGCGGCCAAGGTCGCTGCGCTTGATGAAGCCGGTCGCTCCATCGTCGCCGATCTGGACTTCGAGCCCGCCGTCACGAACCTCGAGCACTGTCACGGTCACGATCGCGTTCTTCGCGACGTTTGCATTGCTCCCCGTCGAGGCAGCGCTGCCCGCCATTGCAGGCGCGCCCTTTTCAAGCTGCTTCATGCCGAGCGAGATACGCTCCTTGTCGGCCTCGATGGCAAGAACCACGGCCTTCACCGTCTCGCCCTTGCGGTGCAGGTTGAGCGCATCCTCGCCCGAAATGCCCCAAGCGATATCCGACATGTGGACCATGCCGTCGACATCGCCGTCGAGGCCGATGAACAACCCGAATTCGGTCGAATTCTTGACTTCGCCCTCGACGACCGAACCCACAGGGTGATCGGCTTCGAACTGCTCCCACGGATTGGAGATCGCCTGCTTCAGGCCCAGCGAAACGCGACGCTTCTCGCTGTCGACCTCCAGCACGATGACATCGACTTCCTGCGACGTGGAGACGATCTTGCCGGGGTGCACGTTCTTCTTCGTCCACGACATTTCGCTGACGTGGACAAGGCCTTCGATGCCCGGCTCCAGCTCGACGAACGCGCCATATTCGGTGATGTTGGTAACGCGGCCCGACAATTTGGTGCCGATCGCGTACTTCGTTTCCGCGCCTTCCCAGGGGTCGCTCTCGAGCTGCTTCATGCCCAGCGAGATACGCTGCGTATCCTTGTTGATGCGGACGATCTGCACCTTCACCGTATCACCGATGTTGATGACTTCGCTCGGATGGTTGACCCGCTTGTAGCTCATGTCCGTGACATGGAGCAGGCCGTCGATGCCGCCGAGGTCGACGAAGGCACCATAGTCGGTGATGTTCTTGACGACACCGTCGATGATCTGGCCTTCGCTCAGCGTCGAGATCAGGCCAGTGCGTGCTTCTGCACGGCTTTCCTCGAGGATCGCGCGGCGCGACACGACGATGTTGCCGCGCTTGCGGTCCATCTTCAGGATCTGGAACGGCTGCGGAATGTCCATCAGCGGTTGAACGTCGCGTACCGGGCGGATATCGACTTGCGACCCGGGCAGGAAAGCTACCGCTCCGTCGAGGTCGACGGTGAAGCCGCCCTTGACCCGGCCGAAGATGACACCGTCGACGCGCGCCGACTTGGTGAATTCCTGTTCCAGCTTGTCCCAGGCGGCTTCGCGGCGGGCGCGGTCGCGGCTGAGCATGGCTTCCCCATGCATGTTCTCGACACGGTCGACGAACACTTCAACAATGTCGCCGACCTTCAGATCGGCTTTCTGGCCGGGTGCGGCAAATTCGCTCAACCGGACACGGCCTTCGGACTTCAGGCCGACGTCGATGACGGCAAGGTCGTTTTCGATGGCGGTAACGGTGCCCTTGACCACTTTCCCTTCGAAAGTGCCGTCGGCACCCAGGGTTTCTTCAAGGAGGGCCGCGAAATCGTCGCGGGTCGGGAGTGCGGCTGTCGCCATAAAAGTCTTGTTCCTCAGAGTTTATTTTGTCCGGCCAGGCGGTTGGTTCCGCCGGTCTTTTGACCAGAACGACCGCGAGGAACCCCATGTCCCAAACGGTGTCCGGCGTGCGAAAAACGCTCTTGTGCAGAGGTACGCTAAAGCGAAAACGGCGCATGGATTGCTCCACGCGCCTTCCTCCGCGAACGCTCAGGCTCGCTGGACGAGCGCGCCCCTAACGGAAAACCCCTTCCAAGGCAAGCATGGTCAGCGCAGGCATGCCGCGCTGCTCCCGTACTCCATCGAGATGCGCGACAGGGCCGATGACTGCTGCGTGGAGATCGTGATCCCGGTAGACTGGCACCGGCGTAGCTGGAATCGCACCTTGCGCGCTCGGAAATCGAGCGAGACGCGCCGGAATGCATCCATCATGTCGGTGCCGAGCAGCAACGCCGGCTGGTCCGCCAGTCCAAAGACGGTAAAAGGCGGCACATCGGCGAACGCGAGCGGCACGTCGCTGAGCACGACCGGCCCCAGCCTCAGTTCGTGCACGCGCGCGACCTTGAGCATCATCTTGACACCGGTAACACCCGTGGCCTCGACCTCGGTAAAACGGGTGCCGCGGCGCAGCAGCTGATCGCGCAGCACGCCGTTGCCGATCGTGATTTCGGAGCCCGTATCGATGACGGCGCTGACCTGAGTGCCATTGGCGCGCGCGTGGGTCAGGATGAGCTGTCCCTTGCGTAGCCGGGCGGTTACAACGATCTCGCCGTCATAGCGAGGGGCAGGACGGCTTGCGTCCTCGACCTTGATGAGCCGCTTCTCGAAATCGAGCATCAGCCGCTGCTCGACGAGCGCGTCGATGCCGATCATGCCGTCGCCACCGATGTCGACTTCGGCCAGCACGGGCAGTTCGAGGTACGGCACGCGCGTGTCGCCAATTGTCAGCGCGTCGACGAGGACGCGATCGACGCGGCTGGTCGCCGTCATCGCATTGAGAATGACGGGGCGGCCGGGCGGGAGGGCGAGCGCCTTGGCAATTCGTTGCCCGACGACCGTCGTGTCCGCCCCGCTATCGACGACGAAACGATAAGGCCCGGTGTCGTTGATCTTCACGGCAACCGTCATGCGCGTGTCGACCTTTCGCGCTGCGACTTGCTTGCCGCCGACATCGAGCGTGGGATCGTGCTCCGCAGGTGCAAGGGGCGGCATGGGCGCGGGCGCCAGCGTCTTGGGCGGCGCGGCTCCGACGGCCAAGCCCATGGCGATGAGAAGTCCGGGAAGATCTCGTGGGATCAGCATCTTGCCGATCTATCAGGCTTGGCGGCACCCGACGAGGCGTATCGCCTGCGCAATCGCCTGCGATATATCCAGCGCGCTTGTATCGAGCAGCGCGGCGTCGTCCGCCAGCCGCAGCGGCGCGGCCGCGCGGCCGGAATCACGCGCATCGCGGTCGAAGATGTCGGTCAATACGTGGTCGTAGGACACATGGCTGCCTTCTCCGACGAGCTGCGCGAAACGGCGCCTTGCGCGTACTTCGGGCGTGGCCGTGACGAACAGCTTCGTATCGGCAGCCGGCGCGATGACCGTGCCGATGTCGCGGCCATCGAGCACAGCGCCCCCTGGCTGAGCGGCAAAATCGAGCTGGCGCTCGAGCAAGGCCTGCCGCACGGCCGGATGCGCGGAAACCACGGAGGCGGCGCGCGACGCCGCTTCGCACCTTATGTCAGGGTCGTGGAGCATGGCCTCGCTGAACGCACAGGCGCGCAGGGCGTCGAGTTCGCGTTCTGGGTCGCCGCCATGGCGCAGCACCGACAGCCCGACCGCGCGGTAGAGCAATCCCGTGTCGAGATGTGGCAAGCCGAAGTGATCGGCCAGCGCACGGGCAATCGTGCCCTTGCCCGACGCAGCGGGACCGTCGACGGCAATGATCATGCGTCGGTTTTCCGCGCCCGCAGCGCGCTCGCCAGCCCCAGCACGGCGATGAACGCCCAAGCCGACTCCAGGACCACGGCCGCCAGATTGAAGCTCACGGACAGCGATATCAGCAGCAGAACCGCCCCGATCAGGTTGAGCACGTTGAACATCACCTTGTTCATCGACGGCGAGACATTCGCATAGCTGAACGCACCGATGAAGATCACGCTGCCGACGAGCCCGACAATATCGGCGATCAGCGGGGTCATGCCACGCCGAGCTCGCGCAGGCTTGCCTCGAAGCCGGGATAGCTGGTTGCGACCGGCGACATGTCGTCGATGGTGACGGCCGCCCGGCTGACCAGCCCGGCCACGGCCATGCTCATCGCGATCCGGTGGTCGAGGTGTGTCGTCACCGTCGCGCCGCCCGCGAGCAACTCGCCGCCGCTGCCTTCGACGATCAGGCCGTCGGGCAGCTCTTCGACGCGCGCGCCGCACTCGCCTAGCGCTTTGGCCATCACCGCGATCCGATCCGATTCCTTGACGCGCATTTCCTCGATTCCGCGGATCACCGAACGGCCCTGCGCCAGTGCCGCCGCGACGAACAGGATGGGATATTCGTCGATCATGGTGGCGGCGATCTCGGGTGGAGGGTCGATGCCTGTCAGAACGGAGTGGCGGACAATAAGGTCCGCAACCGGCTCGCCTCCCACGTTTCGCTGCTGGCTGAACGTGATGTCCGCTCTCATGGCACGCAATACCGTGTACAGGCCCGCCCGCGTGTCGTTCAGGCCGACATTGGCGATCGTCACGGCCGAACCGGGCACCAGCAACGCGGCGACCGTCGCGAATGCCGCGGAGGAGGGGTCGCCCGGGACGGCGATGCTTTGCGGCCGCAACTCAGCCTCGCCCCGGACGGAGATCGTCCGCACGCCCGCGGCGTCGGTCTCCACCGTCAGCTCGGCCCCGAATCCGGCAAGCATCCGCTCGCTATGGTCGCGGGTGGGCACCGGCTCGATGACGCGCGTGATACCCGGGGTGTTCAACCCGGCGAGCAATATCGCCGACTTGACCTGTGCCGAAGCAACAGGCAGCCGGTACGCAATCGGGATTGCCGGGCACATGCCACGAACCATGAGCGGCAAGCGTCCGCCCGGGCTTGCGCTGATGTCGGCCCCCATCGTCGAGAGCGGATCGATGACCCGCCCCATCGGCCGCCCGCTGAGCGACGCATCGCCGGTAAAGGCGGCCGTGATCGGATGACTGGTGACAAGCCCCATTAGCAACCGGGTCGAGGTCCCCGAATTGCCCATGTCGAGTGCGCATTGCGGCTGCAGCAGCCCGCCGACGCCCACGCCCCACACATGCCAGCGCTGCCCGCGCTTCTCGATCGAGGCACCCATTGCGCGCATGGCCGCCGCGGTCGCAAGTACGTCCTCACCTTCCAGCAGGCCCTCGATGACCGACTCGCCAACGGCAAGTGCCGACAGCATCAGCGCCCGATGCGAGATCGACTTGTCGCCGGGCACGGTGATCGTGCCGCAAAGTGGGCCCGACGCGGAGAAGGATTGCGGTGTCGCCATGGCGCGCGGCTTTGACAGTGGCCCCCGGCTATGGCAAGGGCGCCCACCTTCGTCGCTGTGGCCCCCTGGTGTCCGGCGGCAACAGCAGTTTTTCCGGAGCATCCCGACCAATGGTAAAGCCTGAATGGGGCACGAAGCGCACTTGTCCGAAATGCGGCACGCGCTTCTACGATCTGACCAAGGAAGATCCTGTTGTCTGCATTAACTGCGGCAACCAGTGGAATCCCGAATCCATCCTGAAGTCGAAGCAGCCCCTGCCGTTCGACGCGCCCAAGAAGGACGAGGCCAAGGACGACGACGATCTGGAAGTCGCCGACATCGATCTGGACGTCGTCGACGAGGATGCCGAGAAATCGCCCGATGACGAAGTCGATCTTGGCGGCGACGATGATCTGGGTGTCGACACCGGTCAGGGTGACGACGACGTCTAAACGACGCTTGCACGGACGCGCGGCCTGACATATGGCCCGCGTCCTTGGATTGGGGCCTTAGCTCAGCTGGGAGAGCGCCACACTGGCAGTGTGGAGGTCAGCGGTTCGATCCCGCTAGGCTCCACCAATCCTTCCCCGTAAATCATTGATTTATAGGGACTTATTCGACCGCATGGCAGTGGGTTCCCACAATCGTTCCCACACCGAACGTCTAGCTAGTGCTGGACACACGGTGCCAGCATGTCCGGCTGTATGGCCGGAATCCGGGCAATTATTCGAGCGCGCGCCGCTCTGGACATGAAAGCACATTCGGCCGATCGTTGGGAAAGCCGTGGAGCCATCGAAATGCCCGATGACGAGCAAAGCCCAAGCGACATCTTTGCTGCCTTGTTTGGCGAAGAGCAGCCCAGTGACGAAGAGCGCGAAGCTGAACGCCATAAATGGGATGATGAGCGAAACGAGTCTTCGCGACTTGCCTTTGAAAAAGAACGAGAGCGTCGAGCCGATTACATCGCAATGGACCAACGCATACGCAACATTGCTTCAGGTGAGATCAATAAAGTCGTCAATGCACTTTTGCTTATGGGCATCGGGTATGCTGCATGGCGAGGATATGGATTCATTGGGGCTATGGGCGTCGCGCTCGCGGGCGCTGGTCTAGTCTGGCTTCAAAGCAGAGCAGAGAAACAACGTCCCCAATGGATGATCGCCGAGATTGACGATCTTGCGGAAGATACTGTGACGCAAGAACTGATCGTGGAATGGGAGCGGCAGGGCAAACCATGGATAATCGTAAAGGGGCAATATCTCCACTACGAAGACTTTTTCGCCTATCCTTTTTGGCAGACAGTTCAAAAGCGAGTGCGGTCTTACGCCAGCAAACCACACAAGATACGAATCGCCGATAATGCCGCCGCACGCAAGGCGTCGCTGCCATTCCGCTTAGCGATGCGCGCTCGCCTCAAAGCTCATAACGTGGAATGGGATCTACCGTCTTGGTCGCGTCTAAGTTCTGCAGAAAAGGCTGAGAACGATCATGGTTAGCTTAATCGGCTCGCGAAGGCGTCTTGCTCTCCGTTCGCCGCTAACAGTAGCAAAAACTCGTCGCGAGTTAGATCATTCATCATCGCGCACCAGCCGCGCAATCACTTTTACATAGCGCACAGCTGCCTTTGTCTCGGCGGATTAGCCTCCATGCTTTCGAGCATTGCGATTGCCGTTAGGAGCGCACGGATTCGTCCGTCCGTGCATCCTGCATCGATTTTCCCGATGTAGTGTTTAGAGGCGTCGCGAAACGGGGAAGACTTATGGAATTGGTGCGCAAGGCCGTCGGATTTATTCGCGCAAGGTTCAATCCGCCCTCCGCGCGATACGACGTGCAAGTAGAAGAATATATCGAACTTCAAGGCTGTACTCTGATTGGCCCCATCGAGATCGGCTTTCGCAGCTATGCAAACGATAGTTTGATCAGAAACGCTGAGATCGGGCGATTCTGCTCGATCGGACGCCGATGCTCGATCGGCGCCGCTAAGCACGACGTCAGTGCCTTCACGACGCACCCCATTGGAGCCGGACCTACTTTCGTCGGTGGCCCCCGCACTGTGATAGGCAACGACGTCTGGATTGGCGACAATGTTGTCATTGTAGCGGGCGTTTCCATTGGCGATGGCGCGTGCATCGGCGCTGGTGCCATCGTCACCAAAGACGTGGAACCCTATGCCATCATGGGCGGTGTTCCGGCAAAGTTATTGCGTTGGCGGTTCAAGCCCGAAGTGTCGCGCGACCTCATCGCTAGCAAGTGGTGGACTTTTGGTGACGGCGCTGTCGCCGTCGCGAGGGACGTGGCGTCTCCAACCGCGCTAGTAAACGCAATCACTACGTCGAAACTCGCGCCACTTCCCGCGCACTTCAAGCCTTGGCGTTCATAGCCGAGCCGATTTGAACGAATAAAGTGCGACGCCCAAGCATCAATTGAGATGGCCTCTTTCGGGCGGGACCGTCGGGCAGCTTTCTCAGCCGTGCATCCTGCATCGCTCCTCCGTTCGCAGCTATTGTTTCGCCATTGCTAACAATGGCCGGTGATCGCGCGGCTCGACGCCGCGATGGCCGGGGGCGTCAGGATAGCCGGTCATTTCGCTCCTCTATCGGCAAGAGGCGGCAACGACGCCGCACGATGATGGGTAAAGCGTTGCTTAGTCATCGCGCTGACCCTCCCCATAAAAGTGCGCCGCCACTGCCCGCGCCATCGCTGGCGAAAGGCTGAATCGCGAGGCGAGCAATTGCGTCCGCCAGTCGGTTTGCGTATTGAAGGGATGCAACCAGCCGCCAAGTTGATTGCGCGAAGCCCCGGTCGCCCAACGACCGGGGTTTTGCATATGGAGCGACATTGCTCACGCCGCCTCCAGCAAGCGGTGAAGCGACGCCGCGGGGATGACGGTGCGCTTGCCAATCTTGCGGCTCTCCAGTTTCTGTTCGGCTAGAAGCAAGTAGATTTTGCTTCGACCAATACTAAGCGCGCTTGCTGCTTCGCCTATCGAATAGGCGAGTTTGTGATGTCCTTGGATTTGCATAGCTTGTCCTCACCAGGTTCCCGGAATTGGATGAACCTTGGTGGACATTCGTGGCGGAGACTGCGCTCGGTTGGCAGGGGGCGAAAAGGGCGAAGAGTGGGGGGTGAATGGGTGAAGCTAAGACTTCGAATCTGCCCAGAAGTCCCTCAGCGCAGCGAGCACGCTTTTTCCGTATTCGTCCAAGCTGTCGTTGTGCGGAACCTTTGAGCCATCGCTTTTCGCTTTGTAATGCGGAACCATTTCGGCGCCCACGCTCGGACCGGTCAGCCGGTTTCGCTGCTCTGTGGATAGCTTATCTAACGCGAGAGCTGTCCTTGCTGCCGCATATGGATGATCGTGCGATAGTATACGGCTTTTGCCGTTTCGAGCGACATTGGTCTTGGGATGCGTGACTTGCTCAGCGGCTGCAAATATCGGCTTTGCAACTAGCATTGCCCCTATCCCATTGCGATCAAATTCAATGCTAAAGGCTTGCCAGTGATATGTATTTTCAATCCAAGTTGAAAAATCCCCGGCTGCCCAGTCCGCCTCCAGCGCTTCGTGACCCTCGGCCCACCAAAACTCTCTTGGAAGTTCGACATGTTCCCGATTCAATTGCTCCTTTGAGCCAAAGTCACGCGGCACATCTTGTGAGAAGAGGCGTGCCCGAGTTCGCACCAAGCCTGCATGCGCACGACGAGCAATTGAGATTGCGGCGTCGCCGGAACCATTTCTCTCCCGGACCAATGCCAAGGCAGCGCTTGCTGACATCCAGTCCGCTGGTGCCTTCGGAAGTTCCTTCAGCAAGTCAGTTTTGGAAAACCGAGTTGCAACTAACCGAACTCGATCAACTTCATCGTAGTGACCGATGGTACGAAATTCAAAATCACCCGATACCCAATCTTCCAATTGGCGGATCTGCGTTCGCTCGAATTGCTGCCAGAACTCACAGGAAATTAGGCAATCTACATGCGCACGCTCATCCTCGTCATTTTCAGTATTCAGAATATGCATTTGCGAGCACCAGGAACGGATACGGTCGGCTCCTGTGCGCCTAATTATGAACTCGCTAGCATCATGACGAGACACAAATGTCCGACAAGCTAGTTCCAAAGCTTCGCTGGCAGCAATCCAATCCGCGCCTAATTCTGCGTCAGTATTCACAATGAACATCCCGCCTCCCGCGCGGCTCCCAATTGGCGGCGGGGAAGCGCGTGAGATGCGCGCTTGTCGGCTGGCCAGCCTATCCCCTCGACAGACATCCTATCGACTCGCGTCGGGCGGACAAGCGACATCCATTTTCAGCGTCAAAAGAGCCAGCGCTTCTTACGAAGGATGCTTGATATGAAGCTGGTGTGCGGCACAATGTCACGGCAATGTTGTATGGCCGGTCATCTCCCGGCCTAAATTCTATCAGGCGAAACTGGATGAGCCGAATTACAGCAATTCTTGCCTTTTTGGCCGTCAGTCTGGCTGGACCGGCGTACGCGGACGATACTGCCGATCAAGTTTTATCCGACATTCGCGAGGGGGGCGAAACCGGCCGTCTGCACCAAATCAGATTATCAGGGATAAGCGATGGCTTTGCGTGGGCAAATGGAAAACTAAAAGATCGAGGCCAGCCCCAGCTATATTGTCAACCAGTTAAGCTCGCTCTGACGGCTGAGCAAGTGGTGTCAATTCTTAGGGAGTACGTGAAAGAACATCCCTCGTTTGGTAAATTTCCTCCGGGCTTAGTTCTCATATATGCTTTGGAGAGCACGTTCCCATGTAAGTGATTGGCTCTGCTAATTGCGTTGCTGACTATGCAGCATTTCGTTGATCTACGTGTTGGCGATTTTATTAACTTTACTCTCGCTAATCGTATGAATGATTGCGCCACCACGCCCGATAAAAGTTGCCCATACCGCCATGAGATCGGTGCGTTGCTGGCGAAAGTCGGTGCGAGAGTAGGCGGCGCGAACCTTGTTCGCGTCGATGTGGGCAAGCGCCGCTTCGCTAACCGCGTCAGGAAAGCTAGTCGCCTCAACTGCCCATGTTTTGAACGCCGAACGGAACCCGTGAACCGAAAAGGGGAGCGAGCGGTCGCGCATGATTTTGAGCATCGTCATGTCACTGAGCGGCTGACCTTTGGTGCCGGGGAAAATTGGCGCGTCGACTTTCGTGCGTAATTCTTTTGCGCGCTTCAAAATGGCAAGCGCGGCGTCACTTAGCGGCACGACGTGCGCCTTGCCTGCTTTCATGCGGGTTCCCGGAACCGTCCATGTGCGAACCTCAAAATCAATTTCAGGCCATGTCGCGCCGCGCACTTCACCGGAACGCGCCGCCGTCAAAACCAGGAACTGGAGCGCCAGCCGCGACACGGTTTCGCCCGATGCCCTGAGCGACGCCACGAACGCCGGAACTTGATCGTATGGCATGGCGGCGAAATGGCTTTCGCTTTTCGGCTGGCGGGGCAGGGCCTTAGCAATCCCGCTCAGGTCCAACGCAGCACGATAGCCCTTAGCCGCTGCCCAATCGACGACGAGCTTAACGCGCTGGCGAACGCGCCGCGCGGTTTCGGGCCGGTCCAGCCAGATCGGGAGCAACAGGTCGCGCACGGTTGGCGCGTCGATCAGATCAACGCGCGTGTTGCCGATGGTGGGGAAGGCATAGCGTTCAAGGCTCGATAGCCAGTCGGCCCGATGCTTCACGTTGCGCCAGCCGCCCTTGTGCTCACTGTGGGCAATAGCGGCGGCATCGCGGAACGTCGGGATGGTCGCGCGCGCCCGTTTTGCCGCCTTGCGTTCCGCCAACGGGTCCGCGCCGCGTTGATATAGCTTACGCAGCTCGTCGGCTTTGTTGCGGGCGTCCTTCAATGTGACGTTGGCTGCCGAACCTAGCCCGACATCACGCCGCTTGCCGCCCGCCTGAATACGAAGCACCCAAAATGCCGCGCCGCTTTCCTTCACGAAAAGCTGCAACCCTTGGCCGTCCTGATAGCGCCCCGGCTTTGTCGCCGCCTTCACCGCTACTGCCGTCAATTTGCCCATGTCCGCGTTCCCTCAATTGTTCCCACAATAGTGTGGTAACTGTGGGTAAACGTCAATGGTCACGTCTGGACGCTTATTTGCGATTTTCTTAGGTATTGCAGGGCTTTCTGGTCGGAAATGGACCTTGCTGGACGCTTATTAAGTGGAGCTAGGCTCCACCAATCCTGTCTTGCAAGTCGTTGCCACCGCCCTTCGCAATTCACCCACGATGGTCGGGGACATAGCCTGGGTGGGCAATGACATAGGGCAGCACCGCTGCGAGAACTGCAACAGCGATAAGCCAGCTCGCGACGACGCGAGCCGCGATACCGAAGTTGTACCGTTCCGCGATCAGCGCCGGCACGGCCGTCATCAGGCCGAAGAGTGCCGGATAGCTGCGCGCGGGGTTCGGTGCCACGCCCAGCCCGAGTCCGGCGACCACAGCCCCTGCCAGCGCGACGACGACAACTGCCCGTTGCGGGAGCAGGCGTGGCCAGTATACGGCGAAGCTCAGAAGCGCGGTCGCCGAGCAGCACGCGAAAATGCCCGCGTCGGCGCTCAGCGGGAGAGCGCCAAGGCTGCACAGCACGACCAAGCCGGCAGCAGCCAGTGCAGCCGGCAGCGCTGTTTTCGGGGGTTGGGACCCCAGCATGAGGCCAACCATCATCAGCGTCATCGCAGCGGGCAGGGCGACATCCCTCACGCGGTAATACCCAGCGCCGCTGCCAGATAGTAGCAGCCCGAAAGTGCAATGGCGCCGCCAGCGACGCGAACCGCGACGGCGCCTCGCGCCGTTTGCGCGCAGGCCCCGATGGCGATGCCAATCACATGCAAGCTGCCGGTAGCGAAGACGAAACCCAGGCTGAAGGCGACCGGATCGACCATCGACGGCAGTTCGCGCCCATGCGCATAGCCATGGCACACAGCGAAGATTCCGACGGCGACGACGGCCAGCCAGCGCGGGGCACGCCATGCGCAGGCGACGGCCACGCCGAGTGCGAACACCGACAATGCAATGCCAAGCTCGATGGGGGGCATGGGCGTGCCGAGCATGCCCAAGATTGCGCCGAACGTCATCACACACGGAAATATCACGGGGAAAAGCACGATCAGCGGCCGCCCGAGAAAGGCGCCCCACAGGCCGACAGCCACCATTGCGAGCAGGTGGTCGGGACCTGAAAAAGGGTGGGCGAACCCGGCCATGAAGCCGCCGCCCATCGTTGCGCCGTCGTGCGCAAGCGCAGGTGCCGCGCTGCCTGCCGAAAAGCCGAGGAGCACGGCAAAGCTGAGCACGTTGAGCGAGGTTCGCGCTTGTCTGCGCCGCCCGGTTGAACCATGGTCGCCGTACTTCGCAGCAGGAGTTTGAGTATGCGCGGACGTCATGTTGCAGCGGTCGTCCTCTTGGGCGCCGCGGCCCCTCTGGTTGCCCATGATTTCTGGATCCAACCGCTGAGTTTTGCCTATCCCGCCGCGCCACAGGCGGCGCCCGTGCGCATTTTCGTGGGTCATGGTCCGGCCAAGGAACGTTGGGGCTTGCCGGTCGAGCGGGTGGTCCAGTTCAACTCGATCGGGCCCGACGGACTCGTCGACCGCAAGGACCGGATGACGCTTAACAAGGGGCCGTTCGATGCCCTTGTCCAGTTCAGGCAGAACGGCGCCTATGTGCTTGCATTCCAGTCGGTGCCGACCACGAGCGATCTGCCCTATCTCCGGTTCAACGATTATGTCGCGCAGGAAGGTATTACGCCGATTGCCCTCAACCGGCGGCATACCGGCACCGAAAAGGCCAATGGCCGCGAGCTGTACAGCCGACGGGCAAAGGCCATCGTCCAGGTCGGGCCGGTGACTCCGGCCGACATTGCCCGGGTAACGCGCCCGGTTGGCCTTGAACTCGAAATCGTGCCGGATCGCCATCCCAATACTCTCAGTCCCGGCGACCAGCTGCCGGTTCGTGTGTTGTTCGGTCGGCGTGCCCTGTCGGGCGCCATGGTCAAGCTCACCAACCTCGACGATGATGCAAAACCCGTCGCGACTGCCCGTACCGATGCCGCGGGCCGGGCGACCTTCAGAATTCCGGCTCGCGGCGCCTGGCAATTCAACATCGTCTGGTCGCAGGTCATGACGGGCAACACCGCTGCCGACTATCGCACGATCTTTTCCAGCCTCGCCTTCGGCGTTTAATCGGGAGCAGCGGCGGTCAGGCCGCTGCTCCCGGTCTGTTAGTTGTCGAGCGGGTCGGCGGTCGCGGCAAGCGCCGGAACATCGCCAGCTTGAGGGTCGCGCGGATCGGTCGTGTTGCCCGCTTCGAAATAGCTCGCGAAGCTGGTGCCGAACTTGCTCTGGAACGAGGCCGTCGGCGCCGGCGTGGGCGTGCCGGCGGACGGGCCGGCAGCCACGTCCGCCGCCCGATTGCTGCAGGCCGCCATCGCAAGCGGCAGTAAGGCCACGCTTCCGCGCAGGATCAGTTTTGAATGTCGCATAGCAAGGATCCTTTTAGGGCCGGGCGGGAACAGCGGCCGCGGCTGCCGCCGCCGACTTCGGCGCGCCAGGAATGGGCGTGTTCAGATAGGGAAAGACGCCTTGCAGGTCTCGCGCGCTGATCGGCGCACCGTCCGTGAAGGCCACATTGCCGACGGGCGCATTTGCCGGCGTGCACAAGCCCAGATCGGTTTGCGTCCCGTTGATCGGTACGGTGTAGCACAACCGGCCCATGGCAACCCGCAGGGTAATGTCCGTGACGTCGTCACCAGGCCGGCGCCCGTTGGGAAAGCCCGCGAGATCGTCGCCCACTACGCCGAACGTGCTCTGGCGAGCGAGCGGCGTCGGTGCAACGCCGGTATTGAGGCGCAGCATTTCGGACGGCGTGACCTTGCTCTGCTGGTTGAGCGTCTTGATGCCCGTGAGGAAGGTCGCAACAAGGTCGTTCCGCGGAAAATTGTTCGGCGCGAGGTTTGCGATGTTCGTGCCGAGTGTGGCGTTGACCGGCGCGCGGAACAAGGCATCGAGAATTGCCGGGAACGTCGGATTTGTCACAAAGTCGGCGAGCGCAGCGTCGCCCATGGGCTCTGCGGCGTTGAAAACATCCTTTTTGGACAGGCCGATGACGAGTTCATTGACCAGCGGCATGCCGAGGCGCGAGACCTGGACATAGGCACCGCCCTGCACCGCCGGGGTGGGGTAGGTTGGCGTCGGGTCCAGCAGACGCGCCTGCGGCAGACTGGCCGTCGACCAGGCACCGATCACACCATTGCCCGAGCCGGTCAGGCACGCGATCGGCAGCTCCAGCGCGATCGACGTCACGTTTTTCTTCCCGACCAGGTCGTCGTTGGTTCGGCTCTGCTTGATGCCGCCGGGGAACCCCTTCCCGTCGCCCGCAAAGGGGGCGCTGTCGCCTTCGATCGGGATATAGTTGACCAGGTCGAATGTCTCGCCGAGGTTGATGGCGAATGCCTCGGCACGCTGGCCGACAAAAACACGGCCACCGGCGCTGCAGCCGGGAACGGTCACGTTGTAGACGAAACGACTGGCATAGCCGGCATAGTCGGGCAGCGTCTTGCGGCCGACGTTGTCGATCGGCTTGGCAAAGCTCGCGCCGGCCGGGCCGGTGATGGACGCCCGAGCGCCGCTGCGCCTGTCTCCCGTAATCTGGGTGATCGTATAGCTTTCGATCTCGTTCTGGTTGGCGTCGTCGGGCGCGTTGATCGGTCCGATGGCTCGCAGCGGAATCGGCAAATCCTTGCCGCCGACGTTCAGCGTGATCCCGTTGTTGGCGTTCCGCAGGGTATTCGTAAACCGGAACGAATAGGTGAGATCCTCGACGGCGTCCCCGTTGTTATCGATGTGGATCTCGTAAAGCGCATCGGGATCCATTGTGAAGAAATTGGGTCCCGCATAGGCGCTCTGGTCCGGTTGGAAGTTGGCGATCAGCGTGACGAACGCTTCGCGGCCCGGCTCATAGCTGCGGAACATGTAAAAGTCGGTGTTGTCGACCTTTGGCGTCTTAGCAATGTTGGGCGCCTCGCGATGGCTGGAAGCCAGGGCGGGTGACCAGCCTGCCGCGCCTAAGGCGCCGATAGCAGTCATCATGGCCAGTTTTCTCGAATTGCGCATCGCTTTACTCCCGTTGTTGTTCGTGGTCATGGCGGATCGAGGCAGCGATCGGCTGCCGGGTCCCGTTCATCTCGTGGCCGCGCGACGCCGCACGGCCCAAAGCTTCAAAGATCGAAGGCGGGGCGCCGGCGTCCGCCACCTGGATTGGCGCGTCCGCCGGACGCGCGGTGTCGAGTACATCCTGCCAGCGCCACGTCCCCGATCCGAGCGCCAGCACGACGTTTTCGGCCGGGCCCGGTAGTACGATCAGACGTGGCCCGCCTTGCGGTTGCAGACGACACGCATCGGAAGCTGCCGCCACCGTCCCGGCGACGACATCGCGAATGGCATTGAACGCTGTGGGCTGGAATTTGCTGTCCGGGGTCAGCCATTGCGCATTCCAGACCATGATCGCGTTGGCCACGGAGCGTTGATCGCGCGGCACTTTTGGCAGGCTCGCCATGACATCTTGGCTGGTTTGCAATGCAGTTTGGACCGGTCCCGTCAGGTCGCAGGCACTGCCGCTTGCCGAAGAGTCTGCCTGTTCGAGCAAGGCGACAACAACGGCATTGGGGGTCGGAAGCGGTGGCGGCGGCACGACAACCGGTTCAGGCGGCGTCGGCGGCACAGGCCTGGGTTGGCGCAGCTTTTGCGGTTTCGGCGGGCTGCGATCCGGCCCGCTGACATCGAACATCACCAACGCGTTTCCTGCAGGGCGCGCAGGGTCGTGCAACGGCACGAGCAACAGCGCGAGCAGGCCGGCATGCACTGCCAGCGTTGCTCCAAGCGCCCGCTTCCGGAAGCACGCCTTGGCGTTGCCGAAGGGGGCGCTGGCATCGATCATTCGGCAAGACCGACTGAATGCGAGGCGCCGCTAAAAGGCAAGGCGCGCTCCAATCGTCAGGGCGTGAAGCTCACGCTGCTTGTCGAACTGGACATTATAGTCCGCGACCAACGACAGCGGGCCATTGCCGGCAACATTGAGGGTACCACCTGCACTGTAATAATCGCTGTCGAGCGGCGAGGCGGTGAAGAGGAACGGCGTGGTTGACAGCCCCGTGTTGGTGAATGCTGCGCCGATCACCTGGGGGCGATCGCGGAATTCATGATACCAGCTGCCGTGGAGCTGGGGACGTACGGTTGCGCCACCGACTTGGAAATCGGCACCTACACGCAAGCCTGCATTCGACCTGACCGATTCCCGGTCGATGTTGCCAACGACAAGGGCCGCGGCCGAGCCGCCCCCCTCCCCGAAACCGTTGATGCGGATGCTGGCGTAGCGAACGGCAGCAAAGGGTTCGATCTCGAGCCCGGCAAGATCAAAGCTCAATCCCGTAGAGGCGCCGCCCGCATAAACTCTGCCACGTGTCGTTGCCGTGGTGCCATCCGAAAGGCTTCCGATCGTAATCGCGCGACGCAGATCCCAATCGAGATCGGTGTAGCTGCCCCAGGCATCGAGATAGAGCGGCCCGAGATTGGCGGTACCATAGGCGCCGATGAATGCGCTCTTCAGCTTGCTCTGTGGACTGTTGGGGGTTAGCCGAGCGTCGGTCTGACTGTAGCCGCCAAAGACGCCGAGCGCGATCGCGGGCGCGAAACGATAGTCCAACCCGCCGATCACATGGATTTCGCCGGTGCGAACGCCGGGCCGGTCTGCGGCAGGATCGTAATTCCCGAAACGCGCGCCACCAAGCAGCCAGGCGCCGACGCGCCCGGCGCTGTCCAGCGTCGCCGTCGAGCCATCGGGCATGCTCGCATTGCCGCGCAGGTCGCGGGCGTAGCGCAGCACGTTTGTCTCGGAAATTTCGACCGCGTTGAGCGAGATCTCCGGCAGCAACGAAAACGCAGCGGGCGACAGCGCGACCAAGGCGTCGGACTGCGCGCCGGGCGTTGCCGCAACGCCATCGACGGCGTTGAGCAAGGCCAGTGTCGACCCGGTCGGCGTGCCCGTAAAACCATCAAGGGCATTGCCGACCGCAGCCTGGTTGGCGGTCGTTCCCATCGACGCGAAGGATGCGAGCGCGACAGCAAGGCCTTCATACGTGCCATTACCGGCAAGCGCGCCCAGCAGCGTCGCCGCCCCCGTGGTCAGGTTGATCGAGTAGAGCGACGTGACCCGGGTTGTCGGATTGGTAAATGTGGCAAACGCCTGACCCGTCGCGCTGATATCGAAGCCGGAGGTGCCGAGCGATGTGACGCCTGTCGAGCCGACCGTGAACAACTGGCCGGTATTCGGTGAAACGGTCGCATTGCCCTGCGTCGCGAGCTGGACCGGAGCAAGGCCGCCGCGCGTGTCGAGGACGTAGAGCGTCGTGGTCGTCGCACCCGCGACATTGTTCGTATAGGCCGCCGAGGCAACCGTGGGAATTGCGCCCGCGCGGACATCGGTCGGCGCATAGGCCAACGCCCCGTCTGTCGCCGCGAGCGCGCCGGTGTCCGGATTGACCCGGACATTCTGGCCGATCTGGGTCACGACCCGGATGCGATCGACAGTCGGGTTGAAATCGAAGCCTATGCTGGAAATCGTGGGCAGCGGTGGTGTTCCGACCGCGGTTGCGACGCCCGTCCGGGCGTTGATCGTGTAAAGCTGCCCCACGTTGCTGATCGCATAAAGCACGCGTGGCGCGGCAGGACGATAATCGATCCCCGCAATGGTCTGGCCCGCGCCAAGCCCGGTTACGAGGACCGAACGGGTCGCCGTTCCCGGTGCCGACGCCTGCACGGTGACAAGCGTGTTGCCATTGGCAACCGTCTGAACGGCCTGTCCCTGGCCCGCGCTCGGTAGGATTGCGAGCGCCATCGCACCAGCCATAGTGCCCAACTTAAGGTTCAGCTGCGTATCGGCCATGAATGCTCCCCTGTAAGATTTCGTCCGTGTGGCAGACGACCTTCCCTCAAGGCGACAATTCATGTCTAATTCATAAGTTCCCCGAGTGAATACTCGCATTTTCTGCCCGTATTCGGATCTGTATATGCGAGTATTTGCTCGCATTAGTCTGCGCGATGTCGCAGGTACGTCAGCGTCGCACGCACGGCTTCGGTCTTGAGACTGGTAACGGGATAGAGCCCTGCACTTGGGCCGATGGCGGCGTGCGCAAGTGCGTGCGTCATTTCGGCGATGACGAAGGCCGCGCTGGCAAGATCGCCAACAAACAAGCCGTCCTCGAAATGCTGTGGCAGCTGCATGAGCAAATTTGCGACGGCCGGCTTTGCGCCTGCCGCAGCCACCACTTCCGCGCCACTTCCAGCTCTCGGCTCCAGATCATGGACGAGAGCGATGTGAAGCCTCGGTTCGAGAAAGTGCGATTCGAAAAGCGCTTCGATGATGTCGACGATCGCAAAGTGCAGCGTCGGCGCATGCGCGATGTCCACGCGCGCGATGCAATCGCGAACGCGCCGCGCGTGGCGCTCGGCAACGGCTGCGATGATGGCGTCGCGGTTGGGGAAATACTGGTAAAGCGAGCCGATGCTGACTCCCGCTACGGCGGCTACGCTGTTCGTGGTGACCGCTTCCCGCCCTTGTCGAACCAGTATGCGCGTGCCCGCCTCGACGATCGCTTCCACTAGCGCGCGAGAGCGCTCCTGCCGGGGAATCTTCCGAGGGGAAGAAGAAGAAGCCTGAAGATCCAACATGTTACGCACGCCACGCCCAAAATCGTTCAATCTGTGCCTAGGTACGGCGAGCGGACGGCAACGGATGCGCGGATCGTCAACCGCCCTTGAATTAAGTGCGGCGGCCCTTGCGCCACAGAGGGTTCAGAGCACCAATGGCCGAGCCGAATGATGACTTGGGACGTTCGCGCTACCTTTGGGAGGCTGCGGAAATGCTGCGCTAGGCCCCCGCCATTTCCATGTCCGCAAGTGCAAGGCGCAAGAGCTCTTCCATGGACGCACGTGCCGTGTCCGGCTTGGCAGCCCCGATTGCTTCGTAAACGGCAAGATGTTCGGGCAGAGGATCGCGCGGCCGCGCGCGGCGACGGAATTTGAAGGCGGTCGTCATCTTCACGGCGGCACCCACCGAGCTCGCCAGCGAGGCCAGCGCGTCGTTGTGCGTGGCGGCCAGAATGGTCAGGTGGAACATCTGGTCGGCCGCCTGGCCGGTTTCGGTCGCTAGGCCGTGCTGTTTCATCGTATCGATGGCCTGGCGCATGGTGTCGAGCTGGCTGGCCGTCCGCCGTTCCGCTGCAAAAGCCGCTGCAGCAGGCTCGATGATGCCCCGCAGTTCGAACAGGCCGGCGACGAAGCGGGCGTCGGGCGTGTCGGTGAAGGCCCAGGCGAGCACATCGGGGTCGAGCAGGTTCCACCGGGCCCGCAGCGTGACCCGCGTGCCCGTGCGGGGCCGACTTTCGAGCAGGCCCTTGGCCACGAGGATGCGGATCGCCTCGCGATAGGGCGTGCGCGAGACGCCCATGGCGTGCGATTGCTCGATCTCGCCTTCCAGGCTCTCGCCGGGCGCATATTTGCCCGACAGGATCGCGCTGCCCAGCGTTCGCGCGATGGCCTGATGGATGCGCTCGGGTCCTGCCAAGCTCTGCCCTAGTCCTCGAAGGCGTCGGTCGATGTCGACTTGCCCCGCATGAAGGCATCGGCAACGAGATGCATCGGCGCCAGGTCCATGTCGGAACGTCCGGCGCGCACGAGGTCGACGAACCGGGCGTAGAGGCCGCGATACTCGCTCTCGGGCTCAAGTGACAACGGCGCACCGTCGATACTCAGCGCATTGCCGCCGCTCGAAAGACACAGCATGCGGTCGCCCGACCGGACCTCGATGTCCCATGTCTGCGGTCCCGTCTGCCGCCAGTCGAACACCGCAGTGACCGGCGCCCCTGCGGCCGTTTCCATCGCGAGCCGCGCCGCAATCGGGGCGTTGCGGTTTGACGGTGTCTCGAGCGTCGCATCGATCAGGCGCAATGGGGCGTCCATGATTTCGGTCAGGATCGACAGCGCGTTGATGCCGGGGTCGAACACGCCGAAACCGCCCGCTTCCCAGATCCAGGCCTGCCCCGGATGCCAATGCCTGACATCTTCCTTCCAGTTGATCTCCACGTGCTCGGTGCCATGCGCCGCAATCCACGCCTTCGCAGCCGCCACGCCCGCGGCACAGCGCGAATGCCATCCGGCAAACAGGGTCACCCCTTGCTGTCGCGCCAGCAGGTCAAGCGCCTGTGCTTCGGTCACGGTCGCGCCCGGCGGCTTTTCGAGGAAGACATGCTTGCCGGCCGCCAGCGCAAGCCGCGCGGCACCATAGCGGGCTTGCGGCGGTTGGCAGAGCACGACGGCATCGAGGTCGGGCGTGCCCGCGAGCATCGCTTCCAGATCGGGGAAATTGCGCACGCCTTCGGCGGTGGCGTTGCGGCTGGCGACCGCAGCCAGCTCGATCCCGTCGGTCGCGGCAATTGCGGGAAGATGCTGGTCGCGCGCGATCTTGCCGAGGCCGACGAGCCCAAGTCTTATGGTTCCGGTCACCGGCGCGCGCTCAATGATTGTCGCGGGGCAGGCCGCGCGTCTGGGCGATGCGATGGAAGGCTTCGGCGCCTTCGAGAATCGCACCGGTTGCAAGCTGGCCGACGATGGCGCGCTGGATGTCCTGCCAGGGTGTCTGCGACGGCGGATAGGAATAGCCCCCGGCCGCCTCCAGCGCCGCCCAGCGCGCCGCCAGTTCGCTGTTGTCGATCAGCACGTCGACAGTGCTGCGCTTCAGGTCGATGCGAACCCGGTCGCCGCTCCGCAGCAGGGCCAGCCCGCCATTTGCAGCTGCCTCGGGCGAGGCATTGAGGATGGACGGGCTGCCCGACGTGCCCGACTGGCGCCCGTCGCCCAGGCAGGGAAGGGCGGCCACGCCCTCGCGTAGCAGATAGGCCGGGGCCCGCATGTTCACGACTTCGGCGGCACCCGGATAGCCGATGGGCCCCGCGCCCCGCATGACCAGCAAGGTCGTCGCATCGATTGCCAGCGACGGGTCGTCGATCCGCGCGTGATAGTCCTCCGGGCCGTCGAAGACGACGACCGGCCCTTCGAATGCGTCCGGATCGTCCGGATTGCTCAGGTAACGCGCGCGGAATTCGGGCGAGATCACGCTCGTCTTCATAATGGCACTGTCGAACAGGTTGCCGGAGAGAACGAGGAACCCCGCGTCGGTCAGCAGCGGGTCCGCGAAGGGCCGGATCACCCGTTCGTCCTCGATCGCCACGCCGCGACAATTCTCGCCGATCGTGCGGCCGTTGGCGGTCATTGCCTGCTCACGGATCAGGCCCTGTGCAATCAGTTGGCCCGCCACCGCCGGCACGCCGCCCGCATGGTAATAATCTTCACCCAGATAGTCGCCTGCCGGCTGCAGATTGACCAGCAGCGGTACCTTGTGGCCATGATCCTGCCAGTCCTGCAGCTTCAGGTCGACGCCCATGTGCCGGGCAATGGCGGCGAGGTGGATTGGCGCATTGGTCGATCCGCCGATGGCCGAGTTGACGACGATGGCGTTCAGGAAGGACTCGCGCGTCATGATGTCGGACGGCTTCAGGTCTTCCTCCACCATGCCGACGATGCGCAAGCCGGTGCGATACGCATTTTCCTGCCGGTCGCGATAGGGTGCGGGAATGGCGGCGGAACCGGGCAGCGACATGCCGAGCACCTCGCACAGCGAATTCATCGTCGTTGCCGTGCCCATGGTGTTGCAATAGCCGGTCGAGGGTGCCGAGCTGGACACCAGCCGGATGAATCCGGCGTCGTCGATCTCGCCGCGGCTCAGCATTTCGCGCGCTTTCCACACGATGGTACCGCTGCCCGTGCGCTCGCCCTTGTGCCAGCCGTTGAGCATCGGCCCGACAGACAGCGCAATGGCGGGCAGGTTGACCGTTGCGGCAGCCATCAGGCAGGCCGGCGTCGTCTTGTCGCAACCGATCGTCAGCACGACCCCGTCGAGGGGGTAGCCGTACAGGACTTCGACCAAACCGAGATAAGCCAGGTTGCGATCGAGCCCGGCGGTGGGGCGCTTGCCGGTTTCCTGAATGGGATGCACCGGAAACTCGATCGGAATGCCGCCAGCCTCGCGGATGCCGTCGCGGACACGCTCGGCAAGTACGAGGTGATGCCGGTTGCACGGCGACAGGTCCGACCCGGTCTGGGCGATGCCGATGATCGGGCGGCCGCTGCGCAACTCCTCCATCGACAACCCGAAATTCAGGTAACGCTCGATGTAGAGCGCTGTCATGTCGATGTTGGCGGGATTGTCGAACCATGCCGCGGAGCGGCGCTTGCGGGGGGGCGTTGACGTCATGGACCGTGAAATATACTCATACAAATTGAAGATCAACCGCGCTGGTCGTGCGGGCGGAGCACGAGTCCGCTGTCGTGCGTTCGAGGGCCAGCGACGCAAGCGCAGGAAAGCGATGACAATAGATGCCCGTCCCGTCTGGCCCGTCGAAGCGCTCCTGGGCGAAGGACCGATGTGGACGCCGTCCGATGGCACGCTCCACTTTGTGGATATCAAGGGCGGACGTCTCCACCGCCACTTGCCGGACAGCGGCGCGCAGCAAACGGTCGAATTCGCCGGGCAGCCGAGCTTCGTCGTGCCCGCCGAGGGCGGCACGTTGGTCGTCGGATCGCACCGCCAGATCCTGTCGGTCGGGCGCGACGGCAACGTCATCGACGTACTCGCCGACATCCCGATGCCAGAGCATAACCGCACCAACGATGCGACAGTGGATGGGCAGGGACGGCTCTGGTTCGGCACGATGGACAATGACGAACGCCACCCGACCGGCGCGCTTTGGTGCCTGGACCGCGGCACGCTGCATCGCATGGGCGGCGATGCGGTGGTGACCAACGGCCCGGCGATCACCAGCGACGGGCGGACACTTTACCATGTCGATTCGGGCCGGCGCACGGTCTGGCGCTATGCCGTGGAAGACGGGCCGGTAATCACGAAGCCGGAAGTATTCCTTCAGTTGACGGCAGACGACGGCCACCCGGACGGCGTGGTGCTCGACAGCGAGGAATGCCTGTGGGTCGGCCTGTGGGACGGCTGGAGTGTCCGCCGCTACGCCCCGGACGGCTCGTTGCTGCTCTCGGTCGCCTTGCCCTGTGCCCGTGCGACGAAAGTGGCATTTGGGGGACCTGATCTGCGCACGGCGTTCGTGACCACCGCCCGCGTCGGGCTCGACGCCGCGGCGCTGGCGGCCCAGCCCTTGGCGGGCGCGTTGTTCGCCTTCGACGCGCCCGTTCCCGGCAAGCGCCTGCCATCGGTCCGGCTCGCCGCATGAGCTGGCACGTGCTCGGCGACTGGGGCACCAGCAACCTGCGCCTCTACCGCGTCGAGGGCGGTGTGGTGACCGCGCGCTGCGACGGCCCGGGGATCGGCGGTCTCGACTGTAGCCCCGCGCAGGCCTTGCGCGACGCGCTCGCCCCCTGGTGGCTCGGCTCGGCGCCCACGCATATCGACCTGTGCGGCATGGCCGGATCGCGCAACGGCCTTCACGAAGTCGCGTATCTCGACTGCCCCGCCGATGCCGGCGTTTGGGCCGGCGCGGTGACCACGGTCGATTTCGACGGCGTGCCCGTCCGCCTGGGGCCGGGCCTCGCCTGTCAGAATGTGCCGGGCGGACCCGATGTCATGCGCGGCGAGGAAGCCCAGATTTTCGGCGCGCTGGCACTCGACCCGGACCTGGGCGCCAGCGAGCTGCGCATCATATTGCCCGGCACGCACAGCAAATGGGCCGTAGTCGACCGGGGGTGTGTCCGCAGCTTCCGCACGTGCCTGACGGGTGAGGTCTTTGCCTTGTTGCGCGACCGGTCGATCCTGCTGGCGCTCGGCGCGGCGGATGCGGACAGCGACGATGAGGCGCAGGGGTTCGAAGCAGGAATCGACCGGGCGAAGACCGGGGCGGGGCTTCTCGGCAGCCTGTTCGAAACGCGCGCGCAGCAATTGCGCGGGGGAAAATCCGCGAGCTGGGGCCTGGGATTTCTCTCGGGCCTCGTCATCGGCAACGAGGTCGCCGACATGCGCCGCGCCGACGGCTTGCCCGAGGCCGTGGTATTGGCGGGCGCGCCGTCGCTGACCGCCCGCTACGCACAGGCGCTGCGCCGCTTCGGCGTGGAGGCCGGACGAATGGACGGGGACGCCTGCGTCCTGCGCGGACTGGAGCTGATCGATGCGTACCGTTGACGACGTGCTGGCGAGCGGCGGCCCCCCGCTGGTCGCGATCCTGCGCGGGCTGACGCCCCCCGAGGCTCTGTCGGTCACCGATGCCCTCGTCACGGCCGGTATCCGCCTGATCGAGGTGCCGCTCAATTCGCCCGACCCGTTTGACAGCATCGCGGCCATGCATTCGCGATTTGGCGACGCGGCGCTGATCGGCGCCGGCACGGTGCTCGACGTCGCGTCGGTCGATCGGCTCGCCGATACCGGGGCGTCGCTGATGGTCACCCCGAACACGAATCCCGCGGTGATCGCCCACGGGGTGACGCGCGGCCTGGAGGTCATGCCGGGCTTCCTGTCCGCCAGCGAGGCCTTCGCCGCCATTGCGGCTGGCGCCCGCCGCCTGAAGCTGTTTCCGGCAAGCGCCATGTCGCCGTCGTATCTCAAGGCGCTGCGCGACGTCGTGCCGCGCGAGATCGGTCTCTGGGCGGTTGGCGGAACCGACGCGGGCAATCTGGCCGCCTGGCGTACGGCCGGGGCGGAAGGACTGGGCGTCGGCGGCGCGCTCTATCGTCCGGGCGACGATGCCCGGACGGTCGCCGGCAAGGCTGCGACGCTCATGGCCGCGTGGCGTGCCACGCTCAGCCCATCGTCGGAATGATGAAGCTCTGGTCCTGAACGCTGCCGCCGGTGGGCCAGCGCTGGGTGACGGTCTTGGTCCGCGTATAGAAGCGAACGCCGTCCGAGCCATATTGGTTGAGGTCGCCAAAGCCCGAGCGCTTCCAGCCCCCGAAGCTGTGATAGGCGACGGGCACCGGGATCGGCACGTTGATGCCGACCATGCCGACTTCGACCTGCGCCGCGAATTCGCGCGCCGCCTGGCCGTTGCGCGTGAAGATCGCGACGCCGTTGCCATATTGATGATTTGTCGGATGCTGCAGCGCTTCCTCGAGCGTCTCCGCCCGCATGATCTGCAGCACGGGCCCGAAGATTTCCTCCTGATAGCTCTGCATGTCGGGTGTCACATGGTCGAGCAGGGTCGGCGCGAGGAAATAACCTTCTTCATAACCCTGGAGCGTGAACCCGCGGCCATCGACGACGAGTTCGGCCCCTTCGTCGACGGCCATCTGGATATAGTTTTCAACCCGCGCCTTGTGCGCTGCGCCGACGACGGGGCCGTAATGTGCGTCCGGGTCGGTCGATACGCCGACGCGAAGCTTGCTGATCTCGACCAGCAGTCGTTCGCGAAATTCGTTGGCCGTCGCCTCGCCGACCGGCACCACGACCGGCAGCGCCATGCACCGCTCGCCCGCCGAACCATAGGCCGCGCCGACGATATCCGCGACGGCCTGGTCGAGATCGGCATCGGGCATGATGATGCCATGGTTTTTGGCGCCGCCCATGCACTGCATGCGCTTTCCGTTCCCGGCGCCGCGCTGATAAACATATTGCGCGATGTCCGACGATCCGACGAAACTGACCGCCTTGATGTCGTGATGGTCAAGAATGGCGTCGACCACGGTCTTGTCGCCATGGACGACGTTCAGGATGCCGGCCGGCAGCCCGGCCTCCAGCGCCAGTTCGGCGAGCCGCACCGGCACCGACGGGTCGCGCTCGCTGGGCTTCAGCAGGAAGGCATTGCCACAGGCAATCGCGACGGAACTCATCCAGAGCGGGATCATTGCCGGGAAGTTGAACGGGGTGATGCCCGCCGCGATGCCCAGCGGCTGTCGCATCGAATAGACGTCGATGCCGGGACCCGCTCCCTGGCTGTACTCGCCTTTCAGCAGGTGCGGGATGCCGCAGGCGAATTCGACGACCTCGAGACCGCGCTGGATGTCGCCCCGGGAATCGGCGACGACCTTCCCGTGCTCGGACGACAGCAGATGGGCCAGCTCGTCCAGATGCGCCTCGATCAATTCCTTGAACCGGAACATGACACGCGCGCGCCGCTGCGGGTTCGTCGCTGCCCAGGCAGGCTGTGCCGCCAGCGCACTTGCCACGGCGGCGTCGACCGTCGACGCGTCGCCAAGCTCGACCTTCGCCTGAACCTGGCCGGTGCACGGATCGAACACGTCGCCGGTGGCGGCCCCGGGCGTGGACGCGGCGCTGCCGCCGATGAAATGGGTGATCTGACGCATGGGAACTCTCCTCGATATGCGGCGCGCTTAGCCCAGCGCATGCGGCGTTGCCACCAACATCGGGGAGCTATCGATAGCGCGTCGTCCAACCAGAACGCGAGGAAGGGTGCCCGCGCCCCTAGTCCGGCGTGACGGGCGTGAGACGCGGGCTCAGCCAGTGGATGATGCCGAGCGCGATGAAATAGGCGCTGCCGGCGACGACGAAGATCGGCGTATAGCTGCCCATCCGGTCGAGGATCTGCCCGATGTAGAGCGAGAAAAACATGCCGCCGACCGCGCCCACGGCGCCGCCGATGCCGATCACCGAACCGACCGCCGCGCGCGGGAACAGGTCGGACGGCAGCGTGTAGAGATTGGCGGAGAAGGCCTGATGCGCCGCTGTCGCGAGGCCGATCACGAGTACCGCGACCCACAGGTCGCCGATATATTGGGCGAAGAACATGGGCGTCACTGCGAAGGCGCAGGCGAGCATTGTCATCTTGCGCGCGAAATTGACGGTCTTGCCTGCCTTCATCATGCGCGACGAGGCCCAGCCGCCGGCAATGCTGCCGACGTCGGACAAGATATAGATGACGACAAGGGGCGGCCCGAACGACTTGAGATCGAGGTGATAGCGGGTGCCCAGATAGCCGGGCAGCCAGAACAGGAAGAACCACCAGATCGGATCGATGCAGAATTTTCCGAGCGCATAGGCCCAGGTCTCGCGGATGCCGGCGATCTTCGCCCAGGGCATCGGCGTCGACGAGTCGGCCGGGTCGCTTTCGATCCAGGCGAGTTCGGCCGCCGAAACGCGCTTCTGCTCGCGCGGGCGGCGATAGATGGCGACCCAGGCGACCAGCCAGACCAGGCTGACGGCACCCGTGACGACAAAGGCGGTGCGCCATCCATAAGCCAGCGTCAGCGCGGGCACGACCAGCGGCGTGACGATCGCGCCGACATTGGCCCCGGCGTTGAACAGGCCGACCGCCAGCGCACGTTCCTTGGCCGGAAACCATTCGGTGACGGCCTTGATACCCGCAGGGAAATTGCCCGACTCGCCAAGCCCGAGGGCAGCGCGTGCAAGCGCGAACTGCGTCACCGTATGCACGGCGCCATGCATCATATGCGCGGCGGTCCACACGACGAAGGCGATGGCATAGCCGGCGCGCGCGCCGACCCGGTCGACGATGCGACCGAAGCCGATATAGCCGATCGCATAGGCGGCCTGGAACCAGAAGACGATGCCGGCATAGGTGCTTTCGTCCCAGCCCAGATCGGCTTGCAGCGTCGGCTTGAGCACGCCAATCATCTGGCGGTCGACGTAGTTGATCGCGGTCGCGGCGAACAGCAGCGCCACGATCACCCAGCGATAGGATCCTGCCTTCTGGACCGCGTTTTCGACGGGCGACGCGACGGCTTCGACTGAGGCCATTAGGGCGTTCCCGCATGCGCAGCCGCGGTTTCGGCGAGCGCTGCCACGATGTGGCACTCAATGTTGCCAAAGTCACCGAAGTGCGCAGCCGCCCTGCTGCCGGGGGCAATCTCGTGCACGCCGCTGACCGCGCCGCTCGACACCCAGGTGCCGGGCAGGATGGCATGCCCGCGGGCGGCAAGGTTTTCGAGAAGAAAGGCCACCGACTGGCCGCAGCCGCCCGGAAAGCTTGCGGCCTGTCCGCTGCCGACGGCCTCGCCGTCGATCAGCATCGTCACCGTAATGCCGTCGACGTTGCGCCGGCGCCAGTCGGGGAGGGCGGGCCCGACAAGCAGGCCGTTGTTGTTGCCGAAGTCGGACGCGGTGACCGTCGGGCCGAGAATATTGATCCCGGCGAAGGGGGAACTCGCGATTTCGAAGCCGATGTGGACGGCCGTCACGCAATCGAGGGCATCGTCGACCGACCAGGCGGTGCGCTCGGCGTCTATGGTGCCGAGCTGGAACAGGAACTCGGCCTCGATCGCGCCGAACCCGCCGGCGAAGACGGGCATGTCGCGGACAGGGCTGACCGGGTGGACGTTGCGGGCGAAGATGGGCCCTGCAATCCGGGTGGTGCCGAAATGCGAATCGAGCGGCGGCTGGATCCGTCCGACTTTCCATCCGCCGATGCGATCGTCGACCAGGCCGATCGCCGCGTCCTGTATCCGGTAGGCCGCGTCGAGGGTCGGGGGGATATCGCCGGGATAATCCGCCAGGGCCGTGGCGTTGCGACGCGCGGCAATAAAGGCGGCCGCAACCGCTTCTGGACCGGTCATGACATCGGCGTCGCTCATGGCGCTCGTCTCTCCCCTGTGTTTTGGCTAGTGGAAACCGGTGTCATTGTCGATACCCCCCGTGCGGGCTAAAGTCGTGGCACGGCAATCGGAGGCGGAGTTGAGCGACGACGAAGGCGGCCTTCGCGGCAAGGCGACGATCAACGATATCGCGCGTCTGGCGGGTGTGTCGAAGAAGACGGTCAGCCGCGTCATCAATCGTTCGCCGCTCCTGAACGAGGCGACACGCGCGAAGGTGGACGCTGTCATTGCAGCAGCCGGCTATGTCCCCAATCCCCAGGCCCGGGCGCTGGCACTGCGCCGCAATTTCCTGATCGCGCTGGTGCACGACAACCCTAACGCCCAGATGGTGCTTGGCATGCAGACCGGGCTGCTCGATGTGCTGAAAGGGACCGAGTACGAGCTGATCGTGCGCCCCGTGAACCGCGGATCGCCCACGATGGTCGACGATTTGCGTCGGTTTCTCGAGCGCCAGCGCCCGCACGGCATCGTCCTGCTGCCGCCGATTTCGGAAAACGACGCGCTGGCCGCACTCTGCGACGAACTCGACTGCCGCTATGTCCGCATGGGGTCTGCCCAGCTCGACGATCCGTCGCGCATGGTCGGCTCCAACGATCGCGAACTGATGCGCGAGGCGGCAGCCTATCTCATTGCACAGGGACATCGGCGCATCGGCTATGTCGCCGGCCCGCAAGGATTTCGTTCTGCCTTCGAGCGGCGCGCCGGGCTCGACGCGGCGCTCGAGGCAGCGGGCATCGACCTGCCCGACGCGATGATCGCGGAAGGGAGCTATCGGTTCGAATCGGGTGTCGCGGCCGGCAATCGCCTGCTCGACGCGAATCCGCGCCCCACGGCCATTTTGGCGTCGAACGACGAGATGGCGGCAGGCGTCGTGCATGCGGCGCGCACGCGCGGGCTCGACGTGCCGCACGACGTGTCGATCATCGGCTTCGACGACACGGCGATTGCCGCGCATCTTTGGCCGCCTCTCACTACGGTCCGCTGGCCGATCGCCGACATGGCGCGGGCCGCCGCAAACAAATTGCTCATGGGAACGTGCGATGCGGATGTGGTGGCTGCCTCGGCCTCGATCTTCCCGTCGTCGCTGATCATACGATCGTCGGTGGCCCCGCCAAAGGGCTGATCACGCTGTCCTTGCGCCTATTCATGACACCGGTTACCAGATGGACGAGAGGTATGGAATGACACGGATGTTGCGGCTCGATCCTGACCGGCTGTTCCCTGCCGACCCGCGAACGCGCGACATTGCGCGACAGCTCTACGGCACCATTGCGAAGCTGCCGATCGTCAGCCCGCATGGCCACACCGACCCTGAATGGTTCGCGACCGACGCGCCGTGGTCGAACGCGACCGAACTGCTGCTGTCGCCCGACCATTATCTCTACCGCATGCTGTACAGTCAGGGGATCGCGCTCGACGCGCTGGGCGTACCGGCACATGGTGTCATGCCGGCAACCGACCCGCGCGACGCCTGGCGCGTCTTCGCGGCAAATCAGCACCTCTTCTATGGCACGCCCTCGCGCATCTGGCTCGACCATGTCCTTGCCGAGGTGTTCGGCATCGATACCGTTCTCGATGCGTCGACCGCCGACGATCATTTCGATCGCATCGGCGTGGCGCTCGCGACGCCGGCCTTCCGTCCGCGCGCGCTGTTTGAACGCTTCAACATCGAACTGCTCGCCACCACCGAGGGCGCCCACGAGACGCTCGACCATCATGCCGCCATCCGCGCCTCGGGCTGGGGCGGGCGGGTTGTCACGACCTATCGCCCCGATGCGGTCGTCGATCCCGAGCATGAGCAATTTGCCGACGCGCTGACCCGGTTCGCGGCGCTGACCGGCGAGGATATTGCGAGCTGGCAGGGCTATCTGGCGGCGCATCGCAAACGGCGCGCGGCCTTCCGCGAGATGGGCGCGACCGCGACCGATCACGGCCATCCGACCGCGCTGACTGCCAACCTGCCTGCTTTCGAGGCGGAGGCTCTGTTCCACCGCGTCATGAACGGCGTCCGGACGCCCGCCGATGCCGAGCTGTTCCGCGCCCAGATGCTGACCGAATTCGCCGCGATGAGCGTTGACGACGGGCTGGTGATGCAGATCCACCCCGGCAGCCGCCGCAACCACAATGCCGCGCTGCACGCGAGCCATGGCCGCGACAAGGGCGCCGACATCCCGGGCCGCACCGATTATGTCGGCGCGCTCAAGCCCTTGCTCGACCGGTTCGGCAACGAGCGTGACCTGACGATCATCCTCTTCACGCTCGACGAATCGACCTATGCGCGCGAACTGGCGCCGCTCGCCGGCCACTTCCCCTGCCTGAAGCTCGGGCCTGCCTGGTGGTTCCACGACAGTCCGGAAGGGATGCGCCGCTTCCGCGAGATGACGACCGAGACGGCGGGGTTTTATAACACCGCCGGGTTCAACGACGACACCCGCGCCTTCCTGTCGATTCCCGCGCGACATGACGTCGCCCGGCGGATCGATTGCGGCTTCCTGGCGCGCCTCGTCGCCGAACACCGGCTTGCCGAGGACGAGGCGGCCGAACTGGCTGTCGATCTCACCTACACCCTTGCCAAGAAGGCGTACCGACTTTGACGGAGAAACCCGGTTTCGAACGCACCCTTGCCGTGGATGGCGGATGGCTGGCGCGGTGACCGGCAAGGTCGTCGCCTTTGGCGAGCTGCTGATCCGGCTGAGCGCGCCGGGGCGCGAGCTGCTGATGCAGTCGCCGTCGCTCGCACTGCATGTCGGCGGGGCCGAGGCAAATGTGGCGATCGGCCTCGCCAATCTGGGGCATGCGACGGCCATGGTCAGTGCCGTGCCCGACAATGCGTTGGGGCGCGGCGCGCTCGCGGCGGTGCGCGGCCAGGGGGTCGATTGTTCGGCGGTGCAGCTGCGGGCCGGGCGGATGGGACTGTACTTCCTCAGCGTCGGCGCGGGGCTGCGCGCGTCTGAAATCGTCTACGACCGGGCCGCATCGAGCTTTGCGAGCGCACCTGCCGATGCCTTTGATTGGTATGCGCTGCTGGCGGGGGCAGGGCTGCTGCACCTGTCGGGCATCACGCCCGCCTTGGGGCCTCAGTCCGCCGAGGCGGCACTGACCGCGGCACGCGCGGCCCAGCGGCTGGGCGTGCCGATTTCCTTCGACGGCAATTACCGCGCGATGCTCTGGGAAAGCTGGGAAAGCGATCCCAAGGCGGTGCTGGGCGCGCTGATCGGCATGGCCGACATCCTGTTCGGCAACCATCGCGACATCGGGCTGGTGCTGGGCCGCGACTTTTCGGGCGAAGGGGCGGACCGCCGGCGCGAGGCGGCGGACGCAGCGTTCGCGGCCTTCCCGAGCCTCAAGATCATCGCCTCGACTGCGCGCCATGTGGTCGATGCCGATTGTCACCGGATTGCGGCGCGGGTCGATCGGCGCGACGGCGCGGCGCAGACCGAGGAAGTCGATGTCAGCGGCATCATCGACCGGATCGGCGCGGGCGATGCGTTTGCGGCCGGCGTGCTGCACGCGCATCTGGGCGGCGGCGATGCGGAAGCGATGGCGCGGACCGGCCTTGCCCTGACCTGCCTCAAGCATTCGCTGCCAGGCGACGCGAGCCTGTTCCGCCAGGCCGATATCGACGCGTTCAACGCGGGCGGGCTGGACGTCCGCCGATAGGTTCAGTCGCTGGCGGGTAATCGGGACCATCCCGGCGCTGGCGGTCGGCGGTGCCGGCAAAGGCAGCGTCCCCGATGCGGCGCCTGGGGGTCCGGATCGCCAACGACCGCAACATCGTCACGATCCACACCCGCCGCGCTCGACCATCCGCGTATACAGGTGCCAGGTCGCATAGCCGAGTGTCGGCAGCACGACCGCCAGGCCGATGAACGCGGGCAGCGCGCCGAGCACCAGCAGGAACCCGACCCGCAGGCCCCAGCGGGCGACCGCCCCGGGATTGGCCATGACGGCGCGGAGCGAGGTCTCGACGGCATGGCCGGGGTCGACGTCGCGATCGACTGCCATCGGGAAGGAAACGAGCGTCGTCATCAGCGTGATCACGGCAAACACCGCGCCGACCAGATTGCCGATGACGATCAGCGCCAGTCCTTGCGGCGTCGTGAAGACCCGGCGCACGAAGCTGGCGACACCGCTTGGAAAGTCCGGGCCCATCGTCGCGGCATAGATCGCATAGGCGGCCCCCAGCCACAGCAGGAACAGCACGCCGAGCCCGATCGTCAGCATCAGGATCGTCGACCCCTGCCGGCCGCGCATCGGATCGAAGAAATGGCGCCAGCTCGCATCCAGCCCGGCTTCGCGCCGTCGGGCCAGTTCGTAAAAGCCCGAGGCCGCGGCGGGGCCGAAGATCGAAAGCCCGGCGGCGAACGGAAAGACGAGCGGCAGCGCCGCATCGTTGAGCGCAAAGGCGGCGGCGATCAGGCCGATGGCCGGGTAGAGCAGCGCCACGAAGATCAGGTCGCCCCGCTTGTCCTGGAAATCGCTCCAGCCCTCGCGCAGGGCCCAGTTCAGGTCGGCAGTGGTGATGTGCCGCACGGCAAGGGCGGCAGGCTGTTCGGCGACAGGCTGTTCAACAGTCGAAAGAGTCGCAGACATGGTCGCTCTCCTTGGTTGACGTGGGGGAAAGCTACGCCTCTTGTGCGGATTTGCAACCGCCTTGCGACGACGCGACTTGCCGACTGTCCAGTGCGTGTTACACACGATCGCAATGCGGGTGGCCTTTCCATTTTCGGCGATCGTCGGTCAGGACGAGATGAAGCGCGCGCTGCTGATCGCGGCGGTGGACCCGAAGATCGGCGGCGTCATGGTGTTCGGCGACCGGGGCACGGGAAAGTCGACGGCGGCCCGCGCGCTCGCCGCGCTCCTCCCGCCGCTGGGCAAAGACCGGCCCGTACCCTTTGTCGACCTGCCGCTCGGCGCGACCGAGGACCGCGTGGTCGGCGCGCTCGACATCGAACGCGCGCTCGGCAAGGGCGAAAAGGCGTTCGAGCCCGGCCTGCTCGCCAAGGCCGACCAGGGATTTCTCTACATCGACGAGATCAACCTGCTCGAGGACCACATCGTCGACCTGTTGCTCGACGTCGCGGCCTCGGGCGAGAATGTCGTGGAGCGCGAGGGGCTGAGCGTACGGCACTCGGCGCGTTTCGTCCTCATCGGCAGCGGCAATCCGGAAGAAGGCGAGCTGCGCCCGCAATTGCTCGACCGCTTCGGCCTGTCGCTCGAAGTGCGCACCTCGCAGGACCTCGACACCCGGGTCGAGATTTTGCGCCGCTGCGACGCGTTCGAAAGGGCGCCCGAGGCCTTTGCCGCGGACTGGGCGAAGGCCGAGAAGAAAACGCTCAACCGCATCGCCAAGGCCAAGAAAGTGTTGCCCGACCTTGCCGTTCCCGACCCGATCCTGCGCGCGGCGTCGGAGCTGTGCATCGCGGTCGGTGCCGACGGCCTGCGCGGCGAGCTTACCCTGATGCGCGCGGCGCGCGCGGCGGCCGCGCTCGACGGCAAGGAGAGCGTCGGCCTCGCCCAGTTGCGCTCGGTCGCCCCCATGGCCCTGCGCCACCGGTTGCGGCGCAACGTCCTCGACGAAACCGGCTCGACGGTGCGGATCGAGCGGGCGTTGAGCGAGCTGTTCGGCTGATGGACCCGTTCGGCGACGCCCTGCTCGCCGTGCGGCTGGTGAAGCGCGATCCTGCCGGCCTCGGCGGGGTCATCCTGCGCGGCGCCGGCCCGGCGCGCGACGCCCTGCTTGCCGAACTCGGCCCGATGCGGCGCCTGCCGATCGCGATCGACGACGAGGCGCTGATCGGCGGGCGCGACCTGGCCGCGACGCTGGCGGGCCAGGGCGGCGTCGTTCGCGCGGGCCTTCTCGCGCAGGCGGACGGCGGCCTGTTGTTGGTGTCGATGGCCGAACGGATGAACGATGGGGTCGCGGCGCGGATTGCTTCGGTGATGGACACCGGCGAGGTCTTGATCGAGCGCGACGGTGCAACGGCGCGGCACCCGGCGCGCTTCGGGCTGGTCCTGCTCGACGACGGGCAGGGCGACGAGCGCGTACCGGACCGCTTGGCCGAACGGTGCGCGTTCCGGTTCGACCTGAGGGAGGTTCGGCCCGCCGAAACCGCCCAAAGTCCGGCGTCGCTTCGCGCCTCTGCGCCTTTGCGCGACTTACAAGCAGCCGGCTCCGCGCGAAGCCGCGAGGTCGCAACAGCGCTTGCCGCCACCGCGCTTGCGCTGGGAATCGACACATCGCGTGCGACGATTCTGGCGATGCGCGCGGCGCGCGGGCTGGCAGCCCTGGCAGGCGGCAACGAGCCGGACGACGGCGACCTCGCGACAGCCGCCCGCCTCGTGCTCGCCCATCGGGCAACCCGGCTGCCGGGCGAGGCGGACAGTGAGCCCGCGCCGCCACCGCCCTCCAGCGACAGCGAACCCGGAATCGGCGATAGGCTCGACGATGTCATCCTCGAAGCCGTCACGGCGGCGCTGCCCCCCGATGTGCTTGCCGCGATTGCCGCGGGCGCGGGACGGCGCAGCTCGAACGGCAGCGGCGGTGGCGAGCGGCGCAAGTCGCCGATGCGCGGGCGGCCGCTGGGCGCACGGGCGGGCCTGCCACGCGGCGGTGCCCGGCTCGCGCTGATCGATACGCTGCGCGCCGCCGCGCCCTGGCAGAAAATGCGCGGCGCCAACCTGACTTCCGGCGACCGTATTGCCATCCGTCGCGACGACCTCAGGATCAAGCGGTTCGAGACGCGTGCCGACGCAACGACGATCTTTGCCGTGGATGCCTCCGGGTCGGCTGCCGTCGCGCGGCTGGGCGAAGCCAAGGGCGCGGTCGAGCTGCTGCTCGCCGAGGCCTATGTGAAGCGCACCGAAGTCGCGCTCATCGCCTTTCGCGGCACCACTGCCGAGATCCTGTTGCCCCCGACCCGTTCGCTCACCCGCGCGCGCCGCTCGCTGGCCGACCTGCCGGGCGGCGGCGGAACGCCGCTTGCGGCCGGCATCGACGCCGCGCGGTTGCTCGGCGAGGGGGTGAAGGCCAAGGGGCGCACGCCCTTCGTCGTCCTCCTGAGCGACGGGCGTGGCAATGTCGGCGCCGAGGCGACGCTCCCCGCGGCAAAGGCATTTGGCGCCAGCGGGCTCGGGGCGGTCTTCGTCGATATTTCCAGCCGGCCGCGACCGGAGGGCGCCGAACTCGCAACCGCCATGCACGCGCGCTACCTGCCCTTGCCCCGTGCCGACGCCGCCGGACTGGCGGGCGCAGTGAAGGCGGTCCGATGAGTCTGCCACCCGCCGGCTGGCCAAACTGCATGAACAGCGAATCGGTGCGGCTCGGCGGCATCGACTGGCATGTGCAGATCGCCGGCGACGGGCCGGTGTTGCTCCTCCTGCACGGTACTGGTGCCGCGACCCACAGCTGGCGCGATATGCTGCATCCGCTGGCGCAGCATTTTCGCGTGATCGCGCCCGACCTGCCGGGGCATGGCTTTACCAAGGGCCGTCCGCCGAATGGGCTGACCATGCCCGGTATCGCCCGGGCGATCGCCTATCTCTTGTCCGAGCTGCAGGCCGATCCCGTGCTCGTCGTGGGCCATTCGGCGGGGGCGGCAGTCGCCATCCGGATGGTCATCAACCGGATGGTCCAGCCGGCCGGCATTGTCGGCGTCGCGCCGGCGCTGCTGCCCTTTCCCGGAATTGCACAGCACCTTTTTCCGACCATGGCGAAGCTGTTGTTCGTCAATCCGCTCGCGCCACACCTCTTTGCGTCGGTCGCGCGAGGGCCGGGCGCCGTCGAACGGTTCCTGGCGCGCAGCACGGGATCGACGATCGACGCCGCGGGGATCGCCGCCTATGCGCGGCTGTTCGGCACGTCGGCGCATTGCGCGGGCGCGATCGGCATGATGGCCGATTGGGATCTGCTGCCGTTGAAGCGCGACCTCCCGCTGCTTTCCGGCCCGATGCTGATGCTGCACGGCGACGGGGATGTTGCCATTCCCGTGGCGGCTGCCCGCGAATCGGCTGGCCTGATCCCGGATTGCACGCTGGAGATACTGCCGGGACTGGGCCATCTCGCACATGAGGAGGCGCCCGCGCTGGCGGTCGGCCACATCCTGCAATTTGCACGCACCCATGCTATCCTTGCTGCCGAGGGGAAAGCCGCATGAAGGGCTATTTCGGGATCATCGAAGCGGGGCTGACGCTGTTGATCGTGTTCGGGTTCGGCTTCTGGCAGCTGCGGTCGCTGCGCACGATGAAGTCCGACGACCAGCCGGAAAAGCGAGACGACGACCGATCCTGACGCAATGAACCGGACCGCCGGCACATAGCGCCTGTTTCCCGAATATCCGGCAAGCAGTTGCTGCCGCGCCCGAACGCGGCATACTCCGTCGAGGGCGATGGGGGGAAGCGCAACGATGATGGCCGATGAGCTGCCGCTCGCCCGGGCTGCGAACCTGATCAGCTCCCCCGCGGGCGGACTGCACCGCAGCCTCGACTGGAAGGGCGCGTTCTGGGCGTCGAGCGGTGTGCCTGCGGGCGTGCTGCTGACGATGGGCGGGATCGCAACGGTGATCGGCCAGCCGAGCTGGGTGGTCTGGATCGCCTCGATCCTGATGGGGTTCATCCAATCGTTCGTCTATGCCGAGATCGCCGGGCTCTTTCCGCACAAGTCGGGCGGCGCCTCGGTCTATGGCGCCGCGGCCTGGCTGCCCTACAGCAAGTTCGTCGCGCCCGTTTCGGTCTGGTGCAACTGGCTGGCCTGGTCGCCGGTCCTGGCGCTCGGGACCAGCTTGGGCGCGGGCTATGTGATGGCAAGCCTGTTCGCGCCCGACGCGGCAATCAACCATTGGCAGGTCCCGCTGCTCGCCCTGGATTTCATCCGCCCCGGGCTGAGCCTGAGGATCAACGCCGTGTCGATCATTGCAGCCGGGTTCCTGGTGCTGACTTTCACGCTCCAGCATCATGGCGCGGCGCGCGCGGCCCATGCGCAAAAGCTGATCGGCGCGGTCTGCCTGGCGCCGCTGATCCTCGTCGGGCTCGTGCCGCTGCTGACGGGCGACCTGCCGACAAATCACCTTTTTCCATTGCTGCCGCTGGTCCGCGACGCTGCCGGCCACGCCCGGTTCGGATCGTGGGACGCCGCCGGGTTGACGCTCTTGATGGGGGCGATGTTCGGCGCGGCCTGGTCGACGTACGGGTTCGAAACAGCGGTATGTTATACGCGTGAATTCCGCGACCCGGCGCGCGATACGCCCCGCGCGATCCTGGCCTCGGGGCTGCTTTGCATCGTTATCTTCACGCTCGTGCCGCTGGCGTTCCAGGCCTCGCTTGGCCTCGACGGCCTGCTCGATCCGCGTATCTATGATGGATCGGGCGTGGCGCTGGCGCTGGCGCATATCGTCGGCGGTGGTGTCGTCGTGACCAACGTGTTCGTCACCATGCTGATCCTGGCGTTGTTGCTCATCGTCATGACCTCGATGATGGGCTCGTCGCGCACGCTGTATCAGGCTTCGCTCGATGGCTGGCTGCCGCGCTATCTGTCACGGGTCAATCGCCATGGCGCACCGACGGCGGCGATGTGGACCGACCTCGGCTTCAACCTCGTCCTGTTGCTCGCGTCAGATTATTTTGCGGTGCTGATGATTTCCAACGTCTGTTACCTGATCTTCAACTTTCTCAACCTGCAGGCGGGCTGGATTCACCGCATCGACCGGCCCGAACAGGCACGGCCGTTCCGCTGCCCAAGCTGGCTGCTCGCGTTGGGCGCGGGGTTCGGCTTCGTCAACATGGCGTTCCTCGGCGCCGGCGCGGACGTCTGGGGTCCAGGAACCTTGCGCAACGGCCTGATTGCCGGCTTTCTGATCGTGCCGGTCTTCGTGTTCCGGCACTATGTCCAGGACGGCGGCCGCTTCCCCCGCGACGACTCGGCCGGAGAAACAGCACGGGGCGGCGACCTGACGGGGCGGGCCGGATGGTGGCCGTGGTTGGCGCTGGCAAGCTGCCTCGGCGTGATTGCGATAAGCCATGCGACGGCGCGGCTGGCGACGGGTTAGGACACGCAAAAGCACAATTTAACATCGTAGGGCGTAGCGTCTGCGTAATATCCGGTTAAGCTGCGGCGATGAACAGACAACCAAATATCCTGATGCTGATGGCGGACCAGCTCGCCGCAGCCGCCCTCCCGTTCCTTGGCACATCTCCGGTCAAGGCGCCGCACTTGGCAAAGCTGGCGGCGCAAGGCGTGTTATTCCGGTCCGCCTATTGCAACAGCCCGCTGTGTGCACCCTCGCGATTCTCGATGCTTTCGGGCCAGCTCCCGTCACGCATCGGTGCCTATGACAATGCGTGCGAGCTGGCCGCCACCACGCCGACGGTCGCCCATTATCTTCGGGCGGGGGGGTATCGCACGATCCTGTCGGGCAAGATGCATTTCGTGGGGCCCGACCAGCTGCACGGCTTCGAAGAGCGGCTGACAACCGACATCTATCCTGCGGATTTCGGCTGGACACCCGACTGGACCCGCTTCGACGATCGCCCCAGCTGGTATCACTCGATGGATTCGGTCCTGACCGCCGGCCCGGCAATCCGGACCAACCAGCTCGATTTCGACGAGGAAGTGGTCTTCACGACGCGTCGCAAGCTGTTCGACCTCGCTCGCCAGGCGGACGGCGACACGCGGCCGTTCTTCCTCGTGGCATCGCTCACGCACCCCCATGATCCCTTCGCCATCCCCCGGCGTTACTGGGATCTGTACGAGGGCGTGGAGATCGAGGGGCCCCGTGTCACGATCCCGCTCGACGCGCAGGATCCGCACTCGCTGCGTCTCCGGCACGTCTGCGGCAACGATCTCGACGCGGTGACCGACGAACAGGTCATCGCGGCGCGGCGCGCCTATTACGGCGCAATCAGCTTCGTCGACGAACAGATCGGCCTGATTCTCGGCGCGCTGGCCGAAAGCGGGATGGCCGACGACACGGTCATCGTCCTGTGCAGCGATCATGGTGAAATGCTTGGCGAACGCGGCCTGTGGTACAAGATGAACTTCTTCGAAGGGGCGTCGCGCATTCCCTTCATCTTCAGCGCGCCCGGCCGCTTTGCGCCGCGCAGCATCGATGCGAGCGTGTCGCTCGTCGATCTGCTGCCGAGCCTGCTCGAGATTGCCGGTCTGGGCCATGCCGATACGATGCCCCTCGACGGGCGCAGCCTGTTTCCCCATTTGTCGGACGGCGCCGGGCATGACGAGGTCATTGGCGAATATCTGGGCGAAGGGGCGATTGCGCCGATCGTCATGATCCGCCGCAACCAGTGGAAATTCATTCATTCGCCAAGCGATCCTGACTTGCTTTTCGACCTCTCGGCCGATCCCGACGAGCTGGTGAATTGCGCGCGCGATCCGGCCCATGCCGACGTGGTTGCGGCATTCCGCCACGAAGTCGCGACGCGCTGGGACCTTGGAGCGATCGAGTCCGATGTCCTGGCAAGTCAGCACCGCCGCCGCCTGGTCGCGGCGGCAAACGCGATCGGCACGCATCAGGCCTGGGACTGGCACCCCCCTCGGGATGCTTCGCGCGAGTATATCCGCAACCACATGGACCTCGAGCTGCTCGAGGCCTCGGCCCGCTTTCCCCGCGTGCGCCAGGCGTGACGGCGGTCGACGCGCAACGGACGGTCGGCGGGCGCCAGGCGGCGGCCGGGTCGCGCCGGGCCCAGACCCTGGTCGTCGTGGGCATCGGTGCTGCGACCGGCGCGGCGCATATCGGCAACAACTTCACAACCTATCTCGTCGGTGGCCTGATCGATCGCTATGGGTTCACGCCCATCCAGATGGGGGCGTGGAGCATGGCCGAAACGCTTGCCTATGCCGCCGCCATGTTCCTTGTCGCCCCGCGCGCGCAGGCGGTCAGCGCGCGGACGATCGGGCTCGCGGCCACCATCGTTGTGGTTGCCGCGCAATTGCTCTCGGCAACAACGGCCATGTATCCGCTCCTCCTGGCCGGGCGTATCGCAACCGGGTTCGGCTTCGGACTGCTCAACAGTGCCGTCAATCTGGCTGCCGGACGCACCGCGCATCCGGCGCGCGCGATCTCGGCAGGTATCGCCTTTCAGACCACGCTGTTCGCGGCCGTCAATATCGGCCTGCCGATGGTCGGGGCTGTTTACGGTGTGGGCGGCATGTTCGCCTCGCTTGCTGGATTATCCGCGGTTCTGGGCCTCGGCACGCTGCTGCTGCCCGATGCGGGCGGCGTGAAACAGGGCACGATATCGCCGAAGGCGCCTGCCGCGCCGATCGGGCGCGACGGCTGGCGCGTGCTGGCCGCCATGGCCCTGTTCGCATTCGGTAGTCTCGCGATCTGGCCCTTCATGGAGCGTGCCGCGCATGCCATCGGCCTGTCGGCGACGACGTTCGGACAGTATCAGAGCGTTGCCACGCTGTTGAGTGCGCTCGGCAATCTCAGCCTCGTCGCCGTCGTCGCGCGGTTGCCGCGGACATGGCCGATGGCGCTTGCGCTCGGAAGCTGCGGCGTCGCGTGCGCGCTGCTGACGACGGTATCGCTTCCGCTTGCGTTCGCCTCGGCGCTCATCGTGTTCAACGTGAGCTGGTTCATCACCTATCCGCTGCTCCTCGGGCTTGCCTATTCAACCGATGCGACGGGACGGCTGGCGGTCATGACGACCGGTACCTGGCTCTTGTTCCAGTCGTTCGGCTCGCTCGGCGCCGGGATCATCGCCCAAATGTTCGGCGGCTATGGCGCGATCGGTCCCCTCGGGCTGGGCGCCTGCCTCATTGCGACGGCCATCGCATGGCCATTGGCAAGCCGATTCGAGCGCGACCGCCTGGCAGTGCCACGCGCGGCATCCGGTAGGGCAGCATCCGCTGCACCACAGGGTTGACGAGCCTGTCGAGCGACAGGCTTTCGTGGACCCCTTCGCCCTCGTGCCCGAACATCTTGGTACGAAGCGCGGAGCGCGCATAGAAGGGCGCGTCGAGCCAGGTCTTCACCACCCGCGCGCGATAGCCCGCATCGGCGCGCGTGCTGCGGCCGATGGCGAACGGCGTCGGCATCAGACGCTGGCGCGGGGGCAGGGGCTCGTCGGCCCAGTGCCCCGATTTGTCGCAGCGCAGCGCCATGCCGAATTCGGACCCGTCGCGCCGCACCCCCTCGTAGATCACGCCGACATCGGGGCCGACATGCGCGCGCGACCACTGCCAGTCGCGAAAGCCCGCCTCGAGCGACTCGGTACCCCGGTTCGAGTCGAAATAGCCGTTGCCCGACCAGCTGATGCCGGGCGTCGCAAACTGTGCCTCGACCCGCGCGCGCGGCGCGATCGGGTGCCACATATGGCCGCCGCCCAGGTCGAACGCCGTCGGCCCCATGACCTCGGGCGTCACGCGTACGCGTCCCTTCACGCCGAACGGCATGACCGCGCAGCGCTCGTCGATGTCGATGACCAGCGCATTGCCGTCCCAGTGGACCGCGCTCGGCCCGATCGACAGCGTCGCCGCGTCGCGCCACACGCTACCTTCGCCGCGCTCGGTCATCGCCCAGCGATTGCCCCGTGGGCCGGTCAGCGCCACGTTGATCGCACAATGGTCGAGCGGGTTCGCGCGCCCGCTGGCCTTGTAATAGGGCGAGAACACGCTGCCGATGAAGGCGATGATCGTCAGGCCGTATTTGCCCCCGTCGGGACCTTCGGCGTCGCTGATCGCGTCGATGTACCACCAGCTATAGCCGCCGGCCGCGACCTCGCGGTCGAAGCGCGGTCCGAGAGCAGGGCTTCGGATGCCAGCCGTCCCGAAAGTGCGGCCATCGGTACGCCCGCGCCCGGATGGGTGCTCCCGCCCGCGCAATAGAGCCCAGGCATCCGGGTGCGCGACCCCTGGCGGCGGAAGGATGCCGCCCACCCGTGCGAGGCCCGTCCATACAGGGCTCCACCCGTCGAGGGATTGAGTCGCTCGAAGTCGTTCGGCGTCAGCACCGAAAGCGACTGGGGGCTGAGGTTCAGCCCGCATCGTTCCAGCGTGGCCAGCATGTGCGTCGCGCATCGGTCGGTCTCCTGCGGGGTATAGCTATGGGTGTCGCCATTCGGAGGGGCATTGACGATGATCTGGAACGCGTCGTCGTCCTGCGCGCAGACATAGACGCTGGGCGCCGACGGCACGCCGCCCTGCGCGATCGCGTCGAACTCGGCGCGATAATCGTCCGAAAAGAACACATTGTGGCGCGTGAGGGGGAGGCCGCCGGTGGTGCCCCGGGCCAGCCAGACCAGCGCCGACAGCGATCGCGCCCGCACCGGCATCGCGCCCACCGCGCGCGCGGCCGCCGCGCCGAACCGACCGGTGCCAAGGGCCGCCGGGTCGGCGTTGACGATCACGCTGTCCGCCGCGAACCGCTCGCCCTGCGCGGTTTCGACCCCGGCCGCGCGGCCGCCCGCGCTCAGGACCTGCGTGACCCGCGCGCCGTACCGCAGCGTGGCGCCCGCCCGTTCGGCCAGCGTCGCCAGCGCGGCGCCCAGCCTGTTCATCCCGCCGTCGACCAGCCACACGCCCTGCGCCTCGACATCGGCGATCAGCATCAGCGTGGCGGGGGTGTGGAACGGCGACGACCCGCAATAGGTCGTATAGCGACCGAACAGCTGGCGCAGCCGCGGATCGGGGAAATAGCTGCCGAGCGCCCGCCACATCGAGCTATAGGGGCGCAACGTGCAGTAATCGGCAAATCCCGACAACCCCATCCGCCAGCCCAGCGTCAGCGGGTCGGTCTTGGCCGCGCGCAGGAAGGGCCGGTCGAGCGCCGCGTGCAGCCGCTTCGCCTCGCGCCGGAAACGGCGATACCCGGTCGCCGCGCCGGTGCCGGCAAAATCGGCAATTGCCCGCTCGCTGGCGTCGGGATCGGCAAACAGGTCGAGCGTCGAACCGTCACTCCAGGCATGGCGCGCAAGAATCGTCGCCGGGGCGAGCGTCACATGATCGTCGAGTCGCGCGCCGCAGGCGTCGAAGATTTCGTCGAAGACCGTGCGCAGGGTGAACACCGTCGGCCCGGCATCGATGCCGTCGATGGCGCGCAGTTTGCCGCCGGGGATCGCTTGGGCTTCGAGCACCGTGACGTCATGACCGCGCGCGGCGAGCAGGGCGGCGGATACCAGCCCGCCGACCCCTGCTCCCACGATGACGATACGCTCCGGCATCAACCGTCTCCTTGACCGGATAGCGCCAAGCGTCCAGTCAACTGGACATATGGATACGTCAGTTCGCTCGGACATGAAAGTGCGTTGGGTCGGCTGGCGTAACGCCATTCTGGCGAGTGACGGCTTCCGCCGCTGGGCGGCACGCTTCCCGCTGACGCGCCCGGTGGCGCGCGCGCGGGCCCGCGAAACCTTCTCCCTCGTCGCGGGCTTCGTCTATTCGCAGGTGTTGGCGGCCTGTATCGAGGGCGACATTCTGGGGTTGCTCGCGACGGGGCCGGTGACGGCCGACGACGTCGCAGCAAAGTGCGACCTTCCGCCCGCGGCGGCGCTCAGGCTTTTGCGGGCCGCGGCCGCGCTGCACCTCGCCGAAGACGTCGGGGGCGGCTGCTATATGCTCGGGCGCGTCGGTGCGGCCGTTGCCGCAGATCCGGGCATCGTTGCCATGATCCGCCACCATCATCTGCTTTATACCGACCTCGCCGATCCGCTCGCGCTGCTCCGCCGGTCTAACGTGAAGGATGGCGGCGGTGGCGGGGCCCTGTCGGGTTTCTGGCCCTATGCCGAGGGACAGGCGGGGGGCGTTTCCGGATATTCCGCGCTCATGGCAGCCTCGCAGCCGATGGTCGCGGCGCAGGCCACCGACGCCTATGACTTTACACGCCATCAGCGGATGCTCGACGTCGGCGGCGGGCAGGGCACCTTTGTTGCCGCCGTCGGCAAGGTCGCGCCCCGGTTGACGCGTGCCGTGTTCGACCTGCCCGATGTCGTGGCCCGGATCGAAGATCCCGCTGTCGCGCGCCACGGCGGCAGCTTCCTGACCGACCAGCTGCCACGCGGCTACGACCTGATCACCCTGGTCCGCATCCTCCACGACCATGACGACGACTCGATGCTGCGCATTTTGCGTGCAGCAAAAGCGGGGCTCGAGTCGGGCGGGCGGTTGCTGATCGTGGAGCCGATGGCCGGCCTGCGCGGCGACGAGGCCATGGGGGATGCCTATTTCGGCATGTACCTGCTGGCGATGGGATCGGGACGCGCCCGGACCCCGGGCGAATTGCGTGACGCCCTCAAAAACTGCGGCTTTTCGCGCAGCCGGATGATCTCCACCAGCCTGCCTTTGATCGCCCAGATCATTGTTGCCGAGGCCTGACACAAACGAGTGTCAGAATTTATTGACATTGAATTTTGTAATCCTAGAGTGACAGTCAGGTTGCAGTGGATATCCCTCCGCGGTGCAACCTGGGGGAGACGGCATGACCGCTGCGGCGATCATCTTGGAGGCACCGGGCGCATTGTCGCTCCGCTCGCTTTCGCTCGTCGCGCCCCGTAATTCGGACCTCGTCGTCGACATTGCCTGGAGCGGAATCAGCTCGGGCACCGAACGGCTGTTGTGGGAAGGGCGCATGCCCAGCTTTCCCGGCATGGGCTATCCGCTGGTCCCGGGCTATGAATCGGTCGGCCGCGTCGTCGATGCCGGCGCCGACGCGCGCGGGCGGATCGGCGAATGGGTCTTTGTCCCCGGCGCCAATTGTTACGAAGGGGCGCGCGGCCTGTTCGGCGGCGCGTCCAGCCGCGTCGTCGTGCCCTCGGCGCGGGTATTGCCCGTGCCCGAAAGCCTTGGCGCGCGCGGTATTCTGTGCGCGCTTGCGGCGACCGCCCGACATGCGATTGCCGGCCATGCGGCGCCCGACCTGATCGTCGGACACGGCGTCCTCGGGCGGCTGCTCGCGCGCGTCACCCTTGCCTCTGGCGCGCCGGCGCCCACCGTCTGGGAAACCAACCCGGTGCGGCGCGCGGGCGCGCAGGGCTATGTCGTGACCGATGCCGAACATGACGAGCGCCGCGACTATCGGGCTGTTTATGATGCCAGCGGAGCCGAAGGGCTCGCCGATACCCTGATCATGCGTCTGGCCCGCGGTGGCGAGCTCGTGCTGGCGGGCTTCTACACCCAGCCGATCAGCTTTGCCTTTCCCCCGGCGTTCATGCGCGAGGCGCGGCTTCGGATCGCGTCGGAATTCCTGCCCGCCGACATGGCAGACGTGTCGGCGATGCTCGACGCTGGAACGCTCGACCTCGACGGTCTCGTCACCGACGTCCGGCCGGTGCGTGATTTCGATACCGCCTACCCGCAGGCCTTCACCGATCCTGCCTGCCTGAAAATGGTGCTCGACTGGAGTTCGCTATGAGTATGTTCGACCCGAGCGACCTGCGTGAAGAAGCAAGCCATGAGCCCGATCCCGTGCCGACCGGCCCGGTGACCAAGGAAACCCAGATCATCGCCATTTACGGCAAGGGTGGCTCCGGCAAGTCGTTCGCGCTGGCGAACCTCAGCTATATGATGGCGCAGCAGGGCAAGCGCGTGCTGCTCATTGGCTGCGATCCGAAATCGGATACGACCAGCTTGTTGTTCGGGGGCAAGTCGACACCCACGATCATCGAGACGTCGTCACGCAAAAAGCTCGCGGGCGAGGAAATCGGCATCGAGGATGTCTGCTTCCAGCGCGACGGCGTGTTCGCGATGGAACTCGGCGGACCCGAGGTCGGCCGCGGCTGCGGCGGTCGTGGCATCATCCACGGGTTCGAGACGCTCGAAAAGCTCGGCTTCCACGAATGGGGTTTCGACTACGTCCTGCTCGATTTCCTGGGCGACGTCGTCTGCGGCGGCTTCGGCCTGCCGATCGCGCGCGACATGTGCCAGAAGGTGATCGTGGTTGCGTCGAACGACCTGCAGTCGCTCTACGTCGCGAACAATGTCTGCAAGGCGGTCGAATATTTCCGCAAGATGGGCGGCAATGTCGGCGTGGCCGGCATGATCCTCAACAAGGACGACGGCACCGGCGAGGCCAATGCCTTTGCCGAAGCGGTCGGCATTCCCGTGCTGTGCGCGATCCCGGCGAACGAGGACATCCGCAAGAAATCCGCCAACTACCAGATCATCGGCAAACCCGGCGGCCAATGGGCGCCGCTGTTCGAAGAGCTTGCCATCAATGTGGCGGAAGCGCCGCCGCTGCGCCCCGCGCCACTCGACCAGGACGGGTTGCTCGGCCTGTTCAGCGCCGACATCACCGGTGCCGACTATTCGTTGAAGCCTGCGTCGCAGGCCGACATGCGTGGCGTCGAATTTGTCGCCAAGCCCAGCCTCGAAGTGGTCTACGACGCTGTCTGAGATCGCGCCTCCCGTGCCCGAAGGGGGCTGCTCGAGCGCCGACACGCTGCGCGCCGCCGCCGTGCAGGCAGGCAAGTCGGACGTGCTCGCGCGTTATGCGGCGGACTATCCGCAGGGGCCGCACGACCAGCCGCAATCGATGTGCCCGGCCTTTGGTTCGCTGCGTGTCGGACTGCGTATGCGCCGTACCGCGACCGTGCTCTCGGGTTCGGCCTGCTGCGTTTATGGGCTGACCTTCACATCGCACTTCTATGGGGCCAAGCGGTCGGTCGGCTATGTGCCGTTCTCTTCGGAGACGCTCGTCACCGGCAAATTATTTGAGGACATCAAGGAAGCGGTCGAGCAGCTCGCCGATCCCGCCAATTACGACACCATCGTGGTCACCAACCTGTGCGTGCCGACCGCGTCGGGCGTGCCGCTGCAGCTGCTGCCCAAGTCGATCAACGGCGTCCGCATCATCGGCATCGACGTGCCGGGCTTCGGCATTCCGACCCATGCCGAGGCGAAGGACGTGCTTGCCGGGGCGATGCTCAACTATGCACGGCTGGAGGCCGAGGCTGGCCCCGTCGCCGCCCCGCGCGAGCGTTCCGCCCTGCCGACGGTCACGCTGCTGGGCGAGATGTTCCCGGTCGACCCGGTCGGCATCGGGCAGATGCTCGCGCCGCTCGGCCTGGCGGCCGGCCCGGTCGTCCCCACGCGCGAATGGCGTGAACTCTATTCGGCGCTCGACTGCGCCGCCGTTGCGGCAATCCATCCTTTCTACACCGCCAGTGTCCGCGAATTCGAAGCCGCGGGACGGACAGTCATCGGATCGGCCCCTGTGGGCGCGGACGGGACGGCGGCGTGGCTCGACGCGGTGGGCAGTGCGTGCGGTATCGCACAAGCCAAGGTTGATGAAGCAAAGAACCGCTTCGTGCCCGCCATCCGCGCCGCGCTCGCCGCCAAGCCGATTTCGGGACGGATTACCGTATCCGGCTATGAAGGCTCGGAATTGCTGGTCGCACGCCTTCTGATCGAGAGCGGCGCCGATGTCCCCTATGTCGGCACGGCGGCGCCCCGCACGGTGTGGAGCGATCCCGATCGCGAATGGCTCGTCGCGCGCGGCGTGCATGTCGAATATCGCGCCAGCCTCGAAAAGGATCTGCAGGCGGTCGACGCCTTCGAGCCCGATCTCGCGATCGGCACGACCCCCGTCGTCCAGCACGCCAAGGCGAAGGCCATCCCGGCACTCTATTTCACCAACCTCATTTCGGCACGACCCCTCATGGGCGTCGCCGGTGCCGGAAGCCTCGCGCAGGTTGTCAATGCCGCGCTCGGCAACCAGGCGCGCTTCGACCGGATGAAGTCCTTCTTCGAGGGCGTCGGCGAAGGCTATAGCGCCGGTGTCTGGGAAAAGACCCCGGTCGACCGGCCCGAATTCAAGGCGAAATTTGCCGCAAAGCGCATTGCTGCCGCCAAGGCGGAAGAGGCGGTGGGCGTATGACGCTGATCCTCGATCACGACCGGGCAGGGGGCTATTGGGGCGCGGTCTACGCGTTCACCGCGATCAAGGGATTGCAGGTCATCATCGACGGGCCGGTCGGGTGCGAGAACCTGCCGGTGACCAGCGTGCTGCATTACACCGACGCGCTGCCGCCGCACGAGCTGCCCATCGTCGTGACCGGTCTTGGCGAGCAGGAACTCGGCCGCGACGGCACCGAAGGCGCAATGAAGCGCGCGTGGAAGACGCTCGATCCCGATCTGCCCGCCGTGGTGGTGACCGGCAGCATTTCGGAAATGATCGGCGGCGGCGTGACGCCCGAAGGGACGAACATCGTCCGCTTCCTGCCGCGCACCATCGACGAGGACCAGTGGCAGGCCGCCGACCGCGCGCTGACCTGGCTGTGGACGCAGTTCGGGCCGAAGAAGGTGCCCGGCCCGCGCATCCTGCCCGAAGGCGCCAAGCCGCGCGTCAACATCATCGGCGCGCAATATGGCCAGTTCAATTGCCCGAGCGACCTCGCCGAGATCCGGCGCCTGATCGAGGGCATCGGGTGCGAGGTCAACATGGCCTTCCCGCTGGGCAGCCACATCGCCGATGTCCGCAAGCTGGCCGACGCCAGCGTCAACGTCTGCCTCTACCGCGAGTTCGGCCGGGGCCTGTGCGAAACGCTCGAGCGGCCGTACCTCCAGGCGCCGATCGGGCTGGAGAGCACGACGCTGTTCCTGCGCAAGCTGGGCGAACTCACCGGGGTCGATCCCGAGCCGTTCATCCAGCGCGAGAAGCACACCACGATCAAGCCGCTGTGGGACCTGTGGCGCAGCGTCACGCAGGATTTCTACGGGACCGCCAGCTTTGGCATCGTGGCCGGCGAGACCTATGCCCGCGGCATCCGCTCGTTCCTCGAGGACGACATGGGCATGCCCTGCAACTTCGCGGTTGCGCGTACCGCCGGGACCAAGTCCGACAATGCGGCGGTCCGCGCCGCCATCCACAGCAATCCGCCGCTCGTGCTGTTCGGCAGCTTCAACGAGCGCATGTACGGCGCCGAAGCGGGCGGGCGCAGCATGTTCGTGCCCGCCAGCTTCCCCGGCGCCGTCATCCGCCGCCATACGGGCACGCCGTTCATGGGCTATGCGGGCGCGACCTACCTGATCCAGGAAGTCTGCAACGCGCTGTTCGATGCGCTGTTCAACATCCTGCCGCTCGGCACCGTGCTCGACAAGGTCGAGGCGACGCCGGCGCGCACCCTCACCGAACTGGCCTGGGACGTGACGGCCAAGGACAGCCTCGACGCCGCCGTCGAGCGCGCGCCCGTGCTGGTCCGCATTTCGATGGCCAAGCGCATCCGTGACGCGGCCGAGCGCGCCGCGCGCCGCGCCGGCGAAGCGGTCGTGACGCAGATACGCGTCGACGAAGCCATGGCAGAGGCGAGCGCATGAGCGCGCCGCTCATCCTTTCGGTCCTTGCGGACCTCAACCCATCCTCGCGGCGGGCCTGCCCGTCACGCGGATACCGCCCGGGGGCGCACCCGTCGCTCCATCTTTCCAAGGGCATAATGGAGACGGAAACATGAGCGATAACAGAGACGGGGTCGGGACCTACCTGACCGCCGACGAGGCGAAAGAGTTCCACAAGATTTTCGTGAGCAGTTTCATGGGCTTCACGGCGATCGCAGTGGTTGCGCACGTCCTCGTCTGGATGTGGAAGCCCTGGCTGGGTTGATCCGCAACTGACGACCGGCCTGCCGTTGCCCGATCTCGGTCGGGGAGCGAGAGCCCGGAATTGACACCTCAATACAAGGAACCACGACGATGTGGAGACTTTGGATGATATTCGACCCGCGGCGTACGCTGGTCGCACTGGCCGTTTTCCTGTTCGTGCTGGCACTGCTGATTCACTTCATCTTGCTGAGCACCGACCGGTTCAACTGGCTCGACGGTCCGCATGCAGCTGCCACGGTCGCTGCCGCACCGGCCACGACTACGCCGTAGCAATACGGTTCGGGGAAGCGGAGCGGGGTCGGGCGCGACACCTGCCCCGTTCCGTGACCCGGAAAAAGTTTGCGTAACGAGTTTGCGTACCAAAAGGGACTTCGCCCGATGACCGGGCGAAGCACGCGGAGACGTGCCATGGCGCTGTTGAGCTTCGAAAGAAAATACCGGGTTCGGGGAGGGACGCTGATCGGTGGCGACCTGTTCGATTTCTGGGTGGGCCCGTTCTATGTCGGATTTTTCGGCGTGACGACGGCGCTCTGCGCGGCCTTGGGCACGGCCCTCATCTTTTACGCGGCCTCGCTGGGGCCGACGTGGAACCCGTGGCTCATTAGCATTGCGCCACCCGACATTTCCTATGGCCTGAGCCTGGCGCCCCTGCGCGAAGGCGGCTTCTGGCAGATCATCACCATCTGCGCGATCGGGGCCTTTGTGTCCTGGGCACTGCGCGAGGTCGAAATCTGCCGCAAGCTCGGCATCGGCTATCACGTGCCCTTCGCCTTCAGCGTGGCGATCTTCGCCTATATCTCGCTGGAAGTGATCCGGCCCGTCCTGCTCGGCGCCTGGGGCTTCGGCTTTCCCTACGGCATTTTCAGCCACCTCGATTGGGTGTCGAACACGGGGTACCAGTACCTCCATTTCCACTACAATCCGGCGCACATGCTGGCGGTGACCTTCTTCTTCACGACGACCATGGCGCTCGCGCTGCACGGGTCGCTCATCCTGTCGGCGGTCAATCCGGCCAAGGGGCAGGACGTGAAGACGCCGGAATATGAGGACGCGTTCTTTCGCGACACGATCGGCTATTCGGTCGGCACGCTCGGCATCCATCGCGTCGGCCTGTTCCTGGCGCTCAGCGCCGGCTTCTGGAGCGCGGTCTGCATCATCATCTCGGGCCCGTTCTGGACCCGCGGCTGGCCTGAATGGTGGACCTGGTGGCTCAATCTGCCGATCTGGTCATAAGGGGGAGATAGGACATGGCACGCTATCAGAATATCTTCACCCAGGTTCAGCTGCGCGGCGCGGCGGAGACCGGGCCGGCCCTTCCGGCAGGTGACTTCCAGCGCGACGGAAAACCTGGATTTTCCTACTGGATGGGCAAGTTCGGCAATGCCCAGATCGGCCCGATCTACCTCGGGCGGCTCGGTATCGCCTCGATCTTCTTCTTCTTCCTCGCGTTCGAGATCACCGGGCTCAACATGCTGGCCTCGGTCAACTGGAACCCGGTGCAATTCGTGCGCCAGCTGTTCTGGCTCGCCCTCGAACCGCCAGGGCCCGAATACGGCTTCCAGATGTTCGTGCCGCTCAACAAGGGTGGCTGGTGGCAGATCGCCGGCTTCTGTCTGACGGCTTCGGTCCTGCTCTGGTGGGCACGCATCTATACGCGTGCCAGGGCCCTGGGCATGGGAACGCATGTCGCCTGGGCCTTTGCGAGCGCGATCTTCCTGATGCTGTCGCTCGGCTTCATTCGGCCGATGCTGATGGGCAGCTGGGCGGAAAGCGTGCCCTTCGGCATCTTCCCGCACCTCGATTGGACCGCGGCCTTCTCGATCCGCTATGGCAACCTGTTCTACAATCCGTTCCACGCGCTTTCGATCGCCTTCCTCTATGGCTCGACCCTGCTCTTTGCGATGCACGGTGCGACCATTCTGGCGGTCGGCCGTTACGGCGGCGAGCGCGAGATCGAACAGATTACCGATCGCGGCACGGCGACCGAGCGGGCGGCCCTGTTCTGGCGCTGGACCATGGGCTTCAACGCCACGATGGAATCGATCCATCGCTGGGCGTGGTGGTTCGCGGTGCTGACGACGCTGACCGGCGGCATCGGCATCCTTTTGACCGGAACGGTCGTTGATAACTGGTATCTGTGGGCGCAGCAGCATGGCTATGCGCCGAGCTACCCCTCGACAGGCGTGATCGATCCTGCCACTCTTCCGGGAGCAGCAAAATGAGCCAGAAGCAGATCCTGATTGCCGCCGCCGCAACGATCCCGTTGCTGCTTGGCGGCTGCGAAATCGGGCCGAAGCAATCGACCCAGACCGGTTATCGCGGGACGGGCATCGATCAGATCGTCAACCCGAAGCTGGTCAAGGCGCAGGTGCAGATCCCGCCCAACGTCTATGCGACGCCCGACGACAGCGGGCCGCGCGCCGGCGCCACCTACCAGAACGTCCAGGTGCTCGGCGGCGTCAGCACCGATCGCTTCAACCATCTGATGGCGCAGATGAACAATTGGGTCGCGCCGCAGACCGGTGCCGACCCGAACCAGGTCGGCTGCAATTATTGCCACAACCCCAATAACATGGCGTCCGACGAAAAATATACGAAGGTCGTGGCGCGGCGCATGATCCAGATGACGCAGAATATCAACGCCAACTACACCCAGCATGTGCAGGGGACGGGCGTGACCTGCTGGACCTGCCACCGCGGCAATGCCGTGCCCCAGTATAAATGGGCGACGGCGGCCCCGGCCAAGTCGATGGGCTTCGCGCGCGTGCAGACCGGCCAGAACCATCCCGAACCCGGCGTGGCCTATGCCTCGCTGCCCGGCGATCCGTTCTCGTCCTATCTGAAGGACGGCGGCGTCAACAACATCCGCGTGCAGTCGGCGATGGCGCTGCCGTCGCCCGACCATGTCGTCTCGGTCAAGGATGCCGAGAAGACTTATGGCCTGATGATGCACATGTCGTCCGGGCTCGGCGTCAACTGCACCTATTGCCACAATACGGCGTCGTTCCGGACGTGGAACGTGAGCAGCCCGAAGCGTGCCGTGGCCTGGTACGGCCTGCGTATGGTTGCAAAGAGCAATGCCGAATATATGACGCCGCTCGCCAGCGTTTTCCCGGCGGTTCATGCCGGCGCGACGGTCAGCCCGTGGCGCAAGGGGCCGATGGGCGATGTCTACAAGATCAACTGCGCGACCTGCCACCAGGGCCTGAACAAGCCAATGAACGGCGTGTCGATGCGGGCGGAGAATCCGGTCTTGTGGCCCGGCGCGGCCAGCGCGGTTCCTGCGGCGGCTGCGGCGACGCCGGCTGTCCCGGCAGCCGCGACGCCGGCATCTGCTGCAACGACTCCGGCGGCGGGAAAGACGACCCCCTAATAGGGGATCGGCCGGACCTCAGCGCTTGCCCGCGCGGTTCTTGCGGGCGGCGTATTTCGCGTCGCGGATCGCCTTTTGCTCCTCGGGCGTAAGCTTCCTGGGGGGAGGAGGCGCCGCCGCGGCGGCCGCTGCAGCACGTTCCTTGCGGGTGATTTTCTCTGCCTCGATCGCGGCCCGCTTTTCCTCGCTGGCCTTTGCCAGCGCCGCCGCTTTTGCCGCTGCGGCTTCGCGCCGGGCGGCCAGCTCGGCCTCGTCGACTGGCGGCTTCGCCTTCAGCTTTTCCAGCGCCGCCTCTTTGGCTTTGGCGGCCAGTGCGGCACGCTCCTGGAAAGTCGGCTGTTTGAACGCTGCCATGAAATACGGTTCCGGTTGGTCAGGGATGAAGCGCGCTGATAGTCGCACAGCGATTTCGCGCAAGCCCGGTGTGACGCATGGCGTTTTGCCGCGCGCCTCCCTATCGCTGCCCGATGATACCCCGCGAGTTGATCGACACCGCCCCTGTCCCCGGAGGAGAGCCACTGCGGCTTTTCCGCCGGGGCGACGACTTCATGATCGTCCTCGATCGCAACGAGCTGATGAACAGCCGGATGAGCGGATCGGAGGAAGCACTGGCAGACATGACGATCGAGCGCCTTGCCGCGTCGCCGGCGCCCCGGCTCCTCATCGGGGGCTATGGCATGGGCTTTACGCTCCGGGCGGCGCTGGCGCGGTTGCCGGCGGCCGCGAAAGTGACGGTCGCCGAACTCGTGCCGGAAATCATTGCCTGGGCGCAGGGCCCGATGGCCGAACTGGCGGCGGGCTGCTTGGCCGATCCCCGCGTCCGGCTCGACATGCGCGACGTCGCGCTGGCGATCGGCGAAGCGCGCGGCCAGTTCGACGCAATCCTGCTCGACGTCGACAATGGCCCGGATGGTCTGGTCCGCGCTGACAATGACCGGATCTATTCGCGGGCAGGTCTGGCAGCGGCGAAGGCGGCGCTGTCGCCTGGCGGTGTACTGGCGATCTGGTCGGCCGCACCGGATGCCGCGTTCGCGCGGCGCCTGGCAGAGGGGGGCTTCGTCGTCGAAGAAGTCAACGTCCGGGCCCGTGCCAATGGCAAGGGCCCGCGCCATGTCATCTGGTTCGCCGTACCGCGCTAGGCCGCCATCGATGTGCGCGCGAGCGCGCACATGCTCCAGATCTCGCTCAGCGCCGTCGTCAGCCGCTCGATGTCGCCATCGGTGTGCACGGGCGAGGGCGTGATCCGCAGGCGCTCGGTGCCTTTGGGGACGGTCGGGTAGTTGATGGGCTGCACATAGATGCCGTGATTGTCCATCAGCCAGTCGCTGATCATCTTGGCATGGTGTGCGTCGCCGACCATGACGGGAATGATGTGGCTCGGGTTGTCGAGATGGGGAATGCCCATCGCGTCGAGGCGCTCGCGGACAATCTTTACCCGGTTCTGGTGCCGGACGCGCTCGATCTGGCTTTCCTTGAGGTGCCGGATGGACGCCGCGGCCCCGGCCGCGATCGCCGGGGGCAGGGCCGTCGAAAAGATGAAGCCGCTCGCAAAGCTGCGGACGAAATCGCACAGGTTCTTCGATGCGGCGATATAGCCACCCATCACGCCGAACGCCTTGCCCAGCGTCCCTTCGATCACGTCGATCCGGTCCATCAGTCCTTCGCGCTCGGCAACGCCGCCGCCGCGCGGCCCATAGAGGCCGACGCCATGGACTTCGTCGATATAGCTGAGCGCGCCATGCTTTTCGCAGACGTCGAGGATCTCGGCGATGGGGGCGATGTCGCCGTCCATCGAATAGACGCTTTCGAACGCGACGAGCTTGGGCCGGCCCGGTTCGACCTGGCTCAGCAATTCGTCGAGGTGCGCGACGTCGTTGTGGCGGAAGCGCAGGCACTCGGCGCGACTGTGGCGGATGCCTTCGATCATCGAGGCATGATTGAGTGCGTCGGAGAGGACGACGCAATTGGGCATGCGCGCGGCGAGCGTGCCGAGCGCGGCCCAGTTCGACACATAGCCGCTGGTGAAGAGTAATGCCGATTCCTTGCCGTGCAGGTCGGCGAGCTCGCGCTCGAGCAGGACGTGCTGGTGGTTGGTGCCGCTGATGTTGCGCGTGCCGCCGGCGCCCGCGCCGCAGCTGTCGAGCGTGTCGTGCATCGCTTCGAGCACCTTGGGGTGCTGGCCCATGCCGAGATAGTCGTTCGAGCACCAGACGGTGACTTCGCCGATCTCGCCGTTCGCGTCATAGCGGCGCGCCCGGGGGAATTCGCCTTTCTTGCGTTCGATCTCGGCAAAGACCCGGTAATTGCCGGCTTCGCGCAAGGTATCGAGCTGTTCGGCGAACAGGGCATCGTAGTTCATCAGAGCCTCCCCTCAGAGTTCTTTTATAGGCGCTGCGGACCCGCCTTGCGGCAGGGCCCAGCGCCAGAGCGCGCTGTCGCGGAACGGCAGCACAAGAAACAGGTGTTCGAGCACGCCCAGCAAGGCGAGGCCGGTCAAGAGCGACCAGATCACCGCCGCATCGCCCGTCGAGGCCAGCGCGGTCCGCGCCAGCAACAGGGTCACGACGGCCCCCAGCGCGAGCGACATCGGCATCAGCGCATTGAAGGCGCGTTTGCGGAAATAGCTTTTGAGATAGGCCAATTGCGGCGGCAGGATCTCCGTCGAGAAATTGGGCACGCCCAGGAAGACGTTGAGCTTTGTCGACAGCCGCATGCCAAACAGCACGGCAAAGGCATAGGCACCGGTCGGGTTCGCGCTGCCCCATGTCAGCACGATCAGGAGCGCGAGCGTAGCGACGAGCGCAAGCTCGTGGTGGATGACGGTGGCGGCGGACAGGCGAAAGCGCTGCCATCCTCTGGCATCGGCAGGGCAGGGCTCACGCCGGGGGCCGGTGGTCGTGCCGGTCAGGAAGCTCAGCTCGTGCCAGCCCCAGACCGCGAACGCCGCGACGAACGAGGCATAGGTCGCCAGCAGCGATGCCGAGGGCGCGGCGGCCGCGATGATGCCGACGCCGAACAGCGCGGCCATGCCAGTGATCGTCAGGCTGTTGGTGAAGCTGACGCGCGGACGGTTGTCGAGCCAGACGACGAGCGCCGTGGACGCGAACCACAGCAGCGCCACGAAGACCAGCGGCAGGATATGACCCCCAAGGCTCAATGCTGGGCTCACCAGGCGGGCACCAGCCGGACCTTGGCGGGCACCGCGTTGCGCTCCGTCGGCATGAAATAGAGGCGCGTCATGTGGTAGCCGATGCGCAGCTTGCTGGCGAAGCGGCCGAGCGCGCCGGCGCTCTGGCCTTCGACATGCGCGAGGCGGATCGCTTCCATGCGCGCGCGGAACGCCGGATTGTCGCTGTCGAGCACCACCGGGAAGACCTGGCGCGTGATCGTCGAGCAGGTGCGGAACACCGTATAGTCGTATTCGGTCGGGTCGATGCCGAGCGCCGCGTGGAAATGCGGCCGCGCATGGTCGCGCACGTACATCGTCGCATAGACCGCGACGAGGAAGAACCGGATCCACAATTTGTTCAGCCCCGTCAGCAGCTTGGGGTCCGACCGCATGACCAGCGCAAATGCCTCGCCATGGCGGAACTCGTCGTTGCACCATTGCTCGAACCAGTTGAAGATCGGGTGGATCATCCGGTCCGGGTTGCGCTGCAGGTGGCGGAAGATCGTGATGTACCGCGCATAGCCGATCTTCTCGGACAGGTATGTCGCGTAGTAAATGAACTTCGGCTTGAAGAACGTGTATTTCTTGGTCTTCGTCAGGAAGCTCAGGTCGATGCCGATCCCGGCATCCTTCAGGCTGTCGTTGATGAAGCCCGCATGCCGGCTCTCGTCGCGCGCCATCAGCTTGTAGAGCGCCTTGGCATCGGGGTTCTTCGTCCGCTTGGCGATCTCGGCGTAAAGAATGCAGCCCGAGAATTCCGAGGTCAGCGACGACACCAGGAAATCGACGAATTCGCGCCGCAGCTCCGGCTCCATCGCATCGATCAGCCCTTCGAAGCTTTCACTCTTCTTGAAATGCTCCTTGTTCGGATCGGCGGTCATCTCGGCGATCAGCGCGTCCCATTCGCGGCGCACGAGCGACACGTCGAGCCGGTCCATCGCGTCGAAATCGGTCGTGTAGAAGCGCGGGCTGAGCACCGTGTCCTGCGTGGCGATCGCGTGCGCGTCGTCTTTCGTGAAGTTGTGCGTCATGTCGTTCATCGCGCGCCCCTCAGGTCGGTGGCATTGGAAAAGCTGAGTTCGTATAGCTCGGTGATCTCGAACCGCGCTTTGAGCCTGGTCAACAAACGGCCGAGCGGCGTTGCCCGCGTCACGGTCGCCATGCGGTGCTCGACGAGCCGCTCGCCATAGGGCAGCCGGATCGACGCGCCATGGACGCGCACCTTGTCGCCCGGGAAGATCTGGACGTCGCCGTCGAGTTCGACATGCGCATGCAGATGGTCGAAGCCGTGTTCGACCTCGACGGTGCAGGGCGTGTCGAAGCTGCGGCTCATTTCAGCAGCTCGGCAAAGGAGGCGCGGTTCGTCGAACCGAACGAGTTCAGCTCGATGACGCGGCCCGTGAAGGTGTCGGTGAGCGACAGCTCGCCATCGGGCCAGGACGCCACGCGGAACGGCGCGCTCGGGCCGACATGATGCATCCGCCGCTCGCGCCCCATGCTGCGCACCACGCCGCGGATGAAACCGCTCGGCTCGCCGGGCACGATGGTCTTGACGATTTTGCCGGTGCCGGTGTTTGTGATGACGAGGCCCCCGTCGGCACGATCGGCAAAGCTCAGGTCGCGCGTCACCAGCGGCTTCAGATGCTCGGCCTGCCGCAACAATACAGGCGATGCCGACACCGGCGCATAGCCGAGCCGCACGGCGCCAGCCGACATCATCGTGAAGGTGACGACTGCCGCGACGAACCACAGCGCGCCTTTGGGAAAGGGGCGCTCGTGATGGTTGTGGACAAGGCTCATGCCGCCACCGCCAGCACCGGCGGCCTGGCCGAAACCGGTGTCCCCTGCGCCGCGCCGACCGTGCGGGCGAGCAGGCCCGCGACATTTTCGGCTTCCGGAATGCTGCGCAGCATCGGCTGCACTTCGGTCAGCGCCCAGGGCCGCGCGTGCGGCCACAGCTGCATCCAGCCGAGCCTCTGCTGCTCGGTCAGGCGCAGCGCGATATCGCCGATCCCCTTGCCCTGCATCGCCAGGTCGGCCGCGGCGATCGTGCCCAGTGGCAGGTTGACGCACTTGGGCAGCGCGATGCCGAACCGCAGCACGATGCGCTTGTTGGTCAGCGTATAGACGGTCGTCCGCGATGCCCCCCAGGCGATCGCGCCGACGACGGCGAGCCCGAGTGCGCCGACGGCCAGCGTCACCAACGTGCCCGTCCAGCTGTTGGCCCCGCGCAGCGCGCCGACCGCACCCCAGCCTGCGAGCAGCGCGAAATAGATCGCGATGCTGCGGACATGATAGGCATGGACGGCGATCCGCCACGCATCGGGCGATCCCTGCCACAGGATCCGTTCGCCCTGCGGCAGGTCGCCCGGCAGCCCGCGGATCGGTTCGACGTCATGCTCGACGATCACAGCAGCGGCTCCTGGCGGTCGGCGGTGGCATAGAGATAGCCGCCCCCGAAATAGGCTTGCACGCGCTCTTCCTCGTACAGCGTGATCGTATTCGGCCCCTCGATTGCGGGCGCGTCGGCATATTGCGCCGCCGTGATCGCGTCGATGAGCACGCGTCCCTTGCCGATCTTGGCCATCGTCATCGGCGCAAGCACCGTGCGTGTGCCGGTATCGACGCTCAGGTATCGGATCAGCCGGTCGGCCTTGTCGATCCAGACGTCGCTGACCGTGCCGGCGACATCGCCTCCGGCCGCGATCACCTTCATGCCGCGCGGATCACGGTCGCGCCGGTCGAGCCAGTAATCCCCAGTCGAGGACAAGGGCACGATGCGCGCATGGCCTTCGACGTCGAGATCCGGCACTTTTGCCCGGTTCGCCCAGGCGGCCGGCCCGATGCCGTCGACCAGCGGATTGCCGGTCGGGCGCAGCGGTGAGCCGGGAAAGCGCTCGCGCGCCACCGGCAGGTCGATCGGCTCGCGCGGATAATCGGCGGTGGAGCGGGTGCCCCGGCCGAAGGGCAGGCGGAAGATCTTGGGGCTGGCATCCTGGACCAGCGCGCGGCTGTGCAGCTTGCCGCCGAAATCATCCTCGAGCGGGAAGCCCTCGCGGCGGCTCTCGCGGTTCAGGTGGATGACGAGTCCGACAAAGAACAGCACGAACGCGTAGAAGGTGAGCAGTGCCACATCGATGTTCCCTGCAATAACGGGTGACATGGGCGTTTCCTTTCGTTTTCAGGCCGGAAATTCGGCGAGGCCGAATGGCCGTTTGGTACGCGCGACGAACTCGGACGTGGGGCGCACGAGCGGTCCCACGGCAATCAGGGTCAGGATCAGCAAGACGATTTCAGCGGAGTAGACAGTGGCATAGCCCGACGAGCCGATGGCATCGCGAACCAGGCCGCCCACCGCGATGGCGGTCCCGGCGCAACTCGCCTGGACGGCACCCCAGGCGCCGAGCGCCAGGCCCGAGCGCTTGCCGTCCTGCGACAATTGCATCGTCGCGGTCAGCGTGCCCACCGAGAACAGGCCGCCGCCGAAGCCCATCAGCGCCGCACCCACGCCCAGCAGCACGGGGCTGTGTGCCGGTGCCGCGAAAATGATCATCGCAAAGGCCGCCACGCCCCCGACGCAGCCGAACCCGGCGAGGCGATGCGGTTCGCCGCCGCCGCTCAGCGCGCGGGCCGCCAGTGCAAAGGCAAGCAGCGTGCCCGTCGCCCAGAGCGCGGTCAGCGACGTCGTCGCGCCGACCGACAGGTGCAGCATCTGTCCGCCATAGGGTTCGAGGAGCACGTCCTGCATGGCAAAGGCCGCGGCGCCCAGGCCGACCGCGACCAGCAGCCGCAAATTGCGCCCTTCGGTGATGAACCGCCGCCATTCCGCGCCGAAATCGGGGGCCGGCGTCGTGATGCGGACCCGCGAGCGGGCCTCCTGCTTCCAGAGCGCCGTCACGTTGAAGATCACGGTCAGCAAGGCCGTGCCCTGCACCACCTGCGCAAGGCGGGTCGGCGTATAGTCGGCGAGCACCCGGCCGATGACGATGGCGCTCACCATCATGCCCACGAGCAGCATGACATAGAGCAGCGCGACGACGCGCGGCGCGGTCTCTTCGTCGGCAAGGTCGGTCGCGAGCGCCAGGCCTGCGGTCTGCGTCGTGTGCATGCCGGCGCCGACCATCAGGAAGGCAAAGGCTGCGCCGATCTCGCCCACGATCGCGCCGCCATTGTCCAGCGTCATCACCAGCAGCGCGAATGGCATGATCGCAAGGCCACCGAACTGCAGCAGGGTGCCGAACCAGATATAGGGAACGCGCTTCCAGCCGAGCACCGAGCGGTGATGGTCCGACTTGTGCCCGATCAGCGCGCGCAGCGGCGCGAACAGCAGCGGCAGCGACACCATGGCAGAGACGACCCAGGCGGGCAGGCCGAGCTCGACGATCATCACGCGGTTGAGCGTGCCCGTCAGCAGGACGGCACACATGCCGACCGAAATCTGGAACAGCGACAGGCGCAGCAGGCGCGACAGTGGCAGCTCCGGCGTGGCCGCGTCGGCGAACGGCAGGAAGCGTGTTCCGATGCGGTTCCACATGGCGGCGCGGCCCACGACCTTCATGCCATCGACCTCCCGCTCACTTCGAGCGCATGGCTCTTGTAGAAGCCGCTGCTGATCCGCTGGCCGCGCAGCGCGGCGGCGCCGAAATGGCCGCGCAGCTTGCTCTCGGTCACCGGGATGATCGCCGGTGCCCGGTCGCTGCGCGGGAACATCAGGCCGGCGGTGTGCATGACGGTCAGCATCGGCGTGCGCGGCGCGAACGTGACGAGGACCGACCCGCTCGTGCGCGCACGCAGCGTCTCGACCGCCGCGATGATGTCCGCCGTCTTGTAGTGGATCAGCGAGTCCATCGCGATCACGTGATGAAAGGCGCCGAGCGTGGGGTCGAGCATGTCGCCGACCTGCCAGTCGATGTCGAGGCCGGCGGGGGCGCGGTCGCGCGCGATGTCGATCAGGCTGGCCGACACGTCGATGGCAACGACGCTGGCACCGCGCCGGGCCGCGGCGATGGCCAGCGCCCCCGTGCCGCAGCCCGCGTCGAGCAGGCGTAGGCCGGTCATGTTGTCGGGCAGCCACCCCATCAGCGTGGCGTGCATCGCGTCGCGGCCCTTGCGGACGGTGGCGCGGATGCCGCTGACCGGGGCATCCGACGTCAGGCGCGCCCACGCGTCCATCGCCGTGCGGTCGAAATAGGTCTCGAGCCGCGCGCGATAAAGGTCGTAGGTCGCCGAAGCCATTATTCGAACCCCAGGAATTCGAAGATGTCGCGGTCCTTCATCGGCATCGCGTCGAGCGCGTCGGTGCCGGCCCACAGCGTGGCGGCAAGGCGCAGATATTCGGCCTTCACCGCCTCGATCTCGGGCGTGGTGTCCATTTCGAAGATCGTGCACTTCTTCAGGCGCGACCGGCGGATGGCGTCGAGGTCGGGGAAGTGCGCCAGCGTCTTGAGGCCCGTCGCGTCGTTGAACCGGTCGATCTCGTCGGTCGCCGCGCTGCGGTTGGCGATGACACCCGCCATGCGGACTTCGTAGTTCTTCGACTTGGCCTTGATGGCGGCGACGATGCGGTTCATCGCGAAAATGCTGTCGAAGTCGTTTGCCGCCACGACGACGGCGCGTTCGGCATGCTGGAGCGGGGCGGCAAAGCCGCCGCACACGACGTCGCCGAGCACGTCGAAGATCACGACATCGGTCTCTTCGAGCAGGTGGTGCTGCTTGAGCAGTTTCACCGTCTGCCCGACGACATAGCCGCCGCAGCCGGTGCCCGCCGGCGGGCCGCCGGCCTCGACGCACATCACGCCGTTGAAGCCTTCGAACATGTAATCTTCGGGCCGGAGTTCCTCGTGATGAAAGTCGACGGTTTCGAGTACGTCGATGACAGTCGGCATCAGCTTCTTGGTGAGGGTGAAGGTGCTGTCGTGCTTCGGGTCGCAGCCGATCTGCAGCACGCGCTTGCCGAGCAGGCTGAGCGCGGCGCTCAGGTTCGACGACGTCGTCGACTTGCCGATGCCGCCCTTGCCATAGATCGCAAAGACTTTCGCATTGCCGATCTTGTCGGCCCCGTCGAGCGCGACCTGAACGCTGCCCTCGCCGTCCAATCCCTTTTTCAGATTGTCCATCAGGCGGTCGGGAACGCGAGCCGGTGGGTCCATCAAAGCCATGTTACATTCCTCATGCCGCGATACCTTCGAGCCGGTCTTCGATCGCGTCCGAAGCGGCGTGGAGCGCGGCGAGAGTCGCCGCGTCGGGAGTCCAGTAATGGCGGTCGCTCGCCTCGAGCAGCCGCCCGGCGACGCGGGCGGTCGCCTTGGGGTTCAGTGCCGACAGCCGCTCGCGCATCACGTCGTCGAGGACGAACGTCTCGCTGATCGCCTGGTAGAGATAGGGGCTGACCTGGCCGGTGGTTGCCGACCAGCCCGCGATGCAGGTGACGCTCGCCTCGATATTGCGGACGCCCTCGAACCCATGGTCGAGCATGCCTTCATACCATTTCGGGTTGAGGACGCGGCTGCGCGTCTCGAGGTCGACCTGTTCGGCCAAGGTGCGGACCTTGGCCTCACCCTGCGTCGCGTCGACGATATAGACGGGCGTGGCCGCACCCTTGGCCCTCGCGACCGAGCGGGCGATGCCGCCCAGCGCATCGACATATTGGTCGATCGTGGTCACGCCGAGTTCGACCGAGTCGAGGTTCTGATAGGCGAAGTCCACCGTCGCGAGCGCCGACTGGAGCATCTCTGCCTGCCGGACCGGCGCGCCCTTGACGCCATAGGCGAAGCCCTTCTTGGCCTCGAACATGTTCGCCAGCTCGTCGGGGTCGGTCCAGTTGCCGCTGTCGATCAGCTGGTTGACGTTGGCGCCATAGGCCCCTTCGGCGTTGGAGAAGACGCGCAGTGCCGCGGTCTCTAGGTCGCAGCCATGCTTGGCGGCATGCGCCAGGCTGTGCTTGCGCACGAAATTCATGTCTTCCGGCTCGTCGGCCTGCGCGGCGAGCAGCGCGGCCTCCGCCATCATGCGCGTCTGCAGCGGCAGCAGGTCGCGGAAGATGCCCGACAGCGTGACGACGACATCGATGCGCGGACGCCCGAGCTCGGCCAGCGGGATCAGCTCGGCACCGGCCAGGCGACCATAGCCGTCATGGCGCGGCCGCGCGCCGATCAGCGCGAGGACCTGGGCGATCTGCGCGCCTTCGCTCTTCAGATTGTCGGTGCCCCACAGCACCATCGCCAGCGTCTCGGGGAAGGCCCCGCCGTCAGCCAGATGGCGCTCGATCAGCTGGTTGGCCTGACGCGTTCCGTCGACGACGGCAACACGGCTGGGCAATTTGAAAGGGTCGAAGCCGTGCAGGTTGCGCCCGGTCGGCAGCACGTCGGCATTGCGGAGCAGATCGCCGCCGGGGGCAGGGCGGACGAACCCGGCGTCGAGCGCATGGACGATACCGTCGAGCTCGCCATTGCTGTCGAGCAGCATGTTGATGCGCGCGCGGTCGGATTCGGGCGCTGCGTCGAGGATTGCGGTGCGCTGCGACGCTTCCATCGGTGCGCCGACGACGTGCAGCCCGTGCGGGATAAGCGCGCGCTCGATGTCGTAGAGATTGGCGGCGAGCGTGCCGATGTCGCTCGCGTCGATGTCGAGGGCGGCGGCGGCGTCGGCGATCATCGGCTCGATCGCGGCACGTTCCGCCTCGGTCGACGACCGCCAGCGTTCGACCAGTGCCTTCAGCTCGCTCAGGCCCTTGTAGAGTCCCGCTTCCTCGAGCGCCGGCGTGATGTACGAGATCAGCGTCGCGCCCGAGCGGCGCTTGGCGAGCATCCCCTCCGACGGGTTGTTGGCGGCATAGAGATAGAAGTTCGGCACGTCGCCGATCAGCCGGTCGGGCCAGCACTCGCCGGTCAGGCCGACCTGCTTGCCGGGCATCCATTCCATCGCGCCATGCGTGCCGAAATGCAGGATCGCGTCGGCGCCGAAATCCTGGCGCATCCAGCGGTAGAAGGCGCTGAAGGCATGGGTCGGCGCGAAATCGCCCTCGAACTGCAGGCGCATCGGGTCGCCCTCGAAGCCGAAAGCGGGCTGTACGCCGACGAACACATTGCCGAACTGCGCGCCGAGGATGTGGATATGCCCGCTCGACGCCTGCGCCTTGCCGGGCGCCGGGCCCCAGACCTTCTCGATCTCGCGCAGGAAAGGTTCGTCGCGGACATGGTCGTCGGCGGCAATGCGCGCGTGGACGTTGCAGTCGGCGCCATAGCGGTCGGCATTGCCCTTGAGGATTGCCGTGCGCAGCGCGTCGACGGTCGGCGGCACGATGACGTCATAGCCCTCGGCGTAAAGGCGGACCAGCGTCGCGCGGACGCTTTCGAACACGGCGAGGTGCGCGGCAGTGCCCACCGCCCCCGCGTTCGGCGGGAAGTTGAACAGGACGAGCGCGATCCGCCGCTTGGCGCGGTCCGACCGGCGCAGCGCGACCAGCTTGGCGACCTTGCCCGCCAGCGCCTCGGCGCGTTCGGGGCACGACACCATCTCGCGGACCAGCCCGCCCGCCGCAAAGCTGCAGCGGCGCGCGCAGCCGGTGCACGGCGCGCCCGACGCATCCGACCGCCCGCCGAACACCGTCGGCACGATCGCGCCGTCCAGCTCGGGAATCGCGACCATCATCGTCGCCTCGAGCGGCAGCAGCCCCTGCCGCCCCGCACCCCAGGCCTGCAGCGTCTGGAACTCGAGCGGGTGCGCCGCGATGTACGGCACGTCCAGCCTTGCCAGGATCGCCTCGGCCGCTGCCGTGTCGTTATACGCCGGCCCGCCCACCAGCGAGAAGCCGGTCAGCGAGATGACCGCATCGACCGCCGCCGCGCCGTCCTTCATGAAATATGTCTCGATCGCCGGGCGGCTGTCGAGCCCGCTCGCGAATGCCGGCACGACCCGCAGGCCGCGCGCCTCGAGCGCCCGGATCACCCCGTCGTAATGGCCGGTATCGCGCCCCAGGATATATGAGCGCAGCATCAGCAGGCCGACCGTCCCGGCCGTGCCCCCCTTGGGCATCGCCTTCAGCTCCTCGACGATGCGCAGCGGCAGGGCGGGGTGGTAAAGCCCCACTTCGGGATAATCGACCGGGCTTTCGGCCTTCATCGTCCCGCGCAGGTCGCGGCGCGCCCCATCGGCATAGCGGTCGACCAGCGCGCGCACCATGTTGACGACATTGTCGTCGCTGCCCGCCAGCCAATATTGCAGGGTCAGGAAATAGGCGCGTACGTCCTGCGCCGCGCCCGGAATGAAGCGCAGGATCTTGGGCAGGCGGCGCAGCATTTTCATTTGCCCCGCGCCCGAACTCGCCCCCGGCTTCGACGATCCGCGCAGCCGCTTGAGCAGACCCATCGCGCCCGTCGCCGGCTTGTCCATGCGATAGCCGCCCATGCGGGTCAGCTTGACCACCTCGGCGCCCGACATCAGCCCGATCATCGCGTCGCATGCCTCGCGCCGCGCCTCGAGCGCGGGCAGCACGGCGCGGATATGATCCTCGAGGAACAGCATCGTCGAAATGACGATGTCGCCCTGCGCGATATCGGCCTTGCACTGCTCAAGCGAGGCCGGCGCCCGCTCCCAGTCGGCCGCGGCATGGAAGGCGATGCTGATGCCGCTGCCTTCGCGCGCGAGCTGCGCCGCCGCCCGCTCGACAGCGCCCGACAGATGATTGTCGAGCGTCACGATGACGACGCGCACTTTCGGGGCGAGGCTACCGTGCATAATGCGCCTTTGCCTCGTACAGCGTGTTGAGCGAGATCGCGGCAAGCCCCTGTTCGGCGGCGAACCGTTCGGTATTCTTGCGTGCCTTGCCCCGCACGAAGAACGGGATCTTGCGGAGCTCCTGTTCGGCCTCGGCCGTCCAGATGTTGCCCGCCTCCACGGGCTCCAGAACCACCGTCTCGGCTTCGATCAGCGCTTCGGTTGCCGCCGGCGCCTGTGGCGCATGGCCCACCGCCCCATGATGGCTCGCGCCATTGGCATCGCTGAACTCGAAATCGTCGCGGAACATCGCCAGCAGATGCTCTTCCAGCCCCATCGTCAGCGGGTGGACCCAGCTGTCGAACAGGACGTTCGCGCCTTCCCATCCCATTTGCGGGCTGTGCCGCGCCGGAAAGTCCTGGACATGGACCGGCGCCGAGATCACCGCGCACGAAATCCGCAGGCGCTTGGCGATGTGGCGCTCCATCTGGCTGCCGAGCACCAGCTCGGGCGCGGCGGCGATGATCGCGTCCTCGACTTCCATATGGTCGTCGGTGATCAGCGGCTCGACGCCGTATCTGGCGGCGGCCTCGCGCAGGTCGCGCGCAAATTCGCGGTTGTAGCAGCCGAGGCCGACGACCTCGAAGCCCAGTTCCTCGTGCGCCACGCGTGCCGCGGCAATGGCATGGGTCGCGTCCCCGAAAATGAAGACGCGCTTGCCGGTCAGATAGTTGGAATCGACCGAACGCGACCACCAGGGCATCCGCGACTGGGCGGCGGCAAGGGCGGGCTCGGGATCGGTGCCGGCGAGCGCCGCGATTTCGCGAACGAACTCGGCTGTCGCGCCGTGCCCGATCGGAATGGTGCGCACGAGCGGCTGGCGGAAGGTCCGTTCCAGCCAGCGTGCCGCCGTGTCGCCGATCTCGGGATAGAGCAGCACGTTGAAATCGGCCGAACCGATGTCGGCAATCTGCGCCGCACTCGCCCCCAGCGGGGCGACCATATGGACATCGACCCCGACCGAGTCGAGCAGCGCCGTCACTTCGATCACGTCGTCGCGGTGGCGGAAACCGAGCGCGGTCGGCCCGAGCAGATTGGCGCGCAGGCGACGCCCCTCGACCGGCGGCCGCACGATGTCGCGGTCGGCCAGCTTGCGGACGAGCTGGTAAAAGGTTTCGCCCGCGCCCCAGTTTTCCTTGCGGCTATAGCTCGGCAGTTCGAGCGCGACGACGGGGCAGGGCAGGTCCATCGCATCGACGAGGCCGGCAGGATCGTCCTGGATCAGTTCGGCGGTGCACGACGCGCCGACAAGCATCGCCGCCGGCTTGAACCGGTCATAGGCATCGCGGGCCGACGACTGGAACAGCTCGGCGGTGTCCTTGCCCAGGTCGCGCGCCTGGAACGTCGTATAGGTCACCGGCGGCCGCGCCCCGCGCCGCTCGATCATCGTGAACAGCAGGTCGGCATAGGTGTCGCCCTGCGGCGCATGCAGGACGTAATGGACATCGGTCATCGCCGTCGCGACGCGCATGGCCCCGACATGCGGGGGGCCTTCATATGTCCAAACGGCCAATTGCATGGTCAGACCCTCAGCACGTCGCGCCGCCGCAGCGGTCGCGCAAAGAGTTCGGCAAGATCGCCCGCCTGGTCGAAACCGTGGATCGGCGAGAAGACCAGTTCGATCGCCCATTTGGTCGAAAGCCCTTCGGACTCGAGTGGGTTGGCGAGGCCGAGGCCGCAGACGGTCAGGTCGGGGCGGGCGGCGCGGACGCGGTCGAGCTGCCTGTCGACGTCCTGCCCTTCGCTGATCTGCGTGCCGGCAGGCAGAGCCGCGAGATCGCGCGCGAGGTGGCGGCGGTGGAGATAGGGCGTGCCGACCTCGATGGGGATCATGCCCAGCTCGTTGGCCAGGAAGCGTGCCAGCGGCACTTCCATCTGCGAGTCGGGCATGAAGAAGATCGACTTGCCCTCGAGCCGCGCCCGGCTGTGCTCGATCGCCTTGATGGCGCGGGCGCGCGGCGCGGCGACGACGGCTTCGAACCGGTCTTCGGGAATGTCGAACGCGTCGGCGGCCGCGCGCAGCCAGTCGGTCGTGCCCTCGACGCCGAACGGGAACATCGCGTCGAGGCGAACCGCGCCGCGGTCATCGAGCGCCATGGCGGTCGCGCCGAGGAACGGCTGGGCGAGCAAATAGCGTGTATGGGGACCGATCGGCGGCAACTGGTCGGCGCGGCGACCGGGCAGCACATGGACCGCGCCGATGCCCAGCTCGGCGATGAGCCGCAGCAGCTGGTCCTCGACGATATCGGGCAGGGCGCCCACGATCAGCAGCTCGGTCGTCGTCGATACTGAGTCCGGACACACCGGGACGAGCGCGGCAAGGCAGGCATCCTCGCCCTCGGTGAACGTCGTCTCGATGCCGCTGCCCGAATAGTTCAGCACGCGGACGGCGGGGTTGTGCTTGACCGATAGCCGGGCGGCGGCGCGGCTCAGGTCCAGCTTGATGACTTCGGACGGGCAGGACCCGACGAGGAACAGCATCTTGATGTCGGGGCGCCGTGCGAGCAGCCGGTCGACGACGCGGTCCAGCTCCTCATTGGCATCGGCAAGGCCTGCCAGGTCTCGTTCCTCGATGATGGCCGTGGCAAAGCGCGGCTCGGCAAAGATCATGACGCCTGCCGCCGATTGCAGCAGGTGCGCACAAGTCCGCGACCCGACGACGAGGAAGAAGGCGTCCTGGATCTTGCGGTGCAGCCAGACGATGCCGGTCAGCCCGCAAAACACTTCCCGCTGGCCGCGTTCGCGCAGCACGGGAAGGTCGGGGGCGGCTGGCATGACCGTCATGCTGCAGCGCCCGCGGGTGTGCGCGCTTCGAGTCGCGCAGCCCTCAGCTTCAGGACGAACTGCGTCGCATTGACGGCGTAGGTCGCATAGGCGGCGAGCGCGACGAGCATGCGCGCCTCGACGGATCCGAGGCCGAGGAACAGCATGGCGAGATAGGTGGTATGCAGCGCGATGACGACCATCGACACGGCATCCTCCCACCAGAAGGGCTCGGCGAAGAGCCATTTGCCGAAGACGACCTTTTCCCAGATCGAGCCCGTCACCATGATGGTATAAAGCGTCAACGTCTTGATAATGATGGAGATATCTGCGGCGACCTGGCCCTGTCCGGTCGTCAGGTAGCGAAGCACGAGCGTGGCGCTGGCAAGGCAGACCAGGAACTGGAACGGGGCCAGCACGCCCTGCACCAGAGTCCAGATCGAGGCATCACGCCGTGCGCGCTCCTCGGGGGTGTAGAGCCCCTGCCTGGCGCTTTGCTGCGCAATATTGCTGCGGCTTGTGATCACGGTTGCGACACGCCTCTCCACTCGATGGGGGAGACTGTACCGGCGTCTCAGAAGTGTCAAATCTTTTTGACGTAAAACAAAGATGACAGTTTTTTTCAGCGCCTCCGGTGTCGGGTGATTGCCAATTAATCTGAACAGGCATAGCATCCGAGTCGCTGGGATGGTGGGGACAAAGCCATCTAATGAGAAGTCGCGATATCGTTTGCGGCTCGGCCGGGTCGGGAGAACCGGAATGGCATCGGTTGCCGGGATAATGGAGCAGGCACGAGCCCTCCTTCCGGAGTTCGTCGGGCGGCGGAAGCGTGCGCCGGAGCCGATTCAACCGCAGCATCCCGTTCCCGCGCTCACCCTCGCCACCTCGCAATCGCACCGGCAGGCGATGGGGCCGCTTGCCGAACTGATTGAACAGGCCGTGATTCCCCATGTCGTCGAGGCGCACCACGGCGACCCGGCGCCGGTTCGCGACGCGCGCAACTGGCAGGATGAAGCGATGGCGTTCGCTGCGCTCGCCATCGATGCCGATGCCGAAGAAATCCTTGCCCGGCTCGATGCCATGCTGACGAGCGGCACCGAAATCGAATCGATCCTCATCAACATCCTTGCGCCAGCCGCCCGACGGCTGGGCATCATGTGGGAGCAGGACGACTGCGATTTCGTCGACGTGACCATGGGTCTGTGGCGCCTCCAGGAAGTCGTTCGCGAGCTGTCGGCCCGCGTGCCGGTCCGCGCAGCCCGTCCGTCCGACGGCTTTCGCGCGGTCTTCTCGGCGATGCCGGGCGAACAGCATAATTTCGGGACGGTGATCGTCGAGGATATCTTCCGGCGGGCGGGCTGGTCGACCGAGCTGCTGCTCGATGCCCAGCAGGGGGCACTGCTCAGTGCCGTTGCATCAGCACGTTACGACCTCGTCGGCTTGACCGTCAGTCTCGACGCTCATACGGAGCGCCTGCCGTCGCTGATTCTGGCGATACGCAGTGTATCGAGAAATCCACGGCTATGCATATTGCTTGGCGGCCGCGTCCTGATGGACGATCCCCAGCTTGCCCTTCGTGTCGGTGCCGATGGAACGGCAGCCGATGCACAGTCGGCGGTCGCTTTGGCCGATCGACTGGTTACCGCGAATGCCTGTCGCGAGGTATTCACCGCCTGACCGTGAAGGCTGTGAAGATGAGGAAGGCATTTGACCATGCCGGATAGTGGCATTGCGTTCCGCGCACCTGAAAAGGGGTTTGGAGGTTTCGACGCGTCGAGCTTTTCAAAGCTTGCCGCGGCTTCCGGCGATATCGCTCTGGTCATGGCGTCCGATGGGCGCATCATCGACGTCGCCTTTTCGCATGGCGATCCGACCGGCACCGGCCAGGACGCATGGATCGGCCGGAACTGGGCCGATCTGGTCAATATCGACAGCAAGCCGAAAATCGCCGAGATGCTGGAATCGGCGAACGGCGGCGCACCGCGCTGGCGACAGGTCAATCATCCCGGCAACGAGGGCGATGTGGCGGTGCGCTACCTGACCGTCGGCTCGGGCCGTGCCGGCAACATCGTCGCCATCGGCAACGACATGCGCGCCCAGGCAGCGATGCAGCAGCGGCTGATCCAGGCGCAGCAATCGCTCGAGCGCGACTATCTCAAGCTGCGCCAGGCGGAAACGCGGTACCGCATGCTGTTCGATCTCGACAGCGAAGCCGTCCTGATCGTCGAGGGCGATACCCGTCGGATCCGCGAGGCCAATCCCGCGGCGACGGCACTGGCCAAGGCGAAACCGGGCGCGCTCGTGAATCGCGCGCTGACGAGCCTCATCCATACGGGCGATCACGAAGCGCTGTTCGCGTATCTCGGGCTCGCCACGGTAAGGGACACGCCTGAGCCGGTTCAGCTCCGCCTGGCCTCGGGCAAAGCGATCATCGCCCTGACGGCAACGGCTTTCCGCCAGGATCGGGCGCCGTTCTTCCTCGTCCGCATTTCGTCGGACGTCGGCGGGCAGGGCGCGGACATCCAGCCGATGCGCGACATGATCGAGCGCCTGCCCGATGCTTTCGTCCTGACCGATGCCCGCCTGTCGATCCTGTCGGTGAATGCGGCTTTCGTCGACATGACGGGCGAAGTTTCGGCGGCGCGGGTCAAGGGCGACTCGCTCGGCGATTATCTCGGTCGCTCGGGCATCGATGCCGATGTCATCGTCGAGCAGCTTCGCGAATATGGCAATGTCCGCAACTTCGCGACGGTGCTTCGGGGCCGTTCGGGTGCCATGGAGGAGGTCGAGGTTTCGGCCGTCTCGGCGCCGGGACCGGACGGCGACGGATTCGGCTTTTCGATCCGCAGCATCGCGCGCCGCGCGCGCGACCTGCCGCCGCAGCCCAAGGATATGCCGCGGTCGGTCGAGCAACTGACCGAGCTGGTGGGCCGCATGTCGCTCAAGGACATCGTCCGCGAATCGACCGACCTGATCGAGCGGCTCTGCATCGAGGCGGCGCTCGAATATACCAGCGACAACCGGGCGTCCGCCGCCGAAATCCTGGGCGTGTCGCGGCAAAGCCTCTACTCGAAGCTGCACCGCCACGGTCTCGGCAATCTCGTCGGCGAGGGCGAATAGTCTTCGGACGAAATAACTGTCCATTTTCCTTGACGCTTTGGGGTGTCAGGCATAGCGTCGGTCCATGGCCAGTTCGCTGTCCCCGTCCGCCACGACACCGGTTCCCGCCGCGCGCGACGTCGTGGCGCTGCTCAAGCCCATCACCTGGTTCCCGCCGATGTGGGCGTTCCTGTGTGGCGTCGTCTCGTCGGGCGTCCCCGTGGCAGAGCGATTGCCCTTTCTGTTCATCGGCATCCTGCTGACCGGCCCGTTGGTCTGCGGCACGTCGCAGGCGGTGAACGACTGGTTCGACCGCCATGTCGACGCCATCAACGAACCCGGCCGGCCGATTCCGTCCGGGCGGATCGCGGGCAATTGGGGGCTGCGTATCGCGGTCACCGGCACCGTGCTCGCGGCCGTCGTGGCGTGGCCGGCGGGGATCTGGGTCTTCATCGCAACTCTGCTCGGGCTGGTCTGCGCCTGGGCGTACAGCGCGCCGCCGCTGCGGCTAAAGGCCGACGGCTGGGCGGGGCCCGCCGTCGTGGCATTGACCTACGAAGGGCTGACCTGGTTCACCGGGGCGGCCGTGATGCTGGGCGCGCTACCCTCGGCGCACATCATCGGCGTCCTGCTGCTCTACAGCCTGGGGGCCCACGGCATCATGACTCTCAACGATTTCAAGGCGGTAGAGGGCGATCTTGCCACGGGCGTGCGCTCTCTCCCGGTCCGGCTCGGCGTCACCAACGCCGCCCGCCTCGCCTGTGTGGTCATGGCCCTCCCCCAGGCGATCGTGCTTGTACTTCTTGTCCGCTGGTCCCTCCCGCTCTCGGCAGCCATCGTCGGCGCGCTGCTGCTCACCCAGTTCGGCCTGATGGCGCGCATGCTCCGTGACCCAAAGGCGCTGGCGCCCTGGTACAATGCCACCGGCACAAGCTGCTATGTGCTGGGTATGCTTGCAACCGCACTCGGGCTGGGCGGCATCATATGACTCCGCTCAGCTGGCCGCAGATCGCGCGCCTCGGTCTTGTGCAAAGCGCCATCGGCGCGATGGTCATGCTGTCGACATCGCTGCTCAACCGAGTGATGGTCGTCGAATATGCGCTTCCCGCAGCCATTCCCGCAGGCCTCGTCGCCTGGCACTATGCCGTGCAGCTGGCGCGCCCGGCTTGGGGGCATGGTTCGGACAAGGGGCTACGGCGGACACCATGGATCATCGGGGGCATGGCCGTGCTGGCAGGCGGTTCGCTGCTTGCGGTCGCGGCTATGGTTGCGCATCTCCTTTTCCTGTCGGTCGTCGCTTATGCCCTGATCGGCGCGGGCGTCGGCGCCGCAGGCACTTCACTGCTTGCTTTGCTGGCCACGCGCACTGCGCCCGAAAGACGTGCCGGGGCAGCCTCGCTAACCTGGATCATGATGATCGTGGGGATCATCGTCGCTGCGGGCCTCGCGGGCCGGTTGCTCGAACCGTTTTCGGTGCAGCGGCTGGTCGCCGTCGTCGGTGGTGTCGCACTGGTCGCCTTCGCAGTCGCGACATTCGGGGTATGGAACATCGAGGGCGAGCCGATCGTCGAGAGCCGATCCCGTACTCAAACTGCCTTCGGATCCGAGTTGCGCGAGATCTGGACGGATCCCGAAGCACGCGGCTTCACGATTTTCGTCTTCATGTCGATGCTCGCCTATTCGATGCAGGACATGATCCTTGAGCCGTTTGCGGGTTTGATGTTCGCCTATACCCCGGGCCAATCGACCAGCCTGTCGGGCATCCAGCACCAGGGTGTACTCGCGGGCATGGTCCTCGTCGGCTTTGGTGCCCGAACCTTTGGCGGTGGAAGTGCGCGGGGACTGCGCGGCTGGACCGTGAGCGGCTGCATCGGCTCTGCAATAGCGCTGGCCGGATTGACGGTGGCGGCGCAAGTGGCGCCGCACTGGCCCTTTGCCGCCAACGTCGCGCTGCTGGGCTTTTGCAACGGCGTCTTCGCGGTTTCGGCAATCGGCGCAATGATGGCGCTGGCGGGACAGGGCAGTGCGTCTGACCCAGGGGGGCGCGAGGGAATCCGCATGGGCGTGTGGGGTGCGGCGCAAGCAATTGCGTTCGGGCTCGGCGGCCTTAGCGGTGCCGTGGGCGTCGATGCGATGCGCCATATCACCGGGGCGGACGGTCTGGCGTTTTCGAATGTTTTTGCGGTCGAGGCCGGGTTGTTCCTGGTTGCGGCCTGGCTCGCGGCGGGGGCGGTATCGTCCGCGCCCGCGCGAGGAAGAGAGGTGCTGGCATGAGCGGTTATGACTATGACACGATTGTCGTCGGCGGCGGACCATCTGGCGCGACAGCAGCCACCGATTTGGCGCGGCTGGGACGCCACGTCCTGCTGCTCGACCGGGCGGGCCGCATCAAGCCCTGCGGCGGCGCGATTCCGCCCCGGCTCAATCGCGATTTCGACATCCCCGACAGCCTGATGGTCGCGCAGGCCACCCTCGCCCGCATGGTCGCGCCCTCGGGAAACAGCGTTGATATGCCCGTGGGTAATGGTGCGGTCGGCATGGTCGACCGTGACGTCTTCGACGAGTGGTTGCGGGCCCGCGCTGCCCTCGCGGGAGCAGAGCGGGCGACTGGTACATTTGAGCGCATCGACCGCGACCCCGATGGCGTCGCGCGCGTCGTCTGGCGCACGCAACGCAATGGTCCGGAGTCGAGCGCGAGAACCCGCACCGTCATCGGGGCCGACGGGGCGCGGTCGGGCGTCGCCCGGCAGGAACTGAAAGGCGCGGACCGCATGCCCTGCGTCTTTGCTTATCACGAAATTGTGAAGGTGCCCGACGGTGGCGCTGCGGGGTTCGACCCACACCGCTGCGACGTCATTTACCAGGGAAAATATTCGCCTGACTTCTATGCCTGGGTCTTTCCGCATGGCGAGACGGCAAGCATCGGGCTGGGCAGCGCCCATAAAGGGTTCCCCTTGCGCGATACGACCCGCGCCTTGCGCGAGGCTACCGGGCTTGACGCGTTCGAAACAATTCGCTGCGAAGGCGCACCCATTCCCCTAAAACCGCTCAGACGCTGGGACAATGGGCGAGACGTCGTCGTGGCAGGCGATGCCGCGGGTGTCGTCGCGCCCGCCTCGGGCGAGGGAATCTACTACGCCATGGTCGCGGGACGCGAGGCCGCCGACGCTGTCGAATGCTGTCTCGCCACAGGTCGGCCGTCGGCGCTCAAACAGGCCCGCAAGCGCTTCATGCGGCAACATGGCCGGGTGTTCCTCATCCTCGGCATCATGCAGTATTTCTGGTACGCGTCGGACAAGCGGCGTGAGCGTTTCGTCAAGATGTGTGCCGACCCGGATGTCCAGCGGCTGACGTGGGACGCCTATATGAACAAGCAGCTCGTTCGCGCCGACCCGATGGCGCACGTGCGCATCTTCTTCAAGGACTTGGGCCATTTGCTGGGAATAGGAAAAGTTGAGGCGACGCCGCAGGTGCCAGCTGAATGAACTGGCTGTTCGCCAGCGGTCATGCTGTCGACCTCGTCCTGGTGTTCATGCTGCTGGAGGGTGGATGGCTTATCGCGCGGCAATGGCCGACCCAAAGTGTCGCGCTGATGCTGGCTCCAGGCGCTTTAATGCTGCTTGCGCTGCGCGCGGGGCTTACAGGAATGCCCTGGTACTGGGTAGCGGTGCCGTTGACGGTGTCGCTGCCAGTGCACCTGGCGGATTTGCGACACCGTCGATCAGCGCGGCTTACTTCAGCGTGTTGAGGTAGGCGATCACGTTCGCGCGCTGCTGCGGATCCTTGACGCCTGTGTAGGTCATCTTGGTACCGGGGATCACGCGCTGCGGATTTTCGAGATACTGGAACAGCTTCTCGTCGCTCCACACGATGCCGCTGTTCTTGTTCGCCGCCGAGTAGCTATAGCCAGGAACCTCGCCCGAGTGGCGGCCCTGAATTGCATGCAGCGACGGACCCACCATGTTCTTGCCGGCTTCGCTCGAATGGCATGTCTTGCAGGCGATGAAGACCTTCTCGCCGGCCGTGGCATCGCCGGTAAAGCTGGCGAACTTGCTCCCGTCGAGCGTGTCGGTGTTGTCGGCCGCAGGCGCCGCGGCCGCCGCCGGCGTTGCGGTATTGGCGGCAGCCGTCGTCGTTGCGGCAGGTGCCGCATCGTCTTCTGCCTTCTTCGAACAAGCCGGCAGTGCCAGCAAGGCAACGACACCCAGCGATACCCCGAGGTACGCCTTCACTTTTGCCATGTGAGTCTCCATCCAGAATTCTTGCTGACCCGATAGTCAGGGCGCGGAAATTACATGAAACCGGTGGCGGTGCAATCACTATAGCTTGTGCGATGTCCGGCATGGTTTAGCGTGGTGCCGAGGGGGACAGTTGCGATGCAGCATGGCAGGGGTTTCGACTGGCACGGCGACCGCGAGCGCTTGTTGGCCGAGGCGCATGCACGGCCCTCTACACCGCTGGAAGCGCCGGTTATCGCGATCCGGCTTGCCAATGTCTCCGGGCAGGAAGCTGCCGATTCCGATCGCTTGCATATGGCCGCCCTGTGTGAACAATTCGGTGCCCAAGTACCGGAACGAGGCACGCGATGGTGGGCGCTCGAGGGGCCTTGCTGGTCCTTGCGGTGGGAACGTCACACCGAGTTTTCAAGCTGGACCTTGTTCTGCCCTCCGGCAAATGCCGCCGATCCGAGGGATCCGCTGGAACGGCTACCGACCGATTGGCTGGAAAGCTTCCCGAGCGACGTGCTTGTGGCAACGATGCTCGAACTGCGACGCGACGACCGTGGCACGGCTCCTCCGCCGCTTGCTTCAGATGGCGTCCAGATCGGTGCGATCGTGCTCGAAGGGGCCGCACGCGTCTTTACCGATTTTCGCGCGGACGACAGCGGCATGACCCGCTTTCGCGTCATGTTGCGCTCGCGCGACGCGGCGCTCGCCGGACGGCTCGCCCTGATCCTCCTCGAAATCGAGACCTACCGAATGATGGCGCTGCTTGCCTTTCCGCTCGCCGGAGAAGCAACCGTACAGCTGCGCGCAATCGAGGCGGAGGCGGGGATCCTTGCCTCGCGTCTATCGGCAGAAGAAGGGGTCGAGGCCGACCGGACGCTGCTCTCCCGGCTCATTACCTTGTCGGGCGAGGCCGAAGGGTTGAGCGCGCGCACGACGTTTCGCTTTGGCGGCGCCAATGCCTATCACGATCTGGTACGAGACCGAGTGGCGTCGTTGCGCGAGGAGAAGATCGCGGGCGTTCAAACAATTGGTGAGTTTATGGAGCGGCGGCTCGCGCCCGCCATGCGCACCTGCAATTCCGTGGCGGAGCGCGAGCGGGCGGTCATCGCCCGTATCGCCCGCGCTGGGGCCATGCTTGATACGCGAATCAAGGTTGCCGACGAAGCGACGAGCGCCGAACTGCTCAGCTCGATGAACGCCCGCGCTGACGCATCGCTGCGCTTGCAGCGCACGGTTGAGGGCCTGTCGGTAGCGGCAATCAGCTATTATTCACTGATGTTGTTGTCTTATCCCGTAAAAGCACTTGAACATGAGATGCACGGTTTCGACGCGACACTGGCGCTCGGCATCTTGGCACCTGTCATTGCCGTTCTCGTCTGGCTGACCCTGCGCGCAATCCGAAAGCAAATTGAAGGCCATTAGGACCGTCCCACGACCGGACGCCCCAAATTGAGGCACGGTTTGCGCTGGCCTTGATGGTGAATGGCGCGTTTACGGTTTGATGATGAACCGTCGCCTTGTCCTGACCAACGAGTCAGCCCGCCATCCTTTCCGCCAGACGCTGCCGCCGCCGTTGGCGGCAGCCAAGCCCCGTCGCGAACCGCTCTCGGACCGTGCGTTATTCCTTTTGACTTTCGTTGCGGCCTTCCTAGCCTTTTCAACCTTCTTGGCCTGAGCCGAAGGGAATTGCGTCCCCCAACGTTATAAGGCCAATAGCTTCGGGAATATCGATCAGACCGGCGGGGACGTGACAGAGACGCAGGCGGCACTCCGCGCGACCGACGCTGACAGCGATGACGCGCTAATGGCGCGGGTGCGCGCGCATGATGCCGCGGCATTCCGCATTCTTGTGGAGCGGAACGTGCGTACCCTTCACCGCATTGCCTATCGCATGATTGGCGATGCGACCGAAGCCGAAGATCTCGCACAGGAGGCGCTGCTGCGATTGTGGCGCGATTCGGCGAAATGGCAGTCCGGGAATGCCGGCGCGGGGCCATGGCTAAAGCGTGTCGTGGTGAACCTGTGCTTCGACAGGCTCCGACGGCGGCGCTTTTCGAGCGACGAAGCCGTGCCCGAGCGCGCCGACGATGCGCCGCTCGCACCCGAAGAAATGGATCGCGCAAGACTGCGCGCGGCAACGGTTGCCGCGATTGCGGCGCTTCCCGACCGGCAGCGCGCGGCAGTCGTGCTGACTTATTACGAAGAGGTTTCGAACCTGGTGGCGGCAGATACGTTGGACATGAACATCAAGGCATTCGAGTCGCTCCTGTTGCGCGCCCGTGCGGCGTTGCGGTCTTCGCTGACGCCGATGAAGGAAGCTGCGCAATGAGCGACGCCCTGGACCTTGCGCTTGATCGCTTTGATGTGCCGTCTCTTTCAGCCGGCCTTGCCGACAGGATCATGGCGGCTTCCGCCGCGCCCGCCATCGCACGGCCGAAGTCGCCGCGCCGCGACCGGCGGGGTTTGTGGCGGCGGGGGCGACAGGTGCTGCTCGGGACAATGGCCGTCGGACTGCTGAGTGCGGGCGCCGTGGCGTCGGGCCTACTGGGCAAAGTCGGCATTGCGGTACCCGTGCTGACGGCAATGCTTGCGGCCAAGCCGAAACCGTTGGTGAGGCCCGAGCACGTTGTCGTGAAGCGGTCGCCCGCACCCTTGCCGATCGCTCCGCCGCCAGCAACTTTGGTCGATCCGACACCGCCGGGTCTGCTCCCGCGGCCTCTGCTACCCTCGGAGCGCATGGCCTTGCGCGAGGAACGACGCGAGAGGCGGCAGGCCTTTGCCGCCGAACACCCTGTGGCTGCGCAGATCATCCGCGAGCGCGTTCGCGAACAGCTTCAACGGCGCGCACTTGAGCGGCGGCAGGCGTTGATGCTGCCCGGTGTGGACGCCTCGCTCGCTGGTGCACGCTCGCTGGAGCCGCTCGACCGGGTCGCTCTTGCTCGGGCGGCCCGGCGCGATCGGCTTATCGCCGAAAGAATGATCGACCGGCGCATTCAGGCCCAAGAGGCGAGGATCGCCGAGCAGCAGGGAGTGGCTTCCACGGCTCCATCCTCGAGCGACCCACCGGTCGTTCCGGTAAAGCCACTCGCGGTGGACGGTGCCGCGCCGCAGCGGCAGCGTGCCCTGCTTTCGCCCGAAGCCCGCGCTCTTCGTCGCGAACGATGGCAGCAGATGACGCCCGAGCAACGCAGCCAGTTTCGCCAGGGGATGCAGCAACGCCGCGCCATGCGCCTCGGACGACAAGCTCAATTGCCGGATAAAGGCGGCGAAGGGTTTTCGTCCCAGCCGCGTTAGTCACGGGAGCGGTCGTCCGTTTTCGCCCGCTCAATGCGAACGAGGCCGGTGTCGGCGCGGACGGCAACATCGGGCGCGCAAGTGGCTTCTACCCTTCAAGGTTCGGCGGCGGACGGCGTTCAGCGAGCCGTCGCCGAGGCGGTCGACCGGGCGGCGCCCCCCCCATCCGGTCGACCGCCTAGCTTGGGTAGCAATCGCCCGCCGGGCATGCCTTGTGCAGCGTCCATGCCAGCCAGGCCGAAATGACGCACATGCATGCAGTCATGATGAACTGATCGGTCGCTGAAACGCCGACGGCGCTCAGGCCGACCGCAAGCACCGAGCCGACCACCATGCACCCGGCGTTGACGAAATTGTTCGCACCCACCGTTCGCGCGGTCTCGCTCTTGGCGACGGTCGTCGTCAGGAACGCATAGAGCGGCACGACGAACATTCCGCCCGAGACAGCAATTGCCAGCAGGCATGCCAGAAGCAGAGCGGCCCCCGGCAAGTGGATGAACTCGACGATGTTGTAGAGCGAGCCCTCGGTACTGCGCTCCCAGAATTTCGCGATGAAATGAAAGCCCAGCACAAACGCGCCCATGAAAAGGACGGACACCGGCGCAAAGCGTGCTGAGACCTGGCCTTTTAGCAGGCGGTTGATCCAGACCGACCCGATCGCGATGCCGACTGAAAAGATCGCAAGGAACAAGCTGGCCACGCTCTTGTCAGCCTGGAGGACGTTTTTCACAAGCGGCGGGAACTGTACGAAGAGAACGGCTCCAATCATCCAGAAAAAACTGATCGACACGATGGCCAGGAAGAGGTGGCGGACGTGCATTGTCGCCGAGACCAGCCGGTAGGACGCCCTGAAGATGTTCCAGTCGATGGCGTGATCATTGCCGATAGCCGGGGCCGGCGGCACTTCGCGGCCCGCGAACCACCCGACGACCGCAATGAGAAGCACCCCCACGGCCGCGACATGATGGTTGATGAAGCCCGCCAGAATCGTGCCGGCAAGGATTGCGATGTACGTGCCCGCCTCGACGAGGCCCGTACCGCCCAGCACTTCCTCGCTGCTCAGATGCTGGGGCAGGATGGCGTATTTTATCGGCCCGAAAAATGTCGAATGTACACCCATGGCGAACAGCGCGACCATCATCAGCGGAATGTTGCCGATCATCAGGCCGACGCCGCCCACGATCATGATGCCGATTTCGCAGCTCTTCACGATGCGCACCAGCTGCGCCTTGTCATAGGCGTCGGCCAGCTGCCCCGCGACCGCAGACAGCAGGAAAAACGGCAGAATAAACACGGCCGAAGCGACGGCGCTGAACAGCTCCTCCTGCTTGGGGTCGTTGTAGATGTTGTAGATGACGAACAAAATCATCGAGGTTTTGAACAGGTTATCGTTCATCGCGCCGAGGAATTGCGTGACGAATAGAGGCAGGAAACGACGCCGATTCATCAGCGCGAGCGACATCTGCATAAGGTGGTGCGATCCAATTGTGACTGGAGCGCGCCATAGCGGCCTTTGCGCGCGGGTCCAATGGCGGTTAGAGGCTGTGCCCGTGCTCAGCCTGCCCAACATCTTGACCCTGTCGCGCATCGTCACGGTGCCGCTGCTCGTGGCGCTGCTATGGTATCCGGGGTGGGAGCTGGGTTACGCGCTCGGCTTTGTGCTTTACTGCCTCATGGGCGTGACTGACTATTTCGACGGCTATCTTGCCCGCGCGCAGGGCACCGTATCGAAGCTGGGCCAGTTCCTCGATCCCATCGCCGACAAGATCATGGTCGCCGCGGTCATTCTTATGCTTGTCGGAACACGGCATGAGGCCGCGTCGATCACCGGTGTCCATCTCATAGCGGCGCTCGTCATTCTCCTCCGCGAGATCGCCGTGTCGGGCCTGCGTGAATTTCTCGCCGGATTGCAGGTTTCCGTGCCAGTCTCGCAACTCGCCAAATACAAGACGACGCTGCAGATCGTCGCGCTCGGCGCGCTCATCCTGGCAGGTGCGCTGCCCATTTATGGATGGGTCAAGACAGTCGGACTCGTCTCGCTCTGGGGTGCTGCCGCGCTGACCCTGCTGACCGGCTGGGATTATTTGCGCGTCGGCCTGAAGCACATGGACTGAGCCGTGGTCACGCTGCTCTATTTCGCCAAGGTGCGCGATGCGGTTGGAACGGGCGAGGAGCGGCTCGACCTGCCTCAAAGCATGACGACGGTGGCCGACTTGGCCGACTGGCTCGCGCTGCGCCACCCGATTTTTGCGGAGCGCGATCGTTTGCGCGTTGCCGTCGACCAGGTAATGGCGCGCTTCGACACGAATATTGCCGGCGCTCGCGAAATTGCGTTTTTTCCGCCGGTGACTGGCGGGTGATCACTGTGCGCGTTTCGACCGACGCGTTCAATACAGGCGCGGAGATCGCTGCGCTTTCGATTGACGGCATGGGCGCTGTCGCGAGCTTTATTGGCATCGTGCGTGGCGACGCCGGGCTGATCGCGCTCACGCTCGAACATTATCCGGCAATGACCGACTCTGCCCTGCGCGCGCTTGCGAACGAGGCGGCGTCGCGGTGGTCGCTCGGCGGACTTACGCTACATCACCGCGTAGGCCGTCTCGTACCCGGCGAGCCGATCGTTCTGGTCGCCTGCGCGAGTCCCCACCGCGCCGACGCGCTTGCGGCGTGCGCGTTCCTCATCGATCGGCTGAAGACCGACGCACCCTTTTGGAAGCGGGAAAGTTTCGCAGATGGCCGGGAAATTTGGGTCGATGCGCGCCACAGCGACGAAGCGGCCGCGGCACGCTGGAATTAGGCGAGCGCCCGATACAGGCTGAAAACGCTCGTCGCTGTCAGCACAATTCCAACCAGCCGAAGCAAGGTCGACGGGGTCACGCGCTTTGCCAGCATTGCCCCCAAGGGGGCAGCGGCGATGCCGCCGAGCAGCAGCCCTATCGTTGCAACGGTAAAGGCTTCGAACCCGATGCCGACGATGAACGCGATTGAGATGCTCGTGGTCAGAAAAAACTCCGCCGTATTGACCGTCCCGATCGTTTGGCGGGGGTCGCTGCCCTGCAACAGCAGGTTCGACGTGACGACGGGACCCCAGCCACCACCGCCCGCCGCATCGAGAAAGCCGCCGAGCAGCGCCAGCGGCGCAATGATGCGCGGCCGACGCGGGCGGGGCGTGACACCAAATGACCGCGCCAGCAGATACACGCCGATCAGCGAGAGATAGGCCATGACGAAGGGCCGCGTTACTGAGCCATCGAGCCCAACCAAAAGATAGGCGCCCAGCATGCCGCCTCCGATCCCGGGAAACACGAGCCGCAGAAACAGCCACCAGTCGACATTGCGATGGAGGATATGGCTGATCCCGCTTGCCGCAGTTGTGAACATTTCGACGAGGTGGACGCCGGCAGATCCCTGTTTGGGCGGCACGCCGAGCACAGTCACCAGCAACGTGTTCGAAATCACGCCAAAAGCCATGCCTAGCGCGCCGTCCACAAGTTGGGCGGCAAAGCCAACCGCGATGAAGGGCAGAAGCGCCTCGAACATGCCCGCATCGAACGTCATCGGAAGGCGTTTCGCAGGGAGGGACAGTCGCCGCAAGCCCCACCAACGGTCATCCACGAAAGCCTAGTTCGGCATAGGGGTTTGAAACCGAGAGTCGTCACGCCTAAGTTGGACGAAATGAACCGTGCCGGGGAGGCACCAATGTCCAGCGGACTCATCGCTTATCTCGACGCAATCAAGGCCCGCGACCCAGCTGCACGTTCGCGCTGGGAAGTCCTGCTGTACCCGGGCGTCTGGGCGCTGGCCTTCCACCGCATTGCCCATTGGCTATACGTTGGCGAGCTCTACTGGTTTGCGCGCCTGGTCAACCATATCGGCCGTTTCTTCACGGCCATCGATATCCATCCGGGCGCAACCATTGGTCGCAACTTCTTCATCGATCACGGCTTCACGGTTATCGGCGAGACGGCCGAAATCGGGGACGACGTGACGATCTACCAGTGCGTCACGCTCGGGGGCACCAATCCCGCAGATGGCGTGCCCGGAAAACGCCATCCGACGATTTCGAACGGAGTCATCATCGGGTCGGGCGCGCAGGTGCTTGGGCCGATCACCGTGGGCGAACGCGCACGCATTGGCGCAAATTCCGTCGTCACGAAAGACGTCGCCGAGGGTGCAACGATGGTCGGCATCCCGGCGCGCTCTACCCTTGTCGAAGCCAATAGCGGGTTCATTCCCTATGGCACGCCGTGCAGCGAGCGTTTCGACCCCGCGACACAGCAACTCGAAATCCTGAAGTGCGAAGTCGAGAGCCTTCGTGCTAAATTGTCGGCTTATGTTTCGGAGCAAGAAGAAGAAGGGCGAAAATCCGCCTGATGGGCGTTGTTCCCTTTCCTCGCGCGATGCCCGTCCAAGTCGGCTTCGAACGTAACGAATTGACCCGCATTCTCGACCTCTACGGGCGCATGGTGGCCGCAGGGCATTGGCGCGATTATGCCGTGCATTTTGATCGCGACGCTGCCGCGTTTGCGGCGTTCCGCCACGCAACCGAGAGGCCCGAAATAAGAATTGAAAAACGACCTGCTCTGCGCAACCGCCAAGGCCAATGGGCATTGATCGGGGAGGGCGGCGTCGTCCTGAAACGCGGCCACGAGCTTGCCCCGGTGCTCGCGCCGGTGGAACGAAGGCTGATGAAGCTGGTCGCGGACTAGCGTTCAGCCCTGCATCGTCTTCAGGATGAGCATCGATTGCTCATTGCCGGACTGGGGCACGATTTCGCCGGTGCGGTCGGTGATTTTTTCCCAAAGCCGGGCGACGGCCTCGGGCGTACGGTCTCCCTCCGGCAGATAGGCTCCCGGCGTCAGTGTGACATAGGCTGCCTGGACCACGCCCGCGCCGGCGCCGATTATAGCGTTCGAGGGTGCATCCTCGCTCACAAGATAGAGCGCCGCCGGGACCACGTTTTCCGGCGCAAACGCCTTGAACGCTTCCGGCGGAAAGAGGTCCTCTGTCATCCGTGTTCCGGCGACGGGCGCGATCGTGTTGACGCGCACGTTATATTTCGCGCCTTCGAGGTACAGCGTCTTGGTCAGCCCGGCGAGTCCAAGCTTGGCGGCGCCATAATTTGCCTGACCGAAGTTGCCGAACAGGCCTGTCGACGACGCCGTCATCAATATGCGACCATAGGCTTGCTCGCGCATCGTCTCCCAAACGGCCTTTGTGACATTCGCGCTGCCGCTCAAATGCACTTTGACGACAAGGTCGAAATCGGCAGGCTCCATCTTCGCAAAGCTCTTGTCGCGCAGGATTCCGGCGTTGTTGATCAGGATGTCGACGCGACCCCACTGCGCTTTTGCCTCGGCGACCATGGCCACCATCTGGTCGTATTCGGTGACGCTGCCACCGTTCGACAGAGCGGTTCCACCTTTGCTGCGAATCTCTTCGACCACCTGGAGGGCCGCATCGGAATGGCCCGTGCCATCGCGCGCTGCGCCGAGGTCGTTAACAACGACTTTAGCGCCGCGCCGCGCGAGTTCCAACGCATATGCCCGCCCCAGTCCACCGCCAGCGCCGGTAACAATGGCAACGCGATTTTCGAACGAAATGGTCATTGGTTTCCCCGGTGCATTGGCAGTGTGCGTGCCGCCGATGCACCGAGGTTCCGTTTACGTCAACCGCGACGCTTGCGCGGGCCGCCGCGGCGATCGCTTTCGCGCGCCGATCCCTGACGGCACTGATCGGTGACCGTTGCCGAACAGCGCGGATAGCTGGCCTGCGCCATCGGGGCAGCACCACCGGATTGCGTCATGCCCGACTGTCCCATGGGTTGTCCGGTCATGGCCTGACCGGCTGTTCCCGACATGCCGGGCTGGCTCATGCTCGTTCCGGTCGCGCCCGTGCTGCCCATTGTGCCCGTGCCGCCGCTAGTGTTGGGTGCAGGCGGTGTCGGAGAAGCCGGGTCGCTGGCAGGCGCCGGGCTCGTCGACATCGTGCCGTCGTTGGTGGTGCCCATCGGGGGCGCTGTCGTATCGGTACCTTGCGTGGTCGACGTGCCGGAGCTGCCGGTGGAAGGCGTGGTCGTCGGTGTCGTTGATTGGGCTATGGCTGCCGTGCCGAGAAGCAGTGCAGCCGAAAATACGAGCGATTTCATAGATTTTACTCCGTTGCGTCACGCCGGGGGAGGCGCGTGTGCATGGGGTCAATGCATGAAACGACGATGGGTTTCGTCGCAGGGACTCTCGCGGCGGACGGGGCTCCCGCGTTCAGAGGCGACCCTCGGCGTCCAGCGCATAGCCGGCAGACCGCACTGTGCGGATGATATCGGCATAACCGCCTTCATTGATCGCCTTGCGCAGCCGCCGGATATGGACGTCCACGGTCCGGGGTTCGATATCGCTGTCATGGCCCCAGACGCTGTCGAGCAATCGCTCGCGTGAAAAGACATGCGCGGGATGTTCGAGGAAATGCTTAAGTAGCCGGAACTCGGTCGGACCGAGGGGCACCATCTTGCCGCCCCGTTTGACCTTGTGCCCCACCGTATCCATCTCCAAATCTGCGTAAATCAACGCCTCGCCCGCAAGCGCCGGGCGCACGCGGCGCAGGACGGCTCCCACGCGGGCCACGAGTTCGCGGGGGCTGAAAGGCTTCGTCACATAATCGTCGGCCCCGGTTTCCAGGCCCCGCACGCGATCTTCCTCTTCACCGCGCGCCGTCAGCATGATGATTGGCACATTCTGTGTCTCGGGCATCCGGCGCAAACGGCGGCATACCTCGATCCCCGACAGGCCTTCGATCATCCAGTCGAGCAATACGATGTCGGGGGCGTTTTCCTGGGCAAGCAGGAGAGCTTCCTCGCCGTCCGCAGTCTGCTTTACGTCGAAATCTTCCCGTCGAAAATGATAGACCAGAAGTTCGGCCAGCGCCGCATCATCCTCTACTAGCAACATTTTTGCGCGCGCCATTTATCAACTCCCCGTTTGGTCGTAAGCGTCGGTGCGATCGCGCTCCGCCATATATTCCCCAGTCGCGGCGAAATAGACCATTTCCGCTACGTTCGTCGCGTGGTCGCCCACGCGCTCGAGGTTCTTGGCGACGAACAGCAGGTGCGCGGCGTCGCTGATCGACGGTGGATACTCGACCATATAGGTCACCAGTGTGCGGAAGATCGAGTTGTAGAAATCATCGACAACCCGGTCGCGCTCGTTGACCGCGACGGCAAGCGCCGCGTCGCGCGCGGCGAAGGCCGTCAGCGCATCGTTGACCATCTCGGTCGCGACCTGCGCCATGCTTGGCAACAGCGACAGGGGTTCGATCTTGCGTCGCCCCTCGATCGCGCCGACGCGTTTGGCAATGTTCTTGCCGTAATCGCCGACACGCTCGAGAACGCTGGCGATCTTGAGCGCCGAGACGACGTCGCGCAGGTCGTCCGCCATGGGTGCCCGAAGCGCAATGATCTGGACCGCGAGCTTTTCGACCTCGGATTCGAGCCGGTCGATGATCCGGTCGTCGTCGATGACATGGCGTGCCAGATCGAGGTCGCGCTTTACCAGTGCTTCCATCGCACGCGTAATCGCGGCTTCCGCACGGCTGCCCATCTCGGCGATATGCCCCCGCAGTTCGCCGATTTCATCGTCGAAGGCCTTGACGGTATGCTCGGTGCCGATGCCCATCAGCCGTACCTTCCCGTGATGTAATCCTTGGTCCGCTCGGCTTTCGGATTGGTGAAGATGTCCGATGTCACGCCATACTCCACGAGCGTTCCCAAGTGGAAAAAGGCAGTGCGTTGTGAAACGCGCGCTGCCTGCTGCATGTTGTGCGTCACGATGACGATGGCATAGCGCCCGCGCAGCGCATGGATGAGCTCTTCGATGCGCGCCGTCGCGATGGGATCGAGAGCTGAGCACGGCTCGTCCATCAGGATGACTTCGGGGTCGACGGCGATGGCGCGTGCGATGCACAGACGCTGCTGCTGCCCGCCCGACAGCGCCGTGCCACTCGCGTCAAGGCGATCCTTCACTTCTTCCCACAAACCGGCGCGGGCCAGCGATTCCTCGACGATACGGTCCATGTCAGCCTTCGCTGTCGCAAGGCCATGAATACGCGGTCCATAAGCCACATTTTCGTAGATCGACTTGGGAAACGGGTTTGGTTTCTGGAAAACCATGCCCACGCGCGCGCGTAGCTGGACCACATCCATCGACGGAGCATAGATGTCGGCGCCGTCAAGCGTGATGTCACCTTCGACCCGGGCCGATGCGACGGTGTCGTTCATTCGGTTGAGCGTGCGCAGGAACGTCGACTTGCCGCAGCCCGATGGGCCGATGAAGGCCGTGACATTTTCCTGTTCGACGTCGATCGAAACATTGTCGATCGCCTTTTTCGGACCGTACCAGACCGAAACGTCGCGCGCAGACATCTTCGGGGGGGCATTCGAAAGGTGGGGGGCAGAAGCCATAGGGTCAGGTCACCAGCGAGTTTCAAAGCGGTTGCGAAGGTATATGGCGGCACCGTTCATCGCGAGAAGGAACGCCAGCAGGACGATGATCGCCGCGCTCGTCTTCTCGATGAAACCGCGCGAAATCTCGTCGGACCAGAGAAATATCTGCACCGGCAGGACGCTCGACGGGTCGGTGATGCCGCTTGGCGGCGTCGCCACAAAGGCGCGCATGCCGATCATCAGCAGCGGTGCCGTTTCGCCCAACGCACGGGCCATGCCGATGATCGTGCCGGTCAGGATGCCGGGCAGGGCTAGCGGAAGGACGTGGTGGAAAACGACCTGGATCGGCGACGCGCCGATGCCGAGCGCCGCGTCACGGATCGACGGCGGAACGGCCTTGATCGCGTTGCGGCCGGCAATGACGATGACGGGCATGGTCATCAGTGCCAGGGTCAGGCCACCGACCAGCGGGGCGGAACGTGGCAGGTTGAACGTGTTCAGGAATACAGCCAGACCGAGCAGTCCGAAGATGATCGAAGGAACCGCCGCGAGATTGTTGATCGACACCTCGATCAGGTCGGTCCAGCGATTCCGTGGCGCATATTCCTCGAGATAAACCGCCGAAAGCACGCCCACCGGAAACGCCAGGGCCAATGTGACGAGCATCGTGAGCAGCGACCCCTTGAACGCCCCCCAAATGCCGGCCTGCGTTGGGTCGGTCGCGTCGCTGTCGGTCAGGAACGACAGATTGAGCGCGCGCGACACCGCCCCGCTGGCTTTCAACTGCTTGTAGACGGCCTGCATCGCAGGGTCGCTTTCGCCGTTCTCTGCAATGTCGAGTGCGGCGGATGCGGGGATGGAAACGACCGTTTTGCGGGTCAGGATCGAGGGATCGCGCTTGATTGCCGTCCGCAGCGCGAGCCAGCCGCTGTCCGATACCGTCGCCGGGCCCTTTGGTCCGAACGCGGCCTGCGTTGCTCGGGTCACCACCGCGGGGAGATCGGCTGCGGCAAACTGCGAGTCCATATCCCCGCCGCGCGAAAGTGCCGCCGGCGACAGCGGCACGGCCAGCGCGGGGAAGTCGAACGGCACGGCGACGCTGCTGCGCGTGAACCCGCGCGCACCGCTCCAAGCCATTGTGATAATCAGGAACGCGAGGAATCCCGCCGACAGCGTAACGGCAAACAGGCCCGCAAATTTGAAGTTTCGTTCGGACACATAGCGCCGGCGGATGCGCTTCTGCATCGCGTCCGACTGCCAGTCGGTGGGAAGACGGGCATCAGTCATAGGCTTCGCGATATCGTTTCACGACGCTGAGCGCGACAATGTTGAGCAACAAGGTCACAATGAAAAGCACGAGACCGAGCGCAAAGGCGGCGAGTGTCTTGGCACTGTCGAATTCCTGGTCGCCAGTCAGAAGCTGCACGATCTGCACCGTCACCGTCGTCACACTTGCGAAGGGATTGGCCGTCAGGTTGGCGGCAAGCCCGGCCGCCATGACCACAATCATCGTCTCGCCGATGGCGCGGCTGACCGCGAGCAGCACGCCACCGACGATGCCTGGCAGCGCCGCCGGCACGAGCACGCGGCGAATTGTCTCCGACTTGGTGGCGCCCATGGCAAGGCTGCCATCGCGCATCGACTGCGGCACTGCAGCAAGTGAATCGTCGGCCATCGATGACACGAAGGGGATGATCATGATGCCCATGACGAGACCCGCGGCTAGGGCACTTTCCGAGCTTGTGCCCGGGATGTGCAGCGCATCGCCGACGGCCCGCACGATGGGTGCGACTGTCAGAGCCGCAAAATACCCGTAGACGACTGTCGGAACGCCCGCCAGGATTTCCAGCAGCGGCTTCATCCAGCGACGGGTCGCGGCCCCGGCATATTGTGTCAGGTAGATGGCGCTCATGAGGCCCAATGGAATGGCGACGATCATCGCGATAATCGCGCCGATGAAGATCGTCCCCCAGAACAGCGGGACTGCGCCCAGCGCCTTCATGTCGCCACCCGATGCAGCTTGGGGACTCCAGCGCGTGCCGAACAGGAAATCAAAGGCGCCGACCTTGCCGAAAAAGCGGATCGATTCGAACAGAAGCGAAGCTACGATGCCGATCGTCGTCAGGATGGCGATGAGCGATGCCACCAGCAACGTGATCGTCACGGCGCGTTCGACCCGCGTGCGCGCGCGAAAGTCGGGCTTGACCCGCGTGAAGGCAAAGGCGCCACCGGCGAAGGCAATGATAGCGCAGAGCGCCAGCCCGATGATCGTCAGTTGTGTCCGCGCGGCACCGTACTCGGGCGCAAGGGCTTCGGCGAGTGGATTGAACGCCGTCTGCAATTCGCCTTCGGCGAGCCCTCGCGCTTCGGACAGGATGGCGCGCCGTTCCCCAGGATCGGCCGGGAGCGTGGCAGCGGCAGGGCTGGCGACAACCCGCTGCGTAATCAGCCCCGGTGCAATCCCCGCCCATACCGTGGCAAGCAGCAAGGCAGGTACGACCGTCCACAAAGCGACATAGGCACCGTGGTAGCCTGCCAGCGAGTGGCTCTTCGCCGGACCCGCGACAAAGGCGCCGGCGCGCGCGCGACCGACCAACCACGCGACCATGCCCAACCCGAACGCCAGCACGAACAGCAAGGTCATGGCCGCTTCATTCCGCTCAACCCAATTCCGTCAGATTCCCTGAAAGCTATTTCAGCACCGACGGGTCGAGCGGAGTCAACTCCTTGGCCGTGATCGCGGCGGCATCGCGGACCGATCCGGGCGCCACGACCATCCCGCGCTTTGCCAGATAGCCGCCGGGTTCCCACGACTGGGCAAATTGCGCGATATATTCTTTCAGTCCCGGCACGGCATTGAGATGCGCGGACTTCACATAGATGTACAGGGGCCGCGCACCGGGATAGCTGAAGTCGGAAATCGTAAAATAGGTCGGCGCCACGCCGTTCAGCGTGTTCGCTGCCAGCTTGTCCTTATTCTCTTCGAAGAAGGAAAAGCCGAAAATGCCCAGTGCCTTCGGATCGGCTTCGATCTTCTGCACGATGAGATTGTCGTTCTCGCCGGCATCGACATACGCGCCGTCTTCGCGGATGGTGCCGCAGATCTTCTTGTGCGCGGCGTCGTCCTTCGCCTTTAGCTCGAGCATGGCGGGGTCGCTGTCGCAACCGCGCGTGAGGATCAGTTCGACCAGTGCGTCGCGCGTGCCCGACGTCGACGGCGGGCCATAGACCTTGATCGCCTCGGCAGGCAGGGAAGGGTTGACGTCTTTCCACGTCTTTGCGGTCTGCGGCTTGCCGAACGGCGTGGCGGCAAGCGCCTTGTAAAGGTCGGCGACGGTCAGCGGGATCTTCAACCCCTTGATCGACTCCGCGAAGGCAATGCCGTCGAGGCCGATTTGGATTTCGACGATCTTGTCCACACCGTTCTTTGCGCAAACCTCATATTCCGACTTCTTGATCCGGCGCGAGGCGTTCGAGATGTCGGGATGCGCCGACCCGACGCCGGCGCAAAACAGCTTGAAACCCGCGCCCGTGCCGGTCGATTCGATGATCGGCGACTTGAACTTGGGGTTGGCGTTGACGAACTGCTCGGCAACCGCCGTGGCAAAGGGATAGACCGTCGACGATCCCACGGCACGCACTTGTGAGCGGACGTTGCCGCCGCTCGAATCGCAGGCCGAAAGGGCAAAAGCACTGCTGAGTGCCACGAAGGCGATGGCCGACGTGCGGACGGTTTTCATATTTTCCCCCTAGATTGTGCGGCAGCCGGTCCGCGTACCGTGCCTAGCAGCCCATAGGCGTAGCTTACGTTTCAATTTAATGACAATGATGTGACAACGCTTGCCGGCGCCGTGGGTCGTTTGGGCGGCATGAGCGATATCGGCAACAGGATGGACACCGTCGTGCCGCTGCCGGGGGTGCTTGCGATGTCGAGCCGCCCACGGTGCCGTTCTACGATGTGCTTGACGATCGCCAGCCCCAGCCCGGTGCCGCCCTGCGCTCGGCTGCGACCGGGATCGACACGATAGAATCGCTCGGTCAGGCGGGGCAGGTGCTCGGCCGGAATGCCGTCGCCTTCATCGCTGACGGACAGTCGGATGAGCGTTTCTCCATCGCGGCGCAGGCCGATCGTGACCGGCGTCCCACGCTTGCCGTATTTTAAGGCGTTGCCGACCAGGTTGTGGAGAACCTGCGCGAGCTGTGCCGCGTCGCCCGCGACATTGGGCACATCGTCGGCGATGTCGAGCCGCAGGTCGGCACGCGCCGTGCTGTCCGTATCGCGAAGGTCGGCGGCGACTTCCTCGATCAAGCGCCCGAGCGCCACCGGCGTGTCGGGCAGGCGGTACTTCTCCGCCTCGATCCGGCTGAGCGAAATAAGGTCGTCGATCAGGCGCTGCATGCGCCGCGCTTCCTTCATCATCACGGATAGGAACCGCGCACGCACACCCGCGTCCGATCCGGCCTTTTCATCGTCGAGCGTTTCGATGAACCCGATGATGGCGGCCAGCGGCGTACGCAGCTCGTGGCTGGAATTGGCCACGAAATCCACCCTTGCCCGCTCTGCCGCATAGCTCGTTGTCCGATCGATGAGGTGGACGAGTCGCCGCCCCGGCGAAATCGTCGAGACCTGCATCTGGACCCGCTGGTCGCGCCCGCCGAGCCCGACAAGCTCGGTGCTGCCGTCCATGCCGCCTGCGGCAAGCCGCTCGGCCGCCGCGGGATGCCTGATCGCAAGCCTGACGTCCTCGCCGATGATATGCTCACCGAGAAGCGTACGCGCCGCCTGGTTGGCGATGCGGACGCGCCCGTCGACAATGAGCAGCACAGGCTCGCTGATCGCATCGACAACCGATTGTTCCGAGGCGGGTGGCGGGGGCGGGGTGGCGCGCATGCGCGCCTGGGGCGGCTCGACGCGGCTGGTCGCGACCATCAGGACCGCCGTCACGCCGCCGATGATCATGGCGCCAACCCGGATGTCCGGCACGAGGCCCGCCACCAGCGCTGCCATGAGGACAATCAGCAGGGCAATCACGGTACGGATCATGACATGGCGGTTCCGGCCCGCACTGAGTCGTCGGGCGCTGGATCGGGACTAGTCGCGCAGATCACCATTGTTAACCAATCATCATCGCCACAAGGCGAAATTGGCGATATGGCTTGTCGAAGACAGCGTGAAGACAATGGGGCAGCGCAACGCATGGCGGCAGCGGACGAACAGGACGACGACTTTGCGGCCCGGAACGGCGTGGCGGACCGGCGCCAACTGCTCAGGCTCGGCGGCCTTGGGGTCGCCGCCGTCGTGACGATCCGGCCAGCAATCGCGCAGGCCGCGACCTCGGTGCTGACCTGCCAGATACCCGTGCCCGATGCCGGTCGCGCCGGCAGCTATATTGCGGCCGACGGCAGCGTCGTCCCCACTGGCACGGCAGGCGCCTTCCCCGGGTCGGCTACGCCGCTCAAGGGTGAGGACGTCAAGGCGGCGCTTTCCGGCAATGTCATTCCCGGTGCCGACCCGTCGCAGAGCCAGGCATGGACCAACTATATCCGCCGCCTCCAGCGCGGACAGAGCGGCTTCACCTGCTACGCGTCGCTCCAGATGCCGGGCCGCTGAGCGGGCCAGCCATGGTGTTTCGGGCGCCGGCTCTCGGCGTACTGCGCCTTGTCCGTCTCGACAGCATGACGGCGATTTACGACCGGCGGTCGAACGCCACGCATGTCGTGTCCGAGATCGTGCCAACGGTTTTGGAGGCATTGGGGGAAGGTGACGCCGATATCCCCGGCCTCGCTTCCCGGCTGGGCATCGAAGAACTGGACGCGCTCGCCGAACGCCTCGCGGAACTGGCGGCGAGCGGGCTGGTCGAAGCGCTGTGAAACATCGCTTTGACGTACAGGTCGGGCCCGTTGCCTTCCGGATCGGTAGTGCGTGGCGCTCGCCGATCGCCGCGCTCGCATCGCTGTATCGGGATTACCCGACGCCCATGGGCGTGCCAGATTTTACGGTGCGTCTCGAGCCTGCCGCCCCGTGGCGGCGCTGGATCCGCCCCACACTCGGAATCGGCGGAGACTTCACGCTGCCCGAGGCCGCGCCGCTACCGCTGCGCCTCGGTCTGCTTGCGGCCGAGATGGGGATGAACCTGCAACTTGCGCTTGGCGAGCGCCGCTTCCTCCTGCTGCACGCGGCCAGCGTCGAGCGTGACGGACGCGCACTGATTTTGACCGGCGAGAGCGGCGCGGGGAAATCGACGCTCGCAACCTTGCTGGGTAGTGACGGCTGGCGCTTCATGGGCGACGAATTTGCGCTGATCGATCCTGAGTCGGGGATGGCTTTTCCGTTTCCCAGACCGTCCAGCCTCAAGAACGAAGGCATCGAAGCGGCGTTGAGTAAGATCGACCGCCTGCGGTTCGGCCCGCTTCTTGAAAACACGCCCAAGGGTCGCATTCGTCATGTCGCCCCGCTGTCCAGCGCACTGCAGGCCATGCGTGTCCCGGCCGCACCGGCGCTCGTTGCATTCCCGCGCTTTGGCCTGTCCGAAGCCGCACGCCCCGTCGCGCCGAGCGAAGCCTTCGTCCGGCTGACGCAGGCCTCGACAAACTATGTCGCGCTCGGCGAACGTGGTTTTACAGCTCTCACTGCTCTTGTCGAAGGCGTGCCCGCAGTCGCGCTCGATTATCCGGACATGACGACCGCGCGCCGGATGATCGACGACTTGTGGGGCGCGCTGTGACGGCTGCGGGCGTCGCCGCGCTGCTGGCGGACCCGGCGGGTGCGACCGGTCTCGACCGCTCGGCATGGACGGACATTTTGTGCGCAGCGCGCGCGGAGCGCCTGCTTGCAAGCCTGGCCTGTCGTCTCCGCGGCCTTGACCTGCCCGAGGACGTCCAGGGCGTGCTGGACCGCGCGGGCGTGGAGGCCGACGTCGGCCGTACCGAGGCGCTGTGGGAAGCCGAAATGGCGCGCCGCACCCTCATGCCGCTTGGGATGCCCGTCGTGCTGCTGAAGGGAACTGCCTTCGTCGCAGCCGGCCTCGACGCCGGGCAGGGACGGCTCATCGGAGACCTCGACATTCTCGTGCCCGCCAACCGGCTCGACGAGGCAGAAGCGGCATTGCTGGCGGCCGGCTGGGAATGGGTCAAGCCCGACCCCTATGACGACGCCTATTACCGCCGCTGGATGCACGAGCTGCCGCCCCTCATTCACCGCGATCGCGACCGGATGATCGACGTGCACCACACGGTCTTGCCGCTGACAGCGCGCCCGACGCCGGATGCGGACGCGCTCATTGCGGCGAGCCTGCCGCTCGAAAATGGGCTGAGGGTGCTGTGCCCAGCGGACATGGTCATCCACGCCGCTGCGCATCTTCTGGCCGATGGCGACATGGCAGGAGGCTTGCGAAACTTGTGGGACATTGACCGGCTGGTCCGCGAGTTCGAAGGCGAAGCCTTCTGGGACACCCTCGACGCGCACGCAAAACGCCACGGACTGTCCGATGTCGTACGCCGCAGCCTGCGGCTGTCCGCCCAGCTGTTTTCTACGCCCATTCCCAAGCGGCATGACCGTCTGACCGGGCAGGACAAATGGTTTCGGTCCCGCCTCCTCGCCCGCGACGGCTGGGGCCGGCCGACACGCCCGCTGCTCCGCCTCGCCTTCTACGTCCGCTCGCATTGGCTTCGCATGCCGCCGCTGATGCTGGCGCGGCATTTGTGGATCAAGTGGCGCAAAGCGTCCTGAGCACGGACACCAAGTCGCCGTAGCTGTCGATCACGGCGTCGGCGCCGAGCTCGGCCACGGGTCGGTCGAGAAAGCCGAACGAGACGGCAATGCTCGGCACTTTCGCATTCCGCGCTGCCTGGGTGTCATAGATGGAATCGCCGACAAAGGCCGTGCGGCCGCCGCCGAGCCGGCTCATCATCTCGAGGATCGGGTCCGCTGCCGGTTTGGCGCGTCCGGGCCCCAGGGTGTCGCCGCCGATCAGCGTTGCAAAGCGATCGGCCAGATTGAGCTCGGCAAGCAACTTGCGCGCAAAGCCCTCGAATTTGTTCGTCACGACCGCGACTTTGACGCCCAATGCGTCCAGCTCGTCCAGCGCGGCCAGCATGCCGGGAAAGGGTCGTGAACAGACGGCAATGTTTTCGCCGTAAAAGGCAAGCATCAACTTGTAGAGCCGTCGCGCTTCTTCGGGCTCGCAGCCGCCGGTCGCGTCGAGGCCACGTTGCAACATGGCCTTGGCCCCGCCACCGATCATGCCCCGTACCGCCTCGGCCGGAAGCGGCGTGCGGCCCGCCAGACCGAGCGTGTGATTTACCGCCGCCGTCAGGTCGCCTGATGTGTCGACCAATGTGCCGTCAAGGTCGAAGCCGACGATGTCGAAGGGAAAATGCGTCATGGCGCTGCCATCGGCCAAGTGGCTGGCAGAGACAAGCGCGCGGGTCTAAGGGGCGGGTGCGAAGCGAATGGAGAAGCATCTTGAGGCAGGTGGCGGTTATCGTGCTGGCGGCGGGGCAGGGCACGCGGATGAAATCCGACCTGCACAAGGTGCTGCATCCGATAGCGGGGCGGCCGATGCTGCTGCACCTGCTTGCCAGTGCCGCCGAACTTGAGCCGGCGCAGATCATTGTCGTCGCGGGCGCGCGCCGCGAACAGATCGAGACGGCGGTGGCGCCGCTCGGGGTCAGCCTTGCGGTGCAGGCCGAGCAGTTCGGCACCGGCCATGCCGTCCTGCAGGCCCGCGCACAGCTTTCGGACTTCGACGGCGACGTCCTCATCCTTTATGGCGACGCGCCGCTCGTTCGCGCGGCGACGATGCGCCGGATGCTCGACCGGCTGAACGAGGCCGATGCGCCCGCGGCCGTCGTGCTGGGCTTTCGGCCGGACGAGCCCGGCGCCTATGGCCGCATCGTCAGCGAAGACGGTCGCACCATCACCAAGATGGTCGAGTTCAAGGATGCCACTGCTGCCGAGCGCGAACTTGACCTGTGCAATTCGGGGCTCATGGCAGTCAGGAGCGCCGATCTGCTTGCGCTGCTTGCCCGCGTCGGCAACGACAATGCGGCGGGCGAATATTATCTGCCGGACATCGTTATGCTCGCGCGTGCGGACGGACGGGCCAGCGCCGTCATTGAAACCGGTGCAGCCGAGGTTGCCGGTGTCAACAGCCGGGCCGAGCTGGCGAGCGTCGAGGCCGGCTGGCAAAAGGAGCGCCGCCGCGAGGTCATGGCCGCCGGTGCCACGCTGATCGCGCCGGAGACCGTGTGGTTCGCCTGGGACACGCAGGTCGGACGTGACGTACTCGTCGAACCAAATGTTTTCTTCGGGCCGGGCGTGCGGGTCGCCGACGGCGCGACGATCCGGGCGTTCAGCCATTTGGAAGGGGCGGTCGTTGGCGCGGGCGCGGAAGTTGGGCCGTTTGTGCGCCTGCGACCGGGCGCGGTGCTGGGCGAAAAGTCGAAGGTGGGCAATTTTGTCGAGGTCAAGAAGACGACCATGGGAGCAGGGGCAAAGGCCAACCACCTGAGCTATCTCGGCGATGCGGAAGTCGGCGCGGGAGCCAATGTTGGCGCCGGGACGATCACGTGCAACTATGACGGGTTCTTCAAGTACAAGACGGAGATCGGCGCCGGCGCCTTTGTCGGCTCGAACAGCGCGCTGGTGGCGCCGGTGACGATCGGCCCCGGTGCGATCGTTGCGGCGGGCAGCGTTATAACGGCGGATGTCGCGCCCGACGCGCTGGCCGTGGCGCGGGGCAAGCAGGAGTCGAAACCCGGCTGGGCCAAGGGATTTCGCACGATGATGGCAGCACGGGGCAAGTAATTTCGGGCGCAGGCGCTCGTCGCGGAGATAGACAAGACATGTGTGGCATTATCGGAATCGTTGGGAAGGATGCGGTCGCCGACCGACTGGTCGATGGCCTGAAGCGGATGGAATATCGCGGTTATGACTCGGCCGGCCTCTGCACCGTGGAGCATGGCCAGCTGATCCGCCGTCGCGCCGAGGGCAAGCTGCTCAACCTGGTGCGCGTCCTCGAGGGCGATCCTGCGCCTGGCAGCACGGGTATCGCGCACACGCGCTGGGCGACGCACGGCGTGCCGAACACGGTCAACGCACACCCGCACGCGACGCAGGAAGTGGCGCTGGTGCACAACGGCATCATCGAGAATTTCAAGCCGCTGCGCGAAGAGCTGCAGGCGCGCGGTCGCCAGTTCGAGAGCCAGACCGACACCGAGGTCGTGGCGCATCTCGTCAGCGAGCATGTCGAAGCGGGCCTGTCGCCGCAGGAGGCGGTAAAGCTTGTCCTGCCGCGCCTGCGCGGCGCCTTTGCGCTGGCAATCGCCTTTCGCCAGCATCCCGATCTTCTGATCGGCGCGCGGCTCGGCTCTCCCCTTGTGGTCGGCTATGGCGACGGCGAGACCTATCTCGGGTCCGACGCGCTTGCGCTCGCGCCGCTGACCCAGCGCATAGCCTATCTCGAGGAAGGCGACTGGGTCGTGCTCAGCCGCGACGGCGCGCAAGTCTTCGATGTCGACAACCAGCCCGTCACGCGCGACATCACGATTTCAGGTGTGTCGGCGGCCGTGATGGAAAAGGGAAACTACCGCCACTTCATGCTCAAGGAAATCTACGAGCAGCCCATCGTGGTGGCGCAGACGCTCCGCTCGTACCTGCGTCCGCTCGAGGAGCAGGTCGGCTTGCCGCAGATGGATTTCGATCTTTCCACCATCGAACGCGTGGTCATCGTGGCCTGCGGCACCGCATCCTATGTCGGCATGATCGGCAAATACTGGATCGAACAGCTTGCGCGTGTGCCGGTCGAGGTCGATGTCGCTTCGGAATACCGCTACCGCGACCCGGTGCTTCTGCCCAAAATGCTGGGCGTCGTCGTTTCCCAGTCGGGCGAGACTGCCGACACGCTTGCCGCGCTGCGCCACATGAAAGCCGGCGGACTGACGACGGCGGGCATCATCAACGTGCCGACATCGAGCATGGCGCGCGAAGTCGATCTGTTGCTGCCGACGCATGCGGGCCCCGAGATCGGCGTTGCCTCGACCAAGGCGTTCACGTGCCAGCTTGCGGTCATGGCGGCGCTTGCCGTGAACCTTGCGCGGGCCAAGGGAAAATTGGCCGCCGCCGACGAGCGTGACATCGTGACGCACCTGACCGAAATTCCCGCAGCGCTCAACGCGGCGCTCGGCCGCGACAGCGCGATCGAGGGGATGGCGCACACCATCGCGGGCGCGCGCGACGTGCTCTACCTCGGGCGCGGCCCCGATTATCCCCTCGCGCTGGAAGGGGCGCTAAAGCTCAAGGAAATCAGTTACATCCACGCCGAAGGCTATGCGTCGGGCGAGATGAAACACGGCCCCATCGCGCTGATCGACGAAAACGTCCCGCTCATCGTCATCGCACCGTCGGGGCCGTTGTTCGAAAAGACCGTCAGCAACATGCAGGAGGCGATGGCGCGCGGGGCGAAGGTCGTGCTCATCTCCGACGCGCAAGGGATCGAGGAAGCGGGCGGCGACGCGATGGCGACGATCGAGATGCCCAAGGTCCATCCCCTGATCGCGCCGCTCGTCTATGCCGTACCCGTGCAGCTGCTGGCCTATCACGTCGCCGTCGCCAAGGGCACCGACGTCGACCAGCCTCGTAACCTGGCGAAGTCGGTCACCGTGGAATAGGCGTCGCAGCCATAGCCGGGCACTGTTGAGTGACAATAGAAAAAGTCGGAAGACAATATAAAATGTCATTTTCGATTTTCGTGACAATATAAATTGTCAGCTGCGCAACGAGACTTTTCTGTCTAAATTCAGTAAGTTAGACCGACTTCCTGCCAAAGGCGGACGTAGATCGAGAGGGTCGTAGGGTCGGTTTCGTGCCTCTTACTGTCACGAAACCGGCAATCTGCGTTTGACCGGACGTTGCCCTATAGCCATCAGCACAGTGGCCTTTATCTTAATTCTCTCCAATCAATTACGTCGAACAACGGCGGCAGCTGTGCGCCCAATATCGGTCATTCGATCCATCGACCGACAATCCCGAAACTCGCCGTTCGTTCAGCAGCGGTCGATGGGCGCAATTGGGTGGGTAGCGGCCCGTCTGCTTTCCGGCGCTCAGATGGCTTATTCGGCCCCTTGTTCAGGCTCAACTCGTCGGCAGCTACGCGACCTAAATCTTGGCATTCTGTTGGCTGCGGAATTAGCCAAAACCGGACATCACGTTCCCTAGGGTCCAGCTACGCTTTGAGGAGGGTACCCGGTACTTAGGAACTTACCCAAATGACCTCCCGGCATCCTTGATGCTGCGTCTTATTGGGGTTTGCCGCTTTGCCGAAACGCACCAGGTGTCACGCCGAACTGGCTCTTGAAGGCGCGGTTGAGCGCCGCTTCCGAACCGTATCCAACCAATTCCGCGATTTCCGCGACCCTCAGGGTGCCTGCGCGTAAATGGTCGGCTGCAAGGTCTAACCGCCAGGTCGCCAGATATTTGAGCGGCGACTTGCCCACTACCACCGCGAATCGCGACGCAAATGCGGAGCGAGAAAGTCCCGCCAGGTCGGCCAGATCGGCGACGGTCCAGTCACGCCCCGGATCATCGTGGATCGCCGATAAAGCGCGTCCAACGACGGGATCGCCAAGGCCGCTCAGCCAACCCAGATTGCTCGGATTGCGCGTTCCCCATTCGCGAACCGCCTGGATGAAAAGAAGGTCCAACAATCGTGTCACCATAATCGCCGAGCCGGGTTTTGGCTGGCGCGTCTCCTCAACCAGGAAATGGGTCGTGAGGCGAAGCCATTCGAGCGGCTGCCCTGGCCGGGCGGCGATATGCATCAGCGGCGGCAGAACGGTCAGCAGTTTTGGCGCAAGGACACCAGCAAACGAGAATTGCCCACAGACAACGTGCGTTTCGGCACCGCCTCCGCCGAGTTTGAAAACCGATCCGTCGCGCACAGCGCTGTGCTGCACGGCTTGTTCGATCGGCACCGCATCTCCCGTGCGGTCGGCGCTCAGCACGTGTCCCGCGCCGAGCGGCAGGATCGCAAGATCGCCCGTTTCGATCCGCACCGGATTGGCCCCGTCGACTGTGATCCACGCGGCGCCGCGCTCGACGATATGGAAGTGAGCGACCGGCTTGCGGAAGCTGAAAGCCCAGGGTGCGGAATACTCATTGGCGCATACGAACTCGCCCCGCATGCGCACCAAGGCGAGTACGTCGGACATGGCGTCGGGGAATCCGCTAAGCGCCGGCATCGTCATCCTTTTGACACATCCGAGAGACGCACGATCAAGAAATCAAGCGTCTGAGCTATATCCAACGCCAACTTACACCCGCTAGATAAGAAATCAATCAATTGCCGCTGAGAGTGCGATCATGGGTATTTTAGCGATAGCTCGATTGGTGTTAGGGGTCGCGCTCCTCGCGCCAACGGCGGCCATGGCAAAACCGACGATCGTTCTTGTTCACGGGGCTTTCGAAACGTCAGCCGTATGGAGCAAGGTAACAGCCATTCTGCGCAAGGACGGATATCGAACGATCGCGGTCGATCTACCGGGACGCGACGGCGTTCCCGCAGCCGACCCTGCCAAGGGCCTCGATCCCTATCGCGACACGGTTCTTGCGGCCATCGCCAGGGAAAAGCAGCCGGTGGTGCTCGTCGGCCACAGCTTTGGTGGAATGACGATCTCGGCGGTCGGCGAGGCGGCGCCCGAGCGGATCAAGACGCTCGTCTATGTCGCCGCCTACCTGCCGACAAATGGGCAGTCGCTGCTGTCGCTGTCGCAAGCCGATGCCGATAGCAAGATGGGGCCGGCGTTCAGGATCTCGGACGACAAGCGCACCGCGTCGATCGACGCCGCAGCGCGCGGCGACCTGTTCTGCAACGGCTGTGATTCGGCGACGAAGGCGGCAGTCGCAAACGGGATCATCCCGGAGCCACTCGCGCCGCCAACGACGCCGGACGCGCTGACGGCGGAGCGGTTCGGGACGCTCGACAAAGTCTATATTCATACCGCCCGCGACGTCGTCGTCAGTCCGAAGCTGCAGGCGACGATGGTGGGGGCGACGCCGGTGCGCAAGGAACTGAGCGTCGATACGGGACACGCTCCCTTCGCGGCGTCGCCGCTCGAGCTCGCCAAGGCGATCGAAGCGGCAATCCAATAAGATGGCATCGCACATTCTGATCATCGGCGCCGGGAACGTCGGCGCGGCGCTCGGCAAGGCCTGGCTGGCGCGCGGCCACGACGTCCGTTTCGGCCTTCACGATCCCGGCAACACGAAATACAGCGGATTACCCGCAGACCGTCTGCAACCGGCGAATGAGCGGCGGGGCGCGCCGATCGTCGTGATGGCAACGCCCTATGCCGCCGCCAAGGGCGCGGTCTCTGCACTTGGCAATTTAGCCGGCGTAACGCTGATCGACTGCACCAATCCGCTCACGATGGGGCCGGCCGGGCTGCAACTGGTTGTCGGCCATGAGACCTCGGCGGCGGAGCAAATCGCGCTGGCCGCGCCAGGCGCATCGGTGTTTAAGACGCTCAATCAAACTGGCGCCGAGAACATCGCGGACACGGCATCCTATCATCCGACGCCGGTGATGTTCGTGGCTGGCGACGACGCATCACGTAAGCCCATAGTCCTCGGCCTGGTCTCCGACCTCGGTTTTCAGGCGATCGATGCCGGACCGCTCGCCGCTGCTCGCCTGCTTGAACCGCTCGCGATGCTCTGGATCGAGCTCGCGATGAAGCGCGGCCATGCGCGCGACTTTGCCTTCGCCATGGTGCGTCACGCCAAATCCCCCCGCAGAGAGGAAGCATGAAGTGAGTCTCAAGGACCCCAACCCCGTCAACCCGAAAAGTCCAAAGCGCGTTGCGATCGTGATCGCGAACCCCACTGTGTCCAGCACCACCGGATGGCCGGTGGGCTTCTGGTGGAGCGAACTCGCCCACCCATATTTCGAGTTTACCGAGAAGGGCTATCAAGTCGAAATCTTCTCGCCCGATGGCGGCAAGTGCGAAGCCGACGCGATGAGCGATCCACGCGATGCGTCTGGTTATTCGGAGACCGATCTCATCTCGATGGGCTTTCTTTCGACGCCCAAGCTCGCGGCGCTGGTGGAAAACACCAAGCCGGTCAGCGAGCTGCGTGTCGACGATTTCGACGCGATCGTTGTGGCGGGCGGCCAGGCGCCCATGTTCTCGTTCGAACAGGCAACTGGCCTTCAGGAGAAGTTCGCCGCCTTCTACGAGGCTGGAAAGGTGACCGCCGCGCTGTGTCACGGCACGGCGATCCTCGCTTATGCCAAGCTCTCCAACGGTGAGTATCTTGCCAAGGGCAAGACTGTCACGGGCTTTGCGAATGTCGAAGAGAATTTCGCCGACAATGCGGTGTGGGATATGGGGCTGCTGTCGCGTGACAAGCATGTCATGCCGTGGCGGATCGAAGACCGGCTCAAGGAGATCGGCGCGAATTACGTTCAGGCCGGGCTATGGCGCGGATTCGCGATCCGCGATGGCAACCTGATCACCGGTCAGCAAAACTTCTCGGGCGCTGAAACCGCCAAGGTCGTGTGCGAGGCGCTTGGCGAGTAATGCAGCGGATTCTGCTGAAGACCACTATTCCGACGACCCATGATGATTGGCATATCGGTCGCTTCTCGTTGCTGACGGCGCATCTCGCGTCGCTTGGCGACGGGGGCGACCGGCACTATGAAGTGACCGCGCGGGATCGCGTGGTCGATGCAGCAGGCGACGACGTCGATCTCGCCGCCGCGGCGGAGGGGGCGGTCGATCAGCTCTGGTTGATTGCTACCGATGTGACCGGTGCTCTTACCTGGCAAGATGCAGAGCATATTTCGGCATTTCGGGCTCGAGGAGGTGGGCTGTTCCTCACGCGCGATCACCAGGATTTAGGTGCGTGCCTGTCGCGGCTGGGCCCACTCGGCGCGACGCAGCATTTCCAGACGGTCAATCCGGAAGATGATGAGGCACGGCGCTGCTGCGACGATGTGGGTACGCCGACAATCACGTGGCCTAATTATCATTCGGGCGCGAACGGTGACCTGCAGACCATAGATGCGCCCGCACCGGTGCATCCGATCGTGCAACGGGCCGGCGGCGTTATCACGCGCCTTCCCGCCCATCCGCATGAAGGGGCAGTCGGTGTGCCTCCCCGCTTGCGCGACGTTGCGTCCGTTGTTGCCCGTGGACGAAGCAAGACGACTGGAGCCAGCTTCAACCTGTGCGTCGCGATCGACGAACCGGGCGCGGGGCGTGCGGTCTCGGATTCGAGCTTCCATCACCTCGCCGACTATAATTGGGATACCCGAATGGGCTGCCCGAGCTTCGTCGACGAGCCGCCCGGCGACGAAGTGCTGCGCGACCCGCATGCCCTGGACGATGTTCATGCCTATGTCGGCAACATCGCCGCGTGGCTCGCAAGGCGGACCTAGTGTCGCGGCGGCCGGTCCTTTTTCGCACGGGTCATCTCGAGACGAACCGGCTCGAAGCGTTTTCCGACGGCGTGCTCGCAATCGTCGTCACGCTGCTTGTCCTTGAGATCAAGATTCCAGGTGAGCTTCAAGGCGACGCCGCGATCTGGGCGGCGCTAAGCCATATCGCGCCGGTGCTGCTCGCCTGGGTCGTGAGCTTCGCATTCGTGCTCGTATTCTGGGTAAGCCATGACTATTTCATCGCCAGCCTCAAGTCCGCCGATCGTGGGCTGCTCTGGCTGAACGGCCTGTTCCTACTCTGCATCAGCTCGACGCCGTTCCCGACCGGTCTGGTCGGCGAATATCCGGGCGCGACGCCGCCACTTGCTTTGCTCAGCATTAGCATGTTCGCGACGTCGCTCAGTTTCGCGTTGATGCGGTTCTACGCCACCTTCCACGGTCGATTGACGCATGACCGGGCAACGCCGGGGCAGTTGCGAATGGCGATGGTACAGAGCGCGATCGCGCCGGTGCTCTATGCGCTGGCGTTCGCTTGCGCCTTCATCTGGAAGCCGGGGGCGATGGCGCTTCAGATCCTGGTGCCCCTGATCTTTTTCTTGCGATCGCCAAGCCATCATTCGGGGGTGGCGGACGACCTATGACAAAAGACCATGTGATGGCTTCTTCTTCGAGCCCGTTGGAGCTCGCGACATTGTCGCGGCGCGGCTTCCTGGTTGCAGGGAGTGCCGGTGTGCTGCTGCTTTCCGCCGGAGCCTTCGCCAAGGCACCGAGCGAGCGTGGAGCATCATTCGGCGCATGGCTGCGGATTGGCGCGGACGACAGCGTGACGATCCTGATGGCCCAGTCCGAAATGGGGCAGGGTATTTCGACCACCCTTCCCGTCGCCTTGGCGGATGAGCTCGGGGCGGACTGGTCGAAAGTGGTGACCGAATGGTCCCCCTTCGACCCCGCCTATCGTCATCCGCAATATGGCTGGATGTTCACCGGCAACTCGGAATCGAGTTCGACCTTCTACCCGATCATGCGGACGATGGGCGCCGCCGCGCGCGAGATGCTGGTCTCGGCAGCGGCGGCGCGGTGGAAGGTCGACCCCGCCGCGATCTCGGTCGCAAATGGGATGATCCGCGATCCCGCCAGCGGCAGATCGGCAACTTTTGGCGCACTTGCAGAGGCTGCCGCGATGCTACCGGTTCCGAGCGCGCCGAAGATCAAGCCCGACAGCGCGCTGACCCTGATCGGTCGGTCGCAACCGCGTCGCGACATTCCCACCAAGACCGACGGCTCGGCGATCTTCGGGATCGACATAACCATGCCCGGCATGGGGGTCGCCGCCATCCGCCGGGCGCCGTCGCCGGGCGGCAAGCTGGAAAGCTACGACAAAGAGGCGATCATGGCGCGCCGCGGCGTACTGTCGGTGGTGGAGATCCCCTCGGGGCTAGCGGTGGTGGCGGATCGATATTGGACCGCGCGGCGCGCGCTTGACGATGGAGCGCTTGTCTTTTCGGCAGGGCCGATGGCCGACTATTCGACGGCGGGCCAGCGGGCCGATCACGCCGCGCGGCTCAAGACCGCGGAGTTCATGACGAAGGCCAAGAAGGGCGACGCGATCGCGCGATTGGCGGCGAGCGGCGACGTGATCGACGCCACATACGAAATCCCGGTCCAGGCGCATGCGACGATGGAGCCGATGAACTGCACAGCGCATGTAACTGCTGACCGCTGCGAACTATGGGTGCCGACCCAGGGGATGGACATCACCCAGGCGGTTGCTCACGACGCCACGGGACTGCGCGATGATCAGATCGTCATCAACCGCACCCTGCTCGGCGGCGGTTTTGGGCGGCGCCTGCTTGCCGATTTCGTGCGGGTTTCGATCATCGTTGCCAAGGGCGCGGGTCGCCCGGTCAAGACGGTCTGGAGCCGCGAGGAAGACTTTACCTATGACGCGTTCCGGCCGCCGATGACGCATGCGATCCGCGCGACGCTGGGCACAGACGGATTGCCGGCGGCGATGGCGCACCGCGTGGTGTCACCGTCGCACATGCTCTACATTTTCCCCCGGACGAAGTTGGGCAACCCGCCCGCACCCTGGGACGCGCCGATTGCCCCGCCCCGTGCCTATGACGCAATGGCGGTCGAAGGCGTCGCCGAGCCGCCCTATGAGATCGCCAATTATCTGGTCGAGCAGAATTTCGTCGAGACGCCGCTCCTAACGTCGGTCTGGCGGACGACGGGTCACGGTCCCAATAATTTTGCCCTGGAGAGCTTCATCGACGAACTCGCGCACGCGGTGAAGCGGGACCCGCTCGCCTATCGCATGTCGCTCGCCGGGTCAGATGCACGCGCTATGGCCGTACTCAAGGCGGCTGCCGTAATGTCGGGATGGGGCGGCAAAATCGCCGCCGGTCACGGGCGCGGCATCGCGCTCGCCAAGGCGTTCAACGGCTATTGCGCGCAGGTGGTCGAGGTCAGCGTGATCGGCCGTGACATTCGGGCGGTCAAGGTTTGGACTGCGCTCGATTGCGGCAAGACACTCGATCCCGGCATCGCCGCCGCCAATACCGAAGGCGGCATCGTCTGGGGGCTGTCGGCGCTCCGCACCGAAATCGCGTTCGAGGGCGGAATGCCGGTGCAGACCAATTTCGACGGTTTCGATCCGCTGCACCTTTGGGAGACGCCGCGGATCGAAACGCGGTTCATCGAGAGCGGCGCGAAGATCGGTGGCACAGGCGAACTGGGGCCGGTGCCGACGCACGCGGCGTTCGCCAATGCCGTGTTCGCCGCAACCGGCAAACGCATCCGCGCCTTGCCTTTGGCCCGCGACGGCTGGCGACTGGTCTGAGGAGGGGACATGACGCAACTCACCATCAACGGGCGGGCGATGACGATCGATGCCGACCCGGAAACGCCGCTGCTTTGGGTGCTGCGCGAGGACGCCGGCCTGACCGGTACCAAGTTCGGTTGTGGTATCGCTGCATGCGGCGCCTGCACCGTTCATGTCGATGGGGCGCCAGTGCGTTCCTGCTCGCTGCCGCTGGGGCAGGCCGACGGCAAGTCTATCACAACGATCGAGGGGCTGTCGCCGGATCGCAGCCATCCTCTTCAGAAGGCTTGGATCGAAAAGCAGGTGCCGCAATGCGGCTATTGCCAATCGGGCATGATTATGGCTGCGGCGGCACTGCTCAAGGCGAACCCGAAACCAACCGATTCAGACATCGACGCGGCGATCACCAATTTGTGCCGCTGCGGTACCTATGTCCGGGTGCGCGCGGCGATCCATGCAGCGGCGGGAGGTCGAGCATGACGGGACGCCGTTCGATGATCGTGCTCGTGGCGGCGATGTCCTTGCTCGCGGCGGCATTTTCGGCACGCGCTGGCTCGCCCGATCAAGTAGACGCCCGGAGCCGCTCGATAGCGGCGTTCGCCGTCATGGACCGCGTCCTGACCAGCCCGCGCTGCCAGAATTGCCACACGCTGACCGGGTCCCCCCGGCAGGGTGACGATCGCCACCCGCACCGCCTCAACGTGATGCGCGGCGTCGATGGGCACGGCGCGACCGCAATGGCGTGCAGCACGTGCCACGGGCGCGCCAACAACGGGGCGAGCGGTGTGCCGGGGGCCGACGAAGACTGGCACCTTGCCCCGCTCGCCATGGGATGGGAAGGGCTATCACCCGCGCTGCGCTGCGCGCATCTGAAAGACCCCAGACACAATGGCGGTCGCAACGGCGCCGCGATTATCGACCATCTCGACACGCACCTCGTGACCTGGGCGTGGCAGCCTGGAAAAGACGCGCATGGCCGGCCCCGCACCTTGCCGCCGGTCGCCTATGCGTCATTCAAGGCTGCTGCAATGATCTGGGTAAAAGCCGGCGCAGCCTGTCCCGTTGCTTCGCGGTGATCCGAATAATCGCCCTGGTGGCGGCTCTCGCTACGCCTTGTGGTGCGATGGCGCAAAGTGCCTTGCCGCCGAATTTGCCCGCGCCGCCGACGATCAACGCTTATCCGATCAAGCTCCTCCGTTCCGATGAAGACTATTCGCGGCTCGCGCAAGCAGGCGATCTTCCTTTCCCGCTCGATCTGAAATATGTCACGATCGATCGCGACGCCGGGATTTTTGTGTCATTCGGCGGTGAGTACCGGCTCAAGAGCGACACCTATTCGCATCCCGATTTCGGCCTCCGTAGCGCCGCCGACTTCACGTCGATCCAGCAGCGCTTTCTGCTCCACACCGACGTGCATGTCGGGCCCGACGTCCGCTTGTTCGTGCAGCTCGGCGCCGGCACGGAAGCCGGCCGGTTGCCGGTACCCCGCGTCGGCGACCGAAGCGACCCCGATCTCGCCCAGGCCTTTGTCGATTTCGGCTTTGGTCCTACGGCGCGTCGCTGGCGGCTGCGGGTCGGGCGGCAGGAAATTGCGCTTGGGCGCTACATCGCGATCCGCGAGACGACCAATCTGCGGCGCACTTTCGACGGCGTGCGCCTCGACGGCACTCTCGCTGGCTTCAACACGACGGCGCTCGTTGCTCGCGTGACACGCAATCCGACCGGGGCGTTCGACGACGATGGCGATCCGGGCGATTACATCTACCTGTTGCAGACGGATCACGCACTGCCCCTCGGTGGGCTGCGGCTCGGCGTGATCGCCTATCAGCGCGGCAATCGCGCGGCGACTTATGTTGCAGGGCGTGGTCCGGAGCGTCGCCGCTCGATCGGCGTGCGCCTGTTCGGCGCGCGCCACGGCTGGGATGTCGATGGTCAGGTTAGCTACCAATTCGGTCGCTTCGATCCAGTTGGGCGACCGAGCTTGTCGATCTCCGCCTGGGGTGGCGCACTGGAGGGCGGCTACACCATTCCGACCAGATGGAAGCCTCGGCTGGCGGTCCGCTTCGACATCGCCGGCGGCGATACCAATCCGAACGATGCCAAACTTAACACGCTCGACCTGCCATATCCCAACCTGTCTTACCTTACCGACGCGGCCTTGTTCGCGCCGCGCAACGTCCACGATGTCCAGCCGTTCATTACGGTATCGCCAACCCCGCGCTTGTCGCTGACGGCAGGCGCCCAGTTCCTGTGGCGGACGACCACCGCCGATGCAGTTTATTCGCCGATCAACACGCAAGTCGTTCGCCCTGGCGGCCAGGCGCATTATATTGCGACGCAACCCTATGCGCGCGTGTCATGGCACATGAACCACTTTGTTGATCTGCAAGCTGCATTCGTTCATGCAGCGCCGGGAGGGGCACTCGGGGAGTTCGCCGGGCGCCAGGCGCTGGACTATATTGCCGTGCAGACCTCGTTGCGATTTTGAATTTTGGAGGGGTCGCGCGGACGGCACCGAATAGGAGCCGGTCGCCGAGCCTTACGTAAACACTGGAACATGAACGGTCGGCCGGTTTCGGGATGCGTTGAGGGCAGCGCGAATGGCCGTTTCTGGGTCGTTTGCGTTCTCGACGCGTCGCTGAACGAACCACCGCTTCCCGCTTGGTGCCACCCCGAAAGCGGCGAGCTGGAAATCGGCCCCGATGGCGCCGCAAGCCAGTCGCTCGGCGAACGGCGGGATCCGGGAAGCCGACAATTTGTGCCGAACGGCTTGGAGTGGTAAATTAGTCGATCCGGTTGGCTTACGGATCGTCTAGCACGATACCATGTGTTACAATACACGCTGTCGCGTGAGGCGAGGTTAGCCATCGAGCGCGCCTGTATTGGATTCGGGGGATTCGGGATTTGCCGCTGGGCCGGCGAGCATGACCGCCCCAGCATAGGTGAAGGCCGCGCCAAGTGCGCCGCCCGCCGCCAAAATGGCCGTTTCTCCCACCACGGCGGAAACCCCCGCCAGTCCAACGGCAAGCAGCCATAGTGATGCGGTTGGTCGCATCATGTTCGCGCGGAGCATGTCGATCGACATCAGGGCAAGGCCAGCCAGCAGCACCAACGATCCCGCCAGATAGAAATCGATGCCGAATTGTGTTCCGTCGGGGCCGATGATCGATCCTTGGCCGACAACGGCGATCGCGAAACCCGCAACACCCAAAGCGCTGGTGCTATCGCTGACGGTCACGAAGATGCCGATCAGGCCAAGCAACAGACACGCATCAATCACGGCATAGAAACTTTCGAGCCAGGGGGAGCCGGAGACATAGGGAATGAACGCGGCGGCGATACGCATCAACCCTCCTGCCAGCGCCGCACTGCCGCCGAGCCGGATCAGCGCCTTCATCATGATTGCCCATGCGGTTCGGGCGCGTAGCTAACAATTTCATATTCAATGCCATCGGGATCGAAGAAATAGAATCGGCGCCCCGGCGGATAATCGTCATGGGCGAACGGGACGAACCCCAACGCCGCAACCCGCGCCTCGACCAATTCCAGATCGTCGACCAATACGCCGACATGGTTGAACGGCATGCCCTTTTCGAAGCGAGTGCCAGCCGCAGCGTCGGGTTTTCCGTGATAGGCGATATAGCTGTTCTCGGAGCCGACATGGATCGATAGACCGCCATCTGCCGCAGCCCCGCGCCACCTTTCTGCCCAGCCGAACAGCGTGGTCGCCATTTGGGCCGCCCGCACCGGATCGCTGACGTTCAGGTTGATGTGCTCGATAATTGCAGACGTCATTTTAGTGTCTCCCAGCTGCCTCGCGGTGTCAGATTCGGCTTGACGTAAACGATCTTGCAACCTCAACCTAAGTTGAGGTCAAGCGCCGGAGGAAGGCTCCATGAAGGCCAGCGACATCATCGCGATCGGAGATCTCGCGGCACGCGCAGGCGTATCGGTGTCTGCGATCCGGTTTTACGAGGCAAAGGGCCTCATACAGTCGTTCCGCAATCGCGGTGGGCAGCGGCGGTTCCTGCGATCGGATACGCGGCGAATTGCCTTCATCCTGATCGCCCAGCAACTGGGATTGAGTATAGGGGAAATTGGCGAGGCACTGGCTGCTCTGCCCGATGGCCGCACGCCTACTGCGCGCGATTGGCAGCGGATCAGCAATGGGCTGCGGCGGCGAATCGACGACCGCATCATCGCGCTAACTCGAACCCGCGATCTGCTCGACGGCTGTATCGGCTGCGGCTGCTTGTCGCTGAAACGCTGCGCGCTTTACAATCCGCAGGACCGCGCCGGCACACGCGGGGCTGGAGCTCGGTATGTGCTAGGGGATACAATTGCGGCGGTACCCGAGCGCACCGCTGCGAACCTCGAGCCTTAAGGGACCTCGATCAACCCGACTGTACCCTGTCGTTCATCTGCGCGAACAACAGTGCCTGACGTCCATGGGTCTTGCAGCTGGTGCGTGAGACGACTGACTGGCTCGCAATACGGGCTGCTCACTGGACAGGCAGCTCCAGTTTTAGAATCACATTGGAATGGCCCGGAGGCCATCCGGCTAATTCGGCCACGCGCTCGAAACCAGCTCGTTCATAGAACGCAGGGGCCTGGAAATCATAGCTTGCCACCCAGATTTGCCCGATACCGCGCTCCCTCGCTTCTTCGATGAAGACGTGCAGCAGATCGCGGCCGTAGCCGCGACCGCGATATCCTTCGTCGACCCAAAGTTGCTTCAGCTCGGCCGATCCTGCCCAGCTGTAGCCAGCGCACGCGGCAATAATGCGCTGCTGCTGGTCTCGGATGACAAAGGCCAGGCCCCGGGCATCGCTGTGGCCGGTCGCTCGCCGGTTATAGTCATAGAGATGGTCCTCGATCGCATCAATCTCGGCGAGCGACAGGTCATGCTGCGGCTGTATATTACTGCTCATTTGGACGGCTCGCTCGCAGACAACGGGTGAGCGCGTGTAACATCGATGCGCAGGTATAGCAGTGGATATGGTCGTCCCTGTTCGTCAATATCGGTCCGACCGGTTTGGCTAAAACCGAGCCGTTGATAGAATCCCACGGCCTGCGCGTTCTGCTCGTTTACCGTCGTCGTCAGGACTGGTTCCAGCCCGAGCGAATGATGCACGAGTGTGCGCCCAACGCCCGTGCCGCGATAATCCGGGTGGACGAACAACGCGTCCATCGACGATTCGGACATTCCCATGAAGGCAATCGCGCGATCATGCTCATCGACCGCAAGCCAAAGCGCCGATTGTGGCAGGAAGGCGCATACCTCCGCGTCGATCGCGATCCGGTCCGCGGGTGACAGAAAGTCGTGCGTCGCATCGACCGCGGCGCGCCAGATATCGACCACGCGAGCGCCGTCCTCCGGCCGCGAAAGGCGAATGCGGATCATGCGGCGACCTCAAGCACCAGCCGCATGGCACACCGACGCTTCGGCGGGAGTCCGGCCTCGGCTTCGTCGTGCAGGATCCCTGCTATGCGCTGATCACAGTCGTCGGGCTGGATCGTCCTGAAGCCCATGCGGCAATACGCTGGTTCATTCCAGGCGATCTCCCGAAACGTGGTCAGCGTGAGCGCCGCCAAATGGCGCCGCCGCGCAGCGTCGATCGCTGCCGTCATCAAGGCGCGGCCGATGCCCCCACGCTGCTGGTCAAGCGCAACGGCCAATTCCCAGATGTGGAGCGCGTCGTCCATTACTTCGGCGCACAGAAACGCTAGTATCTGTCCGTCGTTCGCCTCGGCAACCCAGCTGGTGCCTTGGGCTATAAACTGCAGATGTCGATCAACCGTCATGTCGTCGCCATCGGCAATCCAGGCCAGGTCTGGGACTGTGCGAAACAGGTTGCCTGCCGAGCGTTCGATTGCGGGCAGATGCGGCGCATCATCGACACGCGACTGGCGAATACTGAACGTCACGGCGTGGTCGCCTTGGCAAATTCTTGATGAAACACGGCCAAGTCGGCCGGATCGACATCGGACACGGCCCAATAATCCAGGTCGCCCGCCACCCAGTGCACGATGTTGTAGCTGTGGCGCCGGATCGTGCTCGGCGATGCCGACCCATTCGGCGGCGCGGGCCGGATGAAGAGGTTGATCGAGTGGAGTCGCCGCCGATAGACCAGCGCCGCAACCGGCCGGTCGCCGATATAATCGAGCCGACCGCCCACCAGCGGATATCCCTGCCGCACGAGATCGACGACCGGCGGCGAGAAATCGATCCGACCGTTGAACCACGGTTTGACGACGTGCCGGTCGGAGGTGAGCACATCGGTCAAATGCGCGGCCTGCAGCGAGCGGATGTGCCCTGCGATCAGTTGATCGGGCAAATCGGCCACGCTGACCTGCGGCGTGGCCACCATGAGGGCGAGGCTCGCCGCAAGTGCGCCGACCGCCCCACCCCCGAGCCACGGCACATAACGACCAGGCGACGCACGCTTTGCCACCGTCAGATCGATATCCGGCGTTTCCGTCAGCGCCGCAACGCGTTGCCGAAGGCTATACGGCGCTTTGTCTTCAAGAGTGGCAGATGCCAATAGGATTCGCACATCTGTCAAAGTGGCGAGATAGTCGCTGCAGGCGGCACAGGTCCGGACGTGCGCTTCCACCTCGGCAGCGTTCAGGCTGTCGAGCTCGCCATCGAACAGCGCATTGAGCGCCAGCTCACGATCGACGCAATGGGTCATGCGCTCATCCCCTTTCGGTCGCCGGACAGGAACAGGGTGGCCAACAAGATGCGCGCGCGGGCAAGGCGCGACATCACCGTGCCGATCGGTACCTCGGTTATCGTCGCAATCTCGCGGTAGGAAAGCATGTCGAGCTCACGCAGGATGATGGCCTCGCGAAAGGGCTCGGGCAGGCGCGCGATCGCCTCGCGCACCGACAATGTGTCGAGCTGCCGCTGCAGTTCGGTTTCGGGTGTATCGTTATCGGCCACGGCCTCCGCAAGACTTGCGGTGTCGGTCGCGCTCCCTGATCGATTGGATTTTCGCCAATCAATGACGCAGTTGCGCACAATCGCGAACAGCCAAGCCTTTTCGTTGCTGTGGCATGATGCGTAGCCCTTCAGGGCACGCAGAAATGCTTCCTGTACAATGTCTTCGGCAGCAGACTGGTCGCGCGACAGGTAGCGTGCATAGCGATAGGCATCGTTGAGATACGGCAACAGCTGCCGCCCGAACCGGCGATCGTCCGTTGCAGGGCCCGCGCCGTGGCTACCCCCCGCGTCCGCCACGACGCGCAGGCGCGGATTCCAGCGATGTCGGTCGTTGCTCACCACGTCGGATCGGTCCGCAAGGTCATGACAGTGCGCGTCAGTGTTGCTGCGCAAGATAGGCGATGATGTCGGCCCGCTGCTTGGGGTTGGCAATCGAAAAATACATCTTCGCCCCCGGCACCAGCTTTTGCGGATTGGTCAGCCAGCGGTCGAGGTTGGCGGGCGTCCACACGATTCCGGAACCGCGAAGCGCGGCGGAATAGGCATAGCCCGGAACGGCTCCCGCCTTGCGGCCCACGACGCCGCGGTGCCTGGGTCCGACGTCGTTTTCGTCGAGCGAATGACACCCGGTGCACGCCTGGTACAAGGATTGACCCTTAGCCGGATCGCCAGCCTGTTGGAACACAATGGCCGGTGGTGCGGCGGCGACCGCGTGGCGCGCATTGACGCCGCAGATCCCGACGATGCCCGTGGTGAGGACAATCAGATGGGCAGTCGCGTCCTTGATGGGACAGCTCTTCATCATATCAACCCGCCAGCGTCTGGTCGATGATGGCCAGCGGCAGAGCCGATTGCCGCACCAGCAGGCTCGACATGCCGATAGCCGAATGCAACTCGGCAGATGGCACCAGCAACGGTCCCGGCCCCGGGCCGACTCCTGGCGCCGGCTGGGGATAGGCGGTCGATCGGCCCGCGTGAAAGACCATGCGACCTTCGGTTTTTTGCTGAATCTGGTGAATGTGCCCGTTCAAGGCAGTGACAGAGGAAAAACGTTTGAGCAGCGCCAGCGCCTGCATGCCGTCGGACGTGCCCCAGCCCCATTCAGGAAAGAGTGGCCAAAGCGGAAAGTGCGACAGCACCACGATCGGCGTGGATGCCGACAAGTGCGCCACATCGTCCTTCAACCATGCAAGCTGATCTGCGCCGAGCGACCCCATCCCCTTGTCAGCCAGTCGAACGACATTGACCAAGGCAATGAAATGCGCGCCACCCACGTCGAAACTGTACCAACCATCGCCTTTCGTGCCTTTGCCGAACCGGTCGAGAAAGGCTTGCGGATTGGTGCCATCGACGATGTCGTGTTCGCCCGGAATGAAATGGATCGGCAGATTGAGCTCGCCCAGCAATTGCTGCGCCGTGTCGAATTGCTCGGACGTCGCCAGATGCGTGATATCGCCGGTATGCACGATGAAGTCGGGCTGCACGTCAAGGGCGCGAACCTTGGCGATCGTTTCCTTCAGCGTGCCGATGACATCGGGATTTGCGGCCTTCTTAAAGCCGATATGGGTATCGCTGATCTGCAAGAAACTGAAAGGCTTGACCTTGGGCGCGATACTGCCGCCCGATTTCGGCGTCGCCGCCAGCGCTTGATCCAGCGTCATCGATGCTTCGATGCCGCCCGCCAGCGCAAACAGCGTCCCCGTGCCGGCCCAGCCCATGCATTCCAGCATGCCGCGCCGATCGATCGGCTTGTCCCAATGATGATCTGCCATGTCCGTCCTTCCCTGATGGGTTCGACGGTTAAGACTGGAATGACGCGCGATTTATTCCCGTACCGGGCTATTTTTTTCTCAGGTACCGGTGGGAAGCCGTCGTCACCGGCAGCGACGTCAACTGCTAGGGCAGTTCTCACCCAAAGCTATCCGGGTTCTCGCCCGCGCAATGTTATTGACAGTCTTGGATGAATGAATGTCCGGAGTGGAGCGCCGCAGATCGGTTCTGAAGGTCCGAAACTGGGTCTGCTCAGCCAGTTTCGGCTCCTCGAACTGAACCGCGCCGGGTTTGCCGGAGGCTGATTGGTTTGAGTCATGCAGCCATAGGCTGTTGTTCGATCATGGCATAGTATTGCTCCTCTGCTTCTGCGGGCGGGATGTTGCCGATGGGTTCGAGCAACCGCCGGTGGTTGAACCAGTCGACCCATTCCAGCGTCGCGTACTCGACGGCTTCGAACGATCGCCATGGTCCCCGCCGGTGGATCACTTCGGCCTTGTAAAGGCCATTAATGGTCTCGGCCAAAGCGTTGTCATAGCTGTCGCCGACACTGCCGACCGAGGGTTCGATACCCGCTTCGGCGAGGCGTTCGGTGTACTTGATCGAGACGTACTGGCTACCGCGATCGGAGTGGTGGATGAGACCGCCGCTGTGCGTCGGTCGGCGATCGTGGAGGGCCTGCTCGAGCGCATCGAGGACGAAGCCGGCATGGGCCGTGCGGCTTGCCCGCCACCCGACGATCCGCCGTGCGAACGTGTCGATGACGAACGCGACGTAGACGAACCCTGCCCAGGTCGCGACATAGGTGAAGTCCGAGACCCACAGCATGTCGGGCGCTGGCGCGCGGAACTGCCGGTTGACGTGATCACGCGGGCACGGTGCCGAGCGGTCGCTGATCGTCGTGCGCACGGGCTTGCCACGGATGACGCCTGCCAAGCCCATCGCCCGCATGAGCCGTGCGACCGTGCAGCGCGCGACGTCGAACCCCTCGCGCTGCAGCTGCCGCCAGACCTTGCGCACGCCGTAGACGCGGTAGTTGGCATCGAACACGCGCCGCACCTCGATCCGAAGGGCAAGGTCGCGGCGCGTCCGCGCCGACAGGCGCAATGGATCACGCCGCTTCGCCTCGTGTGCATGATAGGTTGACGGGGCGATCGGCAGCACCTTGCAGATCGGCTCGACCCCATGAACGGCGCGCTGGTCGTCAATAAATGCGATCATCGCTTGAACGGGCGGTCGAGCTCCGCCTGAGCAAAATACGCCGATGCCTTGCGCAGGATCTCGTTGGCCTGGCGCAGCTCGCGGTTCTCGCGCTCCAGCGCCTTCAGCTGTGCCGCGACCTCGGTGGGAACGCCGACGCGTCGGCCGCTATCGACCTCCGCCTTCTTGACCCACTCGTGCAGCGTCTGCGCCGCACACCCGATCTTGGCCGCAATCGATACGACCGCTGCCCAGCGCGATGCGTGGTCACGCTCGTGATCGAGCACCATCCGTACCGCTCGCTCGCGCACTTCAGGCGCATACTTGTTCGTTGTCTTGCTTGTCATCGCTCCACCTTCTCAGGAGTTGGAGCCTCCGACAAACCCGGCGCGGTTCAGATCGAGTGCGACAACGACGATTGGACGGCAACTTTTGGGGACCTCTTTCTGAAAGCCGTCGTCCACTCCCCTCAACGTTTCAGCCATACATGGCACCTGAACCTACGGCAGCTTTTAAGATTGCCATTGCAAGGCATGAACGGCAGCAATGTTGGCGGTAGCGGAACGGCAGCTTACAGATGGGGCGGTCCTCCCCGGACGCTTACGCCATCGAAGTGCTCACCTTTTGACGCATCGCCACGACAGCTTTCTTTGATCAGTTAGGACTCAGGATCAAGAGACAAGCGGCTTCTGTATCCATGGCCCGGATGATTTCACTGGCATTGTCGGCTCCCGTCGTCAGGATGCTGCACGCAATGAGGTCAAGATCGATCGGGAAACATCCCTCTGCCAGTTGTTGGGTGCACAGATTGCAGTCGAGCCCGTAAGGTACCCTCTGGGATCGCGGCGAGGCAAAAGGGCAGCTCGCTGAAGGCTTCGCACTGAAGTCAGGCGTTACGGTCGAGAACACTTCGCCCGGCCGGGGTGATCTGAAAGGGATTGTCGAACAGCGGTTCGACCTGCTCGATGAGCTAATTCGCTGTGACGTGCGCGGCTAGATGCTTCAAAGAGCACTGTCGGAAATGTACGACGGCCAGAGCAAGACCTTCGTTTGTTCAAGGTGTTTTGAGCGCGAACTAATGACAGCGATGCCAGCTGAAGTCGATCAGCCTCTCGAAGCTGCAAGATGCCTGACTTAAGCAGTCGAGCAGGATGGAAAAGCAGCCGAGAACGCTGGACTGACGAAAACGTCTATCCGCCTTTGCATTTCAGGTTCGTCCAGATCCGCTTCAATGACCAAACGGGCAAACGAATACTGCAGCATGCTGATCCATGCCGCTAGGTCCGCTGGTGAAACTGACGTGTTACATGCTGAGTGGCCCTCAAAATAGGCTACCACTGGTGTCCATGTTGCGACCGCCACGCGAGTTATCGAAGAATTCTCTCGCAGAAATGCCATACCACCACGTGTCCAACGCTTCGTAACCGCATTGCGCTTCGAAATCCGGATCGATGCCAGCAAGTATTCGGCGACCAACTCGGTCAATCCGATCGGGGCGGTGACCCGCTCGAAGAATCGGCGATCGAATTGCATGAGGCGATAGGCAATTGCTGCCTCGAGCAGTTCGGTTCGGTTTCCGAATTCACGATAGAGCGTGATCCGAGAAATGTTGGCGAGCTTGGCAATGGCATCCATTGTGACGCCCGAAACATCGTCCCGAGCAACAACGGTCATCGTCGCTTCCAGCATACGAGCTCGACGCTCTGTCGGTACCAACTCACCATAGTCGGCAGTGACCTGCCACGAGGGTGCAGCGTCGACGGCGTGCTTGGCGCGATGCGATTCCGTCATCAGGCTGCCTGGCTGCGCTGCTCTGCTTTGCCCCATCCCAGATGCAGGCTGAGCATGGCCGTCATCGACCCGATCTTCACCTGAGGTCGATGCCCTGAATCGAGCGCAAACTGAGGTACGGCTTTTAACCACTCCTCCAGAAGGATGCGCAATTCGAGACGGGCCAGAAAATGCCCGACACATAGGTGCGGCCCCGTCGCGAACATCAGGTGGCTCGAACCTTTACGATCGAGACTAAAGGTCAGTGGGTCGGGATTGCTGGTTTCATCGAGTCCAGCCAGGGCAAGCGGGCAAAGGACCATGTCGCCCTCCCTCATTGCGGCACCGCCAAGATTGGTGTCGCCAGTCACCACTCGAGCTGTGGCGACCACGCCCGACATTCGAAGCACTTCATCAATGAAGCGCGTGGCCAAGTCCGGCTCCTGAGCAAGGCGCCGTTGCAAATCCGGCATCGTCGCGAGGCGCGCGAACATGAACCCAGCAGCGTTTGCCACCGTATCGAGACCCGCCAGAAACAGCAGGAAACACATCGACTCGATCTCATCCTGCAGCAGCAGTCGGCTCTCGACTGTCTGCGTCAGGAGAGCACTGGCCAGATCTTGGCGTGGTTCCTGCCGGCGATCGGCGATCAACTCGCGCAGGTGACCCAAAATTTCGATCGCCAGTGCCTGTCGCCGTGGGCCATTGGGCGAACCGAACCAGTCAACGACGATACGGCGGAACTCTCCGAACTTTTCCATCGGAAGGCCCATGAGGTCCATGAATACCTGAACCGGGAAGGGCATTGCGACCTGTTGGAGAAAGTCGCACCCGCCATCTCCGCTCACCTTATCGATCAAGGCGACCGCGCGCAGACGCATGTCTGACTCCATCCCCGCAACGGTTCTCGGTCCGAAAAAATTCATGAGTATCTTGCGGTAGGGGGTGTGTCGGGGAGGATCGAGCGTAAGCGGTATCAACTGCTGCTGCTGTTCGGTCCGAGGCACAGTCAGCTGGGCCGATGAGAAGCGTTCGGGCGCCATCAAGACTTCGCGCATCAGCTTCTCGCGCGTGACCACCCAATGCCCGCCATTAGCAGGCGTATAAAAGACGTCCGGTGCCTCGCGGTGCAGAAACGTCAACCCTTCCTGCACCCCATTTGCGAAACGCGGATCGTCCGTCAGACCATAGAGATCGAAGCCGAACACCCGATCCGCAGGCACATGACTGGGAACATCCACTCTAGCGCTGAGCATTAAAGGGCCTCCAAATCTAACGCCGTTAAGTTTTCGCTTGCGGCGGTTTTATAGCTGCGTTAGGCGATCGATGATACAAAAATCCTTTCCTGTTACATTGCAACAGTAAAGCCTAGTTTGAAGCGGCGCAGCGATTTGGAGAGGCCGAGATGACCCAGTCCGGAAGCGTTCAGGATTTCATTTCCGATCCCGTCGAGTTTTTCGACTGGTCCGCGACAAAGATTTGGTCGATGCCGCGCGCTGATCGCGAGGCGATGCAGCTCGATGGTCTCAAATTGCGGTTTTCGCAGCTTCGCGAAAGCGTTGGCTATTTGAAAAAGCTGGCGGATCGGCAGGGTGTCGATGCGATTGAAACGATCAACGATGTCGTCCCACTGCTGTTCGAGCACACCGTTTACAAATCCTATCCCAGCTCGCTCCTCGAGAAGAGCCGGTTCCCGATGATCAACTCCTGGTTGGGAAAGCTTACGACGGTGCCGATCGGACAGATCGACGTGTCCAAATGCGACAGCATCGACAGCTGGATCGCGACAATGGACGCCGAAAGCGACCTGTGCATCCACCACTCGTCCGGCACGAGCGGAACAGTTTCGCTGTTTCCAAAGTCAAAGCGCGAGCATTCCACTTTCGGCAAACTTTATCCGATGCGATTTCAAAAGTTTGGCGATCCGCGTCCGGGAGAACCGCAACCGAAAGCCCATGTCATTTCGCCGAGCTTCCGCTCGGGAAGCTCCGCGCATTTCCGGATCAATGAGCAGTATTTTGAGCGGATCGCCCACGGCGACGAGTCGTTCATGCACACCGCATTTCCCGGAGCAATGAGCGCTGACATTCTGTATTTGGCCGGGAGATTACGTGCCGCAAAGGCACGCGGCGATCTCGATCGACTGGAAATAGCGCCAAACCTGCTCGCTCGACTTCATGAGTTCGAGACTGACCAGAATGCCCGCGCAGCTCAGATGCAGACCTTCCTCGGTCACATCACTTCCGAGCTGGCAGGCCAGCGCGTATTTATGGCGTGTGCCCCGACGTATTTGTGGCCGCTTGCTCAGAAGGGGCTTGCCGAGGGTCGCACGGGCGTTTTTGCAGCTAACTCGGTAATCTCCACCGGGGGGGGCGCCAAGGGAATGGTCCTGCCGGACGACTGGAAGGCTCAGGTCATGCGCTTTGCCGGGGTCGATCACATGCCCGCGAATTACGCGATGACCGAGATGAACGCGAACAACCTGCTGTGCGAGAACAATCACTATCATATCGCACCTTGGATAATCCCTTTCGTGCTCGACCCGGACACGAGCGCAATCCTGCCTCGTACAGGTTCGGTAACCGGGCGCTTTGCCTATTACGATCTGCTGCCCGATACGCACTGGGGCGGCTTCGTGACGGGCGATGAAGTCACGATGACGGTCGACCGCGCGTGCGGTTGTGGACGCGAGGGCCCGTACATCGACGCGACGATCGCGCGCTACAGCGAGATGCGTGGTGGCGACGACAAGATTAGCTGCGCTGCATCCGCTGAAGCCCACGAAGAGGCGATGGATTTCCTAACTGAAATGCAGACTGCGGCAGCGGCCTGAGCCGCCAAACAGAAAAAGAGGATGATATCATGGCAACGCAGATAAAGTTCGATCAGGATCTCGAAGTTGCGCCGGCAATCATTCGAGGAAAGATCATTACGTCCGACCTGATGCGGTTCGGCGGTCGTAACGGCGACCTCGAATTCCTGGCGCCCGACCCTGCGACGATCGTCGGCAGGTTGCCGCTCGGCAATCCCAATCTGATGAGCGATCTCTACGACCTCTCCGTCGACGATATTCTCGACTATCTTGAAGAACTCGGAAAGCTTCTGCACTTCGACAAAAATGCGCACCTGCAAGCGGCGTTCGACCTCACACTGCAGACTGCCCCGACCACCCCTTCGCTTCTACGCTATGGTTTTTCGCGCCTTCCTGGCCTGTTTGTCCGCGCCGAGCTCGAGGACATGGTTGCGCAGATCGGTCGTGAGTTTCTCGACGGCTGGGTTCACACGCGGACGACTGCCCGTGGCGCAAAGCGGCACGTACGCGCTTTCGGCGCGCGTGCCCTGCATATCGTTGCCGGCAACAGCCCCGTGCTGTCAGCCGTCACGATGATACGGAACTCGGTTGCCCGAGGTGATGCCATCATCAAGGCACCTTCGAACGACCCCTTCACGGGGATCGCTGTTGCTCGGACAATGATTGATTTTGCGCCCGATCATCCGCTGACCAAGCATATCAGCATCGCTTATTGGAAAGGCGGTGATGAGGTTTTCGAAAGCAAGCTCTATCAACCCCATAACATCGAGAAGATCGTTGCCTGGGGCGGATTTTCTTCCATCAAGCACGTGGCGCAATACATCCAGCCCGGCCTGGAGCTGATCTCGCTCGATCCCAAGCGCAGCATAAGCATCATTGGCGCCGAGGCTTTTGACAGCGACGCGGCGATGGATGACGTCGCCCAGCGCGTATCGTCGGACTTCGGTGGGCAGAACCAGGAAGTCTGCGCGAGCGCCCGGGTTGTATATGTCATGTCCGGGTCGGACGATGACGGAGTCGCCAAGGCGGAGGCACTTGCTGAACGTGCCTATGATAAATTGCTCGGCCTTCCCGAGCATCTCAGCACCAAACCAAAGGGCGGCATCAACCGCGAACTCCAGAGCGAACTCGATGCTGCATCGTTCATGGACGATTTTTATACTGTTGTCGGGACGCGTGATAACGAAGGTGGCGTGATCGTCTCGAAAATGCCCGAGCCGGTCGACTTCGCGCCAAGCCTGACGAACCGTGTAGCAAACTTCGTACCCGTCGATTCCATCGACGACATTCTGCCGCGCATCGATTCCTACTGCCAGACGATCGGCATTTACCCCGAGTCGCTTGTGGTCGAAATCCAGGATCGGTTGGCGCTTGCGGGCGGGCAGCGCCTCGTGACACTCGGTCATGCCGCAGGTTCGCTGACTGGATTCGGATCGCCTCAGGATGGGATCGAGCCGATCCGACGGCTGTGCAAATGGGTTTTCCGCGAAGAAGCCGATCCGGATGTCACGCCATGGCTGTGGTCACCAACGCCGGGCGCGGGCCAATAAGAACGCACTGCATCGACAAAATAGGACGAGGAAATATGGGACCGGAAACCACCAGCGCAGAGGTTATGGAGGGCGTCGATCTGACAGGCAAATTCGCCATCGTCACCGGCGGGAGCAGCGGCATTGGATTCGAGACCGCGCGCGCATTGCTCGCAGCCGGTGCCGATGTCTGTATTGGCGCACGGGACCGCGTCAAACTCGACGCGGCCGCGGCAAAACTCCGGGAGGGTGCAACGGGAACGGTGTTGGCTTACCCGCTGGACCTGGCTGAACTGGATAGTGTCGATGCTTTTGCCGACGCGGTTCTCGCGCTTCACCGACCGATCGACCGAATGATCGCCAACGCCGGTATCATGGCGTGTCCGCTTGAGCGGAACTCGCGCGGGACCGAGATGCAACTGGCAACCAATTATATAGGGCATGCGGCACTCATCAGCCGCCTCGCGTCGGCTATCCTGGAAGCCGAAAAGTCCCGGGTGATTGTCCTGACGTCATCCGGCCATCATTTTTCGGGCATCCGCGAGGATGTGAATTTCGAGCACGATGTTTATGACAAGTGGACCGCTTATGGGCAGTCCAAGACGGCCAGCGCACTGCTCGCGCTGAAGGTTCATTCCGCAATGTCGGCTAGCGGTACCACAGCACTCGCCGTGCATCCCGGTTTTATCCAGACCGAGCTGATGCGTTACCTGTCAAAGGAAGACTACGCCGCCATGAAGCTCAGGACGGATATCGAATTGCCCACGACGCGCACCTACAAGACGGTCGAACAAGGCGCCGCGACAACCTTATGGGCAGCGACCTCGCCCGAACTGGCGGGCAGGTTCAACTACCTCGAAGATTGTTCGATTGCCCGCCCGGCCGCTGTTCGCGATACGCTGCATGGGACCATGCCGTGGGCAACTGACGCGACCGCGGCCGAGACCCTTTACGTTAAGGCCGAGCAGATGGCTGGCCGCAGCCTTCCGCTTGCGTGAGTATAGATCGATGACCAACCCCTGCATCGTGCGGACCGACGAAAACGGCTTGGCGACACTGACGCTCAACCGACCTGACAAGCTCAACGCGCTAAATACCGAAATGTTCGTGCTGCTAGGTGAGCATGTGGCTGACATCGCGGAATCGGCGACGATCGGGTGCGTGATCCTTCGAGGGGCCGGAAAATGTTTCTCGGCAGGCCACGATCTGGGCGCGATCGACGAGGGCGAGAGTGGCGCGCAGCTCAATCTTCAGGCGAGCGTGATCGAGAGGCTCGCCAATTTGCCGCAGCCGGTCATCAGCGCGGTACATGGCCATTGCTACACTGGCGCGCTCGAGCTGGCGCTCGCGGGTGACCTGATTCTGGCATCGGCAAATGCCCGTTTTGCCGACACTCATGGTCGTTGGGGCCTTACGCCTATTTGGGGCATGAGTCAGCGCCTTCCGCGCCGGGTTGGACCCCATGTGGCGCGCGACCTGATGTTTACGTGCCGCACGGTAGAATCCGAAGAGGCGTTGCGTATCGGTTTGGTCGAGCGGCGCTTCGAGGACGCCTCGTTCGACAGCAATGTGCGCGCCGTTGCCGACGCTATTCTGGCCAATAGCTGGTTCAGTGCCGCTGCGAACAAGCGGCTGCTGGTTCAGACTGATGGGGTCCCGCTCGCGGCCGGCCTGGCACACGAGACATACCGCAACGAAGGTCACGCGCCCGATGTCGCGGCGCGGATCGCGGCCTTTTCGAAGCGCAAGGCCTGATCGTTGGACCTAGATTTTGCAGCCGACGACATCGCATTTCGAGACGAGGTTCGGGCGTTTCTGGCTGCCGAGCTTCCTGCAGACTTGGCCGCAGCCGGGCGGAACTGCCCCGGCATCTATTGCGAATACCCGACCGCAAACCGATGGTTTCGCATTTTAGCCAAGCGCGGCTGGAGCGTGCCGCACTGGCCTGTCGCTTATGGCGGCACAGGCTGGACGCCGACCCAGCATCTTATCTTCAAGCGCGAACTTGCGCTTGCAGGGGCACCGCCGCTGTCGCCCAACTCCACTCATATGGTCGCCCCTGTCATCATCGCCTTCGGGACCGAAAAGCAGAAGGAAACGCTGCTTCCGGCCATACGGTCCGGCGATGATTGGTGGGCGCAGGGCTATTCGGAGCCTGAAGCCGGGTCCGACCTCGCTTCGCTCAGGCTGTCCGCCGAGCGCGAGGGTGATAGCTACATCCTCAATGGCTCGAAGACCTGGACAACGCACGCCCATTTTTCGAACAAGATGTTCTGCCTCGTCAGGACCGATCGCAGTGCCAAGCCGCAGCGCGGTATCTCCTTCCTGCTGTTCGACATCGATTTGCCCGGCATCGACATCCGGCCGATCATTTCGATCTCGGGCGATCACGAACTCAACGAAGTATTCTTCGACAATGTACGCGTTCCGGTGGAAGGGCTGCTGGGCGAGGAGAATGATGGCTGGACCGTGGCGAAGTATTTGCTCCGGCACGAGAGGTCGTCGATGTGGTCGCCGTTGCTGCGTGCGCGGCTTGAATGGATGAAGCATTCTATGCGCGCCAATTCGGGCGCGCTCGCCGACCGGCTAACACGTGCGGAAATGCGTCTGTCGGCGCTGGAAGTCAGCGAGATGCGGCTCCTATTCACCGACATGGATGAAAAGCGCGCCTCGCTGGTGTCGTCGATGTCGAAGATCTGTGGCACGGAACTGCGGCAGGAGCTGACCGAGATCGGCGTTGCACTTGAAGGTCGAAGATCGCTGCGGATGCCGGACAGGCCCGAAGAAACCGGAAGCGGCGTCGCGGTCGCCACCTATCTAAATGATCGGGCCGCGTCGATCTATGCTGGCACCAACGAAGTCCAGCGCGACATCGTCGCCAAAATTCTCTTCCAGTGACGGGCAACAACGATGGACTTCAATCTGAGCGAAGAACATGTGCTGCTCCGCGACAGCGTGACAGGCTTCCTGAGGGCGCACCACCCTTTTGAGCATCGCACTGATAGAGTGTCTTCAGATGGCGCGCGAAGGCCCGCGATATGGCAAGGGTTCGCCCAGAAGCTAGGTATCCTTGGCGCAGCAATCGACAGCGATCACGGCGGGCTGGGCGGCGGCCCGATCGAACACATGATCATCATGGAAGAAATCGGTCGCACACTGGTGCGCGAACCCTTTCTCGAGACAATCGTCATCGGTGCTGAAATCCTGTCGCGCTGCAGTGGGAACAGCGCCGGATCGGCGCTTGCAGCAGTGCTGAAGGGCGATCTACTGCTGGCCTACGCTTGGGCCGAACCGCAAACCGGGATCGATCTCCGGAGCGTGGCGACCGCAGCGACAAGGCACGGCGACGGTTGGCAAATCAGCGGCAAAAAATCTGCAGTGGCGGCCGCGCCCTGGGCTGCACACTTGATTGTGCTTGCGCAGTCCGAAAGTGATGCAGGCTGCCAAGAACTGTCAATGTTCCTAGTCGACAAGGCACTTCCCGGTGTTCGGTGTACCGACTTCCCAACGATTGACGGCCGGTGGGCCGCCGATGTTGAGCTGGACGACGTCGTCGTTACCGACGCGATCAAGTTGACCGAGGGAGACGCTTATCCGCTGGCCTTGGAAATCATGGACCGCGCGATCACTGCGAGTTGCGCCGAGGCGATCGGGTTGATGACGCAGCTGCTTACGGACACCAAGGCCCATGTAACGCAACGCCGTCAGTTCGGTACTTCGCTCTCGAGCTTCCAGGTTCTTCGTCATCGCATCGCAGACATGCTCATCCAGCTCGAGATGGCGACCTCCAGCGTGTATCTCGCGACACTGAGCCTTGAGGGGTTTGCCCGACAACGCGCGCTAGCCGTTGCGTCAGCCAAGGTTGTGGTGGATGACGCCAGCCGGTTCGTTGGACAGCAAGCGATCCAGCTGCACGGCGGCATGGGAATGACCGACGAACTTGCGATTGGCCATTATGTGAAGCGACTCATGGCAATTAGCGCCGAATTTGGCGCCTCCGATCTACACGTATCGCGATACAGACAGGTCGACTTCAGCCCTGCTTGAGCGAACTTCCAATCAGAGTATTTGATTAGCGAATATTGCTGAGCTGACTGTGGGTGCGCCGGGCCCCCCGGCGACGAGACACGTCCGCGCCCCAGCAACCGGGTTGGCACTTTCGCCGCGGAGTTGCCTGACTGCCTCGATCGGAAGGCCGATGCCGTGAATAAAACCCTGCGCCAGATTGCCGCCTGACGTGTTTATCGGCAGCTTGCCGCCGTCAGCGATCAGATTTTCGAAACGGACGAAGTCTGCCACGTTCTCGTACGAACAGAAACCATGGTCAATTATCGACATGATTCCTTGCGCATCGAAATTTTCATAGAGCTGGACAACATCGATATCGGCAGGCGTCAGACCCGTTTCGGCATAGAGCCGTCGCGCGATCGGTCGAAGCCCAGCCGTTGCGTACAGATCTGCGTTGTCATTCTCGAGTAGGTCTCCCCAGCCGGCTTCAGCGCCCTGCGCGCAACCCAAGAGATAGACGGGCGGCTTGCGCAGTTCGAGTGCGAGCTCTGACGAGACCATGAGCAGCGCGCCCGCACCGTCGTTCTCGCGGCTGCAGTCATAAAGCCGGAACGGCTCGGCGATTAGCCGAGAATTGCGCAATGTAGCGATGTCGAACGTCTGACCGAAGCTGACGGCCTCGGGATTGCGGCTGCCATGATGATAGGCAACTCGCGCCAACTCCTCGGCGATTTCCGGAGCGACGCCATGGTGGTGGAAAAGCCGGTTGGCGCGGATTGCGCAAGTCTGAGCAGGCGACACCACTCCTGATGCGAGCAAATGATCGTTGAGGTGATGCGCCATGACTGCCGCGGACATGCGCCCACTCGACCCTTCGACCAGAGCGCGGAAAACGACGACCGCGCGCGCCTGTCCGGTCAAAATGGCTGCAGCCGCCACCCCGAAGGCGCCGGCAATGCCTCCACCCCCGCCGCCCCAGATCGTGCTGGACCACCGCAGTTCGCGCGTCCCCAGCTCGGGCATGAGGCGCACCGGCTCGTTTTTGTCATCGCCATAGGAGACGAACCCGTCCACCTCTGCCGGGTCGAATCCGGCGTCGGCGCAAGCGTCCACGATCGCATCGACCAGTACGCTGCGTTCGGGTAGGGGAGCCCCGCCACGTTTGTACTGCCGGATGCCGACCCCTGCGATTGCAGTTGTCCCATAAAGCGGATGTCTCAAGACGCACGGCTCCAGATGATGGTCGGGATTTGGTCGTCGCCAACAACGGTGTGGCCGGGCCTGCCGATCAGTTGCTGCCCAATCCGAGGATCGACGCGATCAGGATCGTCGAGCAGTCCGAGCAGGCGAATGCCGCAATCATCGACCTGTGCTACGACGCTCGTGAAGGGCAGATCGAGCGACTCTGTCATGCCGAAGCGATGCCAGGTTCGGGTCCATGAAAAGACAGTTGCCGCCATGTTGCGTTCGATCCAGCGAGCATCAGTTGATCCGCAGGTACCGCAGCGCCGCCCTGCTGGCCACATCCACCGGTCGCAGCTGTCGCAGCGCGGCACGAACAACTTGCCTTGGGCAAGGCCGTCCCAATAGGGCGCATCAGCCCCCACGTGGATCCTCACGAGACTGGCCATTCGATCGGAAGACCCTCCAGCGCCATCACCGTGCCAAGGCGAAAGCGATGCGGTTCACCAGGGGTGGCGGAAAAAACAGGGATGCGGCGTACCCATTCCTCGGTCAGGATTCGCAGTTCGGCCCGCCCGAGAACATGGCCGACACACAAATGAGGACCGGTCGAAAAAGTCAGGTGCGCGACGCGCTTCCGGTCGAGGTCGAAGTCATTGGGTCGACTGAATTTTGCCGGATCGCGGCTGCCAAGGCAAAGCAAGGAAAGAACCATTTCGCCGGGCCGAAACTTTGCCTCGCCGATATCCCTGTCCTTCACCACAAGGCGCGGCGTGTTCACCACGCCGTACAAGCGAATGGCTTCGTCGGCAAAAGCGCCACAGAGCGAAGGGTCGGCGGCTAGGCGCGCCTGCACCTCGGGCATTTGTGCAAGTTGCTGATATGCAAACCCGGTTACGTTTGTGACAGTATCCATTCCTCCGAGGAATAGGACAAAGGCCATGGCCAGCACTTCGTCGTCACGCATCGTTCGCTCGCCGATGTCAACGTTCAGAAGATGCGTCATCAGCTTGTCGTCAGGATTGCGCCGTTTGTCGGCGACCAGTTCCACTAGGATGTTTTGGATAATGCCGACCAGCCGACCGAGTTCGCCTTCATCGTTGGAGCAGGCAAAAAAGTCTTCCGCGACGCGACGGAATTCATGCAGCCGCGACAGATCCATGCCCATCAGTTCCATGAAGACACTGACCGGAAAAACCTTTGAAACGTCGAGCTGAAAGTCGCATTGGCCTTTGTCGACAACGGCATCGACGAACCGCACAGCCCATTCGCGAATGCCGGGCTCAAGTGCCTTGATTGCTACCGGCCCGAACATGGGCGCGAGTGCACGGCGGTAGGCCACGTTCTCGGGTGGGTCGAGGCTCAGGGGAATCATGAAAAACGGGTTTTCGACGCGCGGTATTTGCATCTCACGGACTGAGAAATGTTCTGGATCCGTGACGATGTCGGTTATGGCGTCGAACGTTTTGGCGATCCAGTGGCCACCATTGGCCGTTGTCCAGAAATAGTCGGGTGCCGCATCAAGAACCGATGCCATGCTACCCTGCACGTCCTCGCCAATTCGAGGATCGCCGTGGATGTCGTAATCGAAGACAAGATGTGGCGGCACATGCGGAGGGGGATTTCCGCGCGCACGGGCTTGGGTGGCCGGGACAATGTTCATCGGGCGACTCCTCAGCGCAGACGGGCAAGGCGCTCATGCGCCCCCGCATAGAGTTGGCGGACGGCGGGCTTAGAGAGCTTGCCTGTGGCAAGGCGCGGCAGGGGTTCGGCCGAAAAAGCCACGTACTTCGGTAGCTTGTAATTCGAAAGATTTGTGTTGCAGTGTTCGATCAGTGCAGCGACATCGACCTCAGCGGCACCGTGATAAACGACAAGGGGTGTCTCGCCGAATTTCGCATCAGGCGCTGCGATTGCCAACGCCTCCACGACACCGGGGAACTCGCAGACCACCCGTTCAATTTCTGCCGCCGAAATATTGAGACCGCCAGAAATAATCAGGTCTTTCATGCGATCGACAAAGGTTAGCAGACCGTTTTCATCAAGTGTTCCGATGTCGCCGGTATAAAGCCAGCCATCGCGGATCGCCTTGGCGGTCTCCTCGGGGTTGCGCCAGTAGCCTACCATCATGCCGGGCGATCGCATGACGATCTCGCCGGGCTCGCCCGGATTGCAATCTAGCCCGTCGGGACGAACAACGCGCAGGTCGATGAATATGCCGCCCCAACCGCACTTTTCGGGTGACTCGAGGGCCAGATGCTCTGGCATGATGGTCCCATTGCCGCCGACTTCGGTCTGACCGTAAATTTGGCGGATCGTGACACCTTTAGCTTTCCACGCCGCCATGAGTTCGCGGCTGACACGCGCGCCTCCCGCAGTCGCGTAGCGCAACGATGACACGTCGGCGGTAGCGAATTCGGGGAGCGCCGCAATGAATTCGAAGAACGCCGGGACGGCACCGAAGCAATGAATTCGTTGTTCTTCAATCAATTTGAGCGCGTCGGCCGCGACGAACTGGGGCAGCATGTAAAGCGTGCAGCCGGCGACGCCGTAATGCATGAGCTGCACAAACCCGGCAGAAGTATTGAGCGGCGCAAGGCTGATGATGCGCGAGCCGGGCCCGGCGGTGGTTTCCTCCAGAGCCCAGTTTGATGCATAGGCAATCATTGAGCGATGGGTGAAGACGACCCCTTTAGGTTTGGCGGTCGATCCCGAGGTAGCAATGATCACGACAGGCGCCTCGGTATCCAGCTCGCGGGCGATCGATACGGGCAGTCCGCTCCGGAGCGCTTCGATCTCGGCCATTGGCCTAGGGGCAAGGCCGGCCGTTGTCATGGTCTCTGCGAATTCAGGCGCAGCGAAAGCGTACCGCGGTTCGCTCGTCTCGCATAAGTCCGCAATCTCTCGCGCTTTGTAACGAAAATTGATCGGGTTCACTATGCCGCCAGCACGAATGATGCCCATGATCAAGGCGACATAGGCAAGGCTGTTCGCCGAGCAGATTGCCACACGGTCGCCGGGCTCGAGTCCTTCCGCGATCAGCATCGCGGCAACGCGATCTGACCAGAGCTTGTATTCGGCATAGGTCAGCACATCATCACCCAGGATTACTGCCGCCTGGTCGCCACGCATGCGCGCCCACCACGCAATTGCCGACGGCAAATTCTGAGCCATAATATCCCTCTCCCGTAGCGACGTTTCCCGTCGCTACTATGCGCCAATGCTATGGAAATGAGTATCTAATGGCAATAGGTTTCTGATGGAATTGATTCTGAGAGGCGCTTGCAACGCATCGGAAAACTGGTTTATCTAATCTCGATAGATAAGAGTGGTCATAAAGGACCATTGGAGGACGCCATGAAGCAATTCGATTACGTCATCGTTGGCGCGGGCGCTGCCGGTTGTGTCTTGGCCTATCGTCTCACCGAGGACGCTTCCAATTCGGTCTGTCTCATCGAAGCAGGACCGCGCGACTCTAATCCGTTCATTGCCATGCCTAAGGGGGTGATCAAGGTCATGGCCAACCCCAAGCATTCGTGGATTTATCCCAGTCAGCCCGATGATTGCACTGCGGGCAAATCCGAATTCTGGGCGCGAGGGCGCGTGCTCGGCGGATCGACGGCAATCAACGGAATGATGTATGTCCGCGGTCAGCCTGCAGATTTCGACAGTATCGCCGAACTCACGAGCGACGACTGGAACTGGCAGAACATCGGCCGCGCCTATGCTGCTCTGGAGAACCACGAACTGGGCAGCGCCGAAACGCGCGGTGACCGGGGTCCTTTGCGGATATCCATGCCGACGATGCGTGACGGCCTGGCCCAAGCGCAGATCAAGGCCGGGGAAGCGATGGGTTGGCCGCGCAAGGAAGACGTCAACGTGCCGGACAATGACGACGGTATCGGTTTTGCGCCGCGTACGATCTTCGGCGGCAAGCGCCAGAGTGCAGCGGTTGCCTTTTTGCGTCCGGCTGAAAAGCGATCAAATCTTACCGTTCTGACCGACTGTACAGTCGATCATGTGGTTTTCGAAGGCAGGCGTGCCGTGGGCGTCGAATTTCTTCAGGACGGAAAGCGCGAGCGCATCGGCGCACGGCGCGAAATCATTGTATGCGGGGGCGCAATGGCTAGCCCGGGAATACTAGAGCGCTCGGGGATCGGAGACTCGATCCGGCTTGAGCAGATGGACATCCCGGTCGTTCATCATTCCCCGGAGGTTGGAGAGGGCCTGATCGAGCATCGCGGATTGATCATGCAATGGAAACTCAAGCGCGATATCTCTCACAATAAGCACTTTTACGGGTGGCGGCTGCTGCGTTCGACGCTGCGTTACTATCTGACGGGCGGGGGCCCGATGTCAGCGGCAGCCTACGAAATAGGAGGCTGGTTCCGAAGCAGGCCCGGGCTTAACCGGCCCGACGCCCAGATGTTGATTGCGCCATTTTCGTTCGACATGGCGAAGCAGCGCAAAGACGTCGAGCGCTTTCCGGGCATGAACGTCGTTCTGTACGTCCTTCGTCCGACGTCACGCGGCAGCATTCATATCTCCACCCGAGATCCCGATGCCGCGGCAAGCTTTGCGCCAAATCACCGCGCAAGCGATGCCGACCGACAGGCCATGGTCGGCGCGGTCAGGGTTGTCCGCGAATACGCTGCGCAGTCGCCCCTTGCAGAGACGATCGCCGAGGAAACATTGCCGGGTCCCGCGTTTCAGACCGATGCCGAAATCCTAGATGCCTACGACCGCTTCGGGACATGCGGATATCACGCTGTAGGCTCTTGCCGAATGGGCAAGGATGCGGAATCGGTTGTCGATCCACGCCTGCGCGTCCGGGGCGTCGAACACCTTCGCATCATGGATACCTCGATTATGCCCGTGATTCCGTCGGGGAACACGCAGGGCCCGACAATGGCAATGGCATGGCGGGCCGCAGACCTGATTCTTGCCGACAATGCCGGTCCTCAAGTCGCAGCTACCGCCTAACCTGCTTGGGCGCCGTATCGGGCCCGGAAACCGGCCAGCACCGCGCGCAGGCCTTCAACAAAGCGAAGTTCCGGATCCTGTTCTGCCTTCTCCATCGCTTGCGAAAGATTGGGAAAGCGTTCCGGATCCACAATCGGCATGGCAGGAATATGATGCGCTTCTGCCGCCGCCGCAAATAGCGACGCGCCATAGGTCATCTGCTCGACGACCTCGTTGATCACCATACGGACTTCTATCGAATAGGGGCAGTCGATCAGTGCGTTCTCATAGGCCTGTAGCATGATCTGCCTGGGAAAGTAGCGGAGCGCCAACGGTGCAGCATTCGCATGACGCAGCATCACCCGCCGCGTAGCAAGGCTAAGCTCCACCATCCGCTCCTCCCAATCGCTCGACCAGCTCTGTTGCTGACGGCCGACCTCAACCAGCAGCGCTCGGGCAACGTGCGTGAGCAGTTCTTCCTTGTTCTGGAAATGGTGATAGAGCGAAGGCGCGCTGACGCCGAGAGCCTGTGCCACGCTTCCAAGGCTCAGTGCCTCGAAACCGTTACGGTCGATCAAGGCGAGCGCCGCCTGGGCGGCGGCCTCTCGCGTGATGAGTGCCGTGGACGGCCGACCAGCACGCGGAATCCGCGGTGCGACCTTTTTCTTCACCGCAGTGTTTGCCGATTTCCCCATGTTGAACTGTCGTCCTCTGCTCGCGCAATCGTTCTCGCCGATAGCGCGCTTCATGTCGCGTTGCCACCTCATCGCACATCAGTTATATGCAAATCTAATGAGATTAGAATAGTGACTTGGTTAGGACAGGTATGAAAGTTGGTAGCTCTCCAGCACTTGATCCCGACCTTTTGGCAGATGCGGGCGTGGCCCTGAAGGACCTGTGATATCTATTGATGTTAGATTAAATTCGCGATACCCTATCGAAAAGTTGGAGAGGCGCTGGACATGAATTATCCCGCAGAGACCACGTCAACTGTGGAGAAGCCCGTTGAGCGGAGGATTACGCGCCTTCGCGACTTGACGGAAAGCCAGCAGGAATCGATTCGTCGAATCCCAGCCGAGCGGGACATCGTCATATCGCCGCTCGCCGCGAGTCGGCCGAATGCAATCTTCACCAGCCGGGAACGGTTCGACCTCGAACAACGCAGCATATTCCGGCGCTACGCTGTTCCAGTTGCGCCGAGCGCGCTGCTGCCGGAGCCGGGTTCAGTTGTCGCGGTCGAGGCCTATGGATTGCCGCTGCTCGTGTCCCGCACGCGCGCGGATGAGATCAAGGTCTTCATCAATGCCTGCCAGCACAAAGGCGCCAAGCTTGTCGAAGATTGTGCTGTCCACAAGCAGGGCCGCTTGGTGTGCCCCTACCATGCCTGGACGTACGGGATTGATGGCAAACTAATCGGTGTTGCTCGGGCTGAAACGTTCGACGGCATTGTGAAGAGCGAGCGCGGACTGAAGGAGTTACCGTCGCGAGTCTGGGGGGGCGTCGTCTATGCCCAGATCGATGGTGGCGAACCCGACTTTTCCCAGCTTCACGACCAGATCGAAGGCGACTTTTCGGCTCTCGGGATCCCTGATGCGCATGTCTATGACCGCAAGGTCTTCGATATCAAAGCGAATTGGAAAGTCGTGCTTGAGCCTTTCTTGGAGGGCTATCACGTCCAGCGGTTGCATGCCGCATCGATCGGTGCACTGTTCACCGATGCATCCTCGATAACAGATGTTTTCGGTGCCAACGTACGACAAGTCTCGGGCCGTGCGGGCTATGAACCCAGCATGATCGACGAAGACGTCGACGCCAATATTCACAAGCTGGTTACCTATGCCTATACGGCATTTCCTAATGTCGTTCTCGTCGCTAGTCAGTATTACATCAGCATCATGATCCTGATGCCGCGTGATGTGGATCACACGACAGTGCACTACTACATGCTGACGCCCGAAGCGGCGACCAGCCCGAAGGTCGAAGACGTATTCAAACGGTCATATGACCTCATCATCAGCGTGTTCGGCGGCGAAGACTTTCGCGCGGCCGAGATAACGCAGGCCGGGCTTTCCGCCGGTGTGCCTGAAAATATCGCCTACTGTGGCTTGGAGAGCACGATCGTCAGCTACTACGATCAGCTTGAAGCGCTTCTGGACGCCTGATCCGGCAAATGTTGCGGTGCGAGCATGTCGGGCAGGGCGCCGCGCGGAGAAAGACATTGCCACGACCGCTGGGAGTGACACGAAAGCGTTGTAGACGAATTTGGCTAGACATGCGCCATGATTGTGCCGGAGGGCTGATCGTGAAATTGCAGGCGACGCCGGAGGACCGCGCCGTTGGGCCCACCATGCGAAGTCTTCGAACCGCTCGGTGTCCGACGGGCCGATGACCTATCTGACTCAGTCGCTGCACCGCCTTGTTCAGCGATCGCCGCATGCGGTGGCATCGATCGATGGCGATATGCGACGAGACTGGACGCAGCTCGTGGGCGACATCGCCCGTTTCGCGGCTGCCCTGCGTGCGTCGGGCGTGCAGGACGGAGACCGGGTCGCACTGCTGGCGCGCAACAGTGGACAGTATCTGGATTTCCTGTTCGGCACGTTCTGGGCCGGTGCGGTTATCAACCCGGTAAATACCCGGTGGACGGCACCGGAGATCGCGGCATCGCTTGAGGATTGTGCAACGACGATCCTAATCGTCGATCGGCATTTCGCCTCGATGATCGACTCCATCCGCGCCGGTGCACCCTGCCTCACGCGAGTTGTTCAGATCGGCGGTGGCGATCGCGACGACGGGGTGGAAGACGGGGCTGGATGGCTTGCGAACGGCGAGCCGTTCGATGACGTGCGCCGCGGTGGGCAGGCACTTGCTGCGATTCTCTATACCGGCGGCACGACCGGACGCTCTAAGGGGGTCATGCTCAGCCATGCCAATCTTCTGGCGTCGGCAGCGGGATACCTCAGCTGTCCAGGCGCCCGACCGGGGCGCAGCTATCTGCACGTCGCGCCATTGTTTCACGTCGGCGCCCAGTCGGCCGTTTATACCTCGATGCTGGCGGGCACGACCCATGTGTTCCTTCCGCACTTCGAGCCTGGTCCAGCACTCGACGCGATTGAACGCGAGAGAATCACTGACATATTCCTTGTCCCAACCATGTTGCGGGCACTGCTTACCGATCCGGGCTTTGAAGCGGCGCGTGCAGCAAGCCTGGAGCGCATCGTCTACGGAGCATCTCCGATCGACGATGCCCTTCTCAGTCGCGCAATGTCCGCGATGCCGGACGTCGGCTTTGTCCAGGCCTATGGCATGACCGAAGTTTCCCCGATCGCCACGATTCTGGGACCCGAAGATCATCGTGTTGCTGCGAAGCAGGCCGGTCGCCGTGGGACTGCCGGACAAGCGACAATCGCCGCCGAGGTGCGCGTTGTCGATCGTGACGACCGCCAGCTGCCGCCGGGTGACGTGGGCGAGATTGTCGTGCGCGGCGGCGGCGTCATGCTCGGCTATTGGGGTATGCCCGAAGCCAGCGAAGATACGCTTCGAGGTGGCTGGATGCATACCGGCGACCTTGGCCATATCGATACCGACGGTTATCTCACAGTCGTCGATCGGCTCAAGGACATGATCATTAGTGGCGGCGAAAATGTGTACTCTGCGGAGGTGGAAAACGCGCTCGCGAGTCATCCGGCAGTTCATCAGGTCGCCGTGATCGGGCTTCCGGACCCACGCTGGGGAGAACGCGTCCATGCCGTCGCCATTCTGCGGCCTGGCGTCACCTGTGAACCCGACGAGTTGCGGCGGCACTGCCGGGAACTGATCGCGGGGTACAAGGTCCCCAAGTCGGTGAGTTTTGTCGAAGAGATGCCACTATCTCCGGCTGGCAAGGTTTTAAAGACGGCCTTGCGCAAGGCGCTGGCCCCAGCACTCACAACATCGGCAGGCGGGGATGCATCATGATCGATAGTCCGCATGACGCGTTTGGCGACGCGCTCGATAGGCGTCTGAGGGGGATCGATGCGGCCTGCGTCTGGCCGACTTTGGTCGAGATGGGTGCACCCGGCCTAACGATACCGGAACCCCTCGGCGGCCTTGGTATGAGCACGGGTTCGGTAGCGCCTGTTATCGACGCTTTGGGCGAACATTGCCTGCCTAGCCCTTTTTTGGAGACCGCCGTGATCGCGACAGGGCTCCTGCTGGCGGTGGCTGGGGAGCACGCGGAAACGATTCTGAGACGTATTGCCAGAAATGGCGACCGCGTCGCTGTTGCGGGCATCGATCGGCGTCTGCGCGGCAGCTTGAGTGCCACGCCAACGGCGGGCAGCTGGCGTCTCGATGGCGACGCGCTGCTCGTGCTCGATGACGGTGGCGCCGACTGGCTTCTTGTCGTCGCGCGAACCGAGCGCGGCACCACGGCTCTTCTTTCAGCGCCGCGCAATCAGGCAGGGATCACCGCCCGCAGCTTCCCGACCATCGACGGCAGGTTTGCAACGGATCTCCGCTTCATCAATGCCGACGCTTTGATGCTGACCAACGACGCCGGCGAAATTCTTACTGCCGCCACTGACGCTGCGATTGCTTGTCTCGCTATCGAGGCCGCAGCGTTGATGCGGCGGCTGGTCGCGGACACGGCGGCCTACGCCAAGCAGCGCGAGCAGTTCGGGCAGCCGATCGCGCGTTTCCAGGTCATCCAGCATCGTCTGGTCGATATGCATATCGCCGCTAAACGCACTGGTGCTATTGCGCGGCGCGCGATGGTAGCGCTGGATGGCAGCTGGCAAGAACGCGGTCGACTTGCCAGCGCCGCGAAGGCGACGGCGAGCGAGGCCGGGCGGTTTGTCGGGCAGCAGGCGGTGCAGCTGCACGGTGGAATGGGAATGACCGACGAGCTTGCAATCGGGCGCTATTTCAAGCGGCTGACGGTGATCGAAAACGAACTGGGCGGCTATGACGACCACGTTCGGCGCTACGGCGCGCTGACGACAGTCTGAAAATGGATCGACTAAAGGCCGAACTGGGCCTTGGCGATGATGCCTCTCTGGATCTCGTTCGTCCCGGCATAGATCGTCCCTGCTCGCTCGTTGAGATACCGTAGAGGCGCAATGGCCTGCCAAACCTCTCCGCTGACATAATCGTCTAGCGTTCCCGGAAAATTGGTGACCGGGCCTCCCGGCATGGACACGCCGGGTTGCCACGCTCGGGCAAGGGGGCCGGCCGCTTCGAGCATGAGTTCGGTCATGCGCTGTTGCAGTTCGGTGCCGAGTATCTTCATCATCGAAGCGTCGGTGCCAATCGAACGATCGCTCGACAGCGCCGATAGCAGCTCGGTTTCGAGCGCATCGAGAACCTCGATACGGATGGCGAGCTCCGCGACCTTGGCCGCAAAAACGGGATCGACGTTGAGCATCCCGTCTTCGGCGGCCACAGTTGCCGCATTCCGGCGCAAATTCTCCAGACTCACCTGCAACTCGGGCGCGTACGCCGTACCGCCACGTTCGAATTCGAGAAGATACTTGGCAACCGTCCAGCCATCGTCGATTCCGCCCAGGGCGTTGGTCACGGGCACGCGAACCGAATCGAAAAACACCTGATTCTGAATCCACTCTCCCGAACTCATCAGAATCGGGGTGACCGTGATTCCCGGTGCGGTCATATCGATCAGCAAGAATGTAATGCCCTGCTGTTTGCGCTCGCTTGTCGTCGTACGGACCAGGCAGAACATCCAGTTCGCGACATTGGCGTGGGTCGTCCAGATCTTACTGCCGGTGCACACCAGATCGTCACCGTCGCGCTCTGCCCGCATCTGTAGCGATGCCAGATCGGACCCGGCCTGCGGTTCCGAATAGCCCTGGCACCAGAAGTGCTCTCCCGACAGAATTTTCGGCAGAAAGAATTCTTTCTGCGCCGCGCTGCCGAAGCGCATAATGGCCGGACCGACCTGCTCGAGGCCCATCGGCGACGTCGGCGGAGCACCCGCCGCGACGCGCTCGCGCGAGAAAATGTGCCGCTGAACCACCGACCACCCAGCGCCGCCATATTCGGTCGGCCAGGTCGGCGCGGCCCATCCCCTTTCGTGCAGCGCACGCTGCCAGTCCGCCTGCGCTTCCGGATCGGCATAAACGCTGGTGCGCAATCGCCCGGCATCTCGCATTCGGATCGTGAGCGCCTGGCTCAGGAAACCGCGCACTTCTGTGCGGAAGGCTTCATCCGCAGGCGACAGTGTGGGCTTCACGGCGCTACCGCCTCGCTTTCAGCCATTGTCCCTGCAGGCAGCTTCGGGACGTAGATCGACTTCGGTCGGGTGAACTCGAGCAATCCCGCCACGCCATTTTCCTGTCCGAAGCCCGATTGCTTAGCCCCGGCGAGTGGCGTGAAGGGTGTCGACTGGAGATTCTGATTGATCCACACCGTACCGGTGTCGAGTCGATGCGCGATCGCCATGGCCAAATCGAGATCGGCACACCATACCGCACCGGCGAGGCCATACTCGCTGTCATTAGCACGTTCGATCACTTCATTGACATCGTGGAACTTGAGCAAGGGCAGGATCGGCCCGAATGCCTCTTCGGCGACCACGCGGCTTTCATCCGGCGGATTGTCAACGAGCGTCAGCGGGATGAAGTATCCACGTTCGGGTACCGGTGCACCTTCCAGAAGCGTCAGACCGTCCGCACGTGCTTCTTCGAGCATTGCCAGCACACGTCGATATTGCGGCTCATTCTGGACCGGACCATAGCGATTGCCCTGCTCGGCGCCATCGCCAACAGGCGTTTCCTTGGCCAGCTGATGCAGGCGATCACGCAGTTCGTCATAGATATCGGCATGGATGAACAGTCGCTTCGTGGCGACACAGACCTGAGCCGTGTTGTGGAAAGCCCCGTGAAATAGCTGCTCGGCAATGGCTGCCACGTCGACGTCGGGCATGACGATCGCAGCATCGTTCCCACCCAACTCGAGCGTGATCCGTTTAAGGTCTTTGGATGCCGCCTCCATCACGCGTTTGCCGGTCGCCGTCGAACCTGTGAACGTGATCTTTGCAAACCCTTTGTGCGCCGTCATCATCGGTCCAAGCTCGTCGCCTCCCGAGATGATGTTCAGCACGCCGCGGGGGAAGCAATTGGCAAGGAGCGCTCCGAGGCGAAGGGCAGTGAGCGGCGTGAACGGTGAGGGCTTTAAGACCATCGTATTGCCTGCCACCAGCGCAGGCGCGATCTTCCAGGCGGCGAGCAGCACAGGAAAGTTCCAGGGGACAATTGCGCAGACCGGGCCGAGCGGCACGTGATGGACCTCGATGCGGCGGGTGTCGGTGTCTTCCGTGACCTCCACGGGGATGTCGAGCCAGGTGGTCGCCTTAAACCAGAATGCCGCGCCCATCACTTCCTGTATCGCGCTTTCCAGCGGACGACCTTGCTCAAGCGTGAAAAGTGCCGCCAGTTCAACGGCATGTTCCTCGATGATTTGCGAGGCACGCTTCACGGCGGCTTTTCGGTCCATGACCGGGGTATCGCGCCAGCTCGGAAAGGCACGGGTAGCCGCGGCCACGGCGCGTTCGAGTTCCTCGGCTCCCGCCGCGGGGGCCTCGGCAAAGACTTCGCCAGTGGCCGGGTTCCTGACCGGGATCGTCGCGGATGTCGTGACTGCTTCCCCGTCGATTAGCATGGCATAATGATCGCCGGCCACGGTTGCCATTTTCATCTCTCCTCTTCTCAGCGCTCGCTACCCAGCGCATTTCGCGATTTACAATCTAACAGCATTAGATAAAGGTGCAAGAGAGACAGCGCGATGGCGCGAGAGGAGCTGAGGATGTCGGACGAACTGAAAATTACGGGGCGCTGCCTATGCGGTGCTGTGCGATATACTCTCACTTCGCAACCCTTGGCTGTTGCCGCCTGCCACTGCACTCAATGCCGTCGACAGTCGGGGGCCGCCTACTCGGTCAATCTGATCGTGCGCGCCAGCACGATGGAAGCCGTCGGGGAGCTCGCCTCTTGGCAGGACACTGAAACCGAGAGCGGGGCACCGCTCTCGCGCGATCACTGCAAGACATGTGGGTCGCCGGTTCGATCCGTGCCGAGTGCATCGCCCAAGATAATTGCTGTGAAGGCGGGCACGCTCGACGATCCTGCGCCTTTCGCCCCTGCAATGCATATCTGGACCGATTCCAAATTGCCTTGGGTGGCGCTTCCAGACGGGATCCCGTCGTATCCGCGCGGTCCGCAGGTCTGAAGCCGTGACATCGCCGGCTCCCATCGATCGACCTCTCGCTGGCATTCGGATCATCGACGCTGTGGCAGGCCCGCTGGCGCCCATTACGCGCTATCTCGCCGAGCTCGGTGCCTCAGTCGAGCGGACGGCACCAATTGGCGATGATGCTATTTCCGATGCGGCTGCCAACAATGGCAAGATCAGATCCAGCGGTGTCCACGCGAGGTCGCGCGTTGGGCTGTTTGAAGCGGTGCATGCTATCGTCTTTTCCGGCCCAGTGCCGAACGGGGTTGCCGAATTGCGTGCGCGGCGACCCGGCGTGGTGACGATGCAGGTCAGTGATTTTGGGGCGGGCACCGACCATGCCCGCTGGCAGGCGACCGATCCCGTTCTACACGCACTGTCCGGCGAGTTGTCGCGTTCGGGCATTCGCGGTCGCGAGCCGCTGCTGCCGCCCGGCCAGCTGGCTTATCAATGTGCCGCAGCGCAGGGAGCCTTCGTGCTGGTGACTGCCATCTACAATGCGCTGCGGACGGGCCACGGCGATCACATCGATTTTTCGGCGCTCGACGGCGCGGTTCAGGCGCTCGATCCGGGTTATGGTATCAGTGGCAGCGCAACGATGGGCAAGCCTGCACATCTGCTGTCGCGCGATCGTCCGGTGCGCGGCGTCCAATACCCCATCGTTCGCTGTCGCGACGGTTTTGTCCGCATCTGTTTGTTGGCGAAACGACAGTGGCAGGGAATGTTTCGGTGGCTAGGCGAGCCGTCGGCATTCGCAGGGCCGGATTTCGAGAAGATTACGACACGTTACAAATCGACCGAATTGCAGCAGGCCATCGCCGACCATTTTCGCGACCGTTCGCGATCCGACCTCGAACAGGACGGCCAGCGACACGGGGTTCCGATCAGTGCGGTGCTGACGTTCGAGGAATGTCTGGCCGCCGATCATTTGCGGGAGCGCGGCGCCTTTGTTTCGGCATCTACGAGCGATGGCGTCGCAATCAAGCTTCCGAATGGCGTCGTCGAGATTGACTCGGTGCGCATGGGGCCGATTGCGACGGCGGCAACAGAAGCGGAAATAACCTGGCCGGCAGGGACAGAAACTGGCGACTTGCCCTTTGCCGGCCTACGCGTGCTCGACCTCGGCGTCATCGTTGTGGGTGCTGAACTAGGTCGTCTGCTGGCGGACGGCGGCGCCGATGTCGTGAAAGTCGAGTCACGCGATTACCCGGACGGCAATCGACAATCCTATCTCTCCTACGGACTTTCGGTGAGCTTTGCTGCTGGGCACCGCAACAAGCGCAGCCTTGGCATCAATCTTCGTGATCCCGCAGGCCGCAACCTCTTTCTAGACCTCGCTCGCGAGGCCGACATCATCCTGTCGAACTTCAAGCCGGGCACGATGGAGTCGCTTGGACTTGATCATTCATCGGTGTCGGCCGTGAACCCCGCAATCATCACAGCAGACAGCTCGGCTTTCGGGGCTTCTGGGCCGTGGAGCGCGCGGATGGGCTACGGACCCCTTGTACGCGCCGCTACTGGCCTGACACTGGCATGGCGTTATCCGGACGATGCCGAAGGATTCTGCGACTCGGTGACAATCTATCCCGATCACGTCGCGGGTCGCATCGGCGCCATCGCCGTAGTTGCCCTTCTGATCAGGCGGTTGCGTACGGGCCGCGGCGGACGGGCGAGCGTCGCTCAGTCAGAGGTGATGCTGGCGCACTTCGGCGAGCAGGTTGCACGCGCCTCGTGCGGCGAAACCGAGCCAAAGACGCCGGACTGGCCCTGGTCTGTCTATCGTTCGGCTGGAGACGACGAATGGAGCGTTGTTACGGTTCGCGGCTTTGATGACTGGATCAAGCTTGCTCGAACGATCGACTTCCCCGACGCAGAATTACTGAAGACGTCGGCAGCGCGTCGCGCTTCGCGCGACGCTATCGACGAAGTTCTGAAGGACTGGCTGGCAGCGCGATCTGGCGAGGAAGCCATGACTCTGCTGCAGGCAGCTGGAGTTCCCGCCGCCCGTATGCTCCGCGTCGCCGACCTCCCCGAATTCCCCTATTACCGCGAGCGGGAATTGTTCCGCGTCGAGGGTCATCCTTACCTTGATGAGCCGGTTATCGCTGAACGCTGGGCAGCCAAGGGCTGTAGCGCCATCGAAGCGCCCGCCGGTCCCGCGCCGTTGATGGGCGAGCATAGCGCCGAGATCGTGCACGAATGGCTCGGCGCGACGCCGGATATAGGTGCCCTGATCGGGTCCGGTGTTCTCGAGCCGCTCGATCCGCACACGCTGGCTGCCGCCTGTGCCAGCGTGTCGCCTAAGGCAATGTTCAAATTTGATGACTGAAATGATGGGAACGCCGAATGACTGAAGCATATATCGTTGACGCTGTCCGCACGCCGCGCGGCATTGGCAAAGTCGGAAAAGGTGCGCTCGCCCATCTTCATCCGCAGCAGCTCGCGGCAACGGTACTCAGGGCAATCGCCGACCGAAACCATCTCGATACTGCAGATGTCGACGATATCATTTGGTCGACCTCGACGCAGCGCGGCAAGCAGGGGGGCGACCTCGGTCGCATGGCGGCACTTGATGCCGGCTACGCGGTTACGGCATCGGGGGTCACGCTTGATCGCTTCTGCGGTGGCGGAATAACATCGGTGAGCCTGGCGGCGGCGCAAATCATGAGCGGCATGGAGGATCTGGTCATCGCGGGGGGCACCGAGATGATGAGCTTTACGGGTCAGATCGCTGCCGAGGATCAGGCCGAGGGAAAACCGATGGCTCTGATGGGCGCGGGAAACGAGCGGCTTGATGCGGCACATCCCCAATCGCACCAAGGCGTCTGCGGCGATGCGATAGCAAGCCTGCAGGGGATCAGCCGCGAGGACCTTGACGCGTTCGGGCTCGAAAGTCAGCGCCGCGCGGCGCAGGCAATTGCCGAAGGTCGTTTCGACAAGTCGATCGTGCCCGTCGTCGACGATGCGGGCAATCCCCTTCTCGTAAGGGATGAATATCCGCGTCCGGAGACGACGGCGGAGGGACTGGCGCAACTGAAGCCCGCGTTCGCCGCGATGGCCGACTGGGCGTATGACGAAAAGGGAACGACCTTTCGCCAGCAGATCAATCGTCGCTATCCCGACCTGGATATCAAACCGGTGCACCATGCCGGCAACTCCTCGGGCGTAGTCGACGGCGCCGCTGCGGTCCTGCTGGCATCCAAGGACTATGCAATGAAGCACGGCCTGAAGGCGCGCGCTCGGATCGTGGCGACCGCCAATGTCGGCGACGATCCGACGCTGATGCTCAACGCACCGGTCCCGGCTGCAAAGAAGGCGCTGGCGAAAGCGGGGCTGACCAAGGATGATATCGATCTGTGGGAAATCAACGAAGCCTTTGCCGTCGTTGCTGAAAAGTTCATCCGCGACCTCGATCTTGATCGTTCCAAGGTCAACGTAAATGGCGGCGCGATCGCTCTCGGCCATCCGATCGGGGCAACAGGGGCGATGCTGATCGGCACTGTTCTCGATGAACTCGAGCGTACCGGCGGGCGCTACGGTCTGGTCACCATGTGTGCGGCCGGCGGCATGGCCCCTGCGATCATCATCGAGCGAATCAACGACTGAATTCTCGGGAAGGACTAATAATGAAAATCGAATCCGGCGTTGCAGCTGTCGTCACCGGCGGCGCATCGGGGCTTGGCGAAGCCACGGCCCGAGCGCTTGCCGCCAGAGGTGCAAAGGTCGCCTTGTTCGACCTGAACGAGGCGAAGGGTGAGGTCGTCGCCGCCGATATCGGCGGCATATTTTGCAAGGTCAACGTCACCGACGACGCAAGCGTCGATGCAGGCTTTGCTAAGGCCCGCGCGGTACACGGACAGGAGCGGATACTCGTCAATTGTGCGGGGACGGGCAACGCGATCAAAACCGCGGGGCGTTCGCGCGAGGACGGTAGCATCAAGCATTTTCCCCTTGATGCCTTCAACCTCATTATCCAGATCAATCTGGTCGGCACGTTTCGGTGCATCGCAAAATCGGCGGCTGGCATGCTGACGCTCGACCCGCTGGAGGACGGCGAACGCGGCGCAATCGTGAACACTGCAAGCGTGGCGGCCGAAGACGGACAGATGGGGCAGGCCGCCTATGCGGCATCGAAGGGCGGCGTCGTCGGTATGACACTCCCGATCGCACGCGACCTCATGAGCGAGGGTATTCGCGTCAATACGATCCTTCCGGGCATCTTTGACACGCCACTGCTTCAGGGGGGGCCCGAACATGTAAAAGCAGCGCTCGCCGCGTCGGTACCCTTCCCCAAACGGCTGGGAAATCCTGCTGAATATGCTCAGCTTGCCCTGGTCATGATTGAAAACGGCTATTTCAATGGTGAGGACGTCCGGCTGGACGGTGCAATCCGGATGGCGCCGCGCTGATGAGCGCACGCTATTTCCATGATCCTGCCCCATGGGCGGACGAGGAAATCATCATGTTCGGCGATTCGGTTGCGCGCTTTGTTGCTGAAGTCGCGCCGTCCGACCGACTGGCCAAGTGGCGCGAGGATGGAATCGTCGAGCGCACGGCATGGCAAAAGGCAGCTGATGCCGGGCTCCTCGGGGTTTCGATTTCCAGCGATCATGGCGGAGCCGGCGGCGATTTCCGCCATGATGCGGTGATCATCCGCGAACTTGGCGTGGCCGGGATTGAGGGTTGGGGTCTTCACCTGCACAATGCGATCTGCGCGCCCTACATCGAAAAATATGGTACCGACGAGCAGCGCCAACGCTGGCTTCCCAAACTCGTTTCCGGCGAGCTGATCGCCGCAATTGCAATGACCGAACCGGGCGCGGGCTCCGATCTGCAGGGGATCCGCACCACCGCCAAACGTCACGGTAATGGGTATGTGCTTAATGGACAAAAGACGTTCATTACCAACGGCCAGCATGCCGAGCTCATTATCGTCGTGGCCAAGACCGATCCTGCCGCGCGCAGCAAGGGCATTTCGCTGATCCTGGTCGATACACGAGAGGCCGAGGGTTTTCGTCGCGGCCGCAACCTCGACAAGGTCGGTCTGGAGATGGGCGATACGTCTGAACTGTTTTTCGATGACGTCTTTGTGCCCGTGGACAGCGTGGTCGGTGGCATCGAGGGCCGCGGATTGTATCAACTCATGGAAGAGCTCCCCAAGGAGCGGCTTATGATTGCGCTTGAGTCGCTGGCGATCATCGAGGCCGCGCTCCGTCATACGATCGATTACGTCGCCCAGAGGTCCGCCTTCGGCACACGCATTATCGACTTTCAGAATACCCAGTTCAAACTTGCCGAATGCAAGGCCGAAGCCACGATCGCGCGGGTCTTTTGTGATGAATGCATCGCAAGGTTGATGACGGGGACCCTCGATGCTTCGACGGCCAGCATGGCAAAATACTGGGTGTCCGAAACAGCCCAAAGGATCGTCGACACGTGCCAGCAGCTGTTCGGTGGCTATGGCTACATGAACGAGTATCCGATCGCGCAGATGTACAAGGATGTTCGCGTCAAGCGCATTTACGGTGGCACGACCGAAATCATGAAACTGCTGATCGCGCGGACGCTGGAAGACTGAGAGGATCGTTATGGCTGTGGCAACGCTGAAGCTCGAATGGCACGACTCTGTTGCTATCGTGCGTCTTAACGATCCAGGATCGCTTAACGCGCTGACGCTCGACATGGTTGAGGGGTTCTCGGAAGCCTTGGACGAAGTTGAGGATCGGGCGCATGCCATGGTCCTGACCGGCACTGGTCGGGCGTTCTGTTCGGGCGCAAACCTCAACGGCGGTCTCGGCGCATCGGGCGATGCGAGAGATTTTGATGCAGGCTTTGTTCTCGAAAGCCATATCAATCCGCTGATGCAGCGATTGCGCGATCTCGCGGTGCCCTGGGTAGCCGCAGTAAATGGCGCGGCTGCTGGAGCGGGCGCGTCGCTGGCGATGGCAGGAGATCTGATCATAGCTGGCGAAAGCGCCTTTTTCCTGCAGGCCTTCGCCCGTATCGGGCTGGTTCCAGACGCCGGGTCCACGCACATGCTCGTCCGCACGATCGGCCGGCCTCGCGCCATGCAGCTGATGCTGCTCGGGGATCGACTATCGGCGCACACAGCGCTCGACTGGGGTCTGGTCAATCAGGTCGTGCCCGATGACGCGCTCGAGACAAAAGCCGTCGAGATTGCGGGTCGCCTTGCCAACGGTCCCTTTGCGCTGCGCTCTATCCGCAAACTGGCTTGGAAGGCGGTGGATGCCGACTGGACCGACATGCTTGCCGCCGAACGTCTGGCGCAACGCGATGCGGGACGAACGGCTGATTATGATGAAGGGGTGGCGGCCTTTGTCGGAAAACGCGCTGCTAATTTCCAAGGAGCATGAGCATGCCCGATGCGACAAGACTCTCCGGTCGCACGATTCTGATCACTGGCGCATCTTCGGGAATCGGCGCGAGATTTGGCCGAATCTGCGCGGCCCAGGGGGCATCCGTTGTGCTCGGTGCACGCCGGATCGAACGCTTGCAGGCATTGGAAGCAGACATTGTTAGCCAGGGAGGCCGGGCGCTCGCCGTCCAACTTGATGTGGCCGATGAGGCGTCGGTTTTCGCTGCTTTCGAAGCGGCTGAAGCGGCGTTCGGAGCTGTCGACGGCGTGGTGGCCAATGCGGGCGTCACCATCGAGGGGAGGGCGCTCGACATCGCGGTTGCCGATTTCGACAAGTTGTTTGCGGTGAACGTCCGAGGTGTTTTTCTGACCGCGCGCGAGGGCGCGCGTCGTATGCGCTCGGCCGGGATCGCCGAACGGGGACGGATCGTATTGATCTCGTCGATAACCGCGCAAATGCATACGACCGGCACCGTGCCCTACAGCGCATCGAAGGCGGCGGTCACGCACATGGGCAAGTTGCTGGCGCGCGAGTGGATAAGGCTCGGACCCAACGTGAACATACTCTCTCCGGGATATATCGCGTCCGAACTCGCAGCAGACTGGTTCGCAAGCGAGGGCGGGCAGAAACATATCGGTACATGGCCGAGGCGGCGCATGCTCGATGAAAACGCGTTAGATTCGATGCTCATTTACCTACTATCGGACGAAAGCGGCAACGTCACCGGCGCTGATTTCGTGATCGACGACGGTCAGTCCCTTTAGCAATGACGACCTATCAAACCATTCGCTACGATGTCGATGAAGGCATCGCGACGATAACGCTTGCACGCCCCGAACAGCTGAACGCGCTTACGGAGCGGACGATCGACGAGCTGATCGACGCGATCGACCGCATCGACGCGGATGATGACGTCCGTGCCGTCATCATGACGGGGGACGGTCGCGCGTTCTGCGCAGGTGCCGACCTGTCTGGAGGCGCAGATGGATTCGTTGCCCAGGACAGCACTGCGCACGCTGATGGCAAGCGCCATACGCCGCGCGATGGGGGCGGGCGAGTGACGTTGCGCTTCTTCGATTGCTTGAAGCCTATCATTGCCGCCATCAACGGTCCCGCTGTTGGCGCTGGCGTCACGATGACATTGGCGATGGATATTCGCCTCGCAAGCACGACCGCCCGCTTCGGTTTCGTTTTCGTCCGGCGCGGCATCGTTCCGGAGGCAGCATCCTCCTACTTTCTCCCGCGAGTTGTCGGAATCAGTCAAGCGCTCGAATGGTGCTTCAGTGGCCAGGTCTTCGATGCTGAGGAGGCGTTACGCGGCGGTCTGGTAAGATCGCTTCATGCGCCCGATGACCTGCTACCCATGGCACGGGCTCTGGCACGTGGTTTCGTTGCGGGAACAGCCCCCGTCTCTGTTGCGCTCGCGCGCCAGATGATGTGGCGCGGTCTCGATATGACACATCCGATGGATGCGCACCGTATCGACAGTCGCGGCATCGTCGCTCGCGGGCGTAGCGCAGATGCGGCCGAGGGCGTTGCGTCTTTTCTCGAGAAGCGAGCGCCGACGTTCCCGGATCGGGTGACGGTCGACATGCCCGATTTTTTTCCATGGTGGGATGAGCCAAATTATGAGTAAAGGCGCCGAAATTGCGGCACGGGTTGAACGCTTTGTGCGTGAAATCATCGTGCCTTTTGAAACTGATGCCAGACTCACTGCGCATGGCCCGAGCGACATCCTTGTTCAGGAGATGCGGGACCTCGCGCGCGCGCACGATGTCCTGACACCACATATCCTGACTGACGGGCAGCATATCACCCATCGTGACACCGCGCTCGTCCTGCGTGCTGCCGGCGTGTCGCCACTCGGGCCGCTGGCGGTCAACGTGATGGCACCCGACGAGGGTAATATGTATTTGCTCGGCAAAACCGCCACGGTTGAGCAAAAGGTGCGCTTTTTGTCTCCGCTGGTGTCGGGAAAGGCGCGTTCGGCCTTTTTCATGACCGAACCGGCCGCCGACGGCGGCGCTGGCTCTGACCCCTCAATGATGCAGACGGTGGCAAAACGCGACGGAAACCACTGGAGGATCGACGGCCGCAAAGCCTTTATTACCGGGGCTGACGGAGCGCAGGTGGGCATCATTATGGCAAAAGCCGAAGAAGGCGCTTCGCTGTTTCTCGTCGATCTGCCCGATCCCGCAATCCGAATCGAGCGCGTGCTCGACACGATCGACTCATCTATGCCTGGCGGCCATTCCATTGTTGCGATCGAAGGGCTACGGGTTCCCGCTGATCAGATGCTGGGCAGCCCCGGTGCCGGATTCGAGCTTGCTCAGGTTCGCCTGGCTCCCGCACGCTTAACGCACTGCATGCGCTGGCTCGGTGCCTGCGCGCGGTCGCACGAGATCGCGACCGATTACGCCTGCCGTCGCCAAGCCTTCGGAAAGCCGTTGATCGATCATGAGGGTGTCGGCTTTATGCTTGCCGAAAACCTGATCGATCTGAAACTTGCCGAACTGACTATCGACTGGTGTGCCGATGTACTCGACACCGGGGCACTCGGCACGTCGGAGAGTTCGATGGCGAAGGTCGCGGTGAGCGAGGCGTTGATGCGGATCGCCGATCGGTGTGTTCAGGTCATGGGGGGAACCGGCGTCTCGGGCGACACCATCGTCGAGCAGGTTTTTCGCGAAGTGAGAGCATTTCGAATTTATGACGGGCCAACCGAGGTCCACAAGTGGAGCCTTGCCAAAAAGATAAAACGCGACTGGAAGAATCAGCAGTCGTGACCTTGGGCGGGCAGACGACAGCAGTCCGGGAGGGCTTCGGCTTCAACCTACGAGCCTTGACCGCCTGGCTCGACGCCCATGTTGTCGGCTTTGCAGGACCGCTTACAATTGAACAGTTCAGTGGCGGACAATCGAACCCGACGTTCAAGCTTGTCACGCCGCGAGCGTCCTACGTCCTGCGACGAAAGCCGCCCGGCATATTACTTAAGGGCGCGCATGCTGTGGACCGAGAGGCCCGCGTCATGCAGGCGCTCGAATTAGCGGGCATTCCCGTTCCACATGTTCACGCCGTCTGCACCGACTATGCCGTGATCGGGTCGTGGTTCTACGTCATGGATCTTGTCGAGGGCCGCATCTTTTGGGACGGTGGCTTCCCCGGTGTGCCGCCCGTTGAAAGGGAAGCCTGCCAGTGCTCTTTAGGCGAAACCATCGGCGCAATTCACCAACTCGATCCTGACACGGTCGGACTAGGCGATTTTGGGCGACGCGGCGGCTATCTTGCGCGGCAGGTCTCGCGTTGGTCGCGTCAATATCTGGAGGATGAGGAAGCGGGACGAACCGCCGATATGGATTATCTCGTTGAATGGTTGCCTACACGCCTGCCGCAGGACCAGGGAACGCGCATCGTGCATGGCGACTACCGTGTCGACAACGTTATTTATCATCCGTCCGAATCCCGTATTGTCGCGGTCCTCGACTGGGAATTGGCGACACTGGGCGACCCGGTGGTCGATTTCGCTAATAACCTTATGATGTATCGAACACCTTCCGCGCTTCCTTGGGGGCTAGCGGACCGCAACCTAGCAGCGCTCGGTATTCCCGACGAAGCCGCATATGTAGCGGCTTATTGTAAGCGAACCGGCCGCGAGCGCATCGATGATCTCGATGTCTATCTTACATTCAACATGTTCCGACTGGCCGCCATCATTCACGGAATCAAGGGACGCATGATCCGCGGCACTGCCGCGTCGGCAGACGCCGCGTCGATGGTCGCGCAGATGGACTTGCTGGCATCGCTTGCGCGCCAGACAGCTGAAGCATTGTTTATGCAGCTGAAGCGTTGGCCTAGCCAAGCGGACAGACGTCGCGACCAGACGGTGCATCGCCAAGGGCTCGCTTCTCAGGCGGTTTGAAGTTGTCCGATAGCCTTCCGCAACCGGCCGTCGATAATCGCCTCGGCTTCACTAACGATGCAAGTGCGCTCGATTAATTGTTTGACGGTTGGAATGTCGTGGATGAGTCCCTGCACCATGCCGGCCGTCCAGATACCATGCTCGGGATCGCCGTTGACCAACCCTTCGTGGCCGCGAGCACCCCTGACAAGGTGAGCAATCGACTCGAAGGGCTTGCCTTCACGCTCTATACGGACTGCCTCGATTGCGACGCTGTTCTTGGCGACGCGCGCCGTATTGCGATAACTCCGAAACAGAAGTTCGGTCGCGCGCTCGTCGTTTTCGATCATCGCCTGTTTGATACCATCATGTATCGGCGCCTCGGCTGTTGCACAAAAACGCGTTCCCATGTTGATGCCGTCGGCGCCGAGCGCGAGTGCGGCAACTAGGCCACGACCGTCCCCAAAGCCGCCACTGGCAAGCATCGGTACGGTCACTTTGTCAGCTGCCGACGCCTGTCGCTGCCGCGGGAATTAGGATGAGGCCGGGGATGTCATCCTCTCCAGGGTGCCCTGCGCACTCGAACCCGTCGATCGAGATTGCGTCGACTCCCATACGCTCGGCAGACAGCGCGTGCCGGACCGCGGTGCATTTATGGATCACCTTAATGCCGTGAGCACCGGCCGTGACCTTAATGCCGTGAGCTTTGAACGCGTCGACATGTTCTTGGGGCTTGTAGCCTGCGGTTTCGACTGCCTTCACGCCACTCTCTATGATCGCCTGGCGATATTCGGCATATGGCGGCGGATTGATCGAAGGCAGAATCGTGAGGTTCACGCCGAACGGCTTGTCGGTCATGTCCCGCGTTCGCGCGATCTCCTGCGCCAATGCTTCGGGCGTTGGTTGCGTTAAGGCGGTCAGGAAGCCGAGCGCCCCTGCATTGGCAACGGCCGAAACGAGCTCTGCGGTGCCGACCCATTGCATGCCGCCCTGGGCGATCGGATGCTCGACGCCGAACATCTCGGTGAAGCGGGTGGTGATCATTACTTTCCTTTCCAGATCGGGGGGCGCTTCTCCGCAAATGCAAGGGGGCCTTCCCGACTGTCGACGGACCGAAACAAGGCCTTTAGCGCTGGGTGACTTTCCTGGGCATTATAGGCTTCGGCAATGTTCGCGTTTTCCAAGCCCAGGCGCACGATCTGCTTCGACGCACGCAACGACATGGGTGAAAGCTCGAGCATTTCGGTCGCCAGCCGCTTCGCGCACACCATAAGTTCGGATGGTGAGACGACTTCGTGCACGAATCCGAGAGCTTTACCTTCTGCTGCGTCGACCCGGCGACCCGTAAGGATCATCCCCATCGCACGTTTCAGCCCGATTTCGCGTGGCAGCCGGTGAAGCCCGCCCGCGAGAGCTGCGAGACCGACTCGTGGTTCAGGCAACGCGAAGATCGCCGTATCAGCGGCAACAATCAGATCGCAGGCAAGGGCAATTTCGAATCCGCCGCCCATTGCGACGCCGTTAACGGCGGCGATGACAGGCTTGTCGAGATCGAACCGCGCTGTCAGGCCGGCATAGCCGGTGGTCGGAGTCTCGAGCGGCTCGCCGCGCGACATGCGCCGCACCGTCTCGCGCAGGTCGTTGCCCGCACTGAAGGCACGATCGCCAGTTCCGGTCAGGATGGCGATCCACTGATCGGGATCGGCCGCGAAATCGTCAAAGATTTCCGCAAGTTCGGCGTTAGCGTCCGGATGAAGCGCATTCATCGCTTCGGGACGCTTGATCGTCACGACCGTGATTGGCCCATCTCGCTCGACATAAGTGAATTGTCGGGTTCGGCCCGCGACCGTCCCGACTAAAGTCCAGACCGGCTTGCCGAAAACGTCGCGCCGTATGACGCCTTCGACACCAATCGCGCTGCGATCGAGCGACGTCAAAAGGCCGATACCCTGTGCGTCGCCAGCCGGCACCCGGGCCATCGTTCGGTCACCTGACGGCGTCCTGGCGATCACGACCCCTTGCAGTGGTTCACCATCGCGTGCGTAGGTGACGGTGTAGGTCTCAATCGTAGCAGGTCCGACATATTTCGGAGCGAGCTGCGGAACCGGTCCGCGAGCAGCGTCCGCAGCCGACTGCACAGACGAATCGAGCGAGATCGGGCTGATCGGTGGCGTAGTGCTGAGGACCAGCGACTGGTGTTTGTTCACATAGCCGCCTTGTCCATAAAGCAGTCCAAGATTGCCCGGATGGTTGCGCAAGGTTCGAACCATCGCGGCAGTCGCATGGCTCATGTAATTGTTTAGTGGGCCTCCAAAAAAAGTCAGGCCGCCTGCAACCGTGGGGACTGTCGTCTTTTCATCCAGCCCCATTGCCCGCATGGCCATGCGGGGCACGACAGGAAAACAGCTGTATAATTCCATGTGGTCGATCCGCGCGACATCGCCACCAGCAATATCGACAGCTCGATGTAGAACGGCGGCCTGCGCGGTTGAATGATCATACCGATCGCGGAGTAGATAGTCTTCTGGCTCTACCGCGTGTGCGCCACCCCAGACGTAAACCAATCGGTCTTCCGGTACACCGAGTTTGCGCGCCATCGCTAGGCTCATGACAATCACAGCCCCAGCTTGATTCACTGCCGGGTTGGCCACCATGAGCTTTGGATAAGGCCAGGAAACCATCCGGTTGTCTGCGCAAACGGTAGCAATAGTTTCGGCGCTTGGTGCCGATCGGATCCAAGCATTCGGGTTTACTGCCGCAACAGACGCATATTTTGCCCAAACTTCGGCATCTGCTTCGCGACCTTCGCGCGGCGTTTCACCCCAAGACGCCTGAGTGGCCATTTCATAAAAGGGATAGATACTGGCGGGATCACCAGCACCTAGCTCTCTGGCCAACGAACTCAGTGCCAGCCGCGTTGATGGAAATTTTACCCCGTCTTCTCGTGAAACGGAGGGTGTCCAATTCAGTTTCGCACCCTGCTTGCGGGCCTTTCCTCGAGCGTGACTGGCTTCCCCTCCCACGATGGCTGCAACGATTTCGACCCCCCGCGCAATCTCGATTGCGGCTTCATGAATGAGGCGCACCGGCGTCTCGCCACCCATGCTCGCATTAATCCGCTCCGCGGGCTCGATGCTCAATCGATCACAGAGCAGCCTAACGGGATCACGGTATTGCCAGCTAATCAAGCCAACGAGGCTGAGTCGGGTGACGTGTGGTAGAAGGGACACAGCCGCGTCCTCTTCGCATGCCTTGAGCGCAGCCATCATGAGGGCAATGGGTTCCATTGCGTTTTCGACCTGTTGCGGCCGATCAACTCGTTCGCCTACCGCCACAATGACGGGCAACCGCTCAGGTACCATCTCTTGCCACTCCTGTTTTTTACTAAACGCCTGCCGATCCCATGCCATACCGTCAAGCTTGAACCTAAGTTCATTAGATTTTGCTCAAGCCGAGTTTACCTATTGACATTAGGTTTGTCGATTGTCAGGTTATCGGCACGGTCGAAGAGCCGGGCTGGACGAGGATTGCTGAAATGGCTGCGCTCGAATGCGTTAAGTCTGCACTGCCCAAACTCGTGCCAGATGCTCGATCTTCTGTGACTGTGTCGCTGTTGCGGCATTTTTACACCCGCAGATGCAGGCACGCGCGGACCTTAGCAGAACGGCGATTCAGTCGCTGATCTAGATACCACGACACATTCGACAAGTGCGCAGAATAGCGCGCGATATAGGGGAGATTGGTTAGATGGCCGTAAGATTGAAGCTCGCAGTCCTGTCGCTGACAACTAGCGCATTGGTTCCGATGGCAGCGCTCGCCCAGACCGCTCCTGACACCCCGGCCAGCGCAGAGGCGTCAAATAATTCTCCTGACGACATCATCGTAACAGCTCGCCGAAAATCCGAACGTTTGCTCGATGCACCAGTGGCAATCACGGCCGTCAGTGGCAGCACGCTGAGCGAGTATCAGGTCAGCAGAGTATCGGACCTTGTTACCTTGGTGCCATCGATGGTCGCAGGAAGAGCGGCGTCCGGCTCGTCGGCCAGCATCTTCTTGCGCGGCGTGGGATCAACCGCGCTCAGCGCGGCCTTCGATCAATCGGTTTCATTTGTGATCGATGGCATCGCGATGAGCCGCGGTCGCGAAATCAGTTTGCCTCAGTTCGATATTCAGCGTGTTGAGGTTCTTAAAGGTCCCCAAGCGCTATTCTTCGGCAAGAATACGACCGGCGGGCTTATCAGCGTAACGAGCAACAACCCTACAAGGGAATTTGAGGCGGGTGTTAAGGCCGGGTACGGGTTTGAAGCGCGCGACAAATACGTCGAAGCGTATGTGTCTGGTCCGGTATCCGATACATTGCGACTGCGGCTCGCAGGCCGTTACGGAAAAAGCGATGGGGCTTTCACCAATACGGCGGCGCCAACTTACACAAACTATATCGGGACGCAGGTCCGGACCAGTCCTGGTCCACGACGTGGGGGCGGTGAAAACTACGGTTTGCGCGCGACTGCCGAGCTCGATGTCTCTCCGAATTTTACGCTACAGCTAAAGGGCGGCATTTCCAGTGTCGTTGATGGCGGTGCCACGGATCTGGTCGAGCGCGTTTGCGGCAGCGGCCGCACAACGCCGCTATCGGCAAATGGCAGACCGCCGAGTCCCAACGCCGACTGCGTTGTCAATGGCCGTTCGGACCAATCTTCTATCCCAGTCGAAGTCGCTCAAGCCGGTTACCGTTACGCCCGCGACGGCCGGATGTATGCTGACTTCAAGTCGCAATATGTCGTGCTAGCTGCAAACGTAACAAGCGATCCATTCGATGTCTCCTCCATCACCGGATACACTCACTTTCGGCAGGAAGATCTAAACAATGTGAGCGGTGAGGCTTACCCTGCCACATTCACACAGTTTGTCGATTTCAAGCAATTTTCGCAAGAGCTTCGGTTTCAGTCGAAGTTCAGCGGTCCGTTCAATGTCCTGTTTGGCGGATATTATGCTCATGGGACGTTCGTCCTCAACTCAGATGCGTACATATTGCCAGTACCAATTGATCCGGTCTTGAACACTTATCGGTCGTTCCAGCGCGACAATGGGTTCTCTAACGACTCTATGTCGGTTTTTGCCGAAGGTACATTCAAGATTACGCCGCAACTCGAGCTTTCGGGCGGTGCCCGCTACAGCATCGAGTCTCGAGATTCATATCAGTTCTCGTTTGCATCTCATCCAGCTCTCGCAGCGGCCTTTCCGGGGGGGTTGTCGCTGCGAGACCGGTACCGTGACACCAATCTCTCCCCGCAGGTCACGCTCCGCTACAAGCCGACGGTCGATACCACGCTTTATGCAACCTACAAGGAAGGTTTTAAGGCTGGCGGATTCAACATTTCTGCGGGCCTCACCGCAGCGTCGACCCAGGCTGGCAGCCGGTACCGGGCGGAAACCGCAAAGGGCGGAGAAATTGGTTTGCGGACATTGTTGCTCGATCGGCGCCTCAGCTTGAACGTCACGGGCTACTCGTACGAGTACTCGGACCTGCAGGTTCAGTTTTTCGATCCCGTCACGATCTCGCAGGTTTCCGG